>NZ_BONX01000036.1 GCF_016862935.1 Plantactinospora mayteni
CCACCCGGGGCTGGCCCTTTCGTCGTCTCCGGAGACGGTCCTCAGCTCGGATAGACCTCCAGCTCGAAGATCCGGGCCGCCCGGTCGCTGTCACTCGTCGGGTTGAGCACGTTCAGCCGGACATACCGGGCTGTTCGTGGTGACACGGTGTGCGTGGTGACGTCGGCGGTGTTGCCCCGGGCCGAGGCGACCGTGCTCCAGGTGTTGCCGTCGGTGCTGACCTGGAGGTCGAAGTCCCGGGTGTTCCAGGACGCCTTCTCGCCACCCGCTCCGGAGTGCCGCACCACGAACCGCCCCACCTGCCGGTCGGCCTGGAGGTCGACCCGCAGCCACTTGCTGGCGCCGAGCGAGCACCACTTGTCCGAGGTACCGCCGGTCCAGCTTCCGTTGACGGCCTTGGCCGGCGCCTCGACCGCCGCGCACTGGCTGTCGGCACTGGCCGGCCGGTTCAACGCCAGGTTGTTCGCCGGCGGCTGCTGCTCCGGCTCGTACAGCCGGATGTCGGTGAGGCTGGCGCTGCCCTCGTACACGTTGGTGTAGAGGTCGCCGATGACGAACCAGTCCGGGTACGCCGACCCGGCCGGCCACTGGTTCGGCCAGGTGGTGGAGCCGTTGTAGTCGTTCTGCACCAGGTTGCCGTTGAACCGGCCGTCGTACTCGCCGGGCTTGGTGTTGTAGTGCCAGATCGGCGCGTTGCCGACCACGAACGGGCGGTGGAACCGGATGGTCTGCCGACCGGCCCGGGCGAAATTGCCGCTCGCCTCCAACACGTAACCGGTGGCGTCCCGCTCGATCGCGAAGGTGTAGAACTCGTTCGGCATCAGCTCCGGCTGGAGTTCGGCCGCCGACGAGAGCTGCTGCTCGGCGACCCCGCCGGAACAGGTGGTCATGAACCACTGCGAGTTGCCGGCCAGCCCGCCCCGGCCCGGGGTCCAGTTCGGCATCCCGCTGATCCACATGTTCACCGTGTTGAAGCTGCTGTCCCGGTAGTTGTAGTAGGTGTTGGTGCTCGCGTCGCAGACCCGGCCGCCGGTGCCGGCGCCGACCCGGTCCGGGTGCTGGGAGAACGAGTCCATCAGCACCTTCCGGCGGTAGTGCCAGAAGTGGTTGTTCCGGGGTGCCGGGTTGGCGAAGTCGACGATCGACAGGAAGTGGAAGCCGTTGTAGCCGTACGGGCCGCGCCGAACGTCCTGCCACTCGCAGTACGGCACCGAGGCGTCACCGGACCAGCCCGGACTGTCCGAGCCCTCGCCCCACGGGTGCTGGGTCTTACAGCCGGCGGTGCCGTAGCCGTTCTCCCGGCCGCCGTACGAGATGCTGCCGTTGCGCTTGCCGCCGAAGTCGAGCGTCTTCAGCTTGTACTCGATCCGGTAGCGGTCCGGCAGTTGCCGGGTCGGCCGGAGGATCGCCCCGCCGGTGTGGTCCGGCACGGTCAGCCGGGCGACGGATTCGGCGCCGAGCGCCTGGGTGGTGATCGACGGCGGGGCCTCGATGACGCCGTCGTTGTTCCAGTCCCGGGCCGACAGCGAGGCGGTCAGCCAGCCGTCCTGCCCGACCGGGAACTCCTTGCGGTAGGTCGAGAACGAGTTGAACGCGGTCGTCCAGGCCGGCCCGTAGTCGTTCCGGTACCACTGCCCGGCGTCGTCCATGATCGTGTCGAACGGTTGGGCGTGGTTCTCGCGTACCCATGGTGCGTTGGTCCCGCCCAGCGGGGTGCGGAAGTTCTCCTCGTACCGCAGGGTCCAGCCCGGCCGGGTCGGGTCGTCCGCCGCGTGGGCGGTCGTGGTGGTGGTGGTTTCGGCCGGTGCGGCGGTGCCGGCGGCCGGAGACGCGGCCGTGGCCGCGCCCGGGGTCGCCGTGACGACCGCGACCAGGGTCGCGGCGGCCACGGTCCAGACCGACCGGCGGGTTCTGCTGTGCGACTGTCCGTGCATGGGAGGCGCCCTTTCGACGGTGGGTGAGTTCGCCGACCCCGGCCCCGCACCCTCGTGCGGGGTCCGGCCAGACAGTGGACCTCCGATTCCCGTGCTGTCGATGCCGCGTGGCGTCGCCGATCCGCCACCTGGACCGGGCCGGCGTCACCGCCGACCCCCGCGCTCAGAACTCGCCGTCCTTCAGGTACTGCGCCGCGTTCTCCTTGGTGACCCGGGGCGAGTCGACGACGGTGTCCTTCTCGACCGTGCCGCCGCCGAGGATCTCGACCGCCCGGTCCAGGCCCATGCTGCCGATGATGTCGGCGTCGTTCAGGCCGGTGACCAGGTAGTTGGTGCCGTCCAGGATCGCCTTCAGCGCCTCGGCCTGCCCGTCGACCCCGGCGATGACGATCTGCTGGGACTTGCCGGCGTCGGCCACCGCGCGCTGCGCGCCCAGGCACATCGCGTCGTTCTCGCAGAACACCGCCGCCAGGTCGGCGTTGGTGGCGAGCAGGCTCTCCATCACGGTCAGCCCGCCGTCGGAACTCCAGTTGCCGAAGTCCGGCGCCTCGACCAGGACGATCCCGGGCTTGCCCTGCAACGCCGCCTTGACCCCGTTGGTCCGGGCCAGCCCGATGCTGTTGTCCGCCGGGCCGCCCTTGATGATGCCGACCTTGCCGCCCGAGCTGAGCCGCTGGGCCAGGAACTCGCCGTTCTGCCGGCCGATCGCCTCGTTGTCCGGGCCGATCCAGCTCGTGTACTCGCCGGTGGCGAACTTCCGGTCCACCAGTACCACCGGCTTGCCGGCCGCCTTGATCGAGTTGAGTACCGCCGGTGCCGACTCCAGCGGCCCGCCGGAGATGATGATGGCGTCCACGTTCTTGCTGAGCAGGTCCTCGACGTTGGCCGCCAGCTTCGCCGCGTCGCCGTTGGCGTCGGTGCTGACGATCTCGACGTTGCCCTTCTTCGCCGCCTGGGCCGCGATCGCCTTGTCCATGCCGCTGAAGTACGGGCCGCCGAGGGTGAAGTTGGCGACCCCGACCGTGTAGGAGCCGTCGCCGGACCCGTCGCCGTCGTCGTCCGAGCAGGCCGTCAGGCCGGCGGCGAGCACGCCGACGAGTAACAGCCCGGTGAGCCGCTTCGCGTTCATCTGCCGGTTCTCCATCCTGTGGTGGGGGTGTTGCCCGACCGGCCCGGACCCGGGTGCCGGTCGACGGGACGCTTCCGGCGCCGGGACCACTCAGGTCCGGGGCCGGCTCGCACGTTGCACTCCGATGACCACGACGATGACGACGCCCTTGAGTACTTGCTGCCAGAAGCTCTGCACGTCGTAGAGGTTGAGCAGGTTGTTGATCAGCACCAGTACCAGGACGCCGCCGAGGGTGGCCCGGGCCGAGCCCCGGCCGCCGGCCAGGCTCGCCCCGCCGATCACGCAGGCGGCGATGGCGTCCAGCTCGAACGCGACCCCGACGCTGGGCTGGGCGATGCCGACCCGGCTGGCCAGGATCACCCCGGCCAGGCCCGCGCAGGCACCGCTGATCGTGTACGCCAGCACCACGTGCCGGCGTACGTTGATGCCGGCCAGGCGTACGGTCTCGGCGTTGCCGCCGATCGCGATGATCGCCCGCCCGGCCGGAGTACGCCGCAGGAAGACCCCGCCGAGCGTGAAGACGAGCAGCATGATCACGGTGGTCAGCGGGATCGGCCCGAGCATCGCGGAGCCGAGCCAGAAGAAGTCCGGGTGCTCCGGCGCGATCGGCACGTCGGAGTAGACGAAGGCCAGTCCCCGGATCGTGGTCAGCGCGGCCAGGGTGACCACGAACGGCGCCAGCTCGAACCGGGCGACCAGGACGCCGTTGACCAGCCCGAAGGCGATCCCGCTGGCGATGCCGACCGCCATGGCCAGCGGCAGCGGCAGCCCCGAGACGAGCCCTGCCGTGACGATGCCGGCGAACGCCACCACCGAGCCGACCGAGAGGTCGATGCCGCCGGTGAGGATCACCACCAGCATGCCGAAGGCGAGCAGTCCGGTGGTGACCATCTGCTTGAGCAGGTTGGTCAGGTTGGTCTGGGTGAGGAAGGCGTCCGAGGTCAGCGCCGCCACCGCCAGGGCCAGCACCACCAGGGTGAGGAACCCGGTCTCCACCGTCACCGGCCGGCCCGCGACGGTCAACCGGGGCCGCCGGCCGGGCTCGGCGGCCGGATCCGGCTCGACCCTGGTGAGCTGCCCGGTCATCCGGCCCGTCCCGGGGTCGTACCGCACCTCGTCGTGCCATACCTCGTCGTGCCGCACCTCGTCGTGCCGCGCGTCCAGTCGAGGCCCATCCGGTCGTCTCCAATCGGGGTCATCCGGCGCGTCCTATCGAGTGGCCGAGCACCTCGTCCTCGGTGCTGCGGTCGGCGTCGAGTTCGGCGGTGATCCGGCCCTCCCGCATCACCAGCACCCGGTCGGTCGCGCCCAGCACCTCGGTCAGGTCCGACGAGATCAGCAGTACGGCGAGACCCTCGCGGGCGAGGTCGTCGACCATCCGGTAGATGCTCATCCGGGTCGCCATGTCGACGCCCCGGGTCGGCTCGTCCAGGATCAGCACCCGGGGACCGGCGAGCAGCCACTTCGCGAGTACGGCCTTCTGCTGGTTGCCGCCGCTGAGCCGGACTACCGGCATCGTCGCGCAGTGCGCCGGCCGGATGTCGAGCCGGGCGATCAGGTCGTCGACCGCGCGGCGGTGCCGGGGTACGTCGAGCAGCCCGGCCCGGGTGGTCGCGTACAGCGTGGTCAGGCCGATGTTGTCCCGTACCGTCAGCTCCGGGACCAGACCGGTGCGCTTGCGGTCCTCGGTCACCAGCGCCAGCCCGGCGGCGATCGCCTCGGCCGGGCTCCGGAAGGTGGGCCGTCGCCCCTTCCGCACAGTCGAGCCGGGATCGAGGGCGACCCGGACCTCGCCGGTCGCGGCGGGCTCGGCGCCGAAGACGCACCGGGCCAGTTCGCTGCGGCCGGAGCCGACCAGGCCGAACATCCCGACGATCTCGCCGGCCCGGACGGTGAACGAGACGTCGGTGAACTCGCCGGGCCGGGAGAGCCCGCTGACCCGGAGCCGGGGCTCGCCGAACCCGCTCCGCCGGTCCGGATAGATCCGCTCCAGCCGCCGGCCGGCCATCAGCCGGATCAGCTCGTCCTCGCTGGTCCGGGCCGGCTCGGTGGTCGCCACCACCCGGCCGTCCTTGACCACCACGATCGAGCTGGCCAGGTCGAGCACCTCGGCCAGCCGGTGCGACACGTAGATCACCAGCGTCCCGCGGTCGCGCAGCCGGCGGATCAGCCCGAACAGCGAGTCCAGGTCGGTGCCGGCGAGCACCGCCGAGGGCTCGTCGAGCACGAGTACCCGGGGCTCGCTGACCAGCGCCTTGGCGATCTCGACCATCTGCTGCCGGGCCACCGTCAACCGGCCGGCGATGGCCCTCGGCCGCACGGCACCGAACCCGATCTCGGCGAGCAGCTTGCCGGCCCGGGCGTGCGCGGCCGGCCAGTCGATCAGTCCGGTACGCCGCCGGGGGAAGTTGCCCAGCAGCAGGTTCTCGGTCACCGTCAGCTCGGGGACCAGGGTGAGTTCCTGGTAGACGGTACGGATGCCGTGCTCGTGCGCGTCGTGCGGCGAGGTCAGCTCGATCCGCGCGCCGTCGAGCCGCAGTTCGCCGCCGCTCATCGGCAGCGCGCCGGCCAGGATCTTGATCAGCGTGGACTTGCCGGCACCGTTCGCCCCGACGACCGCGACCACCTCGCCCGGCCGGCCGACCAGGTCCACCCCGTGCAGCACGGGTACGCCGCCGAACTCCTTGCGTACGCCGCGCAGCTCCAGGGCGTTGCTCGCCTTCGGTGACCCGGCAGCGACGGTCACCCGAACGCCTCCGTCACCACGACGGTCTTCTGCCGGGTGAGGTCGCGCAGGGTGTCGTGCAGCCCCTCGCGGTAGCCGCCGGTGTCCTTGGTGCCGCCGAACGGCAGGTTCTCGGCGCGCAGCGCGGTCGAGCCGTTGATCACCACTCCGCCGACGTCGAGTTGCCGGGCGATGGTGAACGCCCGGGAGATGTCCCGGGTGAAGACCGCGGCCTGGAGCCCGTACGGCGACTCGTTGGCCATCCGGACGGCGTCGGCCGGATCGGTGAACCGGGCCACCGGGGCGACCGGCCCGAAGATCTCCTCGGCGAACGCGGCGCTCTCGGTCGGCACGTCGACCAGTACGGCCGGGTCGACGAAGGCGCCCCGGCGGGTACCGCCGGTGGCGAGCCGGGCCCCGTCGGCGACCAGCCGGCCGACCGCCGCCTCGACCCGTTCGGCGGCGGACTCGGCGATCAGCGGCCCGACGTCGGTCGACTCCAGCAACTGGTCGCCGACGGAGAGCTTGGCGGTCTGGGCGAGCAGCGCCGAGACGAAGTCGTCGTGCACCGGCTCCTGCACGTAGACCCGCTTGACCGCGCAGCAGATCTGCCCGTTGCCCCGGGCCAGCCGGCCGAGTACCACCGCCCGGGCCGCCGCCTCCACGTCGGCGTCGGCGCAGACGATCAGCGCGTCGTTGCCGCCCAGCTCCAGCAGTACCTTCTTCAGCGTGCCGGCGCCCCGGCGGGCGATCTCCCGGCCCGCCTCGGTGCTGCCGGTCAGGCTGACGGCGGCGACCCCGGGTGACTCGGCCAGCGCCTGTGACACCCGCACGCCGCCGGGGACGAGCCGGTGGGCGTACCGGGGTGCGCCGGCCGCCTCGACCAGCTCGGCGATCCGGGCCAGGGCCAGCGGGCAGCGGGCCGGCGGCTGCACGAGTACGGCGTTGCCGGCGGCCAGCGCGGCGGCGGCCTTGTGCGCGTACAGCTCGACGGGGTAGTTGAACGGGACCAGCGCGGCGACGACGCCGAGCGGCTCACGTACGGTCACCGCCAGGTGCCGTTCCAGCCCCGGTACGGCGTCCAGCGGGGTCTGCCGGCCGAAGATCCTGGTCGCCTCGGCCGCGTACCCACGGAAGATCCGGATCGCCGCCTCGACCTCGCCCCGGGTCTGCGGCAGCGGCTTGCCGTTCTCGGCCGCGAGCAGCCGGGCCAGCTCGGCCCGTTCGCCCTCGACCAGGTCGGCGATCCGGCCGAGCAGCGCGGCCCGTTCGTGTGCGGGCATCGCGGCCATCGCCGCCTGGCCGAGCTGTGCCTGCTCGACCGCCTCGGCCAGCCGCTCCGGGCTGGTGGACTCGACCTCCCCGAGCGGTTCGCCCGTGCCGGGATTGTGGACGGTGATGACCGAGCCCGATGCCGACATGCGCTCCGCTCCAGGAATTCGACGCAGCCTGTGGGGAAGTTTCGTCGGGCAGCCGGAGACTTTTTGTTGCTTGTTCTAAAGTTCCGGCTTCCCGATCGAATGTTCACAGGCGTCGACGGAGTTCGTCAATACGTTGGATCAATTCCGTCCCACCTGACGGACGGCACTCTCCCCCGGCACTCCGCCCCGACGCCAGCTCCGTCTACATCGGAGGTTGGTGGACGCTGGTCGTACCCGCTGCTCAGTCCGTTCCGGGGCGGCCGTAGCCGGGCGTCACGGGCCCGGCCGTCGGGTCGGTGGCGGCCAGCAGCGCGCCGAGCCGTACGACGCCGTCCCTGATCATCTGGCCGTACGGGTCGTCGCCGAGCGCCGGCAGACTCTCCCGGGCCAGGGCCAGGTGCTCCCGGGCCTGGTCCGGCCGGCCGAGCTTGCGATAGTCCTCGGCGAGGTTGAGCTGCAACGACGGCCGGAACGCCGCGACCTGGAGGCTGGTGTCGTGCCGCTGGGCCCGCTCGTCGGTCAGCGTGTCGGCGGCCTCCAACGCCCGCAGGTCCCAGCGGAGTTCCTCGGCCGGGTCCTCCTGGAGGTCGGCCAGGTAGTGCGCCAGGGTGCAGCGGTGGAACGGGTCACCGGCCGGACCGATCCGCCCCCACAACTCGGTCAACCGCTCCCGCGCCGCCCCGGTACGCCCGGCCCGCCCCCACTCGACCGCCTCGGCGATGCCCGCCATCGTCTCGTCGGTGTCCTGCTCCATCGTCCACTCCCCTGCGTCGGCCCGTTCTCCGCCGCCGATGCTGTGGCCTCGACGAGGTCGAGGGTCAAGCGCGGAAGCGGCCCGCGGACGCAACGACGGGTGACCCAGGTCATAGGGCCTACGGCTCACGCCCGCCAGGCGCCGGCCCGTCCTGGGTGGTGATCGGCCGGAGCACCAACCGGCCGACAAGACCCGGACCGGCCGCGAAGGCACGGCCGGCCGGCAGGACGCGGCACCCCGCCGCGACCCCACCGGATGACAGGAAGAAGGCGGAACACGATGGCACCGAACCCGAACGGACCCCGGATCGTCGTCCTGGGCGGCGGCTACACCGGCACGATGGCGGCGATCCGGCTGGCCCGGCGTACCCGCCGCAGCGGTGGCCGGGTCACCCTGGTCAACCCGTCCACGCGGTTCACCGAGCGGCTGCGGATGCACCAGATCGGCACCGGGCAACGGCTGGTCGACCACCAGATCCCGGACCTGCTGCGCGGCACGGGGGTCGAGTTCCGGCCCGGCCGGGCCACCGCGATCGACCGGGAGCGTCGCAAGGTCCGACTGGCGACCGCCGACGGCGACCGGGGCATCGGCTACGACATCCTGGTGTACGCGCTCGGCAGCGTCGCCGACCACGTCACCGTGCCCGGGGCGGACGCGCACGCGTACACCCTGGACAGCCCGGCCACGGCGGCCCGGCTGGCCGCCCGACTCTCCGAACTCGACGGACGTGGCGGCGGAACGGTGGCGGTCTGCGGCGCCGGGCTCACCGGGATCGAGGCGGCGGCGGAGATCGCGGAGAACCGGCCCGGCCTGCGGGTCGTACTCCTGACCCGGGCCACGCCCGGCGCGATGATGGGCGACCGGGCCCGGGCCCGGCTGCACCGCTCGCTGGACCGGCTCGGCATCGAGGTACGCACGGAGGTGGAGGTCGTCCGGGTGCTGCCGGACGCGGTCGAACTGGCCGACGGCGAACTCGTACCGGTCGACGCCTGCCTCTGGACCACGGGTTTCGTGGCCCCGCCGCTGGCGGCCGAGGCCGGCCTGACGGTCGACCCACGAGGGCGGATCGTGGTGGACCCGACCCTGCGCGCGCTCTCCGACCCAGCCGTGTACGCGGTCGGCGACGCCGCCGCGATCCAGGCGCCCTGGGGAACGTTGCACGGCACCTGCCAGAGCGGGATACCCAGCGCGGCGCACGCCGCGGACACCATCGCCCGCCGGCTGCGCGGCCGGGACGGCCGCCCGTTCCGCTTCGGCTACCTGCACCAGCCGGTCAGCCTCGGCCGGCGGGACGCGGTCATCCAGTTCACCCACCCGGACGACACCCCGAACCGCTGGTACCTGGCCGGACGCTGGGCCGCGCTCTACAAGGAGGTGGTGACCAGCAGCCCGACCCCCACCTACCGGCTCTCCCGGTGGCTGACCGTGCCGCTGCGGGCGATCTCCCGGAACGGCTCCGTCCGGGGCGGGACCTCCCGGGCCACCACCGGGTCCACCGGCCTGGGCCGGGCAGGTGGCGACGGCCTCTCGCGGTCAGCATGACCGGAAGGCGCGCGGCCCGGTCAGGGTGACCGGAGGTCGCGCAGCCCGGTCAGCTTCTCCGGGTTGCTCACCAGGTGGATGGCGCTGATCGTGCCGTCCAGCAGGTGCAGGCTGACCGCCGCGACGGGGATCCCGGCGGAGCTGACCACGATGCCGGGGGCACCGTTGAACCGGACGACGTCGATCGCCGGATCCGCCGGCAGCCGTCCGGCGAAGGTCAGCATCGCCCGGGCCACCAACTCCAGGCCGACGATCGCCTTGCGCGGCGCCGGCGCCAGGCCGCCACCGTCGCTGATCAGCACCACCTCCGGGGCAAGCACCGCCAGCAGCCCGCCGAGGTCCCCGCCGGCACAGGCCGCCAGGAAGCGCTCGGTCACCAGCGCCTGGGTGGCGGCGTCGGTGTCGTACCGGACGTGCTGCCGGTCGACGTGCTCGCGGGCCCGGCGGGCGGTCTGCCGTACCGCCGGCTCGGAGCGGCCGACGAACCCGGCGATCTCGGCGTACGAGTAGTCGAACGCCTCGCGGAGCACGAAGACCGCCCGCTCCAGCGGGGAGAGGGCTTCGAGTACCAGCAGCATCGCGGTGGAGACCGCGTCGTCCCTGGCCACCGTCTCGGCGACGTCCGGGCCGGTCAGCATCGGTTCGGGCAGCCACGGCCCGACGTACGACTCGCGGCGGGCGTGTGCGCTGCGCAACCGGTCGATCGCCAGCCGGGTGGTGACGCGCACCAGGTACGCCTCGGGGTCGGCGACCTCGGCGACAGGTACCCGGCTCCACCGCAGCCAGGTCTCCTGGACGACGTCCTCGGCATCGGCAACCCGCCCCAGCACCCGGTACGCGACCGCGTGCAGCCGGCCCCGCTGCGCCGTGAAGACCGACAACGGATCAGCGCCGCCGTGCCCGTCGACCTCGCCCGGCCCCGACCCGTCGACCTCGCCCGGCTCCGGCCGGTCGGCTCGCCCCGGCCCGTCGGCCGTTGCCGCGTCGGGCATCCGATCCACTCCGTCCCGCCGGCCGGGTGCCGGTCCGGCTCGGCCGGGTACGCCCCCGCCTACCACAACCCGATCGACACCCTGCCCGAGGCCGTGACACCACCGGACGGGGTCGAGCGCGGCCGGCATTCCGCGCCCGACTCGTCCCGCCACGATATCCCGGCCACCGATGCCGGCTGACCGCCCCCGGCGGGCGCCTAGGTGCCACCCGGCAGACGTCCGGCTGCCCACCGGCCGGACGGTCCGCCGGCCGGACGCTCCCCGGCCGGGTCGGCGTCGGCGGTCGTGGCCACCGGAAGGAACAGCAGGAAGGCCAGGGCGAGCAGGACGTAACAGTTCGATCCGACGAACCCGACGACGCCGCTGTGGTCCCTGGACCACAGCCAGACGACGCTGCCGCAGAGCAGCAGGTAGGCGCCGATCCACCAGCCCCACATCCGGCGGCTGGTGCCGAGCGGGGAGTCCGGAGCGTACCGCGGTGCTCCGGACGCCGGGGCGCCGAGGTGGGACAGCTCCGGATCCTCGTCGATGGCCCGGTCGGCCGGCCGGCGAAGCAGCGCGGAGTCGGCGAGGACCCGGTCGGCCGGCCGGCGGAGCAGCGCGGAGTCGGCGAGGACCACCAGCGCGGGCACCAGCCACACCAGATGGTGTACCCAGGTGACCGGGCTGACCAGGCACCCGGCCACCCCGGTCAGGGCGAAACCGGCCCGGTCGTTCCCACGCAGGGCCGCCTGGCGGGCCCGGTGCGCCCAGACCACCACGACCACCGCGACCAGCACGATCCAGACGAGCCGGTCCGGATGCTCCGGATTCCACCGCGCCACCAACCCCAGCAGCGACTGGTTGGAGACGTAGTCCAACGCCCCGACCCGGCCGGTGTCCCAGACCGCCCGCCCGAAGTACTCCCGGCTGGCCTCCGGGGCCACCAGCCAGGTCAGCAGGGTCGCCGCCGCCGCGGTCGCCGTCGCCGTGCCCGCCGCCCGCCAGCGGCGGGTGACCACCAGGTAGCCGATGAAGATCGCCGGGGTGAGTTTGATGGCCGCCGCGATGCCGGTGCCGACCCCGGCGAGCCGGTGACCGCGGTCGAGCAACCAGAGGTCGGCGTAGACCAGCGCGAGCAACACCAGGTTGACCTGGCCGAAGCTGACCGTGTCGCGTACCGGGCCGAGCATCGCGAACAGGCACGCGGCGAGCGCGAAGCCGAACCCCCGCTGCCAGCCCTCCCGCCGGACGATCGGGTCGACCAGCAGCCACAGCACCAGGGCGGCGGCCAGCCCGGTGACGGCGAGGTTGACCGCGATCGTCGGGTACCAGTCCAGCCACGCCATCGGCAGCATGCAGAGCGCCGCGAACGGCGGGTAGGTGAACCCGTAGTCGGTGCCGGGCCGGACGTAGTCGTAGAGCTGGCCACGATCGTGCAGCCAGTGGTTGACGGCACCGTGGTAGACGCCGACGTCGAACCAGCCCCGGTGCCCGGGCAGCAGCGCGATCGCGACCGCGATCACCCCGGCCAGCCCGAGGATCAGGCTCACCCGGGCGTACGTCCCGGACGGTCTGGTGGTCATCGGGACGTTCCCTCCAGTGCCCGGCTGTTCCAGGTCGGACCGGCCAGTGCCGTCGACAGCGCGCTCGTGCCCAACCGGAAACACCCGATCGCGACGATGCCGAGCAGCACCCCGCCGGTGGCGAGGAGGAGCTGCGCCGAATCCGGCCCGAACCCGCTGGGCAGGGTCAGGAAGGCCACCGCCGCGGCGGTCAGGGAGGCCAGTCGGCGTACCGGTGACTCGGGTGCGGCGGCGGCGATCAGGACCAGGCCCCACAGCAGGTACCAGGGCCGGGTGGCCGGGCCGAGTACCGCCACCGCCGCCAGGACCAGGCCCAGCGCGTACGTCGGGCCGAGCCGGTGCCGGTGCCACCAGACGACGGCCGTACCGCCGAGGGCGGCGAGCAGACCGACCCAGGTCCAGAACTGCATCGGGGCGGCGCCGAGGTCGAACCCGGCCGCCTGGCCGAGCCGGTCCGACGCCCGCCCGAGGGCGCTGGAGACCGACCAACTGTGCTTGTAGATCGGGGTACGGAGCGCGGCGATCCACCCGTAGCCGAGCCCGGTGACGAGGCTGACCGCCACCGCCGTCAGCAGCGCCAGCCCGGCGGCACGCAACGTCGCGGCCCGGATCCCGTGGTGCGGCCGGGCCAGCGCCACCACCACCAGCAGCCCCGCCACCGCCGGCGCCTTGACCAGCGCGGCCAGGGTCACCACGACCGTGGCCAGCGCGAAGTGGCGCTCGAACCCGAGGCAGAGCCCGGCCACCAGCAGCCCGAGCATCACCGCCTCGTTGTGCGCCCCGGCGACCAGGTGCAGCGGCACCAACGGGTTGAGCACGCCCAGCCAGACCGCCGCGCCCGGCTCGACCCCGCTGTGCCGGGCCAGTCGGGGCAGCAGTACCGCCAGCAGGCCGACGCCGAGCAGGGCCAGCAGGCGCAGCCCGATCACCCCGGCCGCCACCTTCGTACCGGCCGCACCGGCGACCAGTGCGGAGAGCCCGAGGAAGACCGGCCCGTACGGTGCCGGCGTGTGCTGCCACATCTCCGGCACCTCGGCGGCGAGCCGGCCGCCGAGCTGTGACACCCCGTCTTCGTAGACGTCGGCGCCGGCGAGCACCATCGCGCCCTGGGCGAGATAGCTGTAGACGTCCCGGCTGAACAGGGGTGGGCAGAGCAGCAGCGGGCCGGACCAGAGTGCCAGGGTGGCCACCAGGCTGCGGACCTCGGCACCGTCCGGCCGCCGGATCTCGCGTCCCGCCCACCACCAGGCGGCCACCAGCATGGTGAGCCCGAGATATCCGCAGAGCAGGGCCGGTCCCGGATGGTGTCGCCAGTCGGTCAGCCACAGCTCCGCCCCGGTCTGGTCGACCGGAAGTGCCCCGGCGGCCAGTCCGGAGCAGGCCAGAATCGTCGTCCCGGCGGTGCCCAGGATGCGGTAGCCGATCACTGCGGGCAGTCTCAGCACCCCGGAAGGATTCCTGTGTCATATGGCCGCAAAACGACGGTTCGATGATGAACCGGTGGCGGCACGGTGCACGCGGACCCGGGCCACTGGTCAGAGGCTTCCGGCTCACCCGCCGGGTCGGGCGCGTCCGGGTCGGGGAAGCACGCCGGGCGTCCGGCCACCGGGCTACCGCATCCGTGGTACGCGGCCGGGTGCCTGGCTACGTACAGTGGCCAAATGAGGGGCGGGGCCGTGGCCGGGGTGGCGTTCGGCGGTGGCCGGGGACGGCGCTGGGCGGTGGACGCCGGGATCGCGGCGGCGGCCGGCGCGGTGACCGCGTACCGGATCGCGGTCGTGGCGGTGCAGCCGGGCGACCGGGCGCCGGACCTCTGGGCGTACGGCCTCGGCGCGGCGATGGCGGCGGCCCTGCTCGCCCGGCGGCGCTGGCCGGCCGCGGTGCTGGCGGTGATCGGCGGGCTGTTCCTGCTCTACCACGTATCGCGGTATCCCGGCGGCGCACCGGCCGCCCCGGTCTGGGTCGCGCTCTACTCGGTCGCGGTGGCCCCGCGCCGCCGGCTCGGCCTGGCGCTGGCCGCGCTCTTCGTGCTGCTGGACGCGCAGGGCCGGATCACGGTGGCCGGGGTGGGGCCGCTGGACGCGACGCTGGACGGCTCGACCGTGGTGTTCGTGGCCGCGCTGCTGCTCGGCGAGACGGTACGGAGCCGACGGATCCGGCTCGCCCTGCTCACCGCCGAACGGGACCGTACGGCACAACAGCGGGTGGTCGAGGAGCGGATCCGGATCGCCCGGGAGCTGCACGACGTCACCGCGCACACCCTGGCGGTGGTCGGTGTGCAGGCCGGAGTGGCCGCCGACGTACTCGACGACGACCCGGAGCAGGCCCGGGCGGCGTTGGAGGCGGTCCGGCACGCCAGCCGGGAGGCGCTGACCGAACTGCGGGCGGCGGTCGGGGTACTCCGGGACGGCACCCGCGCGGGCGGCCCGGAACCGCCGGTGCCCGGCCTGGACCGGCTGCCCACGCTGGCCGAGACGACCGGCGCGGTACTGCGGCAGGACGGTACGCCGCGCCCGCTGCCCCGGGCGGTGGAGGCGACCGCGTACCGGATCGTGCAGGAGGCGGTGGCGAACGCGATCCGGCACGCCGAGGCCGACCGGATCGAGGTACGGCTCGGCTACCGCCCCGACGGGCTCGTCCTGACCGTCTCCGACGACGGCCGGGGCGCCGCCGGGCCGCCCGGCAACGGCCTGCGCGGGATGGCGGAACGGGCCGCCGGGCTGGGCGGCTGGCTGCGCACCGGTCCGGCCGACGGTGGCGGTGGTTTCCAGGTACGGGGGTGGCTGCCGGGATGACGACGATCCGGGTGTTGCTGGCGGACGACCAGACGCTGGTCCGGGCCGGCTTCCGGGTGCTGCTGGAACGGGCACCGGAGATCGAGGTGGTCGCCGAGGCCACAAACGGCGACGAGGCGATCGCACTGACCCGGGCGCACCGGCCGGACGTCGTACTGATGGACATCCGGATGCCGGGCACCGACGGGCTGACCGCGACCCGGCGGATCCTCGCCGACGACCGGCTGCCCGGGGTCCGGGTCGTCGTGCTGACCACCTTCGAACTCGACGAGTACGTCTACGCGGCACTGCACGCCGGGGCGAGCGGCTTCCTGCTGAAGAACCTGGAGCCGGACGAGCTGCGCCGGGCGGTCCGGGTGGTGGCGGCCGGCGACGCGCTGCTGGCCCCGGAGGTGACCCGCCGGCTGATCGCCGCCTACGCGCACGGCCCGGAGGTACCCGGCCTGCACACGCTGACCGCCCGGGAACGCGAGGTGGTGACGCTGGTCGCGGACGGGCTCTCCAACGCGGAGGTGGGTGTCCGGCTCGGGATGAGCGCGGCGACCGCGAAGACGCACGCGAATCGGGCGATGACCAAGCTCGGTGCCCGGGACCGGGCCCAGCTCGTGGTCTTCGCCTACCGCGGCGGGCTCGCCGGGCTACGACGACCGCGGTAGCCCGGCGGTGCCGTCGGGCGGATCCGGCGGCGGCCGTCCGTTCGTAGCGTTCTCGGCATGTTTCTACTGCTGGGACCGTTGCTGAACTTCGCCTCCGGCTTCTTCTGGGAGCCCGACTCGCAGGGCATCACCGCCGGTACGCTCGGCGCGCTCTCCTGCGCCTGCTGGCTCGTCGGCCTGCTCGGCCTCTACGACCGGCTCCGCGCCGCCGCGCCCCGCTACGTGGCGGTGGCGGTGCCGCTGACCGTCTTCGCGGCCGTCGGCGGGGTGGCGTTCGGGGTACAGAGCATCCACGAGGGGCTCTTCGGCGCCTCGCACGCCACCACCATCGAACTGCTCGACCAGCATCCGTTCGCCGCCTGGTCGCTCTACTGGGCCGCCGGTCCGCTCTTTCCGCTCGTCCTGTTCGGACTGGGCGCGGCGCTGCTCCGGCTGCGCGCCGCACCGGTGCCGGTCGGCGTACTGGTCTGCCTGGGTGCGCTGGCGTTTCCGCTCAGCCGGATCACCCGGGAGCCGACGATCGCGCACCTGGCCGACCTGCTCCTGCTGCTGCCCTTCCTCTACCTCGGAGTACGCGCGCTCACCGACCGCACCGGCTCCGTCGCCCGGACCGCCGGAGCCGACACCGGCCGCCCCGGAGAGCCCGTGGCAGGCCGCTGACAGGAGGTAGGACCGACTGCCGCCGCCCCTGCCGAGGCGGCGGCTGCGGTCGGCGCCTCGGCGGTGGAGCCGGCCACGGCACGGGATGACGGGCGGCGAGCCGCCGGTGACGCCATCCGGACGTGTCGCTGGCCGGGACGGCCGGTGCCATGGCCGGCCGCCGGACGAGACCGCCGGCCGGGGCTGACCGTTCGGACGCGGGAGGTCCCGGCCAGCCGAGCCGGGCCGGCGTGGACCATCCGGCGACCGCGTCGCCTCAGCCAGCGGCCTGACCTGCGGACAGCTCGGTCAGTAGCTTCTCGACCCGGGTACGGATCTCGTCGCGGATCGGCCGGACCGCATCGACGCCCTGACCGGCGGGGTCGTCGAGTTGCCAGTCCTCGTAGCGCTTGCCGGGGAAGACGGGGCAGGTGTCGCCGCAGCCCATGGTGACGATCACGTCGGAGGACTCGGCCGTCTCCCATTCCAGGAGTTTCGGGGTCTGGTCGGTGATGTCGATGCCGACCTCGCGCATCGCCTCGACGGCGGCGGGGTTGACCTGGTCGGCGGGTGCGGAGCCGGCGGACCTCACCTCGACGGTGTCGCCGGCGAGATGGCGGAGCCAGCCGGCGGCCATCTGGGAGCGGCCGGCGTTGTGTACGCAGACGAACAGGACGCTGGGCCTGTCGGGCATGGTCGGTTCCTTCGAGGTCAGGTGGCGCGGCCGGCGCGTGGCGGGCACGTCGATGGTTGCGGTCGGCTCGGGCGGGGCGGCGCCCCGACGTGCGGGCATCCCGGGTAGCTGCCGGTCGAGCCGGGCGGTACGGAAACGGGGCTGGTAGGGCTCGTTGACGTGGCCGTCGATCGGTCCGTTGGGTGTACCGCCCGACACGGTCGGTCCCCCGGAATCCGTCTCGGCCGCTTCGTCCGCCCCGCGCCTGGCGGCTGTCACGGGGAGTTCCGGGCGGGGGCGGTGGCCGGGAAGAGGCGCTGGCGTAGGGCGAGGCTGACGTAGACCAGCGCGACGAGGACGGGTACCTCGATCAGTGGTCCGACGACACCGGCGAGCGCCTGGCCGCTGGTGACGCCGAAGGTGCCGATCGCCACGGCGATGGCCAGTTCGAAGTTGTTCCCGGCGGCGGTGAAGGCGAGGGTGGTGGTCCGCTCGTAGCTCAGCCCGATCGCCCGGCCGAGGCCGTAGGAGCCGGCCCACATGATCGCGAAGTAGGCCAGCAGCGGCACCGCGATCAGCACGACGTCCCACGGCTGGCTGGTGATCGCGTCGCCTTGCAGGGCGAACAGGACGACGATGGTGAACAGCAGTCCGTACAGGGCGACCGGGCCGATCCTCGGCAGGAACGCGTCCTCGTACCAGGTGCGGCCCTTCGCGCGTTCGCCGAGGCGGCGGGTGAGGTAGCCGGCGAGCAGCGGGACGCCGAGGAAGATCAGTACGTTGCCGGCGATGTCCCACCCGGAGACCTGCAACGCCGCTCCGGAGAGGCCGAGCCAGCCGGGCAGCACGGAGAGGTAGAACCAGCCGAGTACGCCGAAGGCGAGGACCTGGAAGACGGAGTTGAGGGCGACCAGGACGGCGGCGGCCTCCCGGTCGCCGCAGGCGAGGTCGTTCCAGATGATCACCATGGCGATGCATCGGGCCAGGCCGACGATGACCAGGCCGGTGCGGTACTCGGCGTGGTCGGCCAGGAAGGTCCAGGCCAGGGCGAACATGACCGCCGGGCCGATCAGCCAGTTCAGCACCAGGGAGGAGAAGAGCAGGCGGCGGTCGCCGGTGACGGTGTCGAGCCGGTCGTAGCGGACCTTGGCCAGCACCGGGTACATCATGACCAGCAGCCCGACGGCGATCGGCAGCGAGATTCCGCTGACCTCGACCGCTTCCAGGGCGGTGTTCAGGCCGGGGACGACGCGGCCGAGCAGCAGCCCGGCGACCATGGCCAGGCCGATCCACAGTGGCAGGAGCCGGTCGAGCCGGGAGAGCCGGGCGACGAAAGGTGCCGGGCGGGCGGTGCGGGCGGTGGTGGTGGTGGTGGTCACGCGCTCGCCGGGATCCCGACTTGGAGCAGGCTCGCCAACTGCCGCATGATCCCCGGTCGCGCCCGGTAGTAGACCCAGGTTCCTCGGCGCTCGGCGTCGACCAGGCCGGCCGCACGCAGCGTCTTGAGATGGTGCGAGATCGTCGGCCCGGACAGGTCGAATGCCGGGGTGAGTTCACAGACGCAGATCTCCCCGGCCGGCGCCGAGGCGATCATCGACATCAACTGGAGGCGGACGGGGTCGCCGAGCGCCTTGAAGGCCGGGGCGAGCACGGCGGCGGTCTCCGCCGGGATCCGCTGCTCGCTGATCGGCGTGCAGCAGGGCATCCCGGCGTCGAGGTCGGTGAGAGTGAGTCCCGGCGGCTGCTTCGACATGTGTCTAGGTTGACAGATCTCGAAACAGCGTGCAAGTCTCTGATTCGAAGAACGTCGAGACAGCCCCGAGCCACGCCTCGGCACCACCTGGACTGCTGTTTCGAGTATCTTGAAGATAGAGGAGTTGTGATGATCGACCGTCTGGAAGACCTGCCCGTGGTCGTGATCGGTGCCGGTCCGGTGGGCCTGGCCGCCGCCGCTCACCTCCACCAGCGTGGGCTGCCGTTCACCGTTCTGGAGGCCGGTGACGGCCCTGCCGCCGCTGTCGCCCAGTGGGGGCACGTACGGCTCTTCTCGCCGTGGCGGTACAACGTCGACCAGGCCGCCGCCGGACTGCTGCGCGACGCCGGCTGGGTCGAACCCGACCCCGAGATCCTGCCGACCGGCGGCGAACTCGTCGCGGACTACCTACGACCGCTGGCGGACCTGCCCGCGATGAAGCCCGCCATCCGGTACGGGACACGAGTGGTCGCGGTGACCCGGCTCGGCCTGGACCGGCTCCGCACCGCCGGGCGAGAAGCCACCCCGTTCCTGCTCCGGCTCGCCTCCGGTACGGACCTGCGCGCCCGCGCGGTCATCGACGCCTCCGGCACCTGGACCACCCCCAACGTGCTCGGCGCCGCCGGCATCCCCGCACACGGAGAAACCACCGCCGCCGGAGTCGTCACGCACGCGCTGCCCGACGTGCTCGGCGCCGACCGGGACCGGTTCGCCGGAAAGCGGGTCCTGGTCGTCGGCGCCGGCCACTCCGCCGCGAACACCCTCCTCGCCCTCGCCGCACTCGCCGAGCAGGCACCCGACACGAAGGTCGGCTGGGCGATCCGATCCACCAGCCCGGCCCGCACCTACGGCGGCGAAACCGCCGACGCCCTACCCGCCCGCGGTGCTCTCGGCACCCGGCTGCGTGAACACGTCGAAGCCGGCCGCATCGACCTCGTCACCGGCTTCTCCGTGCACCAGCTCGCCCCGGCAGCCGACGGCGCGGTGACGGTGTCCGACGGGACCCGGACCCTCACCGTGGACCGGATCGTGTCGGCGACCGGCTTCCGACCCGACCACTCCATCACCACCGAACTCCGCCTCGCCCTGGACCCGATCATGGGCTCCACCCGGGCCCTCGCCCCGCTGATCGACCCCAACCAGCACTCCTGCGGCACCGTCCCACCCCACGGCGTCGACGAACTCGCCCACCCCGAACCCGGCTACTACGCCATCGGGGCGAAGAGCTACGGCCGCGCCCCGACCTTCCTGATGGCCACCGGCTACGAACAGGCCCGCTCCGTCGTCGCCGCCCTCGCCGGAGACTGGACGGCGGCCCGCGACGTCCAACTCGAGCTACCCGAAACCGGGGTCTGCAACAGCAACCCGATCCTCCACGACAACACCATCACCGCCAGCGGTGGTGGCTGCTGCGGCACCCCGGCCGCCGACACCACCACGACCAGCGGCGGACGCGGACTCGCCACCGGCATCTCCGGCGGCCTCCTCGCCGCACCCTTGCCCCTCGTCGGCACCTCCACCTCACCCGGCACGGACTCCGCCGGCGGCTGCTGCGGCACCTCCACCTCACCCGGCACGGATTCCGCCGGCGGCTGCTGCGGCAACTGACCCATGCCGATCACGGAACCGGTGGCCGCCCGACGGGACGGTGGGCGCCGGGCCCGGTTCCCCGGCTGGCGGATCGTCGCCGCGCTCGCGATCACCCAGACCGTCGGCTACGGCACCCTCTATTACACCTTCGCCGTCCTGCTCCAACCGATGGCCGCCGACCTGCACGCCTCGACCACCGCGGTCACCGGCGCGTTCACCGCCGCCGTACTCGCCTGGGCGATCCTGGCGGTACCCGTCGGCAGATGGCTCGACCGCCACGGCGGCCGGGCCCTGATGACCACCGGCTCACTCCTGGCCACCGGCCTGCTCGCCGCCTGGTCCCAGGTCCGCACCGTCACCCAGCTCTACCTCGTCCTCGTCGGCATCGGCCTGGCGATGTCCATGGTGCTCTACGAGGCGGCGACCGCCGTCATCGTCTCCTGGTTCGACCCCGAACGCCGACCCCGGGCACTGCTCGCCATGATCGTCGTCGCCGGCTTCGCCAGCACCATCTTCCTGCCCCTGACCGGACAACTCGTCGCCCACCACGGATGGCGCACCGCCCTGCTCATCCTCGCCGGGATCTACGGCGTCATCACCATCCCGCTGCACGCGGTCCTCGTCCGCAAAGCCCCACGCAGCACGGCGACCGCCCCGCACACCTCCCCGGCCGTCCGGGCCGCCGTCGTCCGGGCCGCCCTGCACGACAGCCGCTTCTGGTTCCTCGCCATCGCGTTCGTCGCGCACAGCGCCGCGATGAGCACCATGACGCTGCACCTGGTCGGCTTCCTCACCGACCGCGGACATCCGACCACCTTCGCCGCCACCGTCGCCGGGCTACTCGGCGTCCTGTCGGTCACCGGCCGCCTGGTCCTCACCGGCGCCCAACGCCGGATCCGGATGACCACCCTCGTCGCCACCGTCTTCGGAATCCAAGCCGCAGCCGCCTTCTGCCTACCACTGGTCGCCGCCAACCGGATCGGCGCCATCATCGCCGTCACCGCGTTCGGATTCGGCTTCGGTGTCGCCAGCCTCGCCGCACCCGCCCTACTCACCGACCGGTACGGCACCACCGCCTACGCCACCATCGCCGGCATCCTCGCCACCCCCGCCACCGTAGCCAGGGCGTCCACCCCACTGGCCGCGGCTGCGCTACTCGGCGCCACCGGCGGCTACACCCCGGTCCTCACCGTCATCGGGGGAATCTGCTGCGTCGCCGCCATCGGAATCCTCGCCCGAGCCGGGACACCCGTACTCCTGCCGGACGGGCAACCGGAGCGACGGGCACCGCTCGACCCCGTCGCCGGTGGCCCGGTCGCCAGCGATTAGGAGAGGTGTTACCTGGGCTCAGCCGCGTGGTGCGTACATGATCACGACAACGCCGAGCAGGCAGATGGCGGCGCCGGTGATGTCCCACCGGTCCGGGCGGAACTTGTCCACGACGACGCCCCAGGCCAGGGAGCCGGCGACGAAGATTCCGCCGTACGCGGCCAGGATCCGGCCGAAGTTCGGATCCGGTTGCAGGGATGCGGCGAACCCGTACGCGCCGAGAGCCACGATCCCCGCGGCGATCCAGAGCACTCCGCGATGCTCCCGCCAGCCCTGCCAGATCAGCCAGGCACCTCCGATCTCGGCCAGCGCGGCGAGCACGAACAGGGCAAGTGAACGGGCGAGAATCACGAGGAAGACCGTATCGAGACGCTCTCCGGTACCCGCTCGACGGGCTGCCCGCCGCAGGAGCACTCGCCACCGGCGCAGTGGCCGCGGTGCCGGCGCACCCGCCTGGACGCCCACCACCAGGCCGCACCCGCCGCGACGGCCAGCCCGACCGCGACCGCCGGCATCGCCCGCGCGACGGCGGCCCAGCCAGCGCCGCCGAGAAGCCCGGCCGCCACGAGCAGCGGAAGCGCGCAGCAGGCCGCACACGCGATCCCGGCCAGCCCGGTCAGACCGGACGGCAGCATTCGACGCAGGTCAAACCTCGACACGATCGACTCCCTCGGTAAGTTCGACGAACGGCAGCGGGCAGCACGGACTGTCCGCGCAGACGACCAGGTCGTCGCAGCCGGCCGCGACCGCCTGGCGCAGGGTCTCCCGGATCACGACAAGATCGGCGATCTTCCGCTCGACCTCGACGAGCTTGCCCCGCGCACGGGCCTGCAAGCCGGCATCGGCCCGCCCGCCGTGCCGGTGGGCACCCACGTTCAGCAGTTCGGCGACCTCGTCCAGGGTGAACCCGAGTCGCTGCGCGGTCTTGATCACCCGCAGGATCGTCACGGTCTCCGGCGGGTAGAGCCGATGCCCGCCCAACGTCCGGTCCGGCTCGGCCACCAGACCCCGCCGTTCGTAGTAGCGCAGGGTCTGCTGATTCACCCCGGCGGCCTCCGCCACCTGCCCCGATCGCAGCCCCGTCGTGCGGGGGGCCGAACCGTTACCGCTGCTTGTCGTCATCGACGATCACCGGGCTCCGCACGCGCGGCGAGCGCGTCCAGCACGGCGACCCGCCCCGCCGGCACCGCCACGTCCAGCGTGAGCCGCCCAGCCGTGGCGCCCAAGGTGAAGGTGAAGAACGAACAGCAGGCGGTCTCCCGAACCACCAGATCCGCCGCCCGCGCGGCCACCGCCGGCTCCGGCCGCAATTCCAGCCGTACCCGCAACGGGTCAACCCGCTCCACCCCACGCACCGCCGAGGCGAACAGCTCGTCGAACTCCGTCAGCCGCAACGGCCGCTCCGCCGTCGGCAACGTACACGCCTGCGGCGGCCACGACCCCTCGACCAGCACCTTCGTCTCGGTCATGCCACGACGGTAACCCTGTACCCGGGTACCGGATGCAAGTCGCTCGACTGTCCGCGCCCGGACAACTGCCCTCACCCGGCGCCCGAGCCGGTATCGGCCTCGCCCGGCGCCCGAGCCGGTATCGGCGTCAGCCGGAGAGCAGTTGCCGGGCCTGGGCCAGGGTGGTCGGCTCGCCGTGGCTGTCGGCGTACCACTCGTAGTCGTCGTCGAGCAGGTCGCGCATCATCGCCAGGTCGAGGCCGTCGTCGGGGCCGCGCAGGTGCGCCGGTGGCGGATAGAAGCAGTCGCCGAGCAGTACGACCCGGGCGTCCGGGACGTACACCACCGTCGAGTCGGGGGCGTGCGCGCCGCCGACGTGCCGCAGCCGTACGCCGACCGGCAGGGTCAGCTCGTCGGTGAAGGTGCGGGTCGGCGGCAGGATGGTGAAGTCGGCCCAGTCGTCCATGGCCAGCGCCCGGGCCCGGAAACTCGGGCCGAGTCGCGGGTTCTCCCGCACCTGTTCGCGCAGGTAGCGGTGGCTCCACGGCCGGGTCGCCTCCTGTCGGAGCAGTTCCCGCCCGGCGACCTGCCCGACGATCTCCACGTCCGGCCAGGCGCACGCGCCCCAGACGTGGTCCCAGTGGTGGTGGGTGTAGACCAGCCAGCGGGCCGGGGGCAGCCCGGCGGCCCGCATCGCCGCCTGGATCGCTCGGGCGTGCGCGGGGCTGTGTCCGGCGTCGACCACGACGCTGCCCCGCTCGTCGGCGACGACCGCCACGCCGGCCTGGACGTTTTCCGGGTCCGGGTCGCCGAGCGAGATCCAGACCCGGCCGGCGAGCTGCCGGATGGTGATGCCGTCGATGATCGCGCGACCTCCGCAAGGCGGGCCCGGGGGCGGACCGGGGTGGATTGCCCCACACCCTATCCGCGCCGCCCGACGGCCGGGGATACCGTACGGCGTACCAGGTGGAAGGGGCGGCGATCGTGATCACCCGTACCGATGTGCAGGACGCGGCGAGCCGGATCGCCGGGCACGTCCGGACGACCCCGGTGGCCCGGGTCGAGCCCGACCTCGCCGGACCGGCCGGAGCGCTCTGGTTGAAGCTGGAGTACCTGCAACACTCGGGGTCGTTCAAGGCACGCGGCGCGTTCAACCGGGTGCTGGCCGCCGCCGAGCGCCGCGAACTGCCGGCCGCCGGGGTGGTCACCGCGTCCGGTGGCAATGCCGGCGCCGCCGTCGCGTACGCGGCGAGGTCGCTCGGCGTACCGGCCGAGGTGTACGTGCCGACCGCCGCCCCCGCCGTCAAGGTCGACAAGCTGCGCCAGCTCGGCGCCACCGTGGTCCCGCACGGCACCGAGTACGCCGAGGCGTACGACGCCGCGGTCAAGCGGGCCGCCGACACCGGGGCGCTGTTCTGCCACGCCTACGACCAGCCGGAGATCTGCGCCGGTCAGGGCACGCTCGGGCTGGAGCTGCTGGAGCAGGTCGGTGAGCTGGACACCGTACTGGTGGCGGTCGGCGGCGGCGGGCTGATGGCCGGGGTGGCCGCCGCACTGGAGGGTCGGGCCCGGGTGGTGGCGGTCGAGCCGGAGGGCGCCTCGGCGCTGCACGCCGCGCTGGCGGCGGGCGGGCCGGTCGACGTACCGGTCGCCGGGGTGGCCGCCGACTCGCTCGGCGCCCGCCGGGTCGGCTCGATCGCGTACGAGGTGGCGGTCCGGGCCGGGGTGCGGAGCGTGCTGGTCACCGACACACAGATCGTGCAGGCGCGCCGACTGCTCTGGAGCCACTACCGGGTCGCCGTCGAGCACGGCACCGCCGCCGCGATGGCCGCGCTCACCTCGGGGGCGTACCGGCCGGTCGCCGGGGAGCGGCTCGCCGTGCTGCTCTGCGGGGCCAACACCGACCCCGCCGACCTGGCCGGCTGACCGGCACCCGCCAGCGCCGACCGTACCCGCTACCGCACCACTCGCAGGGCGGCGCGGCGCCGGGCGTACCGGTTCGGCCAGTCCGCCTCCGGGCCGAGCAGGGCGGCGAGAGTGGCGGCGTCCCGTTGCGCCTGGCCCGCGCAGCAGTTGTTCAGCAGGACGTGCAGCTCGTCGGTCTCGGCGGCGAGGTCGCGCAGCCGCTTCGCCCAGTCGGCGAGTTCGTCGTCGCCGTAGGCGTACCGGAACCGGCCCTCCCGGTCGCCGGTGGTCCACTCCGGGCTCTGGCCGTGGAACCGCATCACCGCCGGCTCGGCCGTGGCCAGCAGCAGCGGCGGGATCGACCACTCGTGCCCCTGCGGCATGTCGACGCTGACCATGGTGATGTCGTGCCGGGCGAGGAAGCCGACGGTGTCCGGGCCGTTGTCGCCGTCGAACCAGGACGCGTGGCGCAGTTCGACCGCGACCCGCCAGGGCCGGCAGCGCTCGGCGGCGTCGAGGATCCGCCGCTTCGCGGGCTCACCGTGCGCCAGCCAGGGCGGGAACTGGAACAGCAGTACGCCGAGCTTGCCGGCTCCGGCGATCGGCTCGACGGCCTCCCGGAACCGCTGCCACAGCTCGTCGTAGGTCGACGCCGGCAGGTCACGGCGGCGTACCCGACCGGTGTCCCCGCCGTCCGGCCGCAGGTCCCGGGGCAGCGCCGCCAGCTCCGCCCCGTGCCCGGTGAACAGGCCGAACGCCTTCAGGTCGAAGGTGAAGTCCGGCGGCGTACGGTCCGCCCAGGCCGAGGTCGTCTCCGGCACCGGTACGGCGTGGTAGGTGGTGTCCACTTCGACCAGACCGAACCGCTCGGCGTAGTAGGTCAGCCGCCCGGCCGGGCTGTTGGCCGACCGGGGATACCAGCCGGACGCGAGCAGCGACCGATCCGCCCACGAGGAGGTGCCCACCTTTATCTCGCCCATGTGCACAGTCTCTCCCCACCGGCCACGGTGGTCGAAACCCACCGACCCGGCACAACCCGGAGAACTACTCGATCGTGGACAGCCCCGCTGGCTGGGCCTGGACGAGTACGCCCGGATGGGGCGGCATCCGGTGGTCAGCACCGTGGAGATCCCGGGTACCGGGCACGACGTACACCTGGACAGCCCGGACCGGTGGCGAGACGTGCTCGGCGATTTCCTGGACTCGGCACCACGGCGGCGGACCTGACGCCGCCACCCGTTATCGAGAACGACAGTTCCGACAAATCATATGCTGGTGCGGTGACGACCAGCGGTTCCGACGGCCACCGCCGGGCACACACCGGTCGGCGCCGCAACGAGGAGGCCCGGCAGGCGATCCTCGACGCGGCGCTCCGGCTGCTCACCACGCCGCACGACGGCGGGCTGACCGTCGACGTCATCGCCCACGAGGCCGGGGTCGGCAAGCAGACGATTTACCGCTGGTGGCAGTCGAAGGGAGCGGTCCTGTTGGAGGCGCTGACCGACTGGAGTGACTCGCTGGTGCCGGTACCGGACACCGGATCGCTCCGGGAGGACCTCTGCGGCTACCTCGCGGACACGTTCCGCCGGGCGGGCGAGCCGGCGACGGCGGCGGTGCTGCGTACCCTGGCCGCCGAGGCGGCCCGTGATCCGGGCACCGCCGACCTGTTCCGGCAGTTCACCGAGACCCGCCGGGACGCGCTGCACGCCATCGTCCGGCGGGGCCGGGAGCGTGCTGAACTCGGCCCGGAGCTGGACCTCGAACTCCTGGTCGACCAGGCGTACGGGCTGTTCTGGTATCGCTTCCTGCTCGGGCACGGGCCACTGGACCAGGAGACCGCCGTCCGACTGACCGACGCCCTCATCCGCACATGAGATCGCTCCATGTCGTCGCTCGACAACCAACAGTAATGACAACCGGCATATCGTCTGGCCGGGTGCTCGCGTGTCATGCTGGCCCGTCGGGAGCCTCCGGCTGCGATGCTCGGGCCCGGAGCCCCGCCGAGCGACCCAACGAGGAAGGCCAGCACGCGAGCCGATGAGTTCCGAACACGCGCACAGCCACCTGCCCCGCCCCGGCCGGCCGACCAGCCGCGCCGCACGCCGGCTGAGTCTGGCCCTGCTGATCCCGGCGGCGCTCCTCACCCTCGTGTCGATGGTGCTGCTGTGGCCCCGGGACACCCCGACGCCCGGTCCGGCCGACGGGCCGATCCAGGTACTCGGCACGGTCGTCGCCGTCCAGTCGACCCCGTGCGCCGCGCCGCCTGACGGGGAGGAACTGCCGACCGGCGCCCCGACCGACTGCGGCACGGTCACCGTGGACCTGACCGAGGGCATCGGGGCCGGCCAGCGGGTCAGCACCGACGTACCGTCCGGGCCGGGCGCGATCCGGGTGGCCGCCGGGGACGAGGTGGTGCTGCTCTATCTGGAGGAGAGCCCGGAGCGACAGTACTCGATCATCGACCACCAGCGCTCCACCCAGTTGTGGCTGCTCGGCGCGGTGTTCGCGCTCGCCGTCCTCGCCTTCGGCCGGTGGCGCGGCCTGAGCGCCCTGGCCGGGCTCGGGCTCACCTTCGCGGTGCTGCTGATGTTCATCGTGCCGGCCATCCTCGACGGGCGCTCGCCGCTGCTGGTCGCCATCGTCGGCGCGGCGGCGATCATGCTCACCGTGCTGTACCTGACGCACGGGTTCAGCATGACCACCACGGTCGCGGTGGCCGGCACGCTGGTCAGCCTGACCATCACCGCGGGCCTCTCCGCAGTCGCCACCGCCGCCACGCACCTCTCCGGGATCGCCGACGAGACATCGAACTACCTTTCCATCACCCAGGGCGAGGTCAACATGCGCGGCCTGCTGCTGGCCGGCATCGTGATCGGCTCCCTCGGGGTACTCGACGACGTCACCGTCACCCAGTCGGCCACGGTCAGCGAACTCGCGCTGGCCAACCCCGGGTACGGGTTCCGGCGGCTCTACTCGGCGGCCACCCGGATCGGCCGGGCGCACATCGCATCGGTGATCAACACGATCGTACTGGCGTACGCCGGTGCCTCCCTGCCGCTGATGCTGCTCTTCGCCGCCGACACCGCCACCCCGGTCGGTGAGCTGCTCACCAGTCAACTGATCGCCCAGGAGCTGGTACGCAGCGCGGTCGGCACCATCGGGCTGATCGCCGCCGTACCGATCACCACCGCCCTGGCGGCCCTGCTCGCCGCCCGGCGCGGCATCGAGGAGGAGGCCGCTCCGGTACCCCCGATCCCGGCCTCGCCCACTCCGGACGCGGCACCACCTCCGGCAGCGGCGGCCCGGCATGGCGCGACCGAGGTCGGAGAGCCGCCGTCGACGTCGACACCAACACCAACGCCGGCACCGGCACCGGCACCAGCAGCGGCAGCGACGCCGGTGGGGGCGTCGAGTGGGCCCGGGTCGGTGACGGGAGCGGGCGGCGACACGCCGGAGAACGATCCGTGGATGGCCTTCGTCGATCGTCATCCGGACGGGAAGCGGTAACGCGACCCGGGGCAGCGGGGGCGGCTCGGCGTACCTGTCCATGGGCCGCACCCGCCGGGCAGATCGGTGTGTTCCGGGCACCGCCAGCGGGTTTTGGACACCGGGACGATGGCGGCGAGACGGCCGTCGTGTCACCGTACGGCCGTCGTGTCACCGTCGGGCTCACCCGGGTCCGTCCACTGCGGACGGCGGTGTCCGAAGGGAGCGGGGCAACGGGCTCGGTCCCCTCGACGGCGCCGGCCCGGCCGCGCGGTGGCGGATCGAGGCGCTCGACGGCGAGGGCTACCGCCTGGTCAACGCCGACGGGGCGGTCGCCGCCCTGGCCGGTACGCCGGACCGGGTGCTGCCGCTGACCCCGTGACCCGCCGACGGACCGCGCACCGGTCCGCGTTCGTCGGGCTGGACATCAGCCCGGGGTCGGCGGGTTGGCGTCGGCGGCGGCCCGGACGAACTCCCGGACCCGAGCGGTACTGTTGGTGGCCAGCCAGATCGGGCCGCGTTCGATCGGCGGCGCGTCGGAGATCGGCACGTACGCGAGGTCGGGGCGGGGATAGTAGCGCCGGCTGTGCTCGCCGACCGGCAGTATGCCCCGGCCGAGCGCCACCAGCGAGAGCATCTCGGAGAAGGTGTTCCCGACCGGCCCCTTCGGCACCGGCCGGCCCGCCGGGGTGTGCTCGGGCGTGCGGTCGCGCTTGAACTCGGCGGAGGTGACCGCCGGATACTGCACCACCGGATGGTCGGCGAGGACCTCCAGGGAGACCGACGCCGCACCGGCCAGCGGATGGCCGGCGGCGACCGCGAGGACCCGTCCCTCGGAGAGCAGCGCCGGCCCGTTCGCCATGCCGTCGAACGGGTACGAGGCGATCAGCACGTCCACGGAACCGTCCAACAGGCTCGACCGGGTGTTCGCGAGCTGCGCCTCGTGCACCTCGACCTCGCACTCGGGATGCCGTTCGGTGAAGAGGTTGACCGCCCTGAGCAGCAGCGGTGCCGTCCCCTCCCCCAGGAACGCCACCCGGAGCCGGCCGGTGACGTTGCGCCCGGCGTCGACGGCCCGGCGTACGGCCTCGTCGATCCCGGCCACCAGCGGGGTCAGGTCGGCGGCCAACTGCCGCCCGATCGGGGTGAGCCGGACGACCCGGCTGGTACGCGCGAACAGCGGCGCGCCGATCCGGCGTTCGAGCTTTTTCACCACGTGGCTGATCCGCCCGGTGGTGACCCGGAGCCGCTCGGCGGTACGCCCGAAGTGCAGCTCCTCGGCGAGGGTCAGGAAGGTCTCGATCTCGTGTCGTTCCAGCACGTCGGCGGCCCCTCGTCGCAGCCATCGTCGAAGTCACAGGTGAGTCATCGGTGAGGTCATCGGTCGAAGGCATCGTTGAATCTGGCTCAACGATGGTAGTCCGATCACGGCTTGGTCCCGGTCGCCGTGCGGTGGATCGTAAGAGGCGTCACCGGCGGACCGGGTTCCGGCCGGCCAGTACGCCGAGCGGCGGAGGTCGGCCGGCTCAGCCTGGATCCGGAGCCGGTCACGGCAGCGTGGTCCGACAGGAGGAAACAATGGGCAGCACCGAGATCACCGACCACCCGAGCGGTCTCGACACACCGCCGACGGAGCCCGGCGAACGGCTCCGGCCGATCGTCGATGCCCGGGACGTACGGCGCGACGTCGCGCCGGCGGCGAGGTGACGACGATGAAGGTGAAGGCGTTCGACCATCTCGTACTCACCGTGCAGGACGTGGAACGCTCCCTCGCGTTCTACTGCGGAACCCTCGGCCTGGCACCGGTCCGGGTCGAGGAGTGGCGGGCCGGCAAGGTGCCGTTCCCGTCCGTCCGGATCACCCCGGAGACGATCATCGACCTGCTGCACGGCCAGCGGGGCGAGTCGAACGTCGACCACATCTGCCTGGTCGTGGAGCCGCTGGACTGGGCCGAGGTGATCGAGTCGGGCGTCTTCACCGTCCTGGAGGGGCCGGTCGGCCGGTTCGGTGCGCGCGGCGAGGCGATCTCGATCTACATATCCGACCCGGACGGCAACACCGTCGAGCTGCGCTGGTATCCGGAGGACCGTACGGGATAGCCCCGAGCGGGACCCGGCCCCTGGTCGGGCGGGGTGGATCGGCGGATCGGCCGGGCCGGGTCGGCCGGTCGGCCCTGGTTGTCGACGGTTTTCGCGTCCCTCGCGAATACGTCCATGATCTTTTCGGCGGGATACGCGATACGGTCCTTACCACCGCGGCGTGCACGCGCCCCGACGCACGTCGCCACCACCTGGGGCATCGTGCACGGAGGACAAACGAATGACCAATCGGTCGGATCGCACACCAGGCGGGAGACGCCGGCTCGTCGGCGTGACGGCGGCAGCCGTACTCCTCGCCGCTCTGCTGCCGGGGACGGCATCGGGCCAGGAGCCCGCGCCGGACCCGCGGATCGGCCTCGGTCCGGGATGGCTGGACGCGCAGAGCGCGAGCAGCAACCTCGAACTGCTGGCCCACCGCGACAAGCCGGCGGGCTTCGTCAACCCGGCCAACCCGGGTGACTTCGGCTATGCCGGATCGGATCTCGCCTTCGGCGGCGAGCACGCCTTCATGGGCAACTTCAACGGCTTCAACGTCTACGACATCTCCCAGCCGGCCAACCCGACCCTGGTCACCAGCGTGGTGTGCCCGGGTGGGCAGGGCGACCTCAGCGTTTACGGCAACCTGCTCTTCATGTCGGTCGAGGAGACCCGTGGCCGCCTCGACTGCGGTACGGACCCGGCGGCCGGCACCCGCTTCCAGGGCGTACGCGTCTTCGACATCAGCGACGTGACGACCCCGGTGCAGGTGGCCGCGGTGCAGACCTGCCGAGGCTCGCACACGCACACCCTGGTGACCGACCCGGACGACAGCGCGAACGTCTACGTGTACGTCTCCGGCACCGCCGGCGTCCGCCCGGCGAGCACGATGGCCGGCTGCAACAACACCCCGGCGGCCGGCGACAACCCGGCCCGGTGGCGGATCGACGTCATCAAGGTCCCGGTGGCGACCCCCGAGCAGGCCGCGATCGTCAGCGGTCCCCGACTCTTCACGAACCCGCAGACCGGTGCGGTCGACGGACTCCAGAACACCCCGCCGGCCCCGACCCACCCGTCGGGCAGCGGCTGGAGCCCGTCGCCGGTGACCGACGCCTGCCACGACATCACCGCCTATCCGGAACTCGGCCTGGCGGCGGGCGCCTGTGAGGGCAACGGCATCCTGATCGACATCTCCGACCCCGTCAACCCGGTAAGGATCGACGAGGTCTCCGACCCGAACTTCGCGTACTGGCACTCCGCGACGCTCAGCAACGACGGCAAGAAGGTCATCTTCACCGACGAGTGGGGCGGCGGTACCGGTGCCCGGTGCCGGACGACCGACCAGCCGCAGTGGGGCGCCAACGCGATCTTCGACATCGTGGACCGGAAGATGCGGTTCGCCAGCTACTACAAGCTGCCGGTGCCGCAGACACTCCAGGAGAACTGCGTCGCACACAACGGCTCGCTGATCCCGGTGCCGGGGCGGGACATCCTGGCCCAGGCGTGGTACCAGGGCGGCATCTCGCTGCTGGACTTCACCGACTCGGCCAACCCGCGCGAGATCGGCTACTTCGACCGGGGGCCGATCAGCCCCACCTCGATCATGCTCGGCGGCTTCTGGTCGGCGTACTGGTACAACGGTCAGGTCTACGGCAGCGAGATCGCCCGTGGCTTCGACGTCTTCGGGCTGAAGCCGAGCGAGGACCTGAGCGCGGCGGAGATCGCCGCCGCCCGCGAGGTGCGCCTGCCGGAGTTCAACGCCCAGCACCAGACCAGGACCACCTGGGCGCCGAGCTTCGCGGTGGCCCGGGCCCGCTTCGACCAGTTGGCCCGGACCTGCACCTCGACCGTCTCGACGCGGCACAACGGCCCGCTGACGGTCACCGGCGTCACCTGCCTGACCGGGGCGACCGTCTCCGGCCCGGTCACGGTCCGCCCGGGTGCCTCGCTGCTCGCGCTCGACTCGACGATCTCCGGCCCGGTGTCGGCGTCGAACGCGGCCGCGGTGCACCTCTACGGGAGCACGGTGCGCGGACCGGTGAGCATCACCGGTACGAAGGCCAGCGCCGCCATCGTGCAGACCGAGATCTCCGGACCGGTCGTACTCACCTCGAACCGTACCGGGACAGTCGAGCCGATCGTCGCGGACAGCACCGTACGCGGCCCGTTGAGCTGCACCGGCAACTCACCGGCGCCGATCAACCTCGGTACGGCCAACACGGTGCAGGGGCCGGTCGCCGGCCAGTGCGCCAGTCTTGACTGACGCACGGTAGGCACCGCTGGCAGTGGGGGCGTGTCCGGTCGGGAGTACCCGGCGGGGCACGCCCCTCGGCGCGTTTCCAGGTGGCTCAGCCGGCCAGCTTGGCCAGCAACTCCTGGAGGCTTCTGATCTCGATCGCCTGGTCGGCGTTGACCTCGCGGGCGAACCGGTCGGTCGCCGGCTCCAGCCCGCCACCGGCCGCGTAGAGCTGCTGCACCATCGTCAACGCCCCGTTGTGGTGCCGGATCATGAAGTCGACGAAGAGCCGGTCGAACTCCCTGCCCCGGGCCTGCCGCAGCTCACCCATCTGCTCCGGGGTGAGCATTCCCGGCATCACCCCGGCATGCCCGGCGTGCTGGGTGTGCGGACCGGGTACCTCCGCACCGCGTTCGGTCAGCCACCGCTCCATCTGCGCCGTCTCGTCCCGCTGCGACGTCTGGATCCGACCCGCGAGCAGCGACACCTCGGGGCTCTCCGCACGGTCGGCGACGAGCGCGGTCATCTCCAGCGCCTGCGCGTGATGCCCGATCATCCGTTGCATGAACTGCACGTCGGACCCGGTGTGCGCCGGAGGCGGCGGCAGCTTGGACTGCTCCGCCGGGGAGAGGATGCGGCCGGCCTGACCCGGCGCCCCGGGTTGGACGACCCGGGTGGCGGCGGCCGGTTCGGCGGGCGGGTCCCCGGTGAACCGGAGCACGGCGAACAGTCCCACGCCGAGGGCGACGACGGTGGCCGGCACGGCGATCAGGAGGCGGCGACGGGACGGGAACACTATTCGATCACCGTAGCCGACATCGTTCCCAGCGGCGAGAGCAGGCAGGACGTCCGCAGCCGACCGGACAGCCGCAACTGACCGGTCGGCTCGGCCGAGGCGCCCCCTCGCGGACTGTGTGCGTCACCGCAACAGATCGACGCATGTCGACTCGTACGCCGACCGGTCGGCATCACCGGTCGAGCACGATCGAACCCGGCCGACGGCGGCACCATAAGTTTCTATTATCTGCGGTTCAAGAAACCCGCATTTCCGCCTGCTGCGTTTGATCCACGGACGGGCCGGTCCATACGGTGTGCGTGCGGCGTACGGAACGGCCCGCGCGGCACCGATTTCGACCTCCGGGCGTTGTCGGGTCGCCAGCCACCGGAAGACGGTCGTCCGTCACGGCAGCCGGAACCCCCACCGGTCCGAGCCGCAGCGCATGACTTCGGGAGGTTCATACACATGCGACGGTCGCACCGCGGTCGCGCCTCCATCGATTCCGGCCAGCGCCGCCGCCTCCTCGCCGTGGCCGCCGCTCTCGCCGTGTTCGGTGGCCTGGTCGGTGTCACACAGATCTCCAACGCGGAGAGCCAGCAAGCCGCACCCGGCTGCGAGGCCAGCTCGCCGCCGTCCGCCGGCGCGTCCGAGAGTCCCGGCGCCGCCGGGAACGACGCGTCCGCCGAGGCGTCGCCGCCGGCCTCCGCCGAGAAGTGTCCGGCGTCGACCAGCCCGGCCACGCCGCCGGGTACCCCTGGCGGAGCCAGTCCGGGTGGCGGCGGCCTGAACACCCTGGGCGACGACTGCAAGGCGAGTGACCTTCCCGCGCACACCGGCTTCCAGGACGGCGGCCGGTGCGTGGTGACCGCCTTCGGTGAGGTGGGTACCGCGGAGCAGAACCCGACGCTGCTGATCGCCCAGGCGCCGCGGACCGTACGCGAGGGAGAGCCGTTCCGGCTGGTGGTGAGCACCCGCAACCTCGTCCGCGACCGGTTCCTGCCGGCCGGGCGGGGTGGCTACTACCTGGAGTCCTCCCTGCTCAACGACGAGGGTCTGGTCCGGGGCCACTTCCACACCGCCTGCCGGATGCTCACCAGCACCCGGGAGGCGGCCGACCCGGCTCCGGTGCCGGCGTTCTTCGTCGCGACCGAGGACGGCAAGGGCAGCGACGAACCGGACTCGGTGATCATCGAGGTGCCCGGCCTGCCCGCCGGTCTCGCGCAGTGCTCGTCGTGGGCCGGTGACGGTTCACACCGCATCCCGATGATGGTGCGGGCCAACCAGATCCCGGCGCTCGACTCGGTCCGCATCCAGGTCGAGCCGGCCGAGGAGGAGCCACCGGCGACGGAACCACCGGCCCAGGAGCCTGGTAACGAGGAACCCGGAAACGAGCAGCCTGGCAACGAGCAGCCCCCGGCCGGCAACCCGGGCGACGAGGAGCCGCCCGCCGGCAACCCAGGCGGCGAGGAGCCGCCCGCGGGCAATCCCGGCAACGAGCAGCCGCCGGCCGGCAACCCGGGTGGCCAGCAGCCACCGGCCGGGCAGCCCGGCGACGACTCCCCCGAGCAGGAGCCGGACCAGCAGCAGCCGGGCAAGGGGCAGGAACCGGCCGGCCAGAAGCCGACTCCGCAGAAGCCTGCCGGTGGCGGGGCCAGTCCGACCACTCCGGCCACCGAGCCGGCGACCGAGGAACCGGCAGCGGGCGACACGAACGTCGCCCAGGGCCCGCCCGCCCGGGACAACGCCGAGACGGCGACGTCCGGTGGTGGCGGTGGCCTGGCGCTCACCGGTACGAACACCATCGCCTTCCTCGGGCTCGGTGTGGTGTTGCTGATCGCCGGTGCGGCCTTCCTCTACCTGAGCCGCCGACGCCGGACGGTACGACGCTGACGCTGGTCGGCGGAGCGACACAAGTTCGAGGTGTACTCGAACCGACCCGGTAGCGGATGACGCTCGAACCGACTTAGTGGCGCATGACGCGAAGGCCCGGCTCGTCGACAGACGAGCCGGGCCTTCGTCCGGGCCGGCCTGGGCGGGCCGGATCAGGCGATCTCGAACCGGTCCAGGTTCATCACCTTCACCCACGCCGCCACGAAGTCCTGGACGAACTTCGCCCGCGCGTCGTCGCTGGCGTAGACCTCCGCCAGCGCCCGCAGCTCGGAGTTCGAGCCGAAGAGGAGGTCGGCCCGGGTACCGGTCCACTTGACCTCGCCGCTGGCCAGGTCACGACCCTCGAAGGTGTTCGCGTCCTCGGACGTCGCCGTCCACGCCGTACCCAGGTCGAGCAGGTTGACGAAGAAGTCGTTGGTCAGCGTCCCCGGGGTCGTGGTGAGGACGCCCAGCGACGACTGCTGGTGGTTCGCACCCAGCACCCGCAGACCGCCGACCAGGACGGTCAGCTCCGGCGCGCTCAGGGTCAGCAGGTTCGCCCGGTCGACCAGCAGGAACTCGGCCGGCAGCCGGTGGCCCTTGCCGAGGTAGTTGCGGAACCCGTCCACCGTCGGCTCCAGCGGCGCGAAGGACTCCACGTCGGTCTCTTCCTGCGACGCGTCCGTACGCCCCGGCGTGAAGGGCACCTCGACCGGCTGGCCGGCGTTCTCGGCGGCCAACTCGACGGCGGCGGAGCCACCGAGCACGATCAGGTCGGCGAGCGAGACCTTCTTGCCGCCGCTCTGGGCGGAGTTGAACGCCTGCTGGATCCCCTCCAGGGTGTGCAGCACCCGGGCCAGCTCGTCGGGGTTGTTGACCTCCCAGCCGTTCTGCGGCTCCAGCCGGATGCGCGCCCCGTTGGCGCCACCGCGCTTGTCGCCGCCCCGGAACGTCGAGGCCGACGCCCACGCGGTGGAGACGAGCTGGGAGACCGTCAGCCCCGAGGCGAGGATCTGGCTCTTGAGGGTGGCGACGTCCGCGGCGTCGACCAGTTCGTGGTCCACCGCCGGGATCGGGTCCTGCCAGATCAGCGTCTCGGTCGGGACCTCCGGGCCGAGGTAGCGGACGACCGGGCCCATGTCCCGGTGGGTCAGCTTGAACCAGGCCCGGGCGAAGGCGTCCGCGAACTCCTCCGGGTGCTCCAGGAAGCGCCGCGAGATCTGCTCGTAGACGGGGTCGAACCGGAGCGCGAGGTCGCTGGTCAGCATCCGCGGCTCGCGGTGCTTCGCCGGATCGTGTGCCTCGGGCACCATGTCGCTGCCCGCGCCGTTCGTGGGACGCCACTGGTGCGCGCCGGCCGGCGACGTCATCAGTTCCCACTCGTACCCGAACAGGATGTGGAAGAACTCGTTGTCCCACCGGGTCGGGTGGTAGGTCCAGGTCACCTCCAGACCGCTGGTGATCGCGTCCGCACCCTTGCCGGTACCGAAGCTGCTCTTCCAGCCCAGGCCCTGCTCCTCGATCGGGGCGCCCTCGGGCTCCGCGCCGACGTGGTCGGCGGGACCCGCACCGTGGGTCTTGCCGAAGGTGTGGCCGCCGGCGATCAGCGCCACGGTCTCCTCGTCGTTCATCGCCATCCGGCGGAACGTCTCCCGGATGTCCCGGGCCGAGGCGATCGGGTCCGGGTTGCCGTTCGGGCCCTCCGGGTTGACGTAGATCAGGCCCATCTGGACGGCGGCGAGCGGGTTCTCCAGCTCGCGGTCACCGGTGTAGCGGTCGTCACCGAGCCAGGTGGTCTCGGGGCCCCAGTAGACGTCCTCGTCGGGCTCCCAGACGTCGGCCCGGCCACCGGCGAAGCCGAAGGTCTTGAAGCCCATCGACTCCAGGGCGACGTTGCCGGCGAGGATCATGAGGTCGGCCCAGGAGAGGCGCTGCCCGTACTTCTTCTTGACCGGCCAGAGCAGGCGGCGGGCCTTGTCCAGGTTGCCGTTGTCCGGCCAGCTGTTCAGCGGCGCGAAGCGCTGCATGCCGGCGCCGGCACCGCCGCGGCCGTCACTGATCCGGTACGTGCCGGCGCTGTGCCAGGCCATCCGGATCATGAACGGGCCGTAGTGGCCGTAGTCGGCCGGCCACCACTCCTGGGAGGTGGTCAGCACCTCCGCGATGTCCCGCTTCACGGCGGGCAGGTCGAGGGTCTTGAACGCCTCGGCGTAGTCGAACTCCCCGCCGAGCGGGTTGGCCACGGCCGGGTTCTTGGCGAGGATCTTCAGGTTGAGCTGGTTCGGCCACCAGCCGCGGTTGCCGCCACCCTGGGTCGGGTGGGGGGCGCGCCCGTGCGCGACCGGGCAGCGGGACTCGCTGCCCGCCTCCGCGTCGTGGACGACGGCGTCGTGGTTCTCGGACATCTGGTTCCTTCCGTGACTTCGCGGATCAGAGGGATCAGGAGCGGATCAGAGGGATCAGGACTGGCCTGCGCTGGAGGATCGGGGCTGGCCTGCGGTGGAGGTTCGGGGCTGGCCTGCGGTGGAGCAGTCGGGGCAGCGGCCCCAGTAGATGACCTCGGCCTCGTCGATCGAGAAGCCGTCGTCGTCGGACCCGGTCAGGCAGGGCGCCTCGCCGACGGCGCAGTCGACGTCGGAGATGCGACCGCAGGACCGGCACACGGCGTGGTGGTGGTTGTCCCCGACCCGCGACTCGTAGCGGGCCACCGAGCCGGACGGCTGGATGCGCCGGATCAGACCCGCCGCGGTGAGCGCGTGCAGCGAGTCGTAGACGGCCTGGTGGGAGACGTCGGGAAGATCCGTACGCACGGCACCGATGATCGAGTCGGTGTCGGCGTGCGGGTGCGCGTAGACCGCGTTCAGCACGGCCACCCGGGGACGGGTCACCCGCAACGCGGCCCCGCGCAGTAACTGCGGGAAGTCAACGGGCGCCAGCACGCCTCGCAGTCTGCTCACTTATCTGGAATCAGTCAAGAATATGGGCTCGATGTCACGCGTGATCCCCGAACCCCGCTCGGCCGCCGAACCACGCCGGCCCGGGACCTTCCGGTCCCGGGCCGGCCGCGCGGCATCCGCTACTTGATCAACTTCCACGGGCCGTTCGGGTCACCCGGCGTCTGGTTCCGGGTGTACCACTTGGCCTCGTAGACATGGCTCCGGTAGGACACCCGGTCGCCCGCCTGGTAGACGGTGCTGGGCGTCCAGGCCGCCGGGCTGCCGTCCGGTGCCGGCGGGGCGATCTCCGCCCAGGCACCGGTCGGGTTCCCCGGTGCCTGGTTCCGGGTGTACCAGCGGGCCCGGAAGATCTTCCCGTCGTACGTCACCACGTCGCCCGAGTCGAAGATCCGGGACGCCGTCCAGATCGTGACACCCTCCTCGGTCATGGCCAGTTCCTGCCACGGACCGTTCGGATCACCCGGCTTCTGGTTCTTCGCATACCAGGAGGCCAGGTAGACCCTGCCCTGGTAGCTGACCCGGTCACCGCTGTCGTAGACCTTCGACGCGCTCCAGGCCGCCGGCAGTCTCACCGTCACGGTGCCGGTGCCCTGCGCCGGGTCGAGGTGCTCGCTCCCGGAGTACGACGCGGTGAGCCTGTGCTCGCCGCCCGCGAGGCCCACCGGCAGGGTGAACGTCGTGCTGCCACCGGAGAGCGTCGCCGAGCCGCGCATCGTGTCGCCCTCGCGCACCTCCACCGTGCCGGAGACCGGCGCCGTGCCGGCGGTGACCCTGACCGTCACCGTCGCCGCCGTACCCCAGTCGACCGTGGCCGGGCTGACGGTCACCGTCGGCGCGCCCTTGGCGGTACGGAACACCGCCGGCTGGGCCACCGCCGTACCGTCGTCGGCGCTGCGGGCCGAGACGATCCAGGCGTACGAGGTGCCCGGCACCAGCCCGCCCCAGGTCACCGTGGCGGTGCCGTTCGCGTTCACCTCGTCCGTCCCGATCACGCCGGACGGCACGTACGCGGCCAGCGAGTCGGTGGAGAACGAGGTCTTCCGGCTGGTCAGGTCGACCGGCAGGGTCAGGTTGTCCTCCGCACCGTTGTAGCGCGGCGTGGTCTGGCTGCCGTCCGCCCGGATGTCGTACTCGGTCGCCCCGAAGTTCTCCAGCAGCGGCGAGTACGTGTCGATGGACATCTCGGCGCGCTCCACGTCGAACTGCATCAGGCGCAGGAAGCTCGCCCCGAACTGCAACCGGTCGGTGGCCTTGTGGTCCGGCGTACCGTCCCGGTTCAGGTCGATGTTGCCGGCCGCGTCGACCAGGTCGGGCCAGAGTTCACCGGCCGGCACCGTGTAGAACTGGTAGTCCGCCAGCAACTCGACCACGTCGTGCGTCACGGTGACGCCGACCTTTGTCTTCAGGTTGGTGCCGACGCCGTGCTCGTGCCCGGCAAGCACCAGGAAGACGTTCGGGTTGTTCTCGACGACCAGCTTGTAGAGCGGCGAGCCGTCCGGCGCCGAGAAGGCCGCGCCCCGGCCGTCGGGGTTGGTCGACGGCTTCAGGTAGTCGTGCGAGAGCAGGATCCCGTTCCGGTCCTTGTAGCGCTTGAACACCGAGTCGGCCCAGCGGGCCTCATCCGGCGTCACCCCATAGGACAGGCCGACGGCGACGAAGTCCAGGCCACCGGCGGTGAAGAGGACGTAGTTGTTCTGGTTGTCCCGGCCGGGCGTGACGGTGCCGTCGGGCTTGGTCACCTCGTCCCAGGCGTGGTATTCGGCGCCCGCCGGCCACCCCTTCGCCACCTGGTAGTACCGGTCGGCACCGAACGTCCGGCTGAACCGGGAGTCCGGGCCGGTCTCGGCACCGAGCTGGTTGTCGTGGTTGCCGGCGATGACCTGGTTGACCACGCCCTTGTCGTCGAGGATCCGCTGGTAGCTGGAGGCGCGGTCGAACTCCCGGTCGACCTGCTCGTTCAGTCCCGGCCGCTGCAACGAGCCGTCCGGGTTCTTGGCCAGCGGGTCGTAGTAGTCGTTCTCGATCACGTCACCGGTGTGCGCGGTGTACGCGATCTTGCGGCCCGCCGCGTTGTCGGCGATCCACTGGGTCTGCCCCCGGTACGCCGCAGCGAAGATCGCCTGCTCCTCGGCCGTCTGGATGTCCGACGGCTCGGCCCGGCCGTCGAAGTCGTCGTACGTGCCGCCGGCCGCGCCCTCGCTCAGGTACTGGGTGTCGGTGAAGTGCGCGAGCGCGAAGTCGTACGTCGCCGGGTCCTCGAACCGGTCCTTGTCGTTCTGCGCCGAGGAGTCGCGCGGGGAGAGGTCGTCGGCGAACGGGTCCTCGCCGGTGACCAGCACGTGCACGGTGCCGCCGTCCCGGTAACCCTCGGTCAGCGGGGCGGTGAGCACGGTGCTCTGCCCGGCCTGGCCCCGGGAACTCGTCAACACCACCCACTTCTTGCCGGCCGGGTCCCAGACCCGCAGCGCCACCACCCGCTTCGGGTCGGCGGTACCCTCCCAGCGCAGGATCGGCGTCTCGTCGGTCGCCCCGAGCTTCAGGTCGTACCGCTGGAACACCACGTCCCGGCTGGACGGGGTGTCGATGGTCCGGCCGTCGAGCGGGCGCAGCGAGCCGACATCGACGCTCTTGTCGTGCGCCACGTCCAGCGTGGTCGGCACGGCGGACGCCTCGCCCTGGTAGCCCGCCGTCGGGAGCACCAGGTCCGCCCTGGTGAAGGTGGCGGTCAGCGGTACCCCGTCCTCGCCGGGGATCTTCGCGGAGAGCGTGGCCGACGGCGCGTTGCCACCGGCGACGGCCGCGCCGAGTTCGGTCGGCACGTCCGGGATGCTCGCGCTGGTGAACCGCACCTCCCGGGTGGCCGTGTTGCCGAGCGTGTCGGTCGCGGTCACCGCCAGGGTGTGGTCGCCGGCGGGCAGGCCGTGGCCGATCTGGTCGCCCTGGGCGACCGGCTTGCCGTCCAGGGCGATGGCGGGCGTCCCGGCCACCCCGGTGGCGTCGGTGACCCGGACGTCCAGCGCGACGGTCGCGGTCAGCCGCTGGCCCGGCGCCGGGACGCTGCTCTGCACCACCGGCGCGGTGTTGTCGACGGTGAAGTGCCGGGTCGAGGTCTTGTCGCCGACGGTCGCCCGGATGGTGTGCGCGCCGTCCGAGATCGCCGTCGTGTCCACGTCGGCCCGCTTGCCCAGCGCCCGGAGCGCGGAGCCGTCCTCGGCGGTGACGTCGAACAGGATCGCCTTGGTCAGCGTGGCGTTGTGGCTGCTGCCGCAGGTGCCGTCCCCGACGTGCACGGTCACCGGCGCACCCACCGGATAGCTGGTCGAGCCGATGGTGACGGTGGTCCCGGCGATCATCCGGGTCAGTTGGGTCGCCTTCCCGCTGACCGGGGCGAGCTGGAAGTCGCGCAGCGTGAAGTCGTCGTAGTTGTCGCAGCCACCGGGTCTGGCGCTGCCGTGGTCGCTGCCGGCGACGAACTCCAGCACGTTGACGCCGGGTACCAGCCACTCGTTCGGGAACGCGAGGTCGGCGACCTCCTTCTCCCAGACGCCGAGGTCCAGCGGGATGCCGTTGACCAGTACCTTGTTGTCGAATCCGTTGTCGGCGCCGTTGCCGCCGACGAAGACCTTCAGGTGCGCGTCGCCGCCGCTGCCCAGGGTGTCGATGGTGCGGGTGGTCGGCGCGCCCTCGACGGTGAAGTGGAACTCGGCCTCCTTGTTGGGGCCGCAGGTCCCGTCGCCGAGCGCGAGCGAGGCGTCGGTGGTCGCCGCCTTCGTCACCGTCGAGCCGGTGGTGGTGACCAGGTAGGTGGTGCCGGGCGTCACCGTCCCCGGCGTACTCAGCGCCAGGCTCACCGAACCGCGGGTGAGCCGGAAGTCGTCGTGGTTCGGGCAGGTCGCGCCGTTGGCGCTGCCGTTGTAGTCGCCGGTCCTGACCTCGACGACGTTGTCACCGGGCCGCAGGAACCGGGTGGGAAAGTCCAGGCTGACCTGCGCCGCACCGCTGACCGCGTAGTCGCCGCCCAGCTCGACCCGGTTCCCGTTCACCAGTACGTGGTTGTGGTACTTCGCCTCCATCGAGTTGCCGGCCTCGACCGTCAGGCCGAGGGTCGCGGTACCGGCGGCGAGCGTCTCCGCGTTCTCGGCGGGCCGGTCGTCGATGGAGAGCGACTCGACGGTGTCGGTACTGCCGTTCGGCAGCGCGGCGATCACCGGCCGGGTACCCCGGACCAGCGCGCCGTCGGCCGGGGTCAGCTTCGCCGCACCGGGAGCGGCGTTGTTGACCTCGACGGTGACGCTCTGCTTCGCGCCCGACCGGCTGGTCGCGGCGATGGTGTGCCGGCCGTTGTCGAGTTCGGTGGTGTCCAGCTCGGCGGTCAACCCGGCCGTACTGCCGGGCTCACCGGAGACGACGAAGGTGAGATCCTGGGTCAGCAGGTTCCGGCCACTGCCACAGGTGCCGTCGCCGAAGTTGTAGCTGAACAGGTTCTGCTCGCCGTCGGCGACCACGCCGAGCAGGCTGAGGTTGATGCCGCTCAGCGGGAAGTCGTCGTAGTTGTGGCACCGGCCACCCTCGCCGTACGGGAGTTGCTCGTAGCCGGTGGCGTTGGTGTTGGTGGTGTCGACCCAGGCCCAGCCGGCGTGCACGGTGACGGTGTTCACCCCGGAGCGCAGCCACGAGCCGGGGAAGGCCAGGCTGCCGCTGTTCCCACCGGGGATGGTGGGAAAGTAGATCCGGTCCGCCTCGGCGGTGTGGTCGTTGACGGTGAGGTAGTTGCGGTAGCGGGCCTCGGTGCCGTTGCCACCCATGTCGAAGCCGAACCGCGCCGTGCCGGCGGTCTTGTCGGCGTCGACCTGCTCGCCGTCGACGGTGAGGCTGACCACCGAGTCGTCCTCGCTGGTGGGCTCGGCGGTGACGGTGACGCTGCCGTCCAGGGTCTGCCCGTCGATCAGGTTGAGCACCGGTGCACCGGCGGCGGCCGGCGGCGGGGGTTCCTCGGCCACCGCCACCGGCGGCACGAGCGCCGGCCCGGTCCCGGCGACGAGCGCGACGACGAACACTGGCCAGAGCGCGCGCAGGCGTCTGGCGCCCACCCGCGATTGGTTCGACATGACGGGTTTCTCCTTATGTGACAGCGGTGAGATTGATCGCCGCGACTGCGGTGAGGCCGACGCCGAACACGGTGATGCCGGCGGCGGCGAGGACGGGGGCGACCCGGGTGGCCTGGCGCAGCAGGCCGGACGAGCGCGCGCCACGGATGACGACGGAGTTGCCGGCGATGGCGAGCAGGCCGACGCCGAACAGGACGACGGCCATCCCGATGCCGAAGGTCAGGACGAGCAGCAGGGCGAAGCCGGCCCGCCCGATGAACAGGCCGGTGACCAGGACGAGGAACGCGGCCGGGGACGGTGTGAGCCCGCCGGAGATGCCGAGCAGCACCAGCCCGGGTCGCTTGCCGTACTCGTGCTGGTGCCCGTGGCTGTGCGGGTGGCCGTGATCGTGGCCGTGGTCGTGGCTGTGCGGGTGGTCGTGATCGTGGTCGGGCGAGTGGGGGTGGGCGTGATCGTGGGTGTGCGGGTGCCGGTGCAGGTGGCGGCGTACCAGCCAGAGGCCGGTGGCCACCACCAGCAGGCCGGCGACCAGCTCCAGCCAGGTGGTGAGCTGCGGCAGCCGGACGACGTCGGCGAGGGACAGGAACGTCCAGGCCACGGCGATCACCAGTACCGAGAGCGTGTGCATCACCGCCACCGAGCCGCCCAGCCAGGCGGCGTCGCGGATCCTGCCCCGCGACCCGACCAGGTACGCCGCCGCGAGGCTCTTGCCGTGTCCCGGCGCCACCGCATGGCCCGCCCCGGCGAGGAACGCGAGCGCGAACGCCAACGGTGGCACGCCGGGCGCGGAGACCAGTCCCTGTAGCCGGTCGGCAAGGCCGGCGCCCTGGATGACGGCGCCCTGAATGGCGTCGGCGTGGATGGGCGCAGCGTGGGTGATGGCAGCGTGGACGAGGGCGGTCGCGCTCATGCGAGCTGTCCGGGACGCCCGTTCGGCAGCGCCTCGGCGGCCCGGCGGCGCCGGGTCGACCGGCGGAACAGCAGCAGCCCGCCGACCGCGACCAGCACGATCCCGCCGAGCACGGCGCCGAGCTGGACGGCGGCGCTCCGGCCGAGATCGTCGGACGCGCCGGGCGCCGGTGGTTCACCTGGTACGCCGGCCGGTACCGCCGCCTCGCCGAGCACCCAGTCGTGCGAGTCCTGGCCCGACTCGTACACCGCGCGGGCGCCGCCCGGGCCGGTGGCCAGCGTCCGGTACGCCGGGTTCAGGTCGGTCAGCGTCCGGACCGCGACGGCGACCGTGCCGATCGGGCCGGGGCAGGTGTAGTCGAGGGTGGCGCCGCCGCGGGCCAGGTCGCCCGGCGGCTGGACGGAGCCGGTGCACGGCTCTCCGGCGCTGCTGACCGTGATCTGTTGGAGCAGGTACGCCGCGAACCGGTCGGAGGCGGTGAGTGCCGCCGCGTCCGAGTCCTGGTAGAAGACGGCGCCGTCGAGCAGTACCCGTTCCTGCGGCAGCAGGCCGAGCGAGACCCCGAGCAGGGTCAGGTCGTCAAGGCCGCCGACCTTCCAGCGGACGTGCACGACCTCGGGGCGCTGCCGGTCGGGAGCGATGGCGACGGTCTGCGGATCGCCGAACGGGTGCGCCTCGGCCGGGGCGGGCGCGCCGAACAGGGTCGCGGCGAAAGCCAACAGCGCGAGGGCGCCGACTCGGTTGCGGCGCGGCCGACGTCCGCGTGGGGGCAAGGACAACGCTCCGGGGTGTACGGTCTACGGCGCGCTGAGGGCGCGATTATCCACACACCCTGCCGGGATTTCACGAACCCACAGGTCCGGTCCAGTGATCAGCAGGCAATGTCGACGTGAACAGTTAGTTGATCAATCTGGCGCCCGGCTGTGCGGTGCTGACCGAGCCGGCGGGACATCTGGTGCCGGCGGAGCATCTGGTGCCGGCGGAGCGGCGGAACCATCCGGCTATCGGATGTTGGCGGTGTGCCCGAGAGAGTAGCGGCCGGGCTGGGGCCAGATCGTCAGGCCGTGCGGGCCACGACCGACCGGGATTCGCGCCAGCAGTTTGCCGTCCCGGGTGCTGAGGGCGTACACCTCGTCGTGGTAGCGGCCGGAGAGCCACAGGGTCTCGCCGTCCGCGGAGAGCCCACCCATGTCCGGGCTGCCGCCCGGGATCCGCCAGGTGGCCGTCGGCTTCAGGGTGGCCATGTCGAGTACGGTGACGCTGCCCTCGTCGCGGTTGGTCACGTAGCCGAGCTTGCCGTCCCGGCTGAAGTAGATGCCGTGCGCGCCCTTGCCGGTGGGGATGAAGCCGGTCTGCCGGGTGGCCTGGGCGTCGAAGACGTAGACGCCGTGCGCGTGCATGTCGGCGACCAGGAAACGCTGTCCGTCGGGGGTGAGCCGGGTGTCCTGCGGCATCCCGTCCGTCGTCTCGGTCAGCGTGAACTCCCGCAGCTTGTCCAGGCTGACCGTGTCCAGCACGAGCATCCGGTTGGCGAACTCGCAGCTGAACAGCATGATCTTGCCGTCGGCCGAGTAGTCCATGTGGTTGATGCCCTCGCACTCGGGAAACCGCACCGACCGGACCCGCTGCCAGGTGGTCAGGTCGTAGAAGTCCAGCCGCTGGTATGCCTCGGCGACCACGATGGCCTGCTTGCCGTCCGGGGTGAAGTAGAGGTTGTAGACGTCCTCCAGCATCCGGAACGCGCCGGGCTTGCCGGTACGTGGGTCGATCGGTATGAGGCCGCCTTCCGGGATCTTGCTGGACGCCACGTAGAGCGTCCTCAGGTCGTACGAGGGTACGACGTGCTGCGGCTCGGGACCGCCCGGGAAGGTGTCGATGACCCGGCGGGTGCTCGGGTCGATCACCGTGACGTCGTTGCTCCTGGTGTTCGGCACGTAGACGAGGGCCCGATCTTTCCGGACCTGTTCGTCGAGCATCTCCGGGCCGGTCGCCGCGTAGACGTTTCCGGCCGTCTGGTACGGCGGCATCCCGGAGACCAGCGTCCCGAACGGCAACGCGCCCGGTGCCTCGGACGCGGGCGTACGCCGCCGCTGCTCGTCGCCGCCCCAGCAACCGCCGGCGACGAGGAGCAGTACGACCGGAAGGACGGCCAGGCGCAGCCTCATCATTCGGACATTCTAGACATTTTCCGGGTGTTCAGGGGCTGTTCGGCACATCCCCCACCCAAGATCGGTACGCCGGGCCGGTGGCGAACAGATCCGGGGACCGCAGGTACCAGGCGTACACGTTTCACGTTTCGGTCGTTGCCGCGACCTCCTACTCCAGCGCCAGGCCGTGCTGTCGATCTCCCCCGCCCGGGGGAGGACTCGGGCGCGGGTTTCGGATCGACTGGTGGCATGGCTTCCACTGCTTTCGCAAGCGATCGTCCCCAAGCCCCCGCGCGACCCGGCACCCGTGTCGTCGTGACAGGTCGTCTGGTGGCCCTGTGCTGCATCGTGTTCGCGATCGTCAACATCGTCTTCGAGCTGACCGACCACTTCGCCGACGGCCCCTACGCCGAGTACGTCTCCGCGATCGCCGTGATGAACTGGCTCGTCGTCGGGCTGAAGGCGATGGGGGCGGCCGTGGCACTGCTGTCGGTTTCCCACCGCCCGAGGCTTCCCCCGGCAGTTCTGGGCGTGTTGTTGTGGGGAGCGTTCGCGATGCTCGGCGTGTACGCCGTCGGCAGCGTGGTGCAAGCGGTCGGCATGGCATCCGGTCTGGTGGGCACACCCGACCAGATCGACCTGGCCGGAGTCGGTTACGTGCTCTTCTTCCTGCTGCTCGCGGCTGGTTACGGTGTCCTGGCGATCTCGTACTCGCGACGGTTCGGGCTGCGGAAAGGCGTCGCCGTCCTCGGCGTACTCGGTGCCCCGGTGGTGCTGGGCGTGATCCTGCTCGCCGTCCCCATGCTGCTGGCCGCCCTCGGCCTCATGCCCATGCCCTGACCCGCCCGCAGCGCGCGACCAACCGGGTGGCCGGGCCGGGCCAGCGCAGGCGGCACTACCGTGGCCACATGATGTTTGGCGTGCTCGGGCCGCTGGCCGTGTGGACCTCGGCCGGGGTCCTCGTCCCCGTTCCAGGTCTCAAGGTTCGTGCGCTGCTCGCCGACCTACTGGTCCACGAGGGACGGCCGGTCCCGGTGGATCGGCTGATCGAGGACCTGTGGGGCGACCAGCCGCCCGGTAACCCGGCCGGGGCACTGCACACCAAGATCTCGCAACTACGGCGTACGCTCGCGACCGCCGAGCCGGGCCGCCGGGATATGGTCCAGCTCGGTGAGGCGGGGTATCGGATCGACATACCTTCGGAGTCGGTGGACGCGGGACGGTTCACCGACCTGACGACGAGGGCCCATGCCGCGCCGGAACCGGAGTCGCGGGCGTCGCTGCTGACCGAGGCGCTGGCGCTCTGGCGGGGCCCGGCGTACGCGGACTTCGCCGATGAGTTCCTCGCCCGCCAGGCGATCAACCGGCTGACGGAACAACGGCTCGCGGCGCAGGAGGAACTCGCCGAGGCGCGGCTCGAACTCGGCGACCACGCGCTGGTCGCCGCTGAGCTGACCGACCTGGTGGCCCACCACCCATGGCGTGAGCGGTTGCGGGCCTCGCAGCTACGTGCTCTATACCTGTCCGGCCGTCAGCACGAGGCGCTCGCCGTCTACGACGAGTTCCGCAGGCGGTTGAGTGACGAGCTTGGCGTGGACCCCGGTCCGGAACTGGTCGCGCTCCACCAGGCGATCCTCCGGCAGGATCCTGGGCTGCGCCCGAGGGCGGCCGCGACACCGGTGACCCGGCGCCGGACCAACGTTCCGGCCCCCACCTCCGTGGCGCCCGACGGTGGTCTCATCGGCCGGGCCGAGCAGCTTGCGACCGTACGCGCGCGGCTCGCCGAAGGGCGCCTGGTGACGCTGACCGGCCCGGGTGGGGTTGGCAAGACCCGACTCGCCGTCGAGGTGGCGCGGACCACCGTGCACGACTTTGCCGACGGAACCTGGGTGGTGGAGCTGGCCAGCCAGCCACGCCGCGACGATCCGGTGGTGGCGCGCGAGGCGATCAGTGAGGCCGTGGCTGCCACGCTCGGGATCCGGGAGGACGCCGCGCCGGGCCTGCCGGTCGATGGCGAGCCGATCGGCGTGGCCGACCGGCTCGCCAGTAGCCTCCGTTCCAGGCGGTTGCTGCTGGTGTTGGACAACTGTGAGCACGTGGTGGAGCCGGTGGCCCACCTGACCGAGCGGCTCCTCGGTGCGGTGCCGGGTCTCAGGGTGCTCGCCACCAGCAGGGAACCGCTCCGCCTCGGCGAGGAGGTCGCTCTTCCGGTACCGCCGCTGGCGATGCCCGAAGCCGGCGCGGCTCCGGCGGAGGTCGCGCAGGCCAGCGCCGTCCGATTGTTCGTCGCGCGGGCCACCGCGGCGGATCCAGGCTTCTCGCTCGGGCCGGACAACGCGGAGATGGTGGCCACGATCTGCCGACGGCTCGACGGTATCCCGCTGGCGCTCGAACTCGCCGCCACTCGCGTACGCGCGGTTGAGCTTCCCGAGTTGGCGAAGCGACTCGACGATCGGTTCGGGCTGCTGTCCGCCGGCCAGCGCACCGCACCCGCGCGGCAGCGGACCCTGCGCGCGATGATCGACTGGAGCTGGGAGCTGTTGCCTCCGGCCGAGCGGGCCGTCCTGCGGAGGTTCGCGGTCTTCCCCGACGGCTGCACACTGGCCGCGGCCGAGCAGGTATGCGCCGGTGGTGAGGTGAGCGCCGCCGACGTCGTCGACCTGCTGGCCCGCCTGGTGGATCGCTCGCTGGTCGCCGTACGCGACAGCGACGCGGGGCGCCGTTACCAGCTACTGGAGTCGGTCCGGGCGTACTGCCGCGAGAAGCTCGACGGGGCCGGCGACGCGCGGCTGGTGCGCCGGCAGCACGTCGACTACTACACGACGTTCGCCGAGCACGCCGCCGCCCGGTTGCGTGGACACCACCAACACGAGGCGCTGCGCCAGTTGGACCAGGAGGCCGGAAACCTGCGGTCGGCCCTGGAGGACGCGGCAACGCTGGGGCGGCCCGATCTGAGCCTGCGGCTGGTCAACTCGCTGGGCTGGTACTGGTTGCTGCGGGGCCGCCACCAGGAGGCACGGCGTGCGCTCACCACAGCGCTCGCCACGGCGCCCACCGGAGACGACGACGGTGCGCGGCTGCGGGCGATGACCTGGCTGACCGGCATCGCCGCACGGGATCATCGGGACCTCGAACTGGCGGTCCGGCGCCAGCACGTTCTCGACCGGCACGCCGAGCGGGGCGACCCGGCCGGGCAAGCGTTCGCGCAGTGGCTCTTCGCCTTCACGATGCTCGGCTCCGGCGATATGGCTGTCGCCACGGAACTGGTCACGCTTGCCCTCGCCGGCTTCCGGCGCCTCGGGGACCGGTGGGGCATCGCGGCGGCGCTGGGCACCCGCGCCGACCTCGCCCTGGTGCAGGGTGACCTCGACACGGTCCGGCGCGACTGTGAGGAGAGCCGATCGCTGTTCGAACAGCTCGGCGACCGGTGGGGGCAGGGGCTTCCCACCAACCTGCTCGCCACTCTCGCGGAGATCCGGGGTGACTACCAGCAGGCGGAACGAATGCACCGGTCGGCGCTCCAGATCGCCGAGGAGTTGCGGCTCTGGCCATCGGTGTCGCGACAACTGGCGGGTCTCGGCCGGCTGTCCCTGATGGTCGGCGACGATGCGGCTGCCACCGACTACCACGAGAAGGCGCTGCGGGTGGCCGAGGAACAGTCGAACCGGTCGGCCGCTGCCTTCGCCGCGACCGGGCTCGCGCTCGGAGACCGCCGGCACGGCCGGCTCGCCGCCGCCGAGACGCGGCAACGGGAGCTGCTCGACTGGAACCGCCACGCCGGCTACCTACCCGGCGTCGCGCTCACGCTGGCGGAACTTGGTTTCATCGCCGAGCAACGCGGTGACGCCTCGTCGGCCCAGCGCCTGCATACCGAAGGCTTGGTCGCGGCGCGGGCCACCGGCGATCCCCGGGCGATCGCACTCGCGCTGGAAGGGCTGGCCGGGACCGCGGTCCTCCTCGGGGACCACCACCGGGCGGCCCGGTTGTGCGGAGCGGCTGAGGCCGCCCGGGCTTCGGTGGGCGCCCCCCTCCCGGCGGGGCAGCAGGAAGACGTCGTCCGGATAGCGGCGGCGATCCGGGAGGTACTGGGGGTGGCGGGCTTCGCCGTCGAGTGCCGGCGGGGCGGGGAACTGTCGCTCGATGACGTGGCGGCGCTGCCGGCCAGTAAGTGAACGGTCAGTGGCCGGTAAGTCGGGCTCGGCAGTGTGACCTGGCAACCGAACCAGGAAGGACTGCAATGGGAACGCTGAATGCCCGCGTCGCGATCATCTACTACTCGGCCACCGGTACGGTGTACCAACTGGCACAGGCGTTCGCCGACGGGGCCGCCGACGCAGGTGCCGAGGTGAGGGTACGGCGGGTCGCCGAGCTGGCACCGGAGCACGTCATCGACGCCAAGCCGGAGTGGCGACGCCATCTGGATGCCACCGCGGACGTCCCCCTCGCCACACTCGATGACCTTCGGTGGGCAACCGGGTACGCCTTCGGCACGCCAACCCGCTTCGGAAACCCGTGCTCACAGCTACGCCAGTTTCTCGACACCACCACCAAGCCGTGGCAGGCCGAGGAGTTGGCCCACAAGGCGGCCACCGGATTCACCGCCAGCTACGAGGAGCACGGAGGTCAGGAGTCCACCCTGCTCTCGCTCTACCAGACCTTCCACCATTGGGGATCGATCATCCTGCCGGTGGGGTACGTCAACTACGACACCTGCCACGCCGCGGGCGGAAACCCCTACGGCGTGAGCATGGTCGAGAGCCGCGCAGGCCGCGACCCCGCGTACGCCGAGGCCGTGCGGGAGGCAGCCCGGCACCAGGGCGGCCGGCTCGCCGAAGTGACGGCGGCGCTGGCGGCACGATGGTCCGTTTGACGCAGCCGGTGCCCTCGCCGGACCTGGGCGAGGGCACCGGCTGAGGTGGGTTCGGAACCGACGAACCGACCACGCCGTCTCATGGTGATGCGTACCCGGTATCGGCTTGCCACGGTGTTGGTGTTGATCGCTTTGGCCGTGGTGACGGCGGCCTGTGGTCCGGCCTCCGCACCGACGACGGGCGCATCGGGTCCGACCTCCACGGCCGGGCCGAACACATCGGCGGAGCCGGTCGTGTCGGGAGACCCTGCCGTCTGGGTTCTCGGGCCGCGCCAGAGCCTGCACCGCTCCTCGACGACGTTCACCGCCCTCGTCTGGCGACTGGGCTGCAACAACGGGACCACCGGGCAGGTGCTACCGCCGAGGGTTCAGCTGGGCGAGTCCGAGATCGTGGTGACGTTCGCCGTTGCGCCGAAGCAGCAAGACCCCGCACCCTGCCCAGGCAACGACCAGGTTTCCTTCGAGGTCGATCTCGGCGAGCCTCTTCAGGGCAGGACGCTCGTCGATGGTCAGTGCGTGGGCGGTAGGGCTGCCAGCAACGGATTCTGCGCGGACGGCGCCACGCGTTTCACTCCGTGACACACGTACTGACCTGCCGTCGTCAGGGATCGTCTCGGCGGCGTCCCGCACGAGAACGAACACGCTGCCCAACCTCGCCGGATGAGATTTCCGGCAGGCACGAGGTCGGGGCCCCGGCCGGCTGCCACTGGCCGGGGGTCAGGGCGTGTAGATGTGGTTGAGGGCGACGACCTGGCCGTTCCGGACGACGATGGTGCCGAGCAGCCCGGGCGCCCGACTCGACCATTCGGCCAGCACCTCCGCCGCCTGGTCCAGGCCGACCGTGCAGGGTTCCTCGGCGCAGGTGACGCCGGGGGTGAAATACAGCTTGACGGTCGCCTCGGGCGCGATGGGTACGTCGTAGAGATTGCGGTCGGCGTCCCGGACGTAGTAGTCGTTGCACCACTCGGCGTCGGGCTTGACGTTGTCCGCCTCGCACGCCTGGGCGATCGCCTCCGCGCCCCGCGGCACGTAGACCGGGTTCACGGTGACGATCCGCCGCGCGGGGTCGAGCCGGATGGCCCGGACGTCGAGCTGTCCGTCCGCCACGGCCGGCAGGTCCGCGTCCGGGGCGGCTTTCTCGACGTGGAACTCACCCCAGAGCATCCGGTGGTCCGAGCAGCCCTTGCCACCGCAGTCGTCCGAGGTGTCCTCCACCCGGGCCTCGGCCCGTGGGGCGAAGTGCTGGTCGTCGGCGAAGATGTAGTCGATCTTCAGGTCGCCGAGCAGCGAACGGGCGTAGGTCGCTTCCCCGGCGCGCACCAGGTGTTCGCAATCGTCGTCGATACACATCGCGGCCTCGTACATGAAGCCGAACGCGAGCGAGGGGTTGTCGGGTTCCGCCGGGGGCATCGGCACCCGCCTGCTGTAGAGCCGGTCCAGGCTGCGGGACGTCGGTACGGCGTTGAAGTCGCCGCCGAGGACCAGCGGTCCGGGCAGCGCCGCCTGCCACCCGGCGAACGCCTCCCCGACCCCGGGCCCCTCCTCGGGCGCGGTGTGCAGCACACACGCCTTGAACCCCGGGTAACCCGACCACCGTACGCAGCCGATGCCGTGCGCTGCTCCGGTCTGCGGCGGGACGATCGGTGCCGCCGCGCCGACCGTCAGGATGGCCTTGCCGAACCGCTGATGGGTGGGGTCCGACTGCCCGCGCCGGGGTGCGGGACAACCCTTCTGCGGGCCGTCGTCGACCATCGCGGCGATCGACATCGGGTACCTGGTGGACAGTTGGTGCGCCAACTCGTCGACCTGGCTGGCGCAGATCTCCTGGAGCATCACGATCTGCGGGCGTTCGGTGCTGATCCGTCCCACGAGCACGTCGACGAACCGCCACCGGTCGCTGTCTATGTGATCCGCTCCCTTGCTCTCCCGCAGCAGCCCCCGGGTGTTGTAGGTCAACACCTTCACCGCGACGCCCCCGTTCGGCGGAGGCTCCGGCGTCTCGCGACAGCCAACCGGCGCCAGCATCGTCAGCGTCAGCACCAGGGCACCCAGTCGGCGTGCCGCGAGCCGATTCATGTCCGTACCTCCCGGGATCCCGGACGCCGTTGCCGACCGAGGCTAGTGGCAGGGCGCAAACCGGTCACCGGGCGCGAACGGGGAGATCACGGTCGGGGGTGGCCGGCCCGGTCGGCCCCGACGACCGACTACCCAGCCGGTCTGGGAGCCGCGTTCGTGCCTCCGGCAACACTCGACTCGGCCGCCTGGACGGGAATGAACCTCCCGCCACGTCGAGCCGTCCGCCATGACGAGCGGGTCAGACGTCACGCGCGGGCAAACCCTGCCTGAGCGACGCTAGATCGCCAGGCAGATCTCCGTGCGCCGGGCCGGGGTGCCGTCGACCGGGGCCGGGTCCTCGGCCGTCGGCGCCACGCCGCCTGCGGCGACCCGGTCGAGGGTACGCAGGCCAAGTGGCCGCACACTGCCGAAGATCGTGTAGTTCGGCCGCAGCGCCGAGTCGGCAAAGACCAGGAAGAACTGGCTGCCGTTGGTGTCCGGCCCGGCGTTGGCCATCGCCAGCACGCCGCGGGCGTAGACCTTCCGCTCGCCGGTCGGGTCGGTGGGCGCGGGCGGCAGGTCCGTCGGCAGCTCGTCCTTGTACCGGTAGCCAGGACCACCCTCACCCGTACCCGATGGGTCGCCGCACTGCAGCACCTTCAGCGTCGGGTAGGTGGTGAGCCGATGGCAGATGGTCCGGTTGTAGAACCTGTGCCGTACCAGGTGCAGGAAGCTCTGCACGGTGCATGGCGCCTGCGCGCGGTCGAGGGTCAGCGGTATGAGGCCGAGGTTGGTGACCAAGGTGGTCGTCACCGTGCCACGGTCCGGCGTGTGCCGGGGATCGCGCGGCAGCGGGACCGGTCGCGCCGCCGGTTCGTCCGGAGTCTCGGCGTACTGGCAGGGCCCCTTCGTCACCTCCCGCAGCCCGGCCGCATGTGCCGGAGCGGCGCCGGCGCCGAGGAGCAGACCGGCAGTGAGCACCATGACAGCGATGCGATGTAGCGCCACGTTGTCCTCCGTTGGCCGGTAGGAGTTCCCCCACACGGTCTAACGGACATCGATGTGCTCGTCAAGCGTGCACGGGACCATGTGATGACTCAGCCTTGCTTACGCCCGGCCTTGGCGAGCTCCCAAGTACGCGTGTCCCTGTCTCCCGGACCGCATTCCCTCTAATGACCGTGCGACAGGCCACGGCGACCGGGCTGCTACTCGCCGTTCCGGTCGGCACCCTGAAAGTCACGCATCCACGAGGCGCGACGGCACATGCGCGCCTCGCTCGCCGGTGCGGATGCGACGCTCTGGCGAACTGCTTCACGTCGGACCTGGTCCGCGCCAGCACGGCTGGCGGACCGGATGAGAATCAAGTTCTCCGAGCGATCTCGATCCCGAGTCGGCCGGACTACGGTCTGGGCACTGAGGTGGCCGTACGGTGGACCACTTCCTCAGTCGTCAGCGGACTGCGTGGATGGTGGCTCAAGCACATCGGAGCCTGCGTCTTGACGAAACGGGCGCCTTCGACACTGGCGTAGAACTGCCCGGTCCGTAGTTTACCAACATCGGAAATATCGGCGCTTTTCGCCCTGGCCAGATCCCGGGCCGCCTCGATCTGGACCGGTGCGGTCAGCAGACCGATGAACTGGGTGGCGGCGTTGCCGGGGATCTGGTTGTGCAGCGCCTTCGGCGCCTGCGTGGCGAAGACCAGGCCCAGCCCGTACTTGCGAGCCTGCGAGGTCAGCGCGAGGGTGCTCTGCGTGCAGGCGGTGACGGCGCCGGACGGGGCCAGGGTCTGGGCCTCGTCCATCACGAAGAGCCCGCCGAGTGGCCGGTCGCCGGCCGGGTGGCGTTTGATCCAGGTGAACAGCGCGAGCTGGAGCTGGTTGACGAAGCTCTGCCGCTGGTGGTCCTCGGGCAGCCCGACAAAACTGATCACCGACACCCGAGCACGTCGGCCGGGCTCCGGGGTGAACAGTTCACCCGGATCGACGGGCGTGCCGGTGCCACCGAACAGCGGGTCGTTGATCTGCGCCGCCTTGAGTAGTTGGGCCATGCTCGCCGCCAGCTTCAGGGCACCGTCGAGCTGGCTCACCCCGTCCGGCAGGTCGTTGAGTACCTCGGTGAATTCACGCAGGTCGTTGGAGCCGGTCCGGGCGTAGCTGATCAGCGCCTCGCGCAGCACGGCCCGGCCGAGCCGTGCCTTGTCCGTGCCCCCGTCCACCCGGGCGTGCGGGGCGAGCGTGGCGACGGCGGCGTTCACCGCCGCAGTGAACCCGTCCGGGTCGTCGAGCACGTCGACAAACCTGGGCAGCGGATGAAAGGCCAGCGGCCGGCCGCCCTGCCGTCCCGGCGTCCAGATCACCACGTCTGTCCCGGACAGGTACGCCGCCGCCCGGTCCGCGTCGTCCGGCCCCCACCCGCTCGGCGGCGCAGGCCACGCCTCCCCGAGCCTGGCCAGGTCGTTGTTCGCGTCGAGGACGATGGCGGAGACGCCGCGCAGGGCGCACTCCTCGACCAGCCGGCGGATCAGGACGGTCTTGCCGGAGCCGGATCCGGCAAAGATGACCGTGTGGCGACGCAGCGATTCAAGGCCGATCCGCACTGGATCGGATCGCCCGACGGCGGTACCAAGCACCACATGCTGCGGGTCGATTCCGGCGACCGGCCGGGAATCAGGAGTCGGGCCCAATGAACCTTTTTCAACCTCCCCTTGCGGTTCGTCGGACCGCGAGGTCGGACGCGGTGTGTGAGCGCCGCGCGGTTCAGGTTGAAAAAGGTTCAATGGTTCGGGCGTCGGGTCGGTGGACCAGGGGGCGGCTCCAGCGGATCGCGGTGTTGTCGGGACCCATGCCCGGCCGACCGCCCGGAACGACGGGGACTCCCCCTGCCCGGCTTCGGGGTACGGCGCCTGCTCCAATGGCTGTGGCGCTGGATCCGGCACCGCGACCGGAGGTTGCGGTCGCACCTCGGGCGCATCGTGCCGGCTGCCTAACGCCTCAGCTAGGCAGGTGATCTCCGCGGCGGGTCGCCGATCCGCGAACCACGGCCGCAGGGTCTCCAGCCCGTAGTTTCGGATGAGCTGTTCCAGAGCCGCCAGCCGGCTGATGTCCGCGGCGGGAAAGGAGATCGTCCGGCCGCCGGCCCGCTCGAAGGCGTCCAGCACCTCTCGGGTACGGGCACCGGCCGACCACGGTGCGCTGCGCAGCAGGAAGAGCCTGCGCTTGGAAACTCCCTCGGTGAGCCCGGCGGTGGTCACTGCGTTGCGGATCCGGTTGAGCGCGGCGATGTGGTGCGGGGCGGAGATCGCCCGGAACGACCAGTGCTCCTCGTCCTCACTCTCCTCGTCGAGGCTGTGCCGCAATCGCGCGTGCAGGGCCGGCTTCCCGCCAGCGGGGAGCGGGTCGAGGCTGAACTCGTCGGCGGCGCCCTGCTCGGCTATCCACGCGGTCAGCCCGGCCTGGAGCAGCACCGGGACCCTGGCGTCCTCGGACTGTTGAAGTACGGCGGGCTCGGGATCCGCAGCAGCAACCAACTCCACGTACCGGATGTCAATTTTGCTGAACTCGTCCGGTCGGCCACCGGCCGGCGCCGTCAGGGCCGCCGGCGCCGGTGCGGCGTCGATGTTCACCTGGTCGTCGGCCGAGTGCAGCAGGTGGGTGAGTTCGCGTACCTCGCCCGCCGCCAGGCAGGCCCGGACGTGGGTGTCGATCCGGCGCAGCAGTTCCCGGGGGGTGAAGTCGACAACCTCGTCGAACGCGGCGGGATGGACAGGCCAGGTCGGGTACGCGGGCCGGAAACCGAGCTCGTCGAACGCCACCGCGAACCGCTTCTCGACCAGCTCCCGCCCGACCTCGACGGAGGGAATCTCCTTTAGCCAGATGGCTTCCCGGAACCGGTCCTGGACCGTGTCGGTGGCCTGCTCCTTGACGTTCTGCCAGGTCTGCGGCAGGCAGGAGACGACCGAAAGCGACCGCCGGGTGGTCTCGCGCAACGACATCAGGCCGCTGGCGATCTGCTCCAGCAGCAACGACGTCTGCCAGTCGGTCTCACCCCTGGCCTCGGTGTGCGTCGTCTTCACCGACTGAGCGACCATCAGGTCGATCTGGTCGACGGCGATCACCGTCGGGCCGACCATGGCCAGCAACCGGGACGTGTCCTTGACCACCTCCTGCGGCGCCCGCTTGTTGCGCCGCACGCCCCACGCCGCCCGCGAGCCCGGCTCCTCCTCGTCGCTGGAGCAGAGGAAGTCGTAGCCGATGTCCTGGAGGGCAGGGGATTCGGCGGCGTAGAGCACCAGCGCTCGTGCGGTGTCCTGGCATTCGGTGCCGATCTGACGGTTCGCCTTGCGGATCAGGTCGACGAAGGCGTCGAGCGCGGATCGACTGAGTTCGGTGTCTCCGGTGACCGCCCGGCGCACCGCCCGCTGGGCGCCGACCAGATCCGCCAGGCGGCGCAGGAACATACGCAGTTGGGTCGTCCCGTCCGGCATCGGCCTGGCGAAGTCCGCCAGCATCGACATTGCGGTGCTGCGCCAGAACGCGCTTGCCTCCAACAGACTGACCAGGAAGAAGAAGCCGCCGCGCTGCTGCACCTCCTGACGCACCACGCCGAGCAGGTGTGTCTTGCCGGTGCCACGCTGACCGAGGACGGCGACACCCACGGGGCTGGAGTCGACGCTGCCGTCCGCCTCCGCGACGCTGTCCAGCACCGTCCTGGCGATGTCGCGGTGCAGGCCCTCGACGTGGAACGGCGTTGGCTTCCAGACGTCGTCAGGGGTCGGAGCCCAGTTGAACCGCAGTGCCGCCAGTGCCTTCCGCTCCTCCTCATTGATCATGACGAGATGGCGATGAGGTGCTTGTCCTGGTTGCCAATGCTCACTGCGGCGGCCCGCTCCTCCGGCCTGAGTACCTTCTGGTTGGACTCCGGAACGAGGTGGACGTTCCGGTCCCGGTTCAACCGGATCAGGGCGGCGTCCACTTCGGCGCGGGGCAGGTCATCGAGCACGGAGCGCAGGTCGGAGAGCATGACGTAGTCGCCAGGCTTCCCCGCCAACTCCTGGTACGCCCGCCGCACCAGGATGGCCGGGTCGGCATCGGTGGTCGCGACGGCATCCTGGCTCGGCGCCGCATCGGGGAGCGCCGACGGCCCGGCGGCCAGCGCCGAGACGACGTCGCCGCCGTTGATCTGCAACCGGAACAGGTCGTCGGCCTGAGTACCGGAATGGTCGATCAGCCGGCGCAGAAAGTCCAGTGCGACATAGAGCGTCCCGCCGGCGGCACCCGCGCGTTTCGGCGCCTCCGCCCCCAACTCCTCGCCCGCCCGGCGCCATCCTTCGTCGGTCAGCGCCAGGGTGATCGGTTTCGCGGTGACCTCGATCAGCTCGAGAGAGAGCAGCTTGCGCCGATGGTCGGGCTTGATGCTGATCCCGACGATATTGGTGAAGTAGGTCTGCGGCAGCGGGGTCGCCTTGATCATTAGTGTGACGAGAATGCACCTGTCAACGAGCGTCAGTTCCTTTTCCGACATGCGGATGCTCCTCTGTGGCGCGAGCCTTCACCACGCTCCTGATGCTGAGCGAAGACTCGGGGGGATGGCAGGTGATCCAGGTCTGGCAACGGGGGTCGCCCCCGGCACGCGCCGATTCTGCCGACGTCGCCCGGCAAGCGCAAGGTCAGGTATGGGACCGCAGATAACCGACAACGCCGATTGAGTGGATCTTCAGTAATGCAGCGTGGAGGGTGTGCCTGAAACACCTGTTCGGAGCGGTGCCGGGTGATCATGCATTCGCCCGTTGCGGAATATCGGAGGCAACAGGCAGCATGGCTGATCGGCGAGGGGACGGTCGGCAATCGCGATGCACCGAAACCCTCTCGTTCGCCCCTTTTCGGGGAATAGCCACGGAGGTGACCGGTGCAGTCTGAGGTGGTCCGCTACCAGGTCGATGACAAGACGGTCGCGTTGATCGAGGTCGAACCACCTGCGGGTTTCCAGCCCGCCGGGGTCGGCGACGTGGCCGGCTGGGTACGCGAAGCCGCCGCACCGGCGATCGCCGCCGCGAAAGAGTTGCTGGAGCAGGTGAAAGCGGTGTCCCCGGACGCGGTCGAAGTGAGGTTCGGCGTCAAGGCGACCGGGACGGCGAATTGGGTGGTCGCCAGGGCGACCACCGAAGGAAACTTCGAAGTCACTCTCCATTGGCAACCGGACGGATCCGCGGAGAGCGGCACCGGGCCGCAGCACTGACGGACGGAGTGGTCGGTGACAGCAGTCCCTGACGACAGCCCGTGGGCGGTCGCCCTCCACCGGGAAGGAGACCCGGACACGCCGATCGGCACTGGCATCGTCATCGACATGAACCTCGTCCTCACCTGTCACCACGTGGCGTTCGCGACCAACGGCACCCTGCACGACGATCTCTGGGTCGCCTTCCCCCTCGCATCGAAGGTCAACTACTTCGATCGGCGCAAGGTCCGACAATGCCTGCACGACGGCAAGTCTGTGGCACACGTAGACCTGGTCGTCCTTGAGCTTGTCGAGCCGGTGCCGGCGTCAGTCGTACCGGCGCGGCTCCGCTGCCTGGGGCCCAAGCCGCTGCTGGGCCGTCCTTTCTGGACGTACGGCTTTCCGAGAGGGATCATCGGGGGCACCCCGGTCACCGGCACCTTCACCGATATCGGCGGCTGGGGACGCGTCATGATCAACAGTGATGCCAGCGGCGTGCTGGGTAAGGGGTTCAGCGGCGGTGCCGTCTGGTCCCCGGAATACCAGGCGGTGATCGGGGTCGTCGTTTCCGCCGACACCCAGGGCAACGGTCAGGCTGTGACGCTGCACTACGCCGACGAACAGTTACCCGAGATGAAGCTGGGAACACTCTCCGCTTGGCGAGCCGAGGATGCCGACGACGCCGCCCTCTCCGCCTGGGGTTGGACACTCAGCACGGACAGCGAGGCGTGTCGCCACTGGCTGCCCCGGGCCCGAGGCGTGGCGGTCGACACCGAAGGCGGGGCCCGGTTCCGCGGCCGCACCGCGGCCCTGCGCCGGATCGTGGACTGGATCGACGGGCCGGCACCGGTCACCAGCCCGCTGATCGTCACCGGCTCGCCCGGCGTGGGCAAGTCCGCCGCCCTCGGCCGGGTCGTCACCACCGCCGACCAGCAGATCCGCGCGAACCTGTCCGTCGGTGACATCGCCGTCCGAGCCTCGATCGGCTCGGTCTCCTGCGCGGTGCACGCCAAAGGCAAGACCGCCGTCGAAGTGGCGACGGAAATCGCCCGCGCGGTCGCCGTCGACCTGCCCGGCGCACCGGCCGATCTGATGCCGGCGGTACGCGAGCGACTGTCCCGCCGGCCCACCCAGTTCGCGCTGATCATCGACGCGCTCGACGAGACAGCGGACCCGGCCGACGCCCGTGCGGTCGTCAACGACATCCTGCTGCCGCTGGTCCGCGACTGCGGCCGGTACGGGCTCCGGGTGGTGGTCGGCACCCGTCGCTCCGACGACCGAGGCGACCTGATCGCCTGCTTCGGTGACAACGCCGAACTGATCGACCTGGACACACCGGAATACTTCGCCGAATCCGACCTCGCCGACTACGCCCAGGCGACCTTGCAACTGGTCGGTGCCGAACGGCCGGCCAACCCGTACGCCAACGCCACTGTGGCCGCACCGCTCGCCTGCCGGATTGCCGCGCTGGCCAAGGGAAACTTCCTCGTCGCCGGCCTCGTCGCGCGGGCACACGCGTTGCGCGACACCGAGCCTGTCGACCCGGCCACGGTGTCGTTCACCGCCACCGTTGCGCACGCGCTGGACGCCTACCTCTCCGGCCTGCCGAGAGCGGGCTCGACCTCCGCCCGGCTCGCGCTGACCGCCCTGGCGCACGCCGAGACGCCGGGGCTGCCGCTCCCCCTGTGGCAGACCGCGATAGCGGCCCTCGGCGGAGCCGTCACCGAGGCGGAGCTCGGCGGTTTCGCCCGTACCTCGGCAGCTAACTTCCTGGTCGAGACAGGTGGCGGTGCGCAGCCCACGTACCGGCTGTTCCACCAGGCTCTCAACGACGCGCTGCTCGCGGACCGCGACGCACGGGCGTCCCGCCGCGACGACCAGCATCGGCTGGTGTCCGCCTGGACCGAATTGGCCGGCGCCACCGGTTGGGCGGACGCCCCCGACTACCTGCTGCGGTCGCTGCCCCAGCACGCCGGCCGGGCCGGGCTCGTCGAACGGTTGCTCATCGACGAGGACTACCTGTTGCACGCGCACCTGGACCGGCTGCTCACGGTCGTCGACGCGGAGCAGACGTCGATGGCGCCACTGCCGGCCGCCCGGGCGCGGCTGTTGCAGCGCACCCCGCTCGCGGTGGCGGCGGAACCAGCCGAGCGGGCCGCGCTCTTCTCGGTCGTCGACCGCCTCGATCAGCTCGGCAGCGGGATCGTCGCCCGCGCGGCGCCGTACCGTGCGCGGTGGGCGCACACCCCTCCCCGGCAGGAACGCAGCGTGCTGGACGGGCACTCGCAGGCCGTCTACGACGTCGCCTCCATCGAAATCGACAGTCGACGGTTGCTCGCCTCCGTCGGTGACGACGGCACCGTCCGGCTCTGGGATCCGTTGACCAACCAGGCCGAGCAGGTCTTCACCTGTCACGACGACACGATCCGTGGGGTGTGCGCGGTCCAGACCGGTGGCGGCGAGGTGCTGATCGCCACCGGCAGCCACGACGGCACGATCGGGCTGTGGGATCCGCGGACCGGCCACCGCCGGCATGAGCTGCGTGGGCACGGTGACTGGGTGCGCAACCTCTGTGTCATTCCCCTTCCCGATGGTGACCTGCTCGCCTCGGCCGGGGACGACCGGACGGTACGGGTGTGGGATCCGGTCACCGGCTCTCAACGGTACGAGCTGACCGGCCACACCGGTTGGGTGACGGCGGTGACGCACGTGCCGGCCGGCGGCCGGCACCTGTTGGCGTCCTCCGGCTACGACGGCCTGATCCGGATCTGGGAGCCGAGCGCCGGCGCCGAGCCGGCACAGGTGCTCGCCGGCCACACCGGATGGGTCACGACGCTGTACGCGGTCCGCGCGCCCGGCGGCACGCTGCTCGCCTCGGCGGGCTACGACGGCACAGTCAGGCTGTGGGATCCGCTGACCGGTCAGCGAGTCACGGTCCTCGACACCGGCGGACCGATAACCGACCTGTGCACGGTCGACGTCGACGGCGGTTGCCTGCTGGTCTCCACCGGTGAGGACGGACTCATCCGGTTGTGGGAGGTGCCGACCTGGGCGGAGAGGCCGAGCCTGCACGGACACGCGAGCTGGATCCGCGCGGTGTGTGAACTCCGGACGGCAAAGGACCGGATGCTGGCCACCGCCGGCGACGACGGCACGGTCCGGTTGTGGGATCCGGCCGGCGGCCAGCCGGACACGGTTGCCGACCAGGACAGGTTCGGACCAGTAAGCGCGCTCTGCCTGGTCCCGGACGAGCGGTCGACGCTGGTCGCCTCGGGCGGCGGTGACGGGCAGGTGCGGTTCTGGGATGTCGCCACCGGCGAGCGGCTACGGGCGTTCGCCACGTCAGGGGGCGCCGTCAACGCGGTCTGCGCGGTCGCGGACGACGAGGAGCCGCTGGTCCTCACGGCCCACGACGACAACCTGGTCGGGTCGTGGGACGTCCGGGACGGTTCGTTGGTGCGGGAGATGAGCGAACACCACGATCGGGTCGCGGCGATCTGCCCGATCGTCGTGAAGGGTGAGACCCTGATCGCCTCCGCCGGCGACGACCAGGCGATCCGGTTGTGGCACCCGCACACCGGCGGCGTACGCGCGGTTCTGCTCGGCCACGTCACCCGGGCCTGGGTGACCGCGTTGGCCACGGTCGGCTGGCCGGGCTTCGAGGCACTCGCCTCGGCGGACAAGAGCGGCACCGTGATGCTGTGGGGCGGTGGCGACACCCCGCTCTGGACCCAGCAGGGCCACCAGGATGCTGTGAACGCGCTCTGCGGGATAACGGTGGCCGGCCGGCCGGCGCTGATATCGGCCAGCGCGGACCACACCATCCGGATGTGGGACGCCGAACAGGGCCAACCGGTCCGGTGGTTCATCGGGCACTCCGCGGCCGTGACCGGGCTGAGCCTGGTGCGGGCCGGCGGTCGGGACCTGTTCGCATCGACCAGCCGAGACCGTACGGTGCGGATCTGGGATCCGATGACCGGCCGAACGGTCCGCACGATCCCCGTCTACCATTCGGCCCTCGCCTGCTGCACCGTCGGCGGCACCCTGCTGGTGGGTCTGGAGCAGGGCTTGCTGGCCCTGGCGGTCACCGGCTGAGGGATCAGCCAGCCGCCGACTGCCCGGAGCGCCGTGTGGTACGCCCGAGGAACACCGTACGACGTCCGTGACGTGTCTGCGACGGGACGTACCCGGGGTCACCCCAGTTTCGCACGGACCTGCTCGGCGTCCGGGTGGTCGAGTTCGGTGAAGATGTCCAGGGCCAGTGCCCAGTCCTGCCGGGCGGCGGCCAGGTCGCCGGTGCCGGCGTGGACATCACCGATGCCGGCCAGGCAGATGGCCTCGTCATAGCGGTCGTGCAGGTCGCGGAAGAGGTCGACGGCACGGCGGTAGCCGGCGACGGCCTGTTCGTGCTGGCCGAGACGGTGGTGGGCGTGGGCCACGCCGTGCCAGGCGTGAGCCTGACCGAACCGGTCACCACCGCGTTGTTGCAGCACCAGGCCCTCCTGACAGTACGCGAGCGCCCGTGGGTAGTCGCCGAGCCGGGCAAGGCACCAACCGACCGCGTTGAATGCGCGGGCCCGCCCCGCCTCGTGTCCGGCCTCCGTGTAGAGGGCAAGCGCCCGCTCGGCATGGCGGAGCGCCTCCTCGCCGTGCCCGAGGTGCCACAGCACCAGGCTCAGGTTGCGGGCCGTGTCAGCCTGCCCGGGAACGTCGCCCAGCTCGGCGTACCGGCTCAGGGCGTGCCGCAGGTGGGTGTGCGCGTCACGGTGGTCGCCGCGGCTGAAGTACGCGCGGGCGAGGCCGCGGTGGGCGTCGGCCTGGCCTCGCAGATCCGACCGGCGGGTCGCCGACGACAGCGCCCGGTGCTGGGTGACGGTCAGGTCGGACCAGTGCCCTCGCCGGTCCAGGAAGTCCTGCAAGGTCCAGGCCAGCCAGCCGGCGTGGGCGTCGAATCCGGTACTGGCCGCATGCTCCACGGCGGCCAGCATGACGGCGTGCTCCGCGACGAACCATCCGGCCGCCTGGCGGTGGTCGGTCAGCCGCTCCGGAACGACGCCGGCGACGGGCGGGTCCAGCGGGAGCGGTTCCCGGGTCGGCAGCAGTAGAAGGGCTGCGCCGTGCGCGGTGTGCAGGTAGTGGTCGAGCATCCGGTGTACGGCTTCGTGTCGCTCGGCGTCCCGCTCCGCATGGTCGGCGAGTTCGGCGGCGTAGGCGCGGAGCAGGTCGTGGAAGGCGTACCGGCCGGGAATGTGCTCGGCGATGAGATGTGCGCGGGTGAGTTCGTCCAGTAGCCTCCGCGCCCGGGTCGATGCCGTACCGGCGAGGCTGGCCGCGGCGGACACGGTGACGTCCGCTGCCGGGTGCAGGCCGAGTAGCCGGAACAACCGGGCGGCGTCCGGGCTCAGTGCGTGGTATGACCAGGAGAACACGGCCCGGACGTCCAGGGCCGGATCGTCGACGGCGAGGGCGTCCAGCCGATCCCGGCTCCTGTCGAGCTGGTCGGCCAGCGTAGCCAGAGAGTATTCGGGCTGCCCGGCGGCGCGAGCGGCGACGATCGCCAGTGCTAGCGGAAGGCGTACGCACCTGGTGACGATGTCGTCGACCGCCCGGGGTTCGGCGGCCATCCGGTCGACGCCGAGCCGACGGGTCAACAACTCGCGTGCCTCGTCGTCCGGCAACAGGTCGAGGGTGACCAGGTGGGCCCCTTCGAGCGCGACCAGGCTGGACAGCCGGTCGCGGCCGGTCACCAGGGTCAGGCACCGGGGCGAGCCGGGCAGGAGCGGGCGGACCTGCGCGGCGTCCCGGGCGTTGTCCAGTACGACGAGCACACTGCGATCGGCAAGGAGGGTGCGGTACAGCGCGGACTGCGCCTCCGTGGTGGCTGGGATACGGTGCGGCGGCACCCACAGGGCGTCGAGAAACCCGCGGATGGCCTCCGCCGGTTCCATCGGCGAGCCGCCCGAGGTGAAACCTCGAAGGTTTACGTACAGTTGCCCGTCCGGGAACCGGTCCCGGACCTGTTGTGCCCAGTGCACCGCGAGTGCGGTCTTGCCGACGCCTGCGGTGCCGGCGATCACCGAGATCATGCCCTGTGCCGGTGTGTCCGTGGGAAGGCTCTGCGACAAGAGCTTGAGTGCCTCGGTACGACCGGTGAAGCCGACCACGGCCGCCGGCAGTTGCGCCGGAACCAGGTCGCTCGCCGGCTCCCGGCCGTGGCCGTGGCCCGGCGATTGCCCCGACCCGAACTCTGGGGCCTGCTGGGGCCGGCGGCCCGTTCGCTCCGCAGGTGGAGCCGGCGACCCGCGAGCCAGTGACACCAGCGCCTGACGGTCCGATTCCGGCAGGTCCAGCGCGTCGATGAGCAGGCGTACCGAGCCGAGCCGGGGCCGTCGGATCCGGCCCGTCTCCACGCCGCGTACAGTGCCCACGCTGAGCCCTGACCGGCGGGCCAGTTCCTCCTGGGTCAACAACGCCCGCTCGCGGAGCGCACGCAGCGTCCGGGCGAAGGATTCCTCCTCGGCCGGTGGTGGCGCCGGATCAGCATGCGCCGGGGGATGCCGGGTGTCCATCGTGTCCGCGGTCGCCGTCCTTCCCCCCGAGATTGACGGTCACTTGACGGTCCGTGTCCTGGCGGCACGCCATGGAGAAGAGCAATTGTAGTCCGAACCCGGTTGTCGACCGTGGCCGAACCACATCCCGGTGGAGGTCGTCCTCGACACCGCCGTGCCGCTCCCGGGCACCTGACCGGAGCCGCCGCTGACCGCCGCCGCGTCGCCTGCGCGGCGGTTCGCACCACCGCCACCGACCAGGAGGAGCCCTGGTGAGATCGACGCACCCACCGAAGACCGTCCACTATGGCGTCGCCCGCCTGACCACGATCGTGCTACTCGCTGCCGGCGGCCTCGCGGTGCTGCCGGCCAGCGGGTCGGCGCGACCCGCCGGGTCGGCGGCCGGGGTCGCGCCGCTGGCGACCGTCGACCCGTTCGCCGCCAGGACCACGACGTTGTTCACCACCGGCAAATCGGCCCAGGAGGATCCGTGCTATCGGATCCCGGCCATCGTCCGCACCAAGGCCGGCTCGCTGTTGGCCTTCGCCTCGCACCGGATAAAGACCTGCCTGGACAAGTCCAATACCCAGATCGTCGTGCGGCGGCTGCCCGCCGGCGCGACGGTCTGGGAGCCCGAACTGTCGGTACTGCGGGGCACGCCCGAGGACCCGGAGGCAGCGGCGACCCGGGGCAACTCGGCCCCGGTGGTGTACCGGACCCTTCCCGGCGCGCCGGTGACCGCGGTACCGGACGGCCGGGTCGTGCTGCTGAGCACGTACAACTGGGTCGACCCGGCACACGATGGCGACAGCCACCATGGTCAGCCCCGCACGCCGTACGTCCAGTACAGCGACGACGACGGCCGGACCTGGAGTACGGCGCGGAGCCTGCTGGACCAGATCGACGACCCGAGCTGGGGTCACTACGCGACCGGCCCGGTCCACGCGATCCAGCTCCAGCGGGGTCCGCACGCCGGCCGGCTGGTGGTCGGAGTCAACTACGGGGCGCCGGGCAGCGTCTCCGGGGCGATGATCGCCTACAGCGACGACGGCGGGACGACCTGGCAGAAGGGGGCCCGGCGGGAGTACCCGGCGGAGGCCAGGACCAAGCCACAGGAGATGAGCCTGGTCGAGCTGGCCAACGGTGACCTCTATGTCTGGGCCCGACAGAACTGGACGCCGGAGCCCATCGACGATCCGGAGTTCGACGTCAACCAGCGCCCACACCGGCTCTTCGCGATCAGCAAGAACGGCGGACAGAGCTACACCGCGGACGGGTTCCAGCCCGTCACGGGCTTCGAGACGCACCGGGTCGAGTCGGCGTCACTGCGGCTGCGGGCCACCGACGAGGGCGATGCGTACAACCGCATCCTGACCTCTGCCCCGGCCTGGAACAACTCGCGCCGGGCGATGACCGTCCGGTCGTCGTTCGACGAGGGGCGGACCTGGCAGACCGTGGACACCGTCGCCAGCGATTCGACGGACGAGGGACGCCAGGTGTGGGGCACCGCCAACCGGGGGGCGAGCAAGGACGAGTGCGCGTGCTATGCCGGTTACTCCGACCTGGTGGAGCTGGCGGACGGCGGGGTCGGCCTGCTGTACGAGCGCGGTGTCAACTCGTACCATGACGAGATCGTCTTCGTCCGGTTGACGGAGACGGACCTGCACACCCCCGCGACGACGCCGGACACGGCCGGCGGGCGGTCCGCGCTGGTGTTCCACGGCGCTACCCCGAGCAGCGCCGGCAGGTTCGGCGGCGGGATCAACTTCGACGGGATCAGTGGCCGGGTCCAACTGCCGTACCGGACCACACCCGTACTCGGCCCCGGCGACTTCACCGTGTCGGTCTGGTTCCGGTACGGCGAGTCCACCGCCCCACAGGCGATCTTCTGGGCGTACGGGCAGAACACCACGCCACAGGTGTGGATCCGGGGCGAACCGGCCGACAACAAGATCCAGGCCAGCGTACGACCGGCGGGCGCGACGGCCGGGATCAGCGTGGCCTCGGCCGGGGCCTACAACGATCGCGCCTGGCACCACCTGGTGCTCCGCCGACAGGGGGACACGCTCTCGCTGATGGTCGACGGCATCCAGGTCGGCACGACGACCGGTACGGCCGGAACCATTGCGGGTGCCGAGCCCATGCCGATCTACCTGGGCCAGCGCCTCGACGGGGCGCACCGCTTCGACGGCCGGATGGACGAGCTGCGCGTCTACGACCGGGCGCTGACCGACGCCGAGCTGAGCCGCCTCCGGCTGGACAACGCGCTCGACATCCCCGGACTCACCGCTCACCTGCCAATGGACTGACGAACCATCCCTCCGGAAGAAGGACACCACGTGCTGACACGATCCCGACGCGCCCGAGGCCGACTACTTGCCGCCGGCGTGATGGCCGCCGTACTTCTCGGCGCCGAACCCGCGCTGGCCGACAACTTCGGATCTGCCGGAACGCCCGGCGTCACCGGTACGACCAACCGCGCACCGCGTTCGACGCCGCTGAGAAGATCGATTCCTTCCCCGGGCCTCATCGACTTGCCCGGTTGCCCGACAGGGCGTCGCCTTTGGCAGCCGACCAGTCGGGTGCGACCGGCGGGGCGCACACCACGTCCGGCCGTCTCTCCCAGACCCCGGTAACCTTGACCGGACCGTCGTGAGGAGGGTTGGCGTGCCGAACTCCGGTCCAGCATCGTTCGGTCTCGATGACTTCGGGCTCGACGACCGGATGCGACTGTTCGGATACGTGACCGCAGACAACCGGACCGCGTACCTGTGGGTGCTGCGTGCCTTCGACGCCGCGCGCTCCAGCTACCACGTCGTCCTGCACACCTCCGACGTGGCGGCTACGCTCGCGGGGTTGGCCGCCACCCACCCGGACTGTCCCGAACCTGCGACGCTGGAGCTGCCGCGCCTGCTGGACGCCCTGGTCGACTGGGGTGTGCTCGACCGCAGCCAGGACGGCGCCCGCGCCGCGACGCTCGCCGAATACCGCAACCGCCACTCGGTCTACCAGTTCACCGAGGCAGGCTATCGCGCCCATCGTGCCGTGGAGGGCGTGCTCGCCGCCGGCTTGGACGACAGCACACTGTCCCGGCTGGTCTTCGCCGACCTGCTCGCCGACCTGAAGGCGCTGGCCACCGCGAACGCGGCCGGGGACGCCGAGGAGGTCTACCGCAAGCTCAACCGGCTCGACCGCGCGCTCGCCGACGTTGCCGAGCGGGCCGCACGCTTCTACCACATGCTCGGCGACTTGAGTCGTACCCACGACGTGCGCCCAGAGGTCTTCCTGGCGCACAAGGACGCGTTGCTGGCCCACTTGCGGGACTTCCACGACGAATTGCAGCGCTACACTCCGCGGCTGCGCGAGGCAGTCGCCGAGGTGGAGACGACCGGTCTGGAGCGGATGGTCGAGGCGGCCGCAGAAGCCGACGAGCGCCTGTTCGCCACGCCTTCGGAGCGGATCGCCGACTGGCAGCGCAGGTGGTCCGGCCTGCGGTCGTGGCTGGCGCCGCCCGAGCCCGACGCCCTCAGCGAGGCCGATCGGCTGGCCGGTGCGACGATGGCGGCGATCGGGGACGTGCTGGCGCTGCTGCGCAGGGTAACCGAGGCGAGACGCGGCGGTGTCAGTCGGGAATCACAGCTGCGGCACCTGGCGGCCTGGTTCACCGGTATCGGCTCCGACGAGGCGGCCCACGCCGTCTTCGACCTCGTGTTCGGGCTGGGTGCCCCCCGGCACGTAAGCGTGGGATACCCGGACCAGGAGGCGATTCCGAGCCGGCTCTCCTGGTGGGAGGCCCCGGCCGTGGAGCTGTCGCGCACCCTCGTGCAGTCCGGCCGCATGCCCGGCCAGGGCAACGGCCGGCCGGCGCGCATCGAGCGTGCCGACTCGTCGCGACAGATACTGCGCGAGCGTCAGATCGCCGAGGAACACCGTCAGGCCAGCGCAGCGTCCGGCCTGGTGACAGCGTTTGGTGGCGGGACGGCAGTGCCGCTCGACGAGGCACAGGCCGGCGCGTTGCGTCGGCTGCTGGACCTCGCGCTCAGTGCACGCGCGGCCGGCCGTCTCGACACGCCGCTGGCTGCGGCTGCGTTCGGGATCCGGCTCACGCTCGTCCCGGCATCCGGCCAGTTCACCACGGTGGTCACCACTGGGGGCCGGCTCCACCTCGACGGGTACGCGCTCACCCTGACCACGGCCGAGCACACCAGCGCGCGGCCGGAAAGCCGGAGCGGATGATGGCCACGTGAGGTTCGCCGCCGACGTGTCCGACTTGGAGCTGGCCGATTATCAGCGGGCCGTACGCCTGCTGCTGCGCCATCCTCTGGTGACGGCGATCTGGCCGGACGAGAGGGCCTTGCCGCGGGTCCGCCGGTTCGCCGCCGACCTGCGCCGCGACCTGTCCGAGGCGTTCGGTTACCGGCTGGAGCTGCATGGCACCGCCGCCCGCCTGGTGCGCACGGCCGACGCGCTGAACCCGGACTGTCCGGCGATTTCGAGGACGGGCCGCCCATTCGACCGACAAAGGTACGCGTACCTCGCGCTCTGTTTGGCGACGTTGGGTCGCGCGGGCATCCAGATCAGTCTTACCGAGCTGGCCGACCAGGTCGCCGGCGACGCGAACCGGATCCCCGCCCTGGGACTCGACGCGGATCAGGGAACGGACCGGCGGGCCTTCGTGGATGCGGTGGCCTGGCTCGAGGAGCGCGGCGTGCTGCGGGTGGCGGACGGTTCCAGCGCCACCTGGGCCAGGGACCCCAACGCCGGAGAGGCGCTGTACGACGTGGCCCGCGACGCCGTGTTCGCCCTCTTCCGGCCGCCGCGCGTGCTGCAACACATCGATTCGGTGGCCGCCTTGCTGGAGCGGTCGCTCAGCAACAGCGGCAACGCCGAGCGCCGAGCGGCGGCGCAGGCCGCGCGGCGGGCCGCGGTGGAGCGGTCGGTCGTGTACTACGACGACGTGCCCGCCGAGATCGGTAACCACCTGCGCGGGCAGGCCCTCGCGGAGGACCTGCACCGGTTGACCGGTCTCCGGCTGGAGCGCCGCGCCGAAGGAGTCCTGCTGGTCGACACCGTGGGCTGGTCGGCGGAGCGGTTCCCCGGCACCGGCTCGGTGGCACAGGCCGCCGTGCTGCTCGCGGTGGCAATCGGCGATCGGGTGTCCGACCCGGACGGCCGCCGCGCCCGGCGCGTGCCGGCGCCGCACCCGAACGACCGGCAGGCCGCGCTGACCGCCGCCGCCGACACCGGCCTGCCCGAGAGCCGGGCCGTGCTCGCGGACCCACCACCTGCCCCCGTCGAGGCGGACGAGCCGGACGAGCATTCCGGAGAGCGGAGGATGCCGCTGATCACGGACAGCTTCCTGCGCGAGGCGACCGGCGAGATCCTGCGGTCCTACGGGTCCGCTTTCGGCGCCACCTGGCACGCCGATCCGGACCGCCTGCGCGCCGAGGCGGTTTCCTTGCTCGCCCGGTTCGGCGCGGTCGTCCCGGTGCCCGGCGGCGTGCTGGCCCGGCCGCTGATCGGGCGGTACCGCAACACCGTCGCCCAGGTCCGGCAACGCACACTCTTCTGATAAGGGATCGCTCTTGGCACGCTTCGTACCCACCCGCGCGGGCATCATCAACCTCTGGGACTACCGGGACGAAGAGTTCCTGTTCGTCGATGGGTGGCTGGTGCTGCGTGGCCCGAACGGCTCGGGCAAGACCAAGGCGCTGGAGGTGCTCTTTCCATTCGTGCTGGACGGACGCATCGAGCCGCGCAGGCTCAACCCGTTCGCCGGTGAGGACCGGACGATGAAGTCCAATATCCTCTACCGAGGGCAGGAGCTGTCGCACGCGTACGTGTGGATGGAGTTCGGCGACGGCAGCTCGTGGGTGACCATCGGCATCGGGCTGCGGGCGCACAAGCACAACGATCGGGTCACGCGCTGGCACTTCGTGGCCGACGGGCGGGTCGGGGTGGACCTGTCGCTGCTGGACGCCGACGACCGGCCGGTGTCGCGGCGCGAACTGATCGAGCGGCTCGGCGCGGACGCGGTCCGCGACTCGGTCGAGGAGTACCGGCACCTGGTTGACGCGCGTCTGTTCGGGCTCGGTGCCGCCCGCTACGAGCAGTTGCTCGACCTGGTACTCAACCTGCGTAAGCCGCAGCTGGCCAAGGATCTCAATCCGGTCGAGCTGTCCCGCACGCTGCAACGCGGTCTGCGCCCGGTGGAGGATCATCTACTCGTCGAGGCGGCGCGTTCATTCGACGACATGGAGACGGTGGCCCGTACCCTGGAGGGGCTCGTCGTCGCGGATCAGGCCACCACGTCGTTTCTCACCGTGTATGCCACCTACCTGCGTACCCATGCCCGGGCCGCCGCCGAGGCGCTCAGCGTGCGCCGGGCCGCGGTCGACGATCGCCGCGCCGCGCTGGCCGACGCGCGGGACGCCGCGGCCGAGGCGACACGGGCCGCAGCCGAGGCCGAGGCACGGCTGCGCGCGGTCGAGGGGGAACCGGGACGGCTGCGCGCACACCTGGAGCGTCTCAAGAGTTCGGCGGCCTACCACTCCCACGAGCAGCTGGCCGACCTCGACCGGCATGTGCAGGATCTCGCAGCCGCCGAGCGGCGGGCGAACGAGAGAGTCGCCGCCGAGCAGGGCACCGCGGGCAGGCGGGAGGCCGAGTGGCGTCAGGCCGTGACAGCCGCGCAGGACGCACAGGCGCGGGCGGCTCGGACGGCCACCGACCTCGCCGCCGAGGCGGCGGTCGCGGGCGTCGAGTGGCGGCCTGCCGACGCGACCGCCGACGGGCTCGGAGTCCGGGTCTCCGCTCGGGTCGAGGCACGCCGCGCCGACGTCGCCGACGTGCGGGCGTTGCGCGGCCGGCTCGCCGAGGCGGAACGGGACCACGCACGCGCGGCCGAGACGGATCGGCAGGCTCGGGCCGCCGCTGACAACGCGGTCGCGGCCGAGGAACGTGCTGGTATCGCCTTGGACGAGGCGAAGGAGCAGACCGCCGCCTCGGTACGCCGTTGGGGCGCCGACCACGCCGGCCTGCTCGCCGAGTTGAACCGGCCCAGTCTGGCTGAACTGCTCGCCGGGCAGCCGGCGGCTCCGTCCCTGCGCGACCTCTACCACGAACAGGTCGCCACCCCGCTTGCCGCCGTCCGCGACGAGGTCGCGTCGCTGCGCACGCGCGAGGAGACGCTGACCGCTGACCGCGAAGCCCTGACCGCCGATCGCGACGCCATCGCGGCCGAGCACGACGACGCCCCACCGCTGTCGCCCACCCGGCCGGCGCCGCGCGAGGGCCGGCCCGGCGCACCGCTGTGGCGGCTCGTCCGGTTCGCCGACGACACGCCCGGTGCCGAGGCCGCCGGGATCGAGGCCGCGCTGCACGCCGCCGGGCTGCTCGACGCCTGGATCCACCCGGACGGCGACGACGGCGGCGAGCAGGACGCCTTCCTGCGCGCCGGGCCACGCGTGGCGGGGCGGGCGTTGGCCGATGTGCTGGTCCCGGAGGACCAGGAGTTCGTGCCCGCCGGACGGATCTCGGCCGTGCTGGCCGGCATCGCCCTGGGCGACCTCGGCGGTCCAGCCGGCGTCGACGCCTCCGGCCGGTGGGCGCAGGGCGCCGGCACCGGCCGGTTCGCCAAGGACCGCTGCGAGTACATCGGCGCCACAGCCCGGGCCGCCCGGCGCGCAATCCGCGTCGCAGACTGCGAACGGCGGCTCGCCGATCTGCGCGTGGAGTCGGAGCGGGTGACGGAACGGCGCCGGGCGCGGGAGGCGCTGCTCACCGCGGCGGGTGCGGCCGGTGCGGCGTTACCGCCGAGGAGGGCCGTCGGCGACGCCGAGCGTGCGCTGGACCGGGCCGCGACGGAGCTTCGCGTACGCCGGGAGGCCGCCCTCGACGCGGCGAACCGACTGGACGCCGCCGTCGCGGAGCAGGCGGCGGCCGCTGTCGCGCTGCGCCGGGCTGTCGCCGAACGCGGCTTACCGGTCGAGCGCCTCGACGCCACAGCGGCCTCGCTCGACCGGTTTTCCCTGCTCGGCGTCGAGCTGGGGCACGCGTACGAGACGGCAGCGAGAACCGTCGGGCTCGCCGAGCAGGCCGCCGAACGCCGGGCCGAGGCGGACGGGCGCCTGACCGAGGCCGAGCAAGCCGCCCGGGAGGCCACTCGCCGCCACGTGGAGAAGGATGAGGAGCTGCGGACGCTCTCGGCCTCGATCGGCGCCGAGGCGACGCGCGTGCTGGCCGAGGTGAACGAAACCGAGGTGGCCATCGAGGAGGCGGAGAACAGCCTGATCGTCACCCGTGACGCGCACAGCACGGCCAGGGAGAGCCTCGCCGCGGCCGGTGAACGCGTTCGGCTCGGCGAGCAGGCGATCGCCGACGCGATCGCCGAGGCCCGGCGCGAGTCGCTGCGGCTGCGCCCGTACGCCCAGCCGGATCTGCTCGGCCTGATGCGGTGCCCGGTCGAGCTTCCCTGGCCGGTGACCGAAGCTACCGGTGACGACGTGGACCCGAAGGTCGTGGCGCTGCACGAGGCGATCCTCGGCGCCACTCGTGATCTCAGCCCGACCGAGACGTCGCTCAAGCAGAGCGCGACCAGGCTCAGCGGCGCGCTCACCGAGTTGCAGGCCCAGTTGCCCGCCGCAGGGCTCGACCACCGGCCGGAGTGGGACACCGACGAAGGCGTCGTGGTGGTGCGGGTCGCAGACGAGCAGGGACTCACGCCCGTCGCACACTTCGCGCATCACATCGCCGCCGAACGCCGCGACCAGGAACATCTGCTGACCGAGGCCGAGCAACGGGTCTTCGAAGACGCCCTCCTCGGACAGCTTGCCGGTCAGATCCACCGGCGTACGATCGAGGCCCGCGACCTGGTCGCGGCGATGGACGCCCAGATGCGCGCCCGGCGCATGTCCTCCGGACTCACCGTCGGCGTCGGCTGGCGGCTCGCCGACGACCTCGACCCGGAACAGCGCGAGGTCTGCCGGCTACTCGAACGCGACCCCGCCCGCCTCGGCCCCGCCCAGCTCGCCCAGATGCGCCGGCACTTCGCCAGCCGGATCAAGACGGCCCGCGCCCAGGCACCGGAGAAGCCGTACCGGGACTTGCTCGCCGAGATCCTCGACTACCGCCAGTGGCGGACATTCGCGTTCACTCTGCACCGGCCCGGCGGGAGCAGCGAAGCGCTGACCAGGTCCCGGCACAGTCAGCTCTCTGGCGGCGAACAATCGGTATCGCTGCACCTGCCGCTGTTCGCCGCCGCGAACGCCCTGTTCGACTCCGCCCGCCCGGACGCGCCCCGCCTGCTCGGCCTGGACGAGGCATTCGCCGGCGTCGACGAGAACGGCCGCGGCGAGTTGATGTCGCTGGCCAAGCAGTTCGATCTCGACCTGTTCATGACCGGCTACGACCTGTGGGCCACTCACCCTGCGGTAACCGGGGCCGCTCATTACGACCTGTCGCACTCCACCGTGGACCATGCCGTGTCGACGGTGCTGCTGGTCTGGGACGGCAAGATGAACGTCGCCGACCTCGACGGTAGCCTGGCACGAGCACTGGGCTCGCCGGAGACCCGCCGGGCGCCGATCGGTGAGTGACCCGCTCACCGAACCGGGCTGGCGGCGGCTGCTCGTGGCGGCCCGTCGCAGCTTGGAACGCACGGGCGGCAGCCTTGCGGGTACGGTGTCGCTCTCCGCACCGGACGACGACGAGCGGCTCGTGATCATCGGGCTCACCGGCGTGCACCGGCCCGCCGGGGTGGGGCGGGTCACGGTACGCCTCGCCGAGGTGGATGCGCACCTGCGCGCCGCGCACGGGAAAGGGCTGGCCGAGACGCTCGGACCGGTACGCGACCGGCCCGAGGAGCGCAAGCGCGAAGCGCTGGGACGCGACGCCGTGCTCGCGCTGGCCGCCGAGAGCAGGCACGCCGGTTCGTACTGGTACGAGCGGTGGCTCGACGGTCTGCGCCGCGACGGCACACTGACCCGTGTCGTGCGTGGCGGCCTTCCGTTCCCCGACGTGGTCGCCGTGCTGGACGCGCTGCCGGCCACCGACATCCCGCTGCCGGTGCTCGCCGAACGGATACTCGACGACACCAAGGGGCTCACCGAAGGACCCGTCCGCGGGTTGGTACTGCGGGCACTCGCGGCCTGGCACGGACTGCCCGCGCCGTCGGGAGCCGAGCAGGAGCGAGAGCTGTGGGAGCTGGCCGGGGTCGTTCCGGACGACCTGGCCAGCCAGGTGCTCGTGCTGAACCTGCCGGCCGCCGGCGGGATTGTCGGCCCCTGGCTCACCGAGGCCGCCCTGGCGCACGTGCCGTTTCGGGCTACGCTGCAGCAGCTACGGCTGGCTCCGCTGACCGTCGAGGCCACCGAGATCTTCGTGTGCGAGAACCCTGCCGTACTGCGAGCCGCCGCCGGCCGGCGGACTCAAGCGATCGTCTGCACCGAGGGGGTCCCGTCCGCGGCGGTGCACGAACTGCTGAAGGCGGTACGGCCCGAGGTGGTGATCCGATGGCGCAACGACTTCGACTGGACCGGCGTGCGGATGACCGGGGCGGCGCTGAGGCGATACGCGCAGGCCGTGCCCTGGCGGATGGGCGCCGAGGATTACGCGCGGGCCGACGGCCAGGGCGTTTCGCTGAGCGGGGCTCCGGCCGAAACGCCCTGGGACCTGGGGCTGGGAACGCTGATGAGCCGAATCGGGCGAGCGGTCATGGAGGAGCGACTGCTCGACACGCTGCTGACGGACCTCACGGCCGCCGCAGGGGCCGTGCCGCCGCGCCGGCACGACGGTCTCGGGCGACCGCCTCGCTGATCCGCGAGGCGAGGTGAGGCTCGCGACCGCAGACCTGTCCGGCAAGCCCGCTCTCCCCTGAACCTTTTTCAACCTCCCCTTGCGGTTCGTCGGACCGCAAGGTCGGACGCGGCGTGTGAGCGCCGCGCGGTTCAGGTTGAAAAAGGTTCACTCATACAGTCAACCGGAGAGGGTGAACGGGATGGTGACGGTCGACTGGGCACCCTGTGCGGCGGTCGCGTCGACCCGGAGCGTGGTCGGTGTCGAGCCGATCGCGTTCCAGACCTCCAGCCGTACGCAGCCGCCGCTCATCGCGGCGAAGCCGCCCGACGTGGCGCGTACCCCGGTGGCCTGGGTGTACGTCTCGGTGCCGGGGATCGGGTCGGTGGCGAAGTAGGCGTACGTCTCGGTTCGGCCGTAGCTGCCCGAGCCGGTGAAGTCGTACGAGATCCGGGCCTGCACCCCGGCCCCGACGGCGGTCCCCGCGTCGACGTGCAGGGCGAAGCTCGTCGCCCCGCCGCCCTGGTAGGTCCCGGTCAGCCCGCAGAGGCGGTGGGTGACCGGGTTGTTCGGGGTACCGTCATGGTTGCCGGCCGCGGCGGGGATGGCGACCGTGGTCGCTCCGGGGCCCGCCGTGCCGGCCAGTGCGCCGCCGGAGCGGACGTGGAGCCGGTTGTTGGTGACCGGCGGGACGGTCGGAGTCGGGCTCGCCGTCGGTGTGGCTGTCGGGCTCGCCGTCGGCGTCGGGGTGGGGTTCGGCGTTCCCCCGCTGGCGTTCCCGCCGCTCCAGGTGTGTACCCCGGTGGTGGCGGTACGACCGGCCGGCACGGTCAGGGTCCGGCCGTCGGAGAAGGTCACCGTGATCGGACTGCTGGTGATGTTCGACGCCACGTAGGTGCGCGCCCCGCCCCGGTTGAAGACCGCGTAGAGCGGGGTGTTGGCGGTGACGGTGGTATCGACCTGGCCGAGCGCGGCGAGGTTGCGGAGCCAGTGGAAGGTGTGTGCCCGGCTCTCGCCCTCCTCCGGCGGATACCCCGGATTGGCCCGGAAGCTGGCCAGCGCGGTGTCCGGGCTGGCCAACGCCTGGAACGACCAGAGCACGTCCGACCAGACGGTCGGCGGCCCGCCGTTGTTGGTGACCAGCTCGTTCCAGTTCGTCGTCACGTAGTCCGGACGGTAGCCGAGGTAGAGCGAGCCACCGGTGATCGGCAGCATGTTGATGCCCTGGATCATCTCCGGTTCGCCGCTGAACCAGGTGGCGTACGCCCCGCCGTCGCCCCAGACCATGCCGACGGTGCTGTGGCCGAAGGCGGCCGGGTAGTTCTGGTTGGCCGAGTCGAACCAGTACTCCTGGATGGCCTGGGCCTGGGTGGTGTAGATGAACAGGCCGGCGTCCCGTACGGCGGTGTTGCCGGTGGCCAGCCCCCACTGGATCAGCGCGCTGGCGAAGTTCATCCCCTCCGACGAGGACTCCTGGTTGTTACCGGCGTCGAACGAGCCGTGCCCGGAGGCCCAGTCGTGCCCGGCGTAGATGTCGAAGTCCCGCAGGAACGGGAACATCGGGTCGGCGCGGTCGACGCCGTTGGCGTCCCGGATCAACAGGTTGACCATGCCGCCGTACCCGTCCGCGGCGGCCCAGCCGGGATCGAACTTGGCCAGGGTGGCCGCGGCGGCGATGTAGTACCCGTAGTGGAAGTGGTGGTCGTTGAGTTCCTGGTCCGACCCGTACGACGCCGGGTAGCCGACCAGGGTGCCCCAGGCCCGGTCGTAGTGGAACAGCCGCCCGGTCTCGCCGGGCGAGGCGGTGAACCAGTCGGTCAGCCGGGTCCGGATCGCGCCCAGCAGCAGGTCCCGCTGGGCGGTCCGACCGAGTTGGTCGGCGATCTCGGCGAGTCGGGCGGCCCGGCCCAACCCCTTGCCGGTCCAGTAGGTGTCGTTGCCGAAGCCGGCCAGCGGGTCACCGGTCGCCACCTGGTCCAGGTAGCCGCCGAGGGTGGCCAGGTCGGCGCCGCTGGAGGTGGCGACGGCGGGCAGCTCCGGCAGCACGCCGTGGTAGCGGATCGCGGTGCCGAACGAGCCGACCCCGACCAGGGTACGCATGGCGCCGCGCGGCGAGACGTACGTCTGCGGGATCGGGGCACCGCCGGCGAGGTTCTTCCACTGGTGCGGGTAGAGCGCGACGACGGTGTTGCGCTCGGCGCCCTCCCGGGCGGTGGTGGTCAGCGTGTAGGTCGCGTGCACCGTGCTGGTCGCCTGGTCGAAGCGCCAGTCGACCTGGGTCCCGGTGACGTGTGCGTGGGCGTACCGGCCGTAGCTGTCGGCCAGGGCGGCACGGTCGGCGGCCGGGGTGCTCGGGGTGGTCGGCAGCACTGCGACCGAGAAGTACCCCCGGCCGGCCAGCGTCGAGGTGATCGCCGTACCGGCGACCGACCAGGTCGCCCCTGCCGGGCCGTACGCGACGTAGTCGTGCCCGCGTACGGTGAATCCGACCCGGGTGCCGCTGTTGCTCCAGACCTCGGGCGCCCCGCCGAAGCTGAGCTGGGCGTTGCCGCCGGTCACCTGGGCGTGGACGAAGGGCAGACCGTGCCCGATGGTGGCCCGCAGCGTCCGCGTCCCGTCCGACCAGTAGGGCGACACGGTCCAGTCGGTCCAGCCGTCCACCTTGACGTCCGGGGAGTTGAGCCCGGTCACCCCGAGGGTGAACTCGGTGCTGTACGGGTAGTGGTACTCGCCGACCGTGGTGGGCGTACCGGAGACGGTGGCGGTGGTGGTGTACGAGACGCCGAGCCCGCCGGCCGCCGGGTCGAAGGCCATCGGGTGGGCCTGCAGAGGCATGGAGTACGCGCAGTCCGAGCGCTTGAACAGCAGCGACGACCACCAGTCGTTGGTCGGCACCGCGCCGGCCGGTGCGTTGGCGGTGACGTACCGCCGGGGGTTGGTCGAGATGTCGGCGCAGCCGGACGGGGCAGCGGCGCCTGCCGGGCGGACGGTGGTGTAGCTGCCGGCGCCGAGCGGGTCGGCGCCGGCAGCGGACGGCACGGCGAGCGCGACGGCGGCGGTGACGACGGCGGCCGCGGCCGCGGCGACGAGCGCGACCAGGCGGCGCCCTGGTCGATCGGGACGGTTCATGATGCCTCCGGGCGGGGACGGCACGGTGGGGAATGATTTCCCAGCTGTTGCTGGGATGTTGCGGAAAGGCCATCAAATCCACGGAGCTCTGTCAATATGGACAGCCGGGTTCGATTACCACGCGGCGAACCCGGGACACATTGACGGCGGGCCGCGCTATCGGCTAAAAGCCGCCGGCCACTCCCCGCCCGCGAGCAGGGGTTGGAGCCGCCCAGGAGAGGGTGGATCGGTGAGCGGAGCAGGTGTTCTTCAGATCCGGATAAACGCGCCGGGTTTTGGTGATCCCGCCGACCGGACGCCGTCGAAGACCCGGTTCCGCGCGACGCGGACCTACTGCCGGGCGCGTACCACCACCTCGGTGAGGGTGAGGGGGTCGCTCGTCGACTTGAGCTGCACCCGGACGTACCGCCCGGTGGCGCCGTCGACGTCGACCAGGGTGGGGCGGCCGGCCGCCTCCGGCAGGTGAACGGCGGTCGCGCCGGGGGTGGCAAGCGCCTCGGCCAGCGAGTTCGTGGTGATCGGTTCGGGCGACACGATGACCCAGTAGTCCGAGAGCCGTTCGGTGCAGCAGTCGGTGCGGTTCCAGATCTCGACGGCGTCCACCTGGTACCGCTGGGTCAGGTCGACCTGCCACCACGCCTGGTACGACGGCTCGGCCGTGTGCGAGGCCGAGTTGTCCACCAGGTAGTCGCCGGCGGTGTTGCCGTCCACGGCCCGGCCCGGCACCCCGCCCCAGGCGGTGCTGACCTGGGTGGCGGGCCTGCCGACGGCGACGTTGGGCAGCACGACCGCGACCTGCCCGGCCAGTTCGAGGTGTCGGCCACCGGCTGACAGGTCGACGGCGAGCGACGCGGGCCCGGGTTCGGCGTCCGCCGGCACGGTCACCGGAATGCGCGCCTCGACCGTCCGGCCCGGTGCGAGATCGGTGAACGAGACCGGCTCGCCCGTGGTCCAGCCGTTCGGCACGCGGAGCGCCACCGAGCCGCTCGCCGCCTCGCGGCGCGGGTTCGTCACGAGCACCGGGATCTCGGTCGTGGCCCCGGTCTCCAGGTGCGTCGGGGCGTCCAGCCAGCCGACCAGCCGGTCGGTGGCGGCGACCAGTGTCGTGTCGACGGTCAGGCCGAGATCCTGGCCCTGGTGGGTGGGTGCGGCCAGGGTGATCGTCACCGGCGTGACCTGGTTCGGGCGGACGGTGAACGGGCCGACGGCGCCACCGGTCAGCGCGGCACCGGTGACCACCCGTGCCTGGCCGCCGACGGCGACCCGGTAGCGGGCGTCCGGGTCGGCGGTGCCGCGTACGGTCACCGAGACCCGCTCCGCGCGGTCGGTCACCAGGTACGCGGTGTGCCGTACGGTGGTGCGGCGGGTGCTGCCGTAGCTGCCGGTGTCGGTGTGGCTGTAACCCCGCTCGACGTCGGTCAGCAGCCAGGCGCCCCGCGCGTCGACCGTGTTCGGCGGGATGATCCGCAGCTCGCCGGCGAGCGCCACCCGCAGCACCGGAAGGATCTGGTCGTGCGGCCGGTCGGGAAGCGACACCACGAGGTCGTCACCGTCCATGCGCCAGTCGAGCGCGCCCGCGCCGTCCTCGACGACACCGCGCACCCGGGTGGCGAGGCCGGGCAGGCGCAGCTCCCCGGACTGCGGCCAGTCGGTGACGTGCAGGTACAGGTTCGAGCCGTTGACGGTGACCTCGCCCCAGGGCTGCCCGCCGAACCTGGTGGCGGACGCGCCGAGCACCGCGCCGGGGTGGCGCGCGAGCCAGTCGCCGATGCCGCGCAGCACGTCGGCCTCGAACTCGACCATCGAGCCGTCGCCGCGCGGGCCGATGTTGAGCAGGTAGTTGCCGCCGCGGGCGCGGACGCCGGTCAGGCCGACGACCAGGTCGCGGATCTTTCCCGGCAGGTCGTCGCGTTGCTGCCAGCTGCGGTAGCCCCAGGTCTCGTGGTAGATCGACGCCGGCGTCTGCCACGTGCCGTCGAGCGGGACGGACGGGATCTCGTTGTCGCCGAGGGTGCGGAAGTCGCCGACGTTGTTCCAGACGCGGCTGTTGATGGCGGCGTGCGGCTGCAACCCGCGGACGATGCCGGCGAACCGCTCGCTCTGCGCCACCGTCGGCGAGGACATGTCGAACCAGACCTCGGAGATCTCGCCGTACTGGGACATCAGCTCGCGGATCTGCGCCTCGATCACCGGTTCCATCGACGGCGGGATCGGGTTGTTGTTGCCGCCGTCGAACTCGTGACCCTGGTGCCAGTCCACGAGGGAGAAGTAGAAGCCGAAGCCGAGGCCCTGGCGGCGACACTCGTCGGCGAGGAGCTTCAGCGGGTCCCGCCCGTACGGCGTGGCGTCGACGATGTCGTAGTCGGTGGTGGCGGTGTCGAACATCGAGAAGCCGTCGTGGTGCTTGCTGGTGATGATGACGTACCGCATGCCGGCGCGCTTCGCGAGGCCGCAGATCGCGGCCGGGTCGAACGCGTCCACCGGTGCGCCACGTCGCGGTAGTCGGCCTCGGAGATGTTCGCCCACATCTGGATCTGCTCGCTGTAGCCGCTGGTCACCGGCTGGTCTTGCCAGACCCCGCCGAGTTCGGAGTAGATGCCCCAGTGGATGAACATTCCGTACTGGAGCCGCTGCCAGGCGGCGAGGTCGGGATCGGCGCTGAGTTCGACGGCGCCGGGGATGCCTCTGGGCTGCCGCTGTCCGGCGGTGGCGGTGCCGGGCACGGCGAGCGTGCTCACCGCCAGCAGCAGGGTGAGCAGGGCACCGAGCGGTCTACCCATCATCAGTTCTCCTCGTCGAGCGCCGATAGACATCCGATCAAAACACGCGGTTCCGCGATTTCCAATAGGCGAGCGCCCGGGTGACCCTGTCCACGATGACGGGTCGCAGCGCTGTCCGACCCCGCCGGAGACACGCGAGAGCGGACGGATACATCGGATGTCTATTCTGGGACCGGGTGCCTACCAGCCGTCACCAGAGAGCCGGTGCGGAACCACGGTCGCCATCTCGAGCAGGCCGGTTGGAATCAGTATCGGCTCAACCCGGAGCCGGTACGGTGTCCGGACGCCCCGGGCGCGCGTACCTCCCGTCTTCTCTATGGTGCTGCTTCCGGCAAGCGCCACTACGGCCGGGTTTGCCGCAGTACGAAACGCCATCGAGGATCACCTATCACCGGTTCTGCGCATGAGCCGTTGCTTGACAGACCCGCACCTTTCGGATTCGGCACAACTCGCGCCCCCGAGGGCTCCGCTGGTGCGAACGCCTCGGCACGATGCCGGGCGGCGGCTCCCGCCGCCCGGCATACGCCGACCCGGTTCAGTCAGTAGGCGTAGCTACGGATGATCGTCTGCTCCACCGTGTTACCCAGGGTGTCCGTGGCGCTGGCCCGCAACGAGGCGAACCCGGAGCCGGATGGATGCCGCAAGTACGCCGTCCGTTCGTAACCCTCGCCATGAAGCTTCACCGGCCGCCAGGTCGCCCCGTCGTCGTACGAGACCTCGACGGTGAGCGCCCGCAGCTTCCCGTACGCCGGGCCCGGCTGCGCCTGGACGTAGACCGGGAACGCGAAGTCTCGCCCGGCAGGTGCCCGATTGTGGTCGTTCAGCGCCGGCGCGAACCGCACCGCCAGCACCGGGAGGGGCTGATCCCCTTCGCCGAGGACGTGACCGGAGCGGAACGTCCAGGCCGAGCTGACTCGGGTGGACAACGTCTCGCCGGGCCGCTCACCCCGGGCTTCCAGCCGGTACGTCGCCGCATCGCCCGGTACGTCGAAGTACCCGTAACCAACATCCTCGGTCGTCCCGATCAGCTCGCCGTTGCGGTAGAGGCGCGTACCGCCGGAGTCCGTCGACGACGAACCCGCGTGATCGATCCCCTGGTCGGTGAAGAGCGGGATGTTCGCTCCGATCGTGTCGCCGAACCGGAAGACGAAGCGGTCCTCCGCCGCCGGCCGGGGCGGGAACGCCGGTCCGAAGACGCCAACGTTCCAGCGCTCGGCCAGCGGCGCCCCACCACGCTGGTAGGTCCGTGGCTTGTGCGAGAGGACGCCCTCGGCATTGGGCCCGGCGCGGAAAACAGTGGCGGGCCAGGGCACGTCCGGGGTGTAGTACTCGGTGAGGGTGGCGGGAGTCGCCAGCCGAACCCGGTCACTGTCCTTCATCACCTGCTCACCCGGCCCGCTCGCCGCGAACGTGCTGCGGACGACCGCCAAGTCCCGGTCGCGGGTGTGCCGGACCAGGTCAGCCGGGACCCGCCCCGGCACCGCCCACCGGAGGTGGTAGAGGTAGGGACTGCCCGAGAAGCCACCAGACCCGTCCGGTTTGGCGAGCGTCTGCTCGTACTCAAACACGAACTCATCCGGTGGCGCCGTCGTGGCTGAGGGCCGCAGGTAGATGAACGCCAGCCGCTCCGCTCGGCCGAACACACCGCCACCGGTGTCACCCCACGGAGTAAACCGTTGGAACGACAAGACGGTGTTCACCGGGCGGGCCGTGGGCTGCTCCACGGTGTTTCCGTGCGGTCGACCGTCCCGGGCATCCACCGTCAGGCGGGTGTCGCGGTCAACGAGCACCTCCGGCTCGACCGCCTGCATCTCGGCACCCGGTGTGACGCCGTCATATGCCCCGACATCGGCCTCGAAGTAGTGCCGTCCCTTCGGTAACCGGGCCACCACGGTCCCGGACGGATCGTGGTGGATCCAGGCCCGCTGCGCTGCGAGGTCCACGAACCGGAGCCAATTGTCCGGCGTCGGTCTTCCCTGCCGGTCCAGCATGGTCACGGTCACGTCGTAGCTCTCCACCTCGCGTACCACGCCGACCGGCGTCCGGACCACCGTCTGATCGGAGCCGGTCGCGATGAGCACGCCGTCGTAGGCTCCGTCCGGGGCGGCGACCCTGGTGTCGGTGGTGAGGCTGACCGACGCGACGCCGCCCGCCGGTACGGTGACCCGACGCGGCTCGACCGTGAACATCCCGGCGGGCGCCGCCGCCCCGGTCGGGTCACGCAATTCCGGGGACAGGTCGAGGGTCACCGGCGTCGCCGTCACGTTCTGGTACTCGACTGTTCGCTCAGTCGGTACGTCGTCCTGGTGCGGCCACCGGGCGATGCCGTTGTTGACGCTCGCCGGCTGGCTGAAGATGCTCTGACCGGTGGCCCGGGCCACGTCTACCCGTCCGGAGCCTTGTTGATACACCGTGGAACGGGTGTTCGGGGTCGCGCTTCCCGTCAGCAGCGCCTTGAGCTCCGGTCCGGTCAGGTCCGGGTGCTGCCCGGCCAGGATCGCTGCCGCTCCGGCCACATGCGGTGCCGCCATCGACGTACCAGAAAGTCGCTGGTACCCGTCGCCAACCGGTTCACCGAGTTCCGAGCCCTCGGCGCGGGCCGCGACGATCCCCACGCCGGGTGCGGTGATGTCGGGTTTCACCGCCGCGTCCCCCAGCCGTGGCCCCCGACTGGAGAAGTCCGCCAGCTCGTCCTCACCGGTGACCGCGCCGACGGTCAACGCGGCGTCGGCTGCGGCCGGGCTGCCGATCGAACCGTCGTCCGGGCCGGAGTTGCCGGCGGAGACCACGAAGAGTGTGCCGCGCTGCGCAGTCAGCCGGTTCACCGCATGGGACAGCAGGTCCGAGCCGTCACTGGGCCAGGGATCACCGAGGCTCATGTTGACCACTTTGGCGCCCGTACCGGCCGCCCACTCCATGCCCTCGAGGACCCACGAGTCGAGGCCGGACCCCTCGTCGTCGAGCACCTTTACGTTCACCAGCCGCGCGTCCGGGGCGACCCCGGCGTACCGTCCGGCCGAGGCGGCTCCGCTTCCGGTGATGGTGGCGGCGACATGCGTACCATGGCCGTGCACGTCGTGCGGTCCGCTGGCGCTCTCGGTGAAGTCCCGCTCGGCGGTGACCGCGTCTGCGAGGTCGGGGTGGGTGCGGTCGATCCCGGTGTCCAGCACCGCCACCGTCGTTCCCCCACCCCGGTGGCCACGTTGCCAGGCCGCGGGCGCGCCGATCTGCGGCACGCTGTGGTCGAGGGTGGCCCGGACCGGACCGTCGAGCCGGATCGACGACACACCGCCGGCCAGACTCCCCCGACCCGCCGCCGGACGTACGCCGCGCCAGAACTCGACGGCCCGGTCCTTGCCGGCCCGCGTTGCCGCACCGTCCACGCTGGGCAGTTCCCGGGTAAGGGTGGTTCCGATCGCGCTCAACATGCTCCGCGCCGCGCTTTGCTGCCGACTCGCCCAGGTGACAATCAGCGGCAGATCTCCGCGCGACCTGTCATCGTAGCCGAAGTCGATCAGCTTCGAGACGTTGAAGAGCCGGCGGTCCACCGTACCGGCGGCGACCAACGGCGTCGCGTCGCCGGGGATGACGAAGACGTCGCCGTACTCCTGGATTTGGCGGAACGCCATCTCCTCCCGTCCCTTCGCGGGCGCCACCTGGAGCACCGTGTCGAGCGGTGGTCCGGGCCGGACCAGTACCCGATCTCCCGTGACCAGCGTCACCCACCGGTCCGGCACGGCCGGACTGCTCGCCGGCGCCGCCGCTGCCCCAGGCGGACCAGCCCCCGGTACGGCCACGGCGGCGAGCGTGACGGCCACCAACCAGCTCCGCAATTCCACTCGCGTTCCCTCCTTCGACGTCACCACGCACACCGGATTTCGATGGGCTCCGGTGAGCTGCCGGGTAGAAGACGCCAGGCACGCTCGGGAGGTTGGAACCTGATGCCGGATCATGTGACGGAATGGTCGGGTCCGGGGGCAGCGAGACGAGGACAAGCCGTCACCGACGCGGCGTGCGGAGTTGCGATCCTCGCCCGGCGGGGTCCGGGCGCAGCTCGTGCCCGACTACATGCTCCAGTCACAGGGGCCGGGGTTGCGATCCGCGCGCGGCGGGCGCCGAGCGCAGCAGACACGGAATCCGCGTCGATCAGAGGCCAAGATTTTCAACAACCTCCGACAGTTCTCGATTGAGACGGCGCTGTCGGCGACTGTTGGGCCCCGGCTATCACCCGCCGGGGATGCCCCTCTCGGGGACAGGCGACGAGCGGGTAACCCAGCGACCGATCCGTACGTAGCGACACGGGCCGGCACCGCCGTACTACACGGTTCTGCGCCCCACAATCCGGCCTAGGCATCTCGGACAGCCCGAGGAACAGTAACAATCCCTGTTCAGAGGCGATTTCTTCGGACGTTTCAACACTGGTCGCCGAGGCGTAGTGTGGGGCGCCGTGTGACCACGGCCGTGACCACAAGATCACAGATGATCGACATCATTCGATTACCGATGTCGATTCACCTGCACAAACACAAGGTGTGCCGGAGGTACCACCATGCGAACCACACCGCCACGATCGCCGGCGATCCGCTAATGCTGCAATCTGCCCAGTTCGCAGCACAGAGGCGGCAGCCAATGAGTGCCGTGTCGTCGCAGCCACAGTGGCGACGTCACCGGACCCAACCCAGAATGTGTCCTACGAACGGTAGGCGTCGCGCCGGTGGCGTATCGAGTGGATCTCCACGGCTCGCTTGGCCTCGTTGATTCGGTAGATGATCCGGTACGTGCCGCGGCGGGCAGAGTGGAAGCCGTCAAAGGGTTCGTCGAGAGGCTTGCCTACCCGATACGGGTTGACCGCGATCGCCCGCTGGATGGTTTCCGTCGCCGCCATCGCCACCTCCAACGGCAGGTCCTCGTGCAGATTGCGGCGAGCCTGGCGGGAAAACATCACCGTGTACGGGCTGAGAGGTTCGTTGGTGCGGTCGTGCACCTGCCTGCCCCCCGGAGGCATCAGGCCGCCCTGCTGCGACGCCGCTCCAACTCCGCGCGAACCTCGTCCATCGAGAACGTGTCGCCGGCTGCAAAATCCTCCCGCGACTGGCGCAGGTCTGCGAGGGCTTCGTCGTCGGACAGCAGGTCCAGCGTTTCCCGCATCGACTCGTACTCGGCCACCGAGATCAGCATCACGTCGGCGCGGCCATTGCGGGTGATGGTGAAGTGGTCGTGCTCCCGGGCGACCCGGTCGGCGAGCTCGGCGATCCGGGCCTTGGCTTCCGTGATGGGGATGGTCTCCATGGCAGCCATTTTAGCGACCGGTCGGAATTATGGTCAATCTGAGCCCGAATCGCGTCCCGACCTCTGCTCCGCTCGTTGAGCGTCAGAACCAGCAATCGATGCCTCGGAGATATCCATGACCGTACGACGTCACACCGCAACCCTTTGTCATCCTTGTTCCCCGGCTCCGGCGCCGCCGCGGCCGAGCGTCGGTGCGTTCCTGGCCGGGATCCGGCGCGAGCACGGCTTTAGCCAAGCCGAGCTGGGCGCGATCCTCGGCCGGAGCGTCACGAGTATTGCCTCGTACGAGCAGGGCTTGCGGCGACCACCGCGGCCGTTGCTGCTCGACCTTCTGGACGCCATGCCCGTTGACGGCATCAACTTCAACAATCTGGCCACGTGGTACGAGTATCGGCCAGTCACAACGGTCGACCCAACCGCGCACCGTTCCATCCACGAGTACATGACCGCGGTGCGTGTCTTCTTCGGCTACACCCGGGCCGGGTTCGCCGCCACACTCGGTTGCACCGCCGGCGCCGTCCGCGCGTACGAGCACTGCGTGAAGCCCGACGGTGGCATCCTCCACACCCTCGTCCGACGGCACACCACACCCGGGATCCGGTACCAGGACCTCGCCGCACAGTTCCGCACGCTGCGGCCGACATTCCAGGACCGCCGGCTGCGGGACGTGTTCGCGCTCCTCCGCAACACGGCACCCGGTATGGCCGAGCACGACGCTCTCCGTGACCGGCTCATCGTCGAGCATCTCAACCTCGCCCGCACGCTGGCCCGCCGGTACCAGCACTACCGAGTACCCGGTGATGACGCCGCGCAGGTTGCCTGCGAGGCGCTCATCCGCGCCGTTGACCGCTGCGACCCCAGATACGGCGACTTCATCCCGTACCTGCGCAAATGGGTTGCCGGATCGATCCGCGCGTACGCCCGCTCCATGACCCTCTCCGGAACAACCCGCACACCTCTCGCCCGCGAAGCGGTCACCGCCGCACGCGACGCGTTGACCCAGGAACTAACCCGCGACCCTACGAACGCGGAACTGGCCGCCCGCCTCGGCGTACCGGCACGGATCCTCGACAAGAGCGTCCAGACCTGGAAGGCCGCCATGCCCGTCTCGATCAACTTCCCGCACCAACGAGACGGCCAGCCCGGGGCAGCGACCCTGCCCGCACGATCGCAGAGCGAACCAGCCGAACTCGAAACCGCCAACCTCGTCCGCGAACTGCTCGGCCCGCTCCATCCGGAGCAGCGCCGGTTGATCGAACTCCGATACCTGCACGAGGCTGACATCCACGAAATCGCCCAGCGGCTCGGATCCCCGCCGGAAGAAATCGAAATCCGCCTCGCCGAAGCCCTCGAACACCTCCGTCACCAAGCACGCCACGTCTACGATGCCTGATAGCTGCCCAGTTCCCGGCGTACCCGGGAACCCGCCGGACCCATCCGACATCCCTCGCCCGCAGCTACGCCGGCTTCCTGCTGAATACGGTGAAGCCACAGGGTGACGCTGCGGAACCCGCTCGCCGGGCTGCCCCAGATGTGAATCGGGTCGGGCATGCAACGCGGCCAGGAAATCGACCTCGGCCTGCAGCTTCGCTGCTCGTGGACCCCTCCGTTTGGGTATCCGTTTCAGGTGGGCCGGAGGTACCACCATGCGAACCAACCGGCGACCATCAGCGGTGACCCGCTGCCGCTGGAAAGCCTCGGTTCACGCGTCCCGAGATTCGGTGGCCAGACGACCGACGTTCCTGGTTCCAATCCAGTCCGCTACCGGTCAGCGTAGTGGTAACGGCAGGCGATGATCTCGACGTCGTCCTTGGTGATCCGGTACACCAGTCGGTGTTCGCGATCGATCCGGCGGGACCAGAAGCCGGACAGCTCCCCCCGAAGAGGCTCCGGCTTACCGATGCCCTCGTATCCGTTGCGCATCACGTCCGCGATGAGGTCGTTGATGCGCTTGACCAACTTACGGTCCGTATGGCTGAGGTACTGGCTCCACGCCGTCGCGGTGAAGACCAGCCTCACGCGACGTCCCGCACGGTGGCCGGGTCGATCAGATCCCTCTCGGCCGCGTCGCCCTTCTCAAGCTCCTCCATCGATCGGCGCAGGGCTGCGGCGTTGCTCGGAGTGCGCAGAAGGTACTCGGTTTCCTTCATCGACTCGTACTCCGCGAGTGGCACGATCACCACGGGATCGTGGCCTGACCGGGTCACCACCACTTCCTCCGCGTCGTTGATCACGCTGTCGAGTTCGGCAGCCAGGTTCTGCCGTAGCTGGGTGAAGTTCACGGTACGCATGACCACCTCCAAGGCAAGTACAGAAAACTGTACCTTACCTGGGTCGTCCGGCCAGGTTCGCACGAAAGATCAACAAGTGGGTCGGACGTTGCGCCATGCGAACCACCCGATAGTCATTCCGGGCGACCCGCTACTAGGACGTTTGACCAGCTCACGCCGCATTCAGGCCAGGCCGTAAGTGGGTCGGTGCGCTCGGAGAAGTCACTCGCGGCAGCGGGAAGACCATGATCGACATCCGCCCGAGGGGTAGGTACGGCTCCGGTGGGCACGCTGGGACGCGACCACTCGTTCGTGGGATGTCGGTAGCTCGCGACGGGCAAATAGCCTGAGCCATCGATGCTTCACGGAAGGCCGCTGGCGGTGACAGAACGGACGTTGATCACCAAGGCCGCATTGCGCAAGTTGCCGGCCAAGGCAGACGACGGAACTCCGTACTGCATGGAATGCCGCAGGTACGGTGAGCTTCATCGGATGGTGGCCAGCGGGGTCACGCAGCATCTCGAGTGCGAAGCGTGGTCCGTGGCGATATACGCCGAGTCGGACCGGCTGACTCACGAGCAGATGATGGCTGGCGAACCGTGTCCCGGTTGCGGCGAGGAACTCGTCTCGCTCGGCGAGCTGCCCTCGTGGACTGGCAAGGGCACGATGTATCTGACCGCCGAGGAGCAGGCCGCCCGTACGGCTGCGGAGCAGGCATTCAAGGAGCGGCACGCCTACTGTCACGCCGGGCGTTGGAGTATGGCGGGTAGCGCGGTCAGCCATTGCGGACGATGCTGCCCGCCGCCTCCGATGAGCCCCGACCAGATCCGCCGAATCTCGGAGATCTTTCAGGACAGTGCGGAGGAACGGGTACGAAAGGCACGGCGCGAAGGCGCAACGTACGAGCGCCACGAGTCGGAGCGGCGGCTGCCTGGCCGAGCCAGGCCAGTCGCTGTGGTGCTACGCGAGTACAACGAACGCCGCGCCGAGGCCCTGGCCACCGGAAAGGGAGAAGACCGGACGTTGATACGGTCAGCTTTTCCGGACGCGGAGCTGATGTTCCGGTGGCGGATGCAGCTCGGCTGCGGCGACATCGTCGAGATCCTGACGCTTGGCGACGGCCGGCCACCGACGGACATGACATGGTCGTGGGGCGGCAGCCCGCTGCGTAAAGGCGCTTACACCTGCACCACTCACCGAACCCCCGAGCCGCCGTACCAGGCGGTGAGCCGCTATCTCACCCGGTCAACGCTGGATCTCGAAGGCGACAAGGACCTGCGGCGCGAACCTGAGACGGTCGGCTACTGGACCGTGAAGCTGGAATGCGGACACCTCGACCACCAGATCACGCCGCTGGACTGGAAGCCAGCGGACGGCCATCGACAGACGGAACCGAACGATCCCGATACTGTCTCGCAACGCAAAGCCCGGATAGAACAGATCAAAGAGCATCTCGAGGCGGCCGAGTACGCGCACGCCATCCGCCAGATCGAGCAGGGCCACCTCGAGCCGGACCCGATGACGACATGCTGGACCTGCCAATACGAACAACCCATCGTCGCCTTCCAACGAGTGGGCTGGCTGGTACCACCGATCCCCGTCAAGGGCAGATCAGAAGCGGACACAGCGGTCGCTCCGCGACCGAACCGCGTACAGCTGGAGAAACGCGTAGCCGACCTCGAAGCGGAGATCGCCCGCCTGAAGCAGCAGTAAGTCCAGCCCTCGCGCGCGGCCACTGATCGTGCCCGGAATCATCCTCCTGACGCGGGATCATTTGCGTCGGCCGCGACGGCCGGCGCCCGCACAACATGAACATTGTCGTAAGTGATCCCTGGGTCACGCCCGTAACGTCATCTCGTTCGCGACCATCTGCGGGACCACCTGTTTGTACAGCTGCCGGGCCAGTCCGGCGACCCTTTCGTGGGCTTCGATCTTGTTGCGGAACGCCTGCGCCACCTCGGCGATCTCCTGCTGGATGCCCATCGGGGGCAGGGCGATGGGCAGGTTTCTGAGGCTGCTCTGGGTCAAGCTGGGCTGGACTCCCTGTTTGACCTGCTGGCCAAGGAACTCCAGGACCGCCGGGTGCATCAGGTAGCAGTGGAGATAGAACGGCAGCAGGATCGCTTTCGCGGTTTCGGCGACCTGGATCCGGATCGTGGATCCGCCCATGAGCATCCCGGCTTCTCGTTCCCCGATGATGACGTGATTGATCCTCCCGCTGAGCCTGGCCAGCAGAACGTCGCCGACGGTGAGTTCGTAGCGGCTCAGCCTCCGCACAGCCGCCGGGCTGATCCTGATTTTCGGGGTGTCGGACACCCGGCCGTCGCTGATGTCGACAGTGTTGATGACCGCGATACCGTCGGCGTCGTGGTCGCCGACGTTGAGGTCGGAGCCGCTGGGGCCGCCGTTGATGCGGCAGAGGTCGTCGAGGCGACGGTGCGTCCAGTTGTCGGGGGTGGGACTGATCAGGGGTTCCATGGCTGCAACCGATCGAGTAAGTGGTCCAGTTCATGGTCGGCGGCAACGGCCGCGTCGTCGAGCCGGCGGAGTTCGGCCCGGAGCGCGGCGGGGCTCGGCGACCGGTTCGTCACGTCCGGGACAGGGGGGCGGAGATAGGTCGATGGTGTGAGGTCGTGGTCGTGCTCGCGGAGACGTTCGAGGCTGACGGAGACCGCGGCGAGGTTGCCGGTCGGCTGAACCGGGCCGCCGCCGGCCTCGGACCATGTGCGGTAGAGGTCGACGATGTGCCGGCTACCCTCGTCGGTCAGGATCCGGTGGGTTCTGCCCGCCGGTTCGGTGGCCTTCTTCGCATCGATGAGCAGGACCTCGTGGTCCGGACGCTGCGTCGGGCGGCCGAGGAGCCAGAGGCAGAGCGGGCTGGCCGTCTCCCGGAACATCTGTTTCGGGAGTTCGACGATGCAGCGGACCACGCCCTGTTCCACCATCGCGGCGCGGATCTGCCGGCTCTTGCTGGTGGCGACCGACGTGGTGATACTGGGCATCACCGCGACGGCTCGGCCTGCCGGTGCCAGCGCGCCCGCGATCAACTGCAGCCAGGCGAAGTGCGCGTTGTGGCGGGACGGCTCACCGTACGGCCAGCCGGAAGATGCGATATCCGTTGCCGACCGCCAGTCGGGCATGGTGAACGGGGGGTTGGTCAGGACGACGTCGTAGGGGCCGCCCCTGACGTCAACGACCTTGAGATCGTCGGGTGGCGGCCCGCCGAGGTCGAGTGGGCGGCCGTGAACGGCGGTGTTCATGACAGCCAGGCGCCATGCCCGGGAGGCCAGGGCATGACCGCTGACGTTGTGTCCCAGCGACAGGTCTGCTCCGTTGTCGCGTTGGTGGTCCAGCACGGCGGCGACGATCTCGCCGGAGCCGCAGCACGGGTTGTAAACCCGGTCTTCTGGGCTCGGATCGGCGAGCCGCACCATGAGGCGAGCCACGCCATACGGGGTGAGGTACTCGTCGTCGCTGGACTTGCGGGCCTGCGCGAATCGATCGAGCAGATGGTCGAAGGCCGCGGCTGCCGTCAACCGCCGGCCGACCCTCTCCCGTGGCGCACTCGTACCGGGCTGGACCCAGCGTTGCAGAACCTTGACGCCGATACGGAAGCGAGCCTGCCACCACCTGTCTCGGACGATCCTGTCCAACAGTTCCGGACGTACGCCGTCGACTGTCGGCAGGGCGGACCACACGTGGGCGAAGAGATCCGGGCTGAGGGTGTCCGTGATGCGGGTCCACTCTTTCGGGGCGATCGCCTGAACGCAGACCAGCGCCATGATCATCTCCTGGAACATGGTGTGGTCCTGGCTCTGCGTGAAGCCAGGCCCCAGGCTTTGCCACAGGTCGGCCTTGATGGCTTCGGCGACCATGTCGGGTGCCACCTTCACATCGGAGTGGACATCGGCCAGGCCGGCGGTGAGACGAAAGCGCCGGCCGTAGGTGGCACCGGCCGTCTCGCCGTCTCGCCGCTCGTCGCGCTGGATCTTGCGGCTGTCGAGCCACGCGGCCACCTCTTCAGCCGCGAAGAGGTCGGCGGGCACGGTGCTGACGGGGTCGGGAAAATCCGGGTGCCGCCGCATCCAGTTGCTCACCGCCGCCCCATGCACACCGGCCGCCTGGGCGATCTCCAACCTGGTCATCAGACGCCGTTCGCCAGCACCGCCGGCAGCATGATCAAGCGTCATCGTCCGCCCCCTTACGCCCTTCCCGGAAGGCGCGAATCAGCCGTTCCAACCGAACCGTCCGGCCGTCACTCACGATCACCCAGCCGAGAAACCCGACAGCCAGCACCACGACCACCGGAACAGCGATCCCCGGATCGATGAGCCCTGCCATGTCCACCAGCCTGGCAACCACGCCCGTTTCCTCCCCTGATGCGGCTCCTCATGGCGTCGACGGTAAGCCGCACGCCGCACGCGGGTCTTGCTCGTAGCGAGCATACGGCACATTCTGTTTCTCATGGGATACGCGCCGGCGCTGTTGCATTGAGCGATCGGATGCTGTGGTGCCGACCGGCGGGGTAGTCAGGCATGGTTGACCGGTGAGGTCGGTAGCGCGTTCCCGTCAGTGGTCCGCTCCGACGTCAGCGTTCGCGGGGTTCCGGTTTCCCGCCGGAGGTGATCGTGGTAGCGGTGCGCTGGTACCTGCGCTACGACCTGTCCTACCGCGACGTCGAGGAACTGCTCGCCGAACGCAGTGTGAAAGTGGATCACGTCACGGTGTACCGGGTGGTGCAGCGGTTCACTCTCTTGCTGGCCGACGCGGCCCGGTTCGCCCGCCGTGCGCCGGGTGACCGCTGGTTCGTCGACGAAACGTATGTGAAGGTCGCCGGGGTGTGGCGGTATGCATACCGGGCGATCGATCAGTACGGGCAGGTCATCGACGTGCTGGTGTCGGCCCGCCGAGACGCTGCGGCGGCTCGCCGGTTCTTCACCCGCGCCCTCACGTCGTTGAAGGTGGTGACCGATGCCGCAGCGGTCTACCCCGCCGTGCTCGCCGACCTGGTCCCGGCGGCCTGGCATCACGTCGAACGGTATGCGAACAACCCGGTCGAGGCCGATCACGGCCGGCTCAAACACCGCCTCCGACCGATGCGCGGATTACGGACCGACCGTACCGCCCAGCTGGTGATCGCCGGACACGCCTTCGTTCAGAACCTGCGCCGCGGACACTATGAGGTCGCCGTCGACGAACACCCTCGGCAAACGCGTCGCGGCCGCGTTCACCGAACTCGCCGCAGCGATCTGACCACGCCACCTGTCCAGACCAGACGCGCCTACCGATCGAACAGCGCAACAGAGCCGCCCACCGCCCGCATTCGTGGACGGGCTGCACGACCAAGACCCGGCTCCTGAGCACGAGGCCCCGACCGAAGCCGGAAACTGCCTTCAGTCCTCCGGTAGGTCGGGCTGGTCGATCGAGGCCGCGTTCTTTGGCCGCTTCACGCTGATGACGACGTCTTTCCCGGCATACTTCTTGATCAGGAATATCAGATTCTGGCCGTCGACAAGCTGCATACGTCCATGTTCGAACGCCTTCTGGCGGCCACCAGAGGTGAACCATGAGGTCGTGACCAGGATTCCTCGCCCTGCCTTCTTCTCCTCCATGGCACCGGCCAACTCACGGATGTGATTGACCCCGACGACGTTCTTGTAGTGCTTGGCCTGGATGATGGTGATTCCGCCGACGAAGGGGTCCGGGTTCCTGACCACCGCGTCGACACCGTCGTCCTTGCTGGATGTGGTGGTCCATCCCTGCATGCCCATCGCCTCGAAGACCTGGCGCACAAGATGTTCGAACTCCCCGTGTCCCATTTGCATGAGATCGGGTCGGTGGTCGAGGGTGGAGACGGCGTCGAGACCTTCGATGAAGGCGAACTTACTCAAGTCGAAGACAAGAATGGGCTCGATCGGCTTCAGCGCGTAAGGGTGCTCAGATACGCGCGCGCGAAGATGCGGCAGACAGTCCGCTGGTTTTACCCGGTCCAGGACGAGTTCTTCGAAAACAGTTCGTTCGACGTCCAAGCTGATGAGGCACGGGTACTCCTGCCTGCCAGTTGCCGGGTTGATGGAGTCCACGTGCCCGTTGAAGGCAACCTCGCGGAGGCGCTCGTCGGCGTCGAACAGATCTCGTATGGCCAGCAACGTCACCTGTGCGATCACGTCGCGGTAGAGCCTCTTGATCTCCGAATCCGGCCGCCTGGTCTCGAGTATCGTGTCGGCGTTCTGGCCACTCTGGACGTACCGGAACGTCTTCGCCGTCGGTACCACATCAGTTCCCGGTAGCTGTAGCTGGACCACGACCTGCTCTGCGTCGGGGTTGAAGGCAACCTCCGCGCGACGTGGGAACTGAGGTGGAAGCAGCAATCGCGAGAGCACCTGTTCGCAGTACCTCTCCACGCTTGGCCGGCGTCGCTCGTTGAGTGCGGCGATCTCGGCATCGATCCGACGGTTGCGTTCTACGCATTCCGCCTGCTCCCGCGCCATCCGCGCATCGAACGCCGCTCGCGCCTGCGCGAGACGCTGTTGCCGGTCAAGCTCCTGCTTCTCCCACGACGCCACAGCGTCATCGAACCGCCGCCGCGCCAGCGACACCGCTGCCTCATGCCGTTCGCGGCCCCCAAAAAGCGTCGACAACATCCCCGGCGCAGCCGGTTCGAATTGTCGCCACTCAGGCCGTTGCGCCGCGACCGCCAAGCTCCCACGATCGAAGGTCAATGGTGTGAAAGTTTGCTTGAAGCGCTGGAGGTCGACTCGTGCGGCGCGGCGAACGCCCTCGACGAGAAGCCCGTCGAGTATCGCCACCCACCGGGTGACGTCGGCGGTTCTGCGCTCGGCCTCGTCTCGACGCGAGGCGAGGTATCTCGCCCGCTTGTCCCGCGCTGCGGCAGCGGCGTCGCGCTCGGCGTCGCGCTGATCTCGCTGAGCCTGTTTCAGCTGGTTCTGCTGCATTCGGAAGAACTCGGAGTTACCCGATCGTCTGTTCGAAGCCATCAGCCACCCGTCCACGTTGTCAACTCAGGCTATCGATGACATCGATTCAGGTCGAGGCTCAAGGTAGCCGCATCGCGACTTTTGGTGGTATCGCGCGACGGTGCCCGCGCTCCCTCCACCCGATGTCGCCCTGCCCGCCGTTCGCCCGACAACGACGGCAACACGGCGAACAGGCGCCGTCTGGAGCGACCTGCGAGGGTGGCGAGGTCATCTGCCGCTCGAACGTTGGCTGTCGTCCCGGTCTCGGGCGCATCTGCTCCGGATCTCCTTGATACTGACCACGTCGCCGCTGACCGCGTCGGTGGCGCGCCAGAAACTGAGCCCGTCGGTGGAGATCTTCGACTCCGGCGCGTCGTGTCCGAGGATCTGCAGCTTGACGGCGCGTCCCGCTGCGGACAACGTCGAGTGGATCTGCCCGTTGCAGCGGACCCGGCCGTCAGCGAGTAGTTCACCGTGATGAGCGACGCCACGATAGTCGCCGTGGAGGGCGGATCCTGGCCGGAGCCGCCCGGCGGCGATCATGTCGGTCACCTTGATCAGTCGTTCCGGCGGAGTCACTGCCGGCCGGGTCCGGCGACCGGCGGTGGCGGGCCTCTGGTCACTCGGCGAGACGGACGGTGTGGTGATCGAGAGGTGCGGCGCCGGGTGAACCGCGGCGCCGGAGGGTAGAACAGGCTGGCCGGTGGGTATCGGAAAGTCGAACGTGGCGCGGGCTCGGATCAGACTCGTGCGGACCTCGTCGGCGGTCAGCCGGGGTAGGCGCCGGTCGAGTAGTGCGACAAGCTCGGCCGGCGGCTCAGTCCCACTGAACATGCTGGTCAGCTCGACGTTGACCTGGCGGTCGACGAAGAAGCCCTTCCAGAGATCGTCGATCCGGTTGTCACGCATATTGTCCTTGGTCAACAGGCTGAGTAGTTCCACGGCCTGCTCGGTATCGTCGATGCGAACGGTCCGGAACAGTTTCTGCTCGATGGGCACGGGCGCGTGCGCGTTGTAGATCCGCCACTGCATGCCGTCGGTGAGTGCGACCCATTCGACCCCGGCGGCCGTCGCGTACGCGATCGTCTGGTTGGCCCAGCGCGGCACATCCAGGTTCTCACCCAAGCCCTTTGCCTCGATGAACAACTTCGGCGTGCGCAGCAACAGCAGGGCGTAGTCGACCGGGTTGTCGGTGCCTTTGCGCCGGTATTCGTGGGAGACCTCGTCGGGATCTCGCAGATCCCAGCCGAGCGCTTCGATGATCGGGCTGATCAGGCTCGCCTTGGTGTTCTGCTCGCCGAGCCGGTGCGGATTCCGCTGGAAACGCTCCAGCCGCTCGGCGCACTGCTTGACGACATCTCGCAGGTCGAGCACCTTCACCCCCGTCTGTCACCTCGGCCGCCAGATCCGCCGCGCCGTCGTTCGTGGAACCGGTGGTCGCGGCGGATCAGCGCGACGATTCTCTCGCATGACTGCGAGTCGAGGGAGACGGCGTACCGGTCGATCGCTTCGAGTAGATGTGTGGGATGGGTGCCGATGGCCCGCACCGTCGGGTTCTCACACCGGCCGAGGGTCGCTCGCTCGTGCATGATCATGACGGCGGTGTGGATCGGCACGTGCAGATCGTTGCGGGCCAGCCATGCGGCGAGGTCGGCCGCGACATCGTTGACCTGCCGTGCCCAGCTTCGCCCTCCACCGTCTACGGCCAGGCCTTTGTCGACGAGGTTGCCGTAGGAGTCGAACTTCTCGTACCACCAATGTTCGCCCACGGCATGCAGCCGGACCCGGCGCCGTTTGACCTCGACCGCCCACACGCCACCGGGGCCGACCAACACATGGTCGGTCTCACCGCGACGGTTGCGATAGCCGCGAAGCATGACCCACGAGTCGTCCAGAACGGACAACCCGCGTTGCAGGGCTTCCTCGCCCGACACGCCGGCCGCCTGCTGCCGTGCCCGCCCATCGAGACGCTGCCGGCCCGCATCGGCTGCGGCCACGCCCTGCCAGGCCTGGCGGGTACGGGCCGACGCCTGCCGCTCCTCGGCCGTGGACACCTCGAGCAGCCGCCGCCACCACGACGTGCGGCGGCGGCTCGCGTCGAGATCCTGTCGGGCCCGCAGGTACGAGTCGTGCCAGGCGGCCACGGTTGTCTCGGCGTCCCGCAATTGGGCAACGGTCCGGCCCAACTGCTTGCCACCATGATCGGAGAGAACCAGAATCCGCATGGAAAGCCTCCTCAGTGAGGAACTCGCCACGCATATCACGAGAAGTAGCTGAGTGGCTACCATTGGCTTCGGGTCGGTCGGGCTCGGCCATGTGAAGCGGGTCAGCTTCGGGGTCAGCGGAAGCCCGAGGTGGGAAGGTGATCGCCGACGTAACCGATGCGGATGCGGCCGGTCCGGCCTCCGGTGTCGTCGTGGAAGTGGATCCGTGGACACGGCGTACCGCCCTGCTGGATCTTGATGTGGGCCTGCATGTAGGACCGACCTGACGCCTCCACCTGCACCGGCACCGCGAAGGTGCGCGCTTCCCGCAACCTCGGTTTGGTCGTGGTGGTTTCCGAACCCTTCAGTACAACCCACGTCGCCGGGACCGCGGCGCCGCCCGGCGGAGGCCCTTTGCACCAGGCTAGGAACGAATGGGGGCCAGGTGCCGGCCGACCGCCCCTCCGCGTAGGCATTCAGTGCCGCGAGCGCCTGCCATATCTTGGTTGCCCACCGCTCCGCCTGCGGATGTACGTCGAGCCCGGCCGCCGCGTCCGAGGTGGCCCCGATGGACAGGAACGGCAACCGGGCCGCCAGTTCGAGCGTCTCGACCACGCTGCCGGGTAGAACTATCTGGCCGGGAGGCTCCTGGCTGGCGACGTGCACGTGATGGGCGGTCAGTTCTGATTCGAGCCAACGGATCCGGGCACGCAGCCGCTCGTTGTCCCGTTCCAGGTCGGTCAGCTCTATCTCGCCGAGCTCCCAGCCCAGCCGCAGGTCCTCGACCTCCCCGCGCACCTTCTGCTCCTCGGCGAGCTGAACGGTCAGGTCGTCGATCTCGGCGTACAGCATGGTGATCTCCGCGCTGGCCTCCGCGAGCTTCTCACCGGCCTCGGTGTTCACCCGCATCGAACGCAGCAGCAGGTCCTGCGGGGCGAGACGTTCCGCGGTCAGAGCCGCGACGCCGGCCGGCTCGTCGACCAGTACGATCGCGCTCGGATCGACGCCGGCCAGCGTGAGGGTGGCCCGCAGCAGCCGGTTCCCCTCGACGGTCTCGGTCGGCACCGGCGCCTCGGGAACGGTGACATTGCCGGTGAGGCCGGGAAGTACGGTCGGTTCACCGGGGGCCGGGAACAGCGCCGGATGCGTGGCCGGTGGCCGCCGATCCGGGTTGGTCCGCACCGCGGACCCCCGTGAGAGAGCGCGGCGGACCAAACTGTAGGACGGCGGCGGCGGGACAGGGTCAGGACCTGGTCGCGTACGGCGTTGGCCGACCGCTGTCCGAGCGCGCGCATGCTGGCCGCGGACAGGATGCGGTGCCGCCGCGGAAACGGCTCGTTCGGCGTCAGCCCCGGTAGATAGGTCCGCATCCCACCGCCGTACACCTGCAGGTGGGTGCCAACCCGACGCTTGAAGGCCGCCGCCGAGGCGACATTGTGCAAGCGCATCACCACGGCCACCCCGGTGACATCCCGGGCGAGCCGTCTGGCGAAACGCACCTGGTCCTCCGGTTGCTGTGGATCAGGACTGAAGACGATCACCGGAACGCGGCGACCGGGGTCGAACAGCCATCCGCGGAGTTCATCGACGTGGCCCTCAGTGATGTCGAAAACCTCCGATGTCAACGGCAACGACGCGCCCGTGCCCTCGACCGCGGCGAGCAGATCACGGATCAGTCGCGGACTGCCGGGCCGCACGGATGCGGTCTCCGGAAGGCGGTGGTGCTCCAGGTCCAGCCACACCCATGGGCGTTGCGGCCATGGCGGTTCGTGTCGCCGGCTCGTCCGGCTCCGCGAACAGAGCGGTCTGTTCGGCATGAGGAGGCACCGCGACGCGCAGCGAGGTGGTCCACTGACTGCCGTCGGCCAGCCGCCCCTCGAGGCGGAACACCGCCGCCTGCAACCGTCGACCGCTCGACCGGTCGGTGTACGACCCGATGCTGCCCCGCACCAGACGGTGCGTGTCACCTGCCTCCGCCTCGGCGCCACCGCCGGTGAGCAGCTCTGCCGCGCTGACCGGCACGTTCTTGCCGGTGGGGCGGGCGGGACTCGAACCCGCGACCGAGGGATTATGAGTCCCCTGCTCTAACCTGCTGAGCTACCGCCCCCGAACGGGCGCCGGGATGGTAACCCGACACGACGTCGACCGGCCACCGACATACGGCACCCACCAGTGATGATCGAGTTGACCGTACCCGGCCCACCGGATCGCTCCCCGGTTCGGCACCGCCCCCGGCGGTTCCGGCACGGCGAGGATACCAACCGGCATCGACATCCAGGTGACGCCGAGCGGGCGGCCGGTCAGCGCCCGGCCCGGGTGACGGTCAGCCGTGCAAGAACCCGATGATCGCCCCGGCCGCCCGCCACCCGCTGGCCAGCGCTCCCTGCACCGACGGGCTCCCCCGATGGTCGCCGGCCACGAAGATCCCCTCCCTCGGCGCCACCGGCTTCCGGAGCCGCCCCTGCGGTGCCGGCGCGGCCGGCAACGCCTCCGGCACCCCGACGGTGGTCAGATGCTCCCAGTCGTCGACCGGACGGCCGTAGAGCCGGGCCAGCTCGGTCCGGACCACCGGCTCCGGCGGTACGAGCGGACCGGCCACCGAGGTCGCCACCAGGTGCCGCCCCGGCGGGGCGTACGTCGGCGCGGCGCGACTGACCACCACCGTGTTCGCCACCAACTCCCGCCGGTCTCCGTCGAGCAGCAGGATCGGCTCGTCCAGCGGCGGCTCGGCCGTCGAGTGGTAGTAGGTGGTCAGGGCGTGCATGCGTACCCGGCCGAGGGGTGGCAGCAGGGCGGTCGCGGTCACCGGATCGGTGGCGACGAGTACGGCCCGGCAGCGCACCGCTCCGGCCGAGGTGTTCACCAGCCCGGGCCGCAGCGACGTGGCGGAGACACCGAGCGCGATCAGCGACTCCGGCAGCGGGGCGGCGAGGGCCTCCGGCAGGGCCGCGATCCCGGCGGCCGGCAGTCCGATCCGGCCGCGGGCGAACGATCGGACGATCATCGCGAGGACGTGGCTGGAGGTGCGCAGTTCCCGCTCGCCGAAGACCCCGGAGAGGAACGGCCGGAGGAGTTCCTCGACGATCCGGTCGGAGAGCCCGGCCCGGCGCAGCGCCGCCTCGGTGCTGGTCTCCGGCGCGGCCAGCAGCCGGTCGACCGGGTAGCTCGCACACCGGGCCGCCAGCGCGGCCAGCCGGAGCCGGTCGCCGGCCCGCCCCACACTGCTGATCCGGCGTACCTCCGCCAGCCGCCCGCCGGTACCCCGGTCGCCGTCCTCGCCCGTCGAAGCGTTCCCGGACCCGCCGAGCCCGACAGCGCCGCTCCCAGACCCACCCATTCCGGCGGAGGCGTTCCCGAGCCGGCCCACCCCGGCCGCGTCGGCGAGGCCGGTCAGCACGGTCCGGGCCGCGCCGAACGGGTCCCGCAGCGGGTGGACCATCCGGTGCAGGGTGTCGCCCCGGCGGACCAGTACGCCCTGGGTGAAGTAGCCGAGTCCCAGCGAGGTCAGGTCCACCAGTGCCGACAACCGGGGGTAGCCGGTGTTCACCACCTGGAAACCGCGATCGATCAGATAGCCGTCCACCGCGTCGGTGCCGACCCGGCCACCGAGCCGCTCGGCGGCCTCGACCAGCAGCCAGGGGGTACCGGCCCGGTGCAGCCGGCGGGCGGCGGCCAACCCGGCCAGCCCACCGCCGACGATCACCACATCCGTCTCCGTCGGCAACTCGGACACGACCGTCATTCCCCGTCGGGATGGTTGGGGACCCGGGACAGCCGGGACGGCCACCAGACCGCCGGCCCGATGTCGTAGGTCAGCGCCGGCACCAGCAGCGAGCGTACGACGATGGTGTCCAGCAGCACGCCGAGCGCGACCGCCAACCCCAGCTCGATCAGGATCACCAGCGGCAGTACGGCCAGCGCCGAGAAGGTCGCCGCCAGCACGAACCCGGCCGACGTGATCACCCCACCGGTGACCACCAGCCCGCGCAGCACCCCGGACCGGGTACCCCGACGCACCGACTCCTCGCGGACCCGGCTCATCAGGAAGATGTTGTAGTCGATGCCGAGCGCCACCAGGAAGACGAACGCGAAGAGCGGAAAGGACGCGTCGACGCCGGGAAATCCGAAGGCGTACTGGAAGAGGAACGCGCAGAGCCCGAGGGTGGCCAGGAACGACAGCACCACCGTGAGGATCAGCAGGATCGGCGCGAGCAGGGCCCGGAGCAACAGGGCCAGGATCACCGCGATCACCCCGAGCACCACCGGGATGATCACGTTCCGGTCCCGGGTGGAGGCGTCCGCGGTGTCCACGCTGATCGCGGTGAACCCGCCCACCACCGCGTCCGCCTCCGGCACCGCGTGTACGGCGACGCGCAGCTCGCGTACCGTCTGCTCCGCCTCGGCGCTGTCGGCCGGCGGCCGCAGGGTGGCCTGGAGCTGGACGCGTCCGTCCACCACCTTCGGCGGGCCGCCGGACGCGCCCGGCGCACCCGGCCCGGCTTCCGAACCGGTCGCGTTCGGGTCGTCCACCGGGACGGTACGCACCTCGGCCACCCCGGGTACGGCCCGGGCCGCCGCCGCCACCCGGTCGGCCGCGCCGGCCAGCGTGAAGATGGTCGCCGGACTGCCCAGCCCGCCGGGATAGTGCCGGTCGATCACCTCCTGGGCGATCACCGAGTCGGTCCGGTTGGTGAACAGCTCGGTCTGGCTGAGCCGGGTGGCGCCGAGCTGGGTCAGGCCGAAGCCGAGCGCGACCAGGACCAGGGTGGTGACCACCCAGACGAGCCGGGCCCGCCGGGCGATGAAGTGCGCCACCGGTTTCCACAGCCCGCCGACCGTTGCGGCGTGCTCGACGTACGGCGACCGGGGCCAGAACGCCCACCGCCCACCGATCAGCAGCAGCGCCGGCAGGAAGGTCAGCATCACCACCAGGGTGGCGCCGATGCCGACCGCCGCGACCGGCCCGAGGGCCTGGTTGGAGCTGAGGCTGGAGAGCAGCAGGCAGAGCAGCCCGGCGATGACCGTACCGCCGGAGGCGAAGATGGCCGGGGCGGCGCCCCGCCAGGCGGTGAGCATCGCCGTGACGGTGTCGTGGTGGCGCAACAGTTCCTCGCGGTAGCGGGCGATCAGCAGCAGGGCGTAGTCGGTGCCGGCCCCGAAGACCAGCACGGTGAGGATGCCCTGGGCCTGCCCGTTCAACGTGATCACGTCGTTCTTGGCCAGGAAGTAGACGGCCAGGGCGGCGAGCGCGTACGACAGGCCGGCGGCCAGCAGCGGGATGATCCAGAGTACCGGGCTGCGGTAGACGATGAGCAGGATGACGAGTACCACGGCGAGGGTGACCAGCAGCAGCGGCCCGTCGATCGACGAGAAGACCTCGATCAGGTCGCCGAGCAGCCCGGCCGGACCGCCGACCACGACGACCTGGCCGGCGTCGCTGCCGTGCCCGGCGATCTGGCGCAGGTCGCGGACCACCTCGCGGGTCCGGTCGCCCTCGGCGTTGTCCACCGGCACGATCACCTGGAGCGCCTTGCCGTCGGCGCTGGGTATCGGCGGCGGCAGCGGCGCGACCACCCCCGGTACGGTGGCGAACCGGGCCGCGTCGGCGCTCGCCCGCTCGCGGTCGGCGTCGGTGACACCACTGTCCCGGGCGTAGACGACCAGCGCCGGCAGGGTCTGCCGCTCGACGAATCCGGCGGCGAGCCGCTCTCCCCGGGTGGCCTCGGCATCCGCCGGCAGGAACGCCGCGTTGTCGTTGGTGGCGACCTCGCTGAGCCGGCCCGGGTACGGCGTCGACAGCGCGCCCACCGCCAGCCAGCCGACCACCAGCAGGGCGGCCAACAGCATGGTGGCGCGGCGCCGCGTTCCAGCCATCTCCCACCCATCCGTTCCGTGCCGGCCACCTGGGGAGCCCGCCGCCGGGGCACCCTGGCCACGTCCGCACCGCCCGGCCGGCGCACGGCCGGTGCGGGGCGCGCGGTGCGTCCCGGGCAGTCGACCGTCGTGGTCGTGCTGTCCGGCCCGGCTGGTGTTCCGGTTCTCCCGGCCCGCCCGGAGTCGGCCCGAGCGACCGCTGCCGTGGGCTGGCGGGTGCCGAGGCCGGAGGCCGGACGGACCCCAGATATGACGATGCCCGTCGGCGGGGCCGACGGGCGGGATGTTGGGAAAGCTCCCCCGTTTGGACTCGAACCAAAAACCTGCCGGTTAACAGCCGGCTGCTCTGCCAATTGAGCTACGGGGGATCGCCTGCCCGGCACTGGATCTCTCCGGGGCGGTGCGACGGGACAAGAGTACAGGACAGGTGGGGGTGCGGGGCTACCGGGTTATCGCCGGACGAGGCAGGGAAGATATCTGGACAAAACGGCATGGGGGCCACAAGCAGGCATGACATCGGAGGAGGATGGGTACGGACCTGGGGACAGATGACGCAGGCGCGACACGGTCGCCCACCGGCGGTGCCGGGGGCGCTGACCGCGTCAGAACACGGAGAGGAGCCGTCATGCGCGGAAAGCTGTGGTTCGTCGGCGGGCTGGCTGTGGGCTTCGTCCTGGGCGCCCGCGCGGGCCGGGAGAGGTACGAGGAGTTGGTTCTCAAGGGTCGCAAGGTCCTCGACCACCCGACGGTGCAGGAGGCGGCCGGGGTGGCTCAGGCCCAGGCTTCCCGGCTGTACACCGAGGGCAGGGACCGACTCAGCCACACCCGGCTGGGCGAGAGGTTCGCCCTGGGTAACGGCACCCCGGCCGACTCGGGCACCGGCGACGGCGGGCGCACGGACGCGACCGTCGGATCGGGTACGAAGTCCTCGACGACCGCCCCCGCCTCCCGGGCGGCGTCGGGAGCGAACGGCACCACGTTCTGAGCAGCGGGGCGACTCGCTACTGACCAGCCGCACGACACGTTCCGAGCAGGTGTGCCACCCCGCGTGACCGGTGCGGGGCCGACCCGGGATCGGGCCGGTCCCGCACCGTGCGCGATCGCACCGGGCGGCTACGCCACGGTCACTCCGTGCCGTCGGCGGTGTCGTCTCACTCCTTGCTGCTGAACGCGGCGTCGAAGGCCGCGCTCGGCGCGTCGAAGGCGAGCCGCCGGACGAACTGCAACGCCTCGGGGGCACCGACCAAGCGGTCCATCCCGGCGTCCTCCCACTCGATCGAGATCGGACCGTCGTAGCCGATCGCGTTCAGCGCCCGGAACGAGTCCTCCCACGGCACGTCGCCGTGCCCGGTCGAGACGAAGTCCCAGCCCCGGCGCAGGTCCGCCCAGGGCAGGTGCGACGCGAGCCGGCCCCGCCGCCCGTCCCCGGTACGCACCTTCGCGTCCTTGCAGTCGACGTGGTAGATCCGGTCGGCGAAGTCGAAGATGAAGTTCACCGGGTCCAACTCCTGCCACACGAAGTGCGACGGGTCCCAGTTCAGCCCGAACGCCGGCCGGTGCCCGATCGCCTCCAGGGTCCGCCGGGTGGTCCAGTAGTCGTACGCGATCTCGCTCGGGTGCACCTCGTGCGCGAACCGCACCCCGACCTCGTCGAAGACGTCGAGGATCGGGTTCCACCGGTCGGCGAAGTCCTGGTAGCCCCGCTCGATCATCGACGGCGGTACCGGCGGGAACATCGCCAGGGTGTGCCAGATCGACGAGCCGGTGAACCCGACGACGGTCTTCACGCCGAGCTTCGCCGCCGCCCGGGCGGTGTCCTTGATCTCCTCGGCGGCCCGCTGTCGGACCCCCTCCGGCTCCCCGTCGCCCCAGATCCGGGCCGGCAGGATGTCCTGGTGGCGCTCGTCGATCGGGTGGTCGCAGACCGCCTGCCCGACCAGGTGGTTGGAGATCGTCCAGACCTTGAGGTTGTACTTGGCCAGCGTCTCCCGCTTGCGGTCGACGTACGAGTCGTCGGCGAGCGCCTTGTCGACCTCGAAGTGGTCACCCCAACAGGCGATCTCCAGCCCGTCGTAGCCCCACTCCGAGGCGAGCCGGCACACCTCCTCGAACGGTAGGTCGGCCCACTGGCCGGTGAAGAGCGTGATGGGTCGCGCCATGGTCTTTCTCCCTGTTGATCACGCGGGATTCGCGACTGCGCCGGGCACGGTGCCGGTGGACCGGGGCGAGGGTGACCGACCCTGGACGGTGGCGGGAACTCCCCCGGCGGTGTGGTCGGCACGTGCGCAACCGCACCTGGGCCGGACGGGTTGCGCCTCCCGCCCGGTCACCGGCCAGCGCCGGGGATCGCCACGACCACTCTAGGCCGTGCCGCCCGGCCCAAGGAAGCCCCGACCCGACGGCCGAGGTCCGCCGATGGCCGGGGCGAGCGGACCAGAGCCCCGCCTCCCGGACCGGAGGTGTCCGGGAGGACGGGGCGAGACGGGGGGCGGCGGGGTCGCGCCGGGCGGGTGGTGGGGATGCGCGCCGCCCGCTACCCGCCTATCTCAGGGCAACGTCCACTTCTGGTTGGCGGCACCGGCGATGCAGTCCCACAGGTGTACGTCCTGGCCGTCCGCCGAGCTGTTGTTCGAGACGTCCAGGCACTTGCCCGAGCCGGGGTTGCGCAGCGTGCCGTCGGCCTGGGCGGCCCAGTTCTGTGCCCCGCTGGAGTTGCAGGTCCAGAGCTGGATCTTGGTACCGTTCGCCGTGCCCGAGCCGGAGACGTCGAGGCACTTGCCGAGGGCCCGCAGGGTCTGGCCGGTGCGCGTCCAGGTCTGCCGGGCCGAGTTGGCGACGCAGGTGCTGATCTGTGCCTGGGTACCGTCGGCGGTGCCGCCACCGTCGATCTCCAGGCACTTGCCGGCCAGCCCGACCACCGGCCCGGTCCCGCCGCCACCGGTGGTCGAGCGGACCAGGGTGAACTCGTCGACGTCGTACAGTCCGGTGCCGGAGCCGGCGACGGTGAGGTAGAGGTTCTGGGTGCCGGTCGGTACCCCGGTCAGCGCGGTGCTGACCTCGGCGTAGCTCTCCCAGCCGCCGGTGTTGGAGATCGTCGCGGTGCCGTGCACCGGGCCGGTCTGCGAACCGGTCCGGACCTGGAGGGTGCCGCCGGCACCGCCGGAGACGACCCGGGCCCGCAGCGAGGTGACCCCGGTCAGGTTCTGCCCGTTGTACGCGGCCCAGTCACCCGGGTCCAGGTACCCGATCGTCGACCCGCCGTTGGCGCCGGCCTTGCCGACCACCTGGACCCCGCTCTGCGCGCTGAACGCCTCGGCCTGGATCGTGGTGTTCTGGCCCGGGTCCGGGCCGGGGCCGCCGCCGAGTTCCTTGATCCGGATGTTCCGGAACGAGACGTCGTCGCCGGTGCCGTGGTTCTGGATGCCGATGTGCCCGGCCAGCGACCGTACCGGGTTGGTGTTGGTGAAGTCGTTGATCAGTACCCCGTTGAGGTAGATCCGCAGCCGCTCCCCCTCGACCAGCAGCTCGTAGCTGTTCCACTCGCCGGGCGGGTTGAGCGCGGCGTCCCGGGCCGCGATGTCCGCGGACTTGAAGGTGTAGACCGCGCCGGTGGTCCGGTCGGCCGCGTCGGTGGCGTCGATCTGGATCTCGTAGCCGTTGTCCACCGCCGACCACGGGTCGGACGACGGTGGGAAGCCGATGAAGACTCCGGAGTTGTCGTCGCCGGCCATCCGCCAGTCCAGCTTCAGCGAGTACGAGGTGAACTGCTTGGCGCTGTACCAGTAGAGGCCCATGCCGCCGACCGAGGTCAGCGTGGCGTCCGAGTTGGTGAAGTTGCCCGGCCCGGCCTGGGACCAGCCGGTGGTGGAGCCGTTGTAGAGGGTGGTGTAGCCGGACTCGGGCCGGCAGTCTGCCTTGGTCCGGCCGGCCGCGTACCGGATGCCGCCGAGCAGGTGCGCCCGGAACGCCGGCTCGGCGTACGACTGCTGGGTGTGCCCGCCGCCGGTGTAGAAGGAGCGCCCGCCCTCGTACGTCTTGCACCAGGCGTGCGGGTGGTCCGCCCCCATCCCGCCACCGGAGTACGACGACTCGTCCAGCGTCGCCAGCACCCGGGCACTGGACCGGGCGTTGGTGCGGTAGTTGTACCACTCGTCGGTGCGGGTCCAGGTCTGCGGCAGGTGGGCCGTTGCCGCGTGCCCCCGGTCCACCGCCTTCACGTTGGCCTGCTGGATCGCCGGGTGCGACGCGAAGTACGCCCCGACCAGGTTGCCGTAGAACGGCCAGTCGTACTCGGTGTCGGCGGCGGCGTGCACCCCGACATAGCCCTTCCCGCTGCGGATGTACGACTCGAAGGCGGTCTGCTGGCTGGCGTTCAGGGTGTCGCCGGTGGTGTTCAGGAAGACCACCACCTCGTACTGGGCGAGGTTGGCGGTGGTGAACTGGGCGGCGTCCTCGGTGGCGGTCACGGTGAAGCTGTTCGCCGCGCCGAGTTCCCGGATCGCCTGGGTACCGGCGGCGATCGAGTCGTGCCGGAACCCGGCGGTCTTGGAGAAGACCAGTACGTCGTAGGGGGCGTCGGCGGCGCTGGCCGGACCGGCCGGCACGGTGGTACAGGCCAGCACCGCGAGCGTGGTGGTGGCGATGGCCAGGCTGGGACGGATCGTCTTCCGGGTTCTGCTGCGGAACAGTCGCATCGTCGCTCTCCTCTGGAGGGGCGGTGGGGAGGGGCGCCCGCCGGGTGCGGGGCGGGCGCCCGTCCGGCTACGTCAGGGCAGGGTCCACTTCTGGTTGGCGGCACCGGCTATGCAGTCCCAGAGGTGCACGTTCTGCCCGTCGGCGGAGCTGTTGTTGGAGACGTCCAGGCACTTGCCCGAGCCGGAGTTGCGCAGCGAGCCGTCGGCCTGCGGGGCCCAGTTCTGGGCGGCGGTGGCGTTGCAGGTCCAGAGCTGGATCTTGGTGCCGTTCGCGGTGCCGGCGCCGGAGACGTCCAGACACTTGCCCAGGGTACGCAGGGTCTGGCCGTTCCTCGTCCAGGTCTGGTGTGCCGATCCGGTGCAGGTCCAGATCTGCGCCTGGCTGCCGTCGGCGGTGCCGCCGGCCTCGATCTCCAGGCACTTCCCGGCCAGCCCGACGATCGGGCCGGTGCCGCCGCCCCCACCGGAGCTGCCGGTGTTGACGGTGAAGGCGTCCACGTCGTAGAGGGCACCGGTGCCGGAGCCGGCGAAGGTCAGGTAGAGCGTGGTGGTGCCGGCCGGCGGGTTGGCGATGGTGCCGGTGACGGTGGTGAAGGTGTCCCAGCCGCCGGTAACCGGCACGGTGGCGCTGCCCAGTATGGCGCCGGTGGCGGAGCCGGCCCGGAGCTGGATGGTGCCGCCGGCACCGGCCGACGAGACCCGGGCGCTGAACGAGGTGGCGCCCGCCAGCCGGTACGGCGTGAAGGCGATCCAGTCACCGTTGTTGATGTCGCCGACGGTCTGGCCGCCCTCGGCCGCCGCCTTGGCGAACTTGTTCACCCCGGACGAGGTCTCGTAGTGCTCGGCCTGCCGGTGCTTCGGGGTCAGCTCGTGCTGGGCGTGCGTGGTCAGCCCGCCCCGGTCGGTGTACTCGGCGTCGAAGATCGGGAAGATGTTCGCCGCGTCGTCGTGCTCACCGTCGACCGGGATGGTGATGGTGCCGGTGCAGCCGGTGGCCGAGGTGATCTGGTGGCCGTGGCTGTCGTGGCCCAGCACGTAGGTCATCTTGACCCGGGAGCAGTCGATGGTGCCGTCCTCCGGGTCGGTGACGGTGATCGAGAACGGCACCGCGTCACCGAAGGCGACGAGCTGCCCGCTGGCCGGGGCGGTGATGGTCACCGTCGGCGCGGTGTTGCCGACCCCGATGGTGACGCTGGCGGTGCCGGTGGCGCCGGCCGGGTCGCGTACGGTCAGCGTCGCCGTGTAGGTGCCGTTCGCGGCGTACGTCTTCGTCGGGTTCGCCGCCGTCGACGTGGTGCCGTCACCGAACGCCCAGGAGTAGGTCAGCGCCCCGCCCTCCGGGTCGGACGAGCCGGCCGAGGAGAAGGTGACGGTCAGCGGTGCCACCCCGGAGGTCGGGTTGGCGCTGGCCACCGCGGTCGGGGCCCGGTTGCCGCCGCCGACGTAGTCGAAGCGGTAGAGCGCCGAGTTGGCGTCCCCGTTGAAGTAGCCGGTGCCGTAGTCGAGCAGGTAGTAGGAGCCGTCCGGCCCGAACGCCGAGTCCATCACCTGCTTGCCGACCCACGGGAAGGTGTCGATGGTGCCGGGCGAGCCGTCGGCGTTGACGTGGATCGGCTTGATCCAGCCCCGGCCGAACTCGGTGGCGAAGAACTGGCCGTCGAAGGTGGCCGGGAACTTGGTGGTCGACGGGTTCGACGCGTCGTAGCGGTAGACCGGGCCGCCCATCGGGGACTCCGAACCGCCGCCGAACTCCGGCGGGCTGCCGGCGTCACCGGCGTACCGGATCCAGGCCGGGCGGGCCGGCGGCAGGGTGGTCTGGCCGGTGTTCCGGAACGAGTTGTTGGTCGGGCCGCCGGTGCAGTTGTACTTCGCCGCGCCCGGCCCGTCCGGGAAGGTCCACTCGTTGTACGTCTCGGTGCTGGTGTTCGTCCCGGTGCAGTACGGCCAGCCGTAGTTGCCGGGCGAGGTGATCCGGTTGAACTCGACCTGCCCGCTCGGGCCCCGGTTGGCGTTGGTGGAGCCGGCGTCCGGGCCGTAGTCGCCGACGTAGACGTGCCCGGTGGCCTTGTCCACGCTCATCCGGAACGGGTTGCGGAAGCCCATCGCGAAGATCTCGGGCCGGGTGTTCGCGGTACCGGGTGCGAAGAGGTTCCCGCTCGGGATCGAGTACGTCCCGTTCGCGTTCACCTTGATCCGCAGGATCTTGCCCCGCAGGTCGTTGGTGTTGCCGGCCGAGCGCTGCGCGTCGTACGCCGGGTAGCGGTTGGTCCGCTCGTCGATCGGTGCGTAGCCGGCGGACTCGAACGGGTTGGTGTCGTCCCCTGTGGAGAGATAGAGGTTGCCGGCGGCGTCGAAGTCGATGTCCCCGCCGACGTGGCAGCACATCCCCCGATCCGCCGGTACGTCCAGCACGGTCACCTGGCTGGAGGTGTTGAGGGTGAAGTCGGCGTTCAGGGTGAACCGGGAGAGCCGGTTCACCCCGGCGAACGGCGCGAACTGCGCGGGGGTGCCGTTCGCCGGGGCGTCACCGGCCGGCGTGCTCAGCGGCGGGGCGTAGTAGAGGTAGATCTGCCGGTTGGTGGCGAAGCCGGGGTCGACGCCGACGCCCTGCAACCCCTCCTCGTCGTGGGTGTAGACCGGCAGGGTGCCGAGTACGGCGGTGTTGCCGGCGGCGTCGGTGCGGCGCAGCGTGCCGTTGCGGGCGGTGTGCAGCACCGAGCGGTCCGGCAGCACCGCGATGGTCATCGGCTCGCCCACCTCGGCGACGCCACGGGCCAGGGTCACCTGCTGGAAGTCGGAGGCGGTGATCGGGTGCGCCACGGCGGGGGCGGCCGGGGCGAGTACCGCCGGGAGGGTGGTGGCGGCCAGCAGCAGCGCGGCGCCGCCGGCCCACCGCCGGGGTCCTGTCGGATGCGCGCGGCCGGATCGGCCGGGTGGGCGGGGATGGTGGGTGAGAGACATGGTCGTGCACTCCCGTCCTGACCAGTTGCGATACAGGCAGGGCGCTCGCCGTCGCGCCAGATGCCGTCGGGGTGGATCTCCGCCCGGGGGCCGCCGTTCCCGCCAAGCCGCGACCGTGGACCGGCATGGGCACACCGGTACGCCGATCGCTGTCGTGGGCTAACCGCGCCGTCGGTTACCTCGACGTAACAACTTTGAGCTGTGCTCGACACAGTAATTTCTATGTGTGGATGTGTCTATGCCTTCTGCCACGCCAACATGAACTTTTGTCGACACGGTGAAAAGTTGCCGGACCAGTGATCGACTAGCGCCTCTCCGCGCCACTGTGGACCGTCCGGCCGACCACCCCGCCGCGCGGCGTTATCCGTGCCGTTCCACGGCCTCGGCAGCCAGGGTGGCGAGCACCGTGGCGGCCTCGGCGGAGACCGGCGCCTCGGCCAGCGCCGCCAGCGCGGCGTCGGTGCGTACCTTGATCATCTGCTCGATCCGGTCCAATGCACCGGTCGCCACGATGATCGATCGCAGCTCGGCGGCGCCGTCCGGGTCCAGCTCCGGGTTGCCGAAGAGCGCCTTCAACCGCTGCGCCTGGGCCCGGTCGGCACTCCCCCGGGCCAACGCCATCATCACCGTCGGCTTCCCCTCGCGCAGATCGTCCAGGATGGACTTGCCGGTCAGCGCCGGATCGCCGAAGACCCCGAGCACGTCGTCCCGGAGCTGGAACGCGTCGCCCAGCGGGTCGCCGAACGCGGCCAGCGCGCCGAGCAGCTCCGGCGAACCGGCCGCCAGTGCGGCACCGATCTGCAACGGCCGGGTCACCGTGTAGCGGGCCGCCTTCATCCGCACCACGGTCAGCGCGCTCGCCACCGAACCGTCCCCCACCCCGGAGACCAGGTCCAGATACTGCCCCGCGATCACCTCGGTACGCATCGTCGCGAAGACGCCGTACCCCTGGTGCACCTCCGCCGGGGAGAGCCCGCACTCGTGGAAGAGCTGGTCCGCCCAGGCCGCGCAGAGGTCACCGCAGAGCAGCGCGGTGCTGCGGCCGTACGAGGCCGGGTCGCCGCGCCAGGCCGACCGGGCGTGCAGGTCGGCGAAGAGCCGGTGCACCGAGGGCTCGCCCCGGCGCCGGTCGCTGCCGTCCATGATGTCGTCGTGGATCAGCGCGAAGGCGTGGAACAGCTCCAGCGCGGCGGCGGCGGCCACGATCGGCGTACCGTCCGCACCCCCGGCGGCCCGCCAGCCCCAGTAGCAGAAGAGCGGGCGCAGCCGCTTGCCGCCGGCCAGCACGAACCGGTGCAGGGTGGTGAAGACGCCCCGGGGGGCGCCGTCCGGCCAGTCCGGGTCCTGCCGGTCGAGGAAGGCGACGAGTTGGGCGTCGAAGCGCTTCCGTAGGTCGCCCAGATCCACCTCCGGCACGGTCGCCGTCATGGCCGATCTCCCAGGGCAGCGGCGGGATCGGCGTCGGCGAGGCGGAGCAGCAGGCTCTTGACCTCGGTGGCCCGGTAGCTGTCCCGGGCCGCCGACCGGTCCGAGCAGATCAGCACCGGGGCGTCCGCCGGATCGGCGGGCAGCCGGCCGTGCGAGCCGCGTACCGCCCGCGCGCCGGCGTCCAGCCCCACCACGCTCATCAGGTAGCGCATCCCGAGCTTCTTCCGGGCCAGCGCCACCGCCGCCCGCCGCTTCGCCGCACCCGGCGCGGCCGGGTCGAAGAAGAGTTCGGCCGGGTCGTACCCGGGTTTGCGGTGGATCTCCACCAGCCGGGCGAAGTCCGGGGCCCGGGCGTCGTCCAGCCAGTAGTAGTAGCTGAACCAGGCGTCCGGCTCGGCGACCAGCACCAGCTCGCCGGCCCGTTCGTGGTCCAGCCCGTGTTCCGCCTTGCCGGCGGCGTCCAGCACCTCGGCGACCCCGGGCAGCCCGGCGCAGAGCTTCGCCACCGCCGGTACGTCGGCCGGGTCCTTCACGTAGACGTGTGCGATCTGGTGGTCGGCGACCGCGAACGCCCGGGAGGTCCACGGGTCGAGGTATTCCATCCCGTCCTGGGTGTAGACCCGGAGCAGTCCCTCGGAGCGGAGCAGCCGGTTCACGTCCACCGGCCGGCTCGCCTCGGTGATGCCGTACTCCGAGAGCACCACCACGGTCGCGTTCCGGGCGGCTGCCGCGTCCAGCAGCGGACCGAGTACCGCGTCGAGTTCGGCCGCGGCGGCCGACGCCTGTGGGGACGACGGGCCGAAGCGTTGCAGGTCGTAGTCGAGGTGCGGGACGTACACCAGCGTCAGGTCGGGATTCTTCTCGACCATGATCTGCTCGGCGGCCCGGCAGATCCATCGGGACGACGGCAGTCCCGCCCCCGGCCCCCAGTACGTGAACAGCGGAAACCCGCCCAACTTCCCGGTCAGCTCGTCGTGCAGCTCCGGCGGGTCGGTGTAGCAGTCCGGCTCCTTGCGCCCGTCGGCGTAGTAGATCGGCCGGGGCGTCACCGTCCAGTTCACGTCGGCGCCCATCGCGTACCACCAGCAGACGTTGGCCACGGTGTAGTCCGGGCGCGCGCGGCGGGCCGCCTGCCAGACCTTCTCCCCGCCCATCAACGCGTGGTGCTGGCGCCAGAGGAAGACCTCGCCCAGGTCCCGGAAATACCACCCGTTGCCGACGATGCCGTGCTCGGCCGGCAGCGCCCCGGTGAGCAGGGTCGCCTGCGCCGAGCAGGTCACCGCCGGCAGCACGGTACCGAGTTCGGCCTGGCAGCCGGCGTCGGCCAGGGCGCGCAGCCGGGGCATGTGGGCCAGCAGCCGGGGGGTCAGCCCGACCACGTCGATCACGACCAGTGGACTGTCAGCCATCGTGCCTCCTCGGCGCGGATGCGGGGGCGGCCGGACCGCCGGGGATTCCGGTCAGGCCGCCGGGGATCCCGGTCAGGCCGCCGGGGATCCCGGTCAGGCCGAGCGTGACCAGTTCGTCGCGGGCGAAGGCCAGCTCGGCGGCGATTCCGCCGGCCAGCTCCGCGTCCGATCCCGGGCGCTGCGCGGCCGGCAGCACCCCCCAGGTGTACGTCTCGACGTCCAGGTGGTCGCAGCCGGCGACCGGCCCGGCGAACAGCTCCCGGAGCGCCTCCCGGAGCACCGGAACGGTGGACTCCAGCGGCGCGGCGGGTACGGCGTGCAGCGGTACGTGGTAGTGCACCCGCCAGGCGCCGGGCAGGTCGGCGGCGAGCGCCGCGTCCAGGTCGTCGGCGGCGTACGCCGGGTCGGCCGGATCGGCGGCCCTGCCACACGGTTCCGCGCGGGTCTGGTGCAGGAAGCGCGGTTCGACGTACCCGCGCAGGGTGTCGGCGGCGGCGACCGGATCGGCGGCGGCCAGCGCGGCCGAGACCTGCACCTTCACCACCGGCAGCCCGGCGGCGCGCAGCCGGCCCAGCGCCTCGGCCGGCTGCTCCCAGGCGCAGGCGAGGTGGGCCAGGTCGAGACAGATGCCGAGCCGGTCGGTGTCCACCCGGGACAGTGCGGCGACCGCCTGGCCGGTCGACTCGACCACGCAGCCCGGCTCCGGCTCGAAGCCGACCCGGACCGCCCGGCCGGTACGCCAGGCGATCTGGGTCAGCTTGGCGGCCAACTCGTCCAGCACCCGGGCCGCCCGGTCGGACTGGCGCTGCCCCCACGGCTCCCGCCAGGCCAGTGGCAGGGTGGAGACCGAGCCCCGGACGGCGTCGTCGGGGAGCAGGTCGACAAGTACGGTGGCCAGGTTCAGGGTGTAGACCAGCCGTTCCCGGGTGGTCCAGTCCGGGTGGTAGACGGCCTGCTTCACCACCGGGGCGTGGAAGGACTGGTAGGGGAACCCGTTCAGGGTCACCACCTCCAGCCCGCGCGCGGTCAGCTCGGCGCGCAGTTTTCGCCGGGTCTGCGGGTCGGCGGCGAGCCCGGCCGCCACCGGCGCGGCCAGCCACAGCCCCAACCCGAGTACGTCGGCACCCAACCGCTCCCGGATCGGCACCGCGTACGTGTCGAGCTGCCCCAACACCCCGGCCAGGTCCTCGGCCGGATGCACGTTGGTGCAGTAGCTCAGGTGCACCGTCTGCCCGTCGGCGTGCCGCAGCCGCATCAGCTACCGCCCCGCAGGATCGAGTTCCCCTCGAAGGTGCCGGGTGTCGCCTCACCCGCCGGCTCGCCAGCGGACTCGTCGTCGGCCAGCTCCAGCCGGCCGGACTGGCCGTAGAACTCCACCGGGTTGCGCCAGAGCACCCGGTCGACGTCGTCGGCGTCGAATCCGGCGGCCAGCATCGCCTCGCCGGTGGCCCGGGTCAGCAGCGGATCCGACCGGCCCCAGTCGGCGGCCGAGTTGACCAGCATCCGCTCGGTGCCGTACGTGCGGAGCAGCTCGACCATCCGCGGCGGCGACATCTTGGTCTCCGGATAGATGGAGAAGCCGAGCCAGCAGCCGCTGTCCCGGACCAGCGGCACGGTCACCTCGTTGAGGTGGTCGATCACCACCCGGCCGGGGTCGAGGCCGGACTCGGCGACCACCGCCAGGCTGCGTTCGGTGCCCCGGGCCTTGTCCCGGTGCGGGGTGTGCACCAGCGCCGGCAGCTCGTGTGCGACCGCCAGGGCGAGCTGGGCGGCGAAGACCTCGTCCTCCTCCGGCGTCATCGAGTCGTAGCCGACCTCGCCGACCGCCACCACACCGTCCTTGTCCAGATAGCGGGGCAGCAGGTCGAGCACCTCCCGGCAGCGCGGGTCGTTGGCCTCCTTCGGGTTCAGCGCGATGGTGGCGTGGTGCCGGATGCCGAACTGGCCGGCCCGGAACGGCTCCCAGCCGACCAGCGAGTCGAAGTAGTCGACGAAGGAAGCGGCGCTGGTCCGGGGCTGACCGAGCCAGAACGCCGGCTCCACCAGGGCACGTACCCCGGCGGCGGCCATCCGTTCGTAGTCGTCGGTGGTCCGCGAGGTCATGTGGATGTGCGGGTCGAAGATCCTCATCACGCCTCCTCCTCCGCGCCCGGCCCGGTCGGGGTCCCCGACCGGTGCGGCACGCTCAGTCGAGCCAGCAACGCGGTCGCGTCGGCCGGCATGTCCCGGCCGGCCGCCCGGCGCTCGTCGGCGAAGCCGGCCAGCATGGTGGCCAGCTCGGCGTCGGCCCGGTCGTGGAGCCGGTGCACGGCGGCCAGCGGGATCCCGGTGAAGACGCACTTGAGTACCGCCTGCCGCCAGGCGGCCTGGTCGAGCCGGGTCGAGTACGGGCCGAGGGCGGCGGAGACCAGCCGGGTGTCGTTGGTCCGGATCGCGTCGTGCAGCAGCGGTACTCCGGCGTCGCCGACCGGCAGCAGCGGCAGGGCACGCAGCACCGCCCGTCGCTCGGCCGCGTCGCCCTCGCGGTAGCGGGCCTCGACCTGACCGGGCAGCTCGGTCGGGGGCAGCGCGGCGAGCAGCAGTACCCGGGCCGCGTCGTCGGCGGTCCAGTCCGGCAGGTCGGGCAGGGGTGTCCGCCCGCACCTGCGGCCGGCCGCCGCGAAGAGCCGGCCGAGCGCGGCCGGTTCGGCCCCGACCCGGCGCAGCGCCTCGGCCAGCCAGTCCCGGTCGAGCAGCCAGTCCCGGTCGGGCAGCCGCCCGTCGGGTACGGCCAGCAGCGCCGCCCGCAGTCGTTCCAGTTCCGGTTCCGGTTCCATCCGGTCCTCCCCAGTCTTTCCGGTGTGGATGGTGGTCGCGGTCCCCCCGGGTCGTACGTCTCAGTCCGGTGTGCCGTTCACCGCCCCCGGTCCGGCACGGTGCTCATGCGCTCCGTCACGAGCCCGGCGTCGGCGGCAGCGGTGCGGAGAAACTCGATCGAGTGCGCCGCCACCGACGGGGCCGCGTGCGAGTGCCGGGGCAGCTCGACGGCGACCAGCCCGGCGTAACCGGCCTCGGCCAGCGCCCGCAGTACGGGCGGGAAGTCGATCTCGCCGGTGCCGAACTCCAGGTGCTCGTGCACTCCCCGGCGCATGTCGTCGATCTGCACGTTGACCAGGTACGGAGCCACCTGCGCCACGCAGTCGGGCACCGGCTGTGGCTCCAGGCACCGGCAGTGTCCGATGTCGAGGGTGATGCCGAAGCCGGGCGGGGCACCGAGGGCGTCCCGCAACCGCCGCCAGTCGGCGATCTCGGCCACCAGCATGCCCGGCTCCGGCTCGAACCCGAGCGGCATCCCGGCGGCGTCGGCGACCTCGACCAGCTCGGCACAGCCGGCGACCAGCCGGTCCCAGGCGGTCGTCGGGTCGACGCCGCTCGGTCGTACCCCGGACCAGAAGGAGACCGCCTCGGCGCCCAGGTCGGCCCCGATCGTGACGGCCCGGCGGAGGAACTCGACCCGCAGCGCGTTGTCGTCGTGCAGCAGCGTCGGCGCGTGCTTGTGCCAGGGGTCCAGCAGGTAGCGGGCCCCGGTCTCGACCACCACCCCGAGTCCGTGCGTGGCGAGGCTCCGGCCGACCGCCGCCACCCGGGCCGCAAGCTCGGGGCCGAACGGGTCCAGGTGGTCGTGGTCGAGGGTCAGCGCCACGCCCTGGTAGCCGAGGTCGGCGATCACCCGCAGCGCGTCGTCCAGCCGGTGGTTGGCGAAGCCGTTGGTCCCGTACCCGAAGCGCAGCCCGGGCACGGCGGGACCGCCCGTCGAGCCCGGGTCCGGCGCGGCGGGGCCGGCTGCGGCGGTCATGTCGGCGAGACCAGTCGGGCGAGGCGGCGGCCGAGCGGGGCGGCGGCGGCGACCGCGACGCCGAGCAGCGCGGCGCCGGCCCGGGCGACCAGCGCGCCCTGTAGGGCGGGCAGGCCGGTGATGCCGGCGCCGACCGCGGCCCGGACCCGGGACGCCTGCGGGTCGGCCGCCACCCGGGCCTGCGCGGTGCCGTACTGGAGGCCGTACCAGCCGGCGAGGGCGGCCGGGACCAGGGTCCGCCAGTCGGGGTGGCGGGCGGGTCGGGCCGGGTCGGCGGTCCGGCGCCGGGCCACTGCGGCGGCGGCCACCGCGGCGGTACCGGCCAGGGTCGCGGCCGGTAGCGTCCGGGTCGCGCCGGAGACCTCCCGCCGGGAGAGTTCGGTGACCGTGTACGTGTGCGCGGCCACCGTCAGCGCCGCCGGTACCGCCCGGACCACCCGACCCCCGCTGGCGCCGAGCAGCACGTCCAGCCCCCGGCAGGCGGCCATCACCGCCGGCCCGGCCGGAGTGTTCTTGGCTCGCAGGTCGTACGCCCAGACCGCGCCGGCCAGCGGCACCGCCACGGCCAGCGCCCGGCGCCCACCGGCCAGCCCGGCGAGCCCGATCCCGGCGGCGGTGAGCCCGGCCGAGACGCCGAGGGCGAGCCCCGGCGACACCCGTCCACTGGGGATCGGCCGCTCCGGTCGCTCCCGCGCGTCGAGTTCGCGGTCCGCCCAGTCGTTGGCGGCCATCCCGGCCCAGTAGAGCAGCACCGACGCGCCGGCCAGCCCCGGTACCCGGCGGTCCAGCGCGTCGGCGGCGGCGGCCCCGGCCACCACGTCCCCGGGTACGGAGAGCGCGGCCGGCGCCCGGACCAGCTCAGCCAGGTCACGCAGTGACGGCATCCGCGCCTCCCGAAGTCGGCTCGGCGTCCAGCTCGCGGACGAAGGCGCGCAGCGTGGCCCACTGTTCGGCGAGGGCGTGCGGCACCTCGCCGAGCGGATCCTTGAAGAAGAACGCCAGCTCGGTCAGCGGGCCGGTCCGGCCGGCCCGGTGCGCGGCGGCGGTCAGCCGGGCCAGGTCGAGCACCAGCGGCGCGGCGAGCGACGAGTCGCAGCCGTGCCAGGTGAACTCCATCCGCATCGGGGTACCGAGGAAGCCGGAGAAGGTGACCAGGTCCCAGGCGGTCTTGAAGTCCCCGATGTCGTCGACGTACTCGATCCGGGTGTTGCCCTGCGGGACATAGCCGAGGGTCTCGCCGAGTACCCGCTGCTTGCTGGCGGACTTGGCCGCGTTCGCCGCCGGCTCGGCCAGGTTGGCGCCGTCCCCGCCGCCGAGCAGGTTGGTGCCGGACCAGCTCCGTACCCGCAGGTGCCGCATGGCGAACATCGGGGCGAGGACCGACTTGACCAGCGTCTCGCCGGTCTTGCCGTCGTGCCCGGCGTACGGGAGGCCGGCCCGTTGCGCGAGTTCGGCGAGGGCGGGCAGTCGGGCGCCGGTCGACGGCGTGAAGTCCACATAGGGGCAACCGGCGGTGAAGGCGGCGTACGCGTACGCGGAGCTGGCCGGCAGCGGGCTCCCCTCGGCGAGCGCAACGTCCAGTTCGGAGAGTCGGGCGTGTGCCGGATGCGGCGCCGGGGCCGGCTCGGTCGAGGAGACGTTGACCACCACCACCCGGTCCAGCCCGTGCCGTTCGCGGAATCCGGTCAGGTCGGCGACGATCGCCTCGATCACCGCCGCCTGGGTGCCACCGGTCGGTGCCGGCCGCAGTTCGGCCTCGACCGTGCCGAGTTCCTCGGCCAGTGCCGCCACCAGCCGGGCCGGCAGTACGCCCGCCTCGGCCAGCGCCTCGGCCTTCTTCACCAGCGGCGTGGTGGCGATGTCGTGCCCACCGAAGACCAGGTCGGCCAGGGCCGGCAGGGCCGCGGTACGCAGCGCCGGCAGCTCGGTCACGCAACCCGTCGGCTCGGCGAGCCCGGCCCGCAGGGCCAACGCCCCGACCGTGCTGGTCACCGCGACCGAACCACGTCCGCCTACCAGCCAGACACCCGTACGCATCAGTGCTCCTCCCTCCGGTGCCGGCACGGCCGTGGGCCGACCGGGGGCGTACGACGAACCGGGCGATATGCCGGATCGCCCGCCGAGTCCGCCTATCGGGACATCCTGCCTCGTAGCCGAGAAAAGCGCCCCGCCCGCCCGACCGACCCCGGTGGAACATCCCGTGCGGCAGCGCCGGAGTCGGCGGCAACGACACTGCTTGGGTCCGTGACCGTGCGGGCGGACGGGGCTTGGTAGGCAGGGCCGGTCGGCGTCGCGGTCCTGCCTCCCCCGATCCATGGCGACCGGGTCGGCGGGGGTTGCCGGCTCCGGTCGCGGTTCCGTGTGGAGTTGTGTCGCCGACCACTGTGCGGGGCCGGCGCGAAGTCGTCGGGCGACCGGTCGGGCCGGGGGTGGCCGGACCCGCGTCGCGGTTTCGGGTCGGTCCGGGACGTCGGACCGGGGCGGTTCCACCGGTTGGGGGTCAGCCGGTGTGGTTCCGGCGTCCGGTGCGGCCGGGGAATCCCGGTCCGGCCACACCGGACGGCCGTGTCACCTGTCGTACGCGACGACTGGAGCGGGCTCCGCCGTGCGCGTACGCACTCCTTCCGGATCGACCTCCATCCGGTCGCGGGGCGCAACCGCGACCGGACCCTCGCCGGTCGTCCCGGAAAGCTTCTCGGGTCGGGTCCGCCGGCCCGAGCCCGGGCCAACCCACCCGACGGGTGGACAACTCTCTCCGGCGGTGCCGGCTCCACGCCACGTCGGGCGGGAAGCCGGCGTACGCCGGGTCGACGGGTTACGCGGTGACCGGGGCGGGTACCGGCTCCACTCCGGTCCAGGACGAGCCCAGCTCCGCCGAGCGCGCCACCGCGTCCAGCACGAGCTGGACCTGGAGCGCGTCGGTGAACGACGGAGTCGGGTCCGACCCGGCGGCGACAGCCGCGAGGAAGTCCCGCAGCTCGTGCGTGAACGAGTGCTCGTACCCGATGATGTGCCCCGGCGGCCACCACGCCGCCATGTACGGGTGGTCGCCCTCGGTCACCAGGATCCGCCGGAAGCCCTGCTCGACGCCGGGCTCGGCGGCGTCGTAGAACTCCAGCTCGTTGAGGCGCTCGAGGTCGAACGCCACCGAGCCGAGCGAACCGTTGATCTCGACCCGCAGCGCGTTGCGCCGCCCGGTGGCGAACCGGGTCGCCTCGTAGGTGGCGAGCCCGCCGCCGTCGAGCCGGGCCACGAAGACCGCCGCGTCGTCGACGGTGACCTGCCCCGTGGCGGCACCGGCACCGTCGGCCGAGGCGGCCAGTCCGCTCGACTCGGCGGGTAGCGGGCGCTCCTTGACGAAGGTTTCGGTGATCGCGCTGACCCCGGTGATCCGCTGACCGGTCACGAACTGGGTCAGGTCGATGATGTGCGCCCCGATGTCGCCGAGCGCACCGGACCCGGCCTTGTCCTTTTGCAGCCGCCAGACCAGCGGGAACTGCGGGTCGGTGATCCAGTCCTGCAGGTAGACCGCGCGGACGTGCCGGATCACGCCGAGCCGGCCGGAGGCGACCAGCTCCCGCATCAGGCTGACCGCGGGAACCCGGCGGTAGTTGAACCCGCACATGGCCCGTACGCCCACCGTCTGGGCCTTGGCCGCCGCGGCGACCATGGCCCGAGCCTCCTCGACCGTGTTGGCCAGCGGCTTCTCGCACAGTACGTGCTTGCCCGCCTCCAGGGCCGCGATGGTGATCTCGGCGTGGCTGTCGCCGGGTGTGCAGACGTCGACGATGTCGATGTCGTCCCGGGCGATCAGTTCACGCCAGTCGGTGGTGTGCCCCTCCCAGCCGAGCCGGCCGGCCGCGTCGGCGACCTTGGACTCGTCCCGGCCGCAGATCAGGGCCATCCGGGCTCGTACCGGCAGGTCGAAGACGCGGTTCACGGTCCGCCACGCCTGCGAGTGCGCGGCGCCCATGAACGCGTAGCCGACCATGCCGACCCGCAGTTCTTTCTCGTTCGTGGACAAGGTGGGTCTCCCCCCGGTGTGTCAGAACCCGAGCTTGGCGTACTGGCTCGCGTTCTCTTTCGTGATCGTCTCGGAGGCCAAGGTGATCTCCTTCGGCACCTGCAACTCGACCAGGTCGGACATGCCCTTGCCCTGGCCGATGAGCCGGGCCAGCGAGATCGCCGACGAGGCCATCGAGGGGCTGTAGGTGACGGTTGCCTTCAGGACGCTGTTGTCGGCCACGATCGCGTCGATGGCGGCCTTGGAGCCGGCGCCGCCGACCATGATGAACTCGGTGCGGTTGGCCTGCTTGATCGCGGCCAGTACCCCGATGCCCTGGTCGTCGTCGTGGTTCCACAGCGCGTCCATCTTGGGCAACGCCTGGAGTTGCTGCGAGGCTTCGCTCTGGCCGGTGTCGGCGGTGAACCGCGCGGCGCGCCGGTTGGCCACCTTGAAGCCGAAAACGGCCAGCTCGGCGGCGAAGCCGGCGGAGCGCTCCTTGGTCAGCTCCAGCTCGTCCATGCCGGCGATCTCGCCGATGATCGGGTTGGTGATCCCCTTGGCCTTCATCTGCTCGCCGATGTAGCGGCCGGCCGCGACACCCATGCCGTAGTTGTCGCCCTTGATCTGGAGCCGGTACGCCAGCGCGTCCGGGAACGCCCGGTCCAGGTTGATCACCGGGATGCCGGCCTTCATCGCCTCCAGCCCGGAGGCGTTCAGCTCCTTGCCGTCGTGCGGCAGCATCACGATCACGTTCGGCTTCTGCGAGATCAGCGTGGAGAGCGCGGCCCGCTGGGCGGCGGCGTCCGCACCGGCGGCCACGGTCTTGAACTCCACGTCGGAGAAGACCTTCGCCTGCGCCTCGGCGTTCTTGGTGATGGCGGCGAGCCAGCCGTGGTCGGCGGCCGGTGCGGAGAAGCCGATCACGACCTTCTGCCCGGGTGCGCTGTTCGGGTTGGCCGAGCTGTCCGCCGCCTTGACCTGCTCACCTCCGCCGTCACCGGAGCCGTTGTCGTTGCTGGTGCAGGCGGTGAGCAGGGCACCGGCGCCCACCGCCGCTCCGCCGAGCAGCAGCCGGCGGCGGGACAGGTCGCGCACCGGCCGGAGCGGATCGTGCTGGGTCATGACGACCTCCTGGTTATCTGGACTTCGGGTGGGGTGAGGTGGGTGGGGTCCATCGGCCGGTGGCCGAGGAGCGGCCACCGGCGACGGGCGCCACCGGGTACTGCTGCGGTGCGTCAGTTCGTCGAGCGGAGCTTGTTACGGGCGAGGAGCTGGGTGAGCGACTTGAACCGGAACTGCTGGACCAGCACGGCGGCGACGATGATGCCGCCCTTGACCATGTTCTGCGCCTCGGTGGAGAGGCCGTTGATCGCGAACAGGTTGGTGATGGTGGCAAAGATGATCACGCCGAGCAGGGAGCCGACGATCGTGCCCCGGCCGCCGCTGAGCAGCGTGCCACCGATGATCGCCGCGGCGATCGCGTCGAGTTCGTAGAGGTTCGCCATCGCCGCCTGCGCGGAGTTGGCCTGCGCGGTGAGCATGATCGCGGCGATTCCGCAGCAGAGGCCGGAGAGCGCGTAGAGCAGCATGCTGTGCCGGCGTACGTTGATGCCGGCCAGCCGGGCCGCCTCCGGGTTGCCGCCGACCGCGACCGTACGCCGACCGAAGGTGGTGCGGTTGAGCAGTACCCAGCCGGCCGCCACCACCCCGGCGAGGATGAAGACCAGCACCGGGATGCCCAGTACGTCGTTGCTGGCGATGCCGTTGATGGTCGCGTTGTTGGAGACCTGGGTCTGCTTGTCGGAGATCTCGGCGGCGAGACCCCGGGCGGCGACCAGCATGGCCAGGGTGGCGATGAACGGCACCAGCCGGCCGTACGAGATCAGAAAGCCGTTGACCAGCCCGACGCAGACCGCCACCACGACCGCGGTGAAGATCATCCCTCCGGCGCCGTAGCTCTGGGTCGCGACCGTGGTGCTCCAGACCCCGGCCAGCGCCACGATCGCGCCGACCGAGAGGTCGATCCCGCCACCGATGATCACGAACGTCATGCCCACGGTCACCACGCCGACCACCGAGGCCAGGGTGAGGATCGACATGATGTTGTCGCCGACCCAGTTCATGTCGCTGTACAGGTCGGGTCGGGTGACGATGCCGATGACGATCAGCACCACCAGTACCCCGACCAGGCCCAGGTTGCGCCGGAACGACTCACCCGCGTCGCCACTCCACCGGCCGGTGCCGTTCCCGGGCGTACCGGCTCCCTTGTGGACCGGCGCTCCGGCCGGGGCCGGCGAGACCGGCGACGGCCGGTCCGCGGGCGGCGCCGCCCCCGCCGGCGCGGCGGTCTCGGTACGTTCGGTCACGCTGGCGCCCCCTCCATCAGCGACCCCGCCATCACGAGGTCGAGCACGGTGTCTTCGTCGAGTTCTCCGGCTGGCGCCTCGTGCACCACCCGGCCCTCCCGCATCACCAGTACGCGGTCGGCCAGGCCGAGCACCTCCGGCACCTCGCTGGAGACCAGCAGTACGCCCACTCCCCGGGCGGCCAGCGCCCGGATCACCTGGTACAGCTCGGCCCGGGCGCCGACGTCGACGCCCCGGGTCGGCTCGTCGAGCAGCAGCAGTTTCGTGCCGCCGAGCAGCCAGCGGCCGACCACGACCTTCTGCTGGTTGCCGCCGGAGAGCGTCCGGACGGGTCGCCGGACGTCCAGCGGCCGCAGTTCCAGCCGGTCGGCGACCTCGTTCGCCTCGGCCCGCTCCCGGCCGGCGTCGGTGAAGCCCAGTCGGGCCCACCGGGTGAAGGTGGCGAGCGTGACGTTGCGGTAGATCGGCTCGCCGAGCAGCAGCGCCTGGCTCTTCCGCTCCTCCGGGGCCATCCCCATGCCGGCCCGGACGGCGGCACCGACACTGCCCGGCCGGACCTGCCGGCCGGCCATCGAGACCGTGCCGGTGCTGGCCCGGCGGGCCCCGAAGATGGTCTCCAGCAGCTCGGAGCGGCCCGAGCCGACCAGGCCGGCGATGCCGACGATCTCACCCGCGTGCACGGTCAGCGACACGTCGGCGAACTCGCCCTCCCGGCTGAGTTCGCGTACCTCGAGCAGTTTCTCGGCGGCCGGCGTCTCGGCCGGGCGGTCCGGGAAGACGTACTCGATGGTCCGGCCGGTCATCCGGCTGACCAGGTCGCGGGTCGGGGTGGACCGGGCCGGCAGGTTCGCCGCGGTGGTCCGGCCGTCCTTGAGTACGGTGACCCGGTCGCCGATCTCGCGGATCTCCTCCATCCGGTGCGAGATGTAGATGACCGCGATGCCCTGGGCGGTCAACTCCCGGATGATCCGGAACAGGTTGCCGACCTCGTCGTGTGCCAGTACGGCGCTCGGCTCGTCCATGATGATCAGTCGGGCCTCGTGCGAGAGCGCCCGGGCCATGCTGACGATCTGCTTGCCGGCGGACGGCAGCGAGCGGACCATCCGGCGGGGCGGAATCTCCGGGTGCCCGAGCCGGGCCAGGATCTCCCGGGTCTGCCGGGCCATGTAGCCGCGCCGGACGAAGCCGAGCTGGCGCGGCTCGTGCCCGAGGAAGGCGTTCTCGGCCACCGACAGGTCCTCGACCAGGTCGAGTTCCTGGTAGATGGTGGCGATGCCGGCCTTCATCGCGGCCTGCGGGTTGCCGAACGAGACAGGCTCGCCGAGCCACTCCACCTGACCCGAGTCGGGCTGGTGTGCACCGGAGAGCACCTTGATCAGCGTCGACTTGCCGGCGCCGTTCTGGCCGAGCAGGCAGTGCACCTCGCCGGCCCGCACCTCCAACTGCACCCCGTCCAGCGCGCGTACGCCCGGGAAGGTCTTCACCACGTCGGTGAGCCGGAGGACGACCTCGCCGGGCACGGTGTCGGCCGGCGGGGTCACCAGCGGTGGCGGGTCGCCGACCGGGCCGGTCCCGTTCGGGCTCTGCACGCCGGCCGGTACGGTCTCGTCGGCAGCGGGCCGCTCGGCGGGTTCGGTCATGACGTCTCCTCGGTACGCTCGTCGCCGTCCCGACCCGACCGACTCGACCGGCCGAGGCGCTCGATCCGCCCGGTCATGACGCCTCCGCGAACGCGACGTCGGTGGCGAGTACGGCGGCGCCGGTGACCCCGGCCCGGGGACCGAGTTCGGAGAGGACCACCGGCAGGTTGCCGGTGGCGAGCGGCAGCGAACGCCGGTAGACCACGCTGCGGATCTCCGCCAGCAGGATGTGGCCGAGCTGGGCCAGCCCGCCGCCGATGACGATCATCGACGGGTTGGCGAAGCTGACCAGACCGGCCAGTACGCCGCCGACCCGCCGCCCGCCGTCACGGATCAGCCGGATGCAGGTCACGTCCCCCTCGATGGCGCCCTCGGCGACGTCGAGCGCGGTGACCGTACCGGTGGCGGCCAGTCGGTCGGCCAGCGCCGGCGACGTGCCGCTGCGGGCCGCCACGGTGGCCTCCTTGGCCAGCGCGGCGCCGCTGAACAGCGCCTCCAGGCAGCCGACGTTGCCGCACGAGCACATCGGCCCGTGCGAGTCGACCTGGATGTGCCCGATGTCGCCGGCACAGCCGTCGGTGCCCCGGTAGACCTCGCCGGAGAGGTAGATGCCGCAGCCGATGCCGGTGCCGATCTTGACGAACAGGAAGTCGTCGACCGAGTGCGCCACCCCGCCGTGCCGCTCGCCGATGGCCATGATGTTGACGTCGTTGTCCACCACCGCCGGGCAGCCGTGCTCCCGGGTCAGCAGCTCACGGACGGGGAAACGGTCCCAGCCGGGCATGATCGGCGGCGAGACCGGTACGCCGTCCCGGAAGCTCACCGGCCCCGGTACGCCGATGCCGACCGCGTGCAGCCGCTCGTACGCCCCGTCGACCTTCGCCTTGTGCAGCAGTTCGTGCACCCGTTGCAGTATCACCTTGGGGCCGGACCGGATGTCGGTCGTCTCGGCGTACGCGGCGACGGGTTCGAGCCGGCCGTTGACCACCTCGACGTCGATCGAGCTGGCCCCCAGATCGACGGCGGCGAACCGCAGGTCGGGGTTGAGTTCGACAAGGGTGGAGCGGCGCCCGCCCCGGGAGGCGGCGAGTCCGGCCTCCGCCACGTAGCCGAGGCTGACCAACCGCTCCAGCTCGGCGAGCAGGCGCGGCCGAGGAATCTGCAACCGGTCCGCCAGTTCGGCCCGGGACACCGCGCCCTCGTCGCGCAACAGCCTCAGCAGCCGCAGATGCAGCGCTTCCGGGGTGCGCACAGGGACTCACCTCCGTCAGGCATCGGTTCACGTCGACGCAACGCCACCGCGTTGTGTTCGACACAGTAGGAGCCTTCCGGAGCGGATGTCTAGAGCTTCATCCAAGATGACGCTAACTTTTGTCCCAACGGACGAAAGTTAGTTGTTGATCAAGGAAAGCGGGCGGTCACCCGCTGCGGTCCCCGCCTCCCCGGCCGCGATCCCGCTCTTGCAGCTTGCGGTCGTCGCGGAGCCGGGCCGGGGCAGGACGGGCCGGGCCGGTCAGTCCGGTGCCGGGGACGTCGCGTCGGGATCGGTCAGCGCCAGGTAGCCGCGCTCGATGATCCAGCGGGCCGGCTCGGCGTACCCGGACGGGTCGTCCGGGGTCAGGGTGCCGAGCCCGTCGACGTACCGGTTGTACATGCAGAACGCCGCCGCGATCAGTACGGTGTCGTGGATCTCCAGATCGCTGGCGCCCTCGGCACGGGCGGCCTCGACCAGCGCCGGGGTGACCTTGCGGCCGTCGTCGCGGACCGCTGCCGCGATCCTCAGCAGGGCCCGGAGCTTTGCCGGGACCGGCGCCGAGTCGAGGTCGGCGCGTACCTGGTCCACCAGCGGCATGCCGGCGTCGAGTTGCGCTGCGGCGAAGGCCGAGTGCGAGGTGCAGCAGAACTCGCACTCGTTGAGGCCGGACACGTACGCCGCGATCAGCTCCCGCTCGCCGGGCGAGAGCGGGTGTGGCCCGCGCAGCAGCACCTCGGCCAGTTCGTTGAGCGGCCGCGCGGTTTCCGGCCGGAACCGCATCGGGCCGATGATCCCCGGATACCGGGTCTCGTCCACGCCCAGGTCGATGTGGGCCATCGGTCAAACCCCCAACCGCTCGGCGGCCAGCGCGGTGCCCTCGACCCGGGCCCGCACCTTGGCCCAGGCCGTCTCCCGCGAGGTCGACACGTCGTCGCCGAACGGCGCGAAGCCGCAGTCGTCGCAGGTGCCGAGCCGGTCGGGCGGCAGGTATTCGGCGGCCCGCAGCACCCGGTCGCGGACCTGTTCCGGGGTTTCCACCACCGGGTCGACCGGGTCGGTGACGCCGACGAAGACCTGCTGCTCCGGGCGTACCTGGGCGGCGATCGTGGCCAGCACCTTGTCGGGGTCGGGCTCGCTGGCCAACTGTACGTAGAACACCCCGGCGTGCAGTGCGAACAGGCTCGGCAGCAGCTCGGCGTAGTCGATGTCGGCGCTGTGCGTCGAGTCCTGGTCGCCGCCCGGGCAGGTGTGCACGCCGATCCGGGCCCGCTCCTCAGGAGTGAACCGGTCGAGGACCCGGTTGTTGAGCGCCACGAACGAGTCCAGCACGCCCTTCGACGGGTCGAGCTTGATGGAGAGGCGCCCCTCGGTGAAGTCGAGCTGCACGCGGTGCGCCCCGGCCGCCAGGGCACCACGGATGTCCGCCTCGGCCTCGTCGGCCAGGTCGTCGAGGAACGCCGCCTGGTCGTACCCGTCGATGCCGTCCGCCGGGTAGAGCAGACTCAGCGCCGACGGCGCGATCACGGCCTGCTTGACCGGCACCTTCGCGTGCCGCTGCGCGGCCCGCAGGTAGCTCTCGGACCGGGCCGCGTAGCGGAACGGTCCGCGGGTGAGTTTCGGCAACTGCCGGATGTGCCCGTCCGCGAACGGGATGACGACGCCGTCCGGCGCCAGGCCGCCGAGCCCGTCCAGGGGGTACGTGGCAAAGCTCGGCTTGCGTTGTTCACCGTCGGTGACAACCGGGGAGCCGAGCGCCTCGAATCGGGCGATCGTGTCCCGCACAGCGTCGTCGTAGAGCGCGTCGAGCGTGTCGCGCCCGATCCGGCCGGCGGCGTGGTCGGCGAGGCCGGCGAGCAGTGCCGGCGGTCGGGGGATGCTTCCGATCGGTTCCGTCGGGAGACTCATGCCTCGAAATTAGCGGTCCTCGATTTCCCCGACTCTGCGTCGGTTGCGGGGTTTGCGCATCCGGCGCGGAGACGTGATCACTCGGCACCTGTCGCGGCCCGGCGCCCCGACGACGGGGTGTCCGAGGCGCTCGCCGAGCCGACCCCGCCCAACCTCACTTGCAGAGCAGCCGGCCCATCCGCCGCCCCGCGACGACCAGGCCGAGCGCGGTCACCGCGACCAGATAGAGCACGTCGACGAGTTCGCCCCAGCCGCCGCCCTCCACGGTGATGCCCCGGACCAGGTGCACCGCGCGGTAGAGCGGGGTCACCTCGACCACCCAGCGCAGCACCGACGGGTACGCCTCGGCCGGTACGAACGTCCCGGAGAAGAGGAAGAGGGCGAACTGGGCCGAGCCCATCAGGTCGAAGTCCTGCCAACTGCGCATGAAGGTGGAGAGCGCCATGCCCAGCCCGCCGAACGCGAAGCCGACCAGTACGGCGGCCGGGAAGGCGACCAGCGCCCGGATCCCGCTGGTCAGGTCCAGCCCCACCATCACGGCCAGGAACGCCGCCGAGTAGAGACTGCCCCGGAGCATCGCCCAGCCCAGCTCGCCGAGGGCGATCTCGAACGGCTGCACCGGGGTGGCGAGGATCCCGTCGTACAGCTTCATGTACTTCATCTTGCCGAAGAAATTGAACGTCGTTTCGGCCAGCGCCCCGCTCATCGCCGAGGCGGCCAGCATCGCCGGTGCCACGAACGCCGCGTACGACACCACTGTGCCGCTCGGCAGGGTCAGGTCGCCGACCAGTTCCCCCACCCCGACGCCGATGGAGAGCAGATAGAGCATCGGCTCGAAGAAGCCCGAGATCAGCACCACCCAGTACGCGGACTTCAGCGCCGCGACGTTGCGCTCGGCCACCGAGGCCGCCCGGCGGGGTGCGCCCTCGAAACTGATCAGCCGGGGCAGGACGATGCTGACCACGGAAGCCTCTCTTCTGCTCGGAACAGGTCGGACAGGGGTGGGCCGGCCGACGACGACTCAGACCACCAGTCGGCGGCGGAACGCCGAGTGCGCCAGCCACCAACCGACGGCGACCCAGGCGGCGAGGTAGAGCAGGTGCCCCGGGACCGACCAGGCCGGCGCGACGCCGAGGGTGGCGGCCCGGCACAGGTCCACGCCGTGCCAGAGCGGCGACGCGTACGCCAGCCAGCGCAGCACCATAGGCAGCGACTCGACCGGGAAGAACACTCCGGCGAAGAGGGTCATCGGGATCACCGCGAACCGGAACAGCAGCGCCAGGTAGCTGTCGCTGCGTACCGAGGAGCTGTAGGCGAAGACCGGCACGGCCACCGCCGCCGCGATCAGCGCCACCAGCGGCAGCGTGGCCAGCGCCCACGGCGAGTGCAGCGTGCCGAACGCCGCCGCCACGAGCAGGAAGGCGAGGCTGCTGGTGAGCACCCGGAACAGCACGAAGCCGAGCTGGCCGCCGAGGATGTCGGCGACCCGCAGCGGTGTCGACGCCTGCGCGAAGTAGATCTTGATCCACTCGAAGTTGCCGAGCACCGGCCAGGTCGACTCGCCGATCGCGACCTGGAGCGCGGTCGAGGCGATCAACCCCGGCACGAGGAAGTCGAGGTAGGGCACCCCGGCCACCGGCGCCTCGACGTACGCCCCGACGCCCACTCCGAAGCCGACCATGGTGAGCAGCGGCAGCAGGAACGACGAGAAGACACCCGCCCGCCAGGTGCGGCGGTAGGCGACGAGGTTGTATTCGAGCACCGCCAGCGCGGGGAACCGCCCGACCAGTCCGGCCTGCGGGCGGGTGGCCGCCGTGGCCTCCAGGAGCGCCATCTCAGTCCACCAACGTCCGGCCGGTGAGGTGCAGGAAGACGTCCTCCAGGCTGCTGCGCCGGACCAGCACGCTGGCCGGGGTCAGCGCCCGGGCGTGCACCTCGGCCACCGCGCCGTCGCCGTCGGTGACGTAGAGCAGGATCCGGTCCGGCAGCACCTCGATCCGCTCGGCGAGCCCGTCCAGCTTGCCCGCGAACGCCTCCTGGGTCTCACCGGCGAAGCGCAGCTCGACCACCTCGCGGGTCGAGTAGCGCTCGATCAGCGTCCGCGGCGACCCCTCGGCGACGATCCGGCCGCCGTCCATCACCACCAGCCGGTCGCAGAGCTGCTCGGCCTCGTCCATGTAGTGGGTGGTCAGCACCAGCGTCACCCCCTGCTGCTTGAGCCGGAACAGCCGCTCCCAGACCAGGTGCCGGGCCTGCGGGTCCAGCCCGGTGGTCGGCTCGTCGAGCAGCACGATGTCGGGCTCGTTGACCATCGCCCGGGCGATGGTCAGCCGGCGCTTCATGCCGCCGGAGAGCGGCTCCACCTTGCTGCCCGCCCGCTCGGCGAGCTGCACGAAGTCGAGCAGCTCGGCGGCGCGCTCCCGGGCCACCCGGCGCGGGATGCCGAAGTAGCGCGCATAGGTGGTGAGGTTTTCCCGGACGGTCAGCTCCGGGTCGAGGTTGTCCAACTGCGGGCAGACGCCGAGCCGGGCCCGGATCGCCGGCCCGTCCCGCCGGGGGTCCATCCCCATGATCTGTAACTCGCCGTCGGTCGGCGGCGAGACACAGCCGACCATCCGCATCGTCGAACTCTTGCCGGCGCCGTTCGGACCGAGGAAACCGAACGCCTCCCCCGCCCGCACGTCGACGTCGATCCCATCGACGGCGGTGAAGTCCCCGAACCGTTTGACCAGCCCTCGCGCCTGGATGAGAATCCCGTCCCTAGTCACGGGCTCGACCATAACGGCCGGGTCCGACACGTCCCACCGAGTTTCCGGGCGGAACGGCCCAGGTCAGCCCGTCCAACAGCAAGGGCGCGCCCCGGCGGGCGGCCGGCTCACAGATCCGGGTCGGTGCCGGACCGGGCCGCCGCCACCAACCGGTCGGTCTCGGCCACCACGGCCGGGTCGTCGACCGGCGTACCGGGGTCGTAGCGGACCGTCCAGGTCAGGCCGTCGACTCCACGTACCTGCCGGGCCGCGATCCGCAGACCGCCGTCCGGCAACGGGTGGTGTGCCGTGTACGCCACCGACCGGGTCACCCGGGCCCGTACCTGGTGCGGCACGTCACCCGGATCGACCAGCAGGTACGCCCGGACCGCCCCGTCCGCCACCACCCGGTAGTCCGGTCGCTCCTCGACCGGCTCGGCCGGGGTGACCGCCAGGTCCCGACCCGACCAGACCGCCTTGTGTACGTCGTGCCAGCCCAGCCGCGCGGCGTCGCCCGGCAGCCAGAGCCCACGGTCGGTGACCACCACGATCTCCTCGCCGTCGGCCACCCGGGCCCAGTCGAGCACCCGCTCGCCGGACTCCAGCCCGGGACGCTGGTCGGCCGGCAACTTCCGACCGCGACGGAACAGGTTGAACGCCTCCACCGGCTACAGACCCCCCATCGCCTGCTCACGCAGGGCTCGCGCGTGCTGCTCCAGGGAGAGCAGCTCACCGAAGAGCGCGAAGTATTCGTCCTTGTTGGCCGTCGGGTTGACCCGCTGCACCTTCGACTTCAGGTCCCGGATCCGGCTGGTCACCGAGCCCCACTCCAGCCGGGCCAGGGTGATCGAGACGTACCGGGGATCGGGGTCGGTGTCCAGCCGCAGCGGCTCCACGGCCAACTCGCCGACCAACGCCGCGGCGACCAGGTCGCCGCAGGCGTCCCGGACCCGCTCGATCCAGACCGCGCCGGTGGTCGCCGCCGCCGCGCCGCCGGCCACCCCGATCGCGCCCCGCACCACCCGGTGTACGGGATGCAGATAGACCTCGGCCGCGAGCGCGTCGAACATCGGGCCGGCCAGCACCGGCACCTGGAGGGCGAGCTTCAGCGCCTCCCGCTCCACCAGCGACTGCGGGTTGTCCACCACCGGCTCGACCGGGGCCGGCCGCTGCGGCGGGGTCGGCCCGGTGCCGTTGCCCCGGCGCGACTGCCCGGCCCCCTGCTGGGCGGCGGCGTTCAGCACCGCCCGCTGCACCGGCTCGATCTCCATCCCGAGGTCACCGGCGAGCTTGCGGACGTACTCCGGACGCTTCTCCCGGTCCTTCAGCCTGGCCACCAGCGGGGCCGCCCGGCGCATCGCCTCCACCCGACCGTCGACGGTGTCCAGGTCGTACCGGTTGAGCACCTGGCGCAGCGCGAAGTCGACCAGCGGCTCGCGGCGGGCGACCAGGTCCCGCACCGCCAGGTCACCCTTTGCCAGCCGCAGCTCGCACGGGTCCATGTTGTCCGGGCTGACCGCGATGAAGGTACGCCCGACGAACCGCTGGTCGTCCTCGAAGGCCCGCAGCGCCGCCTTCTGCCCGGCGGCGTCACCGTCGAAGGTGAAGATGATCTCGCCCGCCACCGCGTCGGTGTCCATCAGCAGCCGGCGCAGTACCGAGATGTGGTCCGCGCCGAACGCCGTGCCGCAGGTCGCCACCGCCGTCGGTACCCCGGCCAGGTGACACGCCATCACGTCGGTGTACCCCTCGACGATCACCGCCCGCCCCTGCCGGGCGATCTCCCGCTTCGCCTGGGAGATGCCGTAGAGCACGTGCGACTTCTTGTAGATCGGCGTCTCGGGGGTGTTCAGGTATTTCGGGCCGTCGTCGTCGTCGAAGAGCCTGCGGGCGCCGAACCCGATCACGTCGCCGGTCAGGTCCTTGATCGGCCAGAGCAGCCGGCGCCGGAACCGGTCGATCAGCGAGCCGGAGCGCGCCTCCCGGGCCAGCCCGGCGGTGACCAGTTCCTGACCGGTGAAGCCCTTCTGCCGCAGGTGTTTGGTGAGCAGGTCCCAGGCGTCCGGGGCGAAGCCGCAGCCGTAGGTCTGCGCCGCCGTACGGTCGAAGCCGCGCTGGGCCAGGAACTCGCGGGCCGGCCGGGCCCCGGCGGTGCCGAGCTGGCCGGCGTAGAACTCGGCGGCGGCGGTGTGCGCGGCGACGAGCCGCTGCTTCTGGCCCTGCTGAGGGCGGACCGGCGCGGGGCCGGCCTCGAGGTAGCGGAGCTGGATGTTGGCCCGGTCGGCGAGGCGTTCGACCGACTCGACGAAGCTCAGGTGCTCGGCGTCCATCAGGAACTTGATGGCGTCGCCACCGGCCCCACACCCGTGGCAGAAATAAACATTTCGGGCAGGGGCGACGGTGAACGACGGGGTCTTCTCGTCGTGGAACGGGCAGAGTCCCTTGAGGTTGCCGCCGCCGGCCGACCTGAGCGTGACCGTCTCGGAGATGATGTCGGCGATCGAGGTGCGCTCCCGTACCAGCGCGATGTCCTCGTCGCGGATCCGCCCGGCCACCGCCTCACCCCCTCCGGGCTACATCCTGCCCTGCCGGGCCGACGTGAACGGCGAAGGGGTGGCAGTGCGACGCGCGGTTCAGCCGACCGTCGCGGAGTCCTCGGCCTCGACCTGCCGGTTCCAGTCGGCCTTGGCGGAGCGCCAACTCTCGTCGTCGTCGCCGCGACGCCAGTAGCCGGAGATGGAGAGCCGCTCCTTCGGCACCCGCAGCTCGGCACGGAGCATCCGGCGCAGTTCGCGGACGAAGTACGCCTCGCCGTGCACGAAGGCGTGCATCTCGCCGGGCGGGAAGGTGGCCGCGCGTACCGCCTCGACCAGGGGGTCGCCGACGGCTCGGCCGGCACGGTGCACCCAGATGATCTCGGCCTCCGCCTTGGTGCTCAGGTGCTGCTCCTCGGCCGGGCCGGAGACCTCGACGAAGACCAGGGCCGGGGCACCGTCCGGCAGCCGCTCCAGCGCGGCACCGATCGCAGGCAGGGCGCTCTCGTCGCCGACCAGCAGGTGCCAGTCGGCCGTCGGGTCCGGGGCGTACCCGCCGCCGGGGCCCCGGAACATCACCCGGTCCCCGGGGCGGGCGCCGGCGGCCCACGGGCCGGCCAGCCCCTCGTCGCCGTGGTAGACGAAGTCCAGGGTCAGCTCCCGGGCCGCGGCGTCCCAGGCCCGCACCGTGTACGTCCGCAGCCGGGGCCACTGGTCGCGGGGCCGCTCGCGCTTGAGCCGGTCGAGGTCGAGCGGTACCGGATAGTCGACACCGACCGGCGGGAAGATCAACTTGACGTAGTGGTCGGTGTAGGTGTCGGCAGCGAAGCCGGTCAGCCCGTCCCCGCCGAGCACCACGCGGATCATGTGCGGCGTGATCCACGACGCGCGCAGTACGGTGGCGTACCTGACGCCGGTTCCGTTAGAGCTCTCTGCCATTAGATTAGGCTACCCTAAGATATCGAGGTCCGGATGCCGGGGCCGCCGATCCGGCCGGTGCGGACGTAGGCTGGCGGCACGGACCACCCCCTGACCGGCCGGCCGCCGACTTGTCGGCCCGCCCCGGGGGGCGGCCATTCGTCTGGGGAGAGGTCATGGGCCAGGGCGTACACGTGCAGGAGCTGCCGGGCATCGGCAAGCGGTACGACATCGATCTCGGACACGGCGGCACCCGCGTCTCGGTGGTGGTACGCCGGGACGGCACCCGCGACCTCTACGTCTTCACCTCCCGCTCGGACGAGCCCACCGCGGTGGTCGAACTCTCCGAGGAGCAGTCCCGCAAGGTCGGCGCCGTACTCGGCGGGACCTTCTTCGCCTGACGACGGCCTAGCCGACGCCCTCCACCCGACGCCCTCCACGCGACGCTTCGTCACCCGACGCCCGACGTCCTCGCCGATGCCCTCCGCCTGACGCCTGATGCCCTCCGCCTCGTGCCCCCGCCTGACGCCCGACGCCCTCCGCCCGATGCCCGAGGTCTGATGCCCTCCGCCTGACGTCACCGGGTTTCCCGGCCCGACGCGACGCCACCCGAGACGCCACCCGATTGGAGACCCCATGCACGCCGATCTGATCGGGTTCGGCGCGATCGTCCTGGTCGCCGGCCTGCTGGCCCGGGCGGGCCGGCGGGTCGGTCTGCCCAGCGTGCCGTTCTTCATGCTGACCGGGATCCTGCTCGGGCCGGCCACCCCCGGCCCGGTGCTGATCGAGCATCCCGAGGACCTGGCCCTGCTCGCCGCCATCGGCCTGGTACTGCTGCTGTTCAACCTCGGCGTCGAGTTCCCGGTACGGCAGGTGTTCGGCAGCGGCAAACGGCTCTTCATCGCCGCCGGCTGCTCGATCGGGCTGAACGTCGGGGCCGGGCTCGCGCTCGGCTTCACCCTCGGCTGGGGCACCCCGGAGGCCCTGGTGATCGCCGGGGCGCTCGGCATCTCGTCCTCGGCGATCGCCACCAAGCTGCTCATCGAACTGCGCCGGCTGGCCAACGCCGAGACCCCGATCATCCTCGGCATCATCGTGATCGAGGACCTCTTCCTCGCCTTCTACCTGGCCCTGCTCTCCCCGATCCTGGCCGGCGCCTCCTCCCCGGGCGAGATCGCCCTGCACATCGGGATGAGCTTCGGCTACCTGCTGCTGCTGGTGGCGGTGGCGAAGTGGGGCGCCCGGGCGATCGGCTGGCTGATCGGCAGCCACGAGGACGAACTGCTGGCCATCGGGATGGTCGGGCTGGTGGTGCTGGTCGCCGGGCTGTCGGCCGAGGTCGGCGTCTCCGACGCGATCGGCGCGCTCATGATCGGCCTCGTGGTGGCCCGGACCGCCGTACGGGAGCGGGTGGAGCGGCTGGTCCTGCCGCTGCGGGACGTCTTCGCCGCGGTCTTCTTCGTCGGCTTCGGGTTGAGCATCGACGTCGGGGCGTTCGGCTCGGTGGCCGTACCGGTGGCGGTCGCGGTCGCGGTGACGATCGTGGTGAACATCAGCGCCGGCCTGGTCACCGGCTCGCTCTTCGGGTTCAACCAGCGCGGTGCGGCCAACGTCGGGCTGACCGTACTGGGCCGGGGCGAGTTCTCGCTGATCCTGGCCACCCTGGCGCTGGGCGCCGGGCTCGACGACCGGATCGGACCGTTCGTCGCGCTCTACGTCCTGGTCCTCGCCGTGCTCAGCCCGATGTTCGCGGCGCAGTCCCGCTACCTGGCCCGGGTCATCCCGGACCAGTTCCTCCGGTCCCGCTGGCGGTACGTCCGCGAGGAGACCATGAGCACCGCCTGCACGCACCTCGGCCGGATCCAGATCACCGAGACCGACGGGGACGCCTGCCGGGAGTGCCTCGACGCCGGTGCGGACTGGGTGCACCTGCGGATGTGCCTGACCTGTGGCGCGGTCGGCTGCTGCGACGACTCGCCGGGCCGGCACGCGACCGCGCACTTCGACGAGACCGGCCACCCGCTGATCCGCTCGCTCGAGCCGCGCGAGGACTGGCAGTACTGCTACGTCGACGGCGCGCTGGTCCGCGAGCCGATCGGCCCCCGGGAACCCGTGGAGTCCTGACCCGGCCGCGCCAGGAAGACACGTCGCCAGGAAGACACGTCAGGGATTGGCCTCGGCCGGCAGCAGGTGGCTCACCTGCGGTACCCCCTCGGCGTGTTCCAGCGCCCGCAGCTCGGCGGCCTGGTCCGCCTTGGTCAGCCGGCCGCCGTGCTGGCGCAGGTGCTCGTCCCAGGAGGGCAGCTCGTAGACCTCCACGAAGAGGTCCGCCGACTCACCCTCCCGGAACAGGCCCCAGCGCGACGCGCCGGTACGCTGCCGGGCCGCCCGGACCTCCTCCATGGCGGCGACGAACCGCTCCCGGTGCTCCGCCCGGACGGTGTACGTCATGACCACCATCACCGGCCCGACGCTCGGGTCCGGCTCGTGCACCAGGTCGAGGTCGGGCCAGTGCGTCGCCGGGTCCCGCTCCACGGCGCGCAGGTCCGGCAGCGGCCACACCTTCACGGTCAGCGCGCCGAGGATCATCAGCAGCCCGGCGACCACGTGCGCCAGGACCAGACCCGCCGCGTCCGCCACCACGCCCCAGACGAGCGCGCCGATCGCCTGCCCACCGGCGAAGACCACCTGGTAGACGGCGAGGCCGCGGGCGCGTACCCAGCCGGGGAGGAAGAGCTGGATCTCGGCGTTGACGTTGGAGAGCACCGTCACCCAGGCCAGCCCGGCCGGTACCAGCGCGACCAGTACCCACGCCTCGACCGGGACCAGCGCCACCACCAGCATCGCCGTCCCGTAGGTCAGTCCGGCGAAGAGCAGGAAGAGGTTCGGCGAGAACTTGGCCCGTACCCAGGGCAGCACCAACCCGCCGGCCACCGCCCCGACACCGAGCGCGGCCAGCAGTACGCCGTACCCGCCGGCGCCGAGCCCGAGCCGGTGGTTGGCGATCAGCGGCAGCAGTGCCCAGAGGGCGCTACCGGGTACCAGGAAGAGCAGCGCCCGGAGCAGCAGCCGCTGCACGATCGGCGAGTGCCGGACGTACCGGCCGCCGGCCCGGAGCGCCGCGGTGAACCGTTCCGGCACCTCGACCGAGCGGGAACTGCCGGCCCGCCAGCGGATCAGGGTGAACGCGAAGAACAGGAACGCCACGGTGTTGAGGGCGAAGACCAGCGGTACGCCGGTCCAGGCGATCAGCAGGCCGGCCACCGCCGGGCCGACCGAGCGGGCCACGTTCACGCTGATCGAGCCGAGCCCGGAGGCGGACTGCAACAGGTTGCGCGGTACCAGGTCGGGGATGACCGCGGCCCAGGCCGGCAGCGTGAGCGCCTGCCCGACCCCGAAGGCGAAGGTGAGGGTGAGCAGCAGTGCCGGCGGCATGTGGCCGGTCGCGGTGAGCAGGGTCAGCGCCAGCGCCACGGCGACGATGAAGAACTGCACGGCGATCAGCAGCCGCCGCCGGTCGAGGGTGTCGGCCAGCGCGCCGGCCGGCAGCGCGAGCAGCAGGATCGGCAGGGTACTGGCGGTCTGCACCAGGGAGACCAGGGTGGAGGCGTTCCGTTCGTCGATCAGCAACCACTGGGCGCCGACGGTCTGCATCCAGGTGCCGATGTTGGCCACCAGCATCGCCACCCAGAGGCTGCGGTAGGTCGCCACCCGCAGTGGCGCCCACGCCGAGGGTGGTGGCTCGGCGGAGGCCGGCCCGGCGCTGACCATCGCCCCGGGTTACCAACGTCCGTCGGCGCGGAGCACCCTCTGCCCCGAGACGTAGAGGTCGTCGGCGCCGAGCAGCATCAGCCGGACGACCTCGGTCGCCACCTGCTCGGGCAGCGCGAAGATCGTGTCGAGGAAGTCGGCGCCGACCCGTTCCTGTAGCCGGGTGTGCATCGGGCCGGGGTGGATCTCCATCACCTTGATGCTGTTCGTGCCCTGCGCCTCGGCCAGCGACTCGACCAGGCTGGTGCCGAAGCTCTTCGTCGCCCGATAGAGCGGGATGCCGGGCCGGGGTACGTCGGTGGCGAGCGCGCTGACGTAGACGATGTTGCCGTACCCCTGCTCGCGCATCCGCAGCAGCGCCTCGTGCAGCAGGTACGCCGTGCCGAGCACGTTCACCTCGATCGCCCGGCGGATCGTCTCCGGGGCGAGTTCCTCCAGCTTGCCACCGGCCCACATCGCCGCACAGTGCGCCAGGCCGTCGATCGGGCCGTACCGGACGACGACCTCCGCCAGGACGTCCCGGACCTGCTCGCTGCGGGACATGTCGCAGACCATGCCGTCGCAGCCCAGCTCGTCACGGGCCCGGGACACCTCGTCGGGGACGTTGCCGAGGATCACGACCCGGTGGTCGGCGGCGAGGATCCGGGCGACCTCCATCCCGAGCCCGCTGGTGCCGCCGTCCACCACGAATGTCCTGGGATCCATGCCCGCTCCAGCTCCTCGTCGACGACGCGGTCCATGTCAACGAGAGTTCCACCTGTGGCGCGGGCGTGCGGCCATGATCGGGTAATCGGGCAGCCCGGGGGCATGATCGGCGGCGCCGGGCCGGGCGATTCGGTACAACGGGCCGGTCGGCGGCCGATTCAGGACATCCGGTCGGTGACGGCACCGGCGGATCGGCCAGCCGGCCCGGGTCGACACCGCGACCTGCCCGGCCGGCCCGGACCGGCGCCTCCAACTGGGCGTCGCCTCCGGTGAATCGGCGGTGTCACGCAACGGCGGGTCGCCGGTGTCAGGTGGCGGTGAGTCGACCGTGCCAGGCGACCGCGGCCGGGTCGGTGAGCGAGGCGACCTGGTCGACCACCACCCGCAGCCGGGCGGGGTCGTCCGGCGCCGCCTTCCACAGTGGAGCGAAGACCGGGTCGAGCGCGTCCGGTGCCCGGGTCAGCAGCGCGGCCACCAACTCGGTCAGGATCTCCCGCTGGCGCTCGTACCGGTCCTGCGCGCCGGGACGGCGCATCACGTAGCGCAGCGCCATCCCCTTGAGCAGCGCGCACTCGGCGCGGATCCGCCCGGGTACGAGCAGTTCGGCGGCGTACCGGCGCAGTGGGCCGGTACCGTGGCGCTGCTCGGTCGCCTCTACCGCCGCCGCGACGAAGCGCCCGGTCAGCACGCTGGTGCTCGCCTTCAACGCGGCCAGTGCCCGGTGGCTGCCGTCGTAGTCGCAGAGCGGGGCGAGCACCGGGTCGGCGAGCAGCCCGGCCAGCACCTCGGCCAGGTCGCCGGCCGACTCCGTCGAGTAGCGCCCCGCGACGTCGGCACAGAGCGCGGCCCGCTCGTCGGCGTCGACCCGCAACTGTGCCAGCCGGAGCCGCAGGTGGCCGCCGTGGATGCCGTCCTCGACGTCGTGCACCGAGTACGCCACGTCGTCGGCCCAGTCCATCACCTGGGCTTCCAGGCAGCGTACGTCGCCGTCCGGGGCGCCTTGGCGCAGCCAGCCGAAGGTGTCGGCGTCGTCGGCGTACACCCCGAACTTGCGCTCGCCGGGCCGGCGCGGCCACGGATATTTGCAGGTGGCGTCGAGGGCGGCCCGGGTCAGGTTGAGCCCGGCGGAGGTGCCGTCCGGGCCGTACACCTTGGCTTCCAGCCGGGTCAGCACCCGCAGCGTCTGTGCGTTGCCCTCGAAGCCGCCACAGTCGGCGGCGAGCACGTCGAGCGCGTCCTCGCCGTTGTGCCCGAACGGCGGGTGCCCGAGGTCGTGCGCGAGCCCGGCCACGTCCACGATGTCCGGGTCGCAGCCGAGCCGGGCGCCCATCTCCCGGGCGATCTGGGCAACCTCCAGCGAGTGGGTGAGCCGGGTCCGGAGGAAGTCGTCGGTGCCGGCGGTGTGCACCTGGGTCTTCGCGGCCAGCCGCCGGAACGCCGCCGAGTGCAGCACCCGGGCCCGGTCCCGCTGGTACGGGCTCCGCCCGTAGCCGCTGTCCTTCGCCGGTTCGGCCACCCGGCGCTCCGCGTCAGGCTGGCTGATCACGCCACCGATCTTCACCCGGCCGACCCCGGCCCCGTCAACCCCGCCGGGCGAGTACGCAGAACTCGTTGCCCTCCGGGTCGGCCAGTACGGTCCAGGTGTCGTCCGGCGACTGCCCGACGTCGACGTGCCGGGCGCCCATGTCGACCAGCCGCTCGACCTCGGCCTCCTGGTCGGCCGGGCGGAGGTCGATGTGCAGCCGGTTCTTCGTCTCCTTGCCCTCTGTCACCGGCACGAAGACCAGCCCGGGCAGCGTGTCGGGGGTCCGGCGGATCTCCACCTCGCCCGGCAGTTCGGCGACGATCTGGTAGCCGAGCGCCTCGGCCCACCAGCGCGCGAGCCGGGCCGGATCGGCGGCATCGACCACCAGGTTTTCCCACACGCTGCCCATGGGCCACACCTCCGTTACGAGGGAAACGAAGTTCGCGTGTCGATCAGGTTACGCCCGGGTTCGCCGCTCGGGTGCACCAACGAACGCCCGACACACCCCGCGGTCGAGCTGCCCTGCGTACGCAACCGCCGAACAGCCGAGAGTTGCCGGACAATCGCCGATGGTCATGGGACGGCGCCGAGACCTCGCCCGGTGTAGCGTGCCGGAGTCGGAAGGTTACCGGGCGGGGAACCACCGGCGGCGGTCGGCGAACAGCGGGCGGCGCTGCACCAGGGCGGCAGCCCGCCCACGGGCGGCGCCGGACCGCGCCGGACGACGGCGTGGCAACGCCGCCGGAGGGCGCCCGGGCGACGTCGAGCGGCAACGAAGCCACGGCGGAACGCGCCGGCACATCGAGCAAAGTCCAGCGGCACGGACCAACGCCAAGGAGAGGTCACCAGTGAACACTGATGCCGCCCTGCTGGCCGAACTGCACCGGCTGCGCCGCGCGGTGCCGGAGATATCGGGTGCCGTGCTGGCCGCAGTGGACGGGCTGCTGGTCGCCGGCGACCTGCCCGGCATCGACCCGCACCACATCGCCGCCCTCTCCGCGGCGGGCCTCGGGATCGGTGGCCGCTTCGCCGAGTTGGTCGGGCACGGGCCGCTGCGGGAGTCCGTGGTCCGGGGCGCGGACGGCAGCGTGGTCGTCTACCCGGCCGGCGAGGAGGCGATCCTGACCGCCGTGGTCCGCCCGGAGACCGACCTGACCCGGCTGCACGCCGAGGCCCGCCCGGCCGCCCAGCGACTCGGCGCGCTCTGGGACGCCGTGCGGCAGCCGACGGTCGCGACCGCGATCCCGCCGGCCACCGACCCGGACGCGCCACTCGCCACCCGCACCCCGATGGCCACCCTCCCCGCCGGCCTCTGGTCCTCCCCCCGCTCCCCCGGCCACCAGTAGCGACGCGACTGGATCGTGGTCTGCCACTACCCCATCAGGGGTAGTAACAGACCACGATCCGCTCAGCGGCTGTCGGAGCCGGTGGACTCGACGACCGCGCGACCGGCCTCCAGCCGGGCCACCGGTACCCGGAACGGCGAGCAGGAGACGTAGTCCAGGCCCACCTCGTGGAAGAAGTGCACCGAGTCCGGGTCACCGCCGTGCTCGCCGCAGACCCCGAGCTTGAGCCCGGGACGGGCCGCCCGGCCCTCGTCGGTGGCGATCCGGACCAGCCGGCCGACCCCGTCGGCGTCGATCGACTCGAACGGCGAGATGCCGAAGATGCCCAGCTCCAGATAGCGCCAGAAGAAGGCGCCCTCCACGTCGTCCCGGGAGAAGCCCCAGCCCATCTGGGTCAGGTCGTTGGTGCCGAAGGAGAAGAACTCGGCCGCCTCGGCGATCTGCCCGGCGGTCAGCGCCGCCCGAGGTACCTCGATCATGGTGCCGATCAGTACCTCGACGGCCTGCTCCCGGGTCACCTCCGCGATGATCTTCTCGGCCTCGGCGCGTACCGTCTCCAGTTCCTGGACCGCGCCGACCAGCGGCACCATGATCTCCGGCTTCGGGGTGCCGCCGTTGCGGGCGCACTCCACCGCCGCCTCGACGATCGCCCGCACCTGCATGGCGAAGAGGCCCGGGATGACCAGGCCGAGCCGGACCCCGCGCAGGCCCAGCATCGGGTTCTGCTCGTGCATCCGGCGTACCGCGCTGAGCAGGGCCTCGTCCCCGGCGGCGTCCTCGCCGCGCTCGTGCGCGACCGCCACGTGCACGGCCAGCTCCTCCAGCGAGGGCAGGAACTCGTGCAGCGGCGGGTCGATCAGTCGGACGGTGACCGGCTGGCCGTCCATCGCCCGGAAGACCTCGACGAAGTCGGCCCGCTGCAACGGCAGCAGCTCGGCCAGCGCCGCCTGCCGCTCATCGTCGGTGCGGGAGAGGATCAGCCGCTCGACCAGCGTGCGCCGGTCACCGAGGAACATGTGCTCGGTCCGGCACAGGCCGATCCCCTCGGCCCCGAACCGCCGGGCCCGGGCCGCGTCCTCGCCGGTGTCGGCGTTCGCCCGGACGCCCAGCCGCCGCTGGGCGTCGGCGTGTTCGATGATCCGGTGTACGGCGGCCACCAGCGGATCGTCCGTGGTCGCCCCGTCCACGCTGCCCTCGAAGTAGCGCACCACCTCGGAGGGCCAGACCGGCACCTCGCCGAGGTAGACCTTGCCGGTGGTGCCGTCGATCGAGACCACGTCCCCCTCGGAGATGGTCTGGCCGTCCACGGTGAACTTCCGTTGCCGCACGTCGACGTCGAGCGAGTCGGCGCCGCAGACGCAGGTCTTGCCCATTCCCCGGGCGACCACGGCGGCGTGGCTGGTCTTGCCGCCGCGCGAGGTGAGGATGCCGCGCGAGGCGATCATGCCGGGCAGGTCGTCCGGGTTGGTCTCCCGGCGGACCAGGATGACGTCCTGGCCGGCGTCGGCCAGCTCGACCGCCCGCCTCCCCTCGAAGACCACCTTGCCGACGGCGGCGCCCGGCGAGGCGCCGATGCCCCGGGCCAGCGGCGTCAGGTCGGCGTCGAGCTTGAACCGGGGGAACATGAGCTGGGCGAGCTGCGCGCCGTTGACCCGGTGCAGCGCCTCGTCCAGGTCGATCAGGCCCTCGTCGACGAGTTGGGCGGCGATCACGAACGCGGCGGCGGCGGTGCGCTTGCCGACCCGGGTCTGGAGCATCCAGAGTTTGCCGCGCTCGATGGTGAACTCGATGTCGCAGAGGTCGAGGTAGTGCCCCTCCAGCCGGGCCATGATGGCCAGCAGTTCGTCGTACGCCGGCTTGTTCAGCTCTTCGAGCTGTTGCAGCGGTACGGTGTTGCGGATCCCGGCCACCACGTCCTCGCCCTGGGCGTTGGCCAGGTAGTCGCCGTAGATGCCCTGCGCGCCGCTGGCCGGGTCGCGGGTGAACGCGACTCCGGTGCCGGAGTCGGGCCCGAGGTTGCCGAAGACCATCGCGACGACGTTGACCGCGGTACCGAGGTCGGCCGGGATCCGCTCCTGCCGGCGGTAGAGCACGGCCCGCTCGGCGTTCCACGACTCGAAGACCGCGTTGACGGCGAGTTCGAGCTGTTCCCGGGGCTGTTGCGGGAACTCCCGGCCGGTGTGCTTCCGGAAGATCGTCTTGTACGCGTCGACCAGCGCCCGCAGGTCGTCCGCGTCCAGGTCCAGGTCGTTCTCGGTACCCTTGGCCCGCTTGGCGTCGTCGAGCGCGTGCGCGAAGTCCTCGCCCGGTACGTCGCAGACCGTCTTGCCGAACATCTGGATGAGTCGGCGGTAGGAGTCCCAGGCGAACCGCTCGTTCCCGCCGGCCTGGCTGGCGAGGCCGGTCACGCTGGCGTCGTTGAGCCCGACGTTCAGCACCGTCTCCATCATCCCGGGCATGGAGAACTTCGCCCCGGAGCGGACCGAGACCAGCAGCGGGTCGGCCGGCTCACCCAGCCGCTTGCCCATCGCCGCTTCCAGTGCGGACAGGTGCGCGTCGATCTCGTCGGCCAGCCCGGCGGGCTGGGCCCCGGTGCTCAGGTATGCCTGGCAGGCTTCGGTGCTGATGGTGAACCCGGGAGGCACCGGCAGCCCGAGGTTGGTCATCTCGGCCAGGTTCGCGCCCTTGCCACCGAGCAGGTCCTTCAGGTCCTTGTTGCCCTCGGTGAAGTCGTAAACGTACTTGTGTCCCGCCGTCTGCTGCGCTGTCAACGGACCCTCCCACGTGCGCCGTCCGACACTGAACGAAGGTTTAGCCGCTCTGTAGGTACCCAGGGGACGGTTGCCCGTACCAGCGGGAAAACCGCCGGCTGCTGGTGGGCGAAGGCTAAGCGACCGGCAGCCCCGTTGGGACCGTTCGGTGACAATCCGCACAGTCGCGAAGGCTGTACGTGTTCGTGAGGTTTTGTGGGAACGGTTCCACGAGCAAGATCGGTCAGCCGGGCTTGTCGCCGGGTCGACGGAAGAAATCGGCATCGCCCCGGCGTTGAGCTAGATCGACAGGCCGTAGCCGAAAGGCTCGCATCACAGGGTGACCAGCCCTTGACACGTGGCCATTTCGAACGTACGTTTCATGAGATTTGCCCGGAAATCACCTGCGGCTCCCCCCGGAGAGATCTGCCGTGCGACCTACCACCCAGTCCCGGTCCACCCCCGCGACCACCGGCGACACCCCGCCCCGGCTGACCGACGTGCTGCCCGCCCCCGCCCGGGTCGTGCCGGCCGCCGGGGTCGAGTTCATCCTGACCCCCGGCACCACGATCCGGACCACCCCCAGCCCCGAGGCGAGCGCCGTCGGCCGGCACTTGGCGGAGCTGCTGCGCCGACCCACCGGCTATCCGCTGCCGGTGGTCGCCGCCGGCCAGGCCGAGGTACCGGGCGGAATCTCCCTGCTGCTGACCGGCGACGAGGTGTCGTCGGGCCGGTCCGGTAAAACGGCGACCGGCGAGGGTTCGGCCGAGGGCTACCGGCTGGAGATCACCGCCACCGGCGTGCTGGTCCGGGCCCGCACCGCGGCCGGGCTCTTCTACGGGGTACAGACGCTGCGGCAGTTGCTGCCGCCGAAGATCGAGTCGGCCCGGCGGCAGCCCGGCCCGTGGGCGATCCCCGGCGGCACCATCGACGACCAGCCCCGGTTCGGCTACCGGGGCGCGATGCTCGACGTGGCCCGGCACTTCTTCGCCGTACCGCACGTGCTGCGCTTCGTCGACCACCTGGCCCGATACAAGCTCAACCACCTGCACCTGCACCTCACCGACGACCAGGGTTGGCGGATCGCCGTCGACTCCTGGCCCCGGCTGGCCGGCGTCGGCGGGTGCACCGAGGTGGACGGCGGCCCCGGCGGCCACTACACCAAGGAGCAATACGCCGAGATCGTCGCGTACGCGGCGGCCCGGCACATCACCGTCGTGCCCGAGATCGACCTGCCCGGGCACACCAACGCGGCCCTGAACGCGTACGGGGAACTCGCGCCGGACGGGGTGGCCCCAACGGAATACACCGGCACCGACGTCGGGTTCAGCGCGGTGGCCGTCGACAGCGAGCGGACCTACCAGTTCGTCGACGACGTGCTCGGCGAGGTCGCCGCGCTCACCCCGGGCCGCTACCTGCACGTCGGCGGCGACGAGGCGTTCACCCTCGACCGGGCCGACTACACCCGGTTCATGAACCGGGTCCAGCGGATCGTCACCGGGCACGGCAAGCGGGTGCTCGGCTGGCACCAGCTCGCCGTCGCCGAGCACAGCGCCGGGCGGGTGATCCAGTACTGGGGCACCACGACCGAGGACCCGGTGGTGGCCGACGCGGTCCGGGACGGCGCGAAGGTGCTGCTCTCGCCCGGCAACCGCAGCTATCTCGACATGAAGTACTCGGCGGCGACCCCGCTCGGCAAGGACTGGGCCGGGCTGGTCGAGGTGCGCGCGGCGTACGACTGGGATCCCGGCGACTATCTGGCCGGGGTACCGGCCGAGGCGGTGCTCGGGGTGGAGGCGCCACTCTGGACGGAGACGATCCGGACGGTCGGCGACATCGAGTTCATGACCTTCCCCCGGCTGCCGGCCATCGCCGAACTGGGCTGGTCACCGGCCGAGGCCCGGGACTGGGCGGACTTCCGGCTGCGGCTGGCCGGTCAGGGCGTGCGCTGGAGCACGGCTGGGATCACCTTCCACCGCTCGCCCGAGGTGCCGTGGACGGGCGCTCCGGTCGTACCCGAGCCCCGGCCCGCCGGATCGACGGCGAGCGACGCCGGTGCCTCGGCGGACGCGGCGCCCGGGAGCGGGCCGCCGCCCGCCGACGACCAGCCGGTGCCGATCACCTGACCGGTGGGATCAGCCGCCGGAGTCGGCGAGTTCGGCGCCGGCCGGCACCTCGGCGCTGTCCCGGTCGGCCAGCCAACCGTCCGGCAGGAAGACCTTGCCGGGCGAGTTGGTCCGGCCCCGGGGCTGGCCGAGGGTGTCCAGCGGAAACGGCTCGGCCGGATCGAGCTTGCCGAGCAGGTCGTCCAGTTCGGCCAGGCCGCTCACCATCGCCAGGGCCCGGCGCAGCTCACCGCCGACCGGGAAACCCTTGAGGTACCAGGCGACGTGCTTACGGAAGTCGACGCAGCCGTCCCGCTCGGCGGTGTCCGGCCGGTCGCCCCCGGCGAACCACTCGACCAGCAGTTCGGCGTGCCGGCGCATGGTCGCCGCGACCTCGCCGAGCGCCGGCAGTCGGCGTACGGGGTGAGTGTCGAAGGCCGCTGCCAGGTCCGCGAAGAGCCAGGGCCGGCCGAGGCAGCCACGGCCGACCACCACACCGTCCGCACCGGTCTGCGCCAGCATCCGGAGCGCGTCGTCGGCCTCCCAGATGTCGCCGTTGCCGAGTACCGGCACGTCCAGCGCCTGCTTCAGGGTCCCGATCGCGTCCCAGTCCGCCGTACCGGAATACCGCTGCGCGGCCGTACGCCCGTGCAGGGCCACCGCCGCCACCCCGGCGTCCTGGGCGGCGAGCCCCGCCTCCACGTACGTCAGGTGGTCGTCGTCGATGCCCTTGCGCATCTTGACCGTCACCGGCACCCCGGCCGGGGCCGCCGCCTCGACCGCCGCTCGGACGATCCGGGCGAAGAGCCGGCGGCGCCACGGCAGCGCCGCCCCACCGCCCTTCCGGGTGACCTTCGGCACCGGGCAGCCGAAGTTCAGGTCGACGTGGTCGGCGAGGTCCTCCTCGACCACCATCCGGACCGCCGCCGAGGTCACCTCCGGGTCGATCCCGTAGAGCTGGAGGCTGCGCGGTCGCTCGTCCCCGCCGAACGCGACCATCCGGAGCGTCTTCGGGTTTCGCTCGACCAGTGCCCGGGTGGTGACCATCTCGCAGACGTAGAGGCCGCCGCCCTGTTCCCGGCAGACGCGCCGGAAGGCGACATTCGTGATCCCGGCCATCGGGGCGAGTACGACCGGCGGCCAGACCGCGTGCCCGCCCAGGTGCAGCAGGCGGGCAGCGGCCGGTGGCGCGAGGTCGGTCGAGGTCACGCGTTCGGTCGAGGTCACGCGTTCGAGCATGACACCCCGGTCAGCAGCCGGGCAGGCGCTCGATGAGGTAGCGCTCGACCTGGTCGATGGAGATCCGCTCCTGGGACATGCTGTCCCGGTTACGAACCGTCACGGCGTTGTCGTCCAGGGTCTCGAAGTCGACGGTGACGCAGAACGGGGTGCCGATCTCGTCCTGCCGGCGGTAGCGGCGGCCGATCGCCTGCGAGTCGTCGAACTCGACCACCCAGCGCTTGCGGAGCGCGGCGGCCAGGTCCTTCGCCTTCGGGGAGAGCGAGGGGTTGCGGGAGAGCGGCAGCACGGCCACCTTCACCGGGGAGAGCCGCGGGTCGAAGCGGAGTACGGTGCGCTTGTCGACACTGCCCTTGGTGTTCGGCGCCTCGTCCTCGTCGTACGCCTCCAGCAGGAAGGCGAGCACCGCCCGGGTCAGGCCGGCGGCCGGCTCGATCACGTACGGCACCCAGCGCTGCTGCTTCTCCTGGTCGAAGTAGGACAGGTCGACGCCCGAGTGCTTGCTGTGCGTGGAGAGGTCGAAGTCGGTGCGGTTGGCGATGCCCTCCAACTCGGAGAACTCGGTGCCGCCGAACCGGAAGCGGTATTCGATGTCCACGGTCCGCTTCGAGTAGTGCGACAGCTTCTCCTGCGGGTGCTCGTAGAACCGCAGATTCTCCTCGGAGAGGCCGAGGTCGATATACCAGTTCCAGCGCTCGCGCAGCCAGTACTCGTGCCATTCCTCGTCGGTGCCCGGCTCGACGAAGAACTCCATCTCCATCTGCTCGAACTCGCGGGTCCGGAAGATGAAGTTGCCCGGGGTGATCTCGTTGCGGAACGACTTGCCGACCTGGGCGATGCCGAACGGCGGCTTCTTCCGGGCCGAGGCGGCCACGTTGTTGTAGTTGACGAAGATGCCCTGCGCGGTCTCCGGCCGGAGGTAGTGCAGGCCCTCCTCGCTCTCCACCGGGCCGAGGTAGGTCTTCATCAGACCGTTGAACATCCGCGGCTCGGTGAAGGTGCCCTTGTTGCCGCAGTTCGGGCAGTTCAGCTCGGCCAGCGAGGCCGGCGGCTGGCCGTGCTTCTCCGCGTACGCCTCTTCGAGGTGGTCGGCCCGGAACCGCTTGTGGCAGGACTGGCACTCGGTCAGCGGGTCGACGAAGGCGTCCAGGTGGCCGGAGGCGGCCCAGACGTCCCGGGCGAGGATCACCGCCGAGTCCAGGCCGACGATGTCGTCCCGCTGCTGCACCATGGTCCGCCACCACTGGCGCCGGACGTTCTCCTTCAGTTCGACGCCGAGCGGGCCGTAGTCCCAGGCCGACCGGGTGCCCCCGTAGATCTCGCTGGACGGGAAGACGAAGCCTCGGCGCTTCGCGAGACTGACGACGGCGTCGATACGGTCGGCTGGCATGGTTACCTCCTACACCGGCTGGCGGCCGGCGGGGACATCAACGGGCGGTCAACGGGGACAACGGTCAGGGACGGCGGACGGGGACGGCACTCGGACCTGGATCGGGCGGTGCTCCGCACAACGGTACGGTCACCTGCGGCCCGAGCCCAGCAGATTACTCCACCTCGGCGGCCGTACCGCCGCCGCCCGGCGGGCAGGCCACGGGTCACCTGATGTCGCAGACCCGCAGTCCGCCGGTGGTCTGGTCCTGGTCCAGCAGGGCCTGGAGGTTGTCCTGCCCCCCGCTGGCGTAGGTCACGTCCACCGGCACGCTCAGCTCGGTGGTCAACGACACGTCGCCGATCTGGAACGAGGCGATCTCCGGCTCGGCCTCGACCCGACGCTCGAACTCGGCCGGCGACTCCCGCTGCTGGGCGGACTCGCAGAGCAGGTCGTACGCCTTGCGGAAGTCCCCGTCGTCGATCGCGTCGAGGTAGTCGGTCACCACCGTCCTGGCCTGCTCGTTCAACGCCTGTGAGCCGGAGATCAGCAGGCCGACCAGGGCCACTCCGCCACCGCCGCAGAAGAGTACGACGGCGAGCGCGGCCACCCCGAGCCCGAGCCACAACCGGACCCCACGCCCCTCGCTGGGCGGCGCGGCGAACAGCGGCTCGGCGCCGGGGCCCGGTGGCGGCGCCGGCACGCTCGGCGGCACCGGCACGTACCCGGCCGGAGGCATCCCGAACCCGGTCGGCTGCGGCGGCCCGTACCCGCCAGGGTGCGGCGGCCCGTACCCGGGCGGAGGCACCGGCGGTCCCGGCTGCGGCGGGTACCCGGGCGGCGGCGAGCCGACGTTGCCGGGTGGCGGGCCGTACCCGCCGGGCGGCGGCACGGGTCCGCCGGACGGGGCCGGGTCGTCAGCCCGGACGGACTCGGGTGAGGACGACGGGCCGCCGGGCGGTCCGGGAACGGTCATGGCGCAAGGGTAGTGCCCGGGTCATCACCGGCCGGAGTCAGCGGCCCGGTCGCTCGGGGTGACTTCGACCTGACCGTCCGGTTCGGCACTGGCCAGCGCCTCGTACGCGGACGGCTCGTCGAGCGACTCGGCGAGCAACGGAGTGGCGTTGACCTTGACGTCGAAGGCGCCGAGGGCCCGCCGGTAGGTGCCGACCGACTCCCACTCGGTGACCAGGCACCAGTGCCGGGGGTCGTCGAGGGCCCGCAGCAGTTGGCCCCGGCGGTATCCGGGCCGGGCGGCGAGGGCGGCCAGCGCGGCGTGGGCCCGTTCCGTGAAGGTTCCGGCGCTCTCCTCCGGCACCACGAACCGGTTGGTCACGAGCACGTACGCCTCCCTGCCGTCGGCCCCGGCCCGGCGAGCGGGGGTGTCGCTGGCGACAGCTCACCGGCCGGGGCACCGAGATCTCGTAGAGTCTGTGGGATGCAGCGTACGCAGAGCGTTCTGCTGACCCGGCTGGCCCGGGTCAACCCCACCGGCGTGTTCCTGGCCGCACTGGTGCTGGTGCTGGTCGGCCTCTTCGCGCCGGGGATCGTCGGCGGAGCACTGCTGCTGGCGCTCGCCGTCGGGCTGGCCGCGCTGCTGGTGACCACCTGGCCGGTGCAGCGCCCGGCGACCCGGATCCTCCGGCTGGTGATCCTGACCCTGCTGGTCGGCGCCGCGCTGATGAAGATCCTCAGTTGACCGCCCGACCCCTGATGATCCCACGAAATCGGCCGGCTCGCCCGGTTCGACGCGACCGGCACGGCCACGTGAAGCGGTTTCATGCAAGCATGCGTTTTTGACAATCATTCTCATTGTCGCGGAGAGTGGACGGCATGGTGATCCGCTCCGCCCCCCGTACCGTCGCCCTCGCCGCCACCGGCCTACTCGCGCTGACCGGCGCCGCCGCCTGCGGCACCGACGGCCCCGGCGCCGACCCCGACCGGGTCGACGTCGTCGCCGCCTTCTATCCGCTCCAGTTCGTCACCGAGCGGGTCGGCGGGGACGCCGTCCGGGTGACCAACCTCGCCAAGCCCGGCGCCGAGCCGCACGACCTGGAACTCAACCCCGGCCAGGTCGGCCAGGTCACCGACGCCGAACTGGTCGTCTACCTGGCCGGCTTCCAGCCGAGCGTGGACGAGGCGGTGCAACAGCAGGCCGGCGACCGGGCCTTCGACGTGGCCACCGTGCAGCCGCTGCTGGCCGCGACCGCCGGCGGGCACGAGCACGAGGGCGAGGGCGTGCACGAGGGCGAGGGCGCGGCCGAGGAGCCGGGTGCCGAGGAGGAGCACGCGGAGGGGACGAACGGCAAGGACCCGCACGTCTGGCTGGACCCGAGCCGGCTGGCCGGGATCGCCGACAGGCTGGCCGAGCGGCTGGGTGCGGTCGACCCGGACCGGGCCGCCGACTACACCGCCCGGGCGAAGGCGCTGCGCACCGAACTGGAGACCCTGGATTCCGAGTACGCCCAGGGGCTGAAGACCTGCCAGCGGCGGGAACTGGTGACCAGCCACACCGCGTTCGCGTACCTGGCGGAGCGCTATCAACTGGAGCAGATCGGCATCTCCGGGCTGACCCCGGAGGACGAACCGGCCCCGCAGCGGCTGGCCGAGGTGGCCGCCGAGGCCCGGGAGCACAGGACCACCACCATCTTCTTCGAGACCCTGGTCAGCCCGAAGGTCGCCGAGACGATCGCCCGGGAGGTCGGGGCGAAGACCGCCGTACTGGATCCGATCGAGGGCCTGCAACCCGGCAGTACCGGGGACTACCTTTCGGTGATGCGCAGCAACCTCGCAGCCCTGCAGACCGCACTGGGATGCTCTTGATGACCGAACCTGTGAACCTTTTCCAACCTGAACCGCGCGGCGCTCACACACCGCGTCCGACCTCGCGGTCCGTGGAACCGCAAGGGGAGGTTGAAAAAGGTTCAGTCGTCACCGTGCAGCACGGGGTGGTCGCCTACGACGACCGGCCCGTGCTGCGGGGCGTTTCGCTGCGGATCGACCCCGGCGAGGTGGTCGCCGTACTCGGCGCCAACGGCTCGGGCAAGTCCACCCTGATCCGGTCGATCCTCGGCCTGGTGCCGCTGGCCGCCGGGGCGGTCACCCTGTTCGGTACCCCGCAGCGCCGGTTCCGGCAGTGGGCCCGGATCGGGTACGTGCCGCAGCGGATGGGCGCCGGCAGCGGCGTACCGGCCACCGTGGCCGAGGTGGTCGCCTCGGGACGGCTGGCCCGCCGGGGCGTGTTCCGGCCGCCGGGACGGGTCGACCGGGCGGCGGTGGCCGAGGCGCTGGCGGCGGTCGGGCTCGCCGACCGGGCCGGTGACCCGGTGGCCACCCTCTCCGGCGGCCAGCAGCAGCGCACCCTGATCGCCCGGGCGCTGGCCGGCCGGCCGGAGCTGCTGGTCCTCGACGAGCCGACCGCCGGGGTCGACTCGGCCAGCCAGGACGCCTTCGCCGAGGCGCTGCGCGGGTTCGTCACCGACGGCGGGACGGTGCTGCTGGTCGCGCACGAACTCGGGCCGCTGGCCGGGGTGATCAGCCGGGCGGTGGTCGTACACGAGGGAACGATCGCGCACGACGGCGCGGTGCCGGAACCGGTCGGGCACCACGCCGCGCCCGGACACGACCACGTCCACCCGCACGCGCCGGAGGAGTCGACGGGAATGTGGGGTGGACGGGCATGAGCCTCTTCCAGTACGACTTCATGATCCGGGCCCTGGTCGGGGCGCTGGTGATCGGGCTGGCCGCCCCGGCGCTCGGCGTCTATCTGGTGCAGCGCCGGATGTCGCTGATCGGTGACGGGGTCGGGCACGTCGCGCTGACCGGGGTCGGGGTCGGACTGCTGCTCGACCAGTCCCCGGTGCTGACGGCGGTGATCGTCGCGGCGGTCGCGGCGGTCGCCATCGAACTGATCCGGGAACGCGGCCGGACGTCCGGCGACGTCGCGCTGGCGATGCTCTTCTACGGCGGCATCGCCGGTGGCGTGATGCTGGTCGGGCTCTCCGGCAGCCGGAGCAACGCCAACCTGATGGCGTACCTCTTCGGCTCGCTGACCACGACGTCGCCGGAGGATCTGGTGGTGATCGTGGTCCTCGCGGCGGTGGTCCTGACGACCATGGTCGCGTTGCGCCCGGCGCTCTTCGCGATCTGCCACGACGAGGAGTACGCCCGGGTCTCCGGGCTGCCGGTCCGGGCGCTGAACCTGCTGCTCGCGGTGACCACGGCGGTGACCGTGACGATCGCGATGCGGGCGGTCGGGCTGCTGCTGATCAGCGCCCTGATGGTGGTGCCGGTGGCCACCGCGCAACTCGTCACCCGGGGCTTCCTCGGCACCATGCTCGCCGCGATGGGGCTGGGGCTGCTCGCCTCCGGCTCCGGGGTGTGGCTGGCCGGCACCGCCAACACGGCGCTCGGAGCCACCATCGTGATCCTGGCGATAGCGCTGTTCCTGGTGGTCTCGGTGGGCGTGGCGGTACGCCGGGCGCTGGCCCGACGGCGGGCCGTACCCGGGCCGGAGCCGCACGTCGAGCCCTGTGACGTGGTGCTCGACTCCGCCCGGCGGACCACCCCGGACGCGGCCCCGACGGCCGGGCCGGTACCGGTTGACCTTGAAACCCCGCACCGAACGGCAGTACGCCGTTAACAACGGTTACCGTTACGGGGTGACGAGCACAAACGCCTACGAGGCCTATGCGGGCGCCGGTGAGCTGCTACGAGCGCTCGCCGCACCGATCCGGCTCGCCATCGTCAGCGAACTCGCGCACGGCGAACGATGCGTACACGAACTGGTGGAAACGCTCGGCGCCCCGCAGCCGCTCGTCTCCCAGCACCTGCGGGTGCTGCGCGGAGCCGGGGTGGTACGCGGCTCACGACGCGGTCGGGAAATCGCCTATACCTTGGTCGACGAGCACATCGCGCATATCGTGGCGGACGCGGTGAGCCATTCGGGGGAAGCCACCTGACGGGGACGTCCCGGGAGGCAACTGACCACGACGCGAGGAGGGCGAGATGGTGGCGGCGGACAGCGGTACGGCGGTACGCAACACCCGACAGCGCAGCGCGGTCAGCGCACTGCTCGGCGAGGTCGAAGGCTTCCACAGCGCCCAGGACCTGCACGCGATGCTGCGCAGCCGGGGCGAGCGGGTCGGCCTGACCACCGTCTACCGCACCCTCCAGGGGCTCGCCGACGCGGGCGAGATCGACGTGATGCGCCCGCCGGGCGGCGAGCACCTCTACCGGCGGTGCAGCGAGGGGCACCACCACCACCTGGTCTGCCGGGCCTGCGGGCGTACGGTCGAGGTGGAGGGGCCGGCCGTGGAGAGCTGGGCCGATCGGGTCGCCAACAAGCACGGCTTCTCCGACGTCAGCCACACCCTGGAGATCTTCGGCACCTGCCCGGAGTGCGCGCGTCGCTGACGTAACAGCCACGCTGGCCGGTGAGCTGAGCCGGCCACGCTGGCCGGTGACCTGAGCTGAGCCGGCCGGTGATCTGAGCTGAGCCGGCAGCCGGGCGGTGACCTGGGCCCGGTCAGCCCGCCCCGAAGCAGACGAACGCCGCCGCCGTGGCCTGCGCGGAGCCGTCGCCGAGGGCGGTGAACTCCCGCTGGGCGGCGGCGAGCGCCGACGCCGGCCGGACACCGGCCTCCATCCGGCGGTGCAGGTCCAGCACCAGCGCGGTGGTCAGGTCCGCCGGCACCGGCAGCACGGCGGCGATCAGACTGCTGGCGCCGAGGGCCAGCAGCACCGAGGTGAACCCCATCACCTCGTCGCCGGGGCGTACCCCGGACAGCCCCGAGTCGCAGGCGGACAGTACGACACAGCCGGGCGGTCGGGGCAGCCGCTCCAACTCGTACGCGGTCAGCGGGCCGTCCGCGAGTTCCAGTGTGGAGAAGAGCGGGTTGTCGGCCCGGAACGTCCCGTGCGCCGCGATGTGTGCCAGCCGGGCCCCGTCCAGCCCCGTGGTCACCGCCTCCGCGGTCGCGCCCTTTCCGGCCAGCAGTCGCGCCCCGGGCAGCACCTGGCTCAGCAGGCGTACCTCGGTCTCGGCGGCCGGCAGGCGCGGACCGGCGGCCAACAGCGGCGATCCGTCCGGCACCGTACGGCGGGCGGCGTGCAGCCACGCCGTCGCCGACGGAGCCACGGTCACCGGCCGACCGGCGCAGGTCGGCAACCCGGCCCAGGCAACGGCGTGCAACGCCCCGATCGGCACCATCACCAGCGGCCGGTCGGCCAGGCGTGCCCGCAGCGGCTCGAAGAGCTGCCGGTCCAGTGCCGCCGAGGCATGCGCGACCCCGGCCCGCGCGTCCGGGGTGTCCCCGGTGACGACCAACCGGCGCAGCCCGAACCGGTGCAGCCGGGCCGCGTGCAGGGCCGCCTCCAGCGGGCCGAGGTCGTGCAGGGTCGCCCGACCGTCCCGAAGCAGCACCGCCCGGAGCCGCTCCCGGTGGGCCACGAGTTCCACCAGTACGGCCCGGCCGAGGCACTCGCCGAGGGTGTGCACACCCGGTGGAGCCAGCAGTCCGCCGCCGCCGTCGACCCCCCGGGCCAGTTCCCGGATGTGCCGTTCCAGCCGGGCCTGCCGACGGCGCAGTGCGGTTACCGGCCGGCCCGTCAGCAGGGCCTCCTCCAGCGCGCCGCTGACCATCCGCAGTTCGGCGAGGGCGGCGGCCAGCCCGACGTCCTGCGGCGGGAGCACGGCCCGCATCCGCAGCGCACTGGCCCGCCACCGTTCCGTCCAGGCCAGCACCTGGGCGGGCGTACCGGAGCTGATCGCGAGGTCCACTCCCTCGGCCGCCAGTTCCTGGCCGTGTGCGCCGCTGTGCGCGCGCAGTTCGGTGGCGCCCAGCGCGGCCCGGTGGCCGTCGAGCACCGCCAGTCCGCGCTGTAACGCCCGGGCGCCACCCTGGTGGTCGCCGCCGAGCCGCCGGGACAGCGCCAGCGCGTACCAGCCCTGCGCCCGCCGCGACGCCGTCCCCCGGCGGCGCGCCCGCGCGGCGACCGCCAGCAGTTCGAGCGCCCGCCCGGTACGACCCAGCGCGGCGGCCAGCCCGGCGGCCTCGATCCGGGTGGTCAGCGCCGGGACCGGCCAACCGGTGGCGTCGAGCTGGTCGGCGGTACGCACCATCGCGGCCAGCAACGCCGCCGAGCGGGTGCCCCGGCGCAGTTCCGCGCGCAGTTCGACGTGCCGGGCGAAGGCGGCCCAGGTGCGGCGCCCCTGACGGCGGAACCGGACCCGTGCCGCGGCGGCGGCCTCGGTGGCGGTCGTCAGGTCACCGGCGAGCAACGCGGCCCGGGCCCGGGCGAGCAGCGCCTCGGCGAGGTCAGACGCCATCCCGCGCCGTTGCAGCTCCCGTACGGCGAGGCTGGCCACCTCGACCGCCTCGTCCACCAGTGGCACCGAGAGCAGCAGCTCGAACCGGTCCAGCAGCAGCGCCGGTCGGGGCACCTTGAGCTGGGCGTACTCCTCCTCGACGGCGGCGAAGCGGCGCAGCGCCCCAGGAATGTCGCCGCCGTGGCTCGCGGCGATGCCGAGGTTCCACCGGACGTCGGCGGCGGCCAGGTCCAGCCCGAGCCGTTGGAAGATGGCGGCGGCGGAGCCGAGGTCGTCGTCGGCGCCCAGGCTCGCCCCCCGGTGCGCGTTCAGCAGCCCCCGGTTGTTCCGGGCCCGCGCCTCCAGCAGCAGGTCACCCTCGCGTTGGGCGATGTCCACCGCGATCCCGTACTCCCGGACCGCCGCCTCGAACTGGCCGCGGAAGTGCAGCACCACGCCCCGCTGCATCCGGGCCCGCCCGGCGTCGGCGCCGGTCAACTGGGGCAGCGCCGAGGTGACCGCGGCCAGTGCGGCGGAGGTACGGCCGGCGTTGGCCAACACGAAGCCGAGGCTCATCCTGGCCAGTGCCGCCACCCGGGGTGACCCGGCGGCCCGCAGCGCACGGCGCAGATGCCGCAGCGCCCCCGGCAGGTCGTTGAGTTCCCGCAGGGCCAGCCCGATCGCCCGCTCCGCGGTGGAGCGCTCGTCCGCGTCGGGTTGCCCGGTCTCCAGCACCCGCCGCCCGATCATGATTGCTTCCCGGGGATAGCGCTGAACGGCGTCGAGCGCGGCCCGGGCCGTGGGAGCGACGGAGCCGGCGCTGTCACCCATGCGGACAGAATCCCCGATAAATGGCCTTCGGTCAATCTGCACCGTTATCCGGGAAGAGGCGATATCCCAGCGCCTTCAGGATCCGTCATCATTGACAATCGACTATCATCGGAAAAGAATTGACGGCACGGGGGCGTTCAAGGAGTTGGCTCGTCGACCGCACCTTCTTCGCGTATTTGGAGGACCGGTGTCGCCTGACCGTCCCGTCGCGCCGCGCCCGATCAATCGATTGTCCCGTCGGCATCTGATGGCGTTGGCCGGGCTGGCCGCGGCCACACCGTTGGGTGTCGGGCTGCGACCGGCGCCGGCCGCCGCCGAGAGCGATGACGACGCCGCATACCAGCGGGCATTCCAGCAGTTGCTGGCGACCGATCCCGGCGTACTACCGCATGGCGAGCCCGGCCGGGAGTTTCTCTACCGCCCCCGGCAATTGCTGGTGGCCGACCCGGACACCCAACGCGTGATAACCGCGCTGCGGAAGGTCGGGCACCAGGTCACCCCGGGCGGTCGGTTCGCCGGCGTCACCCGGCTGCACTTCGATCGGGAGGCCGACGTCCCGTCCGTGGTGACCAAACTGCGCGATCCCCAGCAGTGGCCCGGCCAGCCGGTCCCCCGGGTGCAACCGCACCACGTGCTACTGGGCTACGGCAACATCATGGGCAACCCGGGCGGCCCGCCGCAGGTCGCCGCCGCGCTGCCCGCGCCGGACCCGGCGCACGCCGGGGACGGCGCCGGGGTGACTGTCGGCATCTGCGACACCGGGGTCTGGCGACTGGCCGGCACCCGGCACCCGCAGTGGCTCGGCGGCAGCTACCTGCCGCAGGTCGACGACGAGGACCCGCTCTACCTGCACACCGACGTGCTCGGCCCGCAGGGCGGTCACGGCACCTTCGTCGCCGGAGTGGTCCGGCAGGCCGCCCCGGGCGTGCGGTTCGATCCCGAGCCGGCGCTGAACCCGATCGGCGTCGGTGACGAGGAGATGCTGGCGGCGGCCCTGGCCGCACTCAGCCCGCAGGTGTCGATCATCAACCTGTCGCTGGGTTGTCTCACTCAGGACGACCTGCCGCCGCTGCCGCTGACGAATGTCCTCGCCGCCCGGCCGGCGGGCGTCGTCGTGGTCGCGGCCACCGGCAACACCGGTACCAACCGGCCGGCCTGGCCGGCCGCGCTGCCCGGAGTACTGGGGGTGGCCGCGGTCAGCCGGGGGACGACCGGGCTGGTGCCCGCCCCGTACAGCGGCTTCGGGTCCTGGGTGGACGCGTGCGCCGACGGCGAGCGGACCAGCACCTACGTCGACGGCAGACTGCTGCTGCCGGGACGGCCCGCCAAGCAGTTCCTCGGGTACGCGGCCTGGGCCGGCACCTCCTTCGCGGCGGCACACGTCTCGGGCCGACTGGCCGCCGTGATGACCGCCACCGGGCTCGACGCCGAGCAGGCTCGCCAGTTCCTGCTCAGCCAGCCCGCCTGGCACCCCGGCTACGGCGTACTCGTTGACTGAGCGTCCGGACCCGGCCACCTCTCCCGAGGCCGGCTCGGCGCCGGAGGTCCAGGCGACGGCCGAGGTCCTTGCCGGTCTGGTGTCCGCCGCAGCAGACGGTGACGAGTTCGCCTGGGCCGAGCTGGTCCGCCGCTACACCCCGCTGGTGCTGTCGGTGATCCGCTCGCATCGGCTGAACCGGACCGACGCGGCCGATGTGCACCAGACCGTCTGGCTGCGTCTGGTGGAGCACCTGGGTCGGGTACGCGAGCCGGCCGCCCTGGCGACCTGGCTCGCCACCACCACCCGACGGGAGTGCTACCGGCTGGTCCGGGTCGGCCGGCGTACCCAGCCGTTCGACCCGCTCGACGACGTCGAGGCGAGCATCGGCGCCCTGCTGCCGCCGGACCTGACGGCCCCGGACGAGAACCTGCTCCGGGCGGAACGCCGGCAGGCGCTGCGGGACGGCTTCGGCCAGCTTCCGGCCCGCTGCCGGGAGTTGCTGTCCCTGCTGGTCGCCGATCCACCGACCAGCTACCGGGAGATCGCGGAACGGTTGGGCATGCCGATCGGCAGCATCGGCCCGTCGCAGGCGCGATGTCTGCGGAAGCTGCGCAACTCCCCCGCGCTCGCCGCGTTCGTCGGGGCGTCCTCGGACGCCGAGGGGAGCGGAGGTGATCGCGATGGGGCAGTGGCCGCCGGCCGATGACGACGCCCTGCTGCGCGAGCTGGGCGAGGCCCTACGCGATCCGGGACCGCCGCCGGAGGAGTTCCTGGCCGCCGGCTACGCGGCGTTCAGCTGGCGGACCGTGGACGCCGAGTTGGCCCTCGCCGAACTGACCTTCGACTCGGCATGCGACCCGGAGCCCGCCGGGATGACCAGGTCCGCCGGCTCCGCCCGCGCCCTGGCGTTCCACGCCGGTCCGGTCGTCGTGGCGATCGAGGTGACCGGAACCGGCATCGTCGGCCAGATCTCTCCCGCTCGCAGCGGCCGGGTCCTCGTCCGTACCCCGCGCGGCCCGTACGAGGAGGTGCCAGTGGACGCCGTCGGCTTCTTCTCGCTGGGTCCGCCGCCGTCCGGTCCGGTCCAGTTGCACGCGCGGACCTCGGATTACGCGGTGGCGACCAGCTGGGTCTCGCTCCGCTGACCGACCCCGGACCACCAGCCACCGTCCGGGGCCGGCGAAGCGTCACTCCCGATCGGCCGGCGTCCCCGACCGGTGCTGCCCCGACCGGTGCTGCCCCGACCGGGCGGCCGGCGTACGTCCATCGCGGCCGAGGGCCGACGCACGCGGTGGCGGACCCGCGGTCGTACAAGAGCACCGTCGAGCGCCGTTGATACAAATTGGCGGGTAATTCTTCCGCCCAGCATTCCGCCTTATTCGAGAATTACTCCCTCCCCGGCAAATGCGGGCACGCACGGCAATCGAATTCTTCGCCTATTTCATTGGCTTCGACCATTGGATTAGAGTCATTCTGCCGGCCTAAGCGGAGCGCGCCCCGCACTACTCCCGCCCCAGTACCCGAGGAGAAGGAACCCCCATGACCACTGCGAGTCCACGCCTGTTCCGAGCCCCCATAGTGTTGTTCGGCACGGTATTGGCGCTGCTGCTGACCGTCTCGACGAGCAGCGCCGCCCTGGGTAGCGGCGTCGGCGACGGGTCGAAGGCCGGCGCGGCGGTGTCCGCGCGTACGGACGCGTTCATGAAGGACATCGCGTCGGATGTCGGGAACGAGCCGCACGGCGCGATCTATTCGTCCTTCTTCAACAGCCCGGACGTCAAGATCTGCCCCAGCTGGATCGAGTGCGCGTCCCATACGAACCCGGTCGTCGGGTCGACCAGCTACATCTTCGTCAAGCTCCGGAACCCGGGCCCGTACGGTTCGGGGATCAGCTCCGGCACGCTGCGCGCGTACTACACCACCTCGGGTGGCGCCGCGAACTGGCCGGCACACTGGACCCCGATCGGCTCCAAGAGCCTGCCGGTCGCGCCCGGCGAGACGGTCACCTCGATCGAATGGCCCAACGTGCCGTCCATCGGCCACTTCTGCCTGCTGCTCCGCTGGGAGTCCGCGACCGATCCGATGAACTTCGAGGGCACGGCGACGTCCATCAACACGCAGTACAACAACAACATCGTCTGGAAGAACGCCAACACCGTCCCGGCCACCCCGGGTGGACCGCCGGTCGACCGGCCGTACGCGCTGGCGAACGCGCTGCCGGTGCCGGCGAACTTCGACCTCGTGTTCCGTCCCGCGGACCAGGTCGTGCCGGGGGTGAAGGTCGTGGTCGACCTCGGTCCGGAACTGTTCGAGCGCTGGGTGCGGGGCGGCCGAGCGGGTGAGGGCATCCGGGTGGTCGGTCGGACTCAACTGGAGGTCGACCCGGCTCGGGCAGAGATCAGGGACCTGCTGATCAATCCGGAGGAGCGCCCCGTCGTCAAGCTGAGCTTCTCGGCCGGTGACGCCGCGCAGAAGCCGTACGTGCTTCAGGTGCTACAGGTCGGACCGGCCCGTGAGGTCGGCGAGAAGTTCGTACTGGGTGGGGTGGACTACACCATCGTGTCGGCTCGGGGCTGACGGCAGAGGACACGAAGCCGGTGGGTCGGGGACGCGCTCCCCGGCCCACTGCCACGGCACGGCAGGCCGGCCCGTGGCACGCTGACCGGCATGAGGATCTACGCCGATCGCTTTCCGACCGCCGCCCGTCAACTCCTCGCCGACCTGCTCGTCGTCGCCTGGATCTACCTCTGGATCCGGGCCGCGATCTGGATGCACGACCTGGTGCAGAAGCTCGCCGTACCCGGACAGAAGCTGGAGGGGGCCGGCGGTGGACTGGCCGACAACCTGGCGGACGCGAGTGGCAAGGTCGGCCGGGTGCCGGTGGTGGGTGACGACCTGACCTCGCCGTTCGAGAAGGCGGCCGGGGCGGCGCGGGCGATGGCCGAGGCGGGCCGGGACCAGCAGGAGCTGGTCGGGGAGTTGGCGTTGGCGCTGTCGCTGGCCCTGCTGGTGTTTCCGCTCGGCGTGGTGCTGTTGGGGTGGCTGCCGCTGCGGGTCCGGTGGATGCGGCGGGCGGGTGCGGCTCGGGCGTTGCGGTCGGCGCCGGCCGGGCGGGATCTGCTGGCGCTGCGGGCGCTGGCCAACCAGCCGATCCGGACGCTGACCCGGATCGATCCGGACGTGGCGCAGGCGTGGCGTCGGGGCGATGCCAAGGCGGTGGACGCGCTGGCCGCGCTGGAGCTGCGAGCGCTCGGCCTGCGACCCGCTCCGGCAGGCTCGCCGACGAGCGTTTCGAGGAGCATCTGACCAGACTCAAGGAAGAAGAGTCATGAGTGGCACATCACACGCGCCCCGCCCCGGCGGGTAGTGGTGGCCATAGGTGCGAAAGCGGGGCTTACCGGATGTTCCCCGAGCCGGGTGTCGGCGAGGCTCGGGGAATGACGAAGATGCGTTTCAGTGGTGCCCTCGCCGGGGTGGCGGTCATCGCGATGGTCGCGTTGGCCGGGGGCGACGCGGCGTCCGCGTACCGGGCGGCGAGCGCCCCGGAACCGGCTGACCGGCCGGATGTCGTGGTCATCGGCACCGGCGGCACGATCGCCGGGATCGGCGAGAGCCGGGTCTCCTTCCAGAGCTACCAGCCCGGGGGACTGCCGACCCGGGACCTGGTCGGCTTCCTGCAACCGGAGATCGGGCAGGTGGCGGACGTGTCGACAGTGGACTTCGGCGCCAAGGGATCGGGCGAGTACACGATCGCCGACTACCACGACCTGTCCCGGCTGGTCGACGAGCAGCTCAAGCGGGCAGACGCGGCCGTGGTCACCACGGGTACCCAGACCATGGAGGAGTTGGCCTACTGGCTCGACCTGACCGTACGCAGCCCGAAACCGGTTGTCGTAACCGGAGCGATGCGCCCGTGGACGGTCGTCGGCAGCGACGGCCCGCCGAACCTGTACAACGCGGTGCTGCTCGCGGCGAGTGGCCGTACGCGGTGCTTCGGCAGCGTGATCATGCTGAACGACGAGATCCTCGCCGCCCGGGACGCCACGAAGACCAGCACCACCCGACTGGACACCATGCGGTCGCCGGAGTTCGGCAGCCTCGGCACGGTCGACGAGCAACGGATCCGGCTGCTGCGCGCCCCCGCCCGGGTACGCGACTGTGACCGCCCACAGCACTGGCGCACGCCGTTCGACCTGGCCACGATCTCGCGCGAGCGGCTGCCCAGGGTCGAGGTCGTCTACACCTACGCCGACGCCGCCGGTGAACCGGTGACCGCGCTGGTCGACGCCGGGGTGACCGGGCTGGTCTTCGCCGGTACGCCCTCGCCACGACAGTTCGAGGCGGCCATGCCGGCCATGGCCTCGGGCGTGACCGTGGTCGCGGCGAACCGGAACGTCACCGGCGCCGTCTACGACACCCCCGGCGCGGTGATCCCGGCCGAGGAGCTGCGGCCGCAGAAGGCGCGGTTGCTGCTGCTGCTCGCCCTCGCCCGCACCGACGACCCGGCGCAGGTCCGGGCCTGGTTCCAGCGGTACGGCGTACCGGAGTTCGATCCGGTGGGGTGAGCCGGGCCGCACGACGGGCTCGCCGCCCACTCCACTCCCGACGGCAACACCGCTGGCCATCGTCGGTCCGGGCGGCCACAATAGCCGGGCGGACGGCATGATCGGCCGCCGGTGCACACCCGCCGCCACACCGCCGACGCCGTAGGTCAAAGGATTTCCGTGCACGGAAGACAGCAACCGCCGGACGCCTTCCCCCGCCGCCCGTTGGGCGTCACCGGGCTGCACGTCACCCCGGTCTGCGTCGGCGGCGGCCCGCTGGGCAGCATGCCGGGCCTCTTCGGGTACGACGTCAGCGCGGAGCGCGGCACCGAGACCGCGCTCGCCGCGCTGACCGGCCCGTTCAACTTCCTCGACACCGCCGCCGGCTACAGCGACGGGGAGAGTGAGCGGCGGATCGGTGCGGCGCTGCTCCGGATCGGCGGCGTACCGGAGGGCTTCGTGCTCGCCACCAAGGTCGACCGGGACTTCACCACCGGCGCCTTCTCCGGCGACCAGATGCGCCGCTCCGCCGAGGGCAGCCTGGAACGGCTCGGCCTGGACCGGCTGCCGCTGGTCTATCTGCACGACCCGGAGAACGTCAGCTTCGAGGCCGGAATGGCGCCCGGCGGCCCGGTCGAGGCGCTGTTGGACATGCAGCGCGAGGGCGTGATCGGGCACCTCGGGGTGGCCGGCGGCCCGGTGGAGCTGATGGCGCGATACCTGCGTACCGGGCACTTCGCGGCACTGATCACGCACAACCGGTGGACCCTGGTGGACCGGTCGGCCGGTGACCTGCTCGACGAGGCGGTCTCGCTCGGCGTCGGCGTGGTGAACGGGGCACCGTTCGGCGGCGGCGTGCTCGCCAAGGGCACCGCCACCTCCACGAAGTACGCCTACCGGCAGGCCGACGACGAGGTGCTGCGCCGGATCAGGCTGATGGAGGCGGCGTGCGCGGCGCACGGCGTACCGATCGGGGCGGCGGCACTCCAGTTCTCCGTACGGGATCCCCGGATCACCTCGACCATCGTCGGAGTGTCCCGGCCGGAGCGGATCGCCGAGACCGCCCGCCTCGCCACCTGGGACATCCCCGACGAGTTGTGGGAGACGTTGGCCCCGCTCACCGCCCCGGAGGAGTTCTGGCGGTGGTGAACGGGCGGTCGCCGCACCGGGCGCCGGGCGTGCGCAGATGCCCGCCCGGCGCCGTCGGGTTGTACATCAGCCACCGACCAGTTCCTGGCACACCCGACGGCGGATGATTTCCGGCAGCGGCAACCGCTCCTCGAAGACCTCCAGATGCCATCCGGTGCCGTGCACCTCGGCCGTCGTCTCGTCACCGAGTTTCATCATGACCATGGTCGCGGAGCATATAGACCGACTACGACGCTCCTGCGGCATTCGCCCCTCGTCGGGCGGGCGCTCAGACCGGCGGGATCCGTCGGCGTACGTCCTCGGCGGTCGACGGCCCCGGCTGCCAGGGAGCCACCCAGGGCAGGTCAGCCGCCGGGGTGACCACACCCTCCTCCAGGAACGCGTACCGGCCGGCGAGGATCCGCTTCGCCGCCGCCGTGTCGACCGAGTCGGTGTTCTCCCACAGCGCCCGGAACAGCGCGGCGATCCGCACCCGGGCCTGCCGGCAGAACAGGTCGGCCAACTCCACGCCCTCGGGTCGGGTCTCCCGTTCGGCATTCGCCCGTACGCAGACCGCCGACATCGCGAACAGTTCGGCGCCGATGTCCACGATCCGGCCGAGGAAGCCCTGCTTGTGCTCCAGTTTCCCCTGCCAGCGGGACATCGCCAGGAACGTCGACCGGGCCAGCTTGCGGGACGACCGCTCGACCTGCCGCAGGTGCCCGGCGAGCTGCCCGTACTCCGCGTACCCGCTGGGGTTCTGCCCGCGACCGACCGCGAGGGTCGGCAGCCACCTGGCGTAGAACGCACCCGCCCTGGCCCCGGCCCGGACCTTCTGGCCCAACTCGGCGTCGGGGTCGATGATGTCGCCGGCCACCGAGAGGTGCGCGTCGACCGCCTCCCGGGCGATCAGCAGGTGCATGATCTCGGTCGAGCCCTCGAAGATCCGGTTGATCCGCAGGTCGCGGAGGATCTGCTCGACGGCGGCCGGGCGCTCACCCCGGGCGGTCAGCGAGTCGGCGGTCTCGTAGCCGCGCCCGCCCCGGATCTGCACCAGTTCGTCGGCGATCTTCCAGGCCATCTCGCTTGCATAGAGCTTGACCAGCGCCGCTTCGATCCGGATGTCGTTTGTGTCGTCGTCGGCGAGCAGGCAGCAGAGGTCGAGCATGGTCTCCATGCCGTAGGTGGTGGCCGCGATGAAGGAGAGCTTGCTCGCCACCGCCTCGTGCCCGCCGACCGGCCGACCCCACTGCACCCGGTCGGCCGCCCACTCCCGGGCCACGTTCAGCGACCACTTGCCGGCTCCGACGCACATCGCCGGCAACGAGAGCCGGCCGGTGTTCAGCGTGGTCAGCGCGATCTTCAGCCCGCGTCCCTCACCGCCGATGACATTTTCGGCGGGTACGAAGACGTCGGAGAAGCGGGTCAGGCTGTTCTCCAGCCCGCGCAGGCCGAGGAAGGCGTTGCGCCGTTCGACAGTGATCCCGGGCGAGTCCGCCTCGACGACGAACGCGGTGATCCCGCCGCGCCGCCCTTCCGACGCCGGCACCCGGGCCATCACCACCAGCAGGGAGGCCACGGTGCCGTTGGTGGCCCACAGCTTCAGCCCGTCGAGCCGGTAGCCGGTGCCGTCCTCGGTCGGCTCGGCGGTGGTGGCCAGCCGGGCCGGGTCGGAGCCGACGTCCGGCTCGGTCAGCAGGAACGCCGACACCTCACCGGCGGCCAGCCGGGGCAGGAAGCGCTGCTTCTGCTCGTCGGTGCCGAAGAGTTTCAGCGGCTGCGGCACCCCGATGGACTGGTGCGCCGAGAGCAGCGCGCCGATCGCTGGGCTGGCCGAGCCGGCCAGGGTCAGCGCCCGACAGTAGTGCAGGTTGGTCAGACCGAGGCCGCCGTACTTCTGGTCGATCTTCATGCCGAAGGTGCCGAGCCGGGCGAGTCCCTGGAACACCTCGTCGGGGATCCGGGCGTCCCGCTCGATCGCCGCCCCGTCCACCTCGGACCGGACGTATGCGTCGAGCCTGGTCAGGAACTCCTCGGCGTGGGCGGCGCGCTCGGGATCGGGCTGCGGCCACGGGTCGATCAGGTCCAGCCGGAGCCGGCCGAGGAAGAGTTCCTTGCCGAAGCTCGGCTTGCCCCACTCGGTCTCCCGGGCGGCCTCGGCAACCTGCCGGGCCTCCCGCTCGGAGACCTGTCCCGCCTCCTTCGGCAGCGGCCCGACTCCGTCCGACCCGCCCGCCGCCGGCCTGTTCCGCTCTGTCGTGGTCACGGCAACCCCCTCGATCGAGTACGGCGGTGAGGTGCCCACGTTCATCGCACCCGTGGAGCGGGCGACCTCCTGACGTGCTGCGCCTGACGTGCTGCGGCCGAATACCTCACCAACGCTACTCCGTTTTGTTACCCGTCGGTAGAACCGGATATGCGCGTGCCGAAATCTCCTGCGGATTCCACAGACGTCCGGAATCTCTCCACAGATGCCACCAGGAATCTTCACTGTCCGGTCAGGAGCCACTACGGTGCGCCCAGGAATCAATCGAGGTAGCTACCGGCGCTCACGGAACGGGTGCCGGGGCAGCGAGGGGGGATCATGGACGAACAGGACAGCCAGGACGGCCAGGATCGCGACGACCCGCCCGCCGACCCGTCCACCGACCAGCCCGCCGAGCGGCCGATCGAGGTACCGCTCCTCGAGTTCATCCGGGCGCAGCTCCGCCGGACTCGGGTCAACGCCGGCCTGTCCCAGGACAAGTTCGGCGGCCGGATCAACTTCTCCGGTTCCCTGGTGAGTTCGGTGGAGACCGGCACCCGACCGCTGGACTTCCGCTACCTGGCCCTGGCAGACCGCGAGCTTGACACCGGCGGCCTCTTCGTGGAGCTGCTCCGGGTTGCCACCAGGGACACCCAGTGGTTCCGCTCGTGGCGGGACGCCGAACGGAACGCCCGGATACTGCGGTGGTTCGAGCCGAACCTGGTGCCGGGCCTGTTGCAGACCAAGGCATACGCCCGGACGGTGATCGCCGCCGGCAGCCGGCTCACCGAGCAGGAGATCGAGCGCCGGGTGGCCGTCCGGCTGGAACGGCAGACGATCCTCACCCGGGAGATGCCGGTGCAGCTCTTCGCGGTGCTGGACGCCACCGTGCTGGGCCGGCTGATCGGAACCCCGGCGATCATGCGGGAGCAGCTCGACCACCTGATCGCGGTGGCCGAGTTGCCGAACGTCGACCTGCTGGTCGTGCCGACCGGCATCGGCATGTACGCCGGGCTGGCCGGGCCGTTCGTGCTGGCCGCGATGGAGGGCAACGGCTGGGTCGGCTATCTGGACAATCTGCTCCGTGGTCAGGTCGTCACGTTGCCCGACGAGATTGATAGCCTGCAAGAGGCGTGGGAAGGCGTCCGCAGCGAGGCGTTGCCGCGCCAGCACTCCCTCGACCTGCTCAAGGAAGCGGCGAAGAAATGGACCTGAGCAACGCCCAGTGGCGCACCTCCACCCGCTCCTCCAACGGCGGTGACACCTGCGTCGAAGTGGCCGACAACCTCCCCGACGCCGTACACGTCCGCGACAGCAAAGACCGCCAAGGCCCCATCCTCACCTTCACCCCCAACGCCTGGCGCACCTTCGTCCACACCGTCCCCACCCACTGACCCCGGCACCGGGCCGGCCGAGCGGTCCCCCCTGCGCGGTCCGGCTCGACCTGCTCAAGAAAGCGGCGAAGACATGGACCTGAGCAACGCCCAGTGGCGCACCTCCACCCGCTCCTCCAACGGTGGAGCCACCTGCGTCGAAGTGGCCGACAACCTCCCCGACGCCGTACACGTCCGCGACAGCAAAGACCGCCAAGGCCCCATCCTCACCTTCAGCACCGACGCCTGGCGCACCTTCGTCCACACCGTCAGCACCCCCTGACGCCCGCGACGGCGCCACCCCCGCGTCGACCTGGACACCAGATGCGCTACGAGGCTGTGATAACGCATCTGGTGTCCAGGTGAGCACAGCGGACCGGACGGGCGGCATCGGCATCGGCGCACCGGGCGTCACGAGGAGTTGCTCAGTGTGTCAGCGCACCGGTCGACGACGACGGGACCTTGCGTAGCTCGGTCAGGGCATACCTCGCGGCCTTCTCCACCGCCGCGATCCCCTTCTGCTGTGTCGAATGGTGGTCGGAGAGTACGGCGACCAGCCAGTCCCGGCCCGGCTCGACGATCCGGCCGATGCTGTGCGCCAGCCACAGCCCGTTGTCGGCGTCGACCGTCGTCCAGCCGTTCTTGACGTAGCTGGCGGTGCTGGCCCGACCGGCTGCGGCGGTGATCCCCCAGTCCTGCTGCTTGTCGACCTCGCCCATCAACCCGAGCAGGAAGTCCCGGCCGTCGTCGCCGAGCGGACCGGCCGGGTCGGTGATCGCGGTCAGCAGCCGGAGCTGGTCGGCCGCCGTCGTCGTGGTCACTCCCCAACTCGAATTGGGGGTCGTCTGGCGCAGCCCGAGGGTCCTGTTCGCGGCGGTCAGCCCGGTCCGGTGGCCGATCGTGGCGTACAGGCTGCTCGCCGCCGCGTTGTCGCTGACCACGATCATCGAGCGGGCGAGCTGTCGCTCGTTCGCGCCGAGTTTGCGCCCCTGGTCCTGGCGGCGCAGCAGCAGCGCCGCCAGGATGTCGACCTTGACGATGCTGGCCGTCTGGTAGCGCCGGGTGCCGGCGGTCACCGCCAGCCCGCTGGCCCGGTCCTCCACCGCCAGCGTGACCCGACCGCCGACTCCGCGCAGATTCCGCTCGATCCGGGTACCCGCCAACGCCGCATAGTCCGGCGTCGGGCTGGGCGTCGGTCGGGGCGGGCTGGCTGTCGCCCCCGGCTGCGGGCCGGCACCCGCCGAACCCGTCCACCGGTACGCCAGCCCGGTGCCGGCCGCGCCCGCACCGAGCAGTGCGGCTGCGGTGGCGGCGAGCAGTTCCCGGCGCCTCGGGCCGGGTCGGCTAGTCAAGGAGGTCCCCCAGCTTCTTCGCCACCGCAGACACGGTGCCCCGGTCCGCCGGACCCGGAACGTTCAGCGTCGAGATCCGATCGCCGCGCCGTACCGCCACCAGCAGCGTCAACCGGGCGGGCGCACCGGGAGACTCGATCCGGCCCTGCACCACCAGCCCGTCGGCGGGCGGAAGATCGGTGTCGAGCGGCGTGAACGAGATGGTGGCGCCATAGGCGTCGTACCGGAAGCAGGTCTTCACCACCCGGCGTACGTCATCAAGGGCCCGCACCGCCCAGCCCGGCTCGTACGCCTCGACGACCTGCGTCGCGACCAGCTCGGACGGCTCGTGCCGGTAGCGGCGCTGCACGGCGCCGATCCGGTGTCCCTGGGCCGGATAGTCCCCGTCCCGGTAGGCCGGACAGTCGGCCTGGAGCCACGGCCACGGCGGCGGCCCCGGCGGATGCGGACTCTGCTGCCATCCCGCGCCCAACCCGCTCGGCTGGAGCAGAGCCAGGTCGAGTGCCGACCGGTCCGCCGGACCGCTCGCGGTCAACCGGGCCCCCTCCGCCACCGGCGGCCGGGATGCCGGATCGGCACCACAGCCGGCGGTGAGGCCGGCCACCGCCAGCACGACCAGCAGCAGGACGACTGTCACGGCCGGCCGGTCCCGCCCGCCCGGCATGCGCCGGACCCGTTGCGCGATCGGCCTGTCGACCGCCTGTAGCGGCCTTGCTCGGGCTTCCACGCTCCTTAATGACGGCCGGCACGCACAGGACGTTGCACGCGACCGTCCGCCATCCGCCATCGACCGTCGGCCGTCCGCTGTCCGCGGTCCGCGGTCCGCGGTCGACCATCGACCATCGACCGTTCGCCGTCGGCCGTCCGCTGTCCGCGTCCGCCGTCGACCATCGACCATCGACCGTTCGCCGTCGGCCGGCTCGGTGCCGGGCTGCCCCGGGACGGGCTACGCCGGGACGGGTCGAGCCGGCCGACGGTCGGTCGGGCTATCCGGTGGCGGCCCGCAACTCCCGCTCCGGGTCGGCCTCGGGCTCGGCTGAGGCCGGCAGGGTACGCGCCGGGCTGGTCACCGGCTTGGGCTTGCCGACCAGGTACCCCTGGGCGAAGTCCACCCCGTAGTCCCGGAGCAGATCCATGGTGGCCTCGTCCTCCACGTGCTCGGCCGCGGTCCGGATGCCCAACGTGCGGCACATCTCGACGATCGACCGTACGATGCCCCGGTTCGCCACCGAGTGCTCGATCCCGGCGATGAACTCGCCACCCACCTTCACCAGGTCCACCGGGAAGTAGGTAAGGAAGGCGAACGGCACGTGCCCCGACCCGAAGTCGTCGAGGGCGAGCTGACAGCCGAGCTGGCGGATCCCGTACGCGAAGTTGTGCGCCTCGGTCAGGTTGCCGATCCGGGCCGTCTCGGTGATCTCGAAGGTGATCTGGCCGGGATCGACGTCGTACTGCTGGAGCCGCTGTTGTACCCGCTCCAGCAGGTGCGGGTCGCCGAGCGAACGCCCGGAGAGGTTCACCTGGTAGTGCGAGGTACGCGAGCCCCGGGCGATGAGTTCGATGGTGCGGTCGATCACCCACCGGTCGATCGGCAGGATCTCGTCCAGCCGCTCCGCGTCACCGAGCAGGGTGGACGCGGAATACGCCCGCCCGGCGTCGTCGACCACCCGGAGCAGGATCTCCTGCCGGGTGATCTGGTTGAGCCGCAGGTCGAGGATCGGCTGGGTGAAGAGCGTGAAACGGTTCTCCGCCACCGTCGCCCGTACCCGGCTCCGGCACAGCTCCCGGCGCTCGTCCTCGGCCGCCGGCTGGTCCAGGGCGACCCGGTCGACGCCGGTCGCCCGGGCCCGGCGCCAGGCCGTCTCCGCGTCCACGATCAGGTCGACGCCGCGGCTGCCGTCCCGCCCCTGGTAGCGGACCAGGCCGCCCCAGGCGTCGACCACCCGGGTCCGGCCCAGCACGAAGGACTGGGACCGGATACCGTCGATGATGGACTCGGCGAGCGCGGTGGCCGAACTCAGCGTGGTCCGCTGCATCAGTACCCCGAACTCGTTCGGACCGGTCAGCCCGCAGACGTCGGAGCGGCGGGCGACCCGGCGGACGACCTGGGCGACCGCCACCGCCAGCCGCTCCTGCTCGTCCGCGTCGCCGTCCGGCTCGCCCTCGATCCCGGCGTCGACGCCGAGGCCGAGGCCGGGACCGGCGCCGGGCGCGACGGCCGGGCCGACCGGCTCGACGGCCACCACCAGCAGCACACCCGGTCCGCCCCGCTGGGCGGTGTCGATCTCGTCGGCGAACCTCGCCCGGTGGAAGAGCCCGGTGACCGGGTCCCGCCCGGCCAGCTCCAGTTGCACCGTCTCCCGTCGGCGGGCCAGTCGCGCCTGCTCCTGGCGGGCGAGTTCGAGTTCGGTGATGTCCCGGGCGGTGGCGATGATGCCGGACGGCCGGTTCTCCCCGTCGACGACGTACTCCAGGTAGCAGTGCACGTACCGGGTGACCCGGTCCGGGCGGATCACCCGGCAGGTCGTCTCCCGGACGGTCCGGTCCCGCCACACCGACTCGACCGCCTCGCGTACCCCGTCGACGTCGTCGGGGTGGACCAGCCGGGTCAGCGCCGCGACCGAGTGCCGGAGGCTGCCGGGCGGATAGCCGAGGATCAGGGCCATCTCGTCCGACCAGGTCAGCCCTCCGCTGGCCCGGGTCCAGGTCACGGTACCGAGCTTGGCCAGCTCGGCCGCCCGGGTGATCCGGGCCGCCTCGTCGGTGTCGGTGGCCAGCGGATCGCGTACCTCGATGTCGTCGGTCAGGTCGCGGCCCTCGGAGACCGCCCGCTGGTATTCCTGCTGTACCCGGCGGGTGGCCCGGCGGGCCCGGGCCCGCTCCAGTTCGCTCAGCGTCCGGTCCGAGGCCAACGACAGGATGTCGTCCAGGTTCATCCCCGTTCCCTCCCGGAGGGCGCATCGAAGCCCGCCTGCTGGGCGAGTTCCTTCAACCGACGCCGAGCCTCCTGCCGGTACGTCCGCACCGTGTTGTACGCGATGCCGAGGATGGCCGCGATCTCGTGGTCGGACCAGCCGTCCAGTGCCAGTACGAAGACCTCGGCCTGCCGGGGCGGCAGTCTGGGCAGCCAGCCGCGCAACAGTTCCCGGGCCTCCGCCGGGTCGGCCGGTTCGGCGAGCCGCTCCGGCGGTATCTCCTCCAGGCTGACCGTCACGTCCTGCCGGCGGCGCCGGTGCAGTACCAGCAGCTTGTAGCGGGCGGTCTTGTACATCCAGGCCAGCGGCTTCTCGTAGTCGCGGATCTGCTCCCACTTGTCCCGCGCGGTGATGAACGCCTCCTGTACGGCGTCCTCGACCAGCCCCCGGTCCGCGCACTGGGCGAGCAGGAAGCGCTCGACCAGCACGAAGTTCCGCTGGCAGAACGCCTCGAAGCTCACCTCGGACTCGGCCTGGCCCCGGTCCCCCAACCGGGCGGCCGACTCGGCCCGCACCACCGCGTTGTCCCCGCTCCTCATGCCGTCACCTCGGCGCCGTCCCGAGCCGCCCGACCGAGCAGAATGATTCGCTCGCTCATGCCGCCTCGCCCCCGTCTGTTCGACGCAGGCCCCGCAGTTCCACGACCCGGTGCCCGTCGCGGTCCCGCTCGTCGATCCGTACGTCGGCGGAGTGGCCGCCGACCAGCCGGATCAGGCCCATGGTCCGGGCCCGGGTCCGCGCCGACCACTCCCGTTCCGCCTGCACCCGGCTGCGGTACCGCAGAAAGCCCCGAACCAGCAGCCCCAACCCCCCGATCAGGCCCACCAGCACTGCCACCGAACTCCCGGTCGACAGTCCCCCCAGAACCTCGCTCATCCTCGCCTCTCGCAGTCCGTAGTTGTCCTTCCCGCGTATAACTCTCCGTCAGGGGTCCGCGTGTAGGGGGCGACCCGCCCGGGTGAAGATGCCAATGATCAAAAAAGTGGCGCCTAGCTGGCATGGTTCCTCCGATCAGCCACAGTAGACAGGCCGATCAAACGAACACATTTACTGTCCAGTATGGATTGCACAGAGTGATGACACAGTGCGGGCGGAGTACGCTCACTCGACGGCGTCGGGGCGGGCGGCGACCGGCTCGTCGTCGTCCTCCTCGGGCTCACCCCAGTTGCGGCGCAGGAACGGCAGCGCGGCCCAGAAGGTCAGGAACCAGATCGCGGTCAGCCCGCTGAGTACGAACGCCACCGGCCGGGGCAGCAGGAAGTCGGTGATCAGCAGCACCGAGCTGACCATCGAGATCAGCATGAAGGCCAGTCCGCCGCTCGCCATGGCGTGCGCGAACCGGACCAGTTCCGGCTTGCGCCCCCGTCGGAAGAGCGCCTGGTGGAAGGCGACCGGGGAGATGATCAAGGCGGTGGCCGCCGCCGCCGACAGCAGCGCGACCACGTAGGTGTCCTTCTGGAACGTGGTGGCCCGTGGAAAGCCGTTACTGAAGGGCAGGGTGAGCAGGAAGGCGAACAGGATCTGCACCCCCGTCTGCGCCACCCGCAACTCCTGCAACAGGTCGGCGAAGTTACGCTGCCAACGCTGCTTTTCCGTCTCGACGGCCACCTGCGCCACCTCCCCAACCGGTCGGAGTTCGGAGCAGTGTGCCCTGACCGGCCGTGGGTGAAACGCGACCGCCTCGAAGGCGTGCCCGGAGGCCGCACCGGCAGCGGACCGGGCGGCGTCGGGAGATCGGATCCGGCAGGGTCAGGAGCCCCGAGAGGCCGCACCGGCAGTGGACCGGGCGGCGTGGGGAGATCGGATCCGGCGAGGTCAGGCGCCCCGTCCGGGTCCCTTGTCAGGCGCCCCGGCGGGTTCCTTGTCAGGCGCCCCGGCGGATGCGGCCGGCGTACCGGGCTTCCAGGGTGTGGTTGTGCTCGTCGCTGTCCGGGATGTTGGCCGAGAGGTAGACCGGGGGCGTCTCCCCCGCCTCGACCAGCCGGCGGACCACCTCCACCACCACCTGCTGGGCGAGCAGCGCGGCGGTGATCGACGACACCGCACCGACCGCACCGCCACCAGGCAGCGGCAGCGACGCGTCGCCGTACGGGGCGCCGTTGTCGAGTACCACGTCGGCGAGATCGCTCAGCTTGCGGCCGGACGGGTGCCGGGACGGGACCCGGGCCGAGTGCTGCCCGGAGGTGATCGCGACCAGCCCGTGGCCGCGCTCCTTGACCAGCGACGCGAACTCGACGATGGTGCCGTTCACCCCGGAGTTCGAGGCGATCACGAAGACGTCCCGGGGGTCGATCGGGGTCAGCTCGTAGAGCCGGCGGGCCACGGTCGGGTCCCGCTCCAGGGTGGGGCCGAGGATGTCGACCGGCTCGCCACCGCGCAGCACCAGATCCCGCAGCGCGATCCGGTTCGTCGGGACCAGCCCCCCGGCCCGACCGGCGATCTCCATGGCCAGCGCCTCCGAGTGGCCGGTACCGAACGCCTGCACCACACCGCCGGCCCGGAGCGCGTCGGTGACCAGGTCGGCCGCCCGGCGTACGCCGTCCCGGGCAGCCGCCGCCACCCGCCCGATCGTCTCGGTGACCTCGTCGAGATAGCCCTCGGGGCTGAGTGTCACGGTCACGGGTCCCTTCGAGATGTTGATCTGGGCCATCCACCCTATCCCGTGACGGGGTGGGCACCACCACATCCGCCGGTTCCGCCGCTGTCGGCGCAGCGGCATCCGGTGTACCGTCTGCGGAACAACAGCACATCCGACAGGGGAGCGCACAGCGCTGAGAGTGCGGGTGACACACCCGCAGACCCTCGAACCTGATCTGGGTAATGCCAGCGCAGGGAGTTCGGTCGAGTCTCCAGCCGCGCCGCAGTCCGGGCCGACCCCGGGTTGCGGCGTGCGTCTTGCCTGGTTCGCCACGCGACTGGGAGGCATGCTCATGACTTCGTCCACCACCACCAGATGGCGCACCGTCGACATCGTCGTCGCCTCGGTCATCGCGGTCGCGTTCGGGGTCATCTTCTGGGCCTGGAACCTGGTCTGGAGCGCCACCGAGGGTGCGTTCACGTTCTTCCCGCCGGCCCAGGCGGTCATCTACGGCATCTGGCTGGTGCCCGGGGTGCTCGGCGGCCTGGTGATCCGCAAGCCGGGCGCCGCACTGTACTGCGAGTTCCTCGCCGCCTTCGTCTCGGTGCTGCTGGGCAGCCAGTGGGGTACCGTCGCGATCCTCCAGGGGGTCGCCCAGGGCGTCGGCGCCGAGGCGGCGTTCCTCGCCGTCGGGTACCGCTCGTTCCGGCTGCCGGTGGCGGTCGGCTCCGGCCTGCTGGCCGGGCTCGCCGCCGCGATCTTCGACCAGATCCGCTACTACTCCGAGTACGACTTCGACTCGTACCGGCTACCGGTCTTCCTGTTCACCGTGCTCAGCTCGGCGATCGTGGCCGGTGCCGGCGGCTGGGCGCTCACCCGCGCGCTGGCCCAGACCGGTGCGCTGGACCGGTTCCCGGCCGGCCGCGAACGTACCGCCGTCTGAGCGGCGCCGACCCGCTGGTGACGTAGTGAGCGTGGTGACGTAGTGAGCGTGGTGACGCCGTGAGCGAGGTACGGCTGCGCGGCTTCGGTTGGCGGCACGCCGGCCGGCGGGCCTGGGCGGTCCGCGACGTCGACCTGCGGATCGGGCACGGCGAGCGGATACTCCTGCTCGGCGCCTCCGGTGCGGGCAAGAGCACCCTGCTGGCGGCACTGGCCGGGCTGCTCGCCGAGGACTCCGGCGAGCAGGAGGGCACCGTCGAGATCGACGGGCTCGACCCGCGCAAGGCCCGGGAGCGGGTCGGCATCGTCTTCCAGGATCCGGAGACCCAGCTCGTGATGGCCCGGGCCGGCGACGACGTGGCGTTCGGGCTGGAGAACCGGGGCGTACCGGCGGAGGAGATCTGGCGCCGCGTCACCGAAGCGCTTCACCGGGTCGGCTTCCCGTACGGCCTCGACCGGTCCACCGCCGCACTCTCCGGTGGCGAGCAGCAGCGGCTCGCCCTGGCCGGGGTGTTGGCGCTCCGGCCCGGACTGCTGCTGCTCGACGAGCCGACCGCCAACCTGGACCCGGCCGGCGCCACGCTGGTCCGGGACGCGGTCCGGTCGGCGGTCGACGACGACACCACGCTGATCCTGGTCGAGCACCGGGTGTCGGAGGCGCTGCCGCTGGTCGACCGGGTGGTGGTGCTGGAGCCGGGTGGTGGGGTGCGAGCCGACGGCGCTCCGGCGGAGGTCTTCGCGAGGCACGGCGCGGCGCTGGCCGCCGCCGGGGTCTGGGTGCCGGGGCCGCCGCCGGCACCGCGCCGGGCCACCGCCGGCCCCGGTGACCTGTTGCTCGCCGCCGACCGGCTCGGCCTGCCGCCCCGGCTGGAAAGCACCGACCTGCGGGTACGCGCCGGCGAGACGCTCGCCGTGCTCGGCCCGAACGGTGCCGGCAAGTCCACCCTGGCGCTGCTGCTCGGCGGGCTGCTCCGGCCCGGCACCGGCCGGCTGTCGGCCACCGAGGCACTGGCCGGCCGGCACGCCGGCATCGCACCGTACCGGTGGCGGGCACCGGTGCTGGCCGGCCGGATCGGATCGGTCTTCCAGGACCCGGAGCACCAGTTCGTCCAGACCACGGTCTTCGACGAGCTGGCGCTCGGGCCGCGCCGGACCGGTCAGCCGGAGGCGCTGGTCCGGTCGGTGGTGGACGAGTTGCTGGTCCGGCTCCGACTGGACTCGTTGGCGGCGGCCAACCCGTACACCCTCTCGGGTGGCCAGGCGCGGCGGCTGAGCGTGGCGACGGCGCTGGCCACCGCGCCCCGGCTGCTGGTACTGGACGAGCCGACCTTCGGCCAGGACCGGCGTACCTGGCTCGAACTGGTCGACCTGCTCGCCGGGCTGCGGGACGGCGGGCACGGCATCGTCACCGTCACCCACGACGCCGACTTCGTCACCGCGCTGGCCGACCGGACGATCCGGCTCGGCGCAGGCGACGTCCACGAGGCGGCGAAGCCGGGTGGCCACGGGGCGGCGGAGCCGGGTAGCGGCCGACCGGCAGGGCGGGCCGGCGGAGCAGCAACGGATCCGGCGGGCGGAGCAGCGACGGAACGGGTCGGCGGAGCGGCGACGGGTCCGGCGAGCGGAGCAGTGGCGGGGCGGGCGGGCGGAGCAGCGGCGGGGCGGGCCGGCACCGGATCGGCGGGGCGGACCGGGTGATCCCGTACCAGCCGATCGCCGCCCCCGACGCACCGCTGGCCCGGCGCAACCCGGTGGCCAAGGTCGCCGCCGCGCTGGTCGTCTCCGTCGCGCTGATCGCCACGGTGGACCCGGTGGCCCCGGCGGTGGCGATCGGTTTCGAGCTGGCCGTGGTGCCGCTCTTCGGAATCCGATATTCGGCACTGGCCCGGCGGGCCTGGCCACTGCTGCTCAGCGCCCTCGGCATCCTCTGCACCCTGGTGCTCTTCGCCGCCGAGCGGACCGGCAGCCTGCTCTGGCAGGCCGGGCCGGTGGCGGTCACCACCGGAGTACTCGGCACCGCGCTGGGCATGGCGCTGCGGGTGATCGCGGTGGCGCTGCCCGGCGTACTGGTCTTCGCGACCACCGATCCGACCGACCTGACCGACGCGCTGGTCCAGAACGTCAAGGCCCCGCCCCGGTTCGCGATCGGGGCGCTGGCCGCGTTCCGGCTCGTACCGCTGCTCGCGCTGGAGTGGCGGATGTTGAGCCTGGCCCGCCGGGCCCGGGGCATCGACGCCGGGCGGAACCCGCTGACCCGGCTGCGACTGTTCGGCTCGACCGCGTTCGCGCTGCTGGTCGGGGCGATCCGCCGGGGTACCCGACTGGCCACCGCGATGGACGCCCGCGGCTTCGACTCGGGTTCGCCGCGTACGTCGGCCCGCCGGCAGCGGTTCACCGCCGCCGACGCCGCCCTGGTCGCCGGGGCTGCGGCGCTGGCCGGCGGCGCGCTCGCGGTCAGCGTCGCACTCGGCACCTTCCGCCCACTGGTCGGCTGATCCGGCCGGGCCGACACCGCCACCCGCAGGGGCACCGCCACCCGCAGGGTCAGTCCAGGGTGGCGATCTCGATGTTTCCGAACGCGACCCGGTAGGACGGCTCCCGGGTCTGGTCGGAGGCCGGATCGGAGAAGATGCCGAGCACCACCCGGCCGGCCACCGGCGCACTGTCCCGGGCCGTGCCGATCTGCCGACCGTCCTGGTAGAAGCGCAGTTCCTCGCCGTCGGCGACCACTCCGACCCGGATCCGGCCGGTCGGCCGCCGGTCCGCCGGGTACGGGAATTCGCCGGCCTCGCTCGCCGTGTCGGACCCGTGCCGCATCAGGTGGTACCCGTCGGCACAGACCCGCAGCACGTACCCGCCCTGCGCGTCGGTGAACCGGTACCAGATCCCGGCGCAACTGGTCGGCTCGACCAGGGTCACGTCGACGTCCACCCGTACGTCGGCCCAGGTCTCCTGCGGTCCCGGGCACCGGTACGGGCCGTCGCTCCGCTTCGACACCACCAGCCCGCCGTCGAACTCGCACCCGACCCGGTGCCGCTCGTCCGTCCTCGGCAGCCACCGGTCCGACCTGGTCAGCGGGTCTGCCACCACCACCCGGCCGAGCGGAGCCGTCCCGCCGGACGGGTCGGTACCGGTCGGCGTGGAGCCGGCCGGCCCGGTCGGGCCACCGATCGTGGCGCCCGGGCCAGCGGCGTTGGCCCGCGGATCCGGTGACTGGCTGGCCGCTCCCCGCTCCCCGCCCGGTGGCAACAGCCCACTGGCGTAGCCGACGCTGACCGCCGCGCCCAGCAGTCCGACGAGCGCGAAAAGCGCGCTGGCGAGCGTCCCCCACCGGCCGCCGCCCCGACGACCCGGCGCGGCAGAGGTGGCAGGCACCGCAGACGCGGTAGGCGCAGCAGACACCACAGACGCGGTAGGCGCAGCAGACACCACAGACGCGGTAGGCGCAGCAGACACCACAGACGCAGCAGGCGAAGCAGGCGCAGCAGGCGAAGCAGGCGCCACCGGCTGCCCGGGTAGCGCCGGGCGGACCGCTCCGGCCGGTGTCCCCGGCACGGCCACGGCTGCCGGGGCGGATCCGGCCGCCCCCGGCGTGCCGGGTAGTGGGGTGGTCCGCGCGGCCTGGCCTCCGACCAGCACGGTCTCGGCCAGCGGGCGCTGGTCGGTGGCGGCCTGGGCCTGCTCGACCGCGGCCAGCAGGTCCGGTTGCCCGACCAGCGTCTCGGCGGCCTGGCCGGCCCGGTCCGGCCCACCGGTCAGCAGCCGGTCCAGCAGGTCACGGGTGGTCGGCCGGCGGTGCGGCTCCTTGGCCAGCGCCAGTTCGACCAGTTCGCGGAGAGGCGCGGTCAACCCGTCGAGATCGGGCTCCTCGGTCACGATCCGTACGGCGGTCGCGGCCGGCGTCTCGGCCGCGAACGGGGTACGCCCGGTGCCGGCGTACGCCACCACGGCACCCCAGGCGAAGACGTCCGCAGCCGGCGTGAGTGTGCCCTTGGTCGCCGACTCGAACCGTTCCGGCGCCATGTACGCCACCGTGCCGATCACCTGGTCGGTACGGGTGCCGGCGGCGGTGCCGTGCATCGCGCGGGCGATCCCGAAGTCGATCACCTTCGGGCTGCCCGGCGGCAGCAGTACGTTGCTCGGCTTGAGGTCGCGGTGGATCACCCCGGCGCCGTGGATCGCGGTCAGCGCGGTCGCCATCCCGACCGCCAGCCCGTAGAGGTTGCCCGGGGTCAGCGGGCCACCGTCGGCGACCACGGTGGCGAGGCTGGGTCCGTCGACGTACTCGACGACCAGGTAGGGCGGATCGTGGTCGGGGTCGGCGTCGAGCACCTCGGCGGTGCAGAACGGTGGCACCTGCCGGGCCCGCTTCACCTCGCCCCGGAAGCGGCGCCGGAACTCGGCGTCGTGCGCCAGGTCCGGCCGGATCACCTTGACCGCGACCGTACGCCCGTCGGCCAGCCGCGCCAGGTAGACGGTGCCCATGCCGCCCTCGCCCAACCGACCGACCAGCTCACACGGGCCGAGTCGGCGTGGATCGGTGGGCCGGAGCGGTTGCGCCCCGGCAGCCTCGCCCGTCATCCCGACCCTCCACCGCCCCGTGGTCCAGCACCCCGTCACCGGAAGTCGAGTAAGTATCACACTGGATCAGCCCCGGCGGCAGGCCGGTCGGGAGTGGCTCGACCGGCCGGTCCAATGCACCGGCGCGCCGGGTTGCCGGGTACCGCACCCGGATACGCCGGCGGAGACCGGGACCCGGGCCGTCCACAGTGAACCTTTCAACCCCGAACCGCGCGGCGGGTGCACCCCGACTTCCCCTGTGGCCAGGACGAACCACAGGGGAAGGCCGGAGAAGGTGCGGTAGTTGGACGGTGGGACCTTTGCGGGGCTCGACGCGATCGCGGCAGCCGGGGCCGGCTCAGCTACGCCGGAAGGCGTACCGGCGGGACGACGCGGCGCCCCGGCCACGTCCGACCCCGCCCGGGCCGCCGCCGTTCCGGATCGGCGGGCCGGCCTTCGGCGCCGCCGGTGGCTGGGCCGTCGGGGTGTCGTCACCCGGCAACACGATCGGGGCGGCGAGTTCGACCGACTCGTCCGCCGGGCGGCCAGCCCGGGCCGGTGAGCCGGTTCCGGTACGGCGGGTGTTCTTGCTGGACTTTCGATTGGCAGGCATACGGTGTTCTCTCCTCCTGGTCGGGACCGCCCTGCTCACGGCAGCGGCGCGGCGGGAATGGGATCCCGGGAGTCCGTTCGCGGAGGTGCCACCGACGGGTGACGGGTCGCCGAAGAAGGCGGAACGGTACGGACGCCCGGAGCGCTCGCACCCGCGCCGCGCGGAACAGGCGGGCGGGTCGGCTCGGATGAAGGGGTGTCAGTACCGCATGCCTGAACCATAACCCGGGCGTTCCCCGGGTGCACCTGTTTTCTGCTCAGCCGTGCGCCTGTTTTCTGGCTCGGAGTTCAGCCGTGTGCCGGTCCGGGTGCGACCGGGTTGGGCAGGGCGCCGCCGAACCGGCGGTCCCGCTGGGCGTACAGCTCGCAGGCGTACCAGAGGTGGCGGCGGTCGAAGTCCGGCCAGAGGGTGTCCAGGTAGACCAGCTCGGCGTACGCGCTCTGCCAGAGCAGGAAGTTGGAGATGCGCTGTTCGCCGGAGGGGCGGAGGAACATGTCGACCGGCGGCACCTCGGGGTGGTAGAGGTACCGCGAGATCATCTTCTCGTTGACCTTGCCCGGGTCGACCTTGCCGGCGGCGACGTCCCGGGCGATCGCGGCGGCGGCGTCGGCGATCTCGGCCTGCCCGCCGTAGTTGACGCAGAACTGGAGGGTCAGCGTCGAGTTGCCCTGGGACATCTCCTCGGCCGTCTGCAACTCCGAGATCACGCTCTTCCAGAGCCGACCGGTCCGGCCGGACCAGACCACCCGGACCCCGAGGTCCACCAACTGGTCCCGGCGGCGCCGGATGACCTCCCGGTTGAAGCCCATCAGGAAGCGCACCTCGTCCGGCGAGCGCCGCCAGTTCTCCGTCGAGAAGGCGTACGCGGAAAGATAGCGGACGCCGAGTTCGATCGCGCCCTCGATCGTGTCGAAGAGGGAGTATTCGCCCTGCTCGTGACCCTTGGTCCGGGGCAGTCCGCGCTGCTTGGCCCACCGCCCGTTGCCGTCCATCACCACCGCCACGTGCTTCGGCAGCGCCTCGGCCGGCAGCGCCGGAGGACGGGCCCCGGACGGATGCGGGGTCGGTGGCACCGGCTGCCGACCGGCTCGGTTGGTCATCGCTCGGATCACTGTGCTTCCTTCGCTACGTCCGCCGGGTCGGGGCGCGGGGCGTGCCGGGCCCGTTCCGTACGCTCACCGGTCGATCCCCTGTCGACCAGCGGCAACGAGCGTAACCCCCGCTCCAGATGCCATTGCAGGTGCGCCGCCACCAGCCCGCTGCACTCCCGGCGGTGCGGCGAATCGGCGGCGTCGGCGGTCCGCCAGTCCCCGGAGGCGAGTGCCGCCATCAGGTCGAGGGTGGCCGGCGCCGGATGGGCGGCGCCGGGCGGCCGGCAGTCCGGGCAGACACAACCCCCGGCGGGTACGGAGAACGCGCCGTGCCGGCCCGGCGTACCGCAGACGGCGCAGGCGACCAACGCCGGTGCCCAGCCGGCCAACCCCATTCCGCGCAGCAGGTAGGCGTCCAGCACCAGGGTGCTGGCGTGCTCACCGTCGGCCAGTGCGCGCAGCCCGCCCAGGGTGAGCTGGAACAGCCGCAGCGACGGCTCCCGCTCGACCGGGGTGAGCCGCTCCGCCGTCTCGGCGATCGCACTCGCCGCCGTGTAACGGGGATAGTCGGTGACGAGCGCCTTGCCGTAGAGCTGGATCCCCTCGACCTGGCTGATCGAGTGCAGCGAACTGCCCTGCTCGCCCTTTGGGTCACCGGCGATCTGGAGGTCGACGTGGCCGAACGGCTCCAGCCGGGCACCGAACCGCGAAGTGGTCCGGCGTACGCCTCGGGCGACCGCGCGCAGCCGACCGTGCCGGCGGGTCAGCAGGGTGATGATCCGGTCGGACTCGCCGAGTTTCTGGACGCGCAGCACCAGCGCGTCGTCGCGGTAGAGCTGTCGGCGGTACCCGGGCACCCGCCCATTGTCGCCTGCCGGCGCATCCTCGCGGACGTGCGGTGTCCCTGGGCGCGACCCTGAGACCATTCTCAGGGTCGGGATCGGGGTGGGTCGGTGGCGGACCCGGATGCCCGGCGGGCCGCCGCCGCCATAGCCTTCGGCCATGCTCGTTTCCCGGACCACCGCCCTTACCGGCGGGCTCGCCCTGGCCACCCTGATCGCCCTGGCCGGCTGCAACGGCCTCGCCGAACAGCGCCTCACCTACGACCGCACCGAGGAAGTGAAGATCACCGAGATCGAGGTACTACCCGGCGCCGGGGACGTGACGGTACGCACCGGAGCCGTGCAGAACGTCCGGATCAAGCGGGTGGTGCAGTACCGCGGCGCCGAGCCGAACGGCGCCACCTACCGGATCGAGGGCACGAAGCTCATCCTGGACACCGACTGCGGCCGACACTGCGGGGTGTCGTACGACGTCCTCGCCCCGGCCGGCATCCCGCTGCGCGGCGAGAACGGCTCCGGAGACGTCACCCTGACCGCGCTGACCGAGGTGGACATCAAGGTCGGCTCCGGCGACATCTCGGTGACCGACGCCAGCGGTACCGTACGCGCCGAGACCGGCTCCGGGGACATCACGCTCAACCGGGTACCCGGCGCCGTGTCGGCGCGTACCGGCTCAGGGTCGATCGAGGGACGCTCGCTGGGCGCCGGAAAGGTGAACGCGCAGACCGGTTCCGGCGACATCTCGCTGACCCTCGCCGCCGCCAGCTCGGTCCAGGCCAATGCGTCGAGCGGCTCGATCGACCTGACCGTCCCAGCCGGCGGCTACCAGGTACGGGCACACGCCGAGTCGGGCAGCACCGACCTGAAGGTGCCGAACGACCCGGCCGCGACCTCCGTACTCGACATGCAGACCGGCAGCGGCAGCATCACCCTGCGATCGACCTGAGCCGGATCACCGTCCTCCGGTCGAGCTGAGGCCGCAGCACGTCCGGTCGAACTGCGCCCGGGATCGACCGTCCGGTCGAACTGCGCCCGCATCACCTCCGATCGAGCTAGGGCCGGATCACCGTCCGGTCGGACTGAGGCTGGCGGGCTCGCCGGCCGGCGTACTCCGCGCGGGGGCCTCCCGGACCGGCGGCGCGGCGACGCCGGCCGGCGCCCGGACGGTGCCGCCGGGCAGCATGCACGGCGGGCGCCGGGCCGCCAGGTCCTCGACCCAGCCGAAGAGCGCGACCGCGACCGCCACCAGCACCGCGACGGCGGCCAACCGGGCCGCCAGGCCGAGCGCGGAGGAATGGGCCAGCCCCAGCCCGGAGAGCAGCCCGTTGAGGGAGATCACGAAGGGCATGTGCCAGAGATAGACGGTCAGCGCCCGGCTGTTCAACACGGTCACCGCGCGGTCGAGCGGCGCCCAGCGGTCGACCCAGGCGACGGCCGACGGGGCCAGCCCGAAGACCAGCATTATGAAGGCGACGGACCAGAGCGCGTTGCCCAGCGGTACGTCGTTCAGGTCGTAGCCGCGCGGCCCCTGGTGGGTGAGGATCCAGGCGAGGCCGGCGGCGCCGACCGGTACCGCGATCGCCACCAGCAGCCGGCGGGAGATCCGGCGCAGCAGCCCGTCGTGCTGGGCGAAGCCGAGCAGCCAGGCTCCAAAGTAGAGCCCGAAGTCGCGGAGCGGTCCCGGTGCGTCGGGATAGCCGAACTCGACGACGCCGAGCAGCAGGTACGGCGCGAGCAGCGTCGGCACCGGCCAGCGCCGGAACAGCCAGCGGGCCAGCGGCGAGACGAGGACGAACCACAGGTAGTCGCGCAGGTACCAGACCACGCTCAACGCCAGCGCGCCCCACCCGTTGGAGGGTGCGTCGGCCAGCGGCACCGCCCAGAACACCAGTCGCCAGGACGGCGCCAGTCCGGTGAGCAGCATTGCGGGTACGAAGATCAGGGCCAGCAGCCAGAGCGACGGCAGCAGCCGACGCAGCCGACGGCCGACGGCCGAGGGGCCCCAGCGGTCGAGGGAGCTGGCCATCAACGCCCCGGCGAGCGCGAACATCACCGACATGGCCGGGAACGCCAGGGTGAGGAAGGCCCAACCGGTGACGTGGTAGACGACGACACGGACGATGGCAAGGGAGCGGAGCAGGTCGTAGTACCGGTTTCGCATCAGCCTGACTTGTTGCCGGGGACGAGGGGCAGGATTTGCCGGGGAGGAGGTGACAGGGTGCCTTCCTACCCCGGATGCCCGGCCGTACAACGGATTCCGGGAAAGTTGTGAGATGAACCTTCCGGAAATTCGCGGCGAATGACCCGGACCCACCCTCGGGTACGCCTACCGGATCAAACACCCAAGCTGCGCCGGACCTGCCCCGGAGGTCAGCGCCGCTCGCCGAGCGGGTAGCCGCAGAACTGGGCGCCGAGCAGACCGGCGGTTTCGGCTTCGCCGTCGAGCGGGCGGGCCCGGTCGGCGTACCACTCGGCGTCGTCCTCGGGCTCGTACCCGATCTCCCGCCCCTCGGCCAGCGAGCACCAGCGCCGGCTGTTCCGGCTGATCCCCCAGAGCAGCCGGAAGCCGGTGGCGTCCGCCCGCAGGCAGGCGTCGACCAGCCGTGCGCAGTCGTCCGGGGAGATCCAGTTCTCCAGACCGCTCACCCCGGGTGGTTCGGCGAAGCAGGCGCCGAGCCGGAGCGCGAAGACGGTCATGCCGAACCGGTCGGCGTAGAGGCTGCCGAGCGACTCGACGGCCGCCTTGGACCACCCGTAGTAGGTGTCCGGGCGGGGCGGCACCGCCGCCGGCACCCCGTCCGCCCCGGTCGGTGCCGGTACGCCGGACGGCTCCGGGCTGCTGCCGTGCTGGGCCGGCGTGGGGTGCGCGACGTCGGCCCGCCGGTACCAGCCGACCGCGTGGATCGACGAGGCGAGCAGCACCCGGGGTACGCCGGCGGCGCGGGCCGCCTCCAGCAGGCTCTGGGTACCCGCCACGTTCAGCCGGAGCAGCTCCGCGAAGGTCTCCTCGCCGGGAATCGCGGCCAGGTGCAGTACGGCGTCGACCCCGGAACAGGCCGCCGCCAGCGCCGCCGGGTCGAAGAGGTCGGCGCGGACGATCTCCACCGGTTCGCCCGGCGCCGCCGGTGGCTGGTCGGCGACGTCGAGCAGCCGCAGGATCCGCTCCGGGCCGGCCAGCCGGGGCCGGAGCAGCCGCCCGACCCGCCCGGCCGAGCCGGTGACCAGTAGCCGTGCCGGCATCCGCGCCTCCCCTTCCCCACCCGGACCTCGCCGCTGACGTGGGCCGACCCGGCGGGCCGGTCGGCGGGCGGGCTCAGAAGCCGAGCTTGCGGAGCTGCTTCGGATCCCGCTGCCAGTCCTTGGCCACCCGGACGTGCAGGTCGAGATAGACCCGGGTGCCGAGCAGCTCCTCGATCTGCTGCCGGGCCCGGATGCCGACCTCCTTGAGCCGGCTGGCCCGTGCCCCGATCACGATCGCCTTCTGGCTGGAGCGTTCCACGTAGACGTCGGCGTAGATCTTCATCAGCCGGTCCTCGGGGATCATCTCCTCGACCACCACCGCGATCGAGTGCGGCAACTCGTCCCGGACCCCCTCCAGGGCCGCCTCCCGGATCAGCTCGGCGACCAGGATCTGCTCCGGCTCGTCGGTGAGCATGTCGTCCGGATAGAGCTGCGGCGACGACGGCAGGTAGCCGGTCATCACGTCGACCAGGATGTCCACCTGGTGGCCGGAGACCGCGCTGACCGGTACCACCTCGGCGAAGTCGCCCAGCTCGCTGACCGCGAGCAACTGCTCGGCCAGCCGTTTCCGGTCCACCAGGTCGGTCTTGGTCACCACCGCCAGTACCTTGGCCTTCAGCTCGGCCAGCTCGCCGGTGATGAACCGGTCGCCCCGGCCGATCGGCTCGTCCGCCGGAATGCAGAGGCCGATCACGTCGACCTCGCTCCAGGTCTGCCGCACCAGGTCGTTGAGCCGCTCGCCGAGCAGCGTACGCGGCCGGTGCAGCCCCGGCGTGTCCACCAGGACGAGCTGCGAGTCCGGCCGGTGCAGTACGGCCCGGATCACGTGCCGGGTGGTCTGTGGCTTGTTGGAGGTGATGGCGATCTTCTGCCCGACGATCGCGTTGGTCAGCGTCGACTTGCCGGCGTTCGGCCGCCCGACGAAGCAGGCGAACCCGGCCCGGTAACCGGCCTCCTGGCGCGGGCGGGCCGACGCGCGACCAGCCGCCTCGCCGGTCGATCGCTGGCCGGTCGACCGCTGGCCTGTCGCCTCGCCGGTCGACCGCTGGCCAGCCGTTTCGTCGGTCGACCGCTGGCCAGCCGTTTCGTCGGTCGACCGCTGGCGGGTCGTCTCGCCGGCCGATCGCTGGCCAGCCGTTTCGTCGGTCGATCGCTGGCGGGTCGGCCGGCGGCCGGAGTGCGGTGCGGTCACTCCAGCACCGTGCCGAGCAGGGTGCCGTCCGGGGCGGCGACGTGGATCGGCGCGTCGGTCGCGAGGTCGCGGACGGCGGCGTGCCCGGCGCCGTCCAGCGTCGACGCCTCGGTCACCACCGCGCCGGCCTCCAGCCGGGTGGCTCCGGCGGCGACCGCCGAGGCGACCGCGAGCTGCAACGCGGTAACGGTCAGCGACGGCAGCGAGACGCTGGCGGCGGCGTACGTCCGGCCGTCCTGGTCGCGTACTGCCGCGCCCTCCACCGCGCCGATCCGGCCCCGGGCACCCCGGGCCAGGACCACCAGCTTGGTGTCCTCGGCGGTCAGCTCGACCGTCGCCGACGGGGTGTGCCCGCCGAGCGGGGCGGTCGGCACGGTGGACGGCTCAGGCATCTGCGGGTTGCCTCTCCTCGGCCCGGGAGTGCTGCTCCCGGGTGCTCTGTGCGCCCCGCGACTCGGGGTCGGTACGCGTCTGCTGCTGCTCCGGCCCGTCGGCCTCGGTGAGCCGGCGGACCAGTACGGAGTCGATGTGGTTGCGCCGGCCGGTGGTGCCCTCGGCGATCAACCGCAGCCCGCCCACGTCGGCCGAGGCACCGGGCAACGGCACCCGGCCGAGGGCCTGGGCGAGCAGCCCGCCGACCGTCTCCACCTCGTCGGCCGGCAACTCGACGTCGAACAGCTCGCCGAGGTCCTCGACCGGCAACCGGGCGGTGACCCGCACCTGGTCGTCGTCGAGGCGCTCGACCGGCGGGCGCTCGACGTCGTACTCGTCGGTGATCTCGCCGACGATCTCCTCCAGGATGTCCTCGATGGTGACCAGCCCACCGGTGCCGCCGTACTCGTCGACGACGATCACCATGTGGGTGCGGGCCGCCTGCATCTCGGAGAGCAGGTCGTCGACCGGCTTCGACTCGGGTACGAAGGTGGCGCTGCGCATCACCTCGGAGACCGGCCGCCCGGCAGCGGCGGGATCGTCGCCCTGGGTCTGCCGGATCACGTCCTTGAGGTAGAGCACCCCGAGCACGTCGTCGACGCTGTCGCCGATCACCGGGATCCGGGAGAAGCCGGAGCGGAGGAAGAGCACCAGCGCCTGCGGCAGCTTCTTGTGCGCCTCGATCCAGACCATCTCGGTACGCGGCACCATCACCTCGCGGACGATGGTCTCGCCGAGCGCGAAGACGGAGTGGATCATCTGCCGTTCGCCGTGCTCCACGACGCCGCGCTGCTCGGCGAGGTCGACCAGCTCGCGCAGCTCGACCTGGGTGGCGAACGGGCCCTCCCGGAAGCCGCGCCCCGGCGTCACCGCGTTGCCGATCAGGATCAGCAGCGAGGCAAGCGGGTTCAGCACCCGGCCCAGCCAGCGGACCAGCGGCGCGGTGACCCGGCCGACCGTGTAGGCGTGCTGCCGGCCGATGGTGCGCGGCGCCACGCCGACCACCACGAAGCTGACCACGGTCATCGCGCCCGCGGTGACCAGGGCGGCGGTCCAGCCGGCGCCGAAGGTGTCCACCGCGACCAGCGCGACCAGGACGGTCGCGGTCAGTTCGCAGAGCAGTCGCAGCAACAGCAACAGGTTGATGTGCCGGACCGCGTCGGCGGCGACGACCTGGAGGGTACGCGCGCCGCGTACGCCGTCCCGGGCCAGCTCGCCGGCCTGGGCCGGGGAGACGGCGCCGAGCGCGGCGTCAGCCATCGCGAAGATCCCGGCGAGCACCACCAGGCCGGCGGCGAAGAACAGCAGTGCGAGATCGGGTAGGCCACCCGGGGCGCTGGCGGACGACGCCAGCGACGCGGGCAGCGCGGCTAAATGGTCAGGCATCACTGGGCCCGCGTCGCGCGCCAGCTGTCCAGGAGCCGCGCCTGTAACGCGAACATCTCCCGTTCCTCCTCAGGTTCGGCGTGGTCGTAGCCGAGCAGGTGCAACACGCCGTGCACGGTCAGCAGGTGCAACTCGTCGGCGGCCGAGTGCCCGGCGGTGGCGGCCTGCTTGGCGGCGACCTCCGGGCAGAGCACGATGTCGCCGAGGAGGGCCGGCTCACCGCCGTTGACCTCGCCCGGCCCGTGGTCGACGCTGCCCTCGTCCATCGGAAAGGCGAGTACGTCGGTCGGGCCGTCCCCACCCATCCAGCGGTGGTTCAGCTCGGTCATGTAGTCGACGTCGACGAGCAGCACCGACAGCTCGGCGAGGGAGTTCACCCCCATCTCGTCGAGGGCGTGCCGGGCGACGGAGAGCACCGCGTCGGTGTCGACGGCGCTCCCCGACTCGTTGGCGATCTCGATGGACAACTGGTTCCCCTGATGCACTGTCGGAAGCTGTGGTGGTGGTGACTGCACTGTCGGCTGCTCTGGTGACTGCCTAGCGGCGCCGGCCGGCCCGGCCGCCGTGCGCGGTCCGCCCCGGTACGGCGTGCACGCCCTGGCCCTGCTGCTGGGACTCCCGCTCGGCGTCCCACCGGGCGTACGCGTCCACGATGTCACTGACCAGCCGGTGCCGCACGACGTCGGAGCTGGAGAGTTGGGAGAAGTGCACGTCCTCCACCCCCTCCAGGATCTCGCGTACGGCCCGCAGCCCGCTGGTGGTGCCGCCCGGGAGGTCGACCTGGGTGACGTCGCCGGTGACCACGATCTTGGAGCCGAAGCCCAGCCGGGTCAGGAACATCTTCATCTGCTCAGGCGTGGTGTTCTGCGCCTCGTCGAGAATGATGAAGGCATCATTCAACGTTCGGCCCCTCATATATGCCAGCGGCGCGACCTCGATCGTCCCGGCGGCCATCAGCTTCGGGATCGAGTCCGGGTCGAGCATGTCGTGCAGCGCGTCGTAGAGCGGGCGCAGGTAGGGGTCGATCTTCTCGTGCAGGGTGCCGGGCAGGAAGCCGAGTCGCTCGCCCGCCTCGACCGCCGGCCGGGTCAGGATGATCCGGTTCACCTGCTTGGCCTGGAGCGCCTGCACGGCCTTGGCCATCGCCAGGTAGGTCTTGCCGGTGCCAGCCGGACCGATGCCGAAGACGATGGTCTTGCCGTCGATCGCGTCGACGTAGCGCTTCTGGCCCAGCGTCTTGGGCCGGATGGTCCGGCCGCGCCGGGACAGGATGTTGAGCGTCAGCACCTCGGCCGGGCGCTCGGTGCCGCCCTGCTCGATCATGCCGAGAGTACGCCGTACGGCGTCGGTGGTCAGTGTCTCGCCCTTCTCGATCAGCTCGAGCAGCTCGGTGAAGAGCCGCTCCGCGAGGGCGTTGTCGGCAGGGGCACCGGTGAGGGTGATCTCGTTTCCCCGGACGTGCACGTCACTGGGGATCGACCGCTCGATGAGTCGCAGGATCTCGTCGCCCGCGCCGAGCAGATTAACCATGATCTTGGGGTCTGGAACCGTGATCCTGGTCTGCACCCGGGCCTGCCCGGGGGGTGGGGTACCGGTCATGGGTCGGGCCCGAGGCCCTGTGCCACCTGCTTCCGATCTCGGTGCCGCTGCGCCGCCGGGAGCTTCCCGGCTGGTCGCGCGAGGTGCGGACGTTGGAGTCATCGTATCCGTTCAACGCCGACGGCACGCTGCCCATTTCCGCCAGTCTCCACCGGCCTGGGCAGGTCGTCCCACGATCGGTCGGCGCCGGAGACCCGGGGACCGGGGCGGCCCGGCCGCCGGCGCCCGTTCGCACCGGCCCCGCCACCCCGGGCGGGCGAGGAAGCCGCCGCCGGTGATGGTGAGCGGCCGCCCCACGGCACCCCTCCTGGGACGGGCGCCCCAAGCCAAACCCGCACACGGAAGCGGGGTCGGACAACCGCTGACCTGGACACCAGGTGCGTAACCCGACGGACGTAGCGCCTCTCAGGTAACAGTCGCCGAAAGCCGCCCGCCGCTCTCCCGCACCGCCAGCGCCCCCGGCCGGTTCGCGGGGCGGGCGCCCGGAACCCGGGCAGAACCGTCAGCCCGCGCGGAAGTCGAAGCGGTCGAAGGTCTCCTGGTGCCGGGTGAAGCGGTAGGTGGCCCAGTGCATCCGGACCACCTCGCCCCGGTCGTCCCGGGTCAGCCGGAGCAGCTCGCCGACCTCCCGGCCGGAGACCGTACGCAGCACGTCCGGCCGGTCCGGCAGCGGTGCGAAGACCGCCGGCGGCTTGCCGGCCGGGTCGGCCGTACCCCGGGCCCGCAGCGCGCCGTCCCGCCACGAGAAGACGTACTCGAAACCCTCGCCCCACCAGTGACCGAGCAGCCCGCGGTACGGCTCCGGAGCCGGCTCGCCCGGGGTCCACGGCACGATGTCGGCGGGATCGTCCTCGGCCGAGGCGGCCAGGATCTGGTGCGCCAGCTCGTTCACCGCGACGCCGATGCCGGAGGAGCCGAGCACCGCGCAGCCCATCGCGCCCGGGGTGCCGGGGCCGCCCCGCCGGCCGTAGACGCTGGCAAGGAAGCCGGGCATCGCGCCGTCGTGGCCGACGTGCAGGATCCGCTCGGCGGCACCCGAGGCGTCCCGCTGGGGCACCAGGATCAGGCCGAGCCCGAACCCGGCGGTCCAGAGCGACTCGTCGGTCACCGCCAGCGGCCAGCGCATCTCGTCGAGGGTGCTCGGCCGGAGCACCGCGCCGGCCGGGTCCAGCGCCGCCGGGTCGGCCAGGAACGCCGCCCAGCGGGCCATGTCGGGTGCGGTACTCCAGAGCTGGGCCGCCGGCCCGACCGCGCCGAGGTCGGTGTTCGGCTCCGGCCGGGCGTGGTCCGAGTAGGCGTCGACCAGGAACCCGGTCGCCGCGCCCGCCGGTGGGTGCGGGGCGGTGTCGGCCAGCCCGAGCGGGGCGAGGACCCGGTCGGCGAGCACCTCCGCCCAGGTGCCGCCCCGTACCTTGGCGACCGCCTGGCCGAGCAGCGCGGCGCCGAGGTTGGAGTAGTGGAACCGGCGGGCCGGCGGCAGCACCCGTTCGGCCCGGGCCAGGTCGGCGAGGAACTCGTCGAGATCCGGGCTGTGCAGGGTGTCCCACACGTCGCCGTACGGCTCCCGCTGCACCCCGGAGGTGTGCGACAGCAGCCGGCGTACGGTCAGTTCGCCGTGCGCCGGTACGTCGAGGTGCGCCCCGATCGGGTCGTCCAGGTCGAGCAGTTCGTCGTCCCGGCACTGCAACGCGAGTACGGCGGTGAAGGTCTTCGTCACCGAGCCGATCCGGAACGCCGTGCCCGGGCCCAGCGGGGCGTCGTTGCCGCTGGTGCCGACCGTGCAGGTCCAGAGCGGCCGGTCGGCCCGGTGCAGCGCGGCCGAGACCGCCGGAATCCGGGACTCGGCCTGCGCCTGCCGGACCAGCCGCTCGAACTGCCGGTTTCCCTCGGTCACGATCCCCCCTCGCCCACGGTCCCACCCACCAAGATCACGGATCTTATGTCTGCCCCACCTGGCCCGGCGGGGCGGATCGGTGCAACGGCACGACCCACCCCGGAGAGCGGCTGGTGGAAGCGCGCTCAGCGGGCCAGCATCGGCCCCAGCGGCTCGCCGCCGAGCACGTGAGCGTGGGCGTGGAAGACCTCCTGCCCGCCGTACGGGCCGGTGTTGAAGATCAGCCGGAAGCCGTCGGCGACCAGCCCTTCGGTCTCGGCCACCACGGCCGCGGTGCCGAGTACGTCGCCGGCCAGCCCGGGATCGGCCTCGGTCAGGGTCACCACGTCGGCGTAGTGCTCCTTCGGGATCACCAGCACGTGCACCGGCGCCTTCGGGGCGATGTCCCGGAACGCGAGCGTGGTGTCGGTCTCCCGGACGACGGTGGCCGGGATCTCGCCCGCGACGATCCGGCAGAACAGGCAGTCGGTCTCCATCATCTGAATCGTAGGGGTTGCCGTTCTCCGGCGGAGTCCGGCCGGCCCGGGCCTCGGGGACCCGACCGGCCCGACCGGAAAAGTGACCGGCCCGGCCGCCGGGACGTGGGCGGCGACCGGCATCATGATCGGTTAACGCTTCCCTGCGGCTGGAAGCCGGGGGATTTTTGGCTCGGACCGCACCCGACCACCATCGCGGAAGGAGGTGATCGCATGTCTTACGTCGTCGGCACCAGCACGGCCGCGTTCTGCCGTGGCGAGGATCGTCCTCGCGGCGTTCCGGTCGCGGCAGGCGGTGTAGCCGCAGGTGTCGCACCGGAAGACTCTGACACCCAGCCCGAGGCGGTGCTTGGCTCTCGTACCGCACTGCGAGCAGGTCATCGTGGTGTAGCCGGGCGGCACCAACACCACCTTCCGGCCCGCCCGCAAGCCACGGTCGACCAGCTCCCGCTTCGCCGCACCGATCGCCGCATCAGCGGCCCTGCGAGCCATCCGGGATTTCGCCAGGAATGTCGGTTTGAAGTCCTCGACGGCGATGGTCGTGTGGTTGTCGACGACCTTCTTCGCCCAGACCCGGGCGTCGTGGGTGTTCTGCCGGGCCGCCTTCTTCGCGACCTTCGCCGCCTGCCGCTTGGCCCGCAGGTAGCCGTTCGACGGCGGGGCGCCCTTCGTCCTGCGACGCCGGGCCATCCGGCGATGCGCCCTGGCAAGTTCGGCGGCGCACCGTTTCCGGCGGCCGTGGTACGGCAGGTCGTAGGCCCCATCCGTTGTGGTCGCGGTCGTCGTGACACCCCAGTCGACCCCGATCGCCCCCTCAGCCTCGGGCGCGGGTGTGAACTCGCGGCGCACGACGAAGGAGGCGTACCAGTGTCCGAGTGTGTCCTGGTAGATCCGGACGCTGGTCGGGTCGGACGGCAGCTCACGGGACCACACGACCGGAATGCTGACGCCGCCGGGCAGCCGCAGCCGACGGTCACGGATCGAGAACCCGCGCGTGGTGTATTCCAGGCTGGGCAGGGAGTCCTTACGCCGCTTGACCCTCGGCCGACCCCGTCCCTTCACCTTGAAGGAGTGCTGGAGGGCCAGAGCGTAAGTACGCAACGTCTGCTGCTGGGCGACCTGGGACCCGTCCCCCAGCCACGAGGAGCGGGCCCGTGCCTCGGTCAGCAGCTTCGACAGCTTGCAGAAGGTCGGCCTACACCCGGATCGCTGTTGGTGGACGGCCTCGTTCCACAGCCAGCGACACCGCCCCCACTCAGCCAACAGCGCAGCCTCCGCGGTCGCGCCGGGACGCAACCGGTAGGTGTACCGCACCGTCTCGCCCACACCGGGAAGCATCCCAGCCGCATCCGACAGTTTCTCCGTATTGGAGTCGACGACATGCCGACAACCAACACCACCCCTGACCGCCCTCTCCTCCCCATGGCTGAAGCCAGGGGTTTCTCGTGCGGCACATGATGAGTCCGGCCGGATCGACACGGCGACAGCGGTCGCGGCAGCGGAACCTGTCGTCGCGGTGGCAACCGCGGCGGTCGGCGTGGCAGCACCCGACGGCGGGGCAGCACCAGACGGCGCGGCGGGCGGAGTCGGCCCGGCGGGAGCGGTCGGCCTGGCCGGTCGTCCGGTGGGTGGCAAAGGCGACGGCGCTGGGTGTGGGGCTGACCGCGCTCACCACCGCCGCCGGGTACGGGCTGCTGATCGGGCAGGCCCGGCAGGCCCGTCGGGTGATCCCGCTGGCCGAGGCCCCGCCGCCGCGCGGTGACGGCGTCTACGGTGCCAAGTTCCCGGGCGAGCCGATCACGATGGTGATCCTGGGTGACTCGTCCGCCGCCGGTTACGGGGTGCACCGGCCCCGGGAGACGCCCGGGGCGCTGCTCGCCACCGGCACCTCCCGCCGGTTGCGCCGACCGGTCCGGCTCTACCGCTTCGCCGTGGTCGGTTGCCTCTCCGCGGGGCTGCGCCCGCAGGTCGACGCGGCGCTGGAGCGCAAGCCGGACCTGGCGGTGATCCTGATCGGCGGCAACGACGTGACGAACCGTACGCCGCATTCGGTGGCGGTCCGCTACCTCGTCGAGGCGGTACGCGACCTGCGGGCCGCCGGCGCCCAGGTGGTGGTCGGCACCTGCCCCGACCTCGGTGCGATCCAGCCGATCAAGCCGCCGTTGCGCTGGCTGGCCCGGCGGTGGAGCCGGCAACTGGCCGCCGCGCAGACCGTCGCGGTGGTCGAGGCCGGTGGCCTGACGGTCTCCCTGGGTGACCTGCTCGGTCCCCGGTTCGCGGCCGAACCGACCCGGATGTTCGCCTGGGACCACTTCCACCCCTCCGCCGAGGGGTACGCGATCGCGGCGGCTGCCCTGCTGCCGACCGTACTGGCCGCACTCGGTGCCGGTCCCCGGCGGCCGTCGCTCACCGCCGACCAGGGCGTACGGTCGCTGCCGGCGGCGGCGCAGGAGGCGGCCCGGCATGCCGGTACGGAGGTCCGGGGTGTCCGGGTCGGTGGCCGCGAGCACGGCCCGGGCGGGCGGTGGGCACAGCTCCGCCGCCGTGGGGCCTGGTTCGGCCACCCTCGGGCGGGAGAGACTGGAGGCCCACCGGAGACACCGGCACCGCTGGACGAGGCGACGACCCCAGTAGAGGAACGGGCTTGATGACGGGACTCGACACGACGAGCGGCACGGCGACATACGGGATGGCGACCCGGATCGCCCGGGGGGCCGCGGTCACGCTGCTCGCCGGTACGGTCGGCGGGATCGCGTTACTGGCCGGCGAGGCGTTCGTGGCCCGCAACCGCCGGTACGCCCGCCCGGAACTGGGCCTGGCCCTGCGCTCCACGGTCGGCCGGGCCGGGGCGCCGCCGCTCCGGCTGGTCCTGCTCGGCGACTCGGCCGCGCTCGGGGTCGGGGTGGACCGGGCCGACGACACGGTCGGCGGGCAGCTCGCCCGGCTGCTCTCCGAGGGAGCCGGGCCGGCCGGCGGCGGTGAGCGTCAGGTCTGGCTCTCCAGCGTCGGCGTCTCCGGCTCCCGCTCCACCGACCTGGCGACGCAGGTGGCCCGGGCACTGCTCGGCGAGCGCCCGGACGTCGCGGTGATCCTGGTCGGCGCGAACGACGTGGTGGGGCTGCGCCGGCCGGGCGAGGCGGCGGCCTACCTCGGCGCGGCGGTGCGCCGGCTGCGCGGCGCCCAGGTCCGGGTGGTGGTCGGCACCTGTCCCGACCTCGGCGCGGTTCGGGCCATCGCACCGCCGCTGCGGCAGATCGCCGGCTGGTGGGGCCGGCAGACCGCCCGGGCGCAGGCCGTCGCCGTGCTGGAGGCCGGCGGCGCGGTCGTGGACCTGGCCGCCGAGACCGGCCCGGTGTTCCGGGCCGACGCCGGCACGCTCTGCCACGACGGCTACCACCCGTCGGCCGACGGCTACCGGGTCTGGGCGCACGCCCTGCTCCCCGCCGTGGCCCGGGCCGCCGCCGGCACCCGGCAGCGGTAGTCCCGTCCACCCCGGCACCCGGCAGCGGTGGTGCCGGCCTGACGTCCGACGGACTAGGGGCTGTCTCGCGGATCTCGGTGGAGCGAGGCGGAGTCCAGGCGGTGATCCGGCAAGGCGGAGGTTTGTCCGGATACCGGTGTTGTATCTGGGCGAACCTCCAACGCCGCCGGGCGCCGTCTGGGCCCGCCGCAGCCCGCCAGAGATCCGCGAGACAGCCCCTAGCGGTCGTCGGGTCCGCCCCGGCCCGAGGTCAGGTGGCGACGGCGACCGCCTGCCGGATCGTCTCCGGCTGTTCGAGGGTCCGCAGCATGCAGTGCGCGACGTCGGCGCGCGGCACGATCATCCCGCCCCGGACACTCCGCCCGTACGCCGTCCGGTAGACGCCGGTCAGTGGCTTGTCGGTGAGCCGGGGCGGCCGTACGACGGTCCAGTCCAGGTCGCCGCTGTCCCGGAGCAGTTCCTCCATCGCCGCCAGGTCGACGTAGTGCTTCCGGAGCACGGTCTTGGTGATCGGACTCAGCAGGTAGCGCATCAGCGGTCCCTCGCCCGGGTCGGGGGGCGGTTTGGGGCGACCCGGAGCGGCGACGGTGGAGATCGGGGCGGCGCTGACCACGACGATCCGGCGTACGCCCCGGGTCCGCATCGCGGCGACGATCTCGCGGGTACCCCGGGAGGCGACCCCGCTGTCGGCCATCGACCGGGGACCGAGGCCGGAGAGCACTGCGTCGGCCTTGTCGACGGCGTCGGCCAGTACCGCCGGATCGGGGTTGGTCAGGTCGGCCGGAATCACCCGTACGCCCTCGGGCTCGCCGGCCAGGCTGGCCGGACTGCGTACCACCGCTGTCACGTCGTGGCCGGCGGCGACGGCCTGCCGGAGCAGGTGCCGGCCGATGCCGCCGCTGGCCGCGAAGACCGTGAGTTTCATGTCGCTCTCCCAGCTTCCGAGGGGTTAGTGAGTGCTCACTTACCACTAGAGTAGTGAACACTCACCACCTGTCAAGCGAGCCGACTCGGCACCTCCGCCGGGTCAGCACCTCCGCGGCAGCCGACGGAACGAGGGCGATGACCACGAGAAGACGAGGCGAGACGACCCGGGAGCGCATCCTGGCCGCCGCCTCCACGGTGATCCGGGAGCGGGGCCTGGCGCACACCACGACGAAGGAGATCGCCCGGGTCGCCGGCTACTCCGAGGCCGCCCTCTACAAGCACTTCACCGGCAAGGAGGACCTCTTCCTCGCCGTGATGCGGATTCGGCTCGCCCCGTTCATCGGGCTGATGATCCGGCTGCCGGAACAGGCGGGCAGCGGCACCGTACCGGGGCGGTTGACCGACCTCGGCCACGAGATGCTCCGGGTCTATTCCGACTCCGGCCAGCTCGCCATGGCGCTCTTCGCCGAACCGGTGCTGCTCGACCGGCAGCGCGAGCTGTTCCGCCGGATGGGCGCCGGGCCGCAGCACGCGAACGCCTACTTCGCGGAGTACCTCCGGCGGGAGCGGGAGTTGGGCCGGATCGCGCCCACGGCCAACCCGGTGGCGCTGGCCAACCTCTTCCTCGGAGCCTGCTTCTACCGGGCATTCCTGGTCGCCTTCCTCGGTACGGCCGGCGACGAACTCCTCGACCACCACCCCGACCGGTTCGTCGAGGAACTGGTCTCCGCCATCCCGTACGGCCCCGGGCCGGGCAGCCCGGACGGAAGCCCGGCACCGCCCTCCGGAAGGGGACGCGGATCCAGCGGATCGACCGCGGGTGCGCCCGCTGGTGACCACGGGACCGAACCGGGTTAACGTTGGTTCATGTCGACCGCGTCCCCCCGCGAAGCCGTTGTCGTCGCGACCGCCCGCTCCCCGATCGGCCGGGCCTACAAGGGCTCCCTGCGCGAACTGCGCGCGGACGACCTGGCCGCGACGATCGTCCAGGCCGCGCTCGACAAGGTGCCGCAGCTCGACCCGACCCAGATCGACGACCTCTATCTCGGCTGCGGGCTGCCCGGCGGCGAGCAGGGCTTCAACATGGCCCGGGTGGTGGCCACGCTGCTCGGCCTGGACACGGTGCCCGGGGCCACCCTGACCCGATACTGCGCCTCCTCGTTGCAGACCACCCGGATGGCGTTGCACGCGATCCGGGCCGGTGAGGGTGACGTCTTCGTCTCGGCCGGCGTGGAGTGCGTCTCCCGGTACGTCCGGGGCAACTCCGACACCCTCCCGCCCGAGGCGCAGGAACTCGTCGGCGGCGGCTGGCAGAACCCGAGGTTCGACGCGGCCCGGGCCCGCTCGGCGGCCCGTACCGAGGCTGGCACACCGGTCTGGACCGACCCCCGGCTCGACGGTGGACTGCCCGACGTCTACCTGGCGATGGGCCAGACCGCCGAGAACCTCGCCCAGGCGTACGACGTGACCCGGGCCGACATGGACGAGTTCGGCGTACGCAGCCAGAATCTCGCGGAGAAGGCCATCGCCGACGGCTTCTGGGCCCGGGAGATAACCCCGGTCACCCTCCCCTCCGGCGAGTGGGTCGACTCCGACGACGGGCCACGCCCGGGGGTGACCCTGGACGGGGTGGCCGGGCTGAAGCCGGTGTTCCGCCCCGACGGCCGGATCACCGCCGGCAACTGCTGCCCGCTCAACGACGGCGCGGCGGCGGTGATCATCATGAGCGCGGAGCGGGCCCGGGAGCTGGAGATCACTCCGCTGGCCCGGATCGTCTCCACCGGGGTGACCGCGCTCTCCCCGGAGATCATGGGACTCGGCCCGGTCGAGGCGTCCCGGCAGGCGTTGCGGCGGGCCGGGATGACCATCGACGACGTCGACCTGGTCGAGATCAACGAGGCGTTCGCGGCGCAGGTGATCCCGTCGTACCGGCAGCTCGACATCCCGCTGGAGAAGCTCAACGTGATGGGCGGGGCGATCGCGGTCGGGCACCCGTTCGGGATGACCGGCGCCCGGATCACCGGTACTCTGCTCAACGCCCTGGACTGGCACGACCGGACCATCGGGCTGGAGACCATGTGCGTCGGCGGCGGCCAGGGCATGGCGATGGTGCTGGAGCGGCTGAGCTGAGCCGAGCCTGAGTGGTGGGGTCTGCCCGGCGGCAGCCGTCCGCCTTGGTGGTGCCGGTCAGGCCGGAGTGCTGAGCCGACCCGCCGGCCCAGGTCGAACGGTCCGCCCTGGTCAGAGCGCCTGTCGGACGGTCGCCACCTGGTCGGCGGCGCCGGCCAGCACCGGCGCCGGCGGATCCGCGCCGACCAGGTCCGCCACCACCACCCGGAGCTGGTCGGGCAGGGCCAGGTCGTTCTCCAACCGGGGTACCGGCCGCCGTGGCTCCCCGGCCGCGTCCGCGCCCAGGTCGGCGAGGAACTGGACGAGCCGGTGCACCAGGTCGGCCCGGGCCGGCCCACCGGACGGGCCCGGTGCCGCCCAGCGCGGCGGGGTCCAGTGCCCCACCTGACCGACGAGCAGGTCGAGCTGGCGGACCAGCGACTCGGCCGGGCGGGCGGGTTCGGGCGCGTTCATCACGGCGAGTTTACGGTCGGCTCAGCGCCGTACGTAGCTGAGCAAACGGAGGATCTGCCAGTAGAGGAAGATCAGACCGACCAGTATTCCGAACGCGCAGAACCAGGCGTACCGGACCGGCAGGCCGTCCCGGACCCCCCGCTCCACCAGGTCGAAGTCGAGTACGAAGGTCAGCGCGCCGACCGTGATGGCGACCAGCGCGAAGACGTACGGCAACCAGCCGACCTTGCTGCCGGTGCTGTAGACCACCAGGGCCTGCCGGCCGGCGATCAGATAGACGGCGAGGTTGACCAGACTCAGCACCACCACCCCGATCAGCGCCCCGACCACCAGCCGGGTGAACCGGGGCGTGGCGCGGAGCACCCGCAGCCCGTAGAGCACCGCCATCCCGACGAAGACTCCGAAGGTGCCGACCACGGCCTGCACCACGATGCCGGGGTAGACCGCCTCGAAGCCCCGGCTGGCGACGCCCAGCAGCACCCCCTGGAGCACCGCGTACCCGGCGATCAGGACCGGGTTGGTGATCCGCCGGAACGAGATCACCAGGGCCAGTACCAGCCCGGCCAGCGCCGAACCGAGCGCGGCCGGCGCGGCCCAGCCGTCGGTCACGTACGTCCAGGCGACCGCCCCGGTGGCCCCGGTCAGCAGCAGCAGGCCGACGGTACGCACCACCACGTCGTCGACGGTCATCGGCCGGGTCGCCCCGACGCCGAGTACCTGCCGTTCCGCCCGGGCGGTGTCGTCCAGCCGGGTCAGTACCGGGTTCGCGCTCCGCACGCCCGATGCTAGCAAAGCAGACATTTCCGTCGCCGCCGATCCATCGCCCAACGGCGGACGCCCGCCCCCCGGAAGTCGGGGAACGGGCGTCGCGGAGTTGGCCGGCGCGCGGGTCGCGCCGGTCACGGGACGAGGGTCAGTCGTCGCCCTGGAAGTAGCTGAGCAACCGCAGGATCTCGATGTAGAGCCAGACCAGGCTGACCAGGATGCCGAAGGCGGCAGTCCAGGAGTAGCGGCGCGGCAGGCCCATCCGCACGCCCTCCTCCACCTCGTGGAAGCTGAGGATGAAGCTGAGCGAGGCGATCACGATGCAGATCAGGCTGAACCCGATGGCGATCGGGCCGCCGTCACGGAGCCCGGTCTCGACGCCGAAGAGCGACAGCACGAAGTTGATCAAGATGACCGCGAAGATGCCGACCGTGGCGGCGATCACGCCACGGATGAACTTCGGCGTCGCCCGGATCGCCTTGGCCTTGTAGAGCCCGGCCATCAGGAAGAAGACGCCGAAGGTGGCGATCACCGCCTGGAGGACGATGCCCTGGTAGCCGGCGATGACCTCGAAGAACTTGCTGACCATGCCGACGAAGACGCCCTCGACGACGGCGTACGCGATCACCAGCGCCGGGTTGGCGATCCGCATGAACGAGATCACCAGGCCGAGCACCAGCCCGACGACGGCGGCGCCGATCCAGGCCGCGCCGACGAGCGCGTCCGGCACCAGCAGCCAGGCGAACGCGGCGGAGAGCCCGGTGATGCCGAGCAGGGTGACGGTCTTGACGACGACGTCGTCGATGGACATCGGCTGTACGGTGGGCGGCGCGGCCGGGTAGCCCGCATCCGTCGGGTACGGCTGCCCGTAGCCGGGCTGCCCGTATGCGCCGGCCGGGGCGTACCCCGACGCCCGCTCCCGCTCGGCCGCCTGGCCGAGTCGGGCCAGCACCGGATTGGACGTCTTCACTTTGTCAAGCCTCCTGAAAGGGTCGGTGCACAGTGCCCGTGCCCTATCCAGGGTAATGCGCCCCGGCGAGGTTGTGGAGATCCACGTCACTCGGCCACCTGGCAGAGGGGTCGGGCCGGTCAACAGCGCGGATTGTGCCCGGGGCGGGGGTCGAACCCGCACGCCTTGCGGCAGCCGCTTTTAAGGCGGCCGTGTCTGCCTTTCCACCACCCGGGCAGGCGCCGAAATTCCTCGGTCCTGGTGCCTGCCACGGTAGCGGGTGCAGCCCCACCGGGCGCACCCCGTTCCCGGATCGGCACTAGGGTCACTGTCGTGACCAGCACAGCCCGCGCGGCGCAGGACGCCGACTCCGGCCCGGCCACGACCGCCAGCATCCCCGGGCCGACCAGGTCCTTCCGGGGGCGCTGGCAGGGCGCGCTGCACCGGAACGGGTCCGACCTGGCGGTGTGCCTGCTCTTCGTCGTCCTCGCCGGCTGGCTCACCGCCGGGCTGTGGCCGGACCCGGGCGCCCGGGTGCTGGCGCTCAATCCGGAGGACCAGGCCCTCTACGAATGGTTCCTGGCCGTCGACTCCCGGGTGCTGCACGGCGACTTCACCCTGTTGAGCGACCGGCTCAACGCCCCCGACGGGGTGAACCTGATGGCCAACACCACGGTCATCGCCCTCGGCATGGTGTTCGCGCCGATCACGCTGGCCTTCGGGGCACCGGTCACCTTCGCGCTGCTCGCCGCCGGCAACCTGGCCGGTACCGCGATCGCCTGGTATCTGCTCTTCACCCGGCTGCTCGGCGCCCGGCTGCCGGCCGCCGCGCTCGGCGCCGGGCTCTGCGGCTTCGGGCCGGGGATCATCTCCCAGTCCAACAGCCATCTGCACATGACCGCGCAGTGGCTGGTGCCGGTGCTGGTCTGGCTGGTCGTCCGGATGGTCCGGGCGGCCGACCCGCAAGCCCGGCCGGACCGGCCGGGGATCGACTGGCGGCGGGTGGTCACCTCGGCGGTCGGGCTCGCCGCCGGGGTGACGGTGCAGGTCTTCGTCGGCGAGGAGACGCTCTTCCTGGCCGCCGTCGCCCTGGTCGTCTTCACCCTGGCGTACGCCGCCGCGAACTGGTCGGTGGCCCGCCGGGTGGCCCCCGGATTCCTCGCCGGGATGGCACTGGCGGTCGCGCTGGCCCTGCCGGTGCTGGCGTACCCGCTCTGGTTCCAGTTCGCCGGGCCGCAGAGCGTGCCGAACGGCATGTTCAGCCCGCACTACTTCTACGCCGACCTGGCGAGCTGGTCGGCGATCTCCCCGATGTCGATCGCCGGCTCGCCCGAGGCCGCCCGGCTGACCACCGGACCGGCCGAATACAACACCTTCCTCGGCTGGCCGCTCCTGCTGGCCGCCGTTCTCGCCGCCGGCTGGCTGATCCGCCGGCCGATGGTCGTCGCCTGTGTCACCTCCGGCGTCGTGATGGCGGCGCTCTCGCTCGGGCCGACGATCGTGGTCGACAAGGAGCAGACCGGGATCACCGGACCGTACTCACTGCTGTTGGGGCTGCCCGTGGTGGACGGCGCGCTGCCGATGCGGTTCGCCCTGGCGCTGCTTCCGCTGATCGCCACCGTGCTGGTACTCGCCGTCGACCGGGGACTGGCCGCGCCGGAGCGGCCGGTACGGGTCATGGTGCCGCTGGCAGCGGTCATCGCGCTGCTGCCGATCTTCCCGGCCCAGATCCCGACCGCCGCCCGGCCGCCGCTGCCGCAGTTCATCGCCGACGGGCACTGGCGGGACTGTGTCGAGCCGAACGGCGTACTGGTGCCGGTGCCGCTGCCGACCCCGCAGGAACCCTGGCCGATGCGCTGGTCAGCCGCCACCGACGCGTCGTTCGCGCTGCCGGAGGGCTTCTTCATCGGCCCGTACGCGGCCGGCGGCCAGGCGTCGATGGGCACCTACAAGCAGCCCACCTCACAACTGCTCGCCGACGTGGCCAAGAACGGCAGCGTGCCGGTGATCAGCCAGGAGCAGCGGGACCGGGCCCGCCAGGACATCGAGTTCTGGGGCGCCTCCTGCGTCGTACTCGCCGACGACGCCCCGTACGTGGCGAGCCTGCGTACCACCCTGGAGTCGCTGCTCGGCCCCGGTACCCGGGTGGCCGACGCCTGGACCTGGCGGGTCTGACCCGAGCCCGCTGCCCGGCCCGGACGCCGGGCCGGGCGCTGTACTCGGGGTCAGACCGGGCGGCGGTCGCCGGCCCGGCTGCCCGCCGCCGTGCTCGCCTCGACGAACTCCTCCCGGGGGTCGTGCAACTGGCCCAGCGCGACCACCTCGCGACGGAGTACGAAGGCGAGCGTCCAGTCCACGATCACCCGTACCTTGCGGTTCAGCGACGGGATCCGGCTCATGTGGTACGTCCGGTGCATGAACCAGGCCGGCAGCCCCTTGAGCTTGATCCCGTAGACCTGGGCGACCCCCTTGTGCAGGCCGAGACTGGCCACGCTGCCGGCGTGCTTGTGCTTGTAGTCCACCGGCACCCGGCCCCGGATCACCGCCCGGATGTTGTCGGCCATCCGCGCCGCCTGCCGGACCGCGTGCTGGGCACTCGGCGAGCAGTACGCCCCGGGCGGGCCGGTCAGGTCCGGCACCGCCGCGCAGTCACCGGCGCTCCACGCCCCGTCGACGATCCGGTCGCCGTCGACCACCTGGAGGGTCGGCAGGCAGGTGATCCGGCCCCGCTCGTCCCGGGGCAGGTCGGTCTGGGCCAGCATCGGCGCCGGCTTCACCCCGGCGGTCCAGACGATGGTGTCGGCCCGGAAGCTGTCCCCGTCGGAGAGCCGGACCAGCCCGTCCACACAGGACTCCAGTCGGGTCTCCAGCCGGATGTCCATCTTCCGCTTCAACAACTGCGCGACCGTGTACGCGCCCATGTCCCGGTCGACCTCGGGCAGTACCCGCAGGGTCGCCTCGACCAGCACCCAGCGCATGTCGTCGGGCTTCAGCTCCGGGTAGTACTTCAGGGCGTCCCGGGCCATGTCCTCCATCTCGGCCAGCGCCTCGATGCCGGCGTAGCCGCCGCCGACGAAGACGAATGTCAGCGCGCAGCGCCGGGTCTCCGGGTCGGTGGTGGCGGCGGCCACGTCCAACCGGTCCAGCACGTGGTTGCGCAGGAAGATCGCCTCACCGATGGTCTTGAACCCGATGCCCCGCTCCGCCAGTCCGGGGATGGGCAGGGTACGGGAGACCGAGCCGGGCGCCACCACGATGTGGTCGTACTGGATCTCCCGGGCCGGGCCGATGATCGGCTGCACGATGGCGGTCTTCCGGTCGTGCTCGATCCGGCTGACCGAGCCCGAGACGATGGTGCAGCGCCGCAACTCGCGCCGGAGCGGCACCACGGAGTGCCGGGGCGAGATGTTGCCGGCAGCCGCCTCGGGCAGGAAGGGCTGGTACGTCATGTGGGGCTGCGGGTCGACGACGATGACCTCGGCCTCCCACGACCGGAGCTTCTTCGACAGGCGCAGGGCCGCGTACAGGCCGACGTGACCGGCGCCCACCACAAGGATCCGCTGCGGATTCACGCCTCCATCCTTCCCCCACCCGGCTCCGGATGCCGGCCAGATGCCCCTTCTGTGATTGACGACGCCAGGTGACCCGCGTTACCCCAGTTTGCGCTGATCGTGTCGCCGGGACCGGTCGAACCCCGGAAACCGCCCGCCACCTGCGGCGGAACGGCAGCCGCCCGCTACCGGCAGCGGGACAGCAACAGCCGCCGCCATCTGCGGCGGAACAGCCAGCCGGCCGCTATCCACGGCGGAACAGCAGCCGCTATCGCTACCTGCGGCGGAACAGCCAGCCGAGCAGTGCGGCGGCGCAGACGGCCAGGGCGAGGCCGCCGAGCAGCACGACGACGGAACCCCGGTCGCCCAACTGCCCGTCGATGGCCAGCAGCGGCACCGAGAGCACCGCCGAGGCGAGTGCGACACCCAGCGCCCGGGTCACCCACCGGGCCAGCACCTCGGGGGCGACCACCGCGTCGTACGACAGCAGGGCGGCGAGCGCCGCGAGGGTGTGGGTCAGGTAGAGGAAGGTGGCCAGGGCGAGCAGTCGCCACAGCTCCACCCGCTGGTCGTACCAGCCGGTGGCCACCACCCAGGCGCCGGCCGCGGCCAGCAGTACCAGGGTGGGCCAGTTCCGCCGGGGCGCGATCGCGGGCGCCAGCGCCGCCACCACCAGCAGGCCGAGCAGCCGGGGTTCGGACGACCCGGCCGGGTACGCCAGCAGCAGCGCCAGCAGCGCGCAGAGGAAGACACCACACCGGACCAGCAGCGGCACCAGGGTGATCCGGCCGATCGCGGTGTAGAACTCCTTGACCCGGTTCACCACGGCGGCGCTCCGTTCGACACGCCGGCCCTCACCGCAGCGCCGGCCGGGGTGCGGAGGCGAGCCGGGCGACGTCCCGGAGTACCAGGTCGAGGCTGCCGGCCCCGGCCCAGGTGACCACCGGCACCCCGTGCTCGCGGAGCTGCCCGATCGTGGTGTCCCGGTCCAGCCGCCAGAGCCGGTGCGCCAGCTCGGTCCACTGGCCCCGCTTCGGCGGTACCGCCGACGGCGGCAGGGTGTCCACCGCCACCACGAACCGGCCGGACCGGGCCAGCCGGGCCAGCATCGCCGCCGAGCGGGCGTCCACCAGCGGGGTGAGCACCACCACCAGGGCGTTCGAGGAGAGCAGGTGCGGGCCGAAGACCTGGTCGTACGGCTCGTGCGGGGACTGTTCGACCCGGACGTCGAGCAGCCACTCCAGCAGGGTCAGGTATTGCCGCCGGCCGGTCGCCGGGCGGAGTCGACGGGCCGACGGACCGTATTCCAGCAGCGAGACCCGGTCGCCCCGGTGCAGGTAGTGCTCGGCGATCGCGGCGGCGGCCCGGACGCAGGTGTCCAGCACCGAGGCGCTGCCCCGGATCCCACCCGAGCGGCCCGCCTCGGCCAGCACGTCGAGCAGCAGCACCACCTCGGCGTCCCGGTCGGAGAGCATCGCCGCCACGTGCAGTTGCCGGGCCCGCAGCGAGACCCGCCAGTCGATCCGGCGCAGCCGGTCCCCCGGCCCGAAGATGCGTACCCCGGCCAGCTCGCCGCCCTCGCCCGGGCGCCGGGACCGGTGCCCGCCGACCAGTCCGGCGGCCCGGGGCATCGCCTCGTCCGCGTCGAACGGCTCGGTGACCGGATAGACCGGCACCGCGCGGGCCTCGCTGAGCACGGTCTGACTCGCCAGCAGCCCGTCGCAGGCGATCGCCCGCACCGCCGCCGGCCCGAGCGAGTGCCGGCCCCAGCGCAGCGTCCCGCCGCGCAGTTCCAGGTCGGCGACGGTGCCGCCCGGCACGGTGAAGCCGTAGGGGCGGTCGGTGGCGTCCCGGCGGCCGGGCCGGGTGGCCTCGTCGGACCCGTCCGCCGGGGCCGGGCCGTCCGCCCCGGGACCGTCGGACGCGAACCGGACCTCGTCGATCCGCAGCCAGGACGAGACCACGGTACGGACCAGTACCAGGTCGTAGCCGACCTCGTCGCGGTTGCCGACGCTGATCCCGGCGAGCAGCGCGCCCCCCTCGACCAGGTTGGTGTCCTCGGCCCCGATCCCGATCTCCGGCGGCCGGACCGGACGGCGGCGCAGCGCGTACGCGGTGCCGAGCGCGAACGGGGCGGCCAGCACCACCAGGTCGATCCGGCCGAGCAGCGCACCGGCCACCAGGAAGAGCCCGGTGAGCAGTACCGCCCGGCCGAGTGCCCGGGTGGAGACCCAGTCCGGCACCGGGCCGTACCCGGGCGACGCCGACACGGCAGGGGCGACCGCCCGCTGTCCGGGGACGGCGGGTCGCAGGGTCGGGCCGGTGGAACTCACGTCGCGCGTGCCCCGGCCGGGCCGGCGGCATAGCTGGGCAGCGCACCGCTGGCCGGCGCGGGCGTGGTCTCCAGCACCTCGTTGACCACGAACGACGGGTCGACCCGGCGCAGCCACATCTCCGGGCGCAGCGTGATCCGGTGTGCGAGCACCGGCACCGCGACCGCCTTGACGTCCTCCGGGATCACGTAGTCGCGGCCGGCGAACGCGGCGATCGCCCGGGCCAGCAGCAGCAGGGCGAGCGAGCCCCGGGGCGAGGCGCCGACGAGTACGGAGGCGTGCTCCCGGGTGGCGGCGGTCAGCGCCACGATGTAGCGGCCGATCGAGTCCTCCACCACCACGTCCTCCAGGGCCGCCTGCATGCCCCGGAGCAGCTCGGCGTTCACCACCGGTTTCAGCTCCGCCTCCTCCTGGCGGCGGGCCATCCGACGGCGGAGTACGTCCCACTCCTCCTCCGGGCCCGGATAGCCGAACGAGACCCGGAGCAGGAACCGGTCGAGCTGCGCCTCCGGCAGCGGATAGGTGCCCTCGTACTCGATCGGGTTGGCGGTGGCGATCACGTGGAACGGCGGGTCCAGCCGGTAGGTGACGCCCTCGACCGAGACCTGCTTCTCCTGCATCGCCTCCAGCAGCGCCGCCTGGGTCTTCGGCGGCGTACGGTTGATCTCGTCTGCCAGCAGCAGGTTGGTGAAGACCGGCCCGGCCCGGAAACTGAAGTCGGCGGTGCGCTGGTCGTAGAGGAACGAACCGGTGACGTCGGCGGGGAGCAGGTCGGGGGTGAACTGCAACCGCCGGAAGTCGAGCCCGAGCGCCTGGGCGAAGGAGCGCGCGGTCAGCGTCTTGCCGAGCCCCGGCAGGTCCTCCAGCAGCACGTGCCCGCCGGCCAGAATGCCGGCCAGCACCAGCTCCAGCGCGTCCCGCTTGCCCACCACGACCGTGCCGACCTGGTCGAGTACGGCCTGCGCCAGCCGACCCACGTCGAATGTGCTGACCTGGTCCGCGTCTGTCATAGCTTCTCCAATGTGGCGACGATCGCCGCGAGGTCGCGCGGCGCCGGGGTGCGCTTGGGAGGCGTGTCGAGAAAGTTCCACAGTGGCTCGCCGAGCAGCGCCCGGGCCCGCTCCGGGTCGGTGGCCCGGGTGACGCCGTGCCGCTGCCGGAGCAGCTCGTCGACGAGTTCGCCGAGCACCGGCAGTACCGCCCGGGCGAACCGCTCCGGCTCCCCCTGCGACCAGCTCAGTTTGGCCTCCCAGCGGTTGACCGAGCTGCCCAGGGCGTCCCGGACGGTCCAGTTGTAGCTGCCGTCCTCCTCGCCGTGGTCGGCGGGGCGGCGGAGCCGGATCGGCACCGGTGGTGGCGGGGCGAGGGTCCGGGCGAGCCGGCGCAGCAGCAGCAGGGCGAGGAAGCCGGCGAAGACGGCGGCGACGGAGACCCCGACCCCGACCATGCGCAGCCCGAGTACGACCGCCGCGGCGAGACCGGCCGCGGCCAGTCCGAGCCGCAGCCAGCCGGCTACCCGACCGCGCCGGCGGACGGCCGTCGGCTGCTGCTCCTCCTCGTCCTGGAGCAGGTCGAAGATGCTGGCGCTGGATCCGCTCACCCGGGCCTGCCCTCGGCCTGCGCCCGCTCGCGGTCCGCCCCCACCCGGCCACCGCCGGAGGTGAGTTCGGTACGCAGTCGGCGCAGTGCGGCCAGGGCCTGGGCGCGCATCCGCTCGTCGACGGTGTGCGTGGCGTACCGGGCCTCGCGGTAGACGTCGGCGAACGCGGCCAGCACGTCGGCGCTGACCGGCCGGCCGGCGCCGAGCAGCCGGGTGACCAGGTCGGTCGGGGTGTCCCCGGGCCGGCGTTCGACCCCGGCCGCGGCGGCGGCCTGCTCCAGGCGTACCCAGCAGGCGATCACCGCCTTGCGCGGGTCGGCGTCGCTGTCGGAGAGGTCGACCAGTCCGGCGTCGAGCGCGGCGACCACCTCCTCGGCGGTCTGCTCGGCGGAGCGGAGCTTCCGGGCGCCCGGGCGGACCAGCCCCCGGCGGCGGCGCAGCAGGTCCCGGGCCAGCGCCCAGAGCAGCGCGGCCAGTACCGCCACCACCACCGCGCCGCAGAGCACGGTGCCGACCATCGGGACCCAGTCGGGCAGGTAGTTGCCGGGCTGACCGGGCGCGGCGCTGCCGGTCGGCTGCTCCACCCCGGCGGGCTGGGCCGGCTGCTCGATCGTCGGCACGAGGTCGGCCGGCGGCTCGACCCGGGTGAACCCGATCGACGAGTGCGCGGCGGCGAGTGCGGCCAGCGCCAGCAGCCCGGCGACCGCCGCCAGCGGCCAGAGCGTCCGGAGCAGGCCGGCGGTGAGGCTGGACCGGGGCGGGTGCGGTGCCGGGCGGGCACGACCGGAGTGCCCGTCGGTCATCACACCGCCCTCCTGAGCCGTCTTAGTGGGAGTCCTCCAGCCCGGCCAGGTGCCGGGCCCGGGCGAACACCTCGTCCAGCATTGTCGGTGTGAGCCGCCCGGTAAAGGTGTTCTGCTGGCTGACGTGGTAACAGCCGAGCAGCTGCGGGGCGGCCTCGCCTCCGGACCAGTGTGCCCCATGCCCGAACGCGGGTCGCGGGGTGGGCGGGCGCAGGCCGTACACCCGGCGGAGCACCGGCCACCACGCCGCCCAGGCGAACGCACCGAGCGTGACCACGACGCGCAGGGTGGGTCTGATCAGGTCGATCTCCCGGTGCAGCCAGGGCGCGCAGGTGTCCCGCTCCGCCGGGGTGGGCTTGTTGTCCGGCGGGGCGCAGCGGACGGCGGCGGCGATCCGGGTGTGTCGCAGCGCGAGGCCGTCGTCGGCGGCGACGCTGGTCGGCTGGTTGGCCAGACCGGCCCGGTGCAGCGCGGCGAAGAGCACGTCGCCGGAGCGGTCACCGGTGAAGATCCGCCCGGTCCGGTTGCCGCCGTGCGCGGCCGGGGCCAGCCCGAGGATGGCGATCCGGGCGTCGGCGACGCCGAAGCCGGGGACCGGGCGGCCCCAGTATTCCTGGTCGCGGAAGGCGGCCCGGCGGACGGCGGCGACCTCCTCCCGCCAGGCGACCAGCCGGGGGCAGGCGAAGCAGTCGGCGACGGCGCCGTCCACCTCGGCCAGGTCGCCCGCCCGCGCCGCGCGGGCGAGCACGTCCCCGGGGGTACGCGACCGCCGGTCGGATCCGGCGGTTCGGTGCGGTTCAGCCAAGTCGGGCCCGGAAAAGTTCCAGGGTACGGGCCCAGGCGCTGGCCGCCGCCCGCTGGTCGAAGACCTCCGGCCGGTCGTCGTTGAAGAACGCGTGCCGGGTACCGGGGTAGTCGTGGGTGGTGCAGTCACCGCCGGCCGCCTCGATCGCCTGGCGGGCCGCCTTCACCCCGTCGGCGGCCGAGGTGCCGTCCTCCTCCGAGCAGTGGATCACGGCGGCCTTGCCGGCGTAGTCGGACCACTCGGGGCGCATCCGCTCCCAGGGCAGTACCGGATAGAAGCCGGCGGTGGCGACGATCCGCTCGGAGAGCGTGGCCGACCAGAGTGCGAGGCTGCCGCCCGCGCAGAAGCCGACGCAGCCGACCTTGTCGCCGGCCGCCTCGGGCCGCTCCGCCAGATAGTCGGCGGCACCGGCGATGTCCCGGGCGGCCTGGTCCATGGCGAGGCCCATCAGGAGCTTGCCGGCCTGGTCGGGCTCGGTGGTGGTGGCGCCGTGGTAGAGGTCGGGGGCGAGCGCCACGAAGCCGGCCTCGGCGAACCGGTCGGCGACCGACGTGATGTGCGGCACCAGTCCCCACCACTCCTGGATGACGATGACGGCCGGACCGGTCGCGCCGCCGGGCGGCAGCGCCAGGTAGCCCTCGCTGGTCCCCCCGTTACTCCGGTAACTCACCATCTCGCCCATCGGTGGCCCTCCTGTCGGTCAGTCATCGTTGGCTGGTCGCAGAGTTCTACCCACCCAAAGTCCGGTGGTCCGGGTCTTGCGTGCCGGGTGTTCGGGTAGCCTGCCACGCCCAGCGAGGGGACGGAAGCCAACAGCGACGTGGCGTACACCTCCTGTTGCCGAGGTGTACGCCACGTCGTCGACCGCCCCGGGGGAGCGGGTTCGCGGTCTAGTCGGTCGGAGTGGGACTCGGGGTCGGCCCGCCGCTCGGGGTGACGGTCGCCGCCGCACCGCTCGGAGTGGCCGGCGGCGCGGTGCCGTCCGGGGTGGCCGACGGGTCGGTCGGCACGGCCGGTGTGACCGGTCCCGTGGCCGGTGGGGTGGTCGGTCCGAACCGGAACGGCGCACCCTCCGGGCAGTACGGGTAGGTCATCCGGCTCAGGTCGCCGTAATCCGGCATGGTCTCGTAGCGCTGCTGCGCCTCGGCGCACCACGCGCTCCCCAACCGGATCGGCTGACCGTTCTGGTCGAAGAGGCGTACCCCCTCCAGCAGCCGGCCCTGGCCGTCGTAGACGTAGACGTCCTGCACTCCGCCGTACTGGTCGGTGTAGACCTGCTCGTAGGGGATCGGGTTGCCGCCACCGCCGGCCCGGCTGTCCAGCTCGGCGAAGCCGGCCAGGCCGAACAGGACCAGCAGCGCCGCGCCCAGGTTGAGGACCAGCCTCGGGCGCCGGCCCATCCGGTCGGTGCGCCGGCCGAGCCAGATCGACCCGGTGATGGTCACGGCGAGCAGCAGCAGTGCGGCCAGGCTGCTGCCGCCGAGCCGGGGCAGCAGGCCGAACGAGGTGCCGGTCAGCAGCACTGTGATCAGCATCGCGGCGAGGTAGCCGCGCAGGATCCACCAGGCGGGGCGGAGCAGCCGGAGGAAGTCGCTGAGCCGGGGGTAGCCGAGGACCGGGCCGAGCCGGGTGTCGGCGGCGTGGACCCGCTCCCGCCCCTTGCGGACCGCCGCGCCGATCCGCTGGTCGAGGTTGGGCGTGGCGGCCGGCACGGTGACCCCGGCGGCGTTGCGCAGCTCCATCGCGTACGCCTCGGGCGGGCCGAGCCGCTCGTGGAGTGATCCCTCCCCCTCGGCGGCCACCTCGGCGAGGTGCTCGGGAAGGTCTTCGAGCAACTCGTCGCGGACGGCCGGTGGCAGGTCGGCCAGCGCCTCGCGGACCTGCCCGACGTACCGGGCGATCTCCTGCTCGGTCACGGTCATGCCGCCATCCCCTTGTCGTCGAGCAGCGTGTCCATGGTGGTGGCGAAGGAGCGCCAGATCTTGCCGGACCGGAGGAGCTGGTCCCGCCCCGCCGGGTTGAGCGCGTAGTACTTGCGATGGGGGCCCGACTCGCTGGGCACCACGTAGGTGGTGAGCAGACCGGCCTGGAAGAGCCGGCGGAGCGTGCCGTAGACGGAGGCGTCGCCGATCTCGTCGAGGCCGGCGGAGCGGAGCCGGCGCATGATGTCGTAGCCGTAGCCGTCCTCGTCCTTCAGCACGGCCAGGACCGCGAGATCCAGCACGCCTTTGAGCAACTGGGTCGTGTCCACGTCGGTGATACTACTATTCAATGCGCAGTACCGCCAACGCGGCAGTAGCGTGGCGGATGGCGTGCGGCACGGGCTCGGCACAACTGGCGCCGCCCTCCCGCCGGTGGCGGAAGGGCGGCGACGGACCGCAGTGGGGTGGAGAAGGTTCAGTGCATGGCGACCGGGACCGGCGTCTCGGCCTGCTCCGGCGTCGCGGGCTCGATCCGCTTGCGCGGCAGCAGCAGCGCCGGGACGACGCAGAGGACGATCAGCACCAGCGCGATGATGTACGTCTGGCCGAACGCGTCGGCCAGCGACGCCTGCCCCTGGGTGAGCACCTCCGGCGGTACCTGCTCGCGTGGCACCCGCCCCTGGGTGACCGCGCTGTACGCGGTGGCCGCCTGGCTCTCCAGCACCCGGTTGGTGAGGATGACGGACATCACGGCGGTACCGATCGACCCGGCGGTCTGCTGGACGATGTTCATCATCGTGGAGCCGCGGGCCACCTGCTGGTGGGTGAGGCTGGCCATCGCCGCCGACATCATCGGCATCATGGTCATGCCCATCCCCATGCCCATCACGAACAGCCCACCGAGGAGCAGCCCGTACGAGCTGTCGGCGGTGATCTGGGTGAACGGGGAGAGCCCGAGGGCGATCAGCACGATGCCACCGAGCACCAGCTTGCCCGGACCGATCCGGTCGGTCAGCCGGCCGGCGATCGGCATGGTGAGCATCGCGCCGATGCCCTGCGGCGCCAGCAGCAGGCCGGCGTCGAGGGTGCCCTCGCCGCGTACCTGGAGGAAGTAGCTGGGCAGCAGCAGCATCGCGCCCATGAACGCCATGGTGAACAGCGTCATCGTGACGACCGAGATGGTGAGGTTGCGGTTCTTGAACAGCCCCAGGTCGATCAGCGGGTGGTCCTTGCGCAGCGCGTGGAAGACGAACGCGATGATCAGGACCAGGCCGACGATCGCCGGGAACAGCACCTTGGCGGCGGCCACGGTGCCGGCCTCCGGGATCGAGGAGACGCCGTAGAGGAACAGCGCAAGACCCGGCGAGAGCAGCAGCATGCCGACGAAGTCGAAGGACTCGGAGGGGTGCGGCTCGTCCTTGGGCAGCACCCGCAGCGCGAGGACGAAGGCGATGATGCCGACCGGCACGTTGATCAGGAAGATCCAGTGCCAGGAGACCGCCTCGATCAGCCAGCCGCCGAGGATCGGGCCGCCGATCGGGCCGAGCAGCATGGGTACGCCGAGCACGGCCATCACCCGGCCGACCCGGTGCGGGCCGGCGGCGCGGGTCATGATCGTCATGCCGAGCGGCATCAGCATGCCGCCGCCGAGACCCTGGAGCGCCCGGAAGACGATCAGTGGGCCGATGTCCCAGGCCACGCTGCACAGTGCCGAACCGCCGAGGAACAGCACCAGGGACAGCAGGTAGAGGCGCTTGGTGCCGAACCGGTCGGCCGCCCAGCCGGTGATCGGGATCACGGTGGCCAGGGCCAGCGTGTACGCGGTCATCGTCCAGGCGACGGTGGCGTAGCTGGCGTCGAACTCGCGCTGGAAGGTCGGCAGCGCGACGCTGACGACGGTGACGTCGAGGATGGACATGATGGCGCCGAGCACCACCACACCGGCGACTCTCAGGACACCGGGATCGAGCTTGTCGCTCCCGGCGTCAGGTTGGACGGCCACGGACATGCGGCTCGCTCCTTCTCCCCGTGAAATAAAGTTAGGCCGACACTAACAGTTCGCCCGTAGCGAAGTATTCTGGGGGCGGCGCCTGCCTGGTAACCTCCGCTGACCGCGGGGGGCATGGCCGCGTTGCGGCTGACCGTCGCCGCCGTCTCGTGCTCTGGAGGAATCGATGGGTGACCGGGACAATCTCATCGCCCAGATCATGGAGACGCAACGAGAGATGCAGCACCTTTTCGCCAACGACCCGGCGAATCCGCTGTTCACGTTGCACCTGACGTTACCGCAGCTCAAGGCGTTGCTGGTGCTCTCGGCCCACGGCAGCATCGCCGGCCAGGAACTCAGTACGGCGATGGGTGTGAGCCTGGCCACCATGACCGGGATGGTGGACCGGCTGGTCGCGCAGGGCCTGGTCACCCGCCGCGAGGACCCGCACGACCGCCGGGTACGCCGGATCGAGCTGAGCGGGCCGGGGCACGACCTGGTCGACCGGTTCGCGACGGCCGGCGCGGAGAAGATGCGCCGGATCCTGGACCGGCTCTCCGACGACGAGCTGCGTACCGTCGCACAGTGCAGCGCGCTGCTGGTGAACGCGGTCGCCCAGGACCCCGACATGCCCGGATGTATCGGCGGCTTCACAGGTTGAGCCCGGCCGCCCGGTAGCCCGCCGCTGCCGCGTGCGCTACCGCAGTCCCGTGGCCTACCGCTGTCCGGTGGCCCTGCCGCTGCCACGTGGCCCTACCGCCGGTCCGTGGCCCTACCGCTGGTCCGGGGGCGTCAGGTGTCCGGCGACACAGAGCAGGGATGCGGTCCGGGTGGTTGCCGAGGTGACGGCGGTGGCGGCGAAGCCGTGCTCCGCCAGTGTCGCCGGCAACCGTTTCACCAGCTCCGCGACCCGGGTCGCCGCCGGCGGCTCGTAGCACAGATAGAGCCCGCCGGTCGGGCGCAGGAGTCGCCGCAGCAGGGTGAGTTCGGTGGCGGGCGACCGGGTCCAGAACAGGTTGACGTTGACGGCGAAGATCTTGTCGAACCGCTGTCCGTCCAGTTCGGACTCCTCCAGCGCGCCCAGCCGGACGACGGCCCGCCCCGCCGCGATGTGGTCGAGGTTGCGCCGCTCCGCCTGCTGGATCGCGGCCGGTGAGCGGTCGATCGCGGTGATCCGCCCGTCGACCAGCCGATCGCAGACCAGCGACACCGCGACGCCGTTGCCGCAGCCGATCTCCAGCAGTTGGTCACCGGGCGCCACCTTCAGGAGATCGACCGCCCACCGCAACCGCTCCGGCACCGCGCTTCCCGCCATCAACGGACTGTACGAGCCGGCGAGGCGCAGCCGTGGCCTGGCCCAGGCGAGGAACCGGGCGTACATGGCGGCCGGGTCGGGGCCGGGCTGCGGGTTCAACCGGTAGAGATCGTCGACCGCGTCCTGGAGCATCGTCGCGAGATAGACGTGCAGGCCGACCGGATCGGCCGAGTATTCGACCGTCAGGGTGGAGCGGGCCACCGGGCAGGGCCACGGCCGGACACAGGCCCGGCAGAGCCAGATCGGCCGCTGCGGCAGGTGCGGGCGTACGACGGACGGCATCATGACCTCCCGGAGTGGGAAGGGGTCGCCGGCCTCCACCGACCGGCGACCCCCGCAGGCCACGCCCGGGACCTACACCTCTGTGTCAGCCGAACGCGACCGCCTGCGGAGTCTGGACACGGCCAAGGGCCGGGTGATCGGGAGACCGCTCAGCGGTGGTTCGGCGTCGCAAAGATGCCGGATGCCTGTAGCGCGGAAATGCGCTCGCGCAGTTGGTTGTCGCTCATGCGCTTGGCTGCGGCGGCTTGCGGTGTCTCGCTGGCAGCTCCGTACTGCCACCAGGCTTGACCGGTGGCGCGATCGGTGACGACGAAGCGCTCCTTGACAGCGGGCCCGCGCACGATCAGGGTCACGGTCTCGCCGTGCGCGGTCACCGAGTGGATCATGCTGTGGTGCAGCGTGTAGGTGTCGCCGCGCTCCTCGGTGCGGATCATGCTGGGAGTCAGCGCCGATACGTCTACCTGGTCGGTGAAGTCGTGGTCGGTGCGGTAGAGGGTGTGGGTGTAGGAGCCGGTCAGGATGCGGCTGGTGTAGGTCCAGCGGTGGTTGTGCGGCCGGTCGAAGTAGCCGTCGAGGAAGACATGCAGGCGCAGCCGCCATCCGGTCGGATCGTCATGCAGAACGAGCTTGTCGAGGATGTCGTAGTGCTCGCACAGCCTGGCTAGGTGGGCGTCGTCCGGGACTCGTTGCATGAGGTCGGCCAGGATCGCCCGATCGGCGGCGAGCCGGTCGAGGAGCTGTGTAGCGGCAGCGTTGACAGAGGGAAGATCGTCCCAGTCCAGCCCTGACAGCGGGCTGAACATCTCGGTGTAGGTGCTCGGGGCGGCAGTGGTCACGGCAGGTCCTCCTTTACGAGGCTGATGTGGGTGCGTTGCTGGGGGATGTGCCTGACGGCTGCGCAGTGGGCGGTTGCGATGGCGCAGGCTGCGTGCAGGGCTTCGGCGAGCCCGGCCCCGCGGAGGTGGGCGTGGGCGAGGCCGCCGGAGAAGGCGGCTCCGGCGCCATGGGTGTGACGGATGGCCATGCTCGGTGCGCTGACGTGAGCCGTGCCGGTGGCAGTGCGGGCGAACGCGCCGTGCTTGCCGAGCGTGATGACGATGGCGTCGGCGGCGATCCGCTCGTGAAGCGCGGTGGCGAGGCTGTCGGCTTGGTCGGCGTTGGCTTCGTCGAGGTTGGTCTGCACGTACGCGACATGACGATTGTTCGCGGCCGATGCCACGGCTTCGGATAGCGGGTCACCGCCGAGGTTGAGCAGCAGTGGTGCCTGGCTGGCGGTGATCGCGGCAGCTGCCGCGAGGTCGATGATGCGATAGCAGTCGACGTAGGCGAGGCGTGCCGTGGTGAGCGGTGTCGGGTCGGCGGCGTTGAGTTGGTCGGTGGCGGTGCCGAGCCAGGCGAACCAGGTTCGGGTGCCCGCCTCGTCGGTCACGATGGTCAACTGGGGTGTGCCCGGCCCGGACATCGCGAGGGGTACGGCTTGATGAGCCACGCCGATCGTGTCGAGGGTGTGCAGCACGGCCAGGCCGGCGGGGTCGAGGCTGACCGGGTTGCTGACGAGGTTGGCGCGGGTTCCAAGCTGCCGTGCGGTGAGCGCGGCGATGGGCGCGTCTCCGGCCAGCGACGGGATGATCTGGGTGACCTGGGTTCCGCTGTTGGCGGCCGGGTAGGCGGTGACGCCGAAGACCTGGGCGTAGGCGAGGTAGCCGAAGCACGCCAGATCTGGTCCCGTCGCTGGCGTCACGGCTACCAGCCCCGCTCTGAATACCGTTGCCCGGCGGCCACGTGGCGCAGCGCCTCGGCCACGTAGGGCACCACGTTGGCGGGCAGGTCGGCCAGGTCGTAGAAGTTCCAGCCTGCGCACTTGTCCGGCTCAGTGTTGGTGATCTCGCCGGTCCAGGAGCCTGCCTCGAAGAACAGGGCGACGCGGCCGGAGTTGGTGTAGTGGTGCATGAGGTGCACCAGCCGCAGCTCGTCGGATTTGATGAGAACGCCGATCTCCTCTTCGGCTTCCCGTGCCGCGCCCGCGCGGGCGGACTCGCCGTCTTCAAGGTGACCGGAGGGCAGGCCGAGCTGTCCGTCTGCCCAGCCGGTGTTCTGGCGCTCGCCGAGCAGGACGCGGCCGTGTTCGTCGCGCAGGATGAGGTGCAGGTCGATGCATGCCTGGTAGCGGCCCATGAGTGACTCCCTGTTGATCGTGGATGGGGCTGCCTCACGGTGGTGACGCAGGTTGCATTCTTTGCTGGGTAAGCGGCCTGGTCAGGTTGCCGGGCCGGTGGGCACATCGGCTTTCCAGAGGCGGCACACGGGCACGATGTCCGGCTCGACGGCGCACGAGGCCGCGCCCATGACCAGTTCCTCGGCGGGGCAGCCGCCCATGCAGGAGCCGCTGACCTTGCACGATCCGCAGCTCGCCTTGGTGAGCACCTGGGCGAACAGGTCGAATTCGTTGGCGTCTTTGTTGAGGACGACCTTGCCGTCGATCATGTTGGCGAAGTGCAGGTCGGTGTCGAACAGGAACGAGCACACGTAGGCCCGCCCGTCCGGGAAGATCGAGATCCGGTCGAGGGTGCGTCCGATGCAGCCTCGGTAGCCATCGGCGGCGTACTGTGTCATGCGCTCGCGGCGGGCGTAGGTGGGCTGGTACCAGATACGGGTCTTGTGGCCTGAGCCGACCCGTTCGAGCTGCTCGTAGAAGTCGATCCATTCGGCGGGCTGGACGCCCCACTCGGCGGCTCCGTGTCCGGACCCGATCACGGAGAAGACGTGGTACTTGACCAGCGACGCGCCCAGTTCGTCGGCGATGTCCAGGAGGTTCAGGCAGTCGCCGAGGTTGGCCTTGTTCACCGTGCAGATAATGCGGGTGTCGAAGCCGCGCCGGCACAGCTCGGCGACCGTGCCGAGGGCCTGCTCGAAGGTGCCCGCGCCGCGTACCTGGTCGTGGGTTTCCGAGCTACCGCCGTCGAGGCTGATCTGCACGTACGAGAAGTCCTCGGGCTCCATCTGGGCGAACTTCTTCGCGGCCGGGCCGAGGCCGTTGCTGGTGGTGATGACGTGCTCGTAGCCGAGTGCCTTGGCGTTGCGGATGATCGGGGTGTAGTCGGGGTGCAGGGTGGGCTCGCCGCCCAGGATGGTCAGCTTCGAGCCGCCCATCTGCCGCCAGGTGGTCAGCGTCTTCATCACCGCCTCGTATGGCATCTTCAGCGCCCGTTCCAGGCGCTCGCCCATGTTGCAGTGCTCGCAGCGCAGTTGGCAGGCCTCAGTGATGTAGAGGTAGACGTTGCGAAAGCGCCCGTACGGGATCTTGTCGATCCGGTTGGGGTGGGTACCGAAGGCTGAGGCGGGCAGGCGGGCGTTGCCGTAGGCGTCGGTCACCGCCGCGCGGTCGCGGCGCAGGGCGGGCATAGGCAGGACAGTGGTCACTTCGGGCTCCCTGGGTGAGACGCGGCTCGATAGGCCGGGGCGGGATCGGTCAGGACGGCTACCAGGCACCTCGCCAGACGAGACGCCATGGGCGCGGAGTGGCCGGCGGGTAGGACCAGGTGCGGGATGTGCAGCCGGGCAGCCGCTGCGGCGATCTTCGGCCGGTTGCACAGGTAGCGGGCCAGGCGAAGCGCGTGGATATGGGGGTTGTCGGTGTCGCGGCGCTTCAGTACACCGCCGCACAGGGCGCATCGCGCCGGATCGGAAGCGGCTGGCCGAGCAGGGGCGTGACGATCCGGCCCGCAACTTCGGCACACCCTTCTGGCCGCTACCCGCGCGGCTAGGGTGGGCGCATTGGCCCGTAACTCCAGAATGTTCAGGCGCCGGCCGAGGGAGGTGGCGATGGAGGCGAGATGGCGCAGTTGGCTTGCGGTGCCGGGGAAGTTGTCCAGCAGGATCGGCTCACCGCCCGTCGGAAAGCGGTGTTCCAGGAACATCCCCCGAAGAACCTCGACGACGGCTTCGTCGCTGATCCAGCCAAGCGGATCGGTGCTGGGAGGCAGGTCGGCCAGCAGATCCGGACAGCACCGAATCGCCTCGCGCAGCCGGAACACCGACACTCGCTCGTGCGCTGCGAGCGCCGTGACAACGCTGGTCTTTCCTGAGCCGGGCGGCCCGATGACGGCGATCATGCTTCGCGGCGAGGCAGGATGCGATCTCATCGCAGCTCCCACAGCCCGACCAGAACCTGCTCAAGCTGATCTACCGTCAGCGACGGCTGCACACGGGGGCCGTTCGGGATCTCCAGCCCGCTGCGGCGCCCGATGTGGACCTTCGCCACGCCGCGCGCCCGGCGGGCCAGGAAGCTCGCCGCGTCGGCGGCGCGCGGGCACGGCCACATCGCCAGACGGGCAAAATCCAGGCACCCGACGCACAGGCCGTCGTCGGCCGGGTGATGAACAGCCAAGACGCCACGTGCCTCAAAGCGTACGGTGATCGGCTCGTCCACGGCAGTTGTCATGACCACGGCCCCTTCCGCCGTCAAGCGCAGCCCCGCCGGGGCCATGATTTTCTTGGATGGCGGACGCGCCAGCGGCATCGGCCGCAGCGCGTCCGCCCGACGCTTACCGTCGCAGCCCTGTCGGCGTCCGGCGGCAAGGTCGCGCTCGCTGGTGTGCGTCCCCGGTCGCGCATCGACCAGGTTCGCGACACAATGCGTACAGTCGCCTACGGCCCCACACGGCAGCTACACATCGATGTGAGAGGCGGCTATGCGTCGCCGTATAGCCGGTGGTCACGGGGAGGATGCGCATGTCGGAGCGCGACCGCCGCTGCCAGGACTGCGGTACACCGCTGAGCCGCTACAACACCGCACTACACTGCTCTCCGTGCATCTCCGGCCGCCGGGGGATGCCGGCACCGACGGTGCAGATGCCTCCGCAGGTGTGGTTCACCGCGGACATGCGTCGGGCGTTGAGCCAGTGGAACTGGCAAACCGTGCTGACCGCCGTGGCCAACGAGACCGGTGCGTCGCAGACGCAGTTGGCCGAGCTGACCGGCCTGTCCCAGGCGCACATCTCCCGGCTGATGAGCGGCACGAGTAGGTGCTTCGACATCCGCACCATCAGCCAGATCGTGGACGCTCTCGGCGCGCCGCGCCTGCTCGCCGGGCTCGCTCCCGTCCCGGCTTGGTCTGGGGATACCCTGGGCGTGCAGGGGAACGAGGAGGCCGAGCCGATGAAGCGCCGGACGCTGGTCAGCGCCTCGCTGGCCGTGCCGTTCGCGGCCGTACTCGGCGAGGTCCAGACATACGTCACCGCCGACGGGGCACGCCAGATTCGACTCATGGTGCCCGAGTTGTACACCCTCGACGATCAGATCGGCGGCGAGGCCGTCTGCCAAGCCGCCCAGTGGTGCCTGAGCAAGGTCGACAGCCTGCTCAACCAGGCCGACTACAACGAGCCGACCGGCCGCGAGCTTCAATCCGCGTACGGCGAGATGGCTGAGATGGCCGGCTGGCTCCACTTCGACGCCGGCCGCTACGAAGACGCCAGGTTCTACTACGGTGAAGCGCTTCGCGCCGCTCAACTCGCCGACGACCTCAACCTGGAAGTCCTCACCCTCGCGAGCATGAACACGCTATCGCGCTACCAGGGACGCCCCCGCGAGGCCATCCAGCTCATCCAGCTCGCGCAACGCCGAGCCGCCGGCTGGGCACCGCCGCGCCTGGCCGCACTGCTTGCGGCGCGCGAGGCCGTCTGCTGGGCACAGCTCGGCGACGCCACCGCCTCACGCAACGCGATGCACCGCGCCTACCACGTCTTCCACCCCGACATCGGCGGGGAAGACCCGCACTGGCTTGCCTTCTTCGACACAGCGGAACTCGCCGCCCGCCGCGCCACCGCCAGCGGCTACCTCGGCCGACCCGACCAGGCCGCCACCGCCATGCAGGCGGCTGTCGACGGTCTGGGAGCCAAGTTCCAGCGCAACCGGGCCTACTACAGCGTCCGCCTCGGCCTGTCGCTGCTGACCGAAGGCGACCAGACCCGCGCCTGCCACATCGTGGCCCCAGTGCTGCCACTGTTCGAAGAGGTCCGCTCCGGCCGGGCCCACGCCCGGCTGCGCGAGTTCTGCCACCAGCTTCAAGCATCCACCACGCCAGCCGCCCGTGATCTTCTCGGACAAGTCCACGCACTCCAGGACACCGGGCATCCTGCGTGACCAACCAACCACACATCCGCCGCCTCGAAACGACCGACCTGCCGCGCTATCGGCCGCACTTCGTAGACCTCTACCGGGAGGTCTACGCCGAACCGCCATACCTGGAAACCGACGAGCACGTCGCCGCCTACGTACAACGGTTCGCCGAGGAGTCCTCCCAGCCCGGGTTCGCCCTCGTCATCGCGGAGATCGACACCGAAGTGGTCGGCTACGCCTACGGCCACGCCTTCTCCGCCGACGAATGGTGGCCAGACACCGACCACGAACCTACCGAGACCAAGGGACACACCAAGTTCGCCGTCATCGAACTCGCCGTACGCCGGCCACATCGCGGTCAGGGAGTCGGCACACAGCTGTTGAACACCCTGCTCGATGACCGGCCAGAACACCTGGCGACACTGTGCTCAAACCCCGCCGCGCCAGCTCGCCACGTCTACCAACACTGGGGCTGGCAACCCGTCGCCACCGCCCACCCACCCGACATCCCACCGATGGACGTACTCGTCCTTCAGCTTCGAAAACCGTGACGGTGGCACGCTGACCTTCCGCCCGGCCGCCTGGCAGTCCTTCCTCGCCGAGGTGCCCGGGCAGCGGTGAACGCCGCGTAAGCGCCGCCGGAAACGCCGGCCGCGCCCGGACGGTGCCGCGCCGGTCCTCCAGCGGGGCGCGTCAGCATCGATACTGGTCGGATGCCGCACCGCACGCCTGACATCGACGTACCGGATCTGGCCGGCAAGCTCGTGGTGGTGACCGGGGCCAACAGTGGGATCGGGTTCGGCGTCAGTCACCGGCTCGCCCGGGCCGGCGCGGAGGTGACCCTCGCGGTACGGGACGAGGCCAGGGGCGACCGGGCCATCGCCGAGATCCGCGCCGAGGTGCCCGGCGCGAAGCTCACCCTCCGGCGCCTCGACCTGACGTCGCTGGCCAGCGTCGCCGCGTTCGGCACGGCCCTGACCGAGCAGGGCCGCCCGGTCGACATCCTGGTCAACAACGCCGGGATCATGGCGCCGCGCCGCCGGGCGCTCACCGGGGACGGCCACGAACTCCAGTTCGCCACCAACTATCTCGGGCACTTCGCGCTGACCGGTCACCTGCTTCCGCTGCTCCGCGCCGCCGGTGCCGCCCGGGTGGTGTCGATCAGCAGCATGATGAGCCGCCTCGGGCGGTTCGACTTCGACAACCTCCAGGGTGAGCGCCACTACCAGCCGGTGCGGGCGTACGGGCTCTCCAAGCTCGCCATGCTGGCCTTCGCCCGGGAACTCCAGCGGCGGAGCACGCTCGGCGGGTGGGGAATCCACAGCAACGCCGCCCATCCGGGCGCGACGATCACCAACCTCCAGGTGACCGGGCCGACCCACGGCGGGCGGTCGGTGCGGCTCAACCGGATCCGGAACCGGCTGCTCTATCTCGTACCGTGGGTGTGGCAGGAGATCCCGGGCGGCGCCCTGCCCGCCGTCTACGCCGCGACCAGCCCGGCGGCCGAGGGTGCCGGATACTACGGGCCGGACGGCTTCGGCGAACTCCACGGTGGACCCGCTCCGGCAAAGCTCCCCCGCCGGGCCCTGGACGACGCGGCGGCGGCCCGGCTCTGGGAGGTGTCGGAACGGCTCAGCGGGGTGAGCTACCCCGATCCGCGACCGGCCGGCTGAGATCACGAAACGGGGAACGGGGAAGCGGGGAAACGTGTCGGAGTTCGCCGAGCTTTTCGTCTCGCACCACCAGTTTCTCGTCGTCACCGCGCCGGGCGACACCGAACTGCCGCTCTACACCGTCGGGGACGAACTGGTGCATCTGGTCGGGAACGGTGGCCTGACCGTGATGACCGGGCCGCACACCGGATACGTCGCGGCCCGGGTGACAGTGCTGGCCCAGCCGCCGGACGAGGCCGGCGACGCGGGCTGGGACGCCGCGACCGAGGCCACCCTCTGGTGCCCGGAGGGCCGGATGACCGTGTACGGCCTGATGGGCGACGCCCCCGACGGGCTCCGGAGCATCGCCGTACTGCCCGATCCCGGGCTGCTCCGGGTACGCGTCCGAGCCCGCGACCGCCGGCCGGACCACGTACCCGCCGCCCCGACGGCTCCACCGGAGCAGTACGAGGTGCTGGTCTGGCCGGTGCACGAGGACATCGGGATCCGTACCCTCCACGGCGACGACCTACCCTCCACCGGCTGGACGCCCAAGCCCGACTCGGCCGCCGGGTGGGCGATGGTGCACCTGGTCAGCTCGGCGAACCCGGATCCGCAGACCGCCAACCTGCGGGCCGCCGCAGCCAGGGCCCGAGGTGTCGACCCGGACGAGGCCCAGGGACGCGGTCGGGTGGCCGAGCGGCGTGTCGACGTACGCCGAGAATTCCGGACCGCCATCGGGCCGGCGGCCGCGCTGCTCGGCCGGCCCGCCGACTGCTTCGGCGCCGTGCCGGACGCTGCCGAACTGGTCCTCCCGGCCGGCGCACTGGAGATCCGGCTCGGCCCCGGGCGCGGCGGGCCGGATCCGGCGGACGGCTACACCGCGACCTGGCGCTGGACGGTCGCGCCCGGCGCGACGGCGGTGGTTCCCGACGCCGAGCCCAGCACCGTCGAACTGCGGCTGCGGCCCGATCCGGTCGACGGCACGGCCGCCCGGCTCACCGCCACGCACCGGGCCGTGCGCGCGCAGGACGCGGTACTCCTCGGGCTGGTCTGGGACTACCTGATGCACCGCGCCGGGCTGCTGGTCGACGGCGTCGAGCCCGGGCCGCATCCGTGGCAGGAGAGCATCACCAGCGCCGACCTGGTCGTTGACAACACCGTGTGCGGCACCAACGAGCGGGACCGCGAACATGAATGGTCATGCGGCGATCCTGCCCTCAATCCTGCCCGTCGGGTCACGACTGACGGTGTGGGTGACGCGTGACAGCGGAGAGACCTGGTGGCGCACGACCTATACCGGTACCGGCGAAAGGATCCGGCCTTGACGTTCGTGATGTGGGACTTCCACGGTCATCGGACCGACCTGTCCGGCCCTGCCGATGCGGGCGAGCGGTTCGATGAGCAGGCCGAGTCGATCATGTCCTACGGCGGGTCCGGCCAGGTGCTCTGGTTCGGACCGGCCGACGGGTCGGCGGAGTTGCGGGTGGACGTCGACATCGACGTGGACCGCGCGGCACTGCGCTGGACGACCGACGGCAGGTACGCCGTCGAACTGGAGCCCGGCGTACCCATCACCGTCCTGGAGTCGCCCGACACTGGCCTGGTCACGGTGCCCGGCGAACTCGCCCGGGTGACCGTCGCGACCGCCCGTCGCGCCGTTGTCGAGTACGTCACCGCCGGTCGGCGGCCGACCTCACTGACCTGGGCACCGACCGCCTGATCCGCCGGACCACTCGGCAGGGCGCTCGGCTCCGGCGACGGACTCGGCGCTCATCTCGTACGGGTGCCGGTGATGGCCCGTTCCTGAACCACCAAGCAGCTCTACAGGCGGCTCCGGAGCGACCCGGCGCCGGGGTGAAAACCCGCCCGCGCGGCAACCGGCGGCTTGGTACGCTCCGCCCCATGAGTTTCTTCTTCCTCGTCTGACGCGACCGCTGGCGGGTTGCGGAATAACCCCTCGCCAGCGATGCGGGGCGGCGTCGCGTCGCCCCGAGTCGCGACGTGGGAGAAGATCAGATGATCTTTCGGTTGCCGGTGCGTGCGCGCACCGGGGCCACACCGCGTCCTGGCACCGTCGTCACGTCGTGACGACCGCGCGCCTGGTGGCGCGTACGGTGCGGGGCATCGAGCCGGTGGTGGCCGAGGAGATACGAACGCGGGGACTGGGTCGGGTCAGTGCGGTCGGGCACCGCGAGGTGTGGTTCGACAGCACCGATCCCGGTCCCGAGGTACTGGAGCTACGCTGCGCCGACGACGTGTTCCTGGTCGGCACGGTGGTGTACGGGATCGGCCGGAGCCGGGCCAACCTGCGATTGTTGGGCAAGGCTGCGGCGGCGCTGCCGGTACGGGAGTTGCTGACCGCCCGACGCCGCTGCGGTGGCCAGCAGCGCCCGGCGTCCGGGGTCGACGTGTCGGCATCGTTTCTCGGGCGGCGCAACTACACCCGCTTCGACCTGGAGGACGCGGTTGGCGAGCCGCTCGCCGCCGCGCTCGGGTTGCCCTATCACAGCCGCCGGGGTGGGCTGGCGCCACCGCCGGGCGGGCTCTCCTGGCGGGTCACCGTCGTCGACGACCGGGCCCTGGTGGCGCTCCGGATCGCGGACCGGCCGCTGCACCGCCGCGCGTACCGTCGGGTGTCCCGGCCGGGCAGCCTGCACCCGCCGGTCGCCGCCGCACTGGTCCGGCTCGCCGGGCCACGCGACGGCGATCTGCTCCTCGACCCCTGTTGCGGTGCTGGGACGATACCGGTCGAGGCCAGCCTGTCCGGTGGTGCTCTGTCCATCGTGGGCGGTGACATCGACCGGGCCGTGGTCGCGATCGCCGCCGGCAACGGCGGGGACGCACCGGTCGGTTGGATGGTGGCGGACGCCGGACGGATCCCGCTGCCGGACGGGGTGGTCGACCTGATGGTCACCAACCCGCCGTGGAACCGGCAGGTGCCGTTCGCCGGCATCCTGGCCCGGCGGCAACGGCGGTTCTGGGCGGAGCTGCGCCGGGTGCTGCGCACGGGTGGCCGGGCGGTGCTGCTCGTCTCCGACGTGGACGGCGAGTTGCCGGCCGCGGATGCGGCCGGGCTGACGGTACGGAACCGCCGCCCGATCAGCCTCTCCGGCGCCCACCCGGAGATCGTCGTCCTGCGGGCGGGCTGAACCGGCTGCCGGCGTGTGCGACTGGCCGAATTCGCCACGCCGGCAGCATGGGCACGTCAACAATGTCGAAGATACAGCTTCCGAAGCTCACGGGCGATGTCATTGACCTCGATCATCGCACCGCTCGCCACCGCCATCACCAGAGCTTCGGCCTCGTCCACGTCGACATCCCCTGAGCGGCACGTCGTTGAGGGCGAGGAAGACTCGGGCGCCTGCCCAGGCGAACCGCTTGTTCCCGTCGATCAGTGCGTGGTTCATACAGATCGAGTGCAGCAGCGCTGCCGCTTTCTCCCACAACTCCGGGTACGCCTCCTGACCGAACGCCACCGTTGCCGGGCGGACCGCCGACGACGAGAGCAGCCCGGGGTCACGCACCCTGCGGCGGCTCACCCAGTACGATCGAGGCGATCTCCACGAGGTCGTCGACGTCCAGGTAGTTCGTCACTCCGCCAGCCGCCGCAGCAGTTCGGCGTCACGCTCGGCGATGTCCCGCGCGAGACCCCGCACCTTGGCCCGGCGGGTGTGCGCCGAGACGTACTCCTCCAGCGCCACCACGATCGTGGCGTTCATCGAGCGGTGCTGGTGCTCGGTGAGCCGCTTGAGCCGCTCGTGCAGCTCCTCGGGAAGATTCACCGTGGTGACCATATCGAAATCATATCGGCCACAGGCAGGGCCAACGCCTATCCCAGGACCTCCACGAGGCTGTAGGCGATGCCGTCGAGGATGTCCCGCTCGCTGGCGATCACCGAGGTCATCCCGGCCCGCTCCATGACGATCCTCAGCACGAGCGCACCGGCACCGATCACGTCGGCCCGGCCGGGGTGCATCACCGCGATGGTCAGCCGCTCCGCCGACGACCGGGCCAGCAGGTCGCCGGTCACCGTCACCACGTCGGCGTACGGGATGCGGGCGTGGTGGATCCGGTCCGGGCGGTACTCCGGCAGGCCCAGCGCGATCCCGGCGACCGTGGTCACCGAGCCGGCCAGCCCGATCAGGGTGGCCGCCTCCCGCCCCGGCACCGCCGACAGTGCCCGGTCCACCACCGCCGTGATGTCCGCCTCGGCCGCCGCCAGCTGCTCCGGCGTCGGCGGGTCACCGTGCAGGTGCCGTTCCGTCATCCGGACGCAGCCGATGTCCACCGACACCGCCGCGTCCACCGCCGCCGCGCCGCCACCGGGCGGCCGGCCGCCGACCACGAACTCGGTGGAGCCGCCGCCGATGTCGACCACCAGGTACGGCGCCCGGACGTCGTCGCCCAGCCCGCGTACGGCACCGGTGAAGGAGAGTCGGGCCTCCTCGTCGCCGGTCACCACCTCCGGCTCGACGCCGAGCGTGTCCACCACCATCGAGCGGAACTCGCCCGCGTTGGAGGCGTCCCGGGAGGCGGAGGTGGCGCACATGCGTACCCGGGAGACGCCGAGCGACTCGATCGCGTCCGCGTAGCCCACCAGCGCCTGCCGGGTCCGTTCCAGCGCCTCCGGGGCGAGCCGGCCGGTCCGGTCGAGGTCCTGCCCCAGCCGGACGATCTCCATCCGGCGGACGACCTCGCCCAGCTCGGCCCCCGGCCCGGCGGACGGGTCCGGCACGTCGGCCACGAGCAGCCGGATCGAGTTCGTGCCGCAGTCGATCGCGGCCACCCGGTTCTTCACGATCTTCACCCTACGTCCTCGGAGGCACCGCGACCGCCTGTCGTCGCGGCAACAGCGTCCAGCGTCGGTCCGACGACGGCTGGGGCGCGGGCGGTGTGCCGGGCCGAAGGTGGACAAGCTGGTCGGCGGGGCGGCCGACCCGTGGCCGTGTGGGTGGGACGCGGGGACCACCGGCGGGCGAGTGCCGGCGGGGAGTCCGGTCGGGTACGGGTCCGGCGGCACCGGACCCGTACCCGCGCCGTCAGCTCAGGGTGCAGGTGACGGCCGGTGCGGAGCTGCCGTTGCCGGAGGCCAGGAAGCCGAAGCTGGTCGAGCCACCAGCCGGCAGGGCGCCGTTCCAGCTCAGGTTGCGGGCCGTCACCGTCGCGCCCGTCTGGGTTACCGTGGCGTTCCACGCCTGACTGATCTGCTGGCCGCTGGCCAGGCTGAACGTCGCGGTCCACGCCGTGCTAGCCGTCGACCGGCCGTTGCGCACGCTCACCTCGCCCTGGAACCCGCCGCTCCACTGGCTCACGATCCGGTAGGTGGCCGTGCAGCCGCCGGCGCTCGGCGGGGTGGTCGGCGGGACGGGCGGGGTGGTCGTCCCGGGGGTGGGGACGACACCGCCGAGAAGCTGGGCCACCGCCGGGTAGAAGCGGTTGGCCATCTTGCGGAAGCCGGACTCGACCGGGTGTACTCCGTCGTTGGTGTCCGTGCCGGCGTTGAAGCCCGTCCACTGGTCCACCACCACGATGGGCGAGCGGGCGGTGGTCAACCCGGCGGCCCAGCCAGGAATCCGGTTGTTCAGCGTCACCGTGTCGGCCGGGCAGGTCTCGCAGCCGTGGTGCGGGATGATCTGCGCCACGACGATCTTCATGTCCGGGTTGTTCGCCCGCATCTGGCCGATCAGCTTGGTGTACGCGGCCATGATGGTGTCCATCGACTGCCAGCCGCCCCACAGGTCGTTCGTGCCCAGATGCATCACGACGATGTCCGGGTCCGCCGCGTTCAACCACGGCGGAAGCTGGTTGTTGTCGGCGATGCCGACGGCGGAGAAGCCGCCGTGGCCCTCGTGGTCGGCGTCGTACGAGAACCCGTAGTTGCAACTGCCTCCGTCGGAGGCGCTGCCGACGAAGTCGATGTTCGAGTAGCCGGCCGTCCGGAGTTGGTTCCAGAGCAGGGCGCGCCAGCAGCCGGGACCTGCGGTGATCGAGTCGCCGAGCGGCATGATCCTGATCGGTGCGGCGGCCGACAGCGCGGGTGCGGCGGGAGAGACCGCCGTGAAGGCAATGGCCAGGACCGCGGCGAGCGCGGTGATCACGGCGTACCAGAGGGGTTCGCGCGGCGTCGCCGTCCGGTTCTGCACGGAGTCCGTCTGTTCGTTCATGGAGTCACTCGCTCCCTCATGGAGTCACGGTCAGCAGGTGTGCCCGGTAGCCTTCGCCGTAGGTGCTGGTCGGAGTGCCGTCGTAGTCCTGGATGAGCACGTTGCCGCCGCTGCATCCCCATGGGTTCCAGGTCCACGCGGTGTATCCGATCCGCTGCGAGTCGAGCCAGGTCATCACCCGGTCGAGGTAGTCGTGCGCGCAGGTGTCCTGGCCGATCTCACCGGCGTGCACCGGTACCTGGGCGGCGACCGGCGCGAGCTGGCTGTTCCAGCAGGGCTCGGTGACGCAGGCGTTGAAGTTGTACGAGTGCCACGACGCCACGATGTTGCCGCGCGGATCGGTCGGCTTGTAGGTCAGCCACTGGGTCAGGTCGTTGGTCCAGGTCAGGCCGGCGACCAGCAGCACGTTGCCGGCCCCGGTGGCGCGTACCGCGTCGACCAGGTCCTGCATGCCGGCCACCTCGTACCCGATCCCGGTGCAGGTGCCGCCGTCGCGCAGGCACCGCCACGCGGCGGACATGTCCGACCAGTTGTTGGCGGCGTCCGGGTACGGCTCGTTGAACAGGTCGAAGAGCACGGCGTCGTTGCCCTTGAAGGCGTTCGCCACGCCGGTCCAGAACCGCGGGGTGTACTGCCGGCTCGGCATCGGCTTCTGGCAGGTGGCGTTGACGTCGGCGCAGGCCGAGATGTTGCCGGTGTAGCTGCCGTGCGTCCAGTGCAGGTCGAGGATCGGGTTGATTCCGTTGGCGACCAGCAGGTTCACGTAGTCCTTGACCGCCTGCTGGTAGGTGGCGCCGCTGGGTGTGCCCGAGAGCCCCAGCCAGCAGTCCTCGTTCAACGGGATCCGGACGGCGCGGATGTTCCAGGTCTTCATCGCGTCGACCGAAGCCTGGTCCACCGGCCCGCTGTCCCACATCCCCTTGCCCTGTACGCAGGCGAACTCGCCGCTGGCCCGGTTGACCCCGAGCAACCGGTAGGTCGCCCCGGCGGCCGTCACCAGCCGGTTGCCGGAGACGCGCAGGGCGGGCGCCGCACCAGCGGGCGGGGGCGTGCTGGGCGGTGGGGTGGTGGGCGGAGCCGTGGTCGGTGGCGTCGTGGTCGGCGGACCGGCGGACGGCGACGTGATCGCGCCGGTACAGGTCGTGCCGTTGAGCGCGAACGAGGCGGGCACCGTGTTGGTGCCACTCCACGAGCCGACGAAGCCGATCGCGGTCGATCCGCCGGTGCCCAGCGAACCGTTCCAGCCCAGGCTGGCGGCCGAGACGCGCGCGCCGGACTGCGACCAGGTGGCGCTCCAGCCCTGGCTGACGCGTTGGTTGGGGTCCGGGAAGTCGAAGGTCAACGTCCAGCTCGGTACCGGCGAGCCGAGGTTGGTGATGGAGATGTTGCCGGTGAACCCACCGGACCACTGGCTCTGCACGGTGTAGGTCACCGAACAGCCGGCGGTCGCGGCGGACGCCGGGTACGTGCTTGCCACCAGACCGGCGACGACCAGCGTGGACACCGCGCCGGCAGCGAGCAGGGCAGGACGACGTTTCATGAGGATCTCCTCTGACAGAAAGAGGTGACCATCAATGGGAGCGCGTGAAGGAGCTTTCTTTATTAAGCTCACTAAGTCAAGTGCGTCCGGTGTTGCGGGCCGGGTGCCGCGGTCGTCCCCCGGGCGACGACGCTCTCGGTCGCGCACCACCGCTGCGCGACCGGCTGCCCCTCGATCAGCCGCAGCACGGACTCGGCCACCAGGTCACCGAAGAGGTGCACGTCGAGACTCATCGTGGTGAGTGGCGGTGACGCCAGCCGGCACAGGCTGGAGTCGTCCCAGGCGATCAGGCTGAGGTCGCGGGGAATCTCCAGGCCCAGTTCCTTGGCGGCGTTGAGGCCGGCAAGGGCCATCAGGTCGTTGTCGTAGATGATCGCGCTGGGCGGCTCGGGACGGCCCAGCAACACGGTGGTGAGCTTCGCGCCCGACTCCTCCGAGTAGTCACCCGCCACCAGCTCGGCGGTGACGCCGGCCGACCGCACCGCCTTCAGCAGGGCGGCGGTACGGGTCCGGGTGTGCCGCAGAGTCTCGGGGCCGCTGACCCGCGCGATCCGGCGATGCCCCAGGTCGAGCAGGTGCGCGAGCGCCGCCCGGACCGACCCGACGTCGTCCCGGCGTACGGCCGGGGTGCCGGCGGCGGCCTCGCCCGCCACGACGACGGGTAGGCCGAGTTCGCCCAGGATCGCAGGTCGGGTGTCGTCGACGGTCGGATTCACCAGTACGACGGCGTCGACGAGTTGCTGCTGAGCCCACCGCCGGTACGCCGCGATCTCCGCGCTGTGGTTGGCGACGATGTGCAACAGCACCGACCGCCCGTGCTCCGCGAGCCGTTCCTCGATGCCGGCGATGAACTCCATGAAGAAGGGCTCCGCGCCGAGCAGTCGGGGTGGCCGGGCGAGCACCAGCCCGACCGCGCTCGTGGCTCCCATCCAACCTCCCCGCCTGGTCCGGGCTCAGCCGGCCGGCTCGGTGACCGGCACGGGCTCGGAGTCGAGAGGTCCCGGCAGCCGAAGCCCCTGCCGCAGGGGAACCAGCTCGGACTCCAGCACGAGGGTGGCCGCACCGATGGCACAGGCCGTCGCGGCGGACCGCGACAGCCGCACGTCCACGGTGGGCGCGGAACGGGCGGGGAACCCGTGCAATTCCTGCCGTACGACCGGAAGGTACACCGAGCCGGCAACGGCGAAGCTCGGCCCGGTCAGTACGACGACCTCCAGATCCATGATGTTGACCAGGGTGCGGGTGGCCGTCCCGACATACCGGGCGGAACTCTCCAGCAGCGCCAGCGCCCGCGGCTCGCCCCGCCGGGCGGCGCGACTGATCGTGGCGAAATCCGTCGCCACCGAGGACTGCTCCGCGCCGCCTCGCAGGCCCACCGCCCGGGCCAGTGACGCGTCCGCACGCCCGGCCGTGACCACCGCCGCCGGACCGGCGACCGCCTCCACACAGCCGCGGGCACCACACCAGCAGCGCGGGCCGTCGGCGTGTACACAGATGTGCCCCAGCTCGCCCGCGTTGCCCCGCGGACCCCGGTAGGTGATGCCGTTGAGGACCAGCCCGGCGCCGATCCCGCTCCCCATGTAGAGCGCTGCCGCCGCGCTGGCGGCCCCGAACCCGCCGGCCCAGTGCTCGCCCAGCGCCGCGGCGGTCGCGTCGTTGTCGAGTACGACAGGTAACGTCGTCGCCCGCTCCAGCTCCGGGCCGAGCGGGAACCCCTCCCACTGCCGCATGGACGGACCGGGGAGGACCAGGCCGAGACCGAGTACCCGGGCACGCTCCACACCGACGCTCTCGATCAGCGTCGCTATCTCGGCCGCGATCCGGGCCACCACGCCCGGCGGTTCCTCGGCGCCGGCACCCGGCCGGGCGATCCGGGCCACCGCGACCCCGGCGAGGTTGGTCAGGACGTACGTCAGCACGCCGTCGTCCAGGTGCACACCCACCGCGTACCGGGCGGCGTGGTTGAGCTGGAGCAGGATCCGGCGCTTACCCCCGGTCGACTCCGCACGGCCGGTCTCGACGACCAGACCCTCGTTGATGAGTTTGCGGACCAGGTTGGAAATCGTGGGTGCGGTGAACCCGGTGGCGTTGATCAGGCCCACCCGGCTGATCGTGCCGGCCGCCCGGATGGCGTCGAGGACCGCTGCCTTGCTGCTCGCATGCGGTTTGCTCGCTACTTGTCCGCTCACTGCTCCTCTGCCACGGCCAGGTGGTCGACGCAGCAAAGCATACAAGGAACTCGCTGTCCGGAGCGCTCAGAGCCGGAGCAGCATCCGGGAGTTGCCGAGGGTGTTCGGCTTGACCCGTTCCAGTCCGAGGAACTCGGCGACGCCCTCGTCGTACGAGCGGAGCAACTGCTCGAAGACCGCCTGCGGCACCGGGGCCCCGTCGATCTCGACGAACCCGAAGGCACCGAAGAACCCGGTCTCGAAGGTGAGTACGAAGACCCGGGCGACGCCCAGCTCCCGAGCGGTGGTCAGCAGCTCCGCCACGATCCGCTGGCCGATCTTGCGCCCCCGGTACGCCGGGTGCACCGCCACCGTCCGGATCTCGGCCAGGTCCTCCCACATCACGTGCAGGGCACCGCAGCCGACCACCGTGCCGTCCGCCGGGTCGACCGCGACCCAGAACTCCTGGACGTCCTCGTAGAGCGTGACGGTGGCCTTGCTGAGCAGTCGCCGCTCCGGGCTGTAGGTGTCGATCAGCTCCCGGATCCCCCGTACGTCGGCGGTCCGGGCCCGCCGGATGACCAGCTCGGCCGGGACCTCCGGCGGCTGCTCGGCCAGGACCTCCGGCGCCTGTTCGGCCGGGATCTCCGGCGGCTGATCGGGTGGGACGGGCGCCGGTTCGGCCGGGATCTCCGGCGGCTGATCGGGTGGGACGGGCGCCGGTTCGCCGCCGGTCATCCGGCCGGCTCCGCCGACCGGGCCGAGGGCGCCGGCTGCACGCACGGGCCGTCGGCCCACCACTGTTCGAGCAGCTCCAGCACCTCGTCCCCGAACGGGTTGACCCCGGGGCCGGCGGCCAGCGCGTGCCCGAGGTGCACGTGCAGGCACTTCACCCGACCCGGCATGCCACCGGCCGAGATCCCGTCGATCTCCGGCACGCCGCCGATCGCCTCCCGCCGGGCCAGGTAGTCCCGGTGCGCCGCCTGATAGCGCTGGGCCAGCTCCGGGTCGGTGGCCAGCCGGTCCTGCATCTGGCGCATCACCCCGGCGGACTCCAGCCGGCTGCACCCGGCCACCGCTCGTGGGCAGGTCAGGTAGAAGAGCGTGGGAAAGGGCGTGCCGTCGGCGAGCCGGGGGGTGGTCTCCACCACGTCGGGCTGGCCGCACGGGCAGCGGTGCGCCACCGCCCGGGTGCCGCGCGGGGTCCGGCCGAGTTGGGCGGCGACCGCCGCCAGGTCCGCGTCGGTGGCCGGCTCCCGCACCGGTGCCGGCACGCCGGCCGCCGCCGGCTCCGCGCTGGGACGACCCACCGCATCGGGTACGCCGACCGGGTCGGAACGGCTCACCGGCCGGCCCGATCCGGCTCGTTGGCCGCCTGCACGCTGGACCAGAGGGTGTCGTACCACGGCTGTGGAGCCCGTTCGGCCGCCTTCGGATCGACTCCGGCGTCCCGCGCCGCGCCCTTGCGGTCGACGAGCACCACCAGCGGCGACTCGCCGGGCAGCACCATGAAGAACCGCTCCCTCGCCTGGATCTTCACGTATTCGGGGTCGTCCCAGAGCGCCGCCTCCTCGGTCAGGTCACCGATGAGTTCCCGCTGCGCCTGCTGGGCCGCCTCGATCCGGGCGATGTCGGACTGCTGGTTGAGATAGACCCGGACCGGATAGGTGTATGCCAGCGCGAGCGCCACCAGCACCCCGGCGAGCACGGTCGCCCGGCCGGTGTAGCGCCGGGGCTGCTGGGCGTACGTCCGCTTCACCGCCCGGGCGGCGACGGTCCGGCGGGCCGCCGCGGGCCGGTTCCCCGAGCGGGAGCCGTCGGCGCCCCGGCCGGTGCTGGACGACCGGGCCGATCCGGTCGACCGGGAAGCTCCGGAGGAGCGGGAAGCTCCGGAGGAGCGGGAAGCTCCGGAGGAGCGGGCCTGGCCCTGCCGTGGCTCGGCCCGGGATCCCGACTCCCGACCCGAGGTGCGGCCGGTCCGGGACGTCCCGGACCGGCTACCACGATCCGGCCGTCGAGCCGGGCCCTGCCCGCTCGGCGTACGGCGTTGCGTCATCGCCGTCGCACCCCTCCCCCGAAGGCTGACCCGTCAGTTGGAACGGTAACGCGGAAACGCGCTCGTACCCGCGTACCGCGCCGCGTCGGCCAGCTCCTCCTCGATCCGGAGGAGCTGGTTGTATTTCGCCACCCGGTCGGAGCGGGCCGGCGCACCGGTCTTGATCTGGCCGCAGCCGGTCGCCACCGCCAGGTCGGCGATGGTGGTGTCCTCGGTCTCGCCGGAACGGTGGCTCATCATGCACTTGAAGCCGGCCCGGTGCGCCATGTCGACCGCCTCGAAGGTCTCGGTCAACGAACCGATCTGGTTCACCTTGACCAGTACGGCGTTCGCGGTCTGCTCGGCGATGCCCCGGGCGATCCGCTGCGGGTTGGTGACGAAGAGGTCGTCGCCGACGATCTGGATCCGCTCGCCGACCGAGGCGGTCAGCCCGGCCCAGCCGGACCAGTCGTCCTCGGAGAGCGGGTCCTCGATGGAGACGATCGGGTAGTCGTCGGCCAGCTTGTGGTAATAGGCGGTCATCTCGTCCGCCGTCTTGGTGCCGCCCTCGAAGGTGTAGACCCCGTCGGAGAAGAACTCGGTGGCGGCCACGTCGAGCGCGAAGACGATGTCGGTGCCGACCCGGTAGCCGGCCTTCTCGACCGCCTCGGCGATCAGGTCGAGCGCGGTGGAGTTGGTCGGCAGGTCGGGGGCGAAGCCACCCTCGTCGCCGAGGCCGGTGGCCAGGCCCTTCTTCTTCAGCACCGACTTGAGCGCGTGGTAGACCTCGGCGCCCGAGCGCAGCGCCTCGCGGAACGACGGCGCGCCGATCGGGGCAATCATGAACTCCTGCACGTCGACGTTGGAGTCGGCGTGCGCGCCACCGTTGAGGATGTTCATCATCGGCACCGGCAGCAGGTGCGCGTGCGGGCCGCCCAGATAGCGGAAGAGGCTCAGCTCGGCGCTGTTCGCCGCCGCCTTGGCCACCGCCAGCGAGACCCCGAGGATGGCGTTGGCGCCCAGCTCCGACTTGTCGTCGGTGCCGTCGATGTCGAGCATCTTCTGGTCGATCAGCCGCTGCTCGCTGGCCTCGTAGCCGACGAGCTGGTCGACGATCCGGTCCTCGATGTTGGCGACCGCCTTCTCGACGCCCTTGCCGTTGTAGCGGTCCTTGTCGCCGTCGCGCAGCTCGATCGCCTCGAAGGCTCCGGTGGACGCGCCGGACGGCACCGCGGCGCGGGCGACCGTACCGTCGTCGAGCCCGACCTCGACCTCGACGGTCGGGTTGCCGCGCGAGTCGAGAATCTCCCGGGCGACGATTCCCTCGATGGTGGCCACTGTCCTGCTCCTCAGAAATTGAAGTCGATCCATCGATAGTCGATGGCGGTCCGTCCCCGTCGCGACGGTGCGGCTGAGGCTTCCGCAGGCAGCCTATCGGTCGGGTCCGTAGCTCCGGGCGCTGCCTCCGGGCCCGGCCGCCCGGCCGCGAGGGCGTCCGACATTTGTGGACTTCCTTCGCGTACGTGGGAACCGGTTTGCGCGCGCTTGACCCGATCGTGAAGGCTGTGGGCCATGCCGGCTGTGTCGATCTCACTCCGGGTACTCGCGGGGGCGATCATTTCCATCCTGACGGTCTCCGGGTGCCAGACGCTGGACGACGCCGGTCGGGTGATCGGCCGGGCAGATCTGGTCAACGACCTGGCCGCCCGGCTCGACCGGTCCACCGAGCTGACCTACTCGGCCGACTACCAGCTCCCGGGCGGGCAGCACGCCTCGATCTCGCAGTCGCAGGACCCGTTGCGCGCGGCGTACACCTATCCGGGCGGGAAGTTGACGGTCACCACGGACGCGACCACGGCCTGCGACACCACTACCCGGAAACCGACCTGCACGCTCACCGCGCCTCCGCCGGCCAACGCCAAGCCGTCGATCACGATCTTCGCCGACATGAACAAGCGGGGTCTGGTCACCCCGCCGGTGGTGGTCGGCCTGCTCACCTCCGCCGCGCTCGATCCGGACGCGACGATCCGGCAGTACGACACCACCGTCGCCGGGCGGCACGCCACCTGTGTGGAGGTCGACCAGCTCAGCGACGCCCCGGCGGTCGGCTTCGACGCCTGCATCACCAGCGAGGGCGCGTTGGGCAGCTTCACCGGTACGGTCGACGGCACCGAACTGGAGGTGGCGCTGAGCCGCTACCGGGACGCGGTGCAGAGCGACGCCTTCGACCTGCCCGCCGGTGCCGGACTCGTCGACCGGCGCGCCGAGGCGGGTCAGCCGCCCGCCTGACCTCACGCCGGGTCCTGCCTCAGGGCGGGTCCTGCCTCAGGGCGGGTCCTGCCTCACGCCGGGTCCTGCCTCAGGGCGGGTCGTGCCTCAGGTCAGGTCGTGCCTCAGGCCAGGTCGTCTTCGTCCAGGCCGAGCAGCTCGGGCAGGTGGCGTGGCGACGGTGAGCCGTGCGCCAGCATCGCGTCGTGCCACTGCCGGACCGGCACCCCGGTCGGCCGGCGCGCGGCGACCCCGGCGACCTGGTGGTAGCCGACGAAATAGGTGGAGAGCTGGGTCGAGGTGAGCAGGGCCCGACGCCACTTGCCGGCCGCCTCGCCCTCCTCCTGGAAGCCCCGCCCGGTCATCAGCGCCAGCCCGTCGGACTCGGACAGCTCCTCGCAGTGCGTCAACTGGTCGAGGATCGCGTTGATGGTCATCCGGAGCTGCATCTTGAGCTGCTGCAACCGCACGGCCAGGCCGCCGAACCCGTGCGCGACCATCGCCTCCTCGGCGTAGACCGCCCAGCCCTCGATGAACGGCCCCGAGTGGCCGAGCGCGCGGGCCCGACTGCTGCCCCGGTAACGCCGGGCGTGCGCCAACTGGAGGAAGTGCCCCGGTACCGCCTCGTGCACGGTCAGGTTGCGGATCATGTGGTCGTTGTACTCCCGGAAGAACGACTCCACCCGGGCCGCCGACCAGTCCGCCGGAGTCGGCGCGATGCAGTAGTACGTCGGTACCGCGGCGACCTCCAGCGGCCCCGGCGCGTCGCAGTACGCGACCGCGACGCCCCGGTCGTGCTCGGGCATCTCCCTGATCACGCAGGCGTCGTCGACCAGCGACACCAGTTCGGTGTCGGCGACGAAGTCGCGCACCTCGTCCAGGGTGGTCCGGGCCAGCGGCACCACCGAGGAGTTGTCCGGGTGCTCGTCGGCGAGCAGGGTCAACGCCTGGCGTACCGTCTCGTCCGAGGCCGGGCCGCCGACCAGCTCGACCGCCGCCGCCCGGATCTCCTCGGTGACCCGCTCCAGGTTCGCCCAGGCCGAGTCGAGCACCTGCCGGGCGCCGAGTTCGGTGTCCAGGGTGTGCCAGAGCCGCGCCTCCCAGAGCCGCCGCCCCAGCCGGGGGTCCCGGCCCGGCCCGGCGTCGTCGCGCAGTCCGGCGCGGAGCCGGTCGGCGAACCCGGTCAGCTCGCGGATGGCCGCCCGGGCGACCGGCTCGACCGTGTCGCGCAGGCCGGGCGCCTCGGCCAGCAGGGCCGGCACCTGGTCCCGGACCAGCGCCGCCGCGCCCTCGAACTGCCCGACGGCGGTCTCGGCGTGGATCCGGGGTACGTCGCGGAGCACGGCCCGGGCCGTCGCCAGCGCGTCGGGTACGGCGGCCAGCCGCCCGGCCAGGCTGGTCAGCCGTACGTCGGCCGGGGCGAACGGCCGGGCGACCAGCGCGTGCAGCAGCGGCCCCGGGTTGTACACCAGCGGGTTCCACTCGTGCGACCGCACCTCGGTCAGCTCGAAGATCCCCCGGTCGACCAGTGCGGTGAGCACGGCGTGGTCGACCCGCTCCGGTACGTCCAGCTCCTCGGCGTCCACCTCGGAGAGCGCGTGCGCGGCGTCCCGCAGCATCGCCACCCGACCGGCCACCGCGTCGGCGGACCGGTCCGGCAACTGGTCGTCGACACCGTGTTCACCGACCGACGAGGCCAGGTCGGGGTCGCTGGCCAGCAGCGCGTCGACGATCCGTTCGGCGAGCGGGACGAATGGTGGCATGGGGAAAACCTAGACGATCAGTTCTCGCCCCGTCGGCCGGCACATCGACTCGATCCGCCCGCCGCAGTGGCGGTGGTTAATGCAATGGCCCTGTCATGATGCCTTGGTTTGGCCCTGTCCCATGGACCAATCCGGTCCTAGCGTCGGTCGGGTGAAGGTCTCGAACCCGGTCGCGGTACTGCTCTGCGTCAGCGGGATGGTGCTGGTCGGCAGCTCCGTCTCGATCAGCCAACTGGTCCTCGACTATCCACACCTCACCGGCCAGGCAGCCCGGTACGCCGTGGCCGCCGCCGTGCTGTTCGCCCTGGTCCGCCGCTTTCCCGGACTGCTGGCCGGCGGCACACCCCCGCCCGGCCGGCCGAACCGGCGGGAACTGGTCGTGCTGACCGCGCTCGCGCTGACCGGGATGGCCGGATTCAACGCCTGCATCCTGGTCGCGCTGCCGCACGCCGACCCGGCAGTGGTGGGTACCTTCATCGGTGCCGCGCCGCTCGGGCTCGCCCTGCTCGGTCCGCTCACCGGTGGACGCCGGCCGGCACTCCGGCTGGTCGGGGCGGCCGGCATCGTCGTCGCCGGTACCGCACTGGTGCAGGGCAGCGGACGGGCGGACGCGACCGGCATCGTCGCCTCGCTCGGGGCGTTCGGCGGCGAGATCGCATTCTCGCTGCTGGCCGCCGCCGTACTGCCCCGACTCGGGCCGGTACGCGTCGCGGCGTACAGTTGCGCGCTGGCCGTACCACTGCTGCTGTTGGCGGCGATCCCGGCGGGTGAGCTGTCCCGGTGGCGGCTGCCCACCCCGACCGAGGCAGCCGCGTTCGGCTATCTGGCGGCGATGATGACCGTGATCGCCTTCCTCGCCTGGTTCACCGGGCTGCGCCAGCTCGGCGTGGAACGGGCCGGCGTACTCGTCGGGGTGATGCCGATCGCCACCCTGCTCACCGCGGCGGTCCAGGCCGGTCGGCTGCCGGATCCCGGGCAGGCCGCCGGGGTACTGGTGGCGGCGGTCGGCATCGCCGTCGGCCTGAGCGCGGGCCGTCGGCGCCGCGACCGGACCTCGACGGAGACCGCCACCGCCCGGACCGCAGGTGACGATCCCGGTGCCCCGGCGTTCGGTGACGATGCCGGTGCCGGCGTTCGGTGACGATGCTGGTGTGCCGGCAGTCGGTGATGATGCCGGTGCTGGCATTGTGCCGCGCGGCCCTGGTCACCGACCGTAGCGTGGGTCAGGTGAAGGATGCTCGCCTCAGCCGCCGGCTGCTGCTCGCCGGCTTCGGCTCGGCCGCGGTGGCGGCCGGTACCGCCGGCTGCGGCTCGGGCCGGACCCCGGCCCGGCTCGCGGCCACCCCGTCCCGGCAACCCGGCCCGGCCCGGCGCGGCGAGACGGCGCTCCGCCGCAAGATCGCCAGCCTGCTGGTGGTCGGCTTCCAGGGCCAGCAGGCGGCCGAGGCCGGATGGGTCGTCAACGCGATCCGGGAGGGGCTCGGCGGCGTCATCCTCTTCGACCGCGACCTGAAGACCGACGCCGTCCGCAACATCAGCTCGCCGGGCCAGGTGACCGCGCTGGTGAAGGCCCTGAAACAGGCGTCGCCCGGCCGGCTGCTCGTCTCGATCGACCAGGAGGGCGGCCAGGTCGCCCGGCTCAACCCCGAGAACGGCTTCCCGGCCACCCAGTCGGAGGCGGAGATCGGCCGGGCGGACTCGATCCCGACCACCCGGGCCTGGGCGGACGGACTCGTGCGGAGCCTCAACTCGATCGGGGTCAACCTCAACTACGCACCAGTGGTCGACCTGGACGTCCGTCCGGACAGTCCCGCCGTCGGCAAGCTCGAACGCAGCTTCTCCGCCAACCCCGACGTGGTGGTCCGGAACGCGGCCGAGGAGGTACGGGTGCACCGGGCCGCCGGAGTACGGACGTCGCTGAAGCACTTTCCGGGGCTGGGCAGCGCGACCGGGAACACCGACTTCGCCGTCGTGGACGTCAGCGACTCCTGGCGGGAGACCGAACTCGAACCGTTCCAGAAGCTGATCGCCAAGGGCGCGGCCGACTCGGTGCTGGTCGGCCACGTACTCAACCGGAAGCTCGACCCGGACCGGCCGGCCTCGCTGTCCCGGGCGGTCGTCACCGACCTGCTGCGCGGCCGGCTCGGCTGGCGCGGCCCGGTGGTCAGCGACGACATGCAGGCCGTGGCGATCAGCAGCCGGTTCGGCCGGGACGAGGCGGTCGCGCTGGCCCTGGAGGCCGGCGTCGACCTGCTGGTCTTCGGCAACCAGCAGGAGTACGACCCGAACGTCGTCGGCCAGACCCTCGACAACGTCGTCCGGCTGGTCCGCTCCGGCCGGCTCACCGAGGCGCGGATCGACGAGTCGGTGGCCCGGGTCGACACGCTCCGCCCCAAGCGCTGACCACCCACCCGCTGCCCCCGAGGCATGCCCGCCCCGAGATCAGGACGGCGGTACGGAATCCTGTTCGGCCGCGCGGACCGTGGCCGCGTAGTCCAGGGTCGCCTGGCGCAGCGCCGCCTCGGCGTCCAGCCCCGCCGCCTGGGCCCGGGCCACCGTCTCCAGCAGGTTCGCGCCCAGCCGGACCGTCTCGTCCGCCCCGGCCGGCGGCTTCGGCGGCGGCAGGTCGAGCCCGGACCGGTCGACCCGGTGCAGTATCTTCGCCGCCAGCGCCAGCGCCGGCTGGGAGAGCGCCACCCCGTCCAGCGCGGAGGCCCGGGGCTTCTCGGCCCGCTTGATCCGCTCCCAGTTCTCGATGATCTCGTCGATGCCGCCGACCTCGGTACCCGCGAAGACGTGCGGGTTGCGCCGGACCATCTTCGCCACCAGGCCACCGGCCACGTCGTCGATCGACCAGCGCTCGTCCTCGGGCAGGTTCTCCGCCAGCCGGGCGTGCAGCACCACCTGCAACAGCACGTCCCCCAACTCCTCGCGGAGCGCGACGAGATCGTTCGCGGCAATCGCGTCGTACGCCTCGTAGCACTCCTCCAGCAGATATTGCGCCAGGGAGGCGTGGGTCTGGGCCCGCTTCCACGGGTCACCGCCGGGCGAGGCGAGCCGGTCCATCACCGCGACCGCGTCGAGCAGCCGGGCGCCGGGTGGGTCCCAGGAGCCGTACATCAGCTCCAGCTCGGCCAGCCCGGGTTGGCGGGCCAGCCGCAGCCCCAGCTCCCGGGCCAGTTCCTCGTCGCCGGCCGGACCGGCCAGCCAGACCGCCGTACCGTGCGAGGCGACCGTGCCGAGCAGGTCCGGTACCGGAGTCCCGGTGACCGTCACCTCGGCGCCGGCCGCGCGTACCGCCGTGGCCAGTTCGCTCTCCGCGCCGGCCAGCACCGGAAAGCCGCGTACGACGTCCCAGGCGGGCGCGGTCAGCAGCCCGGCCGGCAGCCGGGGCGAGGTGACCAGCAGCACGATCCGACCGGCCGGACCGGGCAGTACGCCGGTCATCGGCCGGGGGAACTGGTCGACGGCAGGTTCTTGGTCGAGGGCGGGGTCAATCGCGGCACGGCCGGTGGTTCGCGCGGTGGGTCGGGCGCCGCTCAGCGGGCGTCGATCACGGTGTCGGCGCCGGACTGGCCGATCGGGATGACCAGCGCCGGGCTGCCGTCCGAGAAGGTCAGCACCGGGTATTCCAGCGGCCGGTAGCGCGGGTTGACCGTCAGGTCGGAGTTCTCCAGCGCCTCGACCAGGGTGTTCCGCATGGCCAGCGCGCGGCGCAGCACGTCGCCGTCGAGCTGCTGCCCGGCCTCGGCGTCCTTGGCCTCCTCCGGGATCACCCCGGCGACCCGGCCCCGGGCCACCACGTCCATCAGCTCCTCCTGGGTCGGCGCGACCGGCTGGGCCACCGGAATGCCGGCCCGGCAGGCGTCCAGCTCGGAGAAGAGTCGCACGTAGCGCGAGTCCGCCGGCAGCCCGGTCGCCTGGGCGACCTGCTCGATCGGGGCCTGCTCGGACGGCGTGAAGCCCTTGTCGGCGGCGAGCTTGAGGCAGACCTCCCGCATCACCAGGGTGCCGACCACCTGGGCCCGGGCCGGCGCCTTCACCTCGGGAGCGTCCGGCGCGGGCGTGGCGCCCGGCTCGTGCCCACCCGGCGGCACCTTGCTCCGGACGTCGTCGAGCACCGAGGTCACCTCGTCCTCGGTGATCTTCTTATCCCCGAGGTAGACGGCGACGCTGGAGTCGGACCGGCAGGCGGAGAGAACGGTGGTGCCGAGCACGGCAATGACCGCGATCGAAGCCAGACGACGGGCACGCTGCATGCTCGACACTCTCTCACGCACCGCTAACCGCTGCCGGCACGGGGTCACCTTCCCACTGCCGGCGCCGGATCACCTTCCCGATGCCGGCACGGGATCACCCTGCCCTCTTCGCTCACGACTGCGGGGCTCGCAAAACCGGCTCACTCCTCGCGCTCACCCAGCACGTCGCGGAGGAGTTGGGCGCACCAGTCCAGCAGCGCCTGGTCGCGCAGCGGCTCGCCGCCGATCCGGCGGGTCGCCGGGCGCGGCACGCTGACCTGGTCGGTCGCCGACTTGTAGACCGCGTCCGGGTGGTAGCGCTTGAGCCGGAGCTGCTTCGAGTCCGGCAGCGGCAGCGGGGAGAACCGCAGGTGCCGCCCCTGGGCCGAGACGTCGGTGAGCCCGTACGCCCGGGCCAGCAGCCGGAACCGGGCCACCGCCACCAGGTTGCCGACCTGCTCGGGCGGCTCGCCGTACCGGTCGGTCATCTCGGCGACCACCTCGGCCAGCCGGGTGGCGTCGCGGGACTCGGCGAGCTTGCGGTACATCTCCAGGCGCAGCCGCTCCACCCCGATGTAGTCGTGCGGCAGGTGCGCGTCGACCGGCAGGTCGATCTTGATGTCGACCTCCTCCTCCGGCCGCTCGCCCTTGAACGCCTGCACCGCCTCGCCGACCATCCGGACGTAGAGGTCGAAACCCACCCCTTCGATGTGCCCGGACTGCTCGCCGCCGAGCAGGTTGCCAGCGCCCCGGATCTCCAGGTCCTTCATCGCCACGTACATCCCGGCGCCCAGCTCGGTGTGCTGGGCGATGGTGGCCAGCCGCTCGTGCGCGTGCTCGGTCAGCGGCTTCTCCGGCGGGTAGAGGAAATAGGCGTACGCCCGCTCCCGTCCCCGGCCGACCCGGCCCCGGATCTGGTGCAACTGGGCCAGCCCGAGCAGGTCGGCCCGCTCCACGATCAGCGTGTTGGCGTTCGGGATGTCGATGCCGGACTCCACGATCGTGGTGCAGACCAGGACGTCGTATTCCTTCTCCCAGAAGCCGACCATGACCTTCTCCAGGGCGTCCTCGCCCATCTGGCCGTGCGCGACGGCGACTCTCGCCTCGGGAACGAGTTCGCGGATCCGCCGGGCCGCCCGGTCGATCGACTCGACCCGGTTGTGCAGGTAGAAGACCTGGCCGTCGCGGAGCAGCTCCCGGTGGATCGCGGCGGCGACCTGCTTGTCGTCGTACGCCCCGACGAAGGTCAACACCGGGTGCCGCTCCTCCGGCGGGGTGGCGATGGTCGACATCTCCCGGATGCCGGTGATCGCCATCTCCAGGGTGCGCGGGATCGGCGTCGCCGACATGGTCAACACGTCCACGGCGGTACGCAGCGTCTTCAGGTGCTCCTTGTGCTCCACCCCGAACCGCTGCTCCTCGTCCACCACCACCATGCCGAGCTGCTTGAACCGGGTCGCCGACTGGAGCAGCCGGTGGGTACCGATCACGATGTCCGCGCTGCCGTCGGCGGCTGCCTCCAGGGTCCGCTCGGCCTCCTTCGGGGTCTGGAACCGGGACAGTTGCCGGATCTGCACCGGGAACTGCCCCATCCGCTCGGCGAAGGTGTTGTAGTGCTGCTGGGCCAGCAGCGTGGTCGGGACCAGTACGGCCACCTGCTTGCCGTCCTGCACCGCCTTGAAGGCGGCCCGGACCGCGATCTCGGTCTTGCCGTAGCCCACGTCGCCGCAGATCAGCCGGTCCATCGGCACCGACTGCTCCATGTCCCGCTTGACCTCCTCGATCGCCGCGAGCTGGTCCGGCGTCTCGGTGTACGGAAAAGCGTCCTCCAACTCCCGCTGCCACGGAGTGTCCGGGGCGAAGGCGTGCCCCTTGGACGCCTTGCGGGCGGCGTAGAGCTGGACGAGCTGGGCGGCGATCTCGCGTACCGCCTTGCGGGCCCGCGCCTTGGCCTTCTGCCACTCGCTGCCGCCCATCTTGTGCAGGGTGGGCGCCTCGCCTCCGACGTAACGGGAGAGCTGGTCGAGCTGGTCGGTGGGGACGAAGAGCCGGTCACCGGGCTGGCCGCGCTTGCTGGCCGCGTACTCGATGACCAGGTACTCCCGGTCGGCGCCGTTGACGGTGCGCTGAACCAGCTCGACGTACCGGCCGATGCCGTGCTGCTCGTGCACCACGTAGTCGCCGGCCCGCAGCTCCAGCGGGTCGATGGTGTTGCGCCGCCGGCTCGGCATCTTGCGCATGTCCCGGGTCGACGAGCCCCGGCCGCCGGTGATGTCGTTGCCGGTCACCACCGCGACCCGGGAGGCGGTGTCCAGGAAGCCGTGGTTGAGCGAGCCGCAGGCCACCACCAGCTCACCGGCGGCGGGCGGGGTCGGCACGGTCTCGGTCAGCGCGGCACCGAGCCCGGCGTCCCGGAGCACCTCGACGGCGCGCTGCGCCGGCCCGTGCCCCTCGAAGACCAGCGCCACCCCCCAGCCGTCACCGACCCAGCGCTTCAGGTCGTCGACCACCCGGGCGGTCTCGCCGTGGTAGAGCGGCACCGGCTGGGCCGCCAGCGCCACCGACTCGCCCGCGTCCGGGGTCACCGTCACCTCGGGCTCCGGCTCCACCGCCCACGGTTCGATCGTGGCCGCCGGCCCGGGGGCGGCCTCGACCAGGCCGAACGGCGACGCCGACCACCAGGGCTGGCCCAGGGTCGCGGCGGTGGCGCGTACCTCGGCCAGGGTCTTGAAGGCGGCGGCGCCGAGGTCCACCGGGGCCTGGCCGCCGACGGCGGCTGCGGCCCAGCTCGCCTCCAGGAACTCCGCCGAGGTACGCACCAGGTCGTGCGCCCGGGTCCGGATCCGCTCCGGGTCACAGAGCAGTACGTGGCTGCCGGCCGGCATGCAGTGCAGCACGAGTTCGAGCGAGTCCGCACCGATCAGGGCCGGGGCGAGCGACTCCATCCCCTCGACCGGGATCCCCTCGGCGAGCTTGTCCAGGATCTCGGCCAGCTCCGGATGCTCCTCGGCCAGCTCGGCGGCCCGGTGCCGAACCGCGTCGGTGAGCAGCAGCTCCCGACAGGGCGGCGCCCAGAGCGCCGGCACCGCCTCGATGGTCCGCTGGTCGGCGACGGCGAAGGTGCGGATCTCCTCCACCTCGTCGCCCCAGAACTCGACCCGGGACGGGTGCTCGTCGGTGGGCGGGAAGACGTCGAGGATGCCGCCCCGGACGGCGTACTCGCCCCGCTTGGTGACCAGGTCCACCCGGGCGTACGCCAGGTCGGTGAGCCGGCGGGCGGTCTGCTCCAGCCCGGCCCCGGCGCCGACGGCCAGCCGTACCGGCTCCAGGTCGCCCAGCCCCTTGAGCTGCGGTTGCAGCACCGAGCGGACCGGCGCGACGACGACACGTACCGGCCCGTCGTGCTCGTCCAGCTCGGGGTGGGCCAGCCGGCGCAGCACACCGAGTCGCCGCCCGACGGTGTCGGACCGGGGCGAGAGCCGCTCGTGCGGCAGCGTCTCCCAGGCCGGATAGACCATGACCTGCTCCGGCGGCAGCAGGCTGCCCAGCGCGGCGGCCAGGTCGTCGGCCTCCCGGGTGGTGGCGGTGACCGCCAGCACCGGACGCCCGGCGCCACCCGCCTGCTCACCGGCCGCCACGGCGGCGACCAGGAACGGCCGCAGCGCGGGCGGGGCGGTGAGGTCGAGCCCGTCGGCGTCCGCGCCGCCGGTGCGGGCCAACGAGCGGGCCCGGGCGAGCGCGGGATCGCGGAGCGCGGCGGTGAGCAGACCGGTGAGCACGCAGATCACAACCTTGCAGATGGGCACGCGGAAAGTGCCCCACGCCCGGTGCGGGCGGGGGGTGCGGGGTGAGGCAGGAACCGGGGCGTTGCCGTGCCGGAAGTGCCCCTCCTCAACGCCGCTGTCAAGCCTATCCCCTGAGCCCGACAAACCCCGGGCCACGCCCGGTACCCGAGCCGGCTGCCGTTTTCGGCAGGACCGGGACGACAACCCCGCCGCTCCGCTCGGGCGTCTCATTCCGGGGAGGGGGCGCGACCTCCGGTTCTCCGGAGGTACGTGCCGGCGACGGGCGGGTGCGGTGGCCGCCCGGCCCCTCCTGCGCGGGCGGGTCCCGGCTCGGATCTGGCGGAGTGCGTTCGACCAGCACTCCGACGGGGGAGATCCGGACCGGGATCCGCCGCTGGCCGTTGCTCGCCGCCGCGTGAGCAAGCTAACGATCACCGGCGACTTCGCCCCGGGACTCGACATAACGTACGTTTTGTCGCCGCCGGATAGGCTCTACCAGTATCCGTGGCCGACCAGTACGGCACGAGCCTCGTTAGCGTTCCGGGACCGGCCGCCGATAACATCCACTGTGTCGGACAACGCTGTCCTCCGTACTCGATCAAGGAGCGCACGGTGACCGACCAGCATGATCACGACGGGCCCGACGCCGCGTTGCGGGCCGACATCCGCCGGCTCGGCAAGCTCCTCGGCCAGACCCTCGCCCGCCAGGAGGGCCCGCCCCTGCTCGACCTGGTCGAGGAGGTCCGCGCCCTGGTCCGGCACGACGCGGAGGCGGCCGCCCAGCGGCTCGGCGCGATGGACGTGACCACCGGCACCAAGCTGGCCCGGGCCTTCTCCACCTACTTCCACCTGGCCAACATCACCGAACAGGTGCACCGGTCGCGGGACCTGCGCCGGCAGCGGGCCGCGCACGGCGGCTGGCTCGACCAGGCCGCCCGGCTGATCCGGGAACGCGGGGTGGCACCCGAGGAGATCGCCTCGGTCGCCCGCCGGCTCTCCGTCCGGCCGGTCTTCACCGCCCACCCCACCGAGGCGGCCCGCCGATCGATCCTCTCCAAGCTGCGCGCCGTCGCCGACGAACTCGACGCCGAGGCCGCCGCCGCGATCCTCTACGGCGCCAGCGACGAGGGCCCGGCCAGCCGGCGCCTCGCCGAACTGCTCGACCTGCTATGGCAGACCGACGAGCTGCGGCTCGACCGGCCGGACCCGACCGACGAGGCCCGCAACGCCATCTACTACCTGCGCGACCTCTTTGCCGAGGCGGCGCCGCAGGTGCTCGACGACCTGGCCGACACGCTGCGCGGGCTGGGCGTGGAGACCGCGCCGACGGCCCGGCCGCTGACCTTCGGCACCTGGATCGGCGGTGACCGGGACGGCAACCCGTTCGTCACCCCGCAGGTCACCCGGGACGTGCTGCTGATCCAGTACGAGCACGGCATCCAGGCGACCGAGGCGGCGATGGAGGCGCTGATCAACGAGATCTCGGTCTCCCGCCGGCTGCGCGGGGTCAGCCTCGACCTCTCCGCCAGCCTCGCCAAGGACCTGGACGCGCTCCCCGAGGTGGCGGCCCGGTTCCGCCGGGTGAACGCCGAGGAGCCGTACCGGCTCAAGGCGCGCTGCGTACGGGCCAAGCTGGCCAACACCCGCCGCCGGCTCAACCAGGGCACCGCGCACGTGCCGGGGCGGGACTACCGGGGCTCCGCCGACCTGCTCGCCGACCTGGAGTTGATGCGCGCCTCGCTGGCCCGCAACTCCGGCCAGCTCACCGCCGTCGGCCGGCTCGCCTCGGCGATCCGTACTGTCGCCGCCTTCGGGCCGCACCTGGCGACGATGGACATCCGGGAGCACGCCGAGGCACACCACGTGGTGCTCTCCCAGTTCTACACCCAGGTCGGCGAGGTGCCGGACTACGCTTCGCTGAGCCGGACCGAGCGGACCAAGTTGCTCGCCGAGGAGCTGACCGGCCGGCGCCCGCTCTCCACCATGGACACTCCGCTGACCGAGCCGGCCCGGAAGACCTTCGACGTCTTCGGCACCGTCCGTGAGGTGCAGGAGCGGTTCGGCGTCGAGGTGATCGAGTCGTACATCATCTCGATGACGCTGGGCGTGGACGACGTACTCGCCGCCGTGGTGCTGGCCCGGGAGGCCGGGCTGGTCGACGTGCACACCGGGCGGGCCCGGATCGGCTTCGTGCCGCTGCTGGAGACCCCCGCCGAGCTGGACGCCGGGGGCGAGCTGCTGGACGAGATGCTGTCGCTGCCGGCGTACCGGGCGATCGTGGCGGCCCGGGGCGACGTGCAGGAGGTGATGCTCGGCTACTCCGACTCCAACAAGGAGGCCGGGATCACCACCTCGCAGTGGTCCATCCACCGGGCCCAGCGGGCGCTGCGGGACGTGGCCGCCCGACACAACGTACGGCTGCGGCTCTTCCACGGCCGGGGCGGTACGGTCGGCCGGGGCGGCGGCCCCACCCACGAGGCGATCCTCGCCCAGCCGTACGGGACGCTGGACGGCGAGATCAAGGTGACCGAGCAGGGTGAGGTCATCTCCGACAAGTACACCCTGCCCTCGCTGGCCCGGGAGAACCTGGAGCTGACCCTGGCGGCGGTGTTGCAGAGCACGCTGCTGCACACCACGCCCCGGCAGCCCGCCGAGGCGCTGGACCGCTGGGACGCCACCATGGACGTGGTCTCCGGCGCCGCCTACCGGCGCTACCGCTCGCTGGTGGAAAATCCGGACCTGCCGGCCTACTTCTGGGCCTCCACCCCGACCGAGCTGCTCGGCGCGCTCAACATCGGCTCCCGGCCGGCGAAGCGGCCGAACACCGGGGCGGGACTGGCCGGGCTGCGCGCCATCCCGTGGGTCTTCGGCTGGACCCAGACCCGGCAGATCGTCCCCGGCTGGTTCGGGGTCGGCTCGGGGCTGGCCGCCGCCCGCGAGGCCGGGATGGCCGACGTGCTGGCCGAGATGCACCGGGCGTGGCACTTCTTCGGCACGTTCCTGTCGAACGTCGAGATGATGCTGAGCAAGACCGACCTGAACATCGCCCGCCGGTACGTCGAGACCCTGGTGCCGGAGCCGCTGCACCCGATCTTCCACATGATCGAGGCGGAGTACGAGCTGACCAAGCAGGAGGTGCTGGCGATCACCGCCTCCCCCGCGCTGCTGGAGAACTCCCCGGTGCTGCAACGCACCCTCGCCGTCCGGGACACCTACCTGGAACCGCTGCACCACCTCCAGGTGGCGCTGCTGCGGCAGTACCGCGACTCGGGCGCCGCCGGCCGGGCCGTGGCCACCGCTCCGGGCGGCCGACGCGCCCCCGGCGACGGTACGGCGCTGGAACGCGCCCTGCTCACCACCGTCAACGGCATCGCCGCCGGGATGCGCAACACCGGCTGACGGCGCCCTCACCGACCGGCCGCCGGTGCCCCGGCCCCGGTCACCGAGACAGTCGCGGCGGCGGTGGACAGGAGTTCGGGGACCGTGCCGGCAAAGTCCTCGACGAGTTCGACGGCGAGCTGCCAGGCGTCCGCGTTGTCGCCGAGGGTGTCCTGGCACATCTGGGGCAGTGGGTTGTCGGACTCCCGCCACCATCCGGCGCCCGCGCCGGCTCGCAGGACGTCGGCCGCCGGGTGGGTGGCGGTCAGCACCGAGTCGAGCGGCAACCGGCAGTCGGGCAGCTCGCGCAGGTACCTGACCACGTACACCGGGAACGGCTCGCGCGCCTGCTCCCTGCGGAGCAGCTCATCGTCGACGGTGTGGCGCTCCACCGTCAGGTTGAGTTCCTCGGCCGCGCTCACCGTGGCCAGGGCGCGCAGGCGGCGGATCCAGGCGTCTGGACCGCTCCGGTCGGCGACCGCCGCCGACAACCGGCCCAGGGCGGCGGCGTCACCACCGTCCTGCTCGGTCGGCGACAGCGCCGACTCGGCGGCGGCACGGGCCCCGACCAGCCACGGAGCCGCCCGCGTGCCGCGCTCGCCGAGGTCGGCGGCGAGCACCCGCCGCGCCGCGGCGACGCCGTCGCGCTCGGCCACCGCGAGGAGCAGCCGCAGTTGCAGCAGCTCGGTCGGTATCCTGACGGACCGCAGCAGCTCGATGGCGACGTCCTCGTCCCCCGAGTCGACCAACGGGGCGAGCCTCCGCCACGATCGGCCCTTCCCCGCGAACGGGCCACGGCCGAAGCAGAGGTCGCGGAGCGGGGCGCCGAGTGGTACCCGGCTGGAGTCGTCGCGGTCGAACCGGCGCGACCCGACGACGATCTGCCGGCGCCGCCCCAGATCCGCCTCGTCAAGCTGGAAGAAGAGCGCGGCGTGCACCTCCGGGTCGCCGAGGGCCAGCAGCCGCTCCCGCTGCGCGACCGGCAGGTCACGGGCGCAGGCCAGCAACCGCAGACACCGCAGGTCCCGGCGGTCGAGCAGGGCGCTGACCAGCTCGGGCTCCACCGACCCGGCGGCGAGCAGGTCGAACACCGCCCGGTCGTCCAGCACCGGCAGTACGTCGACGCGTACCTCGACGGGGCAGGCGGCGACCAGGGCGCGCAACATGGCTCGGGCAGCGCTCATCCGTGGCGGGTCGGCCCCGAGCTGTGCGGACGGCACCGGCGCCGGCTCGGCGTCGGCCCACTCGGCGGTCCGGTCCGCCTGCCTGACCGACGCGTCGAGCAACCGGTCCAGGGTCCGGCGCCAACGGGGCAGCAGCTTCCAGAGCGCCCGCCACGCCCCCGGATCGGTGCCGAGTACGGCGGCGATCCGGGCACCCACCGCATCCCGGAGGGCGACCGACCCCGGCCCCTGGTCGGGATCGTCGTCGATGACGGCGCACAGGGTGGCCATCGGGGTGACGATCTCCAATATCTCGTCGACGGTGACCGTCCCCTGGTCGAGACCGGTCCGCACCACCCGGGCCAGATCCGGATCGGTCTGCCCGCTTCCCCGGGGGCCGCGGATGAAGGCAGCGAGCACCGCCGGACCGACCCCGCGCCGACGTTCGGCGAGGTACGGCAGCAACGGCCGCCCACCCACGCCGACCAGGAACTCGTCCGGACAGTCGCTGCGGCCGAGCAGCGATCTGGTCGCGTTCTCGCCGAACGGCGTGTCGACGTGCTCGGCCAGGACGGCGGGCCAGTCGATCCGGTGCTCGGCCGGCAACCGGCGTTCGTCGGCCCAGTCGTCGAGTTCGCGGAGCAGCCGTACCGACCACTGTGGATCTCGTATAGCAGCGACCTGGCGATCCCAGGCTGTCGTCGGGTACGTGTCGTCGTCGCCATTCCGCTCGCCGCCACGCGGCCCGTCGCCGGACTGCTCGGCGCCGCCCTGCTCGTCGGTGGGCTCCGCCAGGGCGGCGCCGACCAGCTCGGCCACGATCGGGGAGAGGATGCCAGCGCCGAGCGCCGCCGCTGCCTCCACCCGGCCGTGCCACCGCCACAGGTTGGTCACCACCGGCACCTGCGCCTGCCAGTGGTGGATCCTGCGAAGGTACTCGCGGTCGATCTCGGGATCCGGGGTATGCCCGGCAAGCGCATCGACCCTGCGCCAGCTCAGGGACTCCGCGAACCTGACCGGGCTGTCCGGAACCTGCCAACCCGGATCGGCCGGATCGGCATTGTCGAGCACGGTCCTCCGGATCTCCTCGTCGTCGGTGTGCCGCAGCAGCTCGACGCAGAGCCGTGCGTCGCCGCTGGCCGCCACCCGCAGCGCGCTGTCCCGGTGCTGTCGGACGAATGCCGAGTTCCGGACCAGGGCCGCCAGCGCCTCCCCGGCACCGCTGGCGAGCACCGCCTGGGCGAACGCCGCCGGCAGCTCCAGGGTCGACTCGATCGCCTCCCGGGCCCGGGTACTGCGGCTCAGCAACGACGCCAGCACGGCCGGCGGAGCCGAACCGAGCAGGGCGACCAGTTCGTCACTCACGGCTCACCGGCCCGGCCGCGGCGGTCCACACGTCCACTCTGTCGTCCATCGAAAGGCACGCTATTCGACGGGTACGACGAAGGTGGATCCGACCCGCGCCCTCGGTGCGGAAGCGGCCTCAGCTCGTCTCGCCGGCCACGCTGAACGTACGCAGCCGGCGGATCGCCAGCGGGGTGAAGCCGACCGTGAAGACCGCGCTCATCACGATCGCCACCGGCAGCGACACCGACCCGTCCAGCAACGCCGTCGGCGCGATCCGGTCGGTCAGGGTCACCACGTAGTGCTGCACCGACAGCACCCTGGTGCCGGAGACGATGTTGCCGAGCAGGCCCTCCCAGATCAGCACGTACACCAGGCCGAGCAGCACCGGACGCCGGGTCAGCAGGCTCAGGGCCAGGAAGAACGCCGAGTACGCCAGCGCGCCGACCGCACTCGCGGCAGCCACCCCGAGCCCGAAGCGTACGGCTGACGCCCGGCCACGACCCGACAACGGCGTGTCCGCCGAAGGTCGGTCTTGACATCGACGCCGTTTGATGTCGAAAATCTACGCCATCGCGGCGCTCGCTGAAAATTATCGGCTCGTTGCCTACCGGGTAACGGGCCGTGGCGTTTCTATCCGGACGCGCGACCGAACGGCACCACCCATCCGTTCTCCATCACCCGTGGTTCGGCATCGTCCACCCACACACCCCCGGGGAGGAACCCATGTCCGGCACACCCCTCATGCGCAGACGAACCCTGTTGGCCGCGGCCGCCGGGATCGCCGCCGCACCCCTGCTCGCCAGCCCCGCCCAGGCGGCACCGCCCAAGATCTATCTCGACCCCGGACACGGCGGGACCGACGCCGGCGCGGTAGGAAACGGCCTACAGGAGAAGGCCCTGACCCTCGACATCGCGCTGCGCACCCGCACCGTCCTGGAGAGCAGTTGGGACGTCTCGATCCGGATGTCCCGCACCACGGACATCACCCGCAGCCTGAGCTATCGGAGCAGCGACGCCAACTCCTGGGGCGCCAACATCTTCGTCAGCATCCACATCAACGCCGGTGGCGGCACCGGCTTCGAGAGCTACATCTACCCCACTGCCGGCGCCGCGACCCAGCGGCTCCAGGACGACGTACACGCGGCCGTGCTGAGCAACATGCGGACCCTCGGATCGATCACGGATCGTGGCCAGAAGACGGCGAACTTCCAGGTCCTCCGGGAGACCGCGATGTCGGCGATGCTCACCGAGAACCTCTTCATCGACCGCGCCGCCGACGCCGCCCTGCTCGCCCGCGCGGACTTCCGGCAGGCGGTCGCCGTCGGGCACGCCCGGGGAATCGCCCGCTTCTTCGGCCTCGCCTAGCCGCGTCGGGATCTATCGGCGGGCGGGCTTCGCCGATCGCCGGAACTGGCCGGGGTGGCGGTCCTGAGTGCGGGACCGCCACCCCGGCCGGCTCAGCTCGTCTCGCCGGCCACGCTGAACGTACGCAGCCGGCGGATCGCCAGCAGCGTGAAGCCGACCGTGAAGACCGCACTCATCACGATCGCCACCGGCAGCGACACCGACCCGTCCAGCAGCGCCGTCGGCGCGATCCGGTCGGTCAGGGTCACCACGTAGTGCTGCACCGACAGCACCCTGGTACCGCTGACGATGCTGTTGAGCAGGCCCTCCCAGATCAGCACGTACACCAGGCCGAGCAGCACCGGACGCCGGGTCAGCAGGCTCAGGGCCAGGAAGAACGCCGAGTACGCCAGCGCGCCGACCGCGCTCGCGGCAGCCAGCCCGAGCCCGAAGCGTACGGAGTCGACCAGCACCCCGGCGACGTAGAGCGGTACGGCCACGGTCAGCGCGGTGACCCCGGTCGCCACGGCCAGCTTCGGCAGTACGATCTGCCACCGGGGCAGCGGCTTGGTCAGGATGTGCAGCAGTGTGCCGTCGTCGATCTCGGAACCGAGCACCCCGGTACCGACGATCAGCGCGGTGACCGGGAGCAGGACGCCCAGCCCCAGCCCGTACACGACCGGTTGGCCCCACTGGCCCGGGTCGACGCCGGCCGACCGGGCCAGCACGGCCAGCCCGACCAGCAGCACCGGCAACGGGAAGAGCAGCAGGAACCGGCGCCGCCCGAAGAGCCCACGCGCGGTGATCCAGGTAACAGTCGACATGTCACTCCTTCGTTCGCGACTGCGGGGCTCGCAAAACCGGCTCACTCCTCGCGCTCACGGCCCTCACGCCTCCACCAGGTAGGAGAACACGCTCTCCAGGGACTCGTCCGAGGGCAGCAGCCGGCGTACCCGGATGCCGGAGGCCAGCGCGATCTTCGGTAGCGCCCGGGTGAAGCTGCCGTAGTCGCCGGCCCGGACGGTCAACCCGTCCCGGGTGACGTCCACCCCGTTCACCGAGGGCTGGCCGATCAACTCCACTGCCAGCCGCCGGTCGTCGCTGGACTGCACCGCGAAGACGTGCGGCCGGTTGGTCATCAGCCGCCGGATGGTCCGGAAGTCGCCGGAGGCGGCCAGCCGGCCCGAGACGATCACCTGGACGGTGCCGGAGACCTGCTCGACCTCCTCCAGGATGTGCGAGCTGAACAGGATCGTCCGACCCTGCTCGCCGAGCGAGTGCAGCAGCTCCATCATGTGCAGCCGCTGCCTCGGGTCCATCCCGTTGAACGGCTCGTCCAGCAGCAGTACCTCCGGGTCGTGCACCAGGGCGGCGGCGACCCGGGCCCGCTGGCGCATGCCCTTGGAGTACGTGCCGATCCGGCGGTCCTGCGCATCGGTCAGCTCGACCAGTTCGAGCGCCCGCCGGGCCGCCGCCTCCGGCTGGGCCAGCCGGTGCAACTGGGCACTGGCCAGCGCGAACTCGTACGCGCTGAGGAAGTCGTAGACCGACTCCCGCTCGGTGACCAGGCCGAGTCGCCGGTAGACCGCCGGGTTGCCCCAGGTGGGTTCGCCGTCGAGGGTCACCGTGCCCTTGGAGGGGGCCAGGAACCCGGCCATCATGTGCAGCACGGTGGTCTTGCCGGCACCGTTCGGCCCGAGCAGCCCGGTCACGCCGGAGCCGAGGTTCATCGACACGTCGTTGACGGCCACCACGTTGCCGTACCAGCGGGAGACCCCGGCCAGTTCCACGTTACTCATTTAGCGGCGACCTTCCGGTAGCGGGCGAGCAGCAGCAGGGCTCCGGCGACGACCAGGCCGAGCGCGACCAGGCCGTACAGCGGGCCGTACGGGCCGACCCCGACCTCACCGCTCCGCTCGAACGCCCAGTCCCCGATCCCGCTGACCAGGGTGACCGGGCTGGCCAGTCCGCCGAGCTGGCTCGCCGCCTCGTACGGCAGCACCGACAGCACCACGACCACCGGGCTGGTCAGCAGGAACGCCCCGACGATCGCCCCGGCCGCGACGGCCCGGCGCCGGACCAGGGAGGCGACCAGCAGTGCCAGCACGGAGTAGACGATCGCGTGTACGGCGACATAGCCGAGCGCCGGCAGGAAGTCACCGAGTTCGTCCCAGACCGCCCCGATGCCGTCGACCATGAACGCGGCACCCGCGAACATCACCGTCAGCGGTACGCCGAGCAGCAGGAACGTCGCCGAGGTCAGCGCGGCCAGCTTGACCAGCGCGTAGTCCGAACGGTGCAGCGGTCGGGCGAAGTACAGCGGCAGTACCCCGCTGTGCAGGTCCCGGGAGGCGAGTTCGGGCGCGACGATGGCGGTGAAGAAGATGATCAGCACGCTGAGCATCTCGGGGAACTCCGCGTAGCCCAGCGCCGCCTCACCGGTCTGGGCCCGGATCGCGGTCAGCACCGCGGCGATCATCCCGACCACCCCGACGATCAGCCAGGGGAAGATCTTCGCCTTGATGGTGCGGCCGAGGCCGAAGGCGGTACGCAGGCTGTGCAGGTAGAGCGCGCCGACCAGGTGCCGCCGGCCGAGCCGGGCGCCGTCGTACCGCTGGTAGCCGATGTCGTGGATGACCCCGGCCGGGCGGTCGGTCTGCGGAGCGTCGAGCGTGGTCATCTGGCGCCCTCCAGGGCGGTGCCGGCACCGGTCGACTCGGAAACCCGGGCCGGGTCGGTGGCGAAGAGTTCGACGACCCGGTGCCGCCGCTGGTCGAGCCGGTGCAGCGGCAGGTCCAGCTCGGCCACCGCGGCCAGAATCAGGTCGTACGTCTTGTCGAGTGCCGAGTCCCCCGCCCCGACACCGGCGGAATCCGGGTCGAGTACGGGTACCAGCAGCAGCCGGTTGTCCCGGCGGACGGGCAGGCCGACGGCGGCGAGCCGGGCGGCCAACTCGTCGGTGCCCTCGCTCACCTCCACCGAGAGCACCTCGGTCACCGCGGTCATGTCGGAGAGTTGTGCCGACCGGAGCAGCCGGCCGCCCTCGATCGCGACGAGCGCGTCGCAGATCCGTTCGACCTCGCCGAGCAGGTGCGAGCAGACCAGCACCGAGATGCCGAACTCGGTGCCGATCCGCTCGATCAGCCCGAGCATGGCGTCCCGGCCGGCCGGGTCCAGCCCGTTGGTCGGCTCGTCGAGCAGCAGCAGGTCCGGGTCGTGCACCAGCGCCTGGGCCAGCTTGACCCGCTGTTTCATGCCGGTGGAGTAGCCGCCGACCTGGCGGTAGCGCTCCTCGTAGAGGCCGACGTGCCGCAGCGTCTCGGAGGCCCGCTCCCGGGCGGTCGTCTTGGGCAGCCCGCTCATTCGTCCCATATGCGTGACGAACTCCGCGGCCGACAGGTCCGGCGGCAGGCAGTCGTGCTCGGGCATGTAGCCGACCCGGGCCCGGACCTGGTGCCCGTCCACCGTCGGATCGAGGCCGAGTACCCGGGCCTCTCCGCCGGTCGGCTCCAGCAGGCCGAGCATGATCTTGATAAAGGTCGACTTGCCCGCACCGTTGGCTCCGACCAGACCGACGATGCCCGGCTCGACGGTGACCGTCAGGTCGGACAACGCGGTCACCCGATTGCCGTACGTCTTGGTCAGCGACTGGGTCGCGATCAGTGTCACGGTGCCAGGGTAGGGCCGGAGGCACACCTCGGAGGTCCGGAAACCACCCTGGAAGTACCCTGAATCGGCGGGCGCCGGCAGCCGCTTCCCCTAGGGGCCGGGGTGGGACCTTCGTCCAGCGCCGCCGGGCCACGCCCGGTTGGGTAACCTCCTGATGGCCACCGACCGAACAGGGCGCGACCGATCCAGGCGTCCAAACGGGAGTGGCGGTCTCGACCGATCGGCAGCCGGCTGAGAAACTGTGTGCCGGCCGGCCGGGAGTTGGGGGTGCGGATGAGCAACGGGTGGGTGCTGCCCGATGAGTTGCTGCGTGACGCTCCGGCGTACACGCCGCGCCCGTATGAGCTGGCCGACCTGGAGTTGCTGCTCTCCGGAGCGTACGCCCCGCTCGCCGGTTTCATGGGCCGGGCCGACCTGACCTCGGTGGCCCGGCGCGGCCGGCTCGCCGACGGCTCCTCCTGGCCGGTACCGGTGACCCTCCAGGTCCCGGCCGACCTGGTCAGCGGCCTCGACCTGAACAACCCGGTGGAGCGTGGCCTGGTCCTCACCGACCCGGAGGGGGCGCCGACCGCGCTGCTGGAGGTCGCCGACCTCTGGCCCACCACCCAGGGCTGGTTCGGCGTCGGCGGCCCGGTACGCCGGATCGGCGACGGCGGGCACGGCCCGTTCCAGCGGCTCCGCCGGGCCCCGGCCGAGGTCCGGGAGCTGCTGCCGCCGGGCCGGGTGCTCGGGGTGATCGCCGACCGCCCGCTGCACCGGCCGCAGCTCGCGCAGATCGCCCACGCGGTCCGGACGCTCGCCGCCCACCTGCTCATCCTGATCCCGGTCGCCAACACCAGCCCGGACGGGCTGCCGCCGGAGGTCCTGGTCCGGAGCATCTTCGGGGCCCGGGACCGGATGCCCCCGGCCACCATCGTCGCGGTGCCGATCGCCCGGCGCGGCGACGACATCTGGGACGCGCTGCTCCGGGCCCGGGTGGCCCGGGCGTACGGCGTGACCCACGTGCTCTCCACCACCGAGATGCTCACCGGTGGCGGGCTGCGCATGCTGGTCCCCCGTGAGCTGGCCTACGACAACCGGGACGGCCAGTGGCGGTGGCGGGACGACATCCCGCCGCGCAACCGGCGGCTGCCGCTGGCCCAGGAGGAGATCGAGGACCTGCTCGACCGGGGCTTCCCGCTGCCGGAGTGGCACACCCCGCCTACGGTCGCCAAGGAGCTGACCCGGGCCCGGCCGCCCCGCCGGCACCGGGGTCTGGTGGTCTTCTTCACCGGGCTCTCCGGCTCGGGCAAGTCGACCATCGCCCGGGGGCTGGCGGACGCGCTGCGGGAGAGCGGGGACCGCACGATCACCCTGCTCGACGGTGACGTGGTCCGCCGGGAACTCTCCGCCGGGCTGGGCTTCAGCCGGGCGGACCGGGATCTGAACGTACGCCGGATCGGCTGGGTCGCCGCCGAGGTCGCCCGGCACCGGGGTCTCGCCATCTGCTGCCCGATCGCGCCCTACCACCGGGCCCGGTCGATCGCCCGGGAGATGGCCCGGTCGGCCGGGGCCGGATTCGTACTGGTGCACGTGGCCACCCCGCTGGCGGTCTGCGAGCGGCGGGACCGCAAGGGCCTGTACGCGCGCGCCCGGGCCGGCCAGCTCACCGGGATGACCGGCATCGACGACCCGTACGAGGAGCCGACCGACGCCGACCTGGTGCTCGACACCACCGACCTGACGGTGGAGGAGTGCGTACGACTGCTGCTCGCACACCTGACCGAGACCGGCTGGGTCGAGTCCCGCATGCAACCCGCCTGACGCGCCGCTACCCCCTACCCCGCCGCCCCGCCGCAGGTACACCACTTACGCGGGTACTCGCCCGGGCGCTAGTGTGCGTATCTGTTGGATTGCGTGCGAGCGCGTTGGAGGCGGTGTGGGCGCTCTGGTGCCGAACGTCGAGGGCCTGAGCTACGGCGGGGACTACAACCCGGAACAGTGGCCCGAGGAGGTCTGGCCGCAGGACGTGGCGCTGATGCGGGAGGCCGGGGTCAACCTGGTCACCGTCGGCGTCTTCGCCTGGGCCTGGCTCGAACCGGCCCCCGGGCGGTACGACTTCGACCGGCTGGACCGGATCATGGACCTGCTGCACGCCGGCGGGATCAGGGTCTGCCTGGCCACCGCCACCGCCTCGCCACCGCCCTGGTTCTCCCACGCCCACCCGGAGACGCTGCCGGTGGACCCGGACGGGCGGCGGCTGACGTACGGCAGCCGGCAGGCGATCTGCGCCAGTTCACCGGTCTACCGGCAGGCCGCGCTGGCGCTGACCGAGCGGCTCGCCCGGCGCTACGCCGCGCACCCGGCCCTGGCGGTCTGGCACGTACACAACGAGTACGCCTGCCACAACGCGCACTGCTACTGCGACACCTCGGCCGAGGCGTTCCGCGGCTGGCTCCGGCACCGGTACGCCGACCTCGACGGCCTCAACGCGGCCTGGGGTACGGCGTTCTGGTCGCAGACGTACACCGACTGGGCGCAGGTGCAGCCGCCCCGGGCCACCCCGACCTCGGCCAACCCCGCTCAGGTGCTGGACTTCAAGCGGTTCAGCTCGGACGAGCACCTGGCCTGCTTCGCCGCCGAACGGGACGCGCTGCACCGACTCTCCCCCGGCGTACCGGTCACCACCAACCTGATGACCGCGAGCTGCGTCAACCTGGACTACTGGGCCTGGGGCCGGGAACTGACCGGCCCGGACCGGCTGCTCTCCAACGACCACTACCTGCTCGGCGAGTACCCGCTCGAACCGCCGGCCCAGATCGCCTTCGCCGCCGACCTGAGCCGGTCGCTGGCCGGCGGCCCGTGGCTGTTGATGGAGCACTCCACCAGCGCGGTCAACTGGCAGCCGCGCAACCTGGCCAAGCCGGCCGGGCAGCTCGTCCGGGACGCGCTGGCGCACGTTGCCCGGGGCTCCGAGGGGGCGCTCTTCTTCCAGTGGCGGGCCAGCCGGGCCGGCTCGGAGAAGTGGCACTCGGCGATGCTGCCGCACGCCGGCACCGACTCGAAGATCTGGCGCGAGGTGGCGCAGCTCGGCCGACACCTGCGGGCGCTGGCCGAGATCGAGGGCTCCCGCACCGAGGCCGAGGTCGCGGTACTGCTGGACTATTCCAGCGTCTGGGCCCAGGAGGCGGCCAACCAGCCGAGCACCGACATGGTGGCCTTCGACGAGATCCGCCGCTGGCACAGCGCGCTGTGGCGGGCCGGGATCACCGCCGACCTGGCCCGGCCGGACGCCGACCTGACCGGCTACAAGCTGGTACTCGCCCCCGCGCTCTACCTGGTCGACGACGCCGCGACCGCCAACCTGTCCGGGTACGTCCACTCCGGCGGCACCCTGGTGGTCGGCCCGTACAGCGGGCTGGTCGACGAGTGCGACCGGGTCCGCCCGGCGCCCCTGCCCGGTGCCTTCGCCGAGCTGCTCGGCATCCGGGTCGAGGAGTTCTTCCCGCTCCCCACCGCCGGCACGGTACGCCTGGACGACGGCACCTCGGCAGCGGTCTGGACCGAGGCGCTGGCCGCACCGGACGCCGAGGTGCTGGTCAGGTACGACAACGGGCCGGTCACCGGCGGTCCGGCGATCACCCGCCGGGCCGGGGACGGCGGCGGCACCGCCTGGTATCTGGGCACCCGGCTGGAGCAGACCGCCCTCGGCCGGCTGCTGGCCCGGGTCGCGGACGAGGCCGGTGCCGGGCCAGCCGGACCGGCCGTACCCGGGGTGGAGCAGATCCGGCGACGGCACCCGGACGGGCGGTCGTACCTCTTCCTGCTCAACCGCTCCGACCGGCCGGCGGAGGTCGACGCGGCCGGGACCGACCTGCTGACCGGCACCCGATGGTCCGGGCCGACCCAGGTCGAGCCGCATGGCGTCGCGGTGCTGGCCGAGGCCGAGCCGCGCGATGTCGCGGTGCTGGCCGAGGCCGAGCCACACGGCGTCGCGGTGCTGACCGAGGCGGTGCTGGCGGACGGGGCGGCCTGATGCTGGCCCAGCAGCGCCAGGAGGCGATCCTCGACCGGGTCCGCACCGCCGGCGGGGTCCGGGTGACCGAGCTGGCCGGCGAGTTCGGCGTCTCCGACATGACCATCCGGCGCGACCTGGAGGCGCTGGCCGAACGCGGCCTGCTGGCCAAGGTGCACGGCGGGGCGACCACCGCCCGGCCCGGCTCGACCGACGAGCCGGGCTTCGCGGCCAAGTCGGTGCGGCAGCGCACCGAGAAGGCCGCCATCGCGGCCGAGGCCGCCCGGCTGGTCACCCCCGGGATGGCGATCGCGCTCTCCGCGGGTACGACCACCGCCGAACTCGCCCGCCGGCTGGCCGGGGTACCGGCGCTGACCGTGGTGACCAACTCGATCCCGGTCGCCGAGGTCCTGCACCGGTCCGGCCGACCCGACCAGACGGTGGTGCTCACCGGCGGGATCCGGACCCCGTCCGACGCGCTGGTCGGGCCGGTGGCGGTGGCCACCATCCGCTCGCTCCACCTCGACCTGGTCTTCCTCGGCGTGCACGGGATGAGCGAGCGGGCCGGGTTCAGCACCCCGAACCTGCTGGAGGCGGAGACCAACCGGGCACTGCTGGCCGCGGCCGACCGACTGGTGGTGCTGGCCGACTCCACCAAGTGGGCGACGGTCGGCATCTCTTCCTTCGCCGAACTGGCCGAGGCGCACACCGTGGTCTCCGACACCGGCCTGCCCGACCCGGCCCGCGAGACCGTCCGGGCACACGTATCAGAACTACTGCTCTGTGAGGTAACCCCGTGAGCCTGCTGTCTGAGGTGGCGCCGTGAGGCCGTGCTGTGAGGTGGCGTTGTGAGGCTGTGCTGTGAGGTGGCGCCGTGAAGCTGTGCTGTGAGGCTGCGCTGTGAGGCGGATGGCGGTCGAGCTGGCCGACGGACGCGAGCTGATCTACTTCGACGAGCGCCCGGACGCGGTCCGGGAGGGGCCGGACCGGCGGGACCTGCCGCCGCCGCCACCCGCCTCGCAGCTCCGGTACGACCCACTGGTCGACGAGTGGGTCGCGGTCGCCGCGCACCGGCAGGGCCGGATCTTCCTGCCGCCGAGCGACCAGTGCCCGCTGTGTCCGTCCACTCCGGAGCGATCCAGCGAGATCCCGGCGTACGACTACGACGTGGTGGTCTTCGAGAACCGCTTCCCGTCCTTCAGTGACCGGCCCGGTGACCCGCCCGGCCAGATCACCCCGTACACGGCGGTTCGGCCGGGGACGGGGCGGTGCGAGGTGGTCTGTTTCACCGCCGACCACTCCGCCTCGTTCGGCACCCTGCCGCCGCGCCGGGTGCGTACCGTGCTGGAGGCGCTCGCCGACCGTACCGCCGCGCTGTCCGGGCTACCCGGGGTGGAGCAGGTGTTCTGCTTCGAGAACCGGGGGGTGGAGATCGGGGTGACCCTGCACCACCCGCACGGCCAGATCTACGCGTACCCGTTCCTGCCGCCGCGCAGCCGGGCGATGCTGACCGCCGCGCGGCGGCACGCGGAACGCACCGGCGGGCGCAACCTCTACGCCGACGTACTCGCCGCCGAACGGGCCGCCGGAGAGCGGGTGGTGCTGGCCAACGAGCACTGGACGGCGTACGTGCCGGCCGCCGCCCGCTGGCCGTTCGAGGTGCACGTCGCGCCGCACCGGCCGGTACCGGACATCCCGGCGCTGGACGACGCCGAGCGGGACGCCTTCGGACCGCTCTACCTGGACCTGCTGCGCCGGCTCGACCGGCTCTTCGACCGGCCGCTGCCGTACATCTCGGCCTGGCACCAGGCACCGGTGCACGCCGACCCGGCCCTGGCACACCTGCACCTCCAGGTGTTCAGCATCCGGCGGGCGGCGGACAAGCTGAAATACCTGGCCGGTTCGGAGTCGGCGATGGGGGTCTTCGTCAACGACATCCCACCGGAGCGGGCCGCCCAACTGCTGCGCAACGCCGGCTGAACCCGGTACGCCCATCCGCTTTTTGTCGGTGCCGGGTCGTAGGCTGCCCGCCATGACCGACTCGACCACGCCGGACCGGCTGCACGCGGCGATGGCGGCCCGGGTCGCCCGTGCCGACCTGCCCGGCCTGGTCACGGTGGTGGCCCGGGGCGACCAGGCGCGGATCGACCCGATCGGCACGCTGACGCTCGGCGGCACCGCCCCGATGCGCCCCGACACCATTTTCCGGATCACCTCGATGACCAAGCCGGTACTCGGGGTCGCCACCATGATGCTGGTCGAGGAGGGTCGGCTGGCGCTGGACGAGCCGGTCGACCGGCTGCTGCCCGAGTTGGCCGGGCGGGGAGTGCTGCGCCGGCTCGACGGCCCGCTCGACGACACCGCGCCGGCCGCGCGGCCGAGCACCGTCGAGGACCTGCTGACCTTCCGGATGGGGCACGGCCTGCTCTTCGAGCCGAGCTTCCAACCGGGGTACCCGATCGTCACCGCCACCGACGCGCTGGGGCTGGCGATCGGGCCGCCCGATCCGCGCACCCCGCACGGACCGGACGAGTGGCTCCGACGCTTCGGCACCCTGCCGCTGATGCACCAGCCCGGCGAGCACTGGCAATACGACTCGGCCGCCGAGGTGCTGGGCGTGCTGGTGGCCCGGGCCGCCGGCCGGTCCCTGCCGGAGTTCCTCGCCGACCGGATCTTCGCACCGCTCGGCATGGTCGACACCGGTTTCACGGTGCCCGCCGCGCACGCCGACCGGCTCGCCGGGCTCTACGCGGGCGATCCGGCGACCGGCGCCCCGGCCGAGCAAGAGGTCTCCGGTCCGGGCGAGTGGGCGGCGCCGCCGGCCTTTCCGTCCGGCGCGAACGGGCTGGTCTCGACCGCGCCGGACTATCTGGCCTTCGCCCGCCTGCTGCTGCGCAAGGGGGTGCACCAGGGCCGGCGGCTGCTGTCGGAGCACTCGGTCGAGCTGATCACCAGCAACCACCTGACACCGGAGCAGATCGCCGCCGGTGGCCCGGTGCTCGACGGCTACGGCTGGGGCTACTGCGTCTCCGTCGCCGTCACCCCCGACGAGGCGTCCCCGGTCCCCGGCGGCTACGGCTGGACCGGTGGCTACGGCACCTCCTGGTTCACCGACCCAGACCGGGACCTGATCGCGATCGTGTTGACCCAGACCACCGACTTCCTGTTCGACGGCGGGCTGGCCGAGTTCCGGAAACTGGCCTGAGCCGGCCCGTGACGAGGATTCGCCTCAGGTGAGTCGCGAGGCGCGAGCCGTGGTCTGCGCCACTGCCGAGTTGGCACCAGCAATGCCGTGATTCAACGAGCGTTCGATAGCGCGCGGGTCTTTCTCAACCTCGGCGCTGCTCGATGCTCTCGAAGATGTCGGCGTCGGTCTCCCGCTGCCACGGCGGCAGATCCGGCCAGTCCGCCACGTACGCCGGCTTCGGGTCGGGGAAGTGTCTGAAGATCTGGCCGATCCAGCAGAGCGCGACGAACCGGCTCTTCTGCTCCCGGCTCAACCTCGCGGTACGACCGTCCGTGGCAGCGACGAAGGCACGCACCTGCTCCTCGACAGCCGCCGCGCTTGCCCGCTCCCAGTCGGGGGTTTCCGCCCATGGCGCGACGTACCCCGGCTTCGGCTCCCCCGGGTAGTGCCGGTGGACACCGGCGATCCACGCCTCCCGGAAGGCCCGCCCCGGCTCGTCTGGCATGCGCTGCTCCTCACTGTCGGGCTCGGCGAACTGGCCGATCTCACGGTCGATCCGACCGACATGTCGATCGGTGGTAAGTAATCCCAGCTGTCTCCGCAACCCGTGGAGCCTACGGGTGAGGACACCTGATCCGGTCTGTCGGGCGACGACGAGGGCCGCGTCCGCGTACATGACCAGGCGATCAGGGTCCCGAAGCTGCACCCCGACATGGGCGAGATCGACGAGTACGCCGCCGTGACGACGAAGGGAAAGATCCTTGTCGAGGGCTTCCAGGAGAGCGGGCTCCGCGAGATCCGGCCGCCGGAGTTGGACGTAACAGGTACCTCGTTGCTCTGCCAGGCGTGAGCCGTCGAACCGGAGCCACCCGCCGTTCTGGAACTGGCCGCCCAGCCCGGCCACGCGTTCCGCCCGGTCGAGAGCACGGGCACACGAGTCCAGATCACCGACACCAGCAGCAGCTTCCGCGAGGACGGCGTCGATCCAGTACCTCGTGGAGAGCCCCGCGTCACCGCGCGACGCCAGTCGGCCGGCGACGTCCAGCATCGAAAGAGCGTGCGCCGGCTGTCGCTCGTAGACGCTGATGAAGGCATGCCGGGTCATGGCACAGGCCCACAGGTCGAAGTCGGTCGCCTCCCGACCGGCGACGGCCGCCGAGACGTAATAGTTGGCGGCGTCGACATAGTGGTTGCCGTCGAAAAGCACCTCTCCGGCAAGCTGGAGAAGGTCGCCACTCAGCCCGCAGAGGCGGCTGCGGGTCGCGGTCCCGCGCGCCTCATACAACGCGCCGAACAAGGTGTCTAGCTGCTGCGAGACCAGCGGCAAGACGGTGCTCTTGCGCTTTGCCGAGCTGAACACCGTCCATAGTTGACGATTCACCGCGCCGTACGCGTCCAGGGCTGCCGCGTCCAGCCGTCGCGGGTCGGCGGCGACGTACTCCAGCCGGTCCAGGTCGAGCCGATCCTCCAGGTCAGCCGCCGTCAGGGCCGGTGCGGCAAGGCTCAGCAGGCGCAGCAGCTCGCGGCGGTGCATATCCTCGACCCCCGATGATGATGTCCCACGGGCATGCTCCTGCCCATCTCCACTCCCGCCTGCCTCGGGATGGCGCCCGATCTGCTCGTCGGCCTCGCGCGCAGACTGCTCCGGCAGCTTGAACCAGAGTAGGCCGGCCGGGATGCCGAGCGTCCTCGCCCACCGCGCCAGCCTGTCCAGGTCCTTCATCGCCGATCCACCCTCGATCCGGCTCAACTGAGCCTGGGTGATGCCCACCCAGCCGGCGACAATCTCCTGTCGGATGGTTCGACCGTGGAAGCGATGATGCCGATAGGCGGCGATGACCTGCCCCATGTTCCAGGTTGCGAGGGCATCCCGCATCTCATCGGTGTCCCAGAAGTTGACGGGTACGTCTGGCGGGCCGGCCGCGAGACCGCGCGTCTTCGACTGGCAGGCCGCGCACTGGTGTTGCCGGTTGTCTCGGGCGAGGCGGGTCCCGCAACGGCAGTAGCGCACGGTTCGGTTCGTCATCGCTCTGCCCGGCTCATCGTGGACGTGACTCCGTTACATCTACGGATGGTCTATCACTCTACGTGCATACGACGATGCCGCGAATACATGTCACGCATACTCCGCTCGACACAGGCCCGCCCGTCCGCAGGTCGCACCCTCAAATGGACACATCGCATGGCCACCCGCACCACCCGACGTCGGGCGAGCGGATGGCCCGAACCAGATGGAGGAGAAGTGATCACCAACTCCGTGGCACATCCGCCCTGGTGTTCGGCGTCCTGCCCGGTCACCTCGGCCAACCCCACCGGTCTGCACATGTCCCGCGTGCACACCATCGAACCCGTGGGTCACGAGCCGCTTCGGCTCGCCGCGTTCGTCAGCGGTCCGAGCCTGCCGCAGGGTACGCCCGCCACGGTCCTCGTGGAGGCCTACGACGACGCCGATGACCCGAACGAGCCCTGTGCCGTACTCGTGCTGTCGCCACGCCAGGCGGGTGGCCTGGCCGACGGGCTGCGCTCGCTGGCCGGCACCACACACGCTGGTAACCGACGCGGTGATCCGGCGGCGGCGGAGCCGGTCAGCCGGCCGTGGGCAGGGTGACCGTGACCACCAGGCCGCCGCCGGGGCGAGGTTCGGCGTCCACCGTGCCGCCGTGCGCCCGGGCGACCGCCCGTACGATCGACAGCCCCAGCCCTGCGCCGGGCGGGTTGCCGGCGAGCCGGTCGCCGCCGAGCCGCCGGAACGGTTCGAAGAGGCTCGCTATCTCATACCGGGCCACCACCGGCCCGGTGTTCTCCACCCGGACCCACACCGTGCCGTCCGGGCCGGTACCGCTGCCGACCCGTACCCAGCCGTGCTCGGGGACGTTGTGCCGGACGCCGTTCTCGACCAGGTTCTGCACCAGTCGTTCCAGCAGCACCGAACTGCCGGTGGTGGGCGCCTCGGCCGCCTCGGCGCGTACGGTCACCGGGCCGGGGGGCACCTGCGCGACGACGTGTTCCACCACGTCCGCCAGATCCACATAGGAGCGTTCGGCCACCTCGTGCTCCGATCGGGCCAGCAGCAGGAGTCCGTCGATCAGCCGTTCGTGCCGGGCGTTGACCGCCAGCAGCGTACTGCCGAGCTGGCGCAACTCGGGCGAGGCCGAGTCGGGGACGACCAGCACCTCCAGCAGGGTCCGGTTCAACGTCAGCGGGGTACGCAGTTCGTGCGACGCGTTGCCGATGAACCGCCGTTGGCTGTCGAACGCGTGGTCCAGCCGGGCCAGCATCAGGTCGAAGGTGTCGGCGAGTTCCCTGATCTCGTCCGGCGGACCGGTCAGCGCGATCCGTTCGTGCAGGCCACGGTCGGCGTCCGGCGCGCTGGCGATCCGCCGGGCCGTCTCGGTGACCCGGTGCAGCGGCTGGAGCAGCCGGCCGGCGATCAACCAGCCGAAGGCGGTCGCGGCGGCACCGACCACCACCAGCGCGATCCCGCCCTGGGTGAGCAGCGCCTCCAGGGCGTCCTGTCGGGCCTGGCCGGTTGCCCGGGTCACCTGCTCCATCTCGTCCGCCGACGGCAGCCCGACCTCGCCGTCCCGGGCCGGGGCGATGGCGTCGACCCCCATCTCGGGCGACGGCGTCGGACTCCCGGAGGGCGGTCCGACCCGGTTGAAGGTGAAGGTGGAGTTCTGCGGCAGCCGCTGCGACATCAGGGCGTACGTCACGCCGAGCAGCAGCAGGCCGGCGAGCAGGAACAACCCGCCGTAGACCAGGGTGAGCCGGGCCCGGATGGTCAGCCTGGCCGGCGAGAGGCGTCTCACGGGATCCGGTACCCCACTCCCGGCTCGGTCAGCACGATCGGCGGGTCGCCGAGCTTGCGGCGCAGCTTGAGGATCGCCATCCGTACCGCGTGGGTGAACGGGTCGGCGTGCTCGTCCCAGGCCTTCTCCAGCAGTTGTTCGGCGGAGACCGCGGCACCGTCGGCGCGGAGCAGCTCGGCGAGTACCGCGAACTCCTTGCGGGACAGCGGGACGTACCGGCCGTCCCGGTAGACCTCGCGGCGGTACGGGTCGAGGCGTACCCCGGCACGTTCCAGCACCGGCGGCGCGGCCGACCGGGCCCGGCGGCCGAGCGCCGCCACCCGGGCGGCCAGTTCCCGGAACGCGAACGGCTTCGGCAGGTAGTCGTCCGCGCCCAGGGCCAGCCCGGTGACCCGGTCGTCGATCCCGGCGGCGGCGGTCAGCATCAGCACCCGGACCGGGGAGTCGTGCCGGACGATCGCCCGGCAGACCTCGTCGCCGTGCACCACCGGCAGGTCACGGTCGAGCACCACCACGTCGTAGTCGTGCACGCCGACCCGCTCCAGCGCGGCACCGCCGTCGTGCACCACGTCGACCGCGTGGGCGTCCCGGCGCAGCCCCTGGGCCACCGTGTCGGCGAGCAGCCGTTCGTCCTCGACCAGCAGGATCCGCATCCGCCCATGGTGACCCGGGCCAGGTAACCGGGGTGTCAACGCTTTCCGTGACGCCCGGGAAAGGTGCCGCCGGCTCTACTCGGTACGGCCGGCGACCGTCCGGCCGAACGGAGGTGTACCACGATGCGGATCAGGACCGGTCTGCTGCTCGGTCTGCTGCTACTGGGTGGCGTGGCCGGGTGCGGCGGGGCCGACCAGGACCCGGAGATCGCCACGGCCGGCGGTCCCGCCGCCAGCGCCAGCGGTAGCGCGGGACCGGCACCGGTCGACGAGGCCGAGCGGGCTCGCCGCTTCGGCCAGTGCATGCGGGACAACGGGGTACCGGACTTCCCCGATCCGGAGATCGAGGGCGGGGCGATCCGGATGCGGGCGCCGGAGGGCGCGGACCGGGCGAAGATGGAGGCGGCACAGCAGAAGTGCAAGGAGTACCTGCCCAACGGGGGTGAGCCGCCGAAACTGGACCCGCAGGCGCAGCAGAAGATGCGGGAGTACGCCCGCTGCATGCGGGAGAACGGCGTCCCGAGGTTCCCGGATCCGGGGGCGGACGGCGGGATCCGGATCGAGGGCGGGTCCGACCTCGACCCGCAGTCGGAGAGTTTCAAGGCCGCCGAGCAGGCGTGCGCGGGGCACCGCCCGGAGCCGTCGGGCGGGGCGGAGGGGGGCCAGCGCACCGACAGCCAGGGTTGACCCCACCCCGGCCGGGCCGGCGGTACCGGGTTCGACGGGCCGGGTTCGACGGGCCGGGTAATCGCTCGGGCTCGGCCGGGCGATTGCTCGGGCTCGGCCGGGCAACTCGACGAACCCGGTACCGCCGGCCGCCGACGGGTCGGACAATGATGGGTCATGGAGCAACGCGTGCACTTCGTCACGGTGGCCACCCGGGACCTGGACCGGGCCCGGGACTTCTACGTGGACGGGCTGGGCTGGACGCCGACCCTGGACGTACCGGACGAGATCCTCTTCTTCCAGGTGGCCCCGGGAGTGATGCTCGGGCTCTTCGAGGCGGAGGCGTTCGCCGCCGACCTCGGTGCCGGGACGCCGCTGCTGCCCGCGCCGACCGGCTTCACCCTGTCGCACAACGTCGAGAGCCCGGCGGAGGTGGACCGGATACTGGCGCAGGCCGCCGCCGCCGGGGCGACGGTGGTCAAGTCCGGCCAGCACGCCGCCTTCGGCGGCTACCACGGGCACTTCGCGGACCCGAACGACCTGCTCTGGGAGGTCGCGCACAATCCGGACTGGCAGGTGGCCGAGGACGGCCGGGTGACGCTCGGCCCGCCCGAGGAGTGAGCGGTGCCGGAGCCGCCCGGAAATGAGGGCGCGGGGGGCCCGGGACAGGGCCCCCCGCAGGGAAGGGACGGCCGGCTGTGCGCAACAGCCGGGAAGACCGTTCCATCCGGTACGGACCTCTCGCGGCGGCCTCGACCGGGCCGGTCTTCCTGGACGCGACTGGCATCACGTCCACCCTGTCCAACGAGAGCGCCCACCCACCGGTAACGGCACAAACCGACCGATCTTGGACGCAGTACGCGGGATTGCCGGGTGGATGTTGACGACTTGTCGTCGCGGGAACGACGACAAGTCGTCAAGATCGACAGAGGGCGTCGTCAGGCGGCGAGTTTGCGGGCCAGGTTGTGGTCCAGGGCGGACATGAACTCGTCGGTGGTGAGCCAGGGGGCGTCGCGGGAGATGAGCAGGGCCAGGTCCTTGGTCATCTGGCCACCCTCGACGGTCTGCACGCAGACCTGCTCCAGGGCCTCGGCGAACCGGGCCACCTCGGGGGTACCGTCCAGCTTGCCCCGGTGCGCCAGGCCACGGGTCCAGGCGAAGATCGACGCGATCGGGTTGGTCGAGGTCTTCTCGCCCTTCTGCCACTGCCGGTAGTGCCGGGTGACCGTGCCGTGCGCCGCCTCGGCCTCGACCGTACGGCCGTCCGGGGTCATCAGCACCGAGGTCATCAGGCCCAGCGAGCCGAAGCCCTGCGCCACGGTGTCGGACTGCACGTCACCGTCGTAGTTCTTGCAGGCCCAGACGAAGCCGCCCTCCCACTTCAGCGCGGCGGCGACCATGTCGTCGATCAGCCGGTGCTCGTAGGTGATCCCGGCGGCGGCGAACTCCGCCGAGAACTCCGCCTCGAAGACCTCGGCGAAGAGGTCCTTGAACCGGCCGTCGTACGCCTTGAGGATGGTGTTCTTGGTGGACAGGTAGACCGGGTAGCCACGGTCCAGGCCGTACCGGAAGGAGGCCCGGGCGAAGTCCCGAATCGAGTCGTCGAAGTTGTACATCCCCATCGTGACGCCGCCACCCGGGAAGTTCGCGACCTCCATCTCGACCGGGGCGCCGCCGTCGGTCGGGGTGTACGTGATGGTGACCGTGCCCGGCCCCGGCACCACGAAGTCGGTCGCCTTGTACTGGTCGCCGTGCGCGTGCCGGCCGATGATGATCGGCTTGGTCCAGCCCGGTACCAGCCGCGGCACGTTGGACATGATGATCGGCTCGCGGAAGACCACGCCGCCGAGGATGTTCCGGATCGTGCCGTTCGGCGACCGCCACATCTTCTTGAGGCCGAACTCCTCGACCCGGGCCTCGTCCGGGGTGATGGTGGCGCACTTGACGCCGACGCCATGCTGCTTGATCGCGTTCGCCGCGTCGACCGTCACCTGGTCGTCGGTCTCGTCGCGGTACTGGATCGACAGGTCGTAGTAGTGCAGGTCGACGTCGAGGTACGGCAGGATCAACTGGTCGCGGATCTGCTTCCAGATGATCCGGGTCATCTCGTCGCCGTCGATTTCAACCACGGGGTTCGTAACCTTGATCTTCGCCATCGGCCGGCGCTCCTCTCCGGGACATCTGCTCTAGCAGTACGAGCGTACTGGAGAGCGTCGGGGACCCCTACACTGCCTGCCATGCTCAGTCGTTCCGTGGGTCCGATCACCGTCGTCGCGCTGCCGGACGCCGAGGGATTGTTCTTCCAGCCCCGCACCGAGGCGTTCCCGACCGCGACCGCCGCACACTGGCGGCTGGCCGACGAACGCGACCCGGGCGCGGTGACCGCCGACGGGCAGTGGCGGCTGCCGTTCCGCTGCTTCGCGCTCCGCGTCGACGACGGCCCGGCCGCCGGCCGAGTGATCATGATCGACGCCGGCATCGGCCCCGCCGACGCCCCCGCCCGGAGCTGGGCGCCGGTGCCGGGCCGGCTGCCGGCCGAACTCGCCGCCGCCGGCATCGCACCCGAGCAGGTCGACACGGTGGTACTCACCCACCTGCACACCGACCACATCGGCTGGGCGGTCACCGGCCCGGCCGGTACGCCGTACTTCCGCAACGCCCGCTACCTGCTGCAACGGGCCGAGATCGCCGCGTTCCGCCGGTACGACCCGTCCGGGGTGACCGGCTACCTGCTCGACCCGCTCACCGCCGCCGGCCAGCTCGACCCGCTCGACGGCGACACCCGGCTCGGACCCGGAATCCGAATCCTGGCCACCCCCGGCCACACCCCCGGGCACCAGTCGGTACTGGTCGAACACGCCGACCACTCCCTACTGCTCACCGGCGACCTGCTGGTACACGCGGTGCAACTGCTCGCCCCCGAACTGCCGTACGCGCACGAGGACGACCCGGTCACCGCCCGGGCCTCGCGGGAGCGGATGCTCACCGAACTGGCCGCCCGACCGTCCGCCACGCTGGGCACTCCGCACCTGAGTACACCCTTCGTTCCGCTGTAGTACTGCTTCAGGTCGATTGTCGGGGGTGGCGTGCTTCGCACCAGCTCAGCAGCATCGATGGCATGACTTCTCCGTACCCGTTCAACCGCCGACGCTTCGTCTCGGCGGCCGGTGCCGCGACCGCCGGCCTCGTGGTCGGACCGATGCTGCTCAACTCGGACGGCGCCGCCGCGCACATCCCGTCCAGCGCGGGCGGGCCGCTGCCGACCGGCCTCTTCACCCTCGGGGTCGCCTCCGGCGATCCGCTGCCGGACGGCGTGGTGCTCTGGACCCGCCTCGCCCCACAGCCGCTGCTCGGCGGCGGCATGCCGGACCGGCCGGTGCCGGTGCACTGGGAGGTCGCCGAGGACGAGCGGTTCCGCCGGATCCGCCGCAAGGGCACCGCGCTGGCCTCCGCCGAGCTGGCCCACTCGGTGCACGTCGAGGTCTCCGGGCTGCGCGCGGACACCGAATACCACTACCGGTTCCGGGCCGGTCAGGAGGTCTCCCCGGTCGGCCGGACCCGGACCGCACCGAGCGCGCACGCCCGGCCCCGGCGGCTGCGGTTCGCGTTCGCGAGCTGCCAGGACTACCAGGCCGGGGCGTACACCGCGCACCAGCACCTGGCCGAGGAGGATCTGGCCTTCGTCGCGTTCCTCGGCGACTACATCTACGAGAACCGGCCGAACCCGGCGGCGTACCGGGTGCACCAGGGCACCGACGAGCCGTACTCGCTGACCGACTACCGCAACCAGCACGCGCAGTACAAGACCGACCCGGATCTGCAACGGGCGCACGGGGCGGTGCCGTGGATCGTCACCTTCGACGACCACGAGCTGGACAACAACTGGGCCGACGAGATCCCGCAGGACCCGGCGCTACAGACCCCGGAGGCGTTCCGGGCCCGGCGAAAGGCGGCCTTCCAGGCGTACTACGAGCACATGCCGCTGCGCCGGTCGGCCCTGCCGCGCGGCCTCGACCTGCGGCTCTACCGGCGGCTGCGCTTCGGTGACCTCGCCAGCGTGCACGTGCTGGACACCCGGCAGTACCGCAGCGACCAGCCGGCAACGCTGGCCGACGCGCAGAACCCCGAACTGTCGATGACCGGGCCGGAGCAGGAGCGCTGGCTGGTGCACGGGCTGCGGTCGTCCGGCAGCCGGTGGAACCTGCTGGCCAACCAGGTGATGTGGGCGTCCAACGACCGCCAGGCCGGTCCCGGGCAGACCTTCGACCTGGACAACTGGGACGGCTACCGGGCACAGCGCCGCCGGTTGCTGGAGTTCTTCGGCTCCGGCCAGGTGGACAACCCGGTGGTACTCACCGGAGACCGGCACTGCACCTGGGTCTGCGACCTGAAGCCGGACTTCGACGACCCGGCCTCACCGGTGGTCGGCGCCGAGATCACCGGTACGTCGATCACCTCTGGCGGCAACTCCGACACCGCCGCCTTCCACCGCACGTACGACCCGATCATGGCGGAGAGCCCGCACTGGAAGTACATCGACAACCAGCGCGGTTACGTGGTCTGCGACGTGACCCCGGAGCGGATGCTCAGCTCGCTGCGGCTGGTCGACACCGTCTGGGCGCCCACCGCCACGGTACGGACCGCCGCCGAGTTCGTCGTGCTCGCCGGTGAGCCGGGCATCTCCGTACTCAGCCAGGAGACCCCGGCCGCCACCGCCGCCGCGCACACCCGGGCGACCGCCGGACCGACCTACCAGGTGACCGAGCACCAGGACTCCTTCCCCCTGCGCTGACACCCGACCCGGGTCGGCGGGAGAGCGGAAAGCGCGGGGCCCGGCGTACCACCGCACGCCGGGCCCCGCGCTTCGCCGCTGACAGCTCACATGTTGGCGATGTCGCCCTGCTTGGCCCGGACCGCCTCGGCGGCGGCCTTCAGGCTGTCGATCTCGTCGGCGTCCAGCGGCGTCTCCACGATCCGGCGTACGCCCTCCCGGCCGATCTCGGCCTCGACGCCCAGGTAGACACCGGAGATGCCGAACTCGCCGTCGACCCAGGCGCAGACCGGCATCACCTCGCCGGAGTCGGTCGCCACGGCCCGCGCCATCCGGGCGGCGGCGGCCGACGGGGCGTAGTACGCCGAACCGGTCTTGAGCAGCGCGACCACCTCGGCCCCACCGTTGCGGGTGCGTACCACCAGCTCCTCGATCTGCTCCGCCGGCATCACGTCGCGCAGCGGCTTGCCGTCGACGGTGCTGCGGGACGGCACCGGCACCATCGTGTCGCCGTGCGAGCCGAGGGTGAGGGTCCGCACCGAGCCGACCTGCACGCCGAGCGCCTCGGCGACGAAGTTGGTGAACCGGGCGGTGTCGAGCATGCCGGCCTGGCCGAGCACCCGGTTGCGCGGGAACTGGGTGGCGATCTGGGCCAGCGCGGTCATCTCGTCCAGCGGGTTGGAGACGACGATGACCACGGCGTTCGGGGCGTACTTGGCGACGTTCTCGGCGACCTGCCGGACGATCCGGGCGTTGGTCTCCAGCAGGTCCATCCGGCTCATCCCCGGCTTGCGGGGCAGCCCGGCGGTGATCACGACGACGTCGGAGCCCTCGAGCTGCTCGTAGCCCTCGCCGTTCTTGCCGGTCGTCACACCGACGACCCTGGTCTCGAAGCCCTCCACCGGGCGCGACTGGTTGAGGTCCAGCGCGATGCCCTCGGGCTTGCCCTCGATGATGTCGGTGATCACGACAGTGTCGAAGACGTCGTACTCCGCCAGGCGCTGCGCGGTCGTCGAGCCGTAGAAGCCGGCACCGACTACGGTGACCTTTTTGCCCATGGTCGTCCCACTCCCTGCTACCCGTCTGGTTATTTCCGGACGGTATCAGCCAGGAGTGTTCGGTTCTGGCCAGGGGCGGAATTGCCTGCCGTCGCTCACACCCGCACCGGCCGGCACCCGCCCGGGTCCACAACCCCGCCCTGGTCCGAATCCCGGCTCGGCGACGACAAGGTGGTGCGGCTGCCCCGCCCGGATCGGCGGGCCGGACCGGCCAGTCCGGGACAGCCCTTCCCGGTCACGGATCGACGGGCCGGGCGCTGCCAGTCCGGGTCAGCCCTGTTCGGCCGGCTCCAGCTCGGCTTCGGCCCGTTCCACCACGTTGGTCAGCAGCATCGCCCGGGTCATCGGACCGACTCCGCCCGGCATCGGCACCAGCTTGCCGGCCACCTCGGCGACGTCGGGGCCGACGTCGCCGGTGTAGCGGCCCTTGCCGTCCGCGCCGATCACCCGGGTGATCCCGACGTCGACCACCACCGCGCCGGGGCGCACCATGTCGGCGGTGAGCAGGCCCGGCACTCCGGCCGCCACGATCACGATGTCGGCGGCCCGGGTGTGCGCGGCCAGGTCGAGGGTGCCGGTGTGGCAGAGCGTCACTGTCGCGTTCTCGCTGCGCCGGGTCAGCAGCAGCCCGAGTGGCCGGCCGACCGTGTTGCCCCGGCCGACCACCGCCACCTCGGCGCCGCGCAGCGGCACCTCGTGCCGGCGGAGCAGCTCGACGATGCCGCGCGGGGTGCAGGGCAGCGGGCCGGGATAACCGAGTACGAGCCGGCCGAGGTTGACCGGGTGCAGCCCGTCGGCGTCCTTGTCCGGGTCGATCATCTCCAGTACCCGCTGGGTGTCCAGGTGGGCCGGGAGCGGGAGCTGCACGATGTAGCCGTGGCAGGCCGGGTCGGCGTTGAGTTCGGCGACCGTGGCGTCGACCTGTTCCTGAGTGGCGTCGGCCGGCAGCTCACGGCGGATCGAGGCGATCCCCACCTCGGCGCAGTCCCGGTGCTTGCCGTTGACGTACGCCTGGGAGCCGGGGTCCTCGCCGACCAGCACCGTACCCAGCCCCGGCACGACGCCTCGCTCGGCCAGCGCCTTCACCCGGTCGCGCAGTTCGTCCTTGATGTGTGCCGCGGTCGCTTTGCCGTCGAGAAGGGTGGCCGTCACAGCCAGATCGTCTCACGCGATCCGGCCGGACGCCCCGGCACCCGGCTGGCCGGTACCGGGATCGGCCACTCGGCCAAGGCCCGGTCGGCCGGGCGTCCGACACCTCGCGTTAACTATAAGTAACCGTGTCCTTGGTCACGCTAAGTAAGATCTTGTGGAGTTGTCCACATTATGGAAGGGCCGATCTAGGCGAATGCGGACCAATCTTCGCCGCCAAATCATCGCACTCAGCGTGTTCCCGCAAGGCTAATCGTGGCTAAAAGTTCTAGATGACCGAATCGGCCCATCAACCGAGCCGAAGGCGCGTTAGCAGCTCAGAGCGGATGCGCGCAAGTCTTGCCGACACCTTGTGTTACTGATTTGTAATCATCCAGTTTGGCCAGGCGTACCGCTACGACCTACCTTTGCCAAGCGTTGCACAGCGTTACCTCTGTGTGGTGACGACTGCTCAGCGTAAGGAGACAAGGAGGCTCAATGCAGGTTCGTAGGCTCGCCGCCTGGACCGCCCTCCCCCTTGCCGCGACCCTCGGCCTCGCGGCCTGTGGCAGTGGCGGCGACTCGGGGGAGAGCGACCCGAATGCGACGGTTTCGGTCCAGATCGCGGAACCACAGCACCTGATTTCCACCAACACCAACGACTCGAGCGGTAACCAGGTGCTGTCCGCCCTGTTCACCCCGCTGGTCGACTACGACGAGCAGAACAAGCCGTACGAGGTCGCCGCGGAGTCCGTGACGTCGACCGACAACGTGACCTGGACGATCAAGCTGAAGGACGGCTACACCTTCCACGACGGCGAGAAGGTGACCGCGGACAGCTACCTCAACGCCTGGAACTACGGTGCCTACGCGCCGAACGGCCAGGGCAACAGCTACTTCTTCGAGAAGATCGCCGGCTACGAGGACCTCCAGTCGACCGACCCGGACGGCGACGGCCCGCAGAAGGCGCCGGAGCCGAAGAGCGACACGCTGACCGGGCTGAAGAAGGTCGACGACCTGACCTTCACCGTGACGCTGGCGAAGCCGTACGCCGAGTTCAAGACGGTGCTCGGCTACACGGCGTTCTACCCGCTGCCGGCGGCGGCCTTCTCGGCGCCCGGCGTGATCAAGGACGGCTTCGAGGACGCCCCGATCGGCAACGGCCCCTTCAAGATGAAGGGCACCTGGCAGCACGACGCCAAGGTCGAGGTCGAGCGCTACGACGCGTACCCGGGTGAGAAGCCGAAGATCGCCGGCGCCGAGTTCCGGATCTACCAGCAGCTCACCGCGGCGTACGCGGACGTGCTGTCGGACAACCTCGACGTGGACGTGACCGTACCGACCGAGAGCCTGAGCACCGCGGCGACGGACCTGGGCGACCGGTTCCAGCAGAGCCCCGCCTCGTCCTTCCAGTTCGTGGCCTTCCCCACGTTCCAGAAGGAGTTCAGCAAGCCGGACGTGCGCAAGGCGGTCTCCATGGCGATCGACCGGGACGAGATCACCAGGTCGATCTTCAAGGAGTCGCAGATCTCGGCGCGCTCGTTCGTCTCCCCGGTGGTCGCCGGCTACCGCGACGACACCTGCGGCGAGTCCTGCGAGTTCAACCCGGCCAAGGCCAAGGAGCTGTACCAGGCCGCCGGTGGGCCTGCCGAGCTGAAGATCACCTACAACGGTGACGGTGGGCACAAGGACTGGGTCGACGCGACCTGCAACCAGCTCAAGGCCAACCTGGGCGTGGAGTGCGTCGGTGCGGCCGAGCCGAAGTTCTCGGACCTGCTGACCAAGGTCGACAACAAGCAGCCGGTCGGCCTGATCCGGCTGGGCTGGCTGATGGACTACCCGTCGATGGAGAACTACCTCGGCCCGCTGTACACCACCAACGGCTCGTCGAACTACTACGGGTACAGCAACCCGGACTTCGACCGGCTGGTGCAGGAGGGTACGGCCGCCGCGACCCCGGACGAGGCGGTCAAGAAGTACCAGCAGGCCGAGGACATCCTGGCCGCCGAGATGCCGGTGATCCCGCTCCGGTTCGGCCAGAACGTCTACGCGCACTCGACCCGGGTCAAGAACGTCGAGGTCGACCTCTTCCAGGTCGTCGACATGACCAAGATCGAGGTCGTCAGCTGAGCTGACCGCACGGCCGCTCCGGGCCACCCGGTAACTCCTCGGGTGGCCCGGACCGTTTCTCCCGCACGCACCGCGCCCCAGCCATTCCCACGGAGAGTAGGCAAGCATGTTCCGCTACCTCGTGCGGCGCCTGCTTCAGATGGTCCTGGCCTTCTTCGGGACCACTCTGATCGTCTACGCGCTGATGTTCGCCGGACAGGGTGATCCCATCCAGGCACTCGCCGGTGAGCGCCCGGTCAGCGAGGCGCAGCGGGCGTACCTGACCGAGAAGTTCCACCTCGACCAGACCGGCGTCGGCGGCTTCTTCTACCGCTATGTCGACTACGTCGGCAACCTGCTCCGGGGCGACCTCGGCGACTCGCTCACCGGCCGGAAGATCAGCGACATGCTGGCCCAGGCGTGGCCGGTCACGGTGAAACTGGCGATCATCGGGCTGCTGGTGGCGATCCTGGTCGGCGTCACCGCCGGGATCATCGCCGGGCTCCGCAGGGGCGGCATCTTCGACAACGCCACCCTGGCGCTGACCCTGCTGGTGCTGGGCATCCCCACCATCGTGCTGGCGCCGCTCGCCCAGTACTTCCTCGGCGTCAAGCTGCCGCTCTTCCCGCCGACCGCCGGCTCGGAGCCCAGCATCTACGCCCTACTGCTACCCGGCATCGTGCTCGGCTCCCTGTCGCTGGCCACCGCGCTGCGACTGACCCGTACCTCGGTGGCCGAGAACCTGCGCTCGGACTACGTACGGACCGCGAAGGCCAAGGGGCTGCCGATCCGGCGCATCGTCAGCGTGCACGTACTCCGGAACTCGCTGATCCCGGTGATCACCTTCCTCGGCGTCGAACTCGGCAACCTGATGAGCGGCGCGATCATCACCGAGGGCGTCTTCAACATCCCGGGAGTCGGGTTCAACCTCTTCCGCGGCATCAAGACCGAGGACGGCCCGCTGGTGGTCGGCCTGGTCAGCGTGCTGGTCGTGGTCTATCTGGTGTCGAACCTCGTGGTGGACGTCCTCTACGCCGTCCTCGACCCCCGCATCCGGTACGAGTGAGGAACTGGGATGAGTGAGCTGGAAACCGTCGCGGCGGCGGAGATGAGCGGCGGCAAGGCCGACCCGGCCGCCCGGCCGCGCAGCCTGGCCGGCGACGCCTGGCGCGACCTGCGCCGCAACCCGATCTTCTGGATCTCGCTGGTACTGGTCCTGGCGGTCACCGCGATGGCGGCCTTCCCCGGCCTGTTCACCTCGAACGACCCGCACGACTGCACGCTGGCCCGGCAGCACGCCGGCCCCGGCGGCGGCGCCCCCTTCGGGTACGACTTCCAGGGCTGCGACATCTACGCCCGTTCGGTTTTCGGTGCTCGGGCATCGCTGCTGGTCGGCGCGTTCTCCGCGCTGGTCACCGGGCTGATCGCGATCACCGTCGGCATGCTCGCCGGCTACTTCGGCCGGTGGATCGACGCGGCGCTGTCCCGGGTGATCGACGTGGTACTCGGCATCCCGCTGCTGCTCGCCGCGATCGTGATGCTCAAGCGGATCAGCAGCGACAGCCCGAACGTCCGGATCATCGCGGTGATCTTCGTACTCTCGATCCTCGGCTGGACCACCGCCGCCCGGGTGATCCGCTCCTCGGTGATCAGCGCCAAGCAGCAGGACTACGTGGCGGCGGCCCGGATGCTCGGCGCCGGCAACGGCCGGACCATGTGGCGGCACATCCTGCCCAACTCGCTGGCCCCGGTGATCGTGGTACTGACCATCGCGCTCGGCTCGTTCATCGCCGCCGAGGCGACGCTCTCGTTCCTCGGCATCGGCCTGAGGGCGCCGACCATCTCCTGGGGCATCGACATCGACGCCGGCCGGACGCACATGCGGGAGTCGGCGATCCCGCTGGTGGTGCCGTCGACCTTCCTGGCGCTGACCGTACTGGCCTTCATCATGCTCGGCGACGCGATCCGCGACGCCTTCGACCCGAAGCTGCGGTGAATCAGATGAGCGACCAATTCGGCCGGCAGGGTGCCGTCGCGACGGCGGCGGCCGGTGGCGACGGCGGGCACCTGCTGGAGGTACGGGACCTCTTCGTCGAGTTCCGCACCCGGGACGGTGTGGCCAAGGTGATCAACGGCGTCTCGTACCACCTGGACGCCGGGGAGACCCTGGCGGTACTCGGCGAGTCCGGCTCCGGCAAGTCGGTGACCGCCCAGGCGATCATGGGCATCCTGGACATGCCACCGGCGGTCATCCCGGGCGGGCAGATCCTCTACCGCGGTACCGACCTGCTGAAGCTCCCCGAGGAGGAGCGCCGGAAGGTACGCGGAAAACAGATCTCGATGATCTTCCAGGACGCGCTCTCCGCGCTGAACCCGGTCTTCCCGGTCGGCTGGCAGATCGGCGAGATGCTGCGGCTGCGCGAGGGGCTGTCCCGGGCCCAGGCCAAGCGCCGGGCGATCGAGCTGATGGAACTGGTCAAGATCCCGGCCGCGAAACAGCGGATCGGCGACTACCCGCACCAGTTCTCCGGCGGCATGCGCCAGCGGGTCATGATCGCGATGTCGCTGGCGCTCGACCCGGCGGTGCTGATCGCCGACGAGCCCACCACCGCGCTGGACGTGACCGTGCAGGCCCAGATCATGGATCTGCTCGGCGAACTCCGCCGGGACCTGGACATGGCGATGATCCTGATCACCCACGACCTCGGGGTCGTCGCCGACGTGGCCGACCGGATCGCCGTGATGTACGCCGGCCGGATCGTCGAGCACGCCGACGTGCACTCGCTGTACGAGGCACCGGCGCACCCGTACACCAAGGGGTTGCTGGAGTCGATTCCGCGGCTCGACCACAAGGGGCAGCGGCTGACCACCATCAAGGGCCTGCCGCCCAACCTGATGCGGATCCCCAGCGGATGCCCCTTCCACCCGCGCTGCCCGTACGCCCGGCAGGAGTGCGTCGACGTCGTACCGGCCGTCCGGTCGCTCGGCGACGGCCGGACCAGCGCCTGTCACCTCGCCCAGGAGGTCCTCGATGGCCGCATCTGATCCGACGAACCCGCGGTACGGCTCCGGCGGCACCGGGCCGACCGCACCGGTCAAGCCGCGCGGCGAGACGGTGCTGCGGGTCGAGAACGTCGTCAAGCACTTCCCGATCTCCCAGGGCATCGTCTTCAAACGGCAGATCGGCGCGGTCAAGGCGGTCGACGGGGTCAGCTTCGAACTGCGCCGGGGCGAGACCCTCGGGATCGTCGGCGAGTCCGGCTGTGGCAAGTCGACCCTGGCCAAGCTGCTGATGCGGCTGGAGACGCCGACCGCCGGCCGGGCGATGCTGGAGGGCCGGGACATGTTCAAGCTCTCCGGCGCGGCGCTGCGCCGGATGCGCCGGAACGTGCAGATGGTCATGCAGGACCCGTACACCTCGTTGAACCCGCGGATGACGGTCGGCGACATCATCGGCGAGCCGTTCGACATCCACCCGGACGCGGCGCCGCGTGGCGCCCGCCGGCAGCGGGTGCAGGAGCTGCTGGAGCTGGTCGGGCTGAACCCGGAGCACATCAACCGGTACCCGCACCAGTTCTCCGGCGGGCAGCGGCAGCGGATCGGGATCGCCCGGGCCCTCGCGCTGAAGCCCGAGGTGATCGTCTGCGACGAGCCGGTGTCGGCGCTGGACGTGTCGATCCAGGCCCAGGTGATCAACCTGCTGGAGAGCCTCCAGGACGAACTGGGCCTCTCCTACATCTTCATCGCGCACGACCTGTCGGTGGTCCGGCACATCGCGGACCGGGTCGCGGTGATGTACCTGGGCAAGATCGTGGAGATCGGTACCGAGGACGAGATCTACGAGCGGCCGACCCACCCGTACACCCAGGCGCTGCTCTCGGCGGTGCCGGTGCCGGACCCGAAGGCGCGGGCGCACCGCGAGGTCATCCGGCTCGACGGGGACGTACCGTCGCCGGCCAACCCGCCGTCGGGCTGCCGGTTCCGCACCCGGTGCTGGAAGGCGCAGGAGGTCTGCGCCACCCAGGAGCCGCAGCTCGTGCTCCGGGCCGTCGAGCCGCACCCGTCGGCCTGCCACTTCGCCGAAGTCAGTGCACGACGAATGGCATAGGGGTTCACGAACCAGCGCTGCAACCCCCTGACCAGGGACATCCCGCCTGGTGTGACCGCACCCGGTGCACTGAACCTTTTCGGCCTGAACCGCACGGCGCACACGCGCCGCGTCCGACCTTGCGGTCCGCCCGACCGCAAGGGGAGGTGGAAGCAGGTTCAACATTGGCCAGGGTCGCGCCGGATTGGCACAGAACCGTGATTACCCGAGAGCCGTCGCTGTCTACCGTTATGCCCGTGCCCAGTGAATCCGCATCGGTGCAGGTGGTTCAGGTCTAGACTTTTCGGGAGTTGTGGTGTTTCCTCGATCAGTTCTGCGGTTCTTGCGGCGGGCGGGAACCGTCGTCGGATTCAGTTTGCTCGCGATGGCTCCGGCCGCCCAGATGGCCGTCGCGGCGCCGGAGGGGGTGCCATCGGCAGAGCCCCGCCGGCCGGCGACGACGTTGACGATCAATGCGGCCAAGCCGCACTTCTCGCCCGGCGAACCGGTTCGGCTCGCACTGTCGGTGACAAATCAGGCCGCCCGGTCGTGCCGGCTGGCGTCGACACCTGACGGTACGGTGTCGATGACGCTCACCCGGGACGGGAAGCCGGTCGGGTCAGCGGGCTTCGCGCTCGTCACGTTCGGCGAAGGTTACGCCGCGGCCCTGAGTGCCGACTCGCGCGAGCTGGCGACGGGCGCGACCCTCGACTTCGAGTTGGTGACCGAGAGCGGCTCTGCCGGCCCCGCCTTCGAGACGATGGCCGCGACGGCTGACGGCGCTGCGGTGGCGGCCCGGTGGCCGGTACACGAACCGGGGCGGTACCTGCTGCGGGCGACGTACCAGATGCCGGGCACCACGGGGGAATGCGCCGGGCCGAGCGACCCTGCGGAGGCGGCGTTCACGATCGGCTCGGCGGAGAGCGGCGGCTGGCGGCGTCTGGTCGTACTGGTCACGGTCGGCATGTTGCTGCTCCTGGCGGTAGCCGGCACCGCCTGGGTGCTCGCGCGGCGGCGCACCCGGACCGGGGCCGGGGCGGCGATCGTGATCCTGCTGGTCGGCGCGGCGCTGGTCAGCCTGGGGCAGGCGCGCCCGGCCCGTGCCTCGATCGAGATCGATGATCGCGGCGACCCGGCGAACCTGGGGTTCGTGGAGGCCGTCCAGGGGTGCCTCAACGATTTCCGGGTGACCCTGGGAGACCAGGTCGGCGTCATGGAGATCCTCGACAAACCGGGGTTCAGAGTCATCATCCGGCCGAACCGGAGCAACGTTTCCGAAGCGACCCACTACTACGGTTACACAAATGTCGACTGGAACCCGAAGCAGAATGGGGCGTACTCGCAGGACCCGAAGGTTGCGCTGGACAAATGCGCCTCGCTCTATCACGAGCTCGTGCACGCTGTTGACAATGCGGCCGACGAGGTGGACCTCACGCGTTGCGGGATCGGATCGGACGGCAAACCGACGAACAGGGGACCGGCGATTGCGGAAGTTCGCGCGGTCCGGGCGGAGAACTACTACCGAGCCGCGAAGGGTCTACCCCTGAGGCACAACTACAGCGGCCTGCCCCTGCCGCCGGGAAGGCATCCGGGCCTGCAACAGGTCCGTGAGGACTGCAAGAAGCCGGCCGACCCGCCGACCCGGACGGGCCGTCCGGGCGACAACCAGCGCAACGGCAACGACAACCCGGACGGTGCCGGCGGCCCGCCGGGCGGGGACGGCGATCCTCCGGCCGCGGACGGCGCTCCGCGAGACGGCGCGGGCAACCCGCCACACCCTGGCGGCGACAACCCTCCGAACGGAAACGGCGGCCCTCGGAACGAAGGCGGCACCGCGCCGAACGGGGGCACCGACCTTCCGCAGGAGGGCGGCGACGCTTCGGGTACGCCGACAACGGATCTGGAGCCGCCCGGTGGCAGCAACGGCGACCCGCACCTCGTCACGTTCGACCAGCGGTGGTACGACTTCCAGGCGGTCGGCGAGTTCCTGCTCGCCAAGTCCGACGACGTCGAGATACACGTCCGGCAGGCAGCCGTCCCGAATAGCCAGGACATGTCTCTCAACAGCGCGTTCGGCCTGCGGGTCGGCGCCAGCCGGTTGACGTTCGCCCTGTACGACGGCAGACCGGAGATCCGACTCGACGGCGTCGAGACCGACTTCACCGACGCCCGGACCGCTCTCCCCGGCGGCGGTACGGTCACGACCTCGGCCGACGACGGTTACGACGTGGTCTGGCCGGACGGGACCAGGGCGAACGTGGCGTTCATCGGTTGGTGGGGCATGCGCATCCTGCTCCACCCCGCACCTCGGCACAAGGGTAAGTTCATCGGCCTTCTCGGCAACCAGGACGGCGACCCGGCCAACGATCTGGCGGTCAGGAACGGCACCACACTGCCGGCCCAGCCGAGCCACGAGCAGCTCTACGGCGAATTCGCCGACAGTTGGCGGATCAGTCAGGACACCTCACTCCTCGACTACCCGGCGGGCACCGATACGGACACCTACACCAACCGGGACTTCCCGGCCAAGACGCTCCCGGCCGACCAGGCGAACGTCGCACAGCACGAGGCGGCCCGCCGAATCTGCGCCGCGCTGGGAGTCGTCGACGCCGTGGCCCAGGGTGGCTGTGTGACGGATCTGGCGTTCACCGGTCAGCCGGCGTTCGCGATCAGCACCGCGGCCACCGTACGGAGAATCGCCGGGGCGGCGCCGGGGCGTACCGAGCCGGGCGGGAATCCCACCGACGGCGTGCCGCCGCAGCGGGCCGGGCCGGGCGGGACGCTCCGCGACGGAAGTGTCGTGACGGGGTCGATCGCCACCGCCGGGGCGGTCCAGACGTACCGACTGGAGGTCGGCGAGGCAACCGTGCTGCGGCTGGTGGACGTCACCGGCGAGACAGGCCGTTCCGGCGCTGGGTCACTGCGCATCACAACGGACGGGCCGGGCGCCTCGACCGCTCCCGGCTTCACGGTCACCAGCACGTACCAGTACTCGCTGCTGCCCGGCGCGGCCTACACGCTCAGCGTCGACCGTACCGGCGGGGACACCGGTGACTACGGGTTCCGACTCGTCACCGCCAAGGAACGTCGGATCGACAGCACCCTCGGGACCACGACCGGGAGCCTGGACGTCCCCGGACGGGTCGACCTCCACGCGTTCGAGGCAGCACAGTCCGGCCGGCTACGGCTCTCCGAGGCCAACGGATGCGAATTCACGGTCGGGGTGCTGGATGACACGCCAGCACCACATCTCTACACCCCGCACAACCTCTGCTGGGGCACCGAGCTGGCAACCCTCGAACGCGGGAAGCGCTACCTGCTGGTGGTCTGGTCCGAGACGGCCGGTACGGGAAGCTATTCCTTCCGGGCGACCGTCACGAACTGACCCGGTTCCCCGACAGGTCTCGACGGCGACGTCGAAATCGACTCGGCGCACCCGGCACGGCGGGCTCAGCCCGGGAACCACACAATGGTTTCCGGGCTCTCGTCTACATGGTGCGAAGACTGCTCGTGACGCTGGCCCTGGTGGCCTCGACGGCTCCGCTGCTCGGCTGTGGCGAGGATGGCCCGAGCGCCGCCGACCCGAGCGCCGGTGCGCCCGGCCCGACCGCCGGCGCGTCGACGCCGGGGACCGGCGCGGGACCGGTGACCGCGACCGGAGCCGCCGCCGAACCGGCCGCCACCTGCGCGCCCGAGGTGCGCTCCGCGGACGGTCCGCCCGAGGTGCGGGGCGTCGCGAATGCCGGGAACTCGTTCTGGGGGCTGCTCTTTCCGCGCGGCGGTCCGAGCCTGACCACCGGTCGGGACGAGAAGATCGTCTGGCGGATGACCGGCTCCGGCACCCTCAGCATCCGGGCCACCGGCCCGGGCGGGGTCACGATCGAACCGGTCTGGGGACCCAGCGGGCACAGCGGAAGCACCTGGACCAGGCCGGGTGACGAATGGGGTACCGGCTGGAACTTCCCCACCGCCGGCTGCTGGACCGTACGGGCCAGTCGGTCCGGCGGCGCGACCGGCAGCGCGGTACTCCGGGTCGGCTGACCGCCGGCGACGAACCGGCGCGGGCTTTCTGACGGTCCGCGCTCCGGCTCGGTTGGGCGGCGCGGGCTTTCTGACGGTCCGCGCTCCGGCTCGGTTGGGCGGCGCGGTGCGAACCGGGGCGGGAGTCCCGGCGGACCCGGGGGCCGAGGGGGCTCCACCGGTCCGCCGGGCGTCCCGCGCGGCATCCTGATCATGGGGGTGCCGACGTGGACGGCGTCGGGGGGTACGTCAGTGGAAGAAGTGCCGGGTGCCGGTGAAGTACATGGTGATCCCGGCCGCCCTGGCCGCCGCGACGACCTCCTCGTCGCGGAGCGAGCCGCCGGGCTGGACGACCGCCCGGACCCCGGCGTCGATCAGTACCTGGAGCCCGTCCGGGAACGGGAAGAACGCGTCCGACGCGGCGACCGCGCCCCGGGCCCGCTCGGCACCGGCCCGGGAGACCGCCAGGTGCGCCGAGTCGACCCGGTTCACCTGACCCATCCCGACCCCCACGGTCGCCCCGTCGACGGCGAGCAGGATCGCGTTGCTCTTCACCGCCCGGACGGCCCGCCAGGCGAAGGCGAGATCGGCCAGGGTCGCCGGGTCGGCGGGCTCGCCGGTGGCCAGCCGCCAGCCGGCCGGGTCGTCGCCGGGCGCGTCCACCCGGTCGGCCATCTGCACCAGCGCGCCCCCGCTGACCGGGCGCCACTCCGCCGGGTACGGCGCGAAGGCGGGCGCCCGCAGCAGCCGGATGTTCTTCTTGCCGGAGAGTACGTCCACCGCGCCCGGCTCGAAGTCGGGTGCCACCAGTACCTCGGTGAAGACCTCGGCGACCTGCTGCGCCATCTCGACCGAGACCGGCCGGTTGACCGCGATCACCCCGCCGAAGGCGGAGACCGGGTCGCAGGCGTGCGCCCGACGGTGCGCCTCGGCCACGTCGGCGCCGACCGCGATGCCGCACGGGTTGGCGTGCTTGATGATCGCCACCGCCGGCCGGTCGGCGAAGTCGTTCGCCGCCCGCCAGGCCGCGTCCGCGTCGACGTAGTTGTTGTAGGACATCTCCTTGCCGTGCAACTGTTCGGCCTGGGCCAGCCCGGGTGGGGAGGCCGGGTCGACGTAGAGCACCGCCGCCTGGTGCGGGTTCTCTCCGTACCGCAGCGGGGTGGGCGCGGTGAGCACCTGACCGGCGAAGGCCGGCCACTCCTGCTCCTCCGGGCCGGTCCGCACCGCGAACCAGTTCGCCACCGCCACGTCGTACTCGGCGATGTCGGCGAAGGCGCGGGCCGCGAGCTGCTGGCGCTGCCCGGCGCTGAAACCGCCGTCGGCCAGGGCGGCCAGCACCGACGGGTACGCCGACACCGACGTCACCACCGCCACCGAGGCGTGGTTCTTGGCTGCCGCCCGGACCATCGCCGGCCCACCGATGTCGATCTGCTCGACGCACTCGTCGAAGTCCGCGCCGGACGCGACCGTCTCGCTGAACGGGTAGAGGTTCGACACCAGCAGGTCGAACGGGGCGATGCCCAGCTCGCCGAGCTGCCCCGCGTGCCGCTCCAGCCGCAGGTCGGCCAGGAGCCCGGCGTGCACCTTCGGGTGCAGCGTCTTGACCCGGCCGTCGAGCACCTCGGGGAACCCGGTCAGCGCCTCGACCGGGGTGACCGGGATCCCGGCCCCCTCGATGGTCGCCGCCGTGCTGCCGGTGGAGACGATCTCGACTCCGCCGCCGTGCAGCGCCCGGGCCAGCTCGACCAGCCCGGTCTTGTCGTAGACGCTGACCAGCGCGCGCCTGATCGGCCGCCGGCCGTCCGCGCCGGAACTCGTGTCGCTCACTCCGATCGTGACCTTCCTTCCAGTGATCGTCCAACCCTCCCGGAGCAGCCGGCCGACCTGCGTGACGAGCTGCCGGCGCTCGGCCACCTTGATCCGCTCGGTGAGGGTCTCCTCGTCATCGTCGTCGAGTACCGGCACCGCCACCTGGGCGATGATCGGCCCGGTGTCCACACCGGCGTCGACGAAGAAGAGCGTGGCCCCGGCGAGTTTGACTCCGTAGCCGAGGGCGTCGCGCGGGCCGTGCATGCCGGGGAAGGCGGGCAGCAGCGAGTTGTGCGTGTTGACGTACCGGTCGCCGAAGGCCGCCAGGAAGTCCGCGCCGACCAGCTTGAGGAAGCCGGCCGAGACGACCAGGTCGGGCTCGTACCCGGCGACGTGCGCGGTGAGCGCGCGGTCCCAGTCCTCGCGCGTCGGGTACGCCCTGACCTGGTCGACGAAGGTGGGTACCCCGGCCGCGGCGGCCCGGTCGAGCCCGGCGATGCCGTCCCGGTCGGCACCGACGGCGACCACCCGGGCGCCGTACGCCGGATCCGCAGCGGCGTCGAGCAGGGCCTGTAGGTTGCTCCCGGAGCCGGAGACGAGGACGACGATCCGGGCTGCCGACGCGGGCTCAGTCACCCCAGCACCCTATCGGGCAGGTCAGGCCGACTCCCCGGCGGCGCGACCCGAGCACGTCACCGTGTGGAGCGGTGTCGATCACGATCGGCATGTCGGGCGGCGAGCGGGCCACCAAAGTTGCGCTGATTAGGTACGCTGCCGGACGCTCGGGGCATTGACCTGTCCCAGGAGATAGCCCCTCGTAATTTCATACGTGCACTGAGTGCACGCCAAGGAGCCCACACACATGCAACCCGGTTACCCCTCACACCCGCCGCAAGAGATCAACAACAACATGACGATGTCCATCGTCGCGATCTTCCTGTTCTGGCCGCTGGCCATCCCGGCCATCATGAACGCCTCGAAGGTGAACCCCCTGCTCCAGCAGGGCAACTACCCGGCGGCCCAGGCCGCTGCCGCCGAGTCCCGCAAGTGGTCGAAGCTGGCCCTTATCATCGGCATCTGCGTGTGGGCGGTCTCGCTGATCTGCTGCGTCATCAGCGTCATCCTCAGCGCCAACTCGGCGTCGAACATCTAGTCTGAGAGATCTGTCGAAGGAGTCTTGTCATGCAGCCCGGCTACCCAGGCCAGGACCCGTACGGGCAGCAGCCGTCGGATCCGAACGCACCACAGCAGCAGGATCCGTACGCGCAGCCGCCGCAGCCCGCGCCGGGCCAGCCGTACGGGCAACCGACCTCGGGCCAGCCGTACGGGCAGCCGCCGACCTCAGGGCAGCCGTACGGGCAACCGACCTCAGGGCAGCCGTACGGGCAGCCGCCGACCTCGGGGCAGCCGTACGGGCAGCCCACGTCAGGGCAGCCGTACGGGCAGCCGCAGTACCAGGACGCGCAGCAGCCCCACCAGGACCCGTACGGCCAGCAGCAGCCGATGCCGGGCCAGCCGTACGGCGCGGCACCCGGTTACCAGACCGGCGGATACGCGCCGGCCGGCGGGCAGAACAACACCCTCGGCCTGATCGCGATGATCGTCGGCATCATCTCGATTCCGGCGGCGTGCTGTGCCGCGCTGGGCATCATCGCCGGCATCGCCGGTGTCGTGCTCGGCTTCCTCGGCCGGGGCAAGGCCAGCCGGGGTGAGGCCAGCAACGGCGGTCAGGCGCTGGCCGGTCTGATCTGCGGTGGCGTCGGCCTGCTCCTCGGGGTGGTCAACGTGATCCTCGCGTTCGTGCTGCAGATCGACGGTTTCACCTACTGATGACGGGTCGGGCGGCACACGCCGCCCGGAGTCGTGACAAGCCGCGTTGGGGTGCCCCGGAGTTTCCGGGGCGCCCCAAGCGCATTCCGGCCCTGACCAGGTGGGCCGGACGTCGGTCAGTCTCGGGCCACGGCCCGGGTCGCGGCGGCGCCGATCAGGGTGCCGACCAGCACGACGACGGTCGCCCCGGCGGCCACCTGCCAGTAGGCCGGCCCCACCTCGGCGAGCCGGCCGCCGCCGAGCGGGCCGCCGGAGAGGAAGGCCGCCGCGCCGAGTACCACCCCGGCGACCGGGCCGCCGACCGCCGCCGCGCCCAGCAGGGCGGCCCAGCCGGGCGGTGGCACGTTCCGCTCGGCCGCGGACCGCATCCGGCGGCGGGCCAGCAACCAGCCCGCGGCCATGCCGGCCAGTACCGGCACGGCCAGCACGACGCCACCGACCCCGCCGAGCGGCCCCTGGGGCAGCCCGGCCAGCAGGGGTACGGCCGGCAGCGCTCCGATGGAGACCTCGGAGGTCCGCACCACCGTGTCGGTGCCGACCGCGAAACCCGGCCCGAGAAGATAGCTGGCGGCCCAGACCGCGGCGTTCGGCGCGTAGCCGAGACTGACCAGGGTGATGCCGGCCTGGCCCAGCACACCGGTGCGGTAGGCCCCGATCATGTCACCGGCCTCGCCGCCACCGGTGGCCACCGCCAGCCCGGCCACCCCGGCCCCGGCCCCGAGCAGCAGCAGGGCGGCGACCACCCCGGTACGCAGCCCGTCCCGGAACACCAGCGGAGTACGCCGGGCCACCACCACCAGCACACCGCTGGCCCGTACCGCGCCGACCAGCGCGGCGAGGGTGCCGAAGCCGGCCAGCGTCACGGCGGCCCGTACCGGGTCGACGGTCGGCCCAGCACCGCCGAGCAGCAGCGCGGCCAGCCCGCCGAGCACGCCGTACCCGATGCCGACCGCCACCGCGACGGCGAGTGCCCGGCCCAACGTCGGCCGGTCCCGGACCCGGACCGCCCGGCTGACGTGCACCCCGGCCCGGTTCAGCCGCCAGGCCGCCAGCATGGCGAGGGCGAGCGGCGGCAGGCCGAACGGCCCGGCCTCGGTCTGTAGTGGAACGCCGTGCCCGAGCAGCCATCCGGCCAGGCCCAGCCGGGCGGCGCCGACGACCTCACCGCTGCCCTCGGCGAACCGGGCCACCCCGAGCACCACGGCAACCGGCAGATAGCCGAGCAGGGCCGCCCAGCCGGCGGCCACCGCCGCCGCGACCGCCAGCGGAGCCCGGCCGGAACGTTCCGGCCGGCCCGGCCTCGGCCGGGGCACCCGGCGGTCCCCGGCCGGAAACTCCCCGGCCGGCCTGTTCCGGCGTGGCTCCCGGCCGTCCGCCGGCCCGGGTCGGCCGGTCGGCTCGGCGGCACCGGCCGGCGCGGCAGGCTCGACCGGCTCGACCGGTCCGGTCTCCGGCGGGTCCGGCCGGCGCGGCCGGTCGGGAACGGTGGGTGGTGGCATCAGCGCCTACTCTGGCACGGCAGCGGGTCGGCCGGTTCGCGACACCACCGTACGGATGACCGTGGCCACCGCGATACCCGCTTTGTCCATCCCGGAACCCGTTCTCTGGCCGACCTCGGCCGACGACAGCGACAGCGACAGAACCGGAGACGGAGACGGAACCGGAGACGGAACCGGGGTGGCCGGCACAGACCGACCACCCCGGAACGACACGTCGACGGCTCAACTGCCGGACATCAGCTCCCGCATCAGCCGCGCGGTCTCGCTCGGAGTCTTGCCGACCTTGACTCCGACCGCCTCCAGGGCGGCCTTCTTCGCGTCGGCGGTGCCGGCCGAGCCGGAGATGATGGCCCCGGCGTGCCCCATGGTCTTGCCGGGCGGCGCGGTGAAGCCGGCGATGTATCCCACCACCGGCTTGGTGACGTTGGCCTTGATGAACTCGGCCGCCCGCTCCTCGGCGTCGCCGCCGATCTCGCCGATCATCACGATGGCGTCGGTCTCCGGGTCGGCCTGGAACGCCGCGAGCGCGTCGATGTGGGTGGTGCCGATGATCGGGTCACCACCGATGCCGACGCAGGTGGAGAAGCCGATGTCGCGCAGCTCGTACATCATCTGGTAGGTCAGGGTGCCGCTCTTGCTGACCAGGCCGATCCGGCCCGTACCGGTGATGTCGGCCGGGATGATGCCGGCGTTGGAGGCGCCCGGCGAGGCGATGCCGGGGCAGTTCGGTCCGACGATCCGGGTCCGCTCCCCCTGCGCCAGGTTGTAGGCCCAGAACGCGGCGGTGTCGTGCACCGGTACGCCCTCGGTGATCACCACGGCGAGCGGAATGCCGGCGTCGATCGCCTCGACCACGGCGCCCCGGGTGAACTGCGGCGGTACGAAGATGACGCTGACGTCGGCACCGGTGCCCGTCATCGCCTCGGCCACGTTCCCGAAGACCGGCAGTTCGGCACCGTCGACGGTGACCGTCTGGCCCGCCTTGCGCGGGTTGACCCCGCCGACCACGTTCGTACCGGCGGCCAGCATCCGCTTGGTGTGCTTCATCCCCTCGGAGCCGGTCATCCCCTGTACGACGACCTTGGACTCCTTGGTCAGCCAGATTGCCATCTCAGACCCCCGCAGCCGCGAGCTCGGCGGCCCGCTGGGCCGCGCCATCCATAGTGTCCACCCGCTGCACCAGCGGGTTGGCGGCGCCGTCGAGGATGGCCCGCCCGGCCTCCGCGTTGTTGCCGTCGAGGCGTACCACGAGGGGCTTGTCGACCGTCTCGCCGCGCTCGGCGAGCAGGGCCAGCGCCTGGATGATGCCGTTGGCGACCTCGTCGCAGGCGGTGATGCCGCCGAAGACGTTGACGAAGACGCTGCGTACCGCCGGGTCGGAGAGTACGATCTCCAGCCCGTTCGCCATCACCGCGGCGCTGGCGCCACCGCCGATGTCGAGGAAGTTCGCCGGCTTGACGCCGCCGTGCGCCTCGCCCGCGTACGCCACCACGTCGAGGGTGGACATGACCAGGCCGGCGCCGTTGCCGATGATGCCGACCTCGCCGTCCAGCTTGACGTAGTTGAGGTCCTTCTCCTTGGCCCGCTGCTCCAGCGGATCCACCGCGGCCTGGTCGACCAGCGCCTCGTGGTCGGGGTGCCGGAAGCCGGCGTTCTCGTCGAGCGTCACCTTCGCGTCGAGGCAGAGCACCGTGCCGTCGGTCGTCCGGGCCAGGGGGTTCACCTCGACCAGGGTGGCGTCCTCGGCCACGAACGCCTGCCACAGGCGTACGGCGATCGGCACGATCTGGTCGGTCAGCTCGGCGGGGAAGCCGGCGGCCTCCACGATCTGGAGCGCCTTGGCCTCGTCGACCCCGGCGTTCGCGTCGATCGCCACCTTCGCGACCCGCTCCGGCGTCTCGGCGGCCACCTGCTCGATGTCCATCCCGCCGGCCACGCTGGCGATGCAGAGGAAGGTACGGTTCGCGCGGTCGAGCAGATAGGAGAAGTAGTACTCCTCGGCGATGTCCGCGGTCACCGTCAGCATGACCTTGTTGACCGTGTGGCCCTTGATGTCCATGCCGAGGATGTCGGTGGCCCGGGCCACCGCCTCGTCCGGCCCCTCGGCGAGCTTGACCCCGCCCGCCTTGCCCCGGCCGCCGACCTTCACCTGAGCCTTGACGACCACCCGGCCGCCGAGGCGATCGGCGATCGCGCGGGCCTCCTCAGGGGTCGTCGCGACACCGCCGGCCAGCACGGGCAGCCCGTGCCGCTCGAACAGCTCACGCCCCTGGTATTCGTACAGGTCCACGATTGCGCGTCCCGTCCCGTCTCCGCGGCGCGCCGTCGCACCGCCGCCAGCGTGTGAATGAGTTTGGAGCCTGCTGTACGCACGAACAGGCCATCGGGCGCAGCCTAGCGAGGCGACCACGCCGGGCATCCACGTGGGTGCTCGGTGTGCGGTAACGCACAGCAGGCCGGCGGCCTTAGCGGGCCGGTCGGGGTGGCGCAGCGGGCCGGGCGGGGCGGGGCGGGGAAAAGATTTCCCGGGCGGCGTAACCCGGCGTAAGGGACGTCGTTGAGTCTGATGTCGGAGCGCTGGGGGAGCGCGATGACGGAGACGGCCGATGCCCTGTCGGTCGAGGGGTGGCGGCGGGGCATCGTGCATAGAGAGGCCGGACGTGTGAGGGGTGCGTCCGGCCTCTCCCCCATTTCCAGGCCGTTCCGCCCCGGAGCCGCCTGACCCAGCCCAGCCAGCCCGGCCCGGCCCTGCCTCGGAGCCGCCTGATCCCGCCGCGGAGTCGTGTGGCCCCGCTTCGGAGTCGCCTGATGGGCGGCGTGCCGTGGCGGTCAGCCGACGACCGGTTGGCCCACGTTGTTCCGGACCCACTCGACGATCGAGCCGGTGGTGGCGCCCGGGGTGAAGATCTTGGCCACCCCGAGCCGCTCCAGCTCGGGGAGGTCCGCGTCCGGGATGATCCCGCCGCCGAAGACGACCAGGTCCGCCACGTCCCGCTCGGCGAGCAGTTCCAGTACCCGGCGGAAGAGCGTCATGTGCGCCCCGGACAGTACCGAGAGGCCGATCGCGTCGGCGTCCTCCTGGATCGCCGTCTCGACGATCTGCTCGGGGGTCTGGTGCAGACCGGTGTAGATGACCTCCATGCCGGCGTCCCGCAGGGCCCGGGCGACCACCTTGGCTCCCCGGTCGTGCCCGTCCAGGCCGGGCTTGGCGACGACCACCCGGATCCGAGAACTCATCAGCGCAACACCTCTCATGGACACGACCAGAATTACCTTAACGAACGGTAACCCGCCTGGCGGTCGCCCGGGAACTCCCCCGGGCAACGAGCCCGGAAGCGGCGCGGTCCGGCGTACCTGAAAGCCGGCGTACCCGAAAGCCGGCGTACCCGAAAGCCGGCGTACCCGAAAGCGGCGTACCCGAAAGGGAGCCGGCACGCCCGGCGGGACAGCCGGCGGCGTCTCCGGAAGGACGGCCGGCGTGCCCCGGTCGACACGCCGCCCCCCGACCGGGGGAGCCCATCCGGCCATACCCCTAGGGAGTCCTCCGAGGAGGCTCCGACACGAGTCGGGTCGATGACACCCTGCTGCACTTGAGGTAACTGAGCGCTATTAACGAGGGCGATCGCAAAAGGTTGCGAGATATGGCATTCCATGACGCACAACCGCACAGCGAACCGGCAATCTGGCGCTGCGACTTGTGGCGCGCCTAGGGGTTGGTTACCGTGGCCCACGGTTGTCATCAGGTCTATGACCGGGCGACAACGCGGTCGACCGGAGTTCACCTCGATCGTCGAACATCGGTCACGGTCGCAACACTGACCCGACAACGGAGGGTGTGCGTGCGCCAGCGCCTGTCGTCTGAGCCCGATCGCTATCGAGGGCGACGCCGCGTCCCCACACCTCCGCGCAGCCGCTACGCCGCTGTCGTCACCACCGCGTTCGTCGGAGCCGGCGTCGTCGCGCTCGGCGCGGGAGCCCTGCCCGACGCCAAGGCGGTCAGCCCCTCCGCGCTGGCGGACCTGGAGAAGGCCGCCGCCACCAGCGAGGACGTGAGCGCGCGGTCCGCCGACGCCCAGCAGGCTCCGGCGTCCCGGGACCACCGGGACGACGGGCTCGCCTCCACCCTGGCCGCCGCCCCCGACGTCTGGCGGCTTCCGCTCGAGAACTACAACTTCACCTCGCCGTACGGGATGAAGTGGAACAAGCTGCACGCCGGCATCGACCTGGCCGCCCCCGAGGGGACCCCGTACAACGCGGTGCACGCGGGCACGGTGACCAAGGCCGGCTGGTTCGGCGGATACGGCTACTGCGTGATCGTCCAGCACTCCGACGGCACCGAGTCCATCTACGGGCACTCGTCGTCGCTGCTGGTCAGCGAGGGGCAGGAGGTCAAGGCCGGCGACCCGCTCGGTCTGGTCGGCAACACCGGCCACTCCTACGGCTCACACCTGCACCTTGAGCTGCATGTCAACGGCAAGCCGACCGACCCGATCCCCTACCTCCGGGACCGGAAAGTGGACATCCAGCTGAAAGTCGACGATCCGTACGCCGACGTGGCCGCCTCCTGACTCGACGTCACGCCGCTTTGCCGCCCGACCGAGACCGGTTGGGCGGTTTTCTTTTGCGCCGAGCCGGCGCGAAGTTCCCTGCGCCACACCGCGCCGGGTGACCGGTCCCACAGCCAGGTCGCGCAGCACAGGGTCCGTCAAGGGCGATTTCCGGCATAACTCCGGTGCTGACTTCCGGTCGCCGTCCGTCATCGGCAACCCGGCGCCGAGCTGGCAGCGCCGCGCCGACCACCATGTGCGGGTCCACGCCCCACCCAGAAGGGACCCGTCGTGCCGGAGACCGATCCGAACCAGCCCGAGACGACCGAGGACCGGGCCGAGGCCGAGCCCACCGCTAGCCGGCGTACCGGACCGTCCGGGGTCGCCCGGCACCGGATCGGCGGCCGGGGTCGGTACCTCGTACCCGGGCTGGTCGCCCTGCTCGGCCTCGGCGTGGCTGGTGCGGTTACGGCAGTGGTCGTCGGCGACGACCGGTCGACCGACCGGGTGTCGGTGGCCGCGGAGGAGTCGGCCCGGGCCGCCGCCGGGCAGCGTGCCGACCGGTCCGCGCGGGAGGCCACCGCCACCCCGACGGCCTCCCCGACGGCCTCCCCGACCCCGAGCGCCGCCGCGACCACCCGGCCGCCGACCACCAAGCCGAGCCGGAGCAGCGGGTCCGCGAAGGCGGCCAGCCCGACCGCGAGCCGGAAGGCCGCTGCCTGGGTCGACCCGCTGCCGGGCGCCAGTGTCACGTCCTGCTACGGGATGCGCTGGGGAGCGATGCACGCCGGGATCGACCTGGCGATGCCGGCGGAGACCCCGATCCGGGCCGCCGGAGCCGGCACGGTGGTCGAGGCCGGCTGGGCCTTCGCCGGGTACGGCATCTCGGTGGTCGTCGACCACGGCAACGGCTGGCTCACCCACTACGCCCACCAGAGCCGGACCGTGGTCAGCGTCGGGCAGCGGGTCACGCCCGGCCAGGTGATCGGGTACGAGGGTGCCACCGGCGACGTCACCGGGCCGCACCTGCACTTCGAGGTGCACAACGGGCTGTGGAACCAGGTCGACCCCGCACCGTGGATGCGAGCCCGTGGGGTGGACCTGGGCTGCTGAACCGAGCGGAGCGGGTCGCCCGGCAGCGGTCAGGACGGGCCGCCGGTGCGGTCAGAGTTTGTCGATCGGGGCGTGCCGGAGCACCAGCCAGAGCGTCTGGTCACCGAAGTCGATCTGAGCCCGGGCACCCGAACCGTGCCCCTCGACCGCCAGCACCCGGCCGAGGCCGTACCGCTGGTGGTTGACCCGGTCCCCGGCGGCGACCTTGGGCGGCTGCTTCAGCTCGCTCGCGGTGCTGAGCCGACTGCCGTCGATGCCGAGCCGTGAGGCGAGCTGGGCGGCCTTCGGCGTACCCCCGGAGAAGCCGCCGCCCCGGTGCGCGCCGGACCGGTCCTCGGCGCCGGACCGGCCACCCACGCCGCCGCCGGTCCCCGACCAGGAGGTGTAGGCGGCCCCGGTGCGCTCCCAGCGGACCAGGTCGCCCGGCAACTCGTCGACGAACCGGGATGGCGGGTTGTAGGACGGCTGCCCCCAGGCCGACCGGGTCACCGCCCGGGACAGGTAGAGCCGCTTGCGGGCCCGGGTGATCCCGACGTACGCCAGCCGGCGCTCCTCCTCCAGCTCCCGGTTGTCGCCGAGCGCCCGCAGGTGCGGGAAGACGCCGTCCTCCAGCCCGGTCAGGAAGACCACCGGGAACTCCAGCCCCTTGGCGGTGTGCAGGGTCATCAGGGTGACCACGCCCTGGTGGTCGGGGTCGTCCGACGGCACCTGGTCGGCGTCGGCGACCAGCGCGACCTGCTCCAGGAAGCCGGCCAGGGTGGCGCCGGGCACGCCCTCGTCGGCCAGCGCCTCCACCCGTTCGGTGTATTCCCGGGCGACGCTCACCAGTTCCTGGAGGTTCTCCACCCGGCCGGCGTCCTGCGGGTCGATGCTCTCCTCCAGCTCGCCGAGGTAGCCGGAGCGGGTGAGGACGGCCTCCAGCACCTCCTCCGGCAGGGCGGTGGTGGCCAGCTCCCGCAGCCCGTCCAGCAGGGTGACGAACTCGGCGATCGCGTTGGCCGACCGGGTGGAGATGCCCGGCGCCTCGGACGCCCGGCGCAGCGCGGCGCCGAACGAGATCCGGTCCCGGGTGGCCAGCGCCTCCACGCAGGCCTCGGCCCGGTCGCCGATGCCCCGGCGCGGAGTGTTCAGGATCCGCCGGATGCTCACCGTGTCGTCGTCGTTGACCACGGCGCGGAGGTACGCCAGGGCGTCCCGGACCTCCTTGCGCTCGTAGAACCGGACCCCGCCGACCACCTTGTAGGGGAGCCCGACCCGGATGAAGACCTCCTCGAAGACCCGGGACTGCGCGTTGGTGCGGTAGAAGACCGCCACGTCACCGGGGCGGGCCGCAGCGGCGTCGCAGAGCCGGTCGATCTCCCGGCCCACCCAGTCCGCCTCGGCGTGCTCGGTGTCGGCGACGTAGCCGACGATCTGCTCCCCGGCGCCCTCCTCGCTCCAGAGCCTCTTCGGCTTGCGGGAGCTGTTGCGCTCGATCACCGCGTTGGCCGCGTTGAGGATCGTCTGGGTGGAGCGGTAGTTCTGCTCCAGCAGGATCGTCCGGGCGTCGGTGAAGTCCCGCTCGAACTCCAGGATGTTCCGGATGGTGGCGCCCCGGAAGGCGTAGATCGACTGGTCGGCGTCGCCGACCACGCACAGTTCGGCCGGCTCGACCCCGGGAGTACCGCCGACCAACTCCTTGACCAGGGTGTACTGCGCGTGGTTGGTGTCCTGGTATTCGTCGACCAACACGTGCCGGAAGCGGCGGCGGTAGCTCTCCGCGACGTGCGGGTGCGACTGGAGCAGGTGCACCGTGGTCATGATCAGGTCGTCGAAGTCGAGGGCGTGCGCCTCGGTCAGCCGCCGCTGGTAGAGCGTGTACGCCTCGGCCAGCGCCCGCTCGTTCGGCCCCTTCGCCCGGGCGGCGAACGTCTCCGGGTCGGTCAGCTCGTTCTTCAGGTTCGACACCTGGGTGATCAGGCCCCGGGCCGGATAGCGCTTCGGGTCGAGGTCCAGCTCCCGGGTGACCATCTGCATCAGCCGGCGCGAGTCGTCGGCGTCGTAGATCGAGAACGTCGACTTCAGGCCGGCGTGCTCGTGCTCGGCCCGGAGGATGCGTACGCAGGCGGAGTGGAACGTCGACACCCACATCAGCCGGGCTCTCGGCCCGACCAGCGCGGCGACCCGGTCCTTCATCTCCCCGGCGGCCTTGTTGGTGAAGGTGATCGCGATGATCTGCCCCGGATGCACGTCCCGGGCGGCGAGCAGGTAGGCGATCCGGTGGGTCAGCACCCGGGTCTTGCCCGAGCCGGCGCCCGCCACGATCAGCAGCGGTGCCCCGGAGTGGGTCACCGCATCCCGCTGTGGCCCGTTCAGCCCGGCCAGCAGGGCCTGCGGGTCGAGGCCGGACGGCCGGCGCCGGGGCGCGTCCTGGGCCGGAGGGACGGAGGGCGGCGGGGGTTCGAAGAGAGCATGCATCGCCTGGCGAGTCTATGCCGCCGGGGAGACAACGTACGCCTCCGCCGGGCCCGTACCCGGTCGGCCGGATTGTTCCCGCAGGTCGGGTACCCGGGCATTGCCGATCCGCTTGCCAAGACACCGGGGGCTGGGCATACTCAACCCGTGATCCATCGGGCGCAGTCCTACTTTTACTACGGCTCCGGGAGTCCGGCAGCCGTAGGTCGCGCCTGAACATGACCTACGAAAAGCCCCGGGCTCCTGGAGCCCGGGGCTTTCGCGTCGGGATCCAGGCACCGGGGACCTAGCTGGCAAGGAGGACCCCATGGCGGCAGAGGTGGCAGCAGAGGTGGCAGAGCTTCCCGCCGAGGCGAACGACGCCGAACCCGAGACCGGGACGAGCGCGCCGGACGCCTCACAGCACATCCTCGGGCTGCGGGAGCGGATCGACGAGATCGACCGTGAGCTGATCGCCCTCTGGCAGGAGCGCGCCGCGCTCTCCCAGCAGGTCGGCCGGACCCGGATGGCCTCCGGCGGCACCCGGCTGGTCCTCTCCCGGGAGCGGGAGATCCTGGACCGGTTCCGGGAGGCGCTCGGCGCCGACGGTACCCAGCTCGCCCTGCTGCTGCTCCGGGCCGGCCGCGGCCCGCTCTGAGCCGTACTCCGGGCGGGTCTGGTTCGGCGACCGGCCGGTCACCGGCAGCCGTGGGCGGCCCGGACAGACGCGAGCCCGGGACGCCGGCCGCATGGATGACGGCCCGCGCCCCGGGCACTGAGGAGGCGTTCTTCTAGCACCGGTGGTTGGCCGGGTCAGGCACACCACCGGCGTCTGACCGGTCTACTCGACCGCGTGCACCACGTCCCGCTCCTCGGCGAAATGACAAGCGCTCGGGTGCGCCGAATGCTCCCGATCCGCCAGTGCCGGCTCCTGGCTGGCGCAGATGTCCTGCGCCTTCCAGCACCGGGTGCGGAACCGGCAGCCCGACGGCGGGTTGGCCGGCGACGGCACGTCACCCTCCAGGACGATCTGGTCCCGCTGGCCGCGCAGGGTCGGGTCCGGCACCGGCACCGCCGAGAGCAGCGCCTGGGTGTACGGATGCGTCGGCCGCTCGTAGATCTCGTCCTCGACACCGATCTCGACGACCTTGCCGAGGTACATCACGGCCACCCGGTCGGCGATGTGCCGCACCACCGACAGGTCGTGCGCGATGAAGATGTACGACAGCCCCAGCTCGTCCTGCAACCGCTCCAGCAGGTTGATCACCTGCGCCTGGATCGACACGTCCAGCGCCGAGACCGGCTCGTCACAGACGATGATCTCCGGCTTGAGCGCCAGCGCCCGGGCGATCCCGATCCGCTGCCGCTGCCCACCCGAGAACTGGTGCGGATAGCGGTTGATGTGCTCCGGGTTCAACCCGACCAGGTCGAGCAGTTCCCGGACCCGCTGCTTCCGCTCGGCGGCCGGCACGACCTCCGGGTGGATGTCGAACGGCTCGCCGATGATGTCGCCGACCGTCATCCGCGGGTTCAACGAGGTGTACGGGTCCTGCAACACCATCTGGATGTTGCGCCGGGCCTTGCGCAGCTCGCCGCCGGAGAGCCGGGTCATGTCCTGGCCCCGGACGTTGATCGCGCCACTGGTCGGCTTCTCCAGCCCGACCAGCAGCTTGGCCAGCGTCGACTTGCCGCAACCGGACTCGCCCACCACGCCGAGGGTCTCGCCCCGGCGCAGTTGCAGGTCGACGCCGTCGACCGCGCGTACCGCACCGATCTTCTTCTGGAAGACGATGCCCCGGGTGATCGGGAAGTGCTTGACCAGCTCGTGGGTCTCCAGCACGACCTCGTTACTTGACGGCTGGCTCATCGCCGACCACCTCCGTCCAGAAATGGCACCGCGCCGTCCGAGCCGGATCCACCTCGTACTGCGGCGGCGACGGGTCGGCCCGGCACACGTCGCGGGCGTACGCGCACCGCGGGTGGAACGGGCAGCCGGCCGGGATCCGGGTCAGGTTGGGCGGCAGTCCCTTGATCACGTTGAGCTGCTGCCCCTTGAGGTCCAGCCGGGGAATCGACTCCAGCAGGGCCTTGGTGTACGGGTGCGCCGGCCGGGCGTAGATGTCCAGTACCGGCGCCTCCTCGACCACCTTCCCGGCGTACATCACCGAGATCCGGTCGGCCACGTCGGCGACCACCCCCATGTCGTGGGTGATCAGGATCAGCCCCATGTTCCGTTCCCGCCGCAGCTCGGCGAGGAGGTTCATGATCTGGGCCTGCACCGTCACGTCCAGCGCGGTGGTCGGCTCGTCCGCGATCAGCACCTTCGGGTCCAGCGCCAGCGCCATCGCGATCATGACGCGCTGCCGCATGCCACCGGAGAACTGGTGCGGATAGTCGTTGATCCGCTGCCGGGCGGCCGGGATCTTGACCAGGTCGAGCAGTTCGATCGACCGCTTCCGGGCGTCCTGCCGGGACATCCCGCGATGCACCCGGAACAGCTCGGCGATCTGCCAGCCGACCGGGAAGACCGGGTTCAGCGCGGAGAGCGCGTCCTGGAAGATCATCGCGACGTGGTTGGCGCGTACCCTGCGGCGCTGCTCCTCGGGGAGCTTGAGCAGGTCGACGCCGCGGTAGCGGATCGCACCTCCGGTGACGAACCCGGGCGGCGTGTCGAGGATGCCCATGATCGCCTGGGCGGTGACGGACTTGCCACAGCCGGACTCACCCAGGATCGCCAGCGTCTCGCCGGGATCCAGGTGCAGGTCCACCCCGTTGATCGCGCGGGCGATCCCGACCTGGGTACGGAACTCGACGTGCAGACCCTCGACCTCCAGCAGCCGGGCGGACGAGTCCAACCCGGGCAGGACGTCGATCTCTGCCTTGATATCGGTCATGGGTCAGCTCACCGCAGCCTCGGGTCGAAGGCGTCGCGGATCGCGTCGCCGAGCATGATGAACGCCAGCACGGTCATCGCCAGGAAGATCGACGGCCAGACCAGCGGGGTGGCCGTCTCCCGGACGTACGGCGCCGCCGTCGAGATGTCGATCCCCCAGGAGATCGCGTTCCCCTTCAGACCGACGCCGAGGAAGGTCAGGGTGGCCTCGGTGGAGATGTTGACCCCGAGCAGGATGGTCAGCACCACCACGAACGGCGCCGCCGCGTTCGGCAGGATGTGCCGGAACATCAGCCGGCCGGGACCGGCTCCGAGCATCCGGGCCGCCGCCACGTAGTCCTGGTTCTTCGCCGAGATGACCGACGACCGCATGATCCGGGCGCCGGTGGTCCAGGTCAGCACACCGAGGGTGAAGACCACCGCCCAGAAGCCCGTGTCCTGCGGGTCGGCGGAGAGCCGCCGGGCCAGCACGATCGCCGCGAGCAGGGTGGGGATGCCCAGCACGATGTCGATGCCCCGGGCGAGCACGGCGTCGATCCAGCCGCCGAAGTAGCCGGCCGCCATGCCCACGATCAGGCCGATCACCCCGGCGATGATGGTCGCGAAGAGGCCGATCAGCACCGAGTTGCGGGCGCCGTAGATCGTCCGGGCGTAGACGTCGCAGCCCTGGAAGTTGTAGCCGAAGATGGCCGAGCCGCTCGGCCCCTGGTGCTGCCGGGACAGCGCGCACGCGTCCGGGTCGGCCGAGGTGAACAGGCTCGGGAAGGCCGCCATCACGACGACCAGTACCACCAGGACGGCGGCGGCCCAGAAGATCCAGTTACGCCGCAGGTCGTCCCAGGCATCCCCGGTCAGACTGCGTGGCTTCTCCGGGCCGCCGTCCGGCGACACCGGCACACCGGCGGCGCCGGGTACCTCCGCCTGGGCGACGGATTCGACGTTACTCATCGGACGCCTCGCTTACTCATGCCGCCACCGCGCTCCGCCCGGCGACGCCACGAGGACAGATTCACACTGACCTGACTGATTCGTTCGGTTGACTCACTGAGCTGACCGATTCGTTCGCTTCGCTCACTCATAGCGGATCCTCGGGTCGAGTACCGCGTACAACAGATCGACGACCAGGTTGACCACCAGGAAGACGATCACCAGGATGCTGACGAAGCCGACCACCAGCGGGCCGTCCTCGGTCCGGATCCCACGGAACAGGTTGAAGCCGACGCCCGGGATGTTGAAGACACCCTCGGTGACGATCGCCCCGGCCATCAGGTTGCCCAGGTCGACACCGATCAGCGTCACGACCGGGATCAGCGAGTTGCGCAGTACGTGCACGCCGATCACCCGCCGGTTCGCCAGTCCCTTGGCCCGGGCGGTACGGACGTAGTCCGAGCGGAGGTTCTCCGCCACCGAGGCCCGGGTGACCCGGATCTGGGTGGCGATCACCAGACAGCTCAACACCACCGCCGGCAGGATGAGTTGGTAGAACCCCGGTTCGGCACCGGCTGTCGCCGGGAACCAGTGCAACTGCACCCCGAAGAGGAGTTGCGCCAGCGGGGCCAGCACCACGATCGGCAGGGAGAGCAGCACCAGCGTGATGATCAGCGTGGTGGTGTCGAAGATCCCGCCGCGACGGATGCCGGAGACGATGCCGGCGGTGACGGCGACGAGCGCCGAGATGATGATCGCGAAGACCGCCAGCCGGATGGTCACCGGCCAGGCCTGCTGCATCATCTCGCTGATCGGCCGGTTGGTCAGTGAGATCCCGAAGTCCCCGGTGAGCAGGCCACGCATGTAGTGGCCATATTGGAGGATGAACGGGTCGTCCAGATGATACCTTTCGGTGAGCGCCTGCCGGACGTTCTCCGGTAGCGGGCGCTCACCCGCCAGGGCCTGGAGCGGGTCGTCCTGGTTGGCGAACATCAGCGCGTACACGATGAAGGTGGCCCCGAAAAACGTCAGGACCCCTTGCAGCACGCGCCGCACGAAGTAGCGGAACATATCCAAGTCCTTAGAGACGAGCATCGGTGACTGCCTGGTGGGCAGCAGACCGTGATGCAGCACGGTAGCGACCGCAGCCTCACCGGTCCCGGTCGCCGGGGCCGGTGAGGCTCGTACGGACGGTCCGATCGACCCAGGCTAGGCCGGGTGGACCGGACCGTCCGTCGCTGGAGCAGTCAGGTCAGCTCGTGGCCTCGATCTTGAGGATCTCGACCTTCTGGAACTTGTCGACCTCGACGTTCTTGACCCGCTCCGAGTGGCCGAAGACGTTCTGGCCGAGCCGCAGCGGAATCACCGGCATGTCCCGGGCGAGGATGTCCTCGGCCTGCTGCCAGAGCTTGATGGCCTCGTCCTCGGTCGGCGCGGCCGAGCCCTGCTTGACCAGGTTGTCGAACTCCGGGTTGCTGTAGCCGTAGTAGTTCGACGAACCGCCGGTCCCGTACAGCGGGCCGAGGTAGTTCTCCATCAGCGGGTAGTCCATGATCCAGCCGAGCCGGATCATGCCGACGTCTTCCTTGTTCTCGACCTTGGTGAGCAGGTCGGCGAACTTCGGCTCGCCGACACCGACGCAGTCCACGCCCAGGTTGGTCTTGAGCTGGTTGCAGGTCGCGTCCACCCACGCCTTGTGACCACCGTCGGCGTTGTAGGTGATCTTGATCTGCTTCGGGCCGCCGGCAGCGTCGTACGCCGCCTTGGCCTTGGCCGGGTCGTAGGTGCAGGCCTCGCCGCAGCTGTTCTCGCGGTAGCCGGCCACCGCCGGGGAGACGAACGACGTCGCCGGGGTCTGCGAGCCACGGAAGACGTTGTCGGTGATCTCCTTGCGGTTGATCGCCATCGAGATCGCCTTACGGACCTCGACCTTCGAGTACTGCGAGAGGAAGGTCGGGAAGCCGACGAACTGGAAGACCGAGTTCGAGCTGGTCTTGAAGCGGTCACCCAGGTCGGCCGGGGCGGTGGCCAGGTTCTCGATCGGAATCTGGGTCACCACGTCCAGGGCGCCACCCATCAGGTCGGCGTACTGGGCGGTCTGCTCCTGGTAGATCTTGTAGGTGACGCCGCCCACCTTCGGCTTCTCACCCGGGTAGGCGTCGTAGCGCTCGACCTCGATCTTCGAGTCGTGCTGCCAGGTGCCCTTGATCTTGAACGGGCCGTTGCCGATCGGGGCCTGCTCGTAGTCCTCCTTGAGCACGCCCTCGGAGGCCCACGCCGCCGCGGGCAGCGGGTAGAAGGTGGTGTAGCCCATGACCGAGCGCCAGCCGGAGAACGGCTCGCTCAGCGTGACGGTGAAGGTCAGGTCGTCGACCTTCTTCAGACCGGTCAGGGTCTTCGCCTTCGGGTCCGGAGCCTTCTGCGGGCCGTCGCCGTCCGGGTCCTCGGACTGGAGGTCCTTGTAGCCCTCGACCCGCTCCATGAAGTAGGAGCCGCCGTTGCCGTTCGGGCCGTACGCCGCGTGGTTCCAGGCGTTGATGTAGTTGTCGGCGCCGACCTTCTCACCGTTGTGGAAGGTGTAGCCGTCCTTGAGCTTGACCGTCCAGACCTTGTTGTCGGTCGACTCGACCGACTCCGCGGCAACCGTGTACGGCTTGTTGTCGGCGTCGAAGTCCACCAGCGGGCTGAAGAGTGCGGCCAGCACCTCGGCACCGTTGGACTCGGTGGTGTTGGAGGGGATCAGGTGCTGGGGCTCGCCGATGCCGATCGAGACCAGGGCGTCAGCCGCCGAGGTCTCGTCGTCGCCGCCACCGCTGCAGCCTGCCGCCAACAACATTATGGCGGTCGCTCCGACCGCCATCTTTAACGGGAATTGCCCGCGCATGAGTGAAGCCTCCTCAGGGCGCTCACGAGGGACTGTGAGGTGACTGACACTGTGACACTGAGCCGCCTAGCGCGGAAAGGTGCCGTTATCAACCCGTTAGTTGCCGGCAATGTTTCAGGCGTGTGCCAGACCCCTCGGGCGCTCCGCCGAACACGGCTCTGACCAGGCAAAACGTCACCGACGCGGTATGCCCCGGCGACTGCCCGCACGGCTCCGTGTGACCTTCCCCGCGTCACCGTGGGCGCTCTCCGATGTCAAGCGCATACCTACCGTACTCGTCCGTTTGGACGATAGGGAAGAGCGAACCGGAGGCCCGACAGAGGGCCGGATAGTGGGAGCCATCGATGCAGCGTATCTGATCGTCACCGGGCGGACACCCACCGCTCGGCCGAGGCCGTACCGGTGGATCCGCCAAATGCCGGACCGGCGATCCGGCCGCCAACGCGCACGGTGCCGGCGCGGGGTCGACGGGCTCAGACCAGCCGGCGGTCGGCGGCCCACCGGGACAGCTCGTAGCGGTTGGACATCTGGAGCTTGCGCAGCACGTTCGAGACGTGCGTCTCCACCGTCTTGATCGAGATGAACAGCTCCTTGGCGATCTCCTTGTACGCGTAGCCGCGGGCCAGCAGCCGGAGCACCTCCCGCTCGCGGTTGGTGAGCTGGTCCAGCTCGGGATCGGCGACCGGCGCGTCCGGCCGGGAGGCGAAGGAGTCCAGCACGAACCCGGCCAGCCGGGGACTGAACACCGCGTCACCGTCGGCGACCCGACGGATCGCGGCGGTCAGCTCGTCCGGCGAGATGGTCTTGGTGACATACCCCCGGGCACCGGCCCGGATCAGCCCTATCACGTCCTCGGCGGCGTCGGAGACGCTGAGCGCCAGGAACCGCACCTCCGGCCGGGTACGCCGGACCGCCTCCAGCACCGCGCGACCGCCTCCGTCCGGCATGTGCACGTCGAGCAGCACCACGTCCGGCTCGGTGGCGGAGATCCGGCTGATCGCCTCGGCCACCGTGCTGGCCTCGCCGACCACCTCGACATGTGTCCCCAACTCGGCGCGTACGCCGGCCCGGAACATCGCGTGATCGTCGACGAGGAAGACCCGCAGCAGCCGCGGCTCGGGCGTGCCGTCGTTCCGCGTCGGCTCCGTCGGCTCGACCATGATCGTTACCTGTCCTTCCCTGGTGCCGCGCCCTCCCGGGGTATCGGGAGGAAGAGTCTCACCTCGGTGCCGTCCCCCGGCGTACTGCGGATCTCGGCCCGCCCGCCGTGTCGCTTCATCCGCCCGATGATCGAGCCGCGTACGCCGTGCCGGTGGTCCTCAACCGTAGTCGGATCGAATCCCGCGCCGCGATCGCGGACGAAGACACTCACCTGCTCCGGCTCGACCTCGGCATAGAGCGAGACGGTCTGCACCTTGGCGTGCCGGGCCGCGTTGACCAGCGCCTCCCGGGCCGCGGCCACCAGCGCGCCGACCCGCTCGTCGGTCTCCCGGTCCCCGACCACCACCGCCTCCACGGTGATCGCGAAGGTGTCCTCCACCTCGGCGGCGGCCTGCTCCAGCGCGGCGGCGAAGCGCTCGTTCGGCGAGCCGGCCGGCTTGTAGAGCCAGCTCCGCAACGAGCGCTCCTGCCCCCGGGCGAGCCGCTGCACCGCCTTGACGTCGGCCGCGTTGCGCTGGATCAGGGCGAGGGTGTGCAGCACCTGGTCGTGGATCATCGCGGCCAGCTCGGCCCGCTCCTGCTCCCGGATCCGCCCCTCCCGCTCGGTCCGGAGCTGGTTGTAGGTCCGCCAGAGCACCGGGGCGGCCACCACGCCGACCCCGGCGAGCGCGACCAGGGCGAAGATCACCCCGTTGATCACCGCGTCGAAGTTGCCCTGCGGGCGGTAGACCGCCACCACCCCGATCAGACCGACCGCGACCAGCACTCCGCCGCCGATGAACCGCAGTACGAAGGCCCGCCGGTCGCTCTCCGCCACCACCGCCCCGAGCCACGGCACCGGCAGCGACCGGTCCCAGTGCCAGCGGCGCTCGGGCGCGGACTGGTGCCAGATCACCCCGGCGCCGACCGCGATGATCGACACCAGCCAGCCGGCCGTTCCGGCCACCCCGTCGGACTTGAAGGCGAGCACCTCGATCAGGATCACGGCGAGCCCGATGGCCACGAACGGCAGCAGTTGGAAGACGTTGCGCCTTGGCGGGGTACCACCGGGCAGCGGGGGCACCACCGCCCAGAACGCCGCGTAGAGCAGCAGGCCGAGCCCGCTGAACCCGAGCAGCAGGAGGAACGCCAGGCGTACCCACACCGCCCGGATGCCCAGGTGCAGGGCGATTCCGGCAGCCACGCCGGCGACCATCCGGTGGTCGCGGGCGCGGTAGAGGCGGGCTGGCTCGGTCGTGGCGCGGATCTTCGTACTCCTCGTCGTCTCGGGCGGCGGGGGTGACGTGCGGCGGACCTGCCGCGGCGCGTACGGTTCCACCGACGCTCCGATCGTCACACGTTCGCGGGCTCAGCAGCCATGGGGACTCCCCGGACTTCGCGCGCGGGATATCTCAGGGTGGGCTCAGGGTTCTCGCCTGAGGCCGGCCGGACCTGCGACGGCGGAGGATCGGAGCATGACCGAAGACGCTGCCGCCGCCCGTGGAACGCCCGGTCCGGTGGGCGGCCCCGACCGCGCGGACAGCCCCGGCCCGACCCCGGAGGCACCCGGCACACCGGGACCCGCAGCCGGCCCGGCGTGGGCCCCGCCACCGGACGCACCGCCACCGGGTAGCGCCTGGCCACCCCCGCCCGGCGCGACCCCGCCACCCGGGCCGCCACCTGGGCCCGGCGGGCCACCACCACCCGGCACGACCCCGCCACCCGGGCCCGGCGCGTCACCACCCCCCGGGCCGCCGGCGGAGTTCGGGTTCACCTACCGGTACGGGCTCGTCCGGCCGACCGAGGGACGCTACCTGGCCGGGGTCTGCGCCGCGATCGGCCGGGCCACGAACAGCGACCCGATCCTCTGGCGGGTCCTCCTCGCCGTACTCGGCTTCTTCGGCGGGATCGGCCTGCTGGTCTACCTCGCCGCCTGGCTGATCATCCCGTCCGAGGGCGACACCGCCTCGCCGGTCGAGTCGATGCTGGGCCGGGGCCGGTCGAGCATGTCCCCGGTCACCGTGCTGGTGCTCGGCATCCTCGCCGCGGTGATGTTCGGCTTCATCGTGACCGACACCTACCGGGCCATCCTGCTCGGCGCGGCCGTCCTGATCGGCGGGGCGCTGCTGCTCAACCGGGACCGGAACCGGACCGGGCCGTACTGGCGACCGGGTGCCGGGCCACCGCCGCCGCCGGGCTATCCGCCGCCCGGGCCCGGCCAGCCGGTACCCCCGCCGGGCGCGCCCGGACATCCGGGCTGGTACCCGCCGGCACCGCAGCCGCCGCCCGCACCGGGCTACCCCGGCGGACCCGCGATGGCCGCCCCGGCCCCGCCGCCCCCCGCCTGGCCGGCGAGCCCGCCACCGGTGGCCGTACCGACCGGACCGCCGCATCCGGGCGTACCTCCCATGCCGCCCATGCCGCCCGTGCCGGGGGGCTACCGGGCACCGTTCGCGCCGCACGGCCCGTACGCCGTCCGGCCGGCTCCGGCCCCGCCGCCACCGCCGAAGCCGAAGCAGCCGAAGCGGCCACGGGAGCGGTCCGCGCTGGGGGCCGCCACCTTCTCGATGATCTTCGTGGCGATCGGCCTGGTCGCGATCCTGGACCTGACCAACGCGATCCAGGTCATGCCGTCCACCTACTTCGCCGCCGTCCTGGTGACCATCGCCCTCGGGCTGCTGGTCGGGGCCTGGTTCGGCCGGGCCCGCTGGCTGATCGCCCTCGGGCTGGTCGCGGCCTGCGCCCTGGGCATCTCCACGGTCGCCGAGTCCTACACCCGGCTGCGCGGCGAGGAGGACGTGCTCTGGGTACCGGCCAGCTACGAGGTGATGGCCGACCGCTACGAGACCCGGTTGGGCAAGGCCACCCTCGACCTGACCCGGATCGACTTCACCAACCGGGATGCCCGGGTGAGCGTGGAGGTCGACCTCGGCGAGGTGAAGGTGATCCTGCCGCCCACCGTCGACGTGACCGTACGACTCGACGTGAACGCGGGCGACGCCCTGGTACTGGACCGCAGGTACGGCAACTTCGACGGCAGTGAACGGGAGGTGACCGATCTTGGCGAGGACGGCCCCGGTGGCGGGAAGTTGCTGCTCGACCTGTCGGTCAACGCCGCCACCGCGGAGGTGACTCGTTAACGCTTCCCCACGGCTGGAAGCCGGGGGATTTCTGGCTCAGACCGCACGAGACCACCGTTCCGGGAGGAGGTGATCGCATGTCTCACGTCGTCGGCGCCAGCACGGCCGCGTTATGCCGTGGCGAGGATCGTCCTCGCGGCGTTCCGGTCCCGACACGCGGTGTAT
>NZ_BONX01000037.1 GCF_016862935.1 Plantactinospora mayteni
CACCCAACCCGAGGCGGTGCTTGCTGAAGGGCCAGAGCGTAGCCACGCAACGTCTGCTGCTGGACGACCTGAGACCCGTCCCGCAACCACGACGAGCCGGCGCGGGCGGCGGTCAGCAGCTTCGACAGCTTGCCGAAGGTGGGTTTGCGGCCGGTCCTGTACTGGTGGACGGCCTCGTTCCACAGCCACCGACACCGCCCCCACTCAGCCAACAGCACGGCCTCCACGGTCGCGCCAGGGCGCAACCGGAAGGTATACCGCACCACCTCCTCCACACCCGCGAGCATCCCAGCCGCATCCGACAGTTCAGGCCCCGCAGAGGAGTCGACACCATGCCGACAACCAACAACCGCCTTTTCCTCCCCATGGCTGAAGCCAGCGGTTTCTCGGGCGGCTCTTGATGAAGGCGCACCGTACCGACGGGGTGTCGCTGACGTTCGCCCTGATCTTCCTCGGCGTCGCCACCTGGTGGCTGTTCGCGCAGCTGATGAACCTCACCCTGCCGGCCTTCGGCTGGCTGGTGGCCGCGGGTCTGATCGGGGTCGGCACGCTGGGCCTGGTCGGCGCGCTCCGGGCCAACCGGTCCGGGCGGCGGCCGGCGGCGACGGTACCGGCCGCGCCCGGCCCGGGATCCCCGGCCGTGCCGACCGGCACCGACCTCACCGACCTCGGCCCGGCCGACGCGCCCCTCGGGTCGCTTTTCGACCGGGACCCGACCGGCGACGCCGACCTGTACCGCACGACGGAGTTCGACCGGCCGACCGATTCGTTCGACCGGCCGACCGGCGATCCGTTCGAGCGGCCCACGGGCGGCACGGACGACCGGACGACGGGCGACCGGACGACGGGCGACACGGGCGACACGGGCGACCGGACGACCGGCGACACGTTCGAGCGGCCCACCGCCGAACTGTTCCCGCAGGCGCCCACCGAGTCCCTTCCCCCATCCACGAGCGGTGACGAGGACGGAACGGAGCCGGAGCGGCCGGCCGGGTACCGGCCCGGGGACGGCACCCCGGCGGACCGGCGCGACGAGCGGCCCACGTGACGCGACGAGCGGCCCGCACGATCAGTGCGACTCGGTCAGGGCGTGCCTAAACTGGCCGGCGGAGGTTCGCGCCTTCGCCGGCCACGTTCCATACCAGCGGCCGGGAACCGCTGCACCGCGTAGCCTGCGCCGCCCGTCCTGACCTCGCGAGGAGCCCGCCCGAGATGACCCAGTCCCCCGCCGTACGCGCCACCGGCCCAGGCCGTCCGGTCCGCGTCGGCGAGCGCGCCGCCCGCGTCCTCACCACCGAGATGGCCCGGCACCAGGGTCCGAAGACCACCCTGCTGGTCGGGGCCACCACCGACTCGTCCGTACTGGCCGTGGCGGTCGACGCACTGCTCCCCGGCGACGTACTCACCGTGGTGCCGGCGGACGCGCTCGCCGCCGACCAGCTCCGGGACCACGTCACGGCCCTCGGGCAGTGGACCGCCCAGCGGGTACGGGTCGCCGACTCGCTGGCCGAGGCGGACGCGGCGGACGTGGTGATCGCCGCGGAACCGCTGGCCGGCAGCGCCGAGGAAACCCGGACCGCGCTGGACGGACTCGCCAAGTACCTGACCGACGGTGGCGTGCTCAGCGTGCTGGTGCCGGCGCTGCCCGGCCGGGCCCCGGGCGCGGTCGGCGAACTCGAACGGCAGAGCGCGCTGTTCGGCGTCGGCACCGACCTCGTGCTGGTCAACCAGCCTCCGGTCCGCGCGCACCGGCTCCGGTTCACCCCGGCCGAGGTCTCGGTGGCGGCCCGGTTGGCGCCCGCCTACCGTACGTCGAGCATCCCGCTGACCCGCCAGATGCACATCGACTCCAACGGGGTCGCGGCGGCAGGTATCGCCCTCGGATTGGCCGCGCTCACCCGGGTCACCCGGCCGAAGTCCCGGCTCTGGCTGGTGCCCGCGCTGGCCGCCGGCCCGGTGGCCGCGTTCTTCCGGGACCCGGAGCGGGACATCCCGGACGACGAGTCGGCGGTGGTCGCCGCCGCCGACGGTCAGGTGCTCTCGGTGCAGCGGCTCCGGGACGAGCGCTTCGGCGACGGCGAGTTCCTCCGGGTCGCGGTCTTCCTCTCCGTCCTCGACGTGCACGTCAACCGCTCGCCGGTGGCCGGCAAGGTGGTCGACTACTTCGTCGCCGACGGCGGGTTCGCGGCCGCGATGAAACCGGACGCGGAGCACAACGTGGCCGCGTACACGGTGCTGGACACCGATCACGGCACCGTGGTGGTGGCCCAGCGGACCGGCCTGATCGCCCGGCGGATCGTGCAGCGGGCGCCGATCGGCGCGCTGCTGGCCCGGGGCGAACGGTTCGGCCTGATCCGGTTCGGCTCGCGCACCGACGTCTACCTGCCGGCCGACGTGGCCGAGCCGGTGGTCGGCCCGGGCGAGCGGGTCATCGGCGGATCCTCCGTGATCGCCCGCTGGCGCTGACAGACCGCTGGCGCTGACCAGAAGCGTGGCCCGGCCTCCCCGGCCGGGCCAGGCACCGAACGGACCGGCCCGGCTGCGACCCGCTCTCCCGGTCGAGCAGGGCCGAGGAGAAGAGGCCGGGCCAGGCGTCGGGCGGATCGGCCCGGCTGCGACGGGTCAGGCGGTACGGCGCTGGCGCCACCAGAGCAGCGGCCCGCTGACCAGGTAACCGACCACCAGGATCGCGAAGGTGAGCCGGATGTCGACCAGGGCACCGATCACCGGGGCCAGCCAGAGCCACGGCGGCAGCTTGATCAGGCGGGCCAGCTTGGCGTACGGGAAGCTGGAGACCATGGCGAAGGCGAGCAGCCCCACGCCGGCCACCTGTACCTCGCCGGAGACCGGCAGCCCGATCAGCACCGCCAGGGCGAGTACCGCCGCCGCCATCGTGGTCGGCACGCCGCAGAAGAACCGCCCGTCCTTCGGCGAGACGTTGAACCGGGCGAGCCGGATCGCCGCGCAGGCCGCGACGAGCGCGCAGGCCACCCCGGCCGCCGCGGTCGAGACCGAGCCCACCAGCGACGCGTAGACCACCACCGGGGCGGCGAGGCCGAACGAGCACATGTCGGCCAGCGAGTCCATCTGGGCACCGAACGGGCTGGCCACACCCATCTTGCGGGCCAGCGCCCCGTCGAGGCCGTCGAACGCCACGCAGGCGATCAGGCAGTATGCCGCGACCCGCACGTCGCCCTGCATCGCCTGAAAGATGGCGAGCAGCCCGAGCGTCAGGCTGGCCAGGGTGCAGGCGTTGACCACCGCGAACTTGATCCGGCGCAGCATGGTCCGCTCGCCGGGCAGCAGCGGGATCGCCATCGCCGGGCCGGGGGCGTCGACCGGGTCGGCCGGGCCGACGGCCGGGCTCACCGGGACGGCAGCCTCGATCTCGGCGGCGGTCAGCCGGCCTACGCCGTACGGGGCGAGCGGGGCGGAGTCCTCGGGGAAGAGGCGGTCGGGCCGTACGAGCGCGGTGGGGCTGGCCTCGTCCAGGTCGTGATCCCGGCGTCCCACCCGGACCAGCAACACCTGCCGGGCGAACGTGCCGCTGCGGCGCAGCCGCCCCGCCCAGCGACGCCCTGCCGGGCGCGGGCTGTCCGACGTACGACGCCGACGCCATGGGGCTCTCGGCACGTTTCCTCCATCACCGGGTCAACTCGTCCGCCACCGTGGCGGCGCCCGCCCAAGCGCCATCGGGCGCCGGGACTCCTTGGCCGGCAACCAATTGCGGCCTACACCATCGCACAGGCGGCAGGGATTGGCGATAGCTACCTAAGGGGTATTTCCCCCGAACCGCCCGAGGCGCTCAGACCTCCCCATCCCGGGACGCTATCCCCCGGTCGGCAGGTCCGTCGGCCCGCCTGCAACTCTAACCGAACCAGTCACAACCATCGTTTCGACAGAGATTTTCGCGTTCCGTTCCCGGCCCGACGCCCGCCCTACACCAGGGACAACGCCGCGTCCACCACCTCGGTACGCGGCAGCTCCGCCACGTCCGCCGGTGAGAACCAGCCGGCGGTCTCGGTCGAGCCACCCACCGCCTCGGTCACCTTCGCCTCGGTCGGCGCGTCGACCTCGACCCGGTAGATCACCCGCACCGCGTGCCAGTCCAGCGGCCGGCCCTCGGGGCCGAACTCGGCGGTGTTGTGCCGGTGCGACACGTGCAGCAGTCCGGTCACCCGGCCGAGCTGTCCGGTCTCCTCGACCAGCTCCCGCAGCAGCGCGCTGACCGGCTGCTCGCCGTGGTCCGTACCGCCGCCGGGCAGGTGCCACCGGCCGGCGCCGGGAAAGCCGGTCGCGATCCGGGCCAGCAGGATCCGGCCGGTGGGATCGGTGGCCAGCCCGTACGCCGCGAAACGCTGACGCCGGTCGACCGGTGCCGGGCGAACGGCCTCCTCCGGTGCGGACCCGGGCCCGTCCGGCGCGGGTGCGGCGCCCTCCGGCAGCGGGTCCACCGGGCGGCCGAGCAGCTCGGCGGTGAACGGCATCAGGGCCAGCCCGGCCAGCTCGTCCAGGGCGATCCAGGCGACCTCGTCGGTGCCGCCGTCCGCCTCGGCGCGCAGCGTGCCGCCGGTCGGTACGACGTCGTAGACGATCCGGTCGGTGTGCTCGGCCACCGGCCCGTCCACGCCGGCCAGCCGGACCACGTCGGCGACTACCGCCCGGAGTCCGGTCACCGCGACGGTCAGCCCGGTCTCCTCGACGAACTCGCGGTGCACCGCCGTCCTCGGGTGTTCCCCGTGCTCGACGCCGCCCCCCGGCAGTTGCCAGACGCCGGGGAAGGGTGAGGTCGCGGACCCCCTGGCGAGCAGTACCGACTCACCGTCCCGACACAGCCCGTACGCCCCGATCCGCCGTTGCCGTCGCACCGCCGACCCCCTTCCCCCGTGCCGCACCGATCATGCCGGTCGGCACGGCAGCCGGCACGGGCGGGTCGGGAAGCGGGTGCCGGTCAGCCCAGCCGGGCCGCCTGGACGGCCTCGGCGGTCACCTCGGTCAACCGGTCCACCGGGAGCGCCTCGAACTCCTCCCGGCCGAACCAGCGGGCCTCGGAGGTGGAGCCGCCGACGTCACCGACGGTCGGCGGGGCGGGCGAGTCGACGACCACCCGGTAGAAGGCGCGTACGCCGTGCCAGTCGATCGGATAGCCCTCGGGGCCGAGCGAGGCGGCGTCCCGGTGGCTCGCCACCCCGATCAGCTCTACCAGCCGGCCGGACTGGCCGGTCTCCTCGACGAGTTCCCGGATCAGTGCCGCGCCCGGCTGCTCGCCGTAGTCGGTACCGCCGCCGGGCAGGTGCCAGCAGCCCGCCCCGGGATAGCCGTCGGCGACCCGGGTCAGCAGCACCCGGCCGTCCGGGTCGGTGGCGACCGCGTACGCCGCGAAGCGCTGGGCCCGGTGCAGCCCGTCCGGCCCGGGTACGGCGTGGAAGGACGGGAACTCCGGCGCTTCCTCCGGCCGCAGGTCGATCGGCCCGCTCGGCAGGCCGAGGGCGCGCGCGGTGAACGGCCGCAGCAGCAGCTTCTCGGCCTCTTCCACGGTGTGCCACCGGGCCAGGTCGGTCGACTGGCCGACCCGGTCGCAGAGCGTGCCGCCCCGCACGGAGACCCGGTAGAGCAGGCGGTCGGTGTGGATCGTGACGCCACGGTGCGGCAGCGATCTCATGTCGGCGAGGACGTCCCGAAGACCGACGACGGAGACGGAGAGGCCGGTCTCGGCGGCTGTCTCGCGGACGACGGTGTGGTTCGGGTCCTCGCCGTGGTCGACGGCGCCGCCGGGCAGCGACCAGACACCGGGCGTCCCGGACCGGGAGGAGGCCCGGACCAGGAGCACGCGGTCGGTTGAATCGGTGCAAATCGCGTACGCGGCGATCTTGCGGATCGGTTCCAGCGCGGGGGTCACAGGACCAAATTCTCCCTTGATCGTCCGACCCGGCCACAAAAAGAGTCGGATTCCTGACAGTTGCCCCGACTGTCGGGAAGGCGGTGGCGCCGGTCAGGGGAGCGTCAGGGTCGCTATCCGGGCGGTCACCGAGGACACGGCGGCCGTACCGATGGACCGTGGAGACATGACGCAGATACCACTTACCCAGCCCCCGTACAAGCAGCTCCGTCGGCCGACCACCGACCGGATGATCGCCGGCGTGGCCAGCGGACTTGGCCGCTACTTCAACGTCGACCCCACCCTGGTCCGGGTGGCCTTCGCCGCGGTCGCCGTCTTCACCGGCGGGCTCGGCCTGCTGGCGTACCCGGTGCTCTGGTTCCTGATGCCGGAGGAGCCGGCCGACGCCCCCGCCTGGCCGCACCCGGCGCCCGGCGCCGGCCCGGTCTGGCCGCCGAACTGGCCGACGGGTACGCCGACCACTCCGCCCACCCGCACGCCGACCACTCCGTACCCCGGTATGCCGGCCACGCCGCCCACCGCCCCGGCGGCTCCTACCGCTCCGGCCGGCGCTCCCGCCGCTGCTACCGCTCCGGCCGGCGCACCGACGATCCCGGTCGGGCGGACGGAGACGGACGCGACCGCCCCGACGGCTCCCGCGACCGGATCGGCGGCCACGGCCGGCCAGGCGGAGACAGACACGACTGCCCCGACGGCTCCCGCGACCGGATCGGCGGCCACGGCCGGGCGGACGGAGACGGACGCGACCGCTCCGGGCGGACGGGCCGGCGCGGACGAGCCGACGGAGGCGTTCGGCGACAACCCGCCGAACCCGCGCTATCCGGCCTGAACCGGGGTCACTCCCACTCGATGGTGCCCGGCGGCTTGCTCGTCACGTCGAGCACCACCCGGTTGACCTCGGCGACCTCGTTGGTGATCCGGGTCGAGATCCGGGCGATGACGTCGTACGGCAGGCGGGACCAGTCCGCCGTCATCGCGTCGGAACTCGACACCGGCCGGAGCACCACCGGGTGCCCGTAACTGCGTCCGTCACCCTGCACCCCGACGCTGCGTACGTCGGCGAGCAGCACCACCGGGAACTGCCAGACGTCCCGGTCGAGACCGGCGGCGGTGAGTTCCTCCCGGGCGATCAGATCCGCCGCCCGGAGCAGGTCGAGCCGCTGCCGGTCCACCGCCCCGATGATCCGGATCGCCAGGCCGGGGCCGGGAAACGGGTGCCGCCAGACCATCGCCTCGGGCAGTCCCAGCGCCAGGCCGAGTTGGCGTACCTCGTCCTTGAAGAGCGTGCGCAGCGGCTCGACCAGCGAGAACTTCAGATCCTCCGGCAGGCCGCCGACGTTGTGGTGCGACTTGATGTTGGCGGTACCGGTGCCGCCGCCGGACTCCACCACGTCGGGATAGAGGGTGCCCTGCACCAGGAACTCGACGTCGCCGCTGGCGGCCACCTCCCGGGCCGCCGCCTCGAAGACCCGGATGAACTCCCGACCGATGATCTTGCGCTTCTGCTCCGGGTCGGTCACCCCGGCCAGCGCACCGAGGAACCGGTCGGCCGCGTCGACCACCTTGAGTTTGATCCCGGTGGCCGCGACGTAGTCCTTCTCCACCTGCTCGGCCTCGCCGGCCCGGAGCAGGCCATGATCGACGAAGACGCAGGTGAGCTGGTCCCCGACGGCCTGGTGCACCAGCGCGGCGGCCACCGCCGAGTCGACCCCGCCGGAGAGGCCGCAGATGACCTCCTTGTCGCCGACCCGGGAGCGGATCTCGGCGATCTGGTCGGAGATGATGTTCTCCGGGGTCCAGGTCGGCGCGATCCCCGCCACGTCGTAGAGGAAGCGCTCCAGCATCCGCTGGCCCTGCTCGGTGTGCCCCACCTCGGGGTGGAACTGGGTACCGACCCGGCGGCCGGCGAGATCCTCGAAGGCCGCCACCGGTGCCCCGGGGGACTCGGCGGTCACGGTGAACCCGTCCGGCGCCTCCGTCACACAGTCACCGTGGCTCATCCAGACGGACAGCTCGGCCGGAAGGTCCCGGAGCAGGGCGGTCCCGGTCGCGTCGGGTCGGGTCCGCAGGGTGGTGCCGCCGTACTCCCGGCCGCCGGTGTGCGCCACGGTGCCGCCGAGGGCCCGGGCCATCGCCTGGAAGCCGTAGCAGATGCCGAAGACCGGCACGCCGCTGTCGAAGAGCTTCGGGTCGACCTGCGGGGCGCCGGGCGCGTAGACGCTGGCCGGGCCGCCGGAGAGGATGATCGCGGCCGGATCCCTGGCCAGCATCTCGGCCACCGGCATCGAGTGCGGGACGATCTCCGAGTAGACCCGGGCCTCCCGGACGCGACGGGCGATGAGCTGGGCGTACTGGGCTCCGAAGTCCACCACCAGGACCGGACGCGGCGTGTTCATGTGTATGGAGCCTACCCAGCGCCTCCCCCGACCCGGAAACTGCCGCGACACCGTGTCCGGGCGGAACGTGGGCCGGTGACGGGATGCTCCTGTCGTGGGCGGGGTCGGGCCTCGGCGGGGAGGGCGAGCGCCCGTGGGAGGGGTGGGGTCGACGGGAGGGCGAGCGCCGTCGTGGGAGGGGTCGGGGGGCCGGATCACCCGCTCTGGGCGGTCAGGCTTGATCCCGACGCGGGCGATCCGGCCCCCGACCCCGACCCGGTCGGCCTGGTTGATCAGCGCGAGGCCGTGGGTGGGTCACCAGCGGAGCGCGGCCGGGGCGTCGGCGGGGACCGCCGGGTGGCGTGGTGGCACCGGCGCGATCCGGGTGTACGCGGTGCCGAGCGGCGGGCGGGGGTCCGGGTCGGCGCGGTTCGGCCAGTACGAGACCGCCCGTTCCGCCTGGGCGGCGATGGTCAGCGACGGGTTCACCCCGAGGTTGGCCGAGACCGCCGCCCCGTCCAGCACGTGCAGCCCCGGGTGCCCGAAGACCCGGTGGTACGGATCGACCACCCCGTCGGCGGCGGTGGCCCCGATCACCGCCCCGCCGAGCAGGTGCGCGGTGACCGGCATGTCGAACGGCTCGGTCACCGACCCACCGGGGATGCCGCCGACCTGCTCGGCGAGCAGCCGGACGGCCTGGTTGCCGGCCGGGATCCAGGTCGGGTTGGCGGCGCCGTGGCCGGTGGTGGTGGCCAGCCGTCGCCAGCCGAGCCGGGTGCGGGAGTAGTGCACGGTCAGCGAGTTGTCGAGCGACTGCATGACCAGCGCGATCACGGTACGCCGGGACCAGTCCCGGACCGAGAGCAGCGGCAGGTAGGTCAGCGGTCGGCGGGCCAGGATGCCGAGCCAGCGTCGGATCCGGCGCGGACCGCCGTCGACCAGGGCCGATTGGAGCAGTCCCATCAGGTTGGCACCGTGGCCGTACCGGACCGGCTCGACGTGGGTCTCCGGGTCGGGGTGGAAGGAGCTGGTGATCGCCACCCCGTCGGTGAAGTCGACGCCGTCCCGGCGGGCGGCCCGCAGCGGCACCGTGGCGCCGAGGATCGCCTCCGAGTTGGTCCGGGTCAGCGCGCCGAGCCGGGGCGAGAGGTGCGGCAGCGCCCCGGTGGCGCGCATCCGGTGCAGGAGCCGCTGGGTCTGCAACGCGCCGGCCGCGAAGACCACCTGACCGGCCCGGATTCGCTGCCGGTGCCGGATCGGCCAGGCTCCGGTGCGTACCGTCTCGATCTCGTAGCCGGTGCCCGACGGCGCCGGCCGGACCGCGGTCGCCGTGGTCAGCGGGCGGACCTCGGCGCCGAGCCGCTCGGCCAGCCAGAGGTAGTTCTTGACCAGGCTGTTCTTGGCGCCGTGCCGGCAGCCGGTCATGCATGCGCCGCAGTGCAGGCAGCCGGTCCGCTCCGGCCCGACCCCGCCGAAGTAGGGGTCCGGCGCCCGCTCCCCCGGCCGGCCCAGGTAGACCCCGACCGGGGTGGCGGTGAAGGTGTGCCCGACCCCCATCCGGTCGGCCACCGCCCGCATCGCCCGGTCCGCCGAGGTCTCCTTCGGGTACGTCGTGACGCCGAGCATCCGTTTCGCCTGGTCGTAGTGGGGGGCGAGTTCGGCCCGCCAGTCGGTGACGTCCCGCCACTGTGGATCGGCGTAGAACCCGGGCAGTGGTTCGTAGAGCGTGTTCGCGTAGACCAGCGAGCCGCCCCCGACGCCGGCACCGGAGAGCACCAGTACCTTCGCCGGGGCCGTGCCGCCGCGCCGTGCCCCGGAGGCACGGCGGCCGGCGGAGCGGAGCAGGGTCATCCGCTGGATGCCGTAGCAGCGCAGCGCGGGTGCCCAGAGGAACCGGCGGATCCGCCAGGAGGTCTCCGGCAACTCGTGGTCGGCGAACCGCCGCCCCGCCTCCAGGACGAGGACCGAGTAGCCCTTCTCGACCAGGCGCAGCGCCGCCACACTGCCGCCGAAGCCGGAACCGATGACCACGACGTCGACGTCGACCGCGGCGTCGGCGTCGGCGTCGGCGTCGGCGTCGGCGTCGGCGTCGGGGGCGGTGGTGGCAGGGACGGTGGTGGGAGTGGGGACGGCGGGCGAGTCGGTGCCGTCGGTGGGATCGGTGCCGGCGGTTTGCCCCATCTGACCATCATTACCGAGCGGTAGCTACCGCACCAGGCCGGAACTGCGCCATCATTCCTGCTGCCGCGCTTCCGGCGGTGCAACGTCGGCGGGCCGACGATGCGTCTCAAGTAACGGCCGGTCCTGGCAGATCGCACGGCCGAGGGGAAGTGGACGCGTGGCAGAACACGGGGAAAGCGCTACCGGCGTACCCGGAAACGGCGACGGGCCGGTGCCCGGCGACGGCGGCAGGCCGAAACGGCGCCGGATCGTCTGGCTCGGCGCGATCGTCGCGGTCGCGGTGCTGCTGGCCGGTACGGCGTACGCGGCCGAGCGCTTCTGGGCAGGCGGCTCCGATCCGGCTCCGGCGGCCCGACCCAGTACCCCGGCACCGACCTCGGCCGCGCCGTCGCCCACGCCGAGCCCGACCCCGGAGCCCGGTGCCGACATCGAGGGACCGCTCAACCTGCTGCTGGTCGGCGTCGACACCCGGGTCAGCAAACCGGACTGGGAACCGCACGCCGACGCGGTGCTGATCCTGCACGTCACGAAGGAACTCGACCGGGCCTACCTGTTCGCCCTCCCCCGCGACCTGGTGGTCGACATCCCGCGCTTCCCCAAGGCGAACTTTCCCGGCGAGCGGACGAAACTCACCCACGCGATGAGCTACGGCAGCCGGGTGCCAGGGAAGAACAAGCGCCCGAGCAGCACGCAGGGCTTCCAACTGCTCTCCGCGACGGTGAGCGCGTACACCGGGATCAAGCGGTTCGACGCGGGTGCGGTGCTCACCTTCGGCGGCTTCGACAACCTGGTCGACGCCCTCGGCGGGGTACAGCTCTACGTCGACCAGCGGGTGGTCTCGCAGCACCGGGAACCGGACGGTACGCACCGCGAACTGCGCGGCGGCGGTTACGTCGGACCGCAGATGGTCTACGAGAAGGGCCGCCGGACGATGACCGGCTGGCAGGCGCTGGACTACGCCCGGCAGCGCTACACGGCCGGTGGCGCGTACACCCGGCAGCGGCACCAGCAGCAGCTCATCAAGGCGATGCTGGTGAAGATCCTCGGCCAGGACCTGGCCCGGCACCCCGAACGGGTACGCCAGGTGGTCGGCTCGCTCGGCGACGCGCTGACCTTCACCAGCGGCAGCGGTTCCGACATCGTCGACTTCGGATACGCGCTGAGCCGGCTCCGCCCCGAGACGATGACCCTGGTGGCGCTGCCGGGCAGCGGAGTCGGCCGGGGCAGCGACTACCGGGGTGAACAGCTCACCTCGGTCGGCCGGAAGTTCATCACCGAGCTGCGGGCCGGCCGGGCCGACGCGTATCTGGCGGCCAACCCGAAGCTCGTGATCAAGACTTGACCATCCAGGGGCGCAACCGTTTCGTTAGCTCTGCTACGGC
>NZ_BONX01000038.1 GCF_016862935.1 Plantactinospora mayteni
AACCAGCTCGCTGGCTGTAAGGAGGCACTTCGATGTCAGTAGGCCACACCGGCGTTACCACTCTCGAAGGCCCACAGGGGCACGAGCACGAGCAGGATTGCGGCATACGCGAGGTACTCGACCGCATCGGAGACAAGTGGTCGGTGCTGGTGGTGGTGGAGTTGGCCGCCGGAGTGCGCCGCTTCCGGCAGTTGCAGCGGGCGGTGCCGGGGATCTCGCAGCGGATGCTGACGCTGACGGTGCGCCGGTTGGAACGCGACGGACTGCTCACCCGCAGCGTCTACCCGACCGTCCCGCCACAGGTCGAGTACGAGCTGACCAAGATGGGCCACAGCCTCCATACCCAGGTGCGGGGGTTGGCCGACTGGGCCGCCGCGCACCGCGACGCAGTAGTCGAATCCAGGCGGCGCTTCGACCGCGAACGGGCCCAGTCGGAGCTCCAATGATCGATACAACGCCCGCTCATCGGCAAATCCGCATGTTAGGCCGTTACGTTCCGGAGGCCATGTAGGCGGCGAGGATGTAGTTGGGGTGGCGGTCGAGGTTCTTGCGGGCACGGTCGTAACGCATGGTGGTGCGGGGGTCGGCGTGGCGGGCGGCGATCTGCACGTCGCGGAGGCTGACGCCGGCGTCGAGCATGGTGGTGACGAAGGTGTGACGCAGCATGTGTGGGTGCATCCTCGGCATCCGGATCCCGGCGTTGGCGGCCAGGTGCTTGAGCCGGCGGGTCGCGGCGTGGCGGTCCATCCTGGCTCCGAGGAGGTTGCGCAGGATCGGGCCGTCGAAGCGGCCGTCGACCGCTCGATCGACGGCCCTGGCCACCGCTGGCGGTAGAGGAACGAGGACGACTTTGCCGCCCTTGCCTCGCACCCGCAGGACGCGGTGGCCGTGCTCCTCTCCGATGTCGCTGATATTCGAGCCGCAGGCTTCGAAGATTCGCAGCCCGAGCAGGCCGAGCATGGTGACCAACGCGAAGTCGTTCGGGTTGTCGGACTGTCGTGCGGTGGTGATCAGTGCCTCGAACTGAAGGTGACCGAGCCCGAGGGTGGGTGATTCGGGTGGGACCACCGGTCTGCGGACGTAGTCGGCGGGTGAGTGCGGGAGGATGTCGTCGATGACGCAGACGCGGTAGAAGCCGATCACTACCGATAGGCGGCGGGAGACGGTCGAGGGCTGGAAGCGCCGGACGTCCTGCAGCCAGCGCACGTACCGCTCGATGTCGACGCGCGGCTGACAGTGGATCCAATTCTTGTCTGGTGCACCAGGTCAGGAAGACACGTAGGTCGGAGTCGGTGTGCGACCGGGTGTCACCTCGGTAGCGACCGAGGTAGGCGGCTACCGCCGCACGGAGAACGCGGCGATCAAGTGAGTCAGTACTGGAACCGGAAGCGGGAGAGGTAGTCATACCTCACGGTGCGTCACGGTCACAGGCAGTGCCAGCAGACCCGCCAAGCGGTATGTGCGTACACCTGATCATGGCCGTGCCCGTCCGACGGCTGACAGACAGGGGCATGGTCGGGAACTGTCGCACCTGAGTGGCAAGCTCGCGTCTATGCATGCCGACGCTGAGCACGCGACGCACCCCGAGGATCTGAGCCGTCTCATCGTCGAGAGGCTCAACGCCGGTGATGTCGACGGCTTGACCGCACTCTACGAACCCCATGGGGTGCTGGCGCTGCCCGATGGTGAAATCGCGACCGGTTCCGACGAGATCCGCAGGGCTTACCAGCGCATGGTGGCCGACAGGCCCCAGTTCGAGCCGGGCATCCAGCAACCGACCCTGCTCAGCGGAGGCTTGGCCCTCACGTCATCACGTTTGGCCAATGGGGTGGTGACCGTCGAGGTGGCGCGTCGCCAGGCAGATGGCACCTGGTTGTGGGTGATAGACCAGCCCAATGTCATCTCGTAGCTCAAAGCCCCGCAGGCGGTCGTCGTACCCGGCCCACGCCCTCATCTCGGCTGCTTGTTCAGAGCGAGCTTCCAGTCGGGTAGCGCGCTGCCGTCGGCGGGCTTGCGGTACGGGATGATCACCTCGGGGTTGCCGCGGTAGGCGCCGTCGGCCATGACCGGCCGTCCGGCCAGCTTCTGGTCGATACCACTGGTCCGGTAGACGATCGTGTCGTTGCGGTTGCCGGGCTGCGGATCGCCGAGGGCGACGACGAGGCGGGTGTGTGCGTCGATGGCGACCTGCAGGTTCGTCGAGTAGCGGTAGTTCTTGCTCTGGGCGGCCAGGCGGTGGTCGCGGGTCGGGATGAGGGTGCCGTCGACGATGGTGATCTGGTCGACCCGGCGGCGGCGTACCGGGGCCAGGGCGAGCAGAGGGCCGACAGTGTCGATGACCCGGTGCGCGGCGGAGTGCGACACCCCGAACAGCGGACCGATCTACCGCATCGTCAGATTCGTGCGCCAGTACGTGGCGACCAGCAACACCCGATCCGGCAGGTCAAGAGACCACTGCCTGCCCGGCCGACCATCAGCGATCGCGTCACCGCCACGCCGGGCGATCAGCCGGACCAGACGGCGGAACTGAACGGGCTGCAGCCCAGTGAACGGGAAGATCCACTCCGGGCGGCCTGCCGAGATCACCTGCACCCCGACATCATCGACGACCGTCCCCACCGGACAGTCACCGGGTTACGAGACATCCTTTAGGGAAGAAGATCAAGGATCAAGGGCTGTCTGGTGGCAGTGTGCATGATGCCGGGCCGACCGGGGCGGGTAGCATCCGCGTGGTTCGTCGACGGAAGAAAACCGACGGGAAGGAAACAGGTCAGTGCGTACTCTGCGGACAGCGGCTCCGGTTGTCGTCCTCGTTGCCGCGATGAGTCTTTCGGTCACGGGTTGCGGCGTCGGTGCGGGATCCACCGACAGTTCGGCGCCGCGCGGGGAAACATCCGCGCCGACACAGCTCAGCCCGGTGGAGAAGCTGGCGGACGCGGCGGCGAAGACGAACCAGGGGGTCATGACCGTCGTCCTACAGCACTCTGGCCTGACGGCCGACCACAGAATGGACCCGGCCAACAAGAAGGCCACTATGAGCATCGCCATTCCGGATCCGGCGGGCGACACCCTCCGGGCCGAACTGATCCAGATCGGCACCGACCTGTACGTACGAACGCGTGACCTGCCCGGCGTGCCCAAGATGTGGATGCACATCGGTGTCGCGACCCTTCCGGCCGGCAGTTCGTTCAACCTGCTGGCCGAGAGCGACCACACCGGGGCGGCCGACCTCGTAAGCTGCGTCGTCACCGCGAAACGGAAGGGTGGGGCCGACTTCGTCGGCACGCTGGACCTGACCCGCTCGCACTCCATCAGCCGGAAGGTGCTCGACGGACTCGGCCCGAAGGCAACGGCCGTTCCCTTCAGCGCTGTCACGAGCCCCGACGGAAACTTCTTCGAATTCAACATCGACGTACCGAGCGTGGACCCGACCTACGGCGCGCTCCGATACACCTACAGCAGGTCAGACGGGGTGGACGCCAAGCGGCCGGCCGCCTCCGAGGTCACCGACATCACCGCGCTACCACGATCGGTGATCGACCGCTTCGAGCTTTGACCAGCCGAAACACTCCCACTACCGCGACGCCAACCGCCCCCAGGTCCCTGCCTTCGGTCTCCGAGATAACTCAACCATCGCCGGGGAGATCCCACCGGTTACCGGCGATGTCAAGAAAGACCGCGACCCGGCCATAGGGTTCCGAGCGCGGCTCCCGAACGTACGCGGCGTCGAAGACTTCGACCCGGAGAAAAAACCGACTCGGCCGGCGGCCTGGTCACCGACAGCGGCATCTTGGCGTTCACCGTCTGCGCGGGCGAGAAGTAGCCCGGTCTGTGCGCCGGGAGGCCGAACGACCACCCACCGCTTCGGCCGCCCGTCGTTGGTGAATGACGGTAAGTCCTCCACGAGGTCGAACCCGAGTACGTCGGTGAAGAAAACGATCGCAGGGTCGTATTCGTCAACAATCAGGGTAACCAGGTCAATCTGCATCGCCGTAGCGTACGTACAGCCGTATCGGCCCCGTCGTCGCCGCGCTGCCTGCGGCATGAGCGTGCACCTGATCAAGTGGTCCTGACCGGTGTCACGCTCGATCGACAGTTCTCCAGAGCTGGCTCACCGACCGCCCCGCCAAGCGGGCGTTACCAGCCGTCGGGATTGCGGCCCGACTCTCGTGAGATGCCCGAGCCGGTGTCCGGGTAGCCGCCGAACCGCTCGTCATGTAAGTGCGCGAAGAAGTAGCACATCGCCTCGCACTCCGCGTCCATCACAGCCATGGCGGGGTCAGCGTGGACCCCGAGGTAGAACTCCTGACCCGCTGCGACGATGAACCCGCGGCAGTACAGGAAGCCATCATCCGATCCATCGGTATGTTCGTGGACCTCTTGTCGATCGAGGTCGTACAGCTTTCGCTCGACCACCCGGTCCAGGTTCGTCAGCTCCGCGCTCGACAGGTCGGCACACAGCCGCCGGAGATGCGTCAGGAACTGATCCATCCAGGCTTCGAGGGCATAGAGGCTGCCGTTGTCGTCGTCCGCCGCCGGATCACGCTCGACCAGCGCCGCGCGGACGCGAGCCGGCTCCGGCCCGCACATTCCCCACGCCGACTCGACCAACCCCCAGAAGCAAGCCTCCTCGGTTGGGGTCGGCACCCGGCCCCGGCCATCCGCCGCCACGGAAGGAGGGTACCGGGCCCCACCGACATCGGATCCACGACCGAACGGCCAGGTGAGGCGCGACGGGAAGCCTCCGTTCGTACCATCCGCTCACACTTTGTCCGCGGCTCGCGAGGGCGCCGAGATGCACATTGGCGGGTCGCGTCGGGTCGGCGGAAGTTTGCACCGCGCTGCCCGTCCTGGTAGCCATGCACCGTATCGACAAAGAGCGGCTACCGTGTCGGCGTGCGCATCATCGGTCGTGATGTCGAACCGGTCACGGAAATTGCCTACCGGCGGGCCCGGTCCGGCGGCGGCACCGAGACGGCCCGACTGACCGTGGGACGCCTGGCCGTCGGTCAGCTGCCCACCGGTTGTGACGCGGTACTCGTAACCGGAGATCTGCAGGGTGTGACGCCCTCGCCGTGGGGCGGCCCGCCCGTGCTGCTGGGCGTTGCGCTGGGCGACTATCTGTCGGTCTGGGCTGAGCAGGAACTCATCCCACCGCCGGCGCGCCTCGCCGTGGTCCTCGCCGGTGACCTCTACTGCGCCCCCACCGCCGACCGCCGGGGTGCCTCCGGCGAAGTCGCCGACGTGTGGTGGGCCCTGGCCTCCGTCGGCTGCCGGTTGATCGTCGGCGTGGCCGGCAACCACGACGTTGTCGCGAGCGATCAACTCGCCGAACTCGGCCCTGCGGCGGCGCTACTGGACGGAGACTGGATCGACCACGGCGGGGTACGCTTCGCCGGAGTCGGCAACATCGTCGGCGATCCGCGCCGGCCTGGCCGCCGAAGCGAACAGAGCCAACTGGCCCGCCTCGGCGCCGCACTCACCGGCCGCCCCTCCGTACTCGTTCTGCATGAAGGACCGCCGGGCGAGCACATCGACCAGCCCGGTAACCCCGTCATCGGCGCTCACCTGCGCGAGCATCCACCGACCTTGACCGTGTGCGGGCATGTCCACTGGGAAGCACCCCTGGCCCGACTCGGTGCTGGGCACGTGCTCAACGTCGATGGCCGGGCCATCCTCCTGACGCCGCAACCCGATTGACGACCAAACGATCTGGCACTGCCACGGGACAACGCCATCATCACCACCAGTTCGCTCGTCCGCGTCCGCCCTCAGATGTCGGCAAGGGAACCGCACCGAGGCCGACCGCCGGCACCAGACACGGTGCCCAACGGGCCGGCCCCATTCGTTGTCTCATCGGCCCACAATCGACTGCACTCATCCCGGCTCGTCCGTGTAGCGTTGCATCCACGGTGTCATCACCGAGCGTTGCGCTTCTTTGTGGCGTGCTTCCGTGCGGTGAAGCGGACGGGACCGGCCTGGTTCGGATCCGGCATGGCAGCATCGTTGGGTGACCGAGACGACGGACTGGCGCGACTGGCATTCGCCGTACGCCGACGACACGTCAGCGTTGTCAGGGAGACTGTGGCTCCTGCAGCGCCACATCGGAGACTGACTGGACGAACGGCCGGAGTCCTGGTTGCGGGTCGTCAGCGTGTGCGCGGGCCAGGGCAATGACCTCGTCGGTGTCCTGACACGGCGCTCGGATGCCTACCGGGTGCATGCGGCGCTGATCGAGAAGGACCCGCGCAACGTCTCAGCCGCACGGGAGGGCGCCGCCACAGCCGGTCTCGACGGGATCACCATCATGTGTGCCGATGCCGGTGACTTCGCCGCGTACCGCACCGCTGTCCCGCCAACCTGGTCCTTCTCGCTGCCGTACTGGGCAACATCGGCGACCAGGATCCGAGCAACGATCGCCCCGCTGTCGAGGCCGTGCGCGCCGGGAGCCACGGTCGTCTGGACCCGGAGACGTCGGGATCCTGACTGCCCCCGGCAGTCAGGCGCTGGTTCGCCGGGGTGGGCTTGGGTGGGCTTCACCGAGCGGGCCTTCGACGCGCCACCGGACGCGCTGTTCTCGGTCGGCGTGCATCTGTTCCACGGGCAACCCGAGAGCCCACCTCCGAGCGGCCGGATCTTCACCTTCGTGCGGTAAGGGCAATTCGCCGCCTGCCCAATTCTCCGGTCCGACCTCACGTCACACGCTCGATGTAGCGCAATGTCCGCGGCAGCTCCGCGCACCGAATTTCAGCTGTTTGACACCGGCCCGTTATCCGATCGACCAGGTCGCCGCTGGTGACTCTCGGCTGGGCGACACATCATGCCACCAGTGCAAATACGTCAGCTACCCGGCCATGGCCAAGCCCCGAAGATGACGCCAAGGCAGATTGCCAATGTCCTTGCTCATGGCCTGTTCCTGTCCCGGTAGCCGGGTCCAGCAAGCCGGAACCCCTCCTGACCCGTGCCCGACTCGCGGAGCGAGAAGTCGCGTCAGACTGGCCATCGTCATCGCCGGTCAGCTAGCGGGCGCGGGCGCGGAGCGCTTTCCGGTAGCGGTCGAGCGCGTCCTCGACGATCCCCATCTCGTACGCCAAGGTGCCGTGCGCGCGGTCCCTCGCAAGGAATCGGAGTACGTCGAGCGGGGCGACCGCTTCCAGGAACCCGTCGGGCGTGTTGGAACGGATCACCGGGATGCTCACGACGGATCCCGAGCCGCTGTCGGAGTACTGGTGTCCCCAGCGACACGGCCAGGCGCGTACCGCGGTCTCACCGAGATACCGGACCGCGCCGTCGACAAACTCGTCACCGGCCGCCGCCCGCACCGCCTCGGGGCTGTCGAAGCGATCCAGCATCAGACGTTCCAGCGCCGCGAGGGAGTCGAGTGAAAAGTCGAAAGGGAAGTCGTCGGGCAGATGGCGGTTCCGCCACCGTTCCAGCACCACGTCCATCACGCCGAGCCATTCGTCCAGAGAACGGCGGGCGGGCGGGTCCAGGTATCTCCGGTCGTCCTCCATGTACCACCCGAGGGTATCGGGCTCGGCCGCCGGCGCACCCGCGGGTGGCCCGCTGCTGCCCCGGCGGGCCACCGGAAGGCCGAACTCCTCGCGCAACGCCTCGGCCTGCTCCGGCGTGAGAAGGACGTAGCAATCCGTCCCGCCGTCGTCCTCTCCATCGACCTGGTAGAAACCCCGTGGATCGGTCCCCCCAGGCGTCAGGTCGTCAAGACCCTCCCGGATCGCCTCGAGGTCCAGGCAACGCGGCGACCGATGCTCCAGCGCCCACCAGTATGACTGGCCGTCGCGCCGAAAGTGCAGGCTCTGTTCCCCGTCCTCGTCCTCCACCAGCTCGATGTCATCGATCACGACTGAGCCGCCGGAGCACGCCACCGCCCGCTCCAGAAGCATTCGGTACCCCTCCGCCGGGTTGTCCACCTTGCCGGGGACCCGCACGCCGATGCCCAAGGGGCCGAACGCCCGCATCAGCTCGCCGGCATCCCGCTCCTCGTCGAGGTCCGCCCACTGACGGATCTCGACCAACCCGGCCACAGCCCTGGTGTCCGACTCGATGCCGAGCTGCGCCAACCGCTCCGCCAACCCCTGGTACGTCCGCCGAAGTCCTGTCGCCACAAGGAAAGTCTGACATTCGACCCAACGATCACCGCGCGGGCCGCCCACCGCGATGACGCCATCGGTCGCACGGCCCGAACCCTGCCAGAGCCCGGCCTGCTCGGCTACCACCATGGTCACGTCGTAGTCAGACCATGCGGTGGCTACGCTGCGGGCACGCGAACCCGGTGAGGATCACGCCGCGGACCGCAGGATCGGATGGTGGCCTGGGCCATCACCTGGCCGAGGACGTCCATCGCCGCGTTACCTCTTCCAACTTCGCCGTTCACAGGGCACGCCGGGCTCAGAAATAACCGAACCGCGACCGGCGGCAATGGATTTCCGATGGACCTCACGTACTCGACGCCTCAACCCGGAACGTTGTGCACTGGGACCGGTCCATACCGGCGTGGAGTCCACGACGGTGGGTGACGGGTGTGGCATCCGGGCGCGCACGATCGGCGGCAGATGTGGACGCCGGCAGCCGCCGGGGAGCCATCCGTGGGTGGCCGCACACCGTGTTCCCGAGCCAAGGCCGCGGTGGAAGTCCTCCCGCAAACCAGCATGATCAGGCTGGCCCAGGCTCATCGCGCGGTGTCGTAGGCGCGACGTGCCCGCTCCACCTTTTCGAGGTGGGCATCGGTCCAGGTGGCCAGGTGCGCGAAGAGCGGACCGAGGCTGGCACCCAGCTCGGTGATCTCGTACTCGACTCGGGGTGGCACCTCGGCGTGGTAGGTGCGTGCCACCAGCCCGTCGCGTTCGAGTTGGCGTAGCCGCTGGGTGAGTACCTTCGGCGTGATGCTGGTCAGCCGGCGCTCGAGCTCCACGAATCGCTGCCGACCGTACTCGTGAAGAGCCCAGAGGATGGGCGTGGTCCATCGACTGAACACGATATCGACGACCGGCGCGACCGGACAGGCCAGCTCGGGGTCCGCTGATCGCTCCATATGTCCTCCGTCACAACGGCAATACTATCCTCTAGGTACCTACTATACCTGCGCCACTAACGTCACCCTCAGCCGCGCGAGCGACGCGGTTGAACTGGAGAGACAGACATGTTTGTCGTGACAGGTGCCACCGGGAATGTCGGCCGGACGCTGTTGTCGATCCTTGCGGCGTCGGGTGCCGCGGTGACGGCGGTGTCCCGTGGACGACGCCCGCTGGTCGCACCCGGCGGGGTCCGCCACCATCTCGCAAACCTCGAACAGCCGGAAAGCCTGCGCCCAGCGCTCGCTGGCGCGGAAGCGATGTTCCTGCTCGTGGAGGGTGCCGGCGCACATCTCGACATGCCCGAAATCCTGCGGGTCGCCGCGGCCGCCGACGTGAAACGCATCGTGTTGCAATCCTCGCAAGCGGTTGGTACAAGGCCGAGGGCGGCGTCACACGCGCCCCTGCACGCCATCGAGGACCTCGTGCGCCGGTCCGGTCTCGGCTGGACGATCTTGCGCCCCGGCGGCTTCGCCTCCAACTCCTTCGGGTGGACCGACCCGATCCGGGCGAGCCGGACGGTGACCACGCCTTTCGGCGAGGTCGGCCTGCCCGTGGTCGACCCGGACGACATCGCCGAGGTGGCCGCCGCCGTGCTCCGCGACGGCGTTCACGACGGTCGCACGTACGAGCTGACCGGTCCGGCGCTGAGCACGCCACGTGAACGGGTTGCTGATCTCGCCGCCGCGCTCGGCGAGCCGATCCGCTTCGTCGAGCAGACGCCCGATCAAGCCCGCGAACAGATGCTGCGGTACATGCCACCGCCGGTGGTCGAGGGCACACTGGCGATCCTCGGCGCGCCGACCGCACGGGAGCAGCGGATCAGCCCGGACGTGTCGGAGGTCCTGGGCCGATCGCCACGCCCCTTCGCCGCATGGGCCGCACGCAACATAGACGCATTTCGTTGACGTTGTTGGGCTGGGCGAACCGCCCTTCTCCGGTAGCCGATGATCGGACAGCCATGATCGGTTGTCCGATCATCGGCAGTTTCGGACGTCGACCGGTACGGGCGGCCGGTCACGAAGCGTGGCAACCACCGGCTGCCGGTGTCGCGCACGGTCGGCGGCAGAAGAGCGAGCCGTTGGTCCGCAGTTGGTTGGACGCCGGTCTTCAATGCGATCATCGGGTGATGAGCCTGCTCACGGGACTTTGGCGCAGGATTTTCGAGCGCTCCCAGGCGCCCCGTATCGAACGAAAAGTTGTCGAGGATTTCGCCTACGAGCAGGCCGACCTGCTTCGGGACGGGAAGGTGACGAAAGAGCAGGCGCTCGTCGCCATCGCCGAACGCTTCCCGGAGATGACACCAAGACAGGTCACCAATGCTCTCGCTCATGGCCTGTTCTTGTCTCGGTAATCAAGAGTGTGGTGAGACCGCCCAGCGCGATTGTCCAGTTCCGTGACGATCCGTCCGGTGAGTACCGGTCATGGCCTGGGTTATAGCTGATCAGAGGTAGTCGAAGTAGCGGTCCCACCAGGTGTTGACGCGGGCGGAGACGTTGTCCTTGTTCCAGGCGCCGTCGTAACGCTGCCAGAGGGGTTCTTCGGGGATGAGGGTGTAGGTCAGGTCCTCCAGGGCGCGGCGGATCCGGGTGTCGTCGTCAGGGTGGAGCAGTTGGGCTGCTTCCTGGTCGGTCCACACTCCGGGGTTGTCGACGGCGAGGACGGCCAGGCCGCCGAAGTTGCTGATGACGATGACGAGACGCCGGAGGGTGCCGGTGGCTGTGGCGGAGATCTCGATGCGGCCGTGGAAGCTGGCGTCCTCTACTTTCCGGTCGACCTCGCATTGGCAGCCGAAGTCGTGGTCGAGTCGCTGCGCCAGCTGGTTGAACCGTGCCCTGGCCCGGCGGTGCTGGTAGTTCGCCGGCACCTCGAGGCAATCGGGGTCGTCAAGGGAGCGCAACAGCCGCCACAGCAGGGTGTCGTCGGCAACCACTTGATCATTGTGCCTGATTCGGCGTCTTGTCGGCCTGGCAAGCCACGCACCCACCGGCGCTGGTAGGGGCGTCAAGCTGAAGTGTCGACGATCGCCTATGCCGAGGATCGCCGACCTGGTGCGAGTGGGATAGCGGCATTGTCAGCCGGTGTTGCCCAGCACGGTGGCTGGCTGTGGGCGTCCGCCAAGCCCTGGCTGCCGGTTGGCAGCCGTCCCGCCCGGGGTCGGCCTTCGAACTCCTCCTGCCGGACTCGTCGGACGGGTGCTGACAGTCGTTCCGTCGGGCGGTGCGCAAATCGCGGCAGATCAGCGCGCTGGTGTGCATGTTGCTGGCCGTCGGTGCGTCGAGGGTTGGTGGAGCGCGGTCGTCTGTCGCGGCCGAGCCGGTTTGGTTGGTTTGACGCGCGGTCCGACCGTGCCGGCCAGCTTCGGGGCTCTGTGGAGCGTTCGGATTGCTACCCATGTCGACGTTCCTTCCGGTGGGGCGGGATAGGCTGAGATCCGTCCTGCCGCCGACCTTGGGAGACGACATGTGGTGGTCGGGCGCCGGGATCCTGGCGGTCGTCTTTCCCGCCGTCACGGTCGCCGTGGGTTACCAGCTCGGCGGCTATCCCGGCGTACCCATCGGCTTCCTCGTTGCCGGCATCGCGACGTGGTTCGTCGGACGCAGGCTGAACCGCGCCGACGACCCGGCGACGAACCACAACGGACACCGCTTGTATTCAATCCCCATGCAGTACTGGGCATTTCTTTGGGCGTTCTTTGCGCTGACGCAGACCGTCCTGGAGCTCCTGGGAAAAGCGGGCTGGCAACAGGAGTGACGGGCGGTTCAAAGCCGTCGGCCAGTTCGGCACCGCGCGGCACATCCGCAGAGTGTTGCTGCGGATCGATTCGGGCACGGCCGACACCGAGTTGCTGCTGCACGTTCGGCACCAGCTTGACGACCTGATCGTAGCGGAGTTACTCGACGGCTGGACATCGCTGCCATAGCCCTGGGAAATGGGGTGTGGACACAAAAGCCGGGCTGGCGTAGGAGTCCAAGATCGGGTGCACTGATCTCGGCAGATCCGGACGTCGAGCGGCGCGGAAGGGCGGTCACGGAACGTGACGGCACCGAGTTGGATGGCGTGCTCGGACGGCGGCTTGACCCAAGGGGCCACCCTCCAGTTGTGACGGTCGACTCCTGGCGGCAGACAGCGCAGGCCATCCTCGCCACTCGGGCCTACCGGATCGCGATCTGGCTCTTCCGCGTCGCGAATCTTGTCGGCGTTCCGATCACCATCTGGCTCTTCGGCTTCGAGGCCGGAGGCGCGCCCGCGCCACCACCCTGGACGAAGGCGTTGATCTGGGGAGTCGCATCACCAGCGCTGTGGGCCGGCTGGGGCCTGCTACTCCGAGCTGGCCTACTCCGCCCGATGTTTATCGACCCTGATCCGAGGATCACCCGGGCGGTCCTTATGCAGGTGTCCCGAGATCTCATTCCGCGCCGTCGTCCTCGGTCGTAGGAGCCGTCGTCTGCTCCCGGTGCCGTTCCGTCCAAGCTCACTCGCGACCACCTTCTGTCACTCGCATCCAACGCGTGGATCTCGCATTGGATGCGACCCGGCCCGCATCTGGGCTTGTCAAGTCATGGAAGTGGGACAGCAAGTATCGGTCGGCATCGCGCCCGAGACAGTCGGTTCCGACCGTCCGGACAGCACGTATGCCCTGGTCAAAGCCTTGCGATCAGGACGCGCGACCGACATGCAAACCGTCGCGAGTCCGCATCAGATGCGATAGGCGGTAGTTGGAAGAAAGGAACGGAAATTGGCGCTAGAGCCGACCGGCACGGCCAGGGCGTTGAGGGCGACTGTGACTTCGAGGGCCGGTATGCGGTAGTCCGGTGACCGGCGGCAGCGCTCTGCCGTCGGAGGCGGACCCCCAGGTGTTTCATCCGGCTGTCCGGGAGCGGGGGCGGGGAGGCCGTTCCTATCCTCCACTACCGCAGGCCGCACCCTGTCGTCCGGGTAGGCACTGGACGCCGACCCTCAGTCTGCGACCAGGTCCATCCGGAGGAACTCGGTGATGCGGAGCAGCCTCGGCGGGCGTGCCACGTCATCGGAGAGAGACCGGAACGCCTCGGCTTCCCCGACGAGACGTGGGGCGGCGAGGTCCACCTCCCGTCCCTCGATCCGGAGCCGCGCACCGCCGGCTGCCAGCACATTCTGCACCCAGTCCGAGCCTGACCCGTACACGAGGACGAACAGGTAGCCGCCGTCGACCGAGTGCGCGTCGAGCGGGGTGCGGTACGTCCGGCCAGAGACGCGACCGACGTGAGTCAGCACCGGCCACCTCCCACCCGCGATCGCACGAGGGTTGAACACCCGCTTGTTCACGTGCCCCCACCACCTCCGGCATCGGCATCGCCATCTCCTCTCGCCCGAGGGAGCGTCGCGGACTTACACTCGTAAGGCTGACTTACGCCTGTAAGCTTGTCAACCCCCGTACTCCTGGAGCCCGTCGTGCCACCACCATCGCCATCACCACGGCAACCGCTCAGCAGAGGACGCGTGCTGGAAGCCGCGATCCGGGTCGCGGATCGCGGTGGCGTGGCGGCGATCACGATGCGACGGGTGGCGCAGGAACTGGGCGTGGAGGCGATGTCGCTCTACCACCACGTACCGAACAAGGAGGCGATCCTCGACGGCGTGGTCGACGCGGTGTTCGCGGCGATCACGCTACCCAGCGCCGAGAGCGACGACTGGCGCGACGCGATCCGCGTACGCGCCTCCTCCGCGCGTGCGGTCCTGTCCCAGCACAGCTGGGCTCTCGGCCTCATGGACTCCCGTCGCAACCCGGGACCGGCGACGCTACGCCATCACGACGCCGTCCTCGGCGTCCTCCGGAAGGCGGGGTTCACGCTGCCGATGGCCGCGCACGCGGTCTCGCTCATCGACAGCTACGTCGGCGGGTTCGTCCTCCAGGAGGCGAACCTGCCGGTGACGACGCCGAACGATGTCGAGGAAGTGGCCGGCAGCATCCTCGAGCGCCTGCCGGCGGACGAGTTGCCGTACCTCACGGAGATGATCGTCGACCACGCCCTCCAGGCGGGCTACGACCACACACGCGAGTTCGGCTACGGCCTGGACCTGATTCTGGATGCGCTCGAAGCGCGCCGGAGGTAGCGCCCCGATATCGCCATTCGAACTCGCCTCGGCGCCGTCGACGACAGCGGCATCGGGGTGGGACTGGTCCGTGGCGATGTTATGGAGCGTGGCTGCGGCGGCTGGATGCTTTCGTCGAGCTGAGTTGCAGGACCGGTAAACCTCCCGAGCCGATCCGGTGTCTTGCTGGTTGACGAGGCCGGGAGGTCAGATGAGGGATTCGCGTGGAGCGGAGTTCGATGACTTCGTTCGCACACGATCGATGGTGCTGTTACGGGTTGCCTTTCTGCTGACCGGGGATCGGCACGCGGCGGAGGACCTGCTTCAGGAGGTGTTGGAGCAGGTGTATGTGCGTTGGCGTCGGGTGCACGGCAGTCCGGAGGCGTACGCGCGGCGTGCGTTGGTCAATCGGTCGGCGAATCGGTGGCGCCGGCGTGCACGACGCCCGGAGCAGGCGCTGGGTGATCACGACGGGGTCGGCCGGGACCATGCCGACGCTGTGGCCCTTCGCGAGGTGGTCGTCGGGGCGCTGCGGGCGTTGCCGGCTCGGCAGCGGGCCGCGGTCGTGCTGCGTTATCTGGAGGATTTGCCAGTCGCTGATGCCGCTGCGGCAATGGGCTGCTCCGAGGGCGCGGTGAAGAGTCACGCCTCGCGTGGGTTGGCTCGGCTGCGCGAGGTGCTGGCCGAATCGAGTCTCGTCATGCCCATCACTGATACCGGGAGTTCGCGATGACAATGAACGACAGTGACGTGCGCGACATCTTGCATCGCGCGACGGACGACCTGGTCGGCACGCCGGGTCTGCTCCTCGCGGTGCGCCGGGGTGGACGCCGCCGGGTGGTGCGTCGCCGGGCCGTGTTGGCGGCCGTCTGCGCGGCCGTGGTGGCCGTGCCAGTGGTTGGCGGACTTCAGTTGGCAGGCGACGGAGGAGAGGTGCGGGTCGCTTCACCACTACTTGACGAGCCTACCCGCGGTGATCTGGCCGCCGACGAGGGTTACCTGCGGCAGGTTCGCGAGGCGTGGCAGCGCCGACTGGAGCAGAATGGAGATCAGATGCGCGGCGAGCCGCACATCGTGTGGGCAGGAAGTACGCCTGCTGGCCCGGCCGCCTACGTCGCCCACCGCACTGCGAAGAATCCGGTTGTGAGCGAGCCGGCAAATGATCGAATGATCGCGATGGCAGCGTTCGTCGAACCTACCACCGAAGGGCCGCGCGTCATGACGATAGAAACGGTCACCGACGCGGGAACCGACGGCAACTCACAGGCAGCACTGCTCGGACCGCAGCGCGACGTGCTCCTCGTGCTCGACTTCGGGCAGCCGGTGGAGTTCTCACCGGAGCTCAAGTACATGCCTGACGGTAAAGTCAAGCGAACCTTCCAGCCGGTGGCGTTCCGAGACGGTGCGGCCGTACTCGCGGTGCAGCCACAACGCACGAAGATCACGGTCGGGCTCGCCAGGACGCCGGTCAGGCAGGAAAACGTCGTTCATATCACCAACGCCATGGCCATTATGTTCCCGAACGGCGATAGCCCAGCACCAAGGTCGCTCCGTTACGCGTTGCCCGGGGCGGAACAGGCGTGGGGCGGCGACCCCACCACGCCTGAATACCAGAACAAGCCGGGCGCTCAGGAAGTCGGCGTCCAGGGGACCGAAGCACTCGCCGAATACATCGACCCCGTGGGCGCGCACCGCAGCGACGGTTCCCCCCTGTTGTCCATCTACGGGGTGACTCCCGACAGTCGGCGACTGCTCGTCGAAACCATCCAGTTCGACGACGAGCCTGCGCGCGTCATCGCACTGCTCGCCCGAAACGACGAGCCTTTCCAAGCAGTTGCCAGCACGTTTGCGGACTGGACGGCGCCCCTGCCGGTGCGGCTGCGACTGCCTGACAATCAGGGCATCGTAGTCGCCGCCGAAGGGGCAGCGCTGAGCTACCGAATCCGCGATGGCAAATGGCAGAACGCTGGCCGCAACGCAGCACTCCTACCCGCCGATGCCACCGACGTGCGTGTCACCGACGCCAGCGGAACCGTCACCAGTATCCCAGTCACTACCTAACCCGACCCGGCGTCCTCACCAGATCGCATCGACCGAGCCACGCCTGCCGGCTCACCACCTCGCTGAACCTTTTTCAACCCTCCTTGCGGTCCGACGGACCGCAGGGTCGGACGCGGTGCGTGAGCGCCGCGCGGTTCAGGTTGAAAAAGGTTCACTGAGTCGGCAGGCGTCCGGCGGCACCGCCGCCGCCGAGTATCCGGCCGAGGCCGTCCGGATCGTCCGGGCGGCCTTGACCTCGGGTACGGGGTACGTCTGGCGCGGGATAGCGGAGAGAGCTAGGCGCCCCGGGTGATCCGCAGGGTCAGCACGTCGGTCCGGACCGTGATGTGCCCGTGGAACAGGGCCAGCCCCTCCGCGTTGTAGCCGATCTGGGTCGCGCTGACCAGCGGATGGCCGATCGGTACCCCGAGCCGCCCGACCGCCGCCTCGTCGGCGAGTACGGCGGCGAACTCGATCTCGGCCCGGCGTACTGGCATGCCGGTGGCGCCGGCCAGGAACTCGAACATGTCCAGGTCGATGCTGACCAGGCCGGACGGGTCGAGTTCGCGCTCGCCGACCCGCAGCGGCAGGTGGTCGCGGATCCAGGCCGCCGCGACGCCGTCGACGGCGAAGAGCCGGTCTACCCGCCAGACCGGCGAGCCGACGTCCAGCCCGAGGATCTTGGCGCAGTCGTCCGGGCACTCGGCCCGGCTGACCGTCGCGTCCTGGAGCGCCGGGCGGTGCCCGGAGGCGGTGATCCGGTCCCGCAGCGCGGTGACGTCACCGATCGACACCGGCACCCGTTCGGCCGGCTCGCTGACGAAGGTGCCGACCCCCCAGGTCCGGGTCAGTACGCCCTCGGCGGCGAGCTGCCCCAGCACCTCCCGTACGGTGGCCCGGCTGACCGCCAGCCGGTCGGCCAACTCCCGCTCGTTGGGCAGCTTGTCACCGGTCCGGAACTCGCTGCCGATCAGATCGCGCAGTTGGCCCTGCGCGGTCTGTAGCGCGGTCTCGCGCCGAGCCATCAACCCTCACCTCTTCGCTCCGCCGCGCCAGCTACGGCGTACGGAGTGTAGTAGTTGGGTGTCCACCCGATCGACGCCCGAGCGGGTGCACCCACCACCGAATTCGTTACCAGACCTGTTCCAGTACCCGGATGGTGTTGCCACCGATGACCTTGGCGATCTCGTCGTCCGAGTAGTCGTGCTTCACCAGCCAGCCGACGATGTTGCCGAACGCCTCGCCCGGGTTCTCCACCCCGGAGACGTACTCGACGCGGGGGTGCGCCGGCTTGTGGCCGGAGTCATGACCGTAGTTGCCGGCGTACGTCTGGTGCACCCCGACGTGGTCGCCGAACATCGTGTCCGGGCCGAACGTCACGTGGTCGATGCCGACCAGGTCGACGCAGTAGCTGAAGTGGTCCATCACCGACTCCAGCGAGTGCTCCAGGTGCGCCTCCGACAGGGTGGTGTGCGGGGCGGCCTCGATGCCGATCACCCCACCCCGCTCGGCGCAGGCCCGGATCACCTCGTCCGGCTTCATCCGCGAGGTGTTCCAGACCGACCGCGCCCCGGCGTGCGTGATGAAGACCGGTACCCGGCTGGCCTCGATGGTGTCCAGGCAGGTCTGGTCGCCGGAGTGCGACACGTCGATGGCGATGCCGAGCTTGTTCATCCGGTCGACCGCGCGCCGGCCGAAGTGGGTCAGCCCGCCGTCCCGGGCCTCCGACAGCCCACCGCCGAGCATGTTCGCCTGGCTGTACGCGATGCCGAGCTGCCGCACCCCGAAGCCGTACAGGATGTCGATCCGGTCCAGTTCGTTCTCGATCGGGGTGCAGCACTCCAGGCCGGCGACCAGGGCCAGCCGGCCGTCCCGCTTCGCCGCGCGGATGTCGGAGAGCGAGGTGGCCAGCGTGACGTAGTCCTGCTGGTGGAGGTCGCTCATCCGCATCCCGAGGGCGTAGATCAGGTCGTTCCACTTCCAGCCGTTCTCGCTGGTCACGCAGGAGGCGCCGGCCATGAAGTTGTCGAAGACGGCGGTCAGGCCGGACCGGGCCAGCCCCTCGTAGCCGGTCCGCTGCCGGGCGGTCCGGTTGTAGGCGCGCAGCTCGGTGACGTCCGCCGGCAGGATCACCGGGTGCTCGTGCAGGGAGATCGCGATGTGCTCGGCGAGCAGGCGCGTGACCCGCTGCCGCTGCGCGTCGGAGAGCCCGAGGTCGTGCTCGGGTACCCGACCGATCTCCGGGGCCAGCTCGAAGACCCGGTAGTCGGCGTGTGGCTCCAGATACGAGTAGGACTTGTGGCCCTGGTACCGGGAGGCGGGTTCTTGCAGCAACACTTTCTCCTTACGGGACGGAACGGTGCGTCGTGGCTAGGCGGCGGCCAGCGGGTAGTGGCAGGCGACCGCGCGGGCGTCGCCGGTCAGCGGTGGTTCGGTGCTGGCACAGGTCTCGGTCGCCTGCCAGCAGCGGGTACGGAACCGGCAGCCGGATGGGGGGTCGACCGGGCTCGGCGGATCGCCGCTGAGGAGAATCCGCTTCCGCTCCGCCCGGCCGACCGGTTCGGGGACCGGCACCGCCGAGAGCAGTGCCCTGGTGTACGGGTGGGCCGGCGCGTCGTACAGCATCGGCTCGGGGCCGCTCTCCACCAGCTTCCCGAGGTACATCACCGCCACCCGGTCGGAGATGTGCCGGACCACCGACAGGTCGTGCGCGATGAAGACGTACGCCACGCCCAGTTCCCGCTGGAGTCGTTCCAGCAGGTTGACCACCTGGGCCTGGACGGAGACGTCGAGCGCGGAGACCGGCTCGTCGCAGACGATCACGTCGGGTTGCAGGGCCAGCGCCCGGGCGATGCCGATCCGCTGCCGCTGCCCGCCGGAGAACTGGTGCGGATAGCGGTCCAGGTGCACGCTCGCGTCGAGCCCGACCAGGTCGAGCAGCTCCCTCACCCGGTCCAGCCGCCGCCTCCGGTCCAGCACGTCGGGGTGGATCTCGAACGGCTGGAGCAGGATCTCCCGGATCGTCCGGCGTGGGTTCAGCGAGGTGTACGGGTCCTGGAGCACGATCTGGATCCGCCGGCGCAGTGCCCGCAGCTCCCGTCCCCGGGCGGCGTGCACCACCGCGTCGCCGAAGCGCACCTCGCCCGCGGTCGGCCGCTCCAGCCCGACCAGCATCCTCGCCAGGGTGCTCTTGCCGCAGCCGGACTCGCCGACGATGCCGAGGGTCTCGCCCCGGCGCAGGTCGAAGGAGACCCCGTCGACGGCCTTGACCACCCCGCCGGAGGTGAATGGCAGCCGCCCCTTCACCGGGAAGTGCCGGACCAGCCTGTCGACCCGCAGCACCAGATCGCCCGGCTCGGCTCGGTGCCGCCCGAGCTTGTCGGCCACCTGCTGGCCGGAGTCATCGGCTGACATGCAGCAACTCCTCCCGGTGGTGGCAGGCGCTGGCGCGGCCCTCGGGCAGCGGCTCCAGCGCCGGCAGCGTGGCCCGGCAGACGTCGTCGGCGCGCGGGCAGCGCAGGTGGAACGGGCACCCGCTGGGCAGCCGGGCCGGGTTCGGCGGGGCGCCGGGGATGGCGTACAGCTCCTCGTCGCGCCGGTCGATCCGGGGCATCGAGGCGAGCAGCCCCTCGGTGTACGGGTGCGCCGGGCCGGCGAAGACCTGCCGTACGCTGGCCCGTTCGACGATCCGGCCGGCGTACATCACCGCCACGTCGTCGGCGACCTCGGCCACCACACCCAGGTCGTGGGTGATCAGCAGCAGCGCCATCCCGCTGTCCCGCTGGATCTCGGCGATCAGCTCCATCACCTGCGCCTGCACGGTCACGTCCAGTGCCGTGGTCGGCTCGTCGGCGATCAGCACGTCCGGCTCCAGCGCGATGGCCAGCGCGATCATGATGCGTTGCCGCATCCCGCCGGAGAACTGGTGCGGATAGTCGCGTACCCGATCCTTCGCGGCCGGGATGTGCACCCGGTCGACCAACTCGATCGCGCGGCGGCGGGCGGCGGACCGGGACAGCCCCCGGCGGACCCGGAGCAGCTCGGCGAGCTGCTCCCCGACGGTGTAGACCGGGTTGAGCGTGGCCATCGCGTCCTGGAAGACCATGCCGATCTCCTCGCCGCTGACCCTGTCCCGCTGCTTCGGGGTCAGGGTCAGCAGCTCCCGGCCGCGCAGCCGGACCGAACCGCCGACCCGGGCCGGTGGCACGTCGAGGATCCCCATCACCGCCTGCGCGGTGACGCTCTTGCCGGAGCCGGACTCGCCGAGGATCGCCAGCGTCCGGCCGGACTCCAGCGCCAGCGACACCCCGTTGACCGCCTGCACCGCGCCGGCCGACCCGGCGGCGCCGCCCGGCCCGGGGAAGCTGACCCGCAGCTCCTCGACCTCCAGCAGGGCCATTACCGGATCCCGGCCGAGTCGAGGAAGTCCCGCACGGTCCGCTGGAACAGCTCCGGCTCCTCCAGTTGCGGCGAGTGCCCGGAGTGCTCGAAGACCACCAGCTCGGCGTTCGGGATCAGGTCGGCGATCACCTGCGAGGCGGCCACCGGGGTACGCCAGTCGTGCCGGCCGACGGTGACCAGGGTCGGGCAGGTGATCGAGGGGAGCTGCGGCTTGAGGTCGTAGCGCGGCATGTTCTGCCCGAACGCGGCGTTGTGGGTCCGGTAGTGGAACCGGGTCGCGGCCAGTTTGGCGGCGTCCTTCGCCGGGTCGTGCTGGTGGTCGTAGAGCGGCAGGATTGCCTTCCAGTACTCCCGGAGCTGCTCGTTGCTCTCGAAGTGTCCGGTGCCGATCCGGTCGATCGCCCACTGCGGGATCACCGTCCGGTCGGTGTTCTTCGCCTTCTCGACCGCCAGCTCGTTGTGCCCGTTGTCGGCGGCGGTGTCCCGCAGCACCAGCGCGGCGACCCGGTCCGGATGCGCCACGGCGTATTCGAGCGAGACGAAGCCGCCGTACGAGCCGCCGGCCATCACGATCTTTTCGTAGCCGAAGTGCTCCCGGATGGCGTCCACGTCGGCGACCCACTGCTGGTGGGTGAACGGCTCGTCGTCGCTGGACTCGCCGGAGCCGCGTGCGTCGAAGACGATCACCCGGTACCGGTCGGCGAACGGCCCGAACGAGCGCTTCGGTTCGGACCGGGAGCCGAGCCCGGGGGCGCCGTGGTGCACGATCATCGCCGGGGCGTCGACCGGGCCGAACGCCTCGACCACCAACTCGGCGCCATTGATCTTCAGCCGACCCGCGAAACTGGACGGGTTGTCGACGGTCACCGGACCTCCTCGATGATGTTGGACGCGAGATCGCGCGGATAACCGGTCAGCCGGCGCGGCCCGGCCTCCTCGACCAGTACGGTGTCGGAGATCCGGTAGCCGGCGTGCTCGGGTACGTAGACGCCGGGCTCGCTGGAGAGCAGCATCCCGGGCTCCAGCACGGTGTGGTCACCGTCCTCGACCCAGGGCGCCTCGTGGTTCTGCAACCCGATGCCGTGCCCCTGCCTGTGCCGGAGGTAGTCGCCGAGGCCGTGCCCGCGCAGGACGTCCAGGCAGGTCCGGTTAACCTCGGCGCAGGTCCGGCCGGCCCGCATCGCCTGGGTGCCCACCTCCTGGGCCTCCCGGTCCGCCTCGTAGTAGCGCTGCTGTTCCGGGGTCGGCTCGCCGACGACGAAGGTGCGCTCGCTCTCCACGAACCGGCTGGCCACCGCCGCGCCGAGGGAGAGGATCAGGGTGTCGCCGGGCTGGATCCGCCGCCGGGTCGGCAGGCCGTGCGGCAGTGCCGAGTTCGGGCCGGCATAGACCAGCCCGCCGGCCAGTTTGGTGGTGTAGACGACGAGGTCGTAGTCGGCGTACATCCGGTCGGTGCCGTAGCCGATGACGTGCCGGGCGATCTCGTCCTCGCGGGGGAGTTCGGTGCCCCGGCGCAGCGCGTCGGCGATCAGTTCCCGGCCGGCCGCGAGCATCTCGTCGCAGATCCGCGCCGCCGCCTCGTGGTAGGGGATCTCCTCGGGAAACTTGCGCAGCCGCAGCTTCGCCACCGCGTCGGTGGTGACCAGTGTGCTGCCGCCCAGCGCCCGGGACAGCGCCCGGTACGCCCCGATCGACAGTCCCGCGCTCACCCCGATCTGCTTCGCCGCCCGGCCGGCCAGCGCCGTGCCGAGGGTCTGCTCCGCGCTCACCACCCCGGGGTACTCGAAGTAGCTGACCGTCTCGATCTTGACACTCTGCTGGGCGGCGTACTCCTCGTCGAGGCGGGGGATCACCAGCAGCGGATCGCCCTCGCGGGGCATCCAGAGGTAGACCGGCCGTTCGGTGGCGATGTAGAAGAACCCGGAGAGGAACGCCACGTCGGCGGGGGAGGTGGCCAGGAACCCGTCGAGGCCGCGTACGTCGAGCGCGTCGGCCAGCCGGGCCCGGACGGACGAGTAGAAACTGTCGGGCAGACGCACGGGTCAGGCTCCGTTCCGGCGAGGGTCTCGGATGTCGTTGAACCGCATGCCGGCGACCGTCGCGGCGAGCACCAGCAGCAGGATGGCCAGCGACGGGAAGAGGGTCTGCCACCAGGCGATGGCCACCACCCCGCTGCGCTGGGCGTTGAGCAGGATCCGCCCCCACGACCAGGCGTCCGGGTCGCCGAGGCCGAGGAAGCTCAGCCCGGCCTCGGAGATGACCGCCCGGGACGCGGTGAGCAGCACGCTGACCACGATCAGCGGTACCACCGCCGGCAGGATCTCCCGGGTGACGATCCGCCATCCGGTGGCGCCGAGCACCCGGGCCCCGTCGATGTACGGCATCGCGCTGACCACCAGCCCCTGCGAGCGGATCAGCCGGGCCACCTCGGGCCAGGCGAAGACGCCGATGATCACGGTCAGCGTCCAGACGCTCGGGTTGACGATCGCGGCCAGCATGATCATCAGGGGCAGGGTGGGCAGCGCCAGCATCACGTCGGTGACCACAGTGCCGACCGCGTCGACCCGGCGGAAGTACGCCGAGGCGAGCCCGATCGCCGTACCCAGCACGATGGCGATCAGCGAGGCCGCCACCCCGATCAGCAGACTGGTCCTGGTGCCCCAGACCACCTGGGCGAAGATGTCCTGCCCGAGGTCGTCGGTGCCGAACAGGTGCCCACCGGAGGGGGATCGCAGCACGTCCGGGCTGGTACCGCCCGGCTCGTCGGCGATCAGCGGCGCGAGGACCGCGAGCAGCACCATCACCACCAGCACCGCCGCGGCGAGCAGCCCGGACGGCTGCCGGAAGAACGTCCGCCACGCCGACCGGGCCCCGACGGCCGGCTCCGCCGCCGGCACGGTCGCCGCCGGCTCGGTCATCAATGGCGCGCTCACAGCCGGATCCTGGGGTTGAGGACCGCGTAGAGCAGGTCGGTGAGCGCGTTGGCGACCACCACGGTGATGGCGAGCATGATGAACGCTCCTTGCAGGACGGGATAGTCGCGTTGCCCGACCGCCTCGTAGATCAGCCGGCCGACCCCGGGATAGGCGAAGACGGTCTCGGTGAGCACGGCACCGCCGACCAGGGTGCCGAGTTGCAGCCCCATCAGGGTCAGCGCCGGCAGGATCGCGTTGCGCAGGCCGTGCTTCCACAGCCGACGCCGGGCGGAGAGGCCCCGGGCCCGGGCCGCCCGGATGTAGTCCTCGCCGAGTACCTCGATCAGGTTGGTCCGCAGGGTCAGCGCGTACGGGCCGAGTTGCACCAGCACCAGCGAGGCGACCGGCAGCACCAGGTGGTGCGCCAGACTCAGGTACGCCGCCAGGCCCCGGGTGTCCGGGTCGATCGCGCCGCCGATCGGAAACCAGCCGAGCCGGGCGCCGAGCCAGACCAGCAGCAGCATCGCCACGCTGGGTACGAAGAGGGCGTGCCCGGCGATGCCGAAGCCCTGGAGCAGCCGGTCCGGCCAGCGGCCCCGGTGTGCCGCCGCCGACACCCCGATCGGGATGCCGACGGCGATGGTGAGCAGGAACGCCACCCCGGCCAGCAGCAGGGTCCAGGGCAACCGGTCGAGCAGGATGTCGGCGACCGGCTGGATCTGCCGGAACGAGATGCCGAAGTTGCCGTGCAGCAGTTCGCGCAGGTACGAGACGTACTGTTCCAGCAGCGGCCGGTCCAGCCCGTACGTCTCGAGCAGCGCCGCCCGCATCTCCGGCGTCATGTCCCCCTCGACCATCAGGGTCGTGGGGTCCCCCGGCAGCAACCGGAGCAGGAAGAACGTCGCGGTGATCGCTATCCAGACGGTCAGTACGGCCTTCAGCACCCGGTTGAGCACGAAGCGTGCCACCTTGGGGACCCCTCCCTCCTACCTCGTCCCGTCGGTCAGCCGACCGGCTTGACCTGGGCCAGCGAGTACGCGGTGACCATGCCGAGCAGGTCGGACGGCGAGGCCACGAAGCCGGTGAACTTGCTGGCGTTGTAGGCGAACTGGAAGTTCTCCACGTAGAGCGGCGTCAGGTACGCCTGCTCGTGCACCACCTTGTCGATGTTCTTGATCTTGGTGGCGAACGCCGCCGGATCGGTGGTGGCCGCCGCGTCGTTGATCAACTGGTCGATCTCCGGCGACGTGAGCAGGTTGTAGTTGATCCCGCCCGGGTTGCTGGAGAGGTAGGTGCTGCGGAGCTGGTCCATCGGGTTGTCGAAGACACCCCACTGCGACGCGTCGATGTCGTACTCGCCCTCCTTGGTGCGGGACAGGAAGGTGTTCCGCTCCACGCACTCGTTGGTCAGCTTGATGCCGGCCTGCGCGGCGCTCTCCCGGAAGAGCTGCACCACCCGGGTGAGGTTGGCGTTCGACTGGTCGCAGGCCACCCCGAGGTCCAGACCGTCGAAGAGGCCGTCGCCGTTGCCGTCGGAATAGCCGGCCGCGGCGAGCTTCGCCTTCGCGCCGGCCGGGTCGAAGGGGTACGGCTGGATCTCGGTGTTGTCGTAGTCGGCGAAGATCGGCGAGATCGGCCCGGCCATCTGCTGGGCGTCGCCCTGGAGCACCGACGAGATGATCGACTTCGTGTCGATCGCCATCGACAGCGCCTGCCGGACCTCCTGCTTGGCCAGGTCCTTGTTGGTCATGTTGTAGGTCAGGTGGGCGAAGCCGAGCGCACCGACCTTGGTCAGCTTGATCTTCGAGTCGTTCGCGAAGGTCTTCGCCGCCGACGCCGGCACCGGGGTACCCATCAGGTCGATGTCGCCGTTGCGCAGCGCCAGCATCATCGTGTTGACGTCCGGGTAGAGCCGGAACTCGACCTTGCCGACCGCCGGCCTGCCGCCGGGCGCCAGCGGGTACTTCTCGTTGCGCTTCATCACGTACCGCTGGCCCTTGGTGGCGCTCTCCAGTACGAACGGCCCGGCACCGACCCAGTCGGAGTCGTTGGCGAACTTCGACAGGTCACCGGCGGACTCGAAGACGTGCTTCGGCACGATCGACATCCAGAACCCGACGCCCTCGGCGAACGGCGCGTACGGCTGGGAGAGGTGGAACTTCACCGTGGTCGGGTCGGGCGCCTCGATCGAGGTGACCCAGGTGAGCTTGGCGGCCACGTTGCCGAGCTTGTACTTCATGATCGACTCGGCGCTGAACTTGACGTCCTCGGCCACCACCGGCTTGCCGTCGGTCCAGGTGAAGTCGTCGCGCAGCTTGAAGACCGCCGTCTTGCCGCCGTCCTCGTAGGTGTACTCCTTGGCCAGCTCCGGCGCCTTCTTCGCGTTCTCGTCGATCCGCAGCAGGTGCGGGTACATCGCGTTGAGGATCCAGGAGTCGGTCTTGCTCAGCGACTGGAGCGGGTTGAAGTTCGACACGTCGGTGGTGGTGCCGATCCGCAGTACGTCGCCGCCGCCGGAGCTGTCCCCGGACGACGAGTTGCCCTCGTTGAGCCCGCACCCGGACAGGCCGAGCGCGGCCGTCGCGCCGAGCGCGACGGCGACCCGCCACCGGCGGGCCGGGCCGGAAAATGTTCTGCTCACCAAACCTCCCGAAGAACGCGAATGATGTTGCCGCCGATGACCTTGGCGATCTCGTCGTCGGAGTAGCCGTGCGTGACCAGCCAGCCGACGATGTTGCTGAAGCACTCGGCCGGGTTCTCCAGCCCCGAGACGTACGGCACCCGGGGGTGGTCGACCGCGCCGTGCGCCTTGCCGATCGCCAGGTGGCCGGTGAAGCTGTCGTGCAGCCCGACGTGGTCGCCGAAGTTGGTGTCCGGGCCGAACGCCACGTGGTCGATGCCGACCAGCTCGACGCAGTAGACGAAGTGGTCCATCACCGACTCGATCGAGTGGTGCGGGTGTGCCGGCGAGAGCGTCGTGTGCGGGGCGGCCTCGATGCCGATCACCCCGCCCCGCTCGGCGCAGGCCCGGATGACGTCGTCCGGCTTCATCCGAGGGGTGTTCCAGACCGCGCGGGCGCCGGCGTGGGTGATGAAGACCGGTACCCGGCTCGCCTCGATGACGTCCAGCGAGGTCTGGTCGCCGGAGTGCGAGACGTCGATGGCGATGCCGAGCTTGTTCATCCGGTCGACCGCGCGCCGGCCGAAGTGGGTGAGCCCGCCGTCCCGGTCCTCGGAGAGCCCCGAGCCGAGCATGTTCGCCTGGCTGTACGCGATCCCCATCTGGCGTACGCCGAACCCGTACAGGATGTCGATCCGGTCCAGCTCGTTCTCGATCATCGTGGCCGCCTCCAGCCCGGCCACCAGGGCGAGCTGGCCGTTCCGCTTGGCGGTGAAGATCTCGGCGAGGGTGCTGGCCACGACCACGTAGTCCTGCTTGGCGATGTCGGCGAGGCGCAGCCCGATGTCGTAGACGACGTCGTCCCACTTCCAGGCGTGCTCGCTGGTCACGCAGCCGGTGCCGTTCATGAAGTTGTCGAACACCGCGGTCATGCCGGACCGGGCCAGGCCCTCGAAGCCGAAGGAGTTGCGCCCGGTGCGGTTGTAGTCCCGCAACTGGGTCACGTCGGCCGGCAGGATCTTGGGGTGTTCGTACAGCGAGATCGCGGTGTGCTCGCGCAGCAGCCGGGAGACCCGGTCGGATTGGTCGTCGGTCAGGCCGAGATCGTGTCCGGGCACCCGGCCGAGTTGTGGGGCGAGGTCGAACACCTTGAAGTCGACCTGCGGGGTCAGATAGTCGAACGACCGGTATCCCGTATAGCGGGAAGCACGTTCCTGCACTGGTCAGCTCACCTCGGAACACTCAGAGGCATGAGGATGGAGGTCTGACCTCCTGCCTTTCCGGGACCGTACGTGAGTTCACTGCGCATTGGGAAGATCTCGTGATCCGACCGTTATCTACCGAGCGTCGCCGGACGGTGCCGGAAACCTGCTGGTAATAGCCTTAGCAGAGCCGGAATCGGACGAGGGCTGCGCGGATCGCCGCGAGAGCGATCGGTCGCCCGTGAGTCGAAGACCAACCTGCCAGAGGTCTGACCACTGCTGATCGGTCGGCTGGTACGGCCGTTCGGCCGACCCCCGATGCCGGCATCGGGGCCAGACTCTGGGACGCCCGGCCGGGCGCGGCAGCGTGGCCGCCGACGAACTCCCACCCCGCGGCGACGGCGTGTACCGGCCCCGCGCCGGCCCGGCCAGCGCGCATCAAGATTCTTGGCGAATTGTGGTTCGCGACGAGCCCGAGTTCGCCAAGAATCTTGGACGTTCACCCGCGCAGCCGTCGACTCGCCGACGGGGCGATGTGGAGGGATGCGACGGGGATGGCCGAAATCGTCAGTGTCCTGTCATTGCTGCCGGACCCGCGATCCCGAAACGATGGGCGGGTGGACGTCCGCCGCATCGTTTTCGTGATCTTCCCGAGGTTCCAGGTACTCGACCTGACCGGCCCGCACGAGGTGTTCGCGCAGGCCGACCGGCTCGGGCAGGTCGATCGGCTCGTGCAGGCCGACCGGCTCGCGCAGGCCGACCGGCTCGCGCAGGTGGACCGGCTCGCGCAGGTGGAACGGCTCGCGCAGGCCGACCGGCTCGCGCAGGTGGAACGGCTCGTGCCGGGTTACCGGCTGGAGACCGTCGCCCCGCGGCCCGGGCCGGTCGCGGCCAGCGGTGGTCTGACCGTGACGCCCGACCTCGCCATCGACGAGTGCGTCGGGCCGATCGACACCCTGGTGGTCGTCGGCGGCGCCGGCCGGGTCGAGGCGTGCACCGACCGGCGGCTGATCGACTGGCTCCGCGCCGCCGCCGGGCGGGCCCGACGGGTCGCCGCCGTGTGCGGCGGGGCGTTCCTGCTTGCCGAGGCCGGGCTGCTCGACGGCCGGCGCGCGGTCACACACTGGAGGAGCTGTGCTGAACTGGCCCGCCGCTATCCGGCGGTGACCGTAGAGCCGGATCCGATCTTCGTCCGGGACGGTGCCGTGTGGACCTCCGCCGGGGTCACCGCCGGGATCGACCTCGCGCTCGCCCTGGTCGAGCAGGACCGGGGCGCCGACGTGTCCCGGGCGATCGCCCGGCAACTGGTCATGTTCGTCCAGCGTCCCGGTGGCCAGGCCCAGTTCAGTACCCAGCTCGCCGCGCAGCGGCCGACCCGTGGCGGACTGCGCCAACTCCTGGCCTGGGTGGTCGAGCACCTCGCCGACGACCTCACCGTGCCGGTCCTCGCCGCCCGGGTCGGGATGAGCGAGCGGCACTTCGCCCGGGTGTTCAGCGCGCAGACCGGGCAGACCCCCGCCGCGTACGTCGAGGCAGCCCGGGTCGAGGCCGCCCGGCGCCTGCTGGAGAGCACCGACACCCCGCTCGGCTCCGTTGCCCGGCGCTGCGGATTCGGCACCGTCGAGACGATGCACCGACGCTTCCGACGCACGGTCGGGGTCACCCCCGGCCAGTACCGCCAACATTTCGGCTGAAAGGACCAGCAGCATGCGTATCGTGATCCCGCTCTTCGACCAGTTCACCGCCCTCGACGCCGTCGGCCCGTACGACGCACTCAAGTTGCTGCCCGGCGCCGAGGTGGTCTTCGCGGCTACCAACCCCGGACCGATCCGGAACAACCGTCGTAGCCTGGCCCTGACCGCCGACGCCGCGCTGGACGACATCGACTCCTGCGACGTACTCGTGGTCCCCGGGGGCCCCGGCGTCGACGCGCACCTCGCCGGCGGGCCACTGCCGGACTGGATCCGGCGGATGCACGACGGCACCCGGTGGACGACCTCGGTCTGCACGGGAGCATTGCTGCTCGGCGCCGCCGGACTGCTGCGTGGGCGTACCGCCACCACACACTGGCGGAGCGCGGAACGGCTGGCCTCGTTCGGCGCGACCTACTCGGCACAGCGGGTGGTCGCCGACGGCAAACTGCTCACCGGCGCGGGCGTCTCCGCCGGGATCGACATGGCGCTCACCCTTGCCGCGCAGCTCGCCGACCGGACCACCGCCGAGGCCATCCAGCTCGCCATCGAGTACGACCCCCAGCCGCCCTTCGACGCCGGGTCCCCGGCGAAGGCGTCCCAGGCGGTCCGGGACCGACACGCCAGTGGCCTGCTGACGAGCACCCGGCCGGCAGCGGGCTGAACGGCGGGCATCCGGCGGCGGGTGTGCCGTGCGGGGGGAGTACGCCGCGCCGCTCGGTGACCCGGCGGCGGTGACCCGGGGCGGGATCGGGCCGGGGAGACCGTTACAGCGCTGCCGCGCCGGCCTCGGCGACGGTCTGGTCCTGCTCACCGGTACCGCCGCTGACCCCGATGCCACCGACGACCCGGCCGTCACGTCGCAGCGGCAGGCCCCCCGCGAAGATCATCACCCGGCCGTGGTTGCTCACCTGGATGCCGTAGAACTGGGTGCCCGGCTGGCTGAACGCGCCGAGGTCCACGGTCGGGATCTCGAAGGCCCGGGCCGTCCACGCCTTGTTGATGCTGACGTCGATGCTGCCGATCCAGGCACCGTCCATCCGGACGTGCGCGACGAGGTTGCCACCGGCGTCGACGACCGCGATGTTCTGCGGCTGGCCGATCTCGTTGGCCCGGGCCTCGGCGGCGGCGATGATCTGGCGGGCGTCTGCCAGGGTCAGTGCGGACACGGTGTGCTCTCCCGTCGACGTGCTGTGCCCGGCGACCGGCCGGACCAGCAGGGCCGGGAGGCTTCCCACGCGAAACTCCCAGCTCCGTACGCTGTCACGACCGACGGTATGCGCCGGAACCGGGCCGACGGGGCCGAACCGGATGATCCGTCGCATCTGACGACGGCCTCACCCAGACCGGTGGTCCGGGCCGCCTGCTGGCCAGCGGTGCTCGTCAGCCGGCGGGGAGGGGCTCCTCGTCCGGCGGGCGAAGCGCCGAGACCGGGCGGTCCGGATCCGTGGCGACCAGGCTGAGCAGGAGCGCGAGGTCGGTGAGCAGGCTCTCGACCGTCTCCGGCGCGAGGTGCCGCAGGTCGTACCTGGCGTGCAGCCCGAGCCGCTCGCCCGGTACGACGAGCAGGTTGAGCGGCTGGTACGACGCCGACCACCGGCCGTCGAAGCGTACGGAGAGGGTCGACGCGTCGGCCGTACCGGTGAACAGGTCGTTGTCCATCGGGTAGGTCTCGAAGTCGAGCACGGTCTCGAACAGCGGTACCCCGGCGGGCGGCCCGGCCCAGGACCGGACCAGTGCCGGCGGCAGGTGGTCGAACGGGCGGGCCAGGGCCTGACGTGCCTGCAACCCGCGCAACCACACCCCGACCGGCTGGTCGGGTCGGATCCGGACCCGGACCGGCACGGTGTTGGCCAGCGGGCCGACCAGGGTCTCCGCCGCCACCGCCCCGGCCGCCCGGCCGGCGACGGTCGAACCGATGACGATGTCGTCGGTCCCGGCCCGGGCGGAGAGCAGCCGCGCCCAGCAGCCCTGGATCACCGTCTCCAGCCTGAGCCGCTGCTGACCGATGGTCTCGTGCAGCAGGTAGGTGTCCTCGCTGGTCAGTTCGAGCGAGTATTCGTCGAAGGCGTCCGCCGGCTCTCCCCGCCACTCCGGCGGATCGCTCTGGAGCGGTCCGGGTGCGGGCCGGTCGGACAACTCCGCGCGCCAGAACTCCTCCGCCTCGGCAAGGTCACGGGCGGCCGACCAGGCGACGTGGTCCCGGAACGGCGTCGGGGCCGGCAGGGCGGCGTCCCGGCCCTCGATCGCGGCCCGGTATTCGGTCAGCACCTCACGGAGCAGGATCGGCAGGCTCCAGCCGTCGACGACCAGGTGGTGGACCGTCCAGACCAGCAGGTGCTCGGTTTCGGAGACGCGGAGCAGGGCGAACCGGGACAGCGGCGGGACGTCCAGGGCGAAACCCCGGACCCGGTCGGCGGCGAGGAACTCGGCGAGGCCGCGCCGACGCTGGCAGGCCCGGATGGTCCGCAGGTCGTCGAGGTGCCATTCGGGTGGCGGCGCCTCCGCCGCGACCACCTGGACGGGCTCCTTGGCCTCGTGCCGGACGAAGCCGGTGCGCAGCACCTCGTGGCGGGCGATCACCCGGTGCCAGGACTGCCGGAACTCGGCGACCCGCAGCCGGCCACGGATGACGAGCCGTATCTGTTCGAGGTCGCCCGCCGGGTCCGCCTCGTCCAAGGTCGGGCGGAGGATGCCGCGCTGGACCGGCGAGAGTGGGTAGCCGTCCCGTACGTCGACCGAACTGGTCATCCCGTCACCTCCTGAGGCTGGGTGGACGTGGCCGGGGAACCGGGGACGAGCACCCGGCCCGATGCGGCGTGCACCCGCGACGCGAGAAGAACTGAGCGGCTCATGTGGGCAGTGACAACTCCCTGTTCGAGCACCTGCGGGTACAAGGGGTGGCGCCATACGCAAACATGGAGATCCATGATTCGACGCCGAGTGTCGCCGACGTTACCAGGGGTGGCGCGGCGCTGTCTCCCCGCCACGCGTCCGATCGGATCCGGGGCTTTTTCGCCGGAATTGTGCCCGGTCGTCGTTTCGCTCTGCGGAATCGTGGTGCCTCTAGATCATCGGGCCAATCCGTTCGGTGAGCGTCGCGCGGCCCACTCGGCCCGGCCGGAGACGGCCGGCGCCGGCCACCGCGCGCAGGTCGCCCCGATGGACATCGGACGGCAGGGTCGACGCCGACGCGATGACGTCGTCGGCGTCGGAGACCGCCGGTGCCGGGCCGGCGGTGCCAACGCGGCGTGAAGAAACCCGGCGGCACCGTAGCGAAGGCGTCAATACCGGCCGCCGTGGGCCGGGCCGGCGTTGCGATCAACCAGGCGGGTTCGGGACAGCCCGCCGCCCGAACCACGGTACGGGTTCCGCCGGCACCCGCCGGCCGACCCGACACCGAACCTCCCTCCGAACCGGCGGAACGAGGAATGCCATGACTGTCGAACCCCGCACCGGTCCGGTCGACCGGTCGGCCACCCCCACCGGAATCAGTGTCGCGGCCGGCAGTGTCGCGCTGGTGCTCGCCGCGGTGGTGGCCGCGGCACTCTTCCCGGCCGACGCCGTCCCGGCCCGGCTGGCGGTACTCGCCCTGCTCGTGGCCGGCTACGCGGTGCTCGTACCGGACCTGTGCGCCGTGCTGTCGGTGTCCGGACTGTCGGTGCTGGTCTTCACCGGGTTCCTGGCCAACCGGTACGGCGAGTTGACGACCCGGCACGGCGACCTCCGGTGGTACGCGCTGGCGATCGGCTCCGCCGCCCTGCTCGGCGCCGGATACCGTGGAGCCCGGACGGGTGCGCTACCCCGCCTGCTCCGACGGGCCGGCGGCAAGGTAGTCGCGCCAGGTGATCCGCCCCCGGTCTCCGGTCGAGGGGACCAACGCACCCGCCCGGAAGGCCCGGCCGAGCCGGCCCGGCACCGGTAGCCGGAGCATCCGACGCCGGATCCGCCGCGCGGCCAGCCAGTCCCGGGCGAGCGTGCCGGCGTCCAGTTCCGCCGGCCCGCCGAACTCTTCGGTCGCCCGGCCGGGTGCGGCGGTCACCCGCCATCGTAGGTGCGCGGCGACGTCGGCGACGTCGACCGGCTGTGCGGTGATTCGCGGATCGAGGGGCAGCACCGGCAGCCGGGCCAGCCGGGACATCGCCTCGGCCAGGAAGCCGTGGAACTGGGTGACCCGGAGTACGGTCCACGGCACCGGGCCGGCCGCCACCGCCGCCTCGGCCTCGATCTTGATCCGGAAGTACGGCCACGGCACGCGGTCCGCGCCGACGATCGACAGGTACACCAGGTGTCGTACCCCGGCCCGGTCGGCGGCCTCGACCAGCCGGCGGGTACCGGTCAGGTCGACATCCCGGGTGTAGCTCCCCTGATATGGCGCGGACGCCAGGTGGACGACGGTGTCGACCCCGTCGACGGCGGCCGGTAGCCCGTCCCCGGTGGCCAGGTCGAGCCGGACCCGGCGCAGCTCGCCGCCGCCCTCCGCCGGCCGGTCCGGGCCGGGTTTCCCGGTCGGCGCCGGAGTCCGGCTGGCGGCCCGTACGCTGTGCCCGGCCCGGGTCAGTTCCGGGGTGAGTACCCGGCCGAGCCGCCCGGTCGCACCGGTGATCAGGATGTCCATGGGGTGTCTCCGCGTGTCGTCGGATCGGACCGGGCCGACCCGACCGACGGGTCGGCGGGCGGGCCACGGTGGCATCGCGGAAAGGACGGCCGACCGCGCGTCGTTGTGACCGTCCACCCGCTGTGACCCTCCGCTCGTTGTGACCCCGCCCGTTGGAACCCGCCGCTCGCGGTGACCCTCCAACTCTCCACCAGGCCGGCACGCGTACCGGCACCCGCGCCCACCAGTACTCACGCGGCCCGTGAGCGCCTGCGCCGGCGGACAGGCGACACCATGCCTGACCGGGCAGGGCGGCGATGAGGTCGTCGGCGCGGGCTCGTCCCATGTCGGTGGTGAACATGTCGTCGTTGCGGCGATTCGCGACCACATGCGGAACGTCCCGCTCTTCCAGCCACACTCGCAACGACTTCGACTCCCCGTACGCCTCGTCCATCGTCACCCAACCCGCCGGCACCCCAGCATCAAGGGCACGGCGGAGCCCAGCCGTTGGCCGCCGCGACTCAACATGATGTTGAGGATGACGTCGAGTGTCAGACTGGGCGCGGATCCGTCGCGTCGGAGCGGTCAGGAGGAGACGACGTCCAGTCTGGAGATCCGGTTGATGGGCTCGATCGAGGTTTGCCACGACGGGCGGGCCATCGTGCTGCCTGGACGCCGGGTCCGCGCGCTGCTGGTCCTGCTGGCGTTGTCCGCCGGGCGCACGGTATCGATCGACACGCTCGCCAACGGCATCTGGGACGACACCCCACCGGTTCGGGTACGGGGAAGCCTGCAGACCTACGTTGGTCGCCTGCGGCGGGCGCTTGGCCACGACACGATCACCACCGAAGCCTCCGGTTACACCCTGCAGATTCCCCGCCACGCCGTCGACGTGCTCGCCTTCCTCGACCGGGTCGAGGCGGCTGGGCGGGCTACGGATCCGGAACAGGAACGTCAAGCATTGGCTGCGGCGTTGTCCTCATGGCGAGATCCGCCATTCGGGGAGATCCTCTCCGAATGGATGGAGCGTCACGAGGCACCGCAACTGGTCCAGCGTCACCTCCTGGCGCTGGAACGTCGCATCGACCTTGACCTGGCCGCAGGCGACCACGCCGCCTGCGCGATCGAACTGCACAGTCAGGTCGAGCGTCACCCGCTGCGGGAGTCGCTGTGGGTCCGGTTGCTGCTGGCACTTCACGGCTGCGGGCGCACGGCCGAGGCGCTGGACCAGTTCGCAACGCTACGGACCCGACTCACCGAGGAACTCGGCGTCGACCCCTCGCCAGAGCTGCAACGCCTGCACCGTCGGCTGTTGAGCGAACCCGACCCCGCCACCGGCTCAACAGCATCGCGTACGGTCGGGCCGACGCCACCGCAGGACACCCCGAGCGACATACCGCGCCAGCTACCGGCCGACACGCACGCCTTCGCCGGTCGCGCCGACGCGATAACCACACTGGACGCGCTGCTCGCCCGCCTCGGATCCAGCGAGGGGTCGCGAATCGTCACGATCCATGGTCCCGCGGGCGTCGGGAAGACGACCCTCGCGGTGCACTGGGCGCACCGCATCAAGGCGCACTTCCCGGACGGTCAGCTGTTTGTCAACCTGCACGGGTACGGGCCGGGCACGCCAGTCAGTCCACTGCTCGCCCTCGACGCGCTGCTGCGCGGCGTCGGCGTGCCGGGGAACCGGATGCCGGAAGATCTTGAGCAGCGAAGTGCGCTGCTGCGAACCGAGCTGGCCGGCCGGCGGTTCCTGCTGGTGCTGGACAATGCGCGCGACGCCGGTCAGGTGCGACCGTTGCTGCCGGGTGGGGAGGGCCTGGTGCTGGTGACCAGCCGCAGCCAACTGCGCAGCCTGGCCGCCCGGGAGGGCGCCCGTCGGGTGGCTCTGCAGCCAATGCCTGTCTCGGACTCGGTCGGTCTGTTGACCAGTCGGCTGGGCCCGCTGTTCACTCAGTGGAATCAGCCGCTGGACCCCGACGAGCTGGCAGAGCTGGCCGATCTGTGCGGACATCTTCCGGTGGCGTTGGCAATCGCCGCTGAGCGGGCCGGTCGCGACCGTGGGCGCCTGTTGCGCGCGCTCAACGCACAGCTGCGCGGACAGCGGGACCGGCTGGACGGCCTGCGTACCGGCGACGACCCGTTGACCGACGTCCGGGCGGTGTTCGAGTGGTCGTACCGCACCTTGGACGACGATGCCGCGCGGATGTTCCGGCTGATCGGCTTGCATCCGGACACCTACCTGAGCGTGTCCGCCGTGGCGGCGCTGGCCGGGACCACCGTCATGCACGCGGAGCGGGTGCTGGATCGACTCACCGGCTGCCACCTGCTGGGTGACGCCCGGCCGGGTTGGTATCAGATACACGATCTGGTCCGGATGTACGCCGGCGAGCTGGTGCGTCAGGTCGACTCCGAAGATGTCCGGCGCGGCGCCACGCAACGGTTGCAACGCTGGTATGTCCACTCGGCGGCCAACGGACGCTCCGCGCTCGGTCGACTCCATCCCCTGATCGTGATCGGCGATCCCGAGCCCGACCTGGTGCCCGAGGAGTTCACCGAAGGGCGGCAGGTGTCCGAATGGTGGCTCGATCATCGGCGCAACCTGACGATGCTGCTGGCGGAGGCCGCAGCCTCCGCCGATCACCGTTTCGTGTTCACCCTCGCCCCGTTGGCCGATGCGTTCCTACAAACGACCGGCTGCCAGGACGAGGCGGTCCAGCTGCTCCAGCTCGCCGAATCGAGCGCCCGCCTCGCGGGAGACGCGACCGCGCAGGCGATCTGCGCCAGCCAGTTGGGCGGGGCCCACGTCGACGGTCGGCAGTTCGACCGCGCGCTGGCATACCTCGGCCGGGCGAGGGATCTGTTCCACGAGGTCAACCACCGGGCCGGCAAGTTGGTGGCGATGATGAACACCGGAGTTGTCATGATGACAACCGGGCATACGGGCGAGGCGGTCGCGCTCCTTGAGGAGACGCTGGGAGAGGCCCGGCAAACGGGGATGCCGGACCGGGTGGTGGCGATCCTGAACAACCTTGCGTACGCATACATGCAGGCCGAGCGCTACGACGAGGCGATCGCGGTGGCGGAGGAGGCAGTGCGTGGTTATCGGGAGCGAGGCAGCGCCTTCGGACAGGCGACGGCGGTGCATACGGTCGGGACCGCATATCTGCACCGTGGGTCAACTGTCGAGGCGCACCACAATCTCATGCGTGCGTTCGACCTCCACCGGAAGCTCGGTGACAGCTCGAGTGCGGCGGCCACCCTGCGGGACCTCGGCCTGGCGCAACGCGAACTCGGTAAGGTTGACGAAGCGCGCGAAAGTTGGCTCAGCGCCCTGCGGATGTTCGAGCGGCTCGGCACGGCGGACAATATCAATATCACCCGGCACGACCTCCAGACTCTCGTCGGGAGCCTGGGCGACCTGCCGCAGGGGGCACACCCGTCGAACGGACATGCCATCTGACCAGAGTCGCGGGGGGTCGTGCGGAGGGTCGCATTGGCGGCGGGGCTGCCGCGGTTCTCGACGCATACCACCCGGCATCTATCACGTTTTTACTGGTGTTGGAGTGGACCGTAAGGAGCACGGCATGACCCCGCACGTGATCGAGGCACTGGCCAGCGCGTGGAATCTGCGAGCGATTTGCCCGGCGTGACGCCCGGCGGCAGGTCCCGCACCGCACCTAGTTCTAGGGCCTGTGTCGAAGTCGGTTATAGCCACTCGTTGATGGCGGCGAGTTGGATGGTGGCTTCGTAACGGACGGCGAGTTTGTCGTACCTGGTGGCCACGGCACGGTGGCGTTTGAGGCGGTTGATGCCGCACTCCACGGCGTGACGCTGCTTGTAGATCTTGGCGTCCCGAGTGCGGCGGCCACGATCTTGCCGATGCGCCATGGGTTGAGGCTGATGTTGCGCAGCGCCTTGAATATGGTCTTGAGCAGGGAGTTTCCGCGTTCGCCGATGGCTCGCAGGCTGTTGTGGGCCTTGTTGAAGTGCTGCTGGATAGTGGTGAGCCGGCTGTTCTTCGGTTTCTTGAATGCCACGGTGATGGTGCTGGGCTCGCCTTCGTAGCCCAGATCGCCGAGAGGTCGCAGATCGGTGCCGGCCTCTCGCAGGCAGGGCAGGAGTTCGGGGTGGGTGCGTAGTGCGGTGGTGTCGTGCTCGCGGCCGGGGCGTACGGGAGAGGTCCAGATGGGCCAGCCGTCGCCGACGGTGAGGACCTGGATGTTGCCGCCATGGTTGTCGTGCTTGGCCGACCACCAGAGATCTACGCCCGGTGTCGGTCCGGGGGTGCGGCACCGGTCGGTCTCGATCAGAGTGCCGTCGATGTTGACGTGGGAGTATCCGGCGGCCTTGGCAGCGAGCAGCGCGCCGTGCAGGCTGGGTGCTTGCGCGGCGAGCACGTCGATGGCCTCGTGCAGGTAGTCGTAGCCGGTGGACACGCTGATCTTGTTGTCGGCGGCGAGTTGCTTGATCCGGGTGCCATCGCAGAACCAGCGCAGGGTAAGGATCGCCTGGTCACGGCAGGTCAGTGACCGGGTTCGGGCACGGGTGCCGCGCCGGGTGCGTTCGGCGTACAACAGCCCGGCCAGGCGGTTCACCGTCTCCTCGCGTACCGGCAGCACAGCGGTGTATGTGATGTCGACGCAGGACCTCTATGAAGTTGATCTGTGGAAGGACCACTTCGTACCGAGGTTCTGCGTCTTCTCTTCGTACCGGACCTGATCTGGTGCGTCTCACGCCTTCCCGACATTCCAGACAGGTACTGACTGCTACCACCCGCTTGCGCGGAATGGCTCACTGACTACCTGCCTACCTGCGCCACCGCACCGCCGGCATGATCGGCAGCCCTCTCCCACCTCGTTCGCGGCGCCGCCCTCGACGCGATCCTCACCGGCGCGGAGAAGATCACCAGCAGCTCCTCGACGCAGTCGAGCTCGACCACGCCTCCAGGACCAGGGCCGCCCGCGATGACGGCGAACGCCGACGCGGACGACAGCGTCGAGACATACCCGCACCGCATCCGCTCACTCATGCCGCCGATAGCGCACGCCCGGCTGGTAACCGGCACGAACGCCGAGAACCCTCGATTACCTACAGCGACCGACTGCCTTGGCGTCGGTGGAGTCGCGGCATGCGGGCAGAGCCAGCGGCTAATCAGACGCCCGCAGTCCGCAGGTTCTGATATCCGGATCTCCCAATACGCTGCTGAGCAATCGGCGGGCGGCGTGAACGTCGCGGTAGCGTCATGCAGGCGACACCACCGCCGGCCGGCGGTGGGCTCGGCCCGGCCGATCACCCGCCAGCCCACGTGACTGTGCGCCCAGTAGCGCTGGCGGGCGGCGGCGTCGCGGGTGAACACCACGCCGCAACGATCTCCCTCGACACCCCTGCTGCGACAGGTCAGCGGCAGAGGTCTCACCTCCACACGATCCAACAGCGCCTCACGACGCCCTCTCCCGGTCGTCAAACCCTTGGCATACAACGAAAGCACGACCTCGTCGACACCCGAGAGCCGCCACTGGCGCTTCCGGACGATCTGCGGCTCGAACGTGCCCGCCCGATCCCGTGGCACATCGATGGACACTGGTCCGGTGTTGTCGGTCAACACCGTCTTGGACCTGCTGCCGTTGCGGGGGCTGCCGCCGCCGGCCCCGGCCGGGTCGTTTTCTCGTAGCTGAGGTGCTCGGTCAGGTCTTCGTCGGGCGGGGTCTCAAGGACCGTCGTGGTCAACTGCTTGAGCAGCCCGTCCGGACCGGTCAACGACAGGCCCGTGCTTCTTGGCCATCCGCACCAGCTCGGCCGCTGCCAACTCCTCCGCTGACGCCTCCGGCCTCTTCTTCCTCGGGCCACACCGTTCAGTGTCGCGGTCATCACGGCACCCTCCTTACCCGGCACCACGCCAGGTGGATCAGGCCCGAAACACCGTTAGATCCACAGCCGGAGCCCTGCGGACCGGATGGCAGCAGTGTGACAGCAACTTGGCAGCAATCCGGCAACGGTGACGCGAATACTCACAGCTGAAGGTATTGGCCGCAAACAGGAAGGGTGAAGATGCTAACTCGTCTACGGAAGTCCACAGCATTCCTTGTCGCGATCGGCATGACTGCCACTCTGGTCCTCGGTGCTGCTGCAAGGGGCAGAGCACTGTTTGGGAGGGCGTCGTCTGTGCATAGGACTCAATTGGCGAAGCTCGGACTTAGACTGGCATCCGTGTTGGTCATGTTTGGTATGGCGTCGGCTACGCTTGGCATGGCGCCGGCCACCGCGTCGGGTACCGAGAGGCTGGCAGGTGCTACGTCACCGAATCAGCTGGTTGTCGTCGCTGGCCAGGACGGCACTGTCACGTACTACTCGAAAGACGGCGTGAAGCGCGGAATGGCCAGCTTCCACTCTTACGGAGAGGCCATATACGCTTGCGACCTAAGGGCCGACGGTATAGTGGTTTCGGCCAAGCTGCAGTGGTTCGCCGGCAGCACAGGGTACACCTCGAATGCCAGAGACTCTAACGGCGCGCAGCCCGGATGCGGAACGGACGACAACAGCATCGCGGAGGGTACGCCGGCGACGCTGACCGTTTGTGCAGGCACGCTCGGATGTTCAAGCGTACGCGTGGTCGCGTGAATCCGTTGTCACGCTGACGGGATGTCGGCTACCCAGTTGGGTGGGCCTTCTGAAGCTGGCTAAGACAGCGTCGATGTCGAAATCGCCGCGAACGATGTTCGGCCGCGCCAACCGGTCATCAGTTCGAGCCCGGCCGTACCGACTCTGGTCAGAGGGCATGTCCGATCGACGGACGTGCCCTCTGTGGCCGGTCGTCCAGGCTCTCGATGAGAGTCTGGAGGCCGTGCCTGGTGATGTTGACAGTGTCCGCAGTGGCGAGCCGCTCCAGCATCTGGAGAGCATGGCCCCAGCTGTTGCGTGCCTCATCAGTCCGGCCGACCTCGCGCTGCGCCAGGCCGAGGTTGTGGAGGGTGCTCGCCGCACTGCTGCTGTCACCCAGCTGCCGGTGGAGATCGAGTGCGCGTACGAAGTAGTCGTGCGCCTCGGCGATGGATCCACGGCGACCAACGCCGGCTCCGAAGGCACCAACCGCGTCATCAAAACCATCGCCCGCGACGCCCACGGCTTCCGCAACCCCGAAAACCAACGCCTACGCACCCGCACCGCCACCACCCGACGCCACCGCGGACACCTCAACCCCACTTAACTTCGAAGAGCCTGCATAGGTCGGGGTCGCACCAGGCGGGATGTCCGTGGTCAGGGGATGTTTCGCTGGTTCGTGGAACCTCATGCCATTTTACGTTCACTGATTTCCGACGGGACGCAGGCCGGCCCAGGCCGTCGACGGATGGATGACTCCAGGGACACCTCGAACCGGCGGCCACCGGTAGCCTGTCCGGGTGACCGGAGCGCCGCCGACGGAAGACCGAGCCCCCATCCCCGCCGCCTCGCTGTTCGACGCGCGGTTCCTCGCCGACCCCTATCCCGGGTTCGCGGCCCTGCGTACGGCCGCACCGGTGCACCGGCTCACCCTGCCGGACGGCGCGAACGTCTGGCTGGTCACCCGCTATGCCGACGTACGCGCCGGGCTCGCCGACTCCCGACTGTCGCTGGACAAGGCGAACTCCACCGACGGGTGGAAGGGCTTCTCACTGCCGCCGGCCCTGGACGCCAACCTGCTGAACATGGATCCGCCGGACCACACCCGGATCCGCCGGCTGGTCCGGCACGCCTTCGGGCCACAGCGGATCGCCCGGCTCCGACCGAAGATCGAGGCGGCGGCCGAGGGGCTGCTGGACCGGATCGCCCCGGCCGGGCAGGCGGACCTGGTCGCCGAGTACGCCGGTCCGCTGCCGGTCACCGTCATCTCCGACCTGCTCGGCGTACCGGAGGCGGACCGGGCGGCGCTGCGCGGCTGGACGGACGTGATGCTTGCCCCGCCGGCCGACGATCCCCGCTCGGCCGGCCGGGCGGTCCTGGCGATCCAGGACTTCCTGGTCCGGCTCATCGCCGACAAGCGACGGAACCCGGGCGACGACCTGCTCACCGCCATGATCGCGGCCCGGGACACCGGCGAGGACGACACCGCTCGCGATGTCGACACAGCCGTTCCGGGCGCAGCCGTTCCGGGCGCGGAAGATGCCGGCGCGGACGGTCTCGGCGCGTCGGCCGGCGGCGCCGCACCGGACGCGGGCCGGCGCGGCGGTGCCGACCGGTTGAGCGAGGACGAGCTGACCTCGCTCGCCTTCCTGGTGCTCTTCGCCGGCTACGAGAACTCGGTGCACGCGATCGGTACCGGCCTGCTCGCCCTGCTGCGCAACCCGGAGCAGCTCGCCCTGGCGCGGGCCGGTGCCGAGCCGTCGCCGGCCGCCGTGGAGGAACTGCTCCGCTACGAGCCACCGGGCACGGTCGCGTTGCGCCGCTTCGCGGTCACCGACCTCACGATCGGCGGGGTCACCATCCCGGCCGGGTCCACGGTGCTGCTCTGCCTCGCCGCAGCGAACCGGGATCCCGGGCGGTTCGCCGAGCCGGACGCGCTCGACCTGGAGCGGCCGGACAACGCACATCTGACACTCGGACACGGCATCCACTACTGTGTCGGAGCGCCGCTGGCCCGGCTGGAGGCGCAGATCGCGATCGGGGCCGTACTGCGCCGGTTCCCGAAGCTGGCCCTGGCGGTCGACCCGGCCGAGCTGGCCTGGCGGCCGTCGTTCCGGACCCGCGGGCTGAGCAGCCTGCGGGTCACGTTCTGAGCGGCGTTCGCCGTCCTGGGCCCGGGGGCTGAGCAGCCTGCCGGGGGTCAGGTTCTGAGCGGGGTCCGCCGCCCGGGCCCGCCAGCGGCGGTCACCGGGTGCCGATGCGAGACCGGCCCGTTCCCGCCCTGGGCCGGCTCGACGTCAACGGTCAGCGCCTCAACGAGGTCGAGCACACCGTGGGGGAGTGGCCGACGGCGGGGCCAGGCCGGCGCGGGTCACTCGTAGCGGACCAGGTCGGCGGCCCCGGCCCGGGCCAGTCGGCCGGCGGCGAGGGCGCCGACGAGCGCGCCGGCCAGGGTGGTCGCCGGCACGGTCGCCGCGAGCAGCCCGGCGGAGGGGAGTTCGGCGAGACCGGGACCGGCGCCGATGCCGACCAGTACCTGGTTGGTGAGCAGCCGGGACACCAGCAGACCGATCGGGAGCCCGACGAGCGCGGCGGCGAGGCCGAGCGCGGCACCGCCGGTCGCGGACTGGGCGAGGGTCTGCCGGACGGTGAACCCGACCGCGCGGAGCACCCCGAGGGTCCGCGCGTGTTCCCGGGCGCCGGTCAGCAGCGCGGCGGCGAGGTTGGCCAGGCTGACCATCAGGACGAGGACGGCCAGCAGGCGCATTGCCAGGGCGAACGTACCGAGCTCGTCGGGATCGGACTTGCGGGCCTGCACCGTGACGCCGGGGCCGAGCCGGTCCCGCAGCGCGGCGGCCAGCGCCTCCGGGGTACCGGTCGGGCCGGCCGAGACCAGGTACGCGTCCGGTGGTACCCCGGGCAGCATCTCGGCCCGGTACATCAGCACTTCCCCGGTGTCCTCGGTCTCGGCGTACCAGCCCACGACGGTCAACCGCAGCGGGGTCTCCCCGGCTCTGACCTCGATCGTGTCGCCGACCTGGAGTCCGAACCGGCGCAGCAGGCCGTATCCGACGATCGCCTCGCCGGGTGCCCGCAGCGGCCGACCCTCCCGGACCATGAACCGGGCGTCGGCGGGATCCCCACCGAGCGCGCGGGACAGGAACGTCTGGTCGCCGAGGGTGGTCCGCCGGTCGAGTCGGCTGTACCAGCCGGCGGCGCCGGGCGTACCGGCCAGCGCGGCGGTCAGGGTGGCCGGATCGGTGCCGTCCGCCACCACGATGGCGTCGTACGGGTCACCGGTCCGGGCCGGCTCGGCGATCAGCCGGTCCACGGTGGCGGTGAAGCCGACCCCGACGACGACCGCCGCCACGGCCACCACCAGGGCGGCGGCGGTCAGCGCCGAGCGCCCGGGACGGGTGAGTACGGCGCCGAGACCGTACCGGTAGGTGGGGCCGAGCCGGAGCCGGTCGAGCATCCGGGTGACCCGGGCCGGTGCCGCGCTCCGCGGTGGGGCGTTCCGCAGCACGTCGGAGACCGGTTGCCGGGTCGCCCGCCAGGCCGGCAGTACGGTGGCCGCGGCGAGCACCGTACCGACCAGCAGAGCGGAGCCGAGCAGCGACAGCGGTGCGATCCGCAGGCCCGGTCGACCGAGCGCGCCGCCGAGGCCGACCTGGAGGAACGGGGCGAGCAGAGTGCCGGCCACCCAGCCGGCGAGTACGCCCACCGCGCCCAGCAGCAGCGCCTCGGTGACCAGTCCGGCGATTACCTGCCGGGTGGTGTAGCCGACCGACTGGAGCAGCGCGATCTCCCGCCGCCGGGCCAGGAGCCGGGCGGTGGCGGTACCGGCGACCACGAACGCGGCGGCGAGCAGGACGAAGACGCCGAAGCCGGCCAGCGAGGCGCCGAAGATCCGATCCCGGATCAGGATGTCCTCCCTGGTGTCCGGCCACGGCTGGACTGCCTCGACGCCGCTGCGGGTGCCGATCTCGGCGGCCACCGCGTCGGCCCGGTCGGGGTCGACCAGCCGGGCGACCAGCATCGCCTTCCGGCCATCCGCCGCCGATCGATCGGCCCCGGGCGACCCGGCCGGATCACCGGCGCCCGGCTGGGCCGGATCCGGAGCGGCGCCCGGCTGGGCCGGATCACCGGCGCCCGGCTGGGCTGGATCCGGAGCGGCGCCCGGCTGGGCTGGAGTCGGAGCGGCGTCCGGTGGGTTCGGAGTCGGAGCGGTGTCCGGTGGGGCCGGATCGGCGGCGCCCGGAGGGTTCGGAGTCGGAGCGGTGGCCGGCGGCGTCGGGGCGGCAGTTGGGGGTGGGGCGAGCGTGGCCAGGGTGACCGGATCGACGAAGAGCCGGATCGGGTCGCAGTCCGGATAGAAGCAGTCGGTCAGGTCGACCGCGGTGCCGACCACGGTCAGGGTCGCGGGCCGACCGCCGACGGTCAACCGGACCGGGTCACCGGGGCGGATGCCGGCCTCGGTCGCGGCGGCCTGGTCGAAGACCACCTCCCCGGCCACGCCGGCCGCCGGCCACGCACCGGTACGCAGCAGTGGCCGGCCCACCGGGGACGTACCGCCGACCACGGTGGCGACCCGGGCCTCGACCGAGTCCTGACCGAGCGCGACCGCCGCCTCCAGGTACGGGCTCACCGGGGCGGTCGCCGCGAACGCGGGATCCCGGCGTACCGCCTCCAGGACCTCCGGCGTGCCGTAGACGGCCAGATCCGGACGGCCCGCGTCGCGGTAGATCCGGTCCACCTCGGCACCGCCCTGGCCCTGCACCGACAGCCCGGCGACCACGCCCGTGCCGGCCAGCGCGGCGACCAGCGCGGTGGCGATCGCGGTGGCCCGGTTGCCGCCGCGCAGGCCGGAGCGGGCGAGCCGGAGGATGGCGGACACGGCTCAGCCCTCCAGGTTGATCAGGTTGTCGAACGTCGGCCGGTCGGCCGAGCCGGTCAGGTCCCGCTCGTCGACGATCTGCCCGTCGAGCATCGTCACCACCCGGTCGGCGGCTGCCGCGACCCGGTGGTCGTGGGTGACCAGCACGATGGACTGGCCGTCCTCGTGCCGTCGGCGCAGCAGGTCGAGCACGGTCTCGGCGGCGGCCGAGTCCAGCGCCCCGGTCGGCTCGTCGGCCAGCAGCACGTCGGGGCGGTGCACCACGGCGCGGGCCAGGGCCACCCGCTGCTGCTGCCCGCCGGAGAGTTCGGCCGGCGCGGCGTCGGCGACCTCGGCCACGCCCAGCTCGTCGAGGATCTCCAGTGCCCGGCGGCGGGCGTCGCGGCGGCCGACGCCTTGGAGCACGAGCGGCAGCTCGACGTTGCCGGCCACCGTCATCGTCGGCACCAGGTTGAGGAACTGGAAGACGAAGCCCACGTGCCGGCGGCGGAGCAGGGCCCGCTCGCTCTCCGAGCGGGTGTCCATCCGTTGGCCGGCCAGCCACACTTCACCCCGGTCCGGACGGTCGAGCCCGCCGAGCAGGTGCAGCAGGGTGGACTTGCCGCAGCCGCTGGGCCCGGTGACGGCGACCCAGTCCCCGGCCGCCACCTTGAGCGAGACGTCCCGCAGGGCGGCGAAGTCCCGTACGCCGCCGTGGTAGGTGCGTACCAGGCCGTGGGCGTGCAGCAGCGGGTCACTCATCGCCGTCTCCCTTCCAGGAGGTCTTGAGTTCGATCTGCGCGAGCTGCTGCTGGCATGCCTCCAGCCAGCGCAACTCGGCCTGTAGGTGCAGCGCGGTCGCCTGCACCAGCAGACCGCTGACGCTGCCGGCGGCGGTGCGGCCCGCCTGCCGGTCGAGTTCCCGGAGCGCCTCCAGACAGCGCTGGCGATGGTCGGTGATGACCGTCCGGGGATCCACGTCGGGCAGCAGTGGCGCGGCCAGCCGGGCGGCGACCAGCCGGAGCAGCACGTCCGGCTTGACCAGCGGAGGATCGGAGGGGCCGGCGAGCCACTCGTGCAGCGCCGCCGTGCCCGGCTCGGTCAGCCGGTAGACCTTGCGGTCCCGTCGGTCGCCACCGGACTCGGTGGTGTGCACGACCAGCCCGTCCCGCTCCAGCCGGCTGAGGGTCACGTAGATCTGGCCGATGTTGACCTCGCCACCGGCGTCGGCGAACAGCTCGTCGTAGCGTCGACGCAGCTCGTAGCCGTGGGCCGGGCCGGCCGCGAGCAGCCCGAGCACAAGGTGTTTCATTCACCGACCTCCGATGCCTAACGGCTAGAGTCTAACCGTTAGGCATCGGAGGTCAAGGCGCGCCGCCCGGCCAGCGGCGCCGCCGCGTCATCGCCCTCGCCGCGTCATCGCCCTCGCCGTAGTCGCGCTCGCCGGGTCGGGTGCGGCATCGCGTCCCGGGCCTCTTCTCGACCCGGCCGGTCGCCCGACCGATATCGACGTGCCGGAGTGGACGGTCGGCGAGTATTCCCGTCGAGCCTCGGCCTCGGCAGCGGACCGGGCGAACCGCCCGGGTGGACGCACGGAGAGGAGGCCGGATGACCGGGACCGGTGCCGGCTGTCGACACCCCGGAGGTTCACCATCCGGACAGCCGCTGCCCGACTGCTGGTCGCCGAGGCGGGGTTGGATTCCAGGTCGATCCACGGGTGGGGCCGCGCCCATCGGCACGGCCTCGCCTCGACCGACGGGAGACGACATTGGCACGTACCCTTTCCGCGCTCGGCCTCGCCGGCGCGTTGCTGGCGACCGCCGTGGCGGTGCCGGCCAGCCAGGCCGCCGCGCACGACGACCGGTCGCGGCCGGTGGCCGGTGACCGCCCGCTGGTGATCGCGCACCGCGGCGCCAGCGGCTACCGTCCGGAGCACACCCTGGAGGCATACCGGCTGGCGATCCGGATGGGTGTCGACTTCATCGAGCCCGATCTGGTCTCCACCCGGGACGGTGTGCTGGTGGCCCGGCACGAGAACGAGATCTCCGGCACCACCGACGTCGCCGCGCACCCCGAGTTCACCGCGCGGAAGACCACCAAGACCATCGACGGGACCTCGGTGACCGGCTGGTTCACCGAGGACTTCACCCTGGCCGAGCTGAAGACGCTGCGGGCCAAGGAGCGGCTGCCACAGGTACGGGTGACCAACACCGCGTTCGACGGCCAGTTGCCGGTGCCGACCCTCCGGGAGGTCATCGACCTGGCCCGTAGCGAGAGCCGTCGGCTGGGCCGGACCATCGGCATCTACCCGGAGACCAAGCACCCGACCTACTTCCAGTCGATCGGGCTGCCGCTGGAGGAGCCGCTGGTACGGGAACTCAAGAAGAACGGCATGACCGGCAAGAAGGACCCGGTGATCATCCAGTCCTTCGAGACCGCCAACCTGCGCAAGCTGAACAAGCTGACCGACGTACGGCTGGCGCAGCTGCTGGACGCGGCCGGCCGGCCGTACGACTTCACCGTGGCCGGTGACCCGCGTACCTATGCCGACCTGGTCAAGCCGGAGAACCTGCGCTGGATCGACAGCTACGCCGACGGCATCGGGGCGAACAAGAACCTGCTGGTGCCCCGGGACGCGAGCGGGAAGCTGCTCGCCCCGACCACCGTGGTCCGGGACGCGCACCGGGCCGGCCTGGTCGTGCACGCCTGGACGTTCCGGGCGGAGAACCAGTTCCTGCCGACCGACTTCCGGATCGGCACCGACCCGAACGCCCGGGGCGACATCATCGCCGAGTACGAACTCTTCTACGGACTCGGCCTGGACGGGGTGTTCAGCGACCACCCCGACACCGCCGTGGCGGCCCGGGCCGGCCTGGCCTGACCCCTGACCTGGCCTGACCCCTGACCTGGCCAGACCGTACCGCCGCCGGAAGCCGGCCGGCGCCGGTGGGCGACAGCACCGTACCGGGTTGTTGTCGCCCACCGGTCCGCCGGTTATGCCGGTCCGGGGCGGGCGGCCGTGGTATGACTGCCGAGTGAAGGGGCGGATCGGGACCAGGAGAGGACCATGACCGACGAGGCACCCGACTACTTCCGGCCCGAGGGCGGGGCGGTGCTCACCACCCTGCTGATCGTCCGGGACGTGGACCGGTCCCGGGAGTACTACCAGCGGGTACTCGGCGCAACCTGCGTACGGGAACGCCAGCCCTGCATCCTGCGGTTCCACAACAGCTATCTGGTGCTCAACACCGAGGGCGGTCCGACGGACGACAAGCCGACGGTCAACGCCCAGGCTCCGGCCGACTCGAACACGCTCGGCTGCGCGATGAACATCCGGGTGACCGACGTCCGGCAGGTCCACGCCGAGTGGTCGTCTCGAGGCGGCGAGTTCCTCACCGAGCCGAAGGACCACGGCGTGGAGATCCGCTGCTACCTGCGCGACCCTGACGGCTACCTGATCGAGGTCGGTCAGGGCACCGGCATCCTGGCCGAACAGGACCGGCCCGCCCGCTGATCGCCCGGTCCCGGCCGCGCCGGCTTCGACGAACTCGACCGGATCGCCGGCCCACTCGTCGAAAGGTTCCCCTGGCAGGATCGTCGTCAGCCGACGGACGGGAGGAACCGATGCTGCTGCCGGCACTGGGTGGGGTGCTGCCGGACCGGCCGGACGCGGTCCGGGTCGACGGCGAGACGGCCTCCTGGGAGGAAATCCGCACCGCCGCCGCCGGGGTCGCCGGCCGGCTGGTCGGGGCACCGGCTGTCGCCGTGTACGCGACCTCCTCGCTCTCCGGCGTGGTCGGAGTGCTCGGCGGGCTGCTGGCCGGGGTACCGGTGGTGCCGGTGCCGGCCGATGCCGGGCCGGTGGAACTGGCGCACCTCCTCACCGACTCCGGAGCCGCGCTGCTGCTGGCGGAGACCCCGCCAGCACACCCGGTGCCGGTGCCGGTCGAGCCGATCCGTGCGGCGGGACGCGCGCCGTCCGGCAACCTTCCCGAGCCACCGGGTACGGCCACCGCGCTGATCCTCTACACCAGCGGCACCACCGGGGCGCCCAAGGGCGTCCTACTGACCCGGGACGCGATCGCGCACGACCTGGACGCGCTGGCCGAGGCGTGGGCGTGGACCCCGGACGACACCCTGGTGCACGGGCTGCCGCTGTACCACGTACACGGGCTGGTCCTCGGGGTGCTCGGGGCGCTGCGGGTCGGCTCCCGGCTGGTGCACACCGGCCGACCCCACCCGGACCGGTACGCGGCGGCCGGCGGGACGCTGCTGTTCGGGGTACCGACGGTGTGGTCGAGGATCGCGGACGATCCCGGATCGGCCCGGGTACTGGGCGCCGCCCGGCTGTTGGTCTCCGGCAGTGCACCGCTGCCCGAGCCGGTCTTCGGCCGACTGGTCGAGCTGACCGGGCACCGGCCGATCGAGCGGTACGGCATGACCGAGACCCTGATCACGCTCAGTACCCGGGTCGACGGGGACCGCCGGCCCGGCCACGTCGGCCTGCCGTTGCGCGGCGTCGAGACCCGGCTGGTCGACGATGCCGGTGCCGTGCTGCCGGCCGACGGGGAGAGCATCGGGGAACTCCAGGTCCGGGGTGCCACCCTCTTCACCGGCTACCTCGGGATGCCGGAGGCGACCCGGGCGTCGTACGCCCCGGACGGCTGGTTCCGCACCGGCGACGTCGCCACGGTGCGGCCGGACGGGCAGCACCGGATCGTCGGCCGGGCCAGCATCGACCTGATCAAGAGCGGGGGATACCGGATCGGCGCCGGTGAGGTGGAGAACATGCTGCTCGCCCACCCCGGGGTCCGGGAGGCGGCGGTGGTCGGCGCCCCGCATCCGGACCTCGGCCAGGAGGTGGTGGCATACGTCGTCGGTGACGGCGTGACCGCCCAGGCGCTGATCGACTTCGTCGCGTCCGGGCTGTCCCGGCACAAGCGGCCCCGCCAGGTGCACCTGGTCGACGCGCTGCCCCGCAACGCGATGGGCAAGGTGCAGAAGCGCCAACTACTGCCCTGACCTGCGGCTGCCCGGCCTGACCTCCGGCTGACCGGCGCGGGCCTGACTGCGCGGGCTCGACTGTGCGGGCTTGGCTGTGCGGGCTCGACTGCGCGGGCTTGGCTGTGCGGCTCAACCGGCTCGGCCCGCCGCCGGGTCCGGGGACGCCGGACCGCCGGCGCGCCGATGCTTGATCCACTCGGTGGGCCCGGAGAGGGCGCGGGTAGCGTGGTCGGGGGCACATCGCCGAGGAGGCGGTCGCCGGCCAGCCGGCGCGGCGTGCCATGGTGACGGCAGGCTCGCCGGGAGATCCGGCGGCGTCGTAGCGGACCGGAGGAGCGCGCGTGCAGACCCGCACTGATCTCGTCGAGGACCTGATGGGGCGCTTCCCACACATCCCGCGCGAGGCGGTCCTCAAGGAGGACCTGCTGCGCGGTGGCATGGCGTTCGACGACTCGGCGCTGACCGACAACGAGAACGGCGAGGTCAAGCCGAAGTCGTACTTCATCTTCTCGTTCGACCACCGGACCCTGCCCGAGCTGGGCTCGGCGGCGCTGCGCCGGCCCCCGGAGGAGATCGTCCTGACCGGCGGCCCGTACGAGCTGCGCCGCACGGTGGTCTCGGTGCGGGTCAACCCCGACTCGCCGTACCGGGTGAAGGACGGCGGGGACGGGGTGCTCCGGCTCTACCTGGACGACCGGCCGATCGCCGACGTCGGGCTGCCGCCGATGCCGGAGTACTACCGGCACACTCTCGCCGGCGGCAAGTCGGTGATGGAGGTCGCCCCGACCATCCAGTGGGGCTACCTGATCTACCTGACCGTCTTCCGGGTCTGCCAGTACTTCGGCGCCAAGGAGGAGTGCCAGTACTGCGACATCAACCACAACTGGCGGCAGCACAAGGCGGCCGGCCGGCCGTACACCGGGGTGAAGCCGGTGGCCGAGGTGCTGGAGGCGATGGAGATCATCGACCGGCACGACACCCTCGGCGCCTCGAAGGCGTACACCCTGACCGGGGGGAGCGTCACCTCCAAGGTCGACGGCCTGGCCGAGGCCGACTTCTACGGCCGGTACGCCAAGGCGATCGAGGAACGGTTCCCGGGCCGGTGGATCGGCAAGGTCGTCGCCCAGGCCCTGCCAAAGGCCGACGTGCAGCGGTTCCACGACTACGGGGTCCGGATCTACCACCCCAACTACGAGGTCTGGGACAAGCGGCTCTTCGAGCTCTACTGCCCCGGCAAGGAGCGGTACGTCGGTCGCGAGGAGTGGCACCGCCGGATCCTCGACTCCGCCGAGATCTTCGGCCCACGCAACGTGATCCCGAACTTCGTGGCCGGGATCGAGATGGCCGAACCGTTCGGCTTCGGCACCGTCGACGAGGCGATCGAGTCGACCACCGAGGGGTTGCAGTTCTTCATGTCCCGGGGCATCACCCCCCGGTTCACCACCTGGTGCCCGGAGCCGACCACTCCGCTCGGCCGGACCAACCCGCAGGGCGCGCCGCTGGAATACCACATCCGGCTGCTGGAGGCGTACCGGGCGACGATGGAGGCGAACGGGCTGACCAGCCCGCCCGGGTACGGCCCGCCCGGCGCCGGCAACGCCGTCTTCTCGGTCAGCTCCTTCATGGACACCCTGCCGCCGAACTGACGCCCGGCCGGGCGGTTGCCACTTCGGCCGCTGCGACGACTCCGAAGCTTGCCTGGCTGTTGGATCATGTCACCGAGGTTGTCCCGAGGTGAGAGGAGCCGGCATGGCGCAGCCGGATGGCGAGGCGACCAGCGCGGAACCGGGCGTACCCGAGCAGCCTGCCGAGCCCGCCGATGTCGCCGGACGCCGATAACCTGGTGCCGTGACCACCGGTGGCGGATGGGCACCGGCTGGCGACGTGCGGCCCGATCCGGTCGTGCTGCCCAGACCGAGGCTGATCAGGCGGCTCGACCAGCTATCCACCCGCCGGCTCGTCGCCGTCGTCGCCGACGCGGGTGCCGGCAAGACGACGCTGCTCCGGGACTGGGCGAACCGACGGCCGACCGCCTGGCACACCCTCGGTCCGGCCGATCGTGATCCGCAGCGGATGTTCGCCGCCGTCGCGACGGCACTGCGCGCCGTCGGCCTCCAGGTGCCCGCCCCGGAGACGCGGCACGACCCGTCCGTGCTCGCCGGACTGCTCGTCGAGGCACTGACCACTGCCGACCCGGCCGGTGCGGTTGCCGCCCCGATCCGACTGGTGTTGGACGACGCACACCTGCTGGACGGCGGGCCGAGTGCCACCCTGCTGGCGCTGCTGGCCGCCCGACTGCCCGCCGGTACGGTGCTGGTGCTCGCCGGCCGGGACCCGGTGCCGTTCCCGGCCGGCCCGCTGCGATCCGTCGGCCGGTTCGGCGAGATCACCGCAGCCGACCTCGCACTCACCCCGGCCGAGGTACGGCGACTGCTGGCCGCCGCGGGTGCGGCCGGGCACCACCCGACCGTCCGGCGAAGTGCGCTCGACTCTGCCGACTCACCCGGGGTGGTCGCCGCGATCGTCGGCCTCGCCAGCGAGGACGGCGCGGGACGGGGACAGCGAGCCTCCTGGCCGGGTGAGATCGGGACGCTGGCGCCGCCGGGACTGGACGAGCTGTCGTCGACGCTCGACGAGGCCGCCCTTGCTGCACTGTGGACACTGTCGGCGATCCGCCGGGCCGGTCCAGGCGGCCGGGTCGCCGGGGCGTACGAGCGGGCGCTGCGCGAGCTGGCCGCTCCGGGTCGGCTCGCCTCGGGCGACCTCGCCCCACTCCGGGCGACCCGACTGGTCCTCGGCGGGCCGTCCGGGGTCCCCGCCGCCGACCTGGTACTCGCCGAGTCGGCGGTACGCGACGGCCAGCACGACGAGGCACTAAGGCACCTAGCGGCGGTACCGGCCGGGCTGCCGCTGCCGGCGGCGCTGGCCTGGCGACTCGGCGCGCTGCTGCACCGGCGCGGCGAGTTCGACGACGCGGAGGCGCTACTCGAACGGGCGGCGCCCGGCACCGGGCCGTCCGGGGGCGGGCCGTCCGGGCTGGCGGATCAGGCGCAGGTGATGGCGGGCCGGGCGGCGGTGCGGTGGGCCCGGGGAGACGGAGCCCGGACCAGGGAACTCGCCGACGAGGCGGTCCGGTTGGCCGAGGAGAGCCGGGACGACGCGGCGATCGCGGCAGCGTACGTGGCCCGGGCGCTGGCCGCGTTCAGCGCTGGGGACCGGGCCGGCAACGAGCACGCGTACGCCCGGGCGCTGGCGGCCGCCGTCCGGGCCGGTGACCTGGCCCAGCAGTTGCGGATCCACTGCAACGTCGGCTCCCGGCTGGTGGAGGAGGGCCGCTACCGGGCGGCGACCGAGGAACTCGGCGCGGCGATCCGGCTCGGCGAACGGACCGGGCAGCGGCTGCTGCTGGCGCTGGCCCTGCACAACCGGGCCGAGGCGTGGCTCGGGCTCGGCGAGCTGAGCCGGGCCCGGGCCGACTCCGACGCGGCGCTCAGCCTGTGGCAGCGCGACGGGTCGCCGCTGGCCGCGTTCGGGCTGCTGCTGACCGCCCGGGTGCACCGGGTCTGCGGCGCGACCAGCCAGGCGGTGGCCGGCTACCAGGCGGCGCTGGCGATGGCGGAACCCGACGGCAACGCCCAGGTGCTGACGGAGGCGTGTGCCGGGCTGGCCCGTACCCGGTATGCCGACGATCCGGCCGCGGCGGCCGAGTACGCCCGGCGCGCCCTGGCGATGCCGAGCGCCAACGGTCCGACCGTGGCCGAACTCGCCGCCGGCTGGGTCGCGCTCTGCTCCGGGGACGCCGACTCGGCACGCCGGCACGCCGAGCGGGCCCAGGCGGAGGCGGGCGCGCGACGCGACCCGGCCGGGCTGGCCGAGGCGATCGAACTCGCCGCGCTCGCCACCGGACTGGCCGGCACAGCGGACCAGGCCGGCGGCGTCAGCGGCTCCGGCGCCGGCCGGACCTCGGGCCGCCCGGCGGCGGGGCTGGTCGAGGCGGCGCAGATCTGGGCCGATGCCGGCAACGAGGTCGCGCTGGCCACCAACGCGTTGCTGCGGGCGCGACTCGGGGCCGACCGGCCGGCCGAGGAGGTCGCCTACCGGCGGCTGCACCGGCTCGGCGTACGCGAGGGGGCCTGGCATCTGGCCGGACCGCTGGCGGCGATCGGGCCGGTACCGGTGCCCGAGGTCGAGGTGCAGACCCTGGGACACTTCGTGGTGCGGCTGGCCGGGGTGCCGGTACCGGCGGCGGCCTGGCAGTCCCGCAGGGCACGGGAACTCGTGAAGGTGCTGGCCGGTCAGCTCGGCCGGCCGCTGGGCCGGGACACCCTGGCCGCCGTACTGTGGCCGGAGACGCCGTCGGAGGTGGGGCTGCGCCGGCTGTCGGTGCTCGTCTCGACCGTCCGCGCCGTGCTGGATCCGCAGCGCCGACACCCGGCCGATCGTTATCTGAACACCGACCCGGCCACGGTACGGATCAACCCGGACCAGGTGTCGGTGGACGCGGTGCGGTTCCACGACGCGGCCCGGTCGGCGATCGCGGCGGACGGTGCCAGCCCGGCGGACGGGCGGAGCAGGGTGAACGGGGTCGCGCCGGCCGGGGAGCGGGACGAGGCGGGCGGCGTCGAGATACTGGGTCGGCTGGAGGCGGTCGTCGGGATGTACACCGGGGACTTCTGCGACGACGGCGAGGTGACCGGGGACTGGGTGGCCCGGCCCCGGACGGCCTTGGCCGAACTGCACCGCGATCTGATCCGTCGGTTGGCCCGCCGCTGCCAGCGAACCGGCCGGCCGGAGGCGGCGGTCGGCTGGTACCTCCGGCTGACCGCCGAGGACGGCTACGACGAATCGGCACACCTGGGCCTGGTAAGCGCGCTGTCGGCGGCCGGGCGGCACGGCGAGGCGGCCCGCCGCTATCAGGACTACCTCGACCGGATGCGGGAGATCGAGGTGGAACCGGCCGCCTTTCCGGCCGGCGCCACCGGGGCCGCCAGCCCCCTGAACGATTCCTGAACCGCCTCCGAACATCGCCGCCCATCATGGAGCCCGGGTCGGCGGGGCGCCGGCCGGGGCGGTCGCGTTCCGGGCCGGGTCCGGCCTGCCGAGGCGGCCGGCGTGGCCCGCCGGGGGCAACCCGCCCGGGAGCGGCGGGTCGAGCGCGGAGGCGGCGGATGTCCAGTTGGCGGCGGTGCGGATCGCTGCTCGTGCTGACCGTCCTGTTGGCCGGCGTCGGGGCGTGCGGGCTCCGGCCGGGTGGCGACGGCGGGCCGGCGGGCGGGGCCGCCGCGAGCGAGGCGGGCCGCACCTACGGATACGGCCCGAGCCGCGACCGGTCGATCAAATACCAACCGGACGTGGTACTCGTCGAGGGCGGACCGGACGCCATCCGGTCGGCCAGCGCGGACGGGACGACCTGGGTACTCGACGCCGACGCGCCGGGCGCCGACGACCTCGAACCGGGCCGGATCATGTACGCCACCAGCCGGGCGGTCGGTCGGGTGGTGCAGGCGCGGCGGACCGGGGACGATCTGGCCGTCACCCTGGCTCCGGTGACCCTGACCGAGGTGTTCCGGGACGCCCACTTCCGTTCCGAGCACCGGTTCGACGAGGCAGAGTTGGCGTACCAGGAGGTCCCGAACCTGCCCGGGGCGGTGAGCGTACCGGCCGGGACGCGGTCGCCGGAGGACGCGGTCACCCCGATCGGGCTCGGCGGCACCGGCGGCGTCGCGCCCCGGCCGCTGACCGATCCGCCCGCGCTGACCGTGCCGGCCGCATTGACCGTGCCGGCCGCATTGACCGTGCCGGCCGGGCTGACCGTGCCGGCTGCCGCAGGGGCGCCGGTGCAGGAGGACGGGACCACCACCGTGCTCGCGGTGAACCCGGTGCGGCTCGCCCCGGCCGGCGGCGGCCGGCTGCCACCGGCCCGGGAACGGAACTTCGCGGTCACCGTCGGCGACTGGGAGGCGCAGCCGTACCGAACGCCGGGCAAGCTCGGCCTGAAGATCGGGTACGCGGCCAACGAGAACCTCAAGGTCTACATCGACTTCGCGATGAACGTTGCCGATCTGCGGATCCGGGCCGACGTGCCGATCTCGAACGGGCAGATCGGCAGCAGCACCTTTGCGGTCGACGGCATCCAGAGCATTTCGGTCGACGTGGCGGCCGGTGCCGCGAACGGCGCGGACGACAACAAGAAGGTCCGGGTCGAGGTCCCGGTCGAGATCAACATTCCGATACCCGGTGAGCCACTGGTCTACAGCAACACCTGGAAGTTCATCGTCACCACCGGGCTGAGCGGCCGGAACACCACGGTGAAGGCGGCCGGGGAGTGGGCGGTCAACGGCACCATCGGCATGATCGACGGTACGTTGCAGAAGCCGACCCTCTCGGTGGTACGCAGCATCATGGACTCGATCACCGGCATCTCCGTCGGCCCCAGCGGGCTCGCCTTCGCGGTGGAGACGAAGATCCAGTTCGGCATCGGCATCCCGGCCGCGTTCGCCGGCCCGTACGCCAAGCTCGTGGTCGACCTCGGCGTCACCAACGGCTCGGCGCTGGGCGCCCCGCTGGCCCGATGCGTGTCGGCGAGCCTGAACGCCAAGGTCGGCGGCGGATTCGGGATCACCGCCTCGTCGGTGGCGGTCAAGGAGTTGCAGGATCTGCTGCCGACGAAGCTGAAGTTCGAGCTTGAGAGCGAGAAGCTGTGGCCGATCCACCGGGCGGCCCAGACCCTGCCGAACGTCCCGCTCTGCGTGGGCTGAGAGGAACTCCTGATGATCGTCCGTAGCCGCCCGGTGCTGGTGACCCTGACGGCGCTCGTGCTCGCCCTCTCCGCCGGGTGCGGCCGGTTCGGCGGCGACGACCCGCCGGCTGTCCCGCAGGACGCCCCGCCGGCCGCGACCGGTGCCGACCCGGCGACCGAACCGACCGAAGCCGCACCGGCCGCCGCGTCGCTGGACGCCTGTGCACTGGTGACCAAGGCGGACGCCGAGAAGCTGACCGGTACGCCGCTGGAGGACGCCGTACCGGTCCGCGAGACGTGCAGCTACACCGGGCCGGTCACCGGGCCGACCGCCCAGGTGGAGATCTATGTCGGGGACGGGGCGAAGAAGATGCTCGACATCGACCGGGAACTCGGGCACGAGTTCTGGCCGCTGCCCGGAGTCGGCGACGAGGCGTACGCCGAGGACGGCGCCGTCTTCGTCCAGAAGGGCGGCCAGTGGGTCGCGGTCAGGCTGGTACTGCTGAACGACCCGAAGGAGAGCCGCAAGCCGCTGGAGGCGGTGGCCGGTACCGTCGCCAGCCGGATGTGAACCCGGCCCGGCGACCTGTCCCGACTCCCGCCTGTCCCGACTCCCCGCCTGTCCGACTCCCCGCCTGTCCGACTCCCCGCCTGTCCGACTCCCCGCCTGTCCGACTCCCCGCCTGTCCCGACTTCCCGACCCGGGGTCACTCCGAGGTGTTCGTGGTCGAGGGCACCCCGTCGGCACAGGTGATGGTCATCTGCACGGTGCGGTTGCCGTGCCGGAATCTGACCAGCGTGGTCGGCGCCGGACCCGGTTCGACCTCGTCGGTGCGGTAGGGGCGGTTCGCCGTCCAGGAGAGCAGCCAGGCGTCGCCGTTGGTGCAGGTCGCCTGGACCGATCCGCCGTCCGAGGTCAGGGTCGTCTCCTCCGGCGCCTCGGTCGGCGGCGGTGGTGACTCCGGAGTCGACGGCGCCGGCTCGCCCGGCCCGGTCGGTGTCCCGCCGTCCGGGTCGCCGTCGCCCGGCTCCCCACCCGGCTGACCACCCGGGGGAAACCCGGTCACCGGACCGGGCACCGGGCTGCCGGGCGGTGTGCCCGGGGCGCCGGCGAGCGGGGTCAGCGGCGCCGGCCACACCGGTGGAGCGCCGGACCCGCCACCGGTGCGCCCCGACGATCCGGTGTCCACGGTCGGCCGGTCGCTCGGGCCGGGCTCCGCCGCGTCACTGCGCCGGCCGAGCCCCGAGCCGAGCGGATCGGCGAGCCAGAGCAGCAGCGCGGTCACCGCCACCGCCGCCGCGCCGGTCGCCAGTACCCCGGCGCGGAACTGGGCGCCCCGGCTGCCGGCGGCTCGGGGCACCAGCACGGTCGAGGGTTCGCCGTCGACCGCGGCCGGGGCCAGCGAGTGGGCGAGTTCGTCGTCGACGATCCGTACCCCGGCGGCCCGGGCGAGCACGGCGGCCACCTCGCGGGCCGCCGGACGCCGTTCCGGGTCCTTCTCGAGGCAGCGTCGACACAGCTCGGCGACCTTGGCCGGTACGTCGGGCAGCGGGGGCAGCGGCGCCGGTTCGACGTACGCGTGAGCCCGCAGCATCTGCGTGGCGGTCTCCGCACTCCAGGGTGGGCGTCCGGCCAACAGACGGTAGAGCAGGACCCCGACGCCGTACACGTCGGAGGCGGGCACGACCGCGTCGCCGCTGATCCGTTCCGGGGCGAGATAGCCGGGGGTGCCGAGCAGTTCGTCACCCCACTCGTCCGGGTCGCCCGGTCCCACCGCGGCGGCGATGCCGAAGTCGACGACCTTCGCCCCGGCCGGGGTCACCATCACGTTGCCGGGCTTGATGTCCCTGTGCACCAGACCACGGTCGTGCGCGGCGGCCAGTGCCGCGGCCACCTCGGCACCGATCCGGAAGGCGACCTTCGGCGGCAGCGGCCCGGCCGCGAGGCGCTGTTCGAGGGTGCCACCCTCGACGAGTTCCATCACCACGTACGGAATGCAGGTCAGGCCGGTGACGGACTCGCCGAAGTCGTACACCTGGGCGATGTTGGGGTGCGACAGCGCCGCCGCGGCCCGCGCCTCGTGCCGGATCCGGCGTCGCGAGACCGGGTCGCGGGCGTGCGGGCCGGCCAGCAGCTTGACCGCGACGGGCCGCCCGAGCACCTCGTCACGGGCCCGCCAGACCACCGCCATGCCGCCCCGGCCGAGCTGGTCTTCGAGCCGGTATCGGCCGCCGAGTACCTGCTGCGCCTCCACGCGGAACAGTCTGCGCTGCCCGGCTTCACCCCAGCCGGCCCACACGCCGTCCGGTACCGGCATTGTCCTCGATCGGGCAGCAACTCGGCCGAACGGTCGAGGGTGGCACCGGGCGGTGGTCGGCAGGTCGGAGGCGATCGTCCGAGCGGCGCCCCGGCGGCACCGTCTCCCGGTGCGACAAGGGCAGGCCGATCGGCACACCGTCGCCCGACGCTATTCGGGCAGGTGGATCGGCACGCTGGTGACCACCACACCGGGTACCTCCCGCAGCGCGCGACGCAGCCGCAGCTCGGCCCGGGTGTGCAGCAGTTGGTGCCACAGGTGCCGGACCACGATCTCCGGCACCACCACGGTCAGGGTGACCTCCGGGCGGACGGAGTGCAGGGCCTCGACGTACTGGGCCAGCGGCGCGATCACGGTCCGGTACGGCGAGATGATCGTCTCCAGCCGCAGGTGGTCGCCCCAGGTCTCCCACTGCCGGCGGAACCGGTCGGCCTCCTCCTGCTCCGGACTGAGGTGCACGGCGAAGGCCGGCTGGCCGAGCGAGGTCGCGTACGCCAGCGCCCGCAGCGCGGCCAGGTTCAGCCGGGCCACCGGTACGACCACCAGGTGCCGCACCTCGCCCGGGCTCAGGTCGACCCGCAGGTCGCCCGGTCCACTCGTCTCCTCCACCTCGTCGGCCCGGCGGTCCTGCTCCGTCGCGTCGGCTCGGCGGTCCTGTTCCGTCGCGTCGGCTCGGCGGTCCTGCTCCACCGCGTCGGCTCGGCGGTCCTGTTCCGTTGCCTGGTCCCGGCCGGGTCCGGGCGATCCGTCGCGTGGCCGGCGCTGGCGGCCCACCGGTGCCGGCGGCAGCGCCAGAGCTTGCCGCATCGTGTCGTAGTGTCTCCGGATCTGGAGGCAGAAGAGCACCAGCAGGGGTACGGCCAGCACCGCCACCCAGGCACCGGCGAGGAACTTGGTGATCGCCGCGGTCACCAGGACCAGCCCGCAGAGCACCGCTCCGAAGGCGTTCAGCGTCGCCCGCCAGCGCCACCCCGGTACGCGGTGCCGGCGCCAGTGCCGCACCATGCCGCTCTGCGAGAGCGTGAACGCCAGGAAGACCCCGACCGCGTAGAGCGGGATCAACGACTGGGTGTACCCACCGAAGGTGACGAAGATCAGTGCCGCCGCCAGGGCGAGTGCGACGAGCCCGTTGCTGAGGGCGAGCCGGTCGCCCAGGTGCAGGAAGCGCCGGGGAGCGTAGCCGTCCCGGGCCATGAAGAACAGCAGCCGGGGGAGGTCGTTGAAGGCCGTGTTCGCGGCCAGCAGCAGCACCATCGCGGTCGCGGCCTGGATCAGCGGGTACCACGGCCCGGTCGGGAAGGTGTGCCGGGCGAGTTGGGAGAGCAGTGTCTCCTGGGCCCGGGGTACCAGGCCGGTGAGGTGGAACAGGATGGTCAGCCCGGCGAAGAGCAGCACCAGGAGGCCGACCATCCAGGTCAGCGTCGTCCGGGCCTGGCGCCACTCGACCGGGCGGAAGACCGGCACGGCGTTCGAGACCGCCTCGATCCCGGTCATCGAGGTGGCGCCGGAGGAGAAGGCCCGCAGCACGACCAGCAGGCCGAGCCCCTCCACCGCACCGACCGGCGGCGGCGGGACCGGGGCGAAGCCGCGCCCGGCCGCCTGCGCCAGGCCGACGGCGAGCAGCAGCAGGATGACGGCGATGAAGAGGTACGTCGGCGCGGCGAAGATCCTGCCGGCGGCCCGTACCCCGCGCAGGTTTCCGGCCAGCAGCGCGGCGATCACCAGCAGCCCGAACGGCACCGTGAAGGGGGCCAGCCGGGGCAGGGCGGAGGTGATCGCCCCGATCCCGGCCGCTACCGAGACCGAGACGGTCAGCACGTAGTCGATGATCAGCCCGGCCGCGGCGGTGAGCCCGAACCGGGGACCGAGACTATCGGAGGCCACCAGGTAGGAGCCGGCGCCGTGCGGATAGGCGTAGACCGTCTGCCGGTACGACGTACCGACCGTGATCATCAGTATCACCAGCGCGGCGGCGATCGGCAGGGAGAGGTGCAGCGCGCCGCTGCCGGCCAGCACCAGGATGGTGAGCATCGCCTCCGGCCCGTACGCCACCGAGGAGAGCAGGTCCGACGAGAGCACCGGAAGGGCGATCAGTTTTCGCATCCGCTCGTGCAGCACCGCCGCGCTGGACAGCGGCGGCCCCAGCAGGGCACGCCGGATGGCGCCGACGGCCCGGCCGAACCGGGTGCCGGCAGTACTCGCCGAGCCGGTGGCGGTCAACTCCCCATGCCGTTCGGTCCGGAACATCTCGATCCGGCCCAGCCGGTGGAAGCGGCTCGGCGTCGGCCGATGCCGGTACCGCTCAAGGGTCGGGTCCAGCGGCAGTACCGCGTCCCGGGGTGGCTGGCCCCGCAGGTCCGCCCGCCACCGCTGGCCGACCTCGTGCAGGGCGGCCAGTTCGGTCTCGTTCAGCGGCGGGAACTCGGCCGACGGACTGAAGGCGACGGTCGGCTGTTCCGGCGGGCTCGCACCGCTGCCGTTCCGCTTCTGCCGCCCCACCCTGCTCCGCCTCAGTCCGGCACCGCTTCCGCCTCGCACTGTCACCGATCGGGCTGGCCCACGGCACGGGAATGGCGATACTCCGCCGGAAAGTACCGGCGGGGTTGGCGGCGGTCGCGGGGCGCAGCGGCGGCGACGCGGGGTACTGGGCCGCAGGGAGGGACCCGGTGGGAAGGCGCTACTGCACGTACCGCTGCCAGACGGCCAACAGTTCGTCGGCGTCGAGCGTGCTGCCGTCGGTGGTGCTCAGGTCGCCGACCATCGCCGACGTGTCGTCGTCCCAGTAGATCACGTACTGGCGGGCGATGTAGACGTACCGGATCAGGGCACCGGATCGGGGGTGGCTGGCCGTGTACCGTTCCCTGGTCCCGCCCTGGTCCCGCACCCGCTGGGTCCGGGACCGGTCCCGCTCGGTCGGGTCGGTGAGCGCCCGGAACTGGACCTCCCAGCCGTCCCCGGCGCACGCGACGTACTCGCTGACGGTTCCGCCGTAGGTGCGGGGCTCGCGCTGTTCGCAGCCGCTCACGTCGTTCAGCCACGGACGGGCGAACTCGCGTAGCGGCGCAGACTTGATCACCCGCTCGTTGGCCTGTCCGGTCGGGCTGAGGCCGGAGTCTCGACCGGTCGCCCAGATCGTGACCAGCACGGCGACGACCAGCACCAGCGCTGCGGCGCCGGCACCGATCCAGACACTCCGGCGGCGACGCCGGTCGGGGGTCGGCCCCGCCGGGGAGATCGACTTCGGCACCTCGCCTGACCGGCCCGGCCCGGCCCCGGTCGGCGTCGGTAGGTGACCCGGCAGCGACGCGCCACCGTTCGCCGAACCGGCCACCCCGCCGCCCGTCGGCATGCCGGACTCGGCGGTCGGCAGATCGGGGTCGCCGGTGGGCAGGTCGGAGTAGGCCGTGGACATGCGGGGGTCGGCCGGCAGAATGTCGCGCGGAGCGCCGACCGTCGGCGTGCCACCCGGGGCACCGGTCAGGGCCGTGCGGGGCGGGGTGCCGACCTCGGCGGTGAGCAGCGCGCCCTGGGCGACGACCAGCTCGGGCTGCTCGATGACGGTGGGCACGATGCCGAGCCGTCGGTGCAGGAGGGTGGCCACCAGTGGGATTCGGCTCGCACCCCCGACCAGGAACAGCCCGGCGAGGCGCCCGGCACCTGCCCCGCTGCTGGAGACAGTCGCCGCCGTCAGCGCCACGCTTCCCTCGATCGGCGCGGCCGCCGCGGCCTCGAACTCCTCCCGGGTGACGTGCACGTCCCGCTCGAAGATCGGCACGCGCAGTCCGGCCGTGCTGCGTCGGGACAGCTCCTCCTTGGCCGCCCGGGCCTCTTCCCACAGTGACCGGCGGTGCCGCAGGTCTGCCTCGGCTCCCGGCTGGCTCAGCCGGCGCCACCGGACGTCGTCCGGCCCTTCGGGTACGACGGCGGCGCGGACCCGCTCGACGACGATGTCGTCCAGGTCGAGGCCGCCGAGGTCGGGGAGGCCCTGGCTGGCGGCGACGTCCCAGCCGTCGGACCGGCGCCGGAGCACCGCCACGTCGAAGGTGCCGGCACCGAAGTCGTAGACCACGACGGCGTCACCGGTCCGCACCGGCCGGGCGAGGACCGTGGTGAAGTGCGTGGCGGCTGCGGTGGGCTCGGCGACCAGGGCGGGTGGGGGCAGCCCGGCCCGGGCGGCGGCGTCGACCAGGATCTGCCGACGCCGGGGACCCCAGGCCGCCGGGTGGGTGAGGACGAGTTCGCCGACCGGGCGGCCGACCACCCGTACCGCCTCGTCGGCGCAGCGCCGCAGCACGGCCGCGATCACGTCGACAACGGCCACCTCCGCCCGGCCGAGCAGGACGACGCCATCGTCGATCCGCCGTTTCGGGTGCGGCTCCAGGCTGCCAGGCGCCGTACGCCCGGCCCGCAGCGCGTCCCGGCCGACCAGCAGCCGACCGTCGGAGTCGACGAACACCGCCGACGGGAGCAGAGGCGAGGCGTCGAAGAGGAGCGGCCGTCCCTCGCCCGCGTGCCACTGGCACACCGCGACCGTGTGGGACGTACCGAAGTCGATCGCGAGCCGGGGGACGCTGACCACGGGTCACGACGATAGCGAACCGATGCCCACGCCGCCGGCAGCCGCCCGTCCCGGCAACCACCCGCCCGACCCCGCTCCGAACAACGCCCCGCAGCCCGACCACTCTGGCCGGGGGCACCGCTTGCCCTCCTCCCGCACCCACCCCCGACCAGCGTGCCCCCCACCGCTCCCCGCTCTCGTCTGTCCGGCCGAGATCATGACGAGTTGTCGTCGCGGGCACGACAACAACTCGTCATGATCTGCGACAGTCAGTCGGACGAGTCGGCGGAGTCGACTCCGGCGAGCAACCCGGCCAGCGCCCCCAGCCCGACACCGGTGGCGACCTTCTGCGCGCTCACGCCGGTACTCCGCTTCGCTATTTGACGGACCGCCTGGCTGGCGTTGACGGACCGCCTGGCCGGCGACGGCGTGCTGATCCGGCACGCAGCCGATGCAACCGGATATCCGCCTCACCCGCTGTCCGGTCGCTGACCCGCGCTGCGGCCGGCGACCCGGCGCCCCGACCGCCCCGACCGCTTCGCCGTGCACCACTCGGACCGCCGCTGACCTGCCGCACAGTGTCCCCGACCGCGCCGGTCGGATGGTCTGCGGTGCCGGGGCTCTCCGCTGTTGCGTCCATCAGTAGCATCGAGGCCATGCCACACCAACCCCAACTCGCGGAGTCCGACTCCACCGAGGTCATCGCGGTGGCTCCCGACGGGACGCCCACCGAAGCACCGGCTCCCAAGCGACGACGGCGCACCAGGCGGATAGTCCTCATCACGCTGCTGGTGTTGGCATTGGTCGGCGGCGGGGGAGCGGTCGCGGCCGGCATCTACGTCCATTCGCTCGAGTCGGGCATCGAGCGGGTGGAAGCGTTCGACGAGGTGCCCGAGGAGTCCCGCCCGGTCAAGGTGGCAACGGACGCCAAGAACATCCTGATCCTGGGCAGCGACACCCGCGACCCGTCCAGCACCGGCGGATCGCGCAGCGACACCATCATCGTCGCCCACCTGCCGGCGGACCGGTCGAGCGCCCAACTCGTCTCGATCCCCCGGGACACCTGGGTCAACGTGCCCAAGTCCAAGGACGGCAAGCACGGCGGCCGGGATGCCAAAATCAACGCGGCCTACGCCTGGGGCGGCATCCCGCTGATGGTGCAGACGGTCGAGAAGTTCACCGGAGTCCGCATCGACAACGTGGCGATCGTCGACTTCGCCGGCTTCAAGGAAATCGTGGACGCGCTGGGCGGGGTGCAGATCAACGTCGAGGAGAGCTTCACGTCGACGCACTCGCTGCTGCCGAGCGGGCGCCGCGAGTTCCAGCAGGGCCCGCAGGTCATGGACGGCGCGCAGGCGCTGGACTACGCCCGCGAGCGCTACGCGTTCAAGGACGGGGACTTCGCCCGGATCCGGCATCAGCAGCAGGTCATCCGGGCCATCCTGGACAAGGCCGCCTCCGGCGGTACCCTGGCCAACCCGGCCAAGCTGAACTCCTTCATCCGGGCCTCCGCCGACTCGGTCTCGGTCGACAAGACCCTCTCGATGCTCGACATGGGCATGGAGCTGCGGCATCTGCGCAGTGGCAACCTGACCTTCGTCACCAGTCCGACCCAGGGCACCGGCCGGGTCGGCAGCGAGAGTGTCGTCTTCGCCGACAAGGAGAAGGCCAAGAAGTTCTACGAAGCGGTCCGCCAGGACGCGGTACCGGAGATCCTGAGCAACGCCAAGAAGTAGCCGTACGCCAGCCGCCATGTCCAGACATCCACTGTGGACAGGCGAGCGGGAGCCAGCCTCGACCACCACCGTCCGTCGACGCTCCAGTGGGCACGACGACCTCGTCGGCGCGCTGCGGTGTGTCGCCACGAGCCGAGCCGCGCCGGAGTGTGCACGGGCGGCCCATGGAAACCCGGGCGGTCGGGCCGTATCCTGCTGGCGACTTCGCACGGCCTCGGCTTGCCGCGACCGTGCTCCGGGGGGAGGTCATGGAGATGACGAGCTGGCCGGTGGTGCAGCCCGGCGCGGCGATGGAACCGGCGCGCGGGCACGACGCCGGTCGGTTGGCGCCGCCGACCGTGGAGCAGTCCCGGCCGGTCGACGAGAGTGACCAGCGGGGACTTCCACGTCCTCGGGCGACGGACGAGCCCGTGGTGGAGCGGCCCCGGCCCGGGCTCGACACCACCGCCGTACTTCCCTATGCCGGCTCCGCCACCTCGAAACGGACCCGCAGCCTGCGTGCCTGGATGATGACGGCTCCGGTCGACCTCGTCGCCCTGCTGACCCCGCTGTTGCTGACCGACCGCTACTGGCGGGGGACGCTGTTCACGGCCGGTCTCACGGTGACCATCTTCGCGGCCGGCGGGCTCTATCGCGGTCGTCGGCACGTGAGCATCCTCGACGAGTTGCCCACCCTCTGCGGCCGGCTGCTCGCCTCGGCCGGCACCGTGGCGATCATCGCGGCCATGCGGCACGGCTCGGTGGAGTACGTCGCCGGCTTCATGCGGGTCGTCGCCCTCTCCGCCGGACTGGTCATCGTCGGGCGCACGATCACCCGGCGCGCGGTCGTACTGGCTCGGCGGCAGCGCTGGGTGGAGCACAACGCCATCATCATCGGCAGCGGCCCCATCTCCCTGGAACTGGCCCGCCTGCTCCGGCGCAACCCCCGGTACGGCCTCCGGTTCGCCGGATGCGTCGACTCGACCCACCGCCACCTCCCGGGCTCGGCACCGCTGATCGGCACCCTCGAGGACCTCGAGGAGCGGATCGCGATGACGGAGTCCGACGTCCTGATCATCGCCGACCCGGAGTGCCACGAGCCCGCGCTGATGGAGTTGCTGAGCCGTCCGGCGAGCGCCCGCTGTGACCTCTGGGCGGTGCAGCGGCTCTGGGGCTCTCGTTCACCCGGCGGGATGCCCGACCACATCGGAGCGATCCCGGTCGTGCAGATCCGGCACACCACGCTCTCCGGGCCGCGCTGGGTGGTCAAGCGGGCCTCCGACCTCGTACTGGCCTCCGTGGCGATCGTCCTGCTCAGCCCGGTCATCCTGCTCTGCGCGATGCTGACATTCATCGAGGGTGGAAGGGGCATCTTCTTCCGGCAGGTGCGGATCGGGCAGTACGGCAAACCGTTCAAGGTCATCAAGTTCCGCACGATGCGCCCCCGCGACGAGCACGAGTCACAGACGAACTGGTCCATCGCGGACGACCGCCGGGTCGGTCCGATCGGCCGGTTCATGCGCCGTACGTCCCTCGACGAGCTACCACAGCTCTGGAACATCCTGCGCGGCGACATGACCGTCGTCGGGCCCCGCCCGGAGCGCCCGTACTTCGTGGAGAAGTTCTCCGCCGAACATCCCGACTACGCGATGCGGCACCGGGTACCGGTCGGGCTGACCGGCCTCGCCCAGGTCAGCGGCCTGCGCGGCGACACCCCGATCTCCGACCGGGCCCGGTTCGACAACTACTACATCGAGAACTGGTCACTCTGGTTGGACACCAAGGTGCTGGTGCGGACGATCGCGGAGGTGTTCCGCGGCGGTGGTCGGTGATCCGCCACCACCGGGCAGGTCATTCGGCGCGCAGCAGCGGCAGCCACTTGCCCTGGAATCCGTCGAGATAGCGCTCCGGGTCGGCGTCCAGCACCGAGTCGAGCAGGGTGCCGACCACCGTGCGCAGGTCCAGGCCCGCCTTCAGGTCCCCGTCGTCCAGGTCGGTCAGGCTCGGCTGCTCGCCGTGGAATCCGCCGGCCACCCGGGGACCGAGCACGAACACCGGGCCGGCGGTGCCGTGGTCGGTGCCGTCCGAGGCGTTCGCCCGGACCCGGCGGCCGAACTCGCTGTAGACCACCACCGTCACCTGCCGACCGGCTTCGGTCCGCGACATCCGGGCGACGAAGCCCGACAACGCGTCGTCGAGCCGGGTCAGCAGGCTCTCGTGGGCGCCGATCTCGTCGGCGTGGGTGTCGAAGCCGTCCAGGCTCACCGAGTACACCCGGGTTGGCACGCCGGCCTCGACGCAGCGCGCGACCAGTGCGAGCTGGGTACCGAGGGAACTCGTCCGGCCGGTGCCGGTGGTGAGGAGTTCGAGTTCCTGGCCGGCCGGATCCTTCGGCGCCTGCTCCGCCTCCCGGATCAGGTGCTCCACGTGCAGCAGGTCCGCGTAGGCGGAGGCGGCCCGGGCGCGCAGCGCCGGCTCGGCCGGCTCGGAGCGGCCCAGCGCCCCGACCATTTCCGGGGTTATCCCGTTCGGCAGTTTGAGGCCGGCCGGACTGACGCAGGCACCGGCCCGGCTCTCCCCGGCGAGCAGCGGCGGCAGCACGGGTTCGAAACTCACCGCCGTCTCGGGTGAAGCGGAGGTGCCGTCCAGCCACCGTCCCACCCAGCCGCTCGGCACCGCGTCGACCGGTGAGGCGGTCTGCCAGATGTCCATCGACCGGAAGTGACTGCGGTCCGGCCGGGGATATCCGACGCCGAGGACGATGCCGAGCTGCTTGGCGTCCCAGAGCTTCTTCAGCCCCTGCATCTTCGGATTGAGCCCCAACCGGTCGTCGAGGTGCAGCACCTCCGCCGGGTCGTACGCCAGCTCCGGCCGCGCCGAGTGGTAGGCGGAATCCGCGTACGGCACGACCGTGTTGAGACCGTCGTTGCCACCGTACAGGGTGACCACCACGAGCTTGCCCTCGGTGGCGGCACGGGCGCCATCCGCGGTGCGGAGCAGCTCGACCAGCCCCAACGTGCCGGCGCCGGCAGCCAGCGCACCGGCACCGACCACTCCCGAGGTGAGGAGGAACCGGCGTCGCGTCTGAAGGTCCATCATCTCAGGCCACCAGGTATTCCGGGCTCACGAGTCCGAGGGTCAGCAGCCGGCGGGGATCGCTGGCCGCGTCGCGCAGCACCGCGTAGGTCCGGTTGGACCAGGCGTCGACGCAGAGCAGGTAGGCGAGACTCTCCGGGGTCAGTTGGTCGACCGCGGCCCGTTCGGCGATCTTGCCGGCGAGACGTAGCCGGACCTGGGCGGCGGCGGAGGTCAGCCAGGCCCCGCCGGCCCGCCAGCCGCCGACGTTGGGCGGCGCGAACGGAAGCTGGCCGAGGTCTTCCAGGATCTTGAGCAGCTCGTCGTGGGTCTCCGTCGGCAGCGCCGCCGGCCGCAGCCCGAGCTGGCGCAGCGCGCCGATGAACCACTCGATCGGCTGCTTCACCATCTCGCCGTTGGTCGCGTGGAACGCGTCGTCGGAGAACATCACCTTGAGCATCGCCATCGGGATCGGGAACGCGGCGACCATCTTGTCCCGCAGCGCGTCCGGCAGCGGTCGGGTCGACGATCCGTAGCGGAACCAGAGCCGGGACGCGATGAACCGTGGGCAGGACTCCTGGGCCAGCAACAGGTCGATCAGGGTGGCCGCGCTGAAGTCCAGGGTCGAGCCGAGGATCGTCTTGCTGCCCGGGTCGTGTTCCACCGGGTTGAAGATGGAGCGTTCCTGGGCGAGGCTGTAGCGCCAGCCGGTCAGGGCCCGGCCCGCCTCCTTGACGTCCTTCTCGGTGTATTGGCCGATCCCGAGCATGAACAGCTCGAACAGCTCACGGGCGAGGTTTTCGTTCGGCGCCCGGCGGGTGTTGCGGTTGCCGTCCAGATAGAGCGAGAGCGCCGCGTCGACCACCATCTGCCGGGCCATGGTCACGAAGTCCGTGGACTGCCGGAAGGTGCGGTGCTGCACCATCATCAGCTGCGGGCTGCGGACCTTCTTGATCGAGGTGGCCCAGTGACCGTGCCAGAAGAAGATCAGCTTCTCCACCGCCTGGTGGCTGGCGACCGTCATCCGATCCACCCACCACCGGGTGATCTGTTCGGTCTCGATATCCCGGCGACGCTCGAAGCTGACCTTCTGCTCAGGAGTGGGATCGCGCTGCCCCGCGTACGGGTCCCGGGCCAGTACGGGCATGGGGGCGCTGGTCGCGCCGACGTCCGGGCCGGCGGGCGAGAGCACGGCGGACAACGTCGCCGGGTAGCCGGCCTGCTTCGCCGCCGACAACTCGATGGCGGTGGGACCGAACCCGGCCCGACGCAGCAGGAGCGCGACGACGTCGGTCATACACCAAACATACGGGACCGAACTCCGGTCAGGACAACCCGGGCCGTGGCCCGGTCGGGACGGCTCGCCGACCGCCCGGCAGGCCGAGCACCGCCAGCGAGTAGCCGACCATGCCGATCGACGACCCGACGAGATAGCCGGTCGCGCCCCACCGGATGGTCATCAACGGCGCCGCGAGCACGGTGAGGCCGAGCATGACGTACCGGGCGCGCAGCAGGACGTCGAACTCACCCCGGACGAACCTGCTCAACGAGCAGCCGTAGGAGAAGCCGAGCGCCGCCTTCTCCGCACCTGCGGCGACCAGCGCGGCACCGACCGGGATGAAGGCCAGCGCGGGTACGAGCCGGCTGCCCAGGACCACCGCCAGACCGAGCAGCACCGCACCGGCGGCCATCAGGCCCAGCGACAGCAACCCGTCGCGCAGATCCTGCCAGACCGTACTGGTGCCGTCGTTACGCCGCCGGTAGATCAGCACCCGCCGGAAGGTTATCGAGACGAACGCCAGCGGGGCGAGCACCTGTTGCAGTACCCGGATGACCCCGAGCGTGGCGGCGGTGCTGACGAACGCGGTGACCTGCATGGCGAGTACGGGTGTCACGCCGACGACGAAGGCGTCCAGCGAAGCGGCTCCCATGCTCGCCCGGCGGGACCGGAGCCACCGGAGCAGGCCGCGCAGGGCCGGGCGGCGATCGGGTCGAGCGGCGGCGACGAGGAAGAAGACGGCGTTCACCGCCGCCCAGGAGAGGCAGATGCCGAGCGGCGAGCCCAGTGCCGCGAAGCACAGCATCGACGCCGTCTGGACGACCAGCCAGAGTGCCGACTCCAGGAACGCCGACCGGGCCGTGCCGGCGGCCACCGCCGCGGACCGGCCGATGTCGAGCGCGATCACGAACGGGATCCCGGCCGCGTAGCCGAGGGCCAACTCGATCGGTGCGTCGGGCACGGCGAGGCTGGACAGCAGGGCGACGACGGCGCCGAGCAGGCCGCCGCCCAGCGCGGCGGCCACCGACCACCGGCAGGTCGCCCGATCGGCCGGCCGGCCCTCGTGGGCGGTGGCCAGCAGCGTCGCTTCGGCGAGGGTACGTTGCAGGACGCCGCAGGTGAGCTGGAAGACCAGCATCGCCGGTGCGACGGCGCCGACCGCGGCCAGTCCGCCCGCGTACCCGAGGGAGAGGCTGAAGACCAGGCTGGTGGCCATCAGCGCGAGCTGGCCCAGGGTCAGGGCAAGCGTCGACCAGGATCGCCCGCCGGACCGCGCGGCTTCGCCGGTCGTCGTCGACGTCTCCGTCTCCGTCACGCCGGTTGCTCCTCCCGGTTGCCGGGCCAGCCCTCCAGCGCCCGCGCGACGGCGGTCAGCACTCCCTGCTCCAGGGGCATCGCCGCACCCGGGGCCGGTGCGGTGGTGGCGTCAGTCCGGCCGTCGAGGAGTTCGCCGAGGGCACGGGCGGCGGCCTCCGGGTCCGCGAAGTCGGTGAAGGCGAACCGTCCACCCGAGACGGCGGCGGCCTCGGGCAGGCCACCCACCCGCGACACGAGCATGGGCCGGCCCCGGCTGCCCACCTCCACCGCCACCCGGCCGAAGGGTTCCATCCAGGTCGACGGGATCAGCGCCGCGTCGATCCGGGCACAGAACGCCTCGACGTCCAGTTGCCCCGCGAAGTCCACGTCGACCTGCTGCGCGGCGGCGAGGGCTGCCAGCTCCCGCAGGTAGTCCGGCTGGCCATCGCCCGCGACCAGCAGGGTGACCGCCGCACCCGTGTTCCGCCGGTACGCGGCGGCGGTGCGGATCGCCGCCTCGACGCCCTTCACCGGGGCGACCCGGCCCAGATAGCCGAGGACCAGGCGCATCGGATCGGGGCGGTACGTAGCCGACGCGCCCCCCGGCGCGCCGACCAGCGGATAGGCCACCAGACTGGTCTCCCGGCTGGTCAGTCCGGCCCGCTCCAACTCGTCCCGGACGAAACCGGAGACGCAGACCGCGACCGCCGTGGGTGGCGTCGCCCGGCGCATGACCCCGGTCTTGACCCGACAGCCGGCGCAGATCTCGGCGCAGTTCTCGGTACCCCGACGGCGGGACCGCCGCCAGCAGGTGTCGCTCAGGTCGTGGTACGACCGCACCAGCCGGACGCCGCTCGCCCGAGCCCAGCGCAGCAGCCACGGGCCGGTACGGGAGACGTTGGTCGCCACGACCACGTCGGGCCGGTACGCCCGCAGCGCGCGGATCTGCCGGGACGCGACCGCCGGCAGCAGCCACGCGGTCAGCAGCTCCAGTCCACGTCGGAGCGCCGAGTCGGCGTGCACCCGCCGGGCGTACGGCCGGCGCACGGCGTGCACGGTGAGCGGCCCGTCGGAGTACACCTCGTCTGCCGGCGCCGGTACGAAGACCGCGACCTCGGCGGTTCGGGCGAGTTCGAGCGCAGCGGACCGGGCCGACCGCTCCGCCCCGCCCACCAGGTTCGGCCACCACCAGTCGGCGAGCACGGCGATCCTGGGGCGGTTCAGCTCGGCACCTGTCATCCCGATCCCGGCGCCTGTCGTCCCGGCGCCTGTCATCTCGGCACCTGGACCGGATCGCTCGACTCCCGATCGCTCGACTCCGTATCGCTCGACTCCGTCGCCGCCGGGCCGACCTCCTCCGGCCGGGTTAGACCCCAGACCCGACCGCGCCAGCCGAAGACCCCGACCAGCAGCACCACGAACGCGGCGCCGACGAACGGGATCTGGGCGCCGAGCGGCCCCCGCAACAGCCCGATCTGGCAGGCGGCGAAGATGACGGCCAGCGCGACCGGCAGGTTCGCCGGCGAGGTGTTCAGCGCCCGGTCGAGTCGCCGGGCCAGTTTGCCGTAGCAGAAGAACAGCACCACCACGCCGACGAAACTGAACTCGACGAAGACCTCGGCCCAGAACGGCAGGGCCAGGTTCTGGAACTCGTAACCCCGGCTGTCCGCGACGACGTTTCCGGCCGGGATCGCCTTGCCCTCCCACAGCGACCTCGGTACCCAGAAGAAGAGCGCCGAGATCAGGTGGTGCCCCCAGGTGTGGCCCTGGCTGTCGACGTAGAAGGCGGCGTTGACGGTCTGCTGGAACCCGTCGAAGTCCCAGGTGTAGTAGGCGTCCAGGCCCAGCCGCAGGTTTCCGCGCGATCGGTCGTTGCGGAACAGGTTGGCCAGCGGATAGAGCACCGCGAGCCCGAGCAGCATCCCGACCGAGAAGAGGGTACGCCAGCGTTGCCGCCGGAGCCTGACCAGCGCCAGTCCGGCGGCCAGCATCACGCTGAACGACGAGAACCGGTTCGCGGTCAGCGGATTGTTGTAGACGAGGTTCAGGGCCACCGCGACGGCCGTGGCGGCGGCCAGGACCAGCCGTGCTCCCGCGTCGGCATAGGCGCGGTTGCGCCAGCAGAGCAGGCAGAGGATCAACGCGACCACGCTGATCGCGGCCGGCAGCGTGCTGAGCAGCCCGAGGAGCGCGAGATCCTGGCCGCCCCGCAGACCGGCCTGCTCGATGGCGCGTTGCAGCTCGTCGCGGCTGGTGAACCGGACCGCCAGCCCACCGGTGCGGGGCAGGCAGACCACCGCCATCACCAGGGCCAGCCCGGTCAGCACGATCGCCTTCTCCACGGTGACCTGGAGCCGGCCGGACGACAGTTTCCGGGGCGCGGGCAGCCGGCGGGCGTAGCCGGCCCAGTATGCGGTGACGGCCAGGATGAGGATCACCTGGGCGGTCACGTAGTGCTGGTAGAGCGGCAGGTCGGGCCAGGGGAGACGGCGGTCCCGGATCTGTAGCAGCGGCGCGAAGCCGACCCACACCCCGACGAACGCCCAGAACGTCACCGCGACGGGTGCGAACGACTCGGCGACGGTGGCGTGGTAGAGCGCGGCCAGGCAGATCGCCACCACGACCAGTCCGAGAACCCCGGCCACGGTGGGTCGGGGGAGCACGGTGGTGACCCCGAGGACTACGACGAGTATGGTGCCGACCGCCGACGCGACGACCGGGCCGGTACGCCAGCGGGTGACGATCGCGGCCATTCCGGAACCGGTGCCCCGGTCAGTGCGCCGCATCGGTGACCCACGACGTGACGTTGGCCGCGAACACGTCCGCCGAGAAGGCGGCGGCGCGGGCGGTGATCCGGGACGGGTCCAGTTCGTCGAGGCGGTGCAGCGCGTCGGCGTACCGGCGCGGGTCCGGCGAGTCGAGCAGGAAGCCGGTCTCCCCGTCGACCACGGTCTCCAGCAGGCCGCCGCGTCGGGCGCCGATGACCGGTGTGCCACAGGCCATCGCCTCGACCGGGATGATGCCGAAGTCCTCGTGTACGGGGAAGAGCAGCGCCTTCGCGCCCCAGTACAGTTCGCGGAGCCGTTCCTGGGACGGGCGGTGCTCGAAGCTGACCGGCACCCGTACCCTGGCGGCGGCCCGCCGCAGCGACTCCTCCGCCGGCCCGGAGCCGGCGACGACCAGCGGCAGGCCGGCGGCGTCGGCAATCTCGATCATGAGATCGAAGTTCTTGTACGGGATCCAGCGCCCCACCCCGAGCAGGTAGTCGCGGTTCTGTCGGCGCTGCGGCGCGGGTGCGTCCAGGTAGTAGTCGACGTCGACCGGCGGATTGATCACCCGGGCGTCCCGGCGCCAGAACCGCTGGATACGCGACCGCACCTCGACCGAGTTCGCGGCGTAACTGTGCACGTGCCGACTGAGCCGCAGGTCGGTACGGCGCAACGCGGACCGGGGCAGCGCGAGGAGCCCGCCGGAACCGCGCCCGTCGAAGTCCGGACTCCACAGGTAGCGGGCCGGCGAGTGCACGTAGCTCAGGTAGCGGGTGTCCCGGTCCTGCCGGAGCTTGACGGTGTGTGCGAACGCGTGGCTCGACGAGATGACCACGTCGAACCGTTCGCGGGTCAGGGTACGCCAGGTGACCGGCATGACCGGCAGGGCCAGTGCCTTGGCCCGGCGCAGTGGCGTACGGGCGAGCCAGGACTCCCGGAACTCCAGCCCACGCCGGGCGTCCCGGTCCCGCCAGAGGACGAACCCGGTGGCGTGCGGGAGTATGCCGTGTAGCGAGAGGAACACGTTCTCCGAGCCCCCCGTCGCGCCGAACCACTCGTGTACGAGTGCGACGGAGCGTCCTGCCAACGGTGTGGTCCGGGCCCCGGATGCCTCCGCAGATGACGCCGCGATCTCCGTTCCTCCCCTCGTGCCCCGGCACGGCCGCACAGCCGTCGGCCGGCCGCCCGGGTTGTCACCAGTGCCAGTCGCACCGGCGCCGGACCGTGCGGCGAGCCGCGCCAGATAGTAGTACAGGCATTCACTCCGGCACCGGTTCACCGGCCCCGGTCCGGTTCGACTCCGTCGGTGCTCGCGAGCGTCGCGGTGCTACCCCGGCGTCACGACGGTGGCGGTCGTCGACGGGCCGGAACCCGACGGCCCGGAAGTCGACGCTTCCGCGTCCGGTGGTTCCGGCCCCGGCCCGGCATCCTCCGCCGGTCTGAATCGGACGGTCGGGAACCTGGACCGGACGAACCGCCGGACGCGGCCGGCGGCGACGACGAGCAGGACTCCCACGGCCGCCGAGAGCAGATAGCGAAGCCACTCCGCCGAGTTCTCGACCGCGTCCCCGTCGACCGCGAGCCGGTGCTGCGCCCGTTCCCGGTACGTCTGGGCGGAGCTGTGCGAGGGCGCCAGCCGGAGGAGGTCGTCGAATCGGCGGATGGCCGTGGAGAACTGTCCCGCGAAGTAGGCCCGGAGCCCGTCCCGGTAGGCCCGGTCGACCTCGCTCAACCGGTTGGCGACGCCGGCCTCGGCGAGCAGTTCGGCGACATCCGTGGCGGGGACGAGTTGCCGGCTGCGTCCGTCGACGGCCGACGGGTCGCTGTCCAGGATCGCGCGGAGCCGCCCGTCGGCGTCCAGCACCGGGCTGCCCTGGAAACTGGGCCCGAGGCCGTCGCCGGCCAGCCGCTCCGGCCCGCTCCGGTCGCCGACCTCGACCGGCCGGGCCCGCTGCCGGTATTCGCCGGCTCCGGTGTCGGGCTCGTCGGGGCCGTAGCCCAGGACCAGCACGTCGCTGCCCGGCGCTGGGCCGTCACCGGCGCCGACCTCGATCGCAGACAGATCCGACCGGGACAGCTTGACCAGGGCCAGGTCGCCCTGCACCGCACCCGGATCCGGCCCCGCCACAGTGGCCTGGACCGCAGGCGTGGCGGTGACTCCCGGCTGGGCGACACCGAGTTGCCCCCAGAGCGCCGACGAGGGTTTCGTGCCGGGGCGGGGACCGGAGAAGGTGGCCGTACCGGCGATGCTCCGGACGAATCCGTCGAGCCCGTCGGCGGGCAGGCGTTCCGCCTCGGCCAGGGCCTGCGCCAGCGCGTACCCGGCGTCGGTCAGCAGTTCCCGCTCGTCGGGGCGTACGCAGCCGCTGGCGGTGACGGCGTGCCCGTCCGGGTTGACGATCACGCCACTGCACCGCCGGTGTACGGTCACCGGCTCCCGCCGGCTCTTGCCGCCCGGTTCGGTGTACCGGAGGTAGCCGGTGAACGTCGCCTCGAGATAGAACGTGCTCCGACCGGCCACCGCGGTCGCCGGCTCGTTCGGGGCGAGCCCCGGCGCCGCGGTCGCGGGCGGGCCGGCCAGGTTGACCGCAACACCCGCGAGTGCCGCCGCGAACAGTGCCGGGCCGGAGGTCCGGAGGATCCGCCGTGGGCTCGGCCAGGCATGCCGGCCGGCATCGGTGTCCCGGTGAGGCGAGGTCTTCTCTGCGCCGCGATGGACGTCTCTGCTCACTGACGACCCGGATCCGTTCTCGGCTTCGCAGGGGTGGCGATCTGGAGATCGTTGATTTTCAAGTCAGAAGATCAACGTGTCACGGAGGTAGTTCGCGACCCGGCGGATCTGGCCGGCGCCGTCCACCGGCGAGGTCATCCGGAGCACGACCTGCCGGTCGATGCTGGTGCCGGTGCGATAGTAGCCGATCAGGACCAGACCGTAGCGGCGGTCGGGATTGCCCTCGAGCTGGAACGACTCCGCGTAGAGGGCCGCCCCTCCGGCCCGGTTCCACTGCAGCCCCCAGGCTTCCTCGGCCCGGCGCATTCTGAACCGCGTGTCCCCGTCGCACGGCGTGCAGGACCGGACGACCAACTCGCCGCCGATCTCGGGTCCCGAGCCCGGGGGTACGCCGCAGTTGTATTTCGCGTACCCCTCGGCCTGCCCGGCCGGGGTGCACTGCCAGGCCTGCGGAGCCTTGAGCGGGAAGTCGAGACCTTCGAGTTCGACGGTGTGGAAGGGGAAAGTCGGATCGAACTTCGGCCAGTCCGCCGGCCACCGTACTTCCTTTGGCGGCTCCTTGCCGGGTGCGACCGGCGGTGCGGTCGGGATCGCCACGGCCGACGGGGTGGGACTGACCGATTGCGGGGCCGCGGTGGGCGGCGCGGCCGGGTCGTCGCCGCTGACCGCCAGGGCGATGATCGTCCCACCGCCGACCAAGACCAGCACGACCAGTGCCGCGATGCCGATCCAGAGCCGGTTGCGGCGTGGCTTCGGCTCGGAGGGCACGATGTGCCGCACCGGCGAGTAGAGCGGGTCGTATCCGGACGCGTTCGCCGACGGATCGCTCGGGTAGGGCTGCGCGGCCTGCGGCATCTCGGGCAGCGGCTGCGGCGGCCCGGAGATCGAGTCCGGCGGTACCGAGATCTGGTACGGCGGCGCGGAGTTCTGGTAGGGCGGCGCGGAACTCTGGAACGGCGGCGCCGAGCTCTGGTCCGGTGGCGCGGAGGTCTGGTGTGGGGGCGCGGAACTCTGGAACGGCGGCGCCGAACTCTGGTGCGGCGGCGCGGAGGTCGGGGTCGCGTTCACCGGCGTCGGCTGTGGTGGCCCGGCCTGCCACGGGTTGGGCGGCGGCACGCCCGGGGCCAGTCGGGTCGTGGGGCTGGCCAGCTCGTCGTCGTCGGGCGCGGGAGAGCCGTTCGTCGTCGCGCCGGTCGCGGTCTTCATGGTCGGCGACTCGCCGTCCCCGAGCCCCTCCTGGGCGGGCCGGCACTCCATGCCCAACGCCGCGAAGAGCCGTTCGCCGCCGCCGGCCTCGCTGGCGGCGTAGGCCACCCAGGGCGCGGCGGCGGCGAATTCCGCGTGTACGTAACGAGGGCCGCCCGAGCCGGGCTGCGCCAGCGCCTGCGCGGTGCCGACGAAGGCGTCCCGCCAGCGTTGGTCACCCGCGACGGCGGCGTCCAGCACGGCCACCGTGTACGAGTTGCCCTGCCCGTCGATGGCGGACCAGACGCTGCCGACCTGGCACAGGCTGACCGCCTCGATGAACTGGTACGGACCCACTGGCTGCATCCCAACCCACTTCCGCTTCGCTCTGTGCGGATCCTAGCGAGGCGAGACCAGCGCACCCGAGGCCCCTCCGGAGGCCCGGTGGCCGGGTAGTGCCCCCCGCAGTCGTCCGGTGATAGTACATGAGTACTGACTCAGGGTGTCCGGCGCGACAAGGGGCGAAGTGGACGGTGCCAGAGAAGGGTGGGCTGCTCAGTCCGGTTGCCGGTGGAGCCTGGCGAGCAGCAGCTCACCGGCTGGCCAGGGGCCGTACCCGCTCGCGGTCTCGACGTGCCCGGCGTCACCCGCGTCGAACAACTCCGCCCCCCAGTCCTCGGCGTACTGCCGGAACTGTGCGAACGTCGTGTACGGGTCGGTACGGCTGGCCACCAGGATCGACCGGAACGGCAGCCGGGCACGCGGCACCGGGCCGTAGACGCTGTCGTCCGGTGGACGGTTCGGGTCGGGTTCCCAGGTCGGGTCGAGGTAGGGCGGGGTGACGAGCAGGGCCGCCCGGACCGGTCCGGTGTGCCGGGCGGCCCAGGCCGCGACGGTGAGGCAGCCGGCGCTGTGTGCCACCAGCACCGCCGGGTCCGGCGCGTCGCCGACCGCCTCGTGCAGTGCGGCGACGCGCTCCGCCAGGGTGAACGGCGGACCGGGTGGGTAGGGCGCCCACCGGTAGTCGGGATGTGCGTCGGCCCAGCGTCGCAACCAGTGCTCCGGCTTGGGGCGACCACGTCCGGGCACGAGCAGGATCCGAGTCACCGGCCCAGGTTAGTCGCGGGCCCGCTGGTCCGTGGCACACCCCGAGGCGCGACGGCCCGCGCACGTCGGTCCGTCGCGTTCGCCCGGACGATCCGGCGGTGGCGTCGTCGACCCCGGCCACCACCAGCCCGTAGGGCGTCAGCGGGCCATTGCCGCCGACAGTTCCCGGGAGGCCCGTTCGGCGACCCGGCAGGCCTCGGCGCAGATCCGGCAGTGCTCGTGCATCTTGGCGTGCCGCTCGCACTCGTCGGCACAGGACCGGCAGGCGGTCGCGCACGCCTCCAACAGGCTGCGGCTGAGGTTCGCGTCGTAGCCGGTGTGCCGGGACAGCACCCGCGCCGTGCTGGCGCAGACGTCGGCGCAGTCCAGGTCGGTCCGGATGCACTTGACGAGTTGGGCGACGTCGTCCTCGCTCAGGCAGGCGTCCGCGCACGAGGTGCAGGCCTGGGCGCAGGCGAGCAGCGCGTCGATCGACCTGGCCAGCAGATCTCGGTCCAGGTTGATCTCTCCGGGGTACGTGGCCAGCATGGGCCGGGTGGCGGCGGTCATCTGCGCGTCTCCTCGCGTCGGCGGTCGGCTCCGCGTCGGTTGGTCGTCCATCTGCCGATACCCGGTGCCGCCGAGGTTCATTCGGGCTCCGGTCGCCCGGGCGGCGATTCCGCAGGCCGGGGCTCGTCGACCGGATCGCGCATCTCTGTCGACACCTGGCCGGAAGGTGCCGAACCCCACTCCGCCCTCCAGCGTCCCGTCGACGTCACTCGGTACCGGGTCGGCTCGGTCGCGTGGTTCGATCCCGGCTGGGCGCCCTGCGACGGGTGGCCGGGCGCCTAGACTCGTGACCGGATCGCGATGTCCGTGCCGATGTGTCGGCGAACCGCGGAGGACCGGATATGGACGCCGCAACGGGTGGTACCGACGACACCGTGACCCCGCCCGACCCGGAGGGTACGGCGCTGTTCCTGATGAGCGCCTGCCTGGCCGGCACCCGTTGCGCGTACGACGGCGGTGCCGCGAAGGAGGAGGTGGCACCCGCCGCCGACGCCCGGGTCCGGCTGGTCTGTCCGGAGGTGATGGGCGGACTGCCGACCCCGCGCGACCGTGCGGAGATCGTCGGCGGGGACGGCTTCGACGTCCTGGACGGCCGGGCCCGGGTGCTGACCCACCGGGGCGAGGACGTGACCGAGGCGTACCTGAGGGGTGCCCGGCGGACCCTGCGGATCGCCCAGGTCACCGGGGCGGTCGGGGCGGTACTCCAGGACTACAGCCCGTCCTGCGGCTGCCGGCAGGTCAGTGACGGGACGTTCCGGCGGAACCGGGTCGCCGGCCAGGGCGTCACGGCCGCCCTGCTGCTCCGCAACGGGTTCCAAGTCGTGGCACACCACGAGTACGACCCCTCGGCGCCGTCGCCGTTCCCGTCCGCTCCGGCGGCGCCCCCGGACTGAGCGCCCACGGCCCGCGCCGGCTCGGCTGCTGGCCGTGCCCCTCCGGTTCGGATCAGCGTGCAGTGGGAATGCCGACCAACGTCGCTGCGACGCGGGCAACCCCGCCAACGGCAGCGGCCAGTGCTGGCGAACTGGCGTGGACGAGCAGGCGTCGAACGAGCAGGCGTCGAACGGAGCTTGCGTCGACGGTTCGGTGGAGGTGGTGGCGTGTTCGAGGGGTTCGAGGAGTTCGACGTCCCGACGTCCGGTACCCGGATTCACGGGCGCCGGGGCGGCAGCGGCCCTCCCGTCCTGCTCCTGCACGGCATCCCGGAAACGCACCTGATGTGGCACCGGGTGGCGCCGGTACTCGCCGAGCACTACACCGTGGTCGCCACCGACCTGCGCGGGTACGGCGACAGCGGCAAGCCGCCCAGCACGCCGGACCACGAGCCGTACAGCATGCGGGCCACCGCGCGGGACCAGGTCGAGGTCATGCGGAGCCTCGGGTACGACCGGTTCCGGCTGGTCGGACACGACCGGGGCGCGCGGTGTGCGTACCGGTTGGCGTTGGACGCGCCCGACGCTGTCGGCCGGCTCGCGGTGCTGGACGTCGTCCCGACCGGGGACGCGTACCGCCTGGCGGAGATGAGGTTCAGCCTCGGGTACTGGGTCTGGTCCTTCCTGGCCGCCCCGGAACCGGTGCCGGAGCGGTTCATCGGCGCGGCGCCGGAGGTCCTGGTCGACTTCATGCTCGACACCTGGCCGGAGGTGAAGGACGCCTTCCCGGCGGAGGTACGCGCGGAGTACGTCCGGAAGTTCGCCGATCCCGAGACGGCGCACGCGATCTGCGAGGAGTACCGGGCGGCGGCGACGCTGGACTTCCAGCGGGACGAGGCGGACCGGGGCAACCGGAAGATCGACTGTCCGGTCCTGTTCCTCTGGAGCCAGCGCGGATCGGTCGGCGTGCTCTACGACGACCCGCTCGCGATCTGGCGGGAATGGTCCGACGACGTCCGGGGCGGTCCGGTGCCGGTGGGACACTTCATCCCGGAGGAGGCTCCGGAGGAGACCACCCGGCAACTGCTGGACTTCCTGCGATAGTCGTACCGGAAGGACCGATAGCCGTACCGGAAGGGCCTGGTCGGGCGGTCGGCGGCCCGACCCGGGCCACGGCGCCGGGGTAGCGCGACGGTGCACACAAAGGGACCTCACCCGGGCCAGCGGGTCCGGTCGGTGTCCTGAGTGCGGCGGCACGGCCCCGGGGCACCGACCGTTCGACGTCCCGGACCGACCGCTCGACGCCTCGGCATGGCACCCGCGGATCTCCACTCTCCCGTTACTGAAGCGTTACGGTGTACGGTTTGACTGCTCCAATGTTAGCGGTAACACTCGGCTCGCGAGGTGATCGCGACCAGACCGTCGGGGCAGGCTGGTGCCATGCCCCAATTAGGAGAGGTGGACATGCCGCCGGCCACGCATCCGCAGATCTGGTTCCTCACCGGCAGCCAGCACCTCTACGGTCCGGAAACTCTCGACCAGGTCGCGTCCCAGTCGCAGCAGATCCTGCGTACGCTCACCGGCTCCGGCCAGATCGTCGCGGAGATCGTCTGGAAGCCCGTCCTCACCGAGGCGTCGGCGATCCGCACCGTACTGCTGGAGGCCAACGCCGACCCCGGCTGCCTCGGCGTGATCGCCTGGATGCACACCTTCTCGCCGGCCAAGATGTGGATCACCGGCCTGGACGCGTTGCGCAAGCCCCTGCTGCACCTGCACACCCAGCTCAACGAGGCGCTGCCCTGGGAGTCCATCGACATGGACTTCATGAACCTCAACCAGGCCGCGCACGGCGACCGGGAGTTCGGCTTCATCCAGACCCGGCTCGGGCTGGCCCGCAAGACGGTCGCCGGGCACGCCTCCGACCCGAGCGTGCTGGCCCGGATCGACGAGTGGGCCCGCGCCGCGCTCGGCTTCGCGCACCTGCGCAACCTCCGGCTGGCCCGGTTCGGCGACAACATGCGCGACGTCGCCGTCACCGAGGGCGACAAGGTGGAGGCGGAGCTGCGGTTCGGCGTCTCGGTCAACACCTACGGGGTCAACGACCTGGTCGAGGTGGTGGACCGGGTCGCCGACCAGGAGATCGAGCGCCTGGTCGGCGAGTACGCCGACACCTACCGGCTCGCCCCCGAGCTGGCCAAGGACGGCGACCGGCACGAGTCTCTGCGGTACGCGGCCCGGATCGAGGCCGGCCTGCGGGAGTTCCTCACCGCAGGTGGGTTCGGGGCGTTCACCACCAACTTCCAGGACCTCGGCGGGCTGCGCCAACTTCCCGGGCTGGCCGTGCAGCGGTTGATGGCCGACGGCTACGGCTTCGGCGGCGAGGGTGACTGGAAGACCTCGACGCTGCTCGCCGCGGTCAAGGCGATGGGCGCCGGATCGCACCGGGGCACCTCCTTCATGGAGGACTACACCTACCACTTCGGACCGGGCGAGCCGAAGATCCTCGGCGCGCATATGCTGGAGGTCTGCCCCAGCATCGCGAGTGGACGCCCGTCCTGCGAGGTCCACCCGCTCGGCATCGGCGACCGGGAGGATCCGGTCCGGCTCGTCTTCGACGCCACACCCGGCCCCGGAGTGGTGATCGGGATGGCCGACCTCGGCGAGCGGTTCCGCCTGGTCGCCAACGAGATCGAGGTGGTGCCGCCGGACGAGCCGATGCCCCGACTCCCGGTCGCCCGCGCGGTGTGGAAGCCGGCACCGTCACTGAGCACCTCGGCCGAGTCGTGGCTCACCGCCGGGGGACCGCACCACACCGTGCTCACCCAGGCGGTCGGGACGGCGACCCTGCGCGACTTCGCCGACATGCTGCACACCGAGCTGGTGCTGATCGACGGGCGGACCACGACCGCGGACTTCCAGGACCGGCTGCGCTGGAACCAGGCATACCACCGACTCGCCCAGGGTCTGCCCGGCCGGGGCTGACCCTGAGCCGTGGGGCCCGGGCCGGGGGCACGTCGCCCGGGCGGGCCCGACACCGGCACCTCACCGGTCCGCCGACCGTCCCGTGACCCGGGCCGGCGGCGGACCGGGGACCCGCAGGCCGTACCAGGAGATGGAGGACCAGATGAAATTCGTCCGGCTCGCGGCGGTGGCCAGCGCCGCCACGCTCGCCGTCGCGCTCAGCGCGTGCGGATCGAGTACCAAGACCGTGGACCAGGAGGCCGGCTCCGGCGACAACGCCGGGGCGCTCGTCGGGGTCACCATGCCGACGAAGTCCTCCGAGCGGTGGATCCACGATGGTGACAACGTCAAGGCGGGCCTGGAGAAGCTCGGCTACACCGTCGACCTCCAGTACGCCGAGAACGACATCCCGGCCCAGGTGAACCAGATCGAGAACCAGATCACCAAGGGCGCCAAGGTGCTGATCATCGCCTCGATCGACGGCACCGCCATCACCACCCAGTTGCAGAACGCGGCGGACAACAAGATCCCGGTCATCGCGTACGACCGGTTGATCCGGAACAGCCCGAACGTCGACTACTACGCCACCTTCGACAACTTCAAGGTCGGGGTGCAGCAGGCGACCTCGCTGCTGGTCGGGCTGAAGCTGAAGAACGAGGACGGCAGCGACGGCACCGCCAAGGGACCATTCAACGTCGAGCTGTTCGCCGGCTCGCCGGACGACAACAACGCCACCTTCTTCTTCAACGGCGCGATGTCGGTGCTCCAGCCGTACATCGACAAGGGCACCCTGGTGGTCAAGAGCGGGCAGACGGACTTCAAGACCGTCGCGATCCTGCGCTGGGATCCCGGTACGGCACAGCGCCGGATGGAGGACCTGCTGACCAAGACGTACGGCAGCGGCACGAAGGTGAACGGCGTGCTCTCGCCGTACGACGGGCTGTCGATCGGCATCCTGTCGGCACTGAAGAGCAACGGCTACGGTGCGGCCGGACAGCCGTACCCGATCGTGACCGGGCAGGACGCCGAGGTGGCCTCGGTGAAGTCCATCATCGCCGGTGAGCAGTACTCGACCATCTACAAGGACACCCGGCAGCTCGCCGAGGTGGCGGTCAAGATGGCCGACGCGGTACTCAAGGGGAGCAAGCCCGAGGTCAACAACGAGAAGGACTATGAGAACGGCAACAAGGTCGTGCCGTCCTTCCTGCTCGATCCGGTGATCGTCAACAAGGCCAACTACAAGGCGACGCTGATCGACACCGGGTACTACAAGCCGGAGCAGATCCAGTAGTACGGTCGCGGCGGTCGCCCGGGGTGATCCCCCGGTGCGGCCGCCGCGCCCGTGGCAGTAACACATGCACACCCACCGACCCCTGGAGTCGACGCCATGTCGGAAACCAACGCCACGCCTGACCGCCCACTCCTCCCCATGGCCGAAGCCAGGGGTTTCCCGGGCGGCTCTTGATGACCGACGACATTCTGCGGATGCGGGACATCACCAAGACCTTTCCCGGGGTACGCGCGCTCCAGGAGGTCAGCCTCTCGGTGCGGCAGGGTGAGATCCACGGGATCTGCGGCGAGAACGGCGCCGGCAAGTCCACCCTGATGAAGGTGCTCTCCGGGGTCTACCCGCACGGCTCGTACTCCGGGGAGATCTCCTTCGACGGCGAGCCCTGCGAGTTCTCCGACATCCGGGACAGCGAGCGGCGTGGGATCGTCATCATCCACCAGGAGTTGGCGCTCTGCCCGCAGCTCTCGATCGCCGAGAACATCTTCCTCGGCAACGAGCGGGCCAGCCGTGGCCTGATCGACTGGAACCGGACCAATCACGAGGCCGGTGAGCTGCTCGCCCGGGTCGGGCTGCACGAGAACCCGGTGACCCAGGTCAGCGACATCGGGGTCGGCAAGCAGCAACTCGTCGAGATCGCCAAGGCGCTCTCCAAGCGGGTCCGGCTGCTCATCCTCGACGAGCCCACCGCGGCGCTCAACGACCGGGACTCGGCGCACCTGCTCGACCTGCTGCGCGGCCTGCGCGACCAGGGCATCACCTGCGTGATCATCTCGCACAAGCTGAACGAGATCGCCGCGATCGCCGACCGGATCACCATCCTGCGGGACGGCCGGACGATCGAGACCCTGGACCCTACCTCCGACGAGGTGACCGAGGACCGGATCATCTCCGGGATGGTCGGCCGGGACCTCGACCACCGGTTCCCGCCGCGCGAGCCGCGAATCGGCAGCGAGGTGCTGCGGATCGAGGACTGGACGGTGCACAGCCCCAGCCAGCACGGTCGGGTGGTGGTGTCGAAGGCCAACCTCACGCTGCGGCGCGGCGAGATCGTCGGGCTGGCCGGGCTGATGGGCGCCGGCCGTACCGAGCTGGCGATGAGCGTCTTCGGGCGCTCGTACGGGACGAACATCTCCGGCCGGCTGGTCAAGGACGGGCGGGAGATCAGCGTACGGTCGGTGCGGGACGCGATCCGGCACGGCATCGCGTACGCGACCGAGGACCGCAAGCGGTACGGCCTCAACCTGATCGAGGACATCAAGCGGAACATCTCGGCCGCCGGCCTGACCCGGCTGGCCCGGCGCGGCTGGGTCGACGACCACCGGGAATACCAGGTCGCCGACGAATACCGGGCCAGCATGAACATCAAGGCGCCGAGCGTGTTGAGCGTGACCGGCAAGCTCAGCGGCGGCAACCAGCAGAAGGTCGTACTGTCAAAGTGGATCTTCACCAACCCGGACGTGCTGATCCTCGACGAGCCGACCCGGGGCATCGACGTCGGCGCCAAGTACGAGATCTACTCGATCGTCAACCGGCTCGCCGACGAGGGTAAGGCCATCCTGGTCATCTCGTCGGAGCTGCCCGAACTGCTCGGCCTCTGCGACCGCATCTACACCCTCTCCGCCGGTCGGGTCACCGCCGAGGTGCCGCGCGCGGAGGCGACCCAGGAACACCTGATGCGGTACATGACCAATGGCCAGGCCGATCACGGCGACGCCCGCACCACCTCGGACGACCCCGGCCCGGCGGACGGCTCCGGCCGGCCGAGCGACCCGACGAACGGACAGGAGTAGACCTCGATGAGCGCCACCGCACCCACCAACGCCGACGTCGCGGTGAGCGGGCCCGGTCCCGGTGAACCCTCCGCCCCGGCCGGCGGGTCCGGCCGCCGCCTCTCGATCAACCTGCGGCAGAGCGGCATCTACGTCGCCTTCGCGCTGATCGTGCTGCTCTTCTCGGTACTGACCGACGGGGCACTGCTCCAGCCGCAGAACATCTCCAACATCGTGGTGCAGAACTCGTACGTGCTGATCCTGGCGATCGGCATGATCCTGATCATCATCGCCGGGCACATCGACCTCTCCGCCGGCTCGGTGGTGGCGGTCACCGGGGCCATCGCGGCGGTACTGATGGTCGAACAGGACGTACCGTGGCCGCTGGCCCTGCTGATCACCCTCGTCGTCGGCGGGCTGATCGGTGCCTGGCAGGGATTCTGGATCGCCTACTTCGGCATCCCCGCGTTCATCGTGACCCTGGCCGGCATGCTGCTGTTCCGGGCGCTCACCCTGACCGTCCTCGGCAACCAGGGCATCGGCCCGTTCCCGGACCCGGTGCGTACCCTCGCCAACGGCTTCACCGAGGGTTACCTGGGCAACGTCGGGCTCGGTCCGCTGGGCGGGGCCGACCTGTTCAGCCTGCTGGTCGGGATCGCCGCGATGGCCGGCATCGTGGTGGTGCAGTGGCGTAGCCGGGTGGCCCGGCTCGGCTACCAGCAGAGCGTCGAGCCGCTGCCGCTGTTCGTCCTGAAGCTCGCCCTGGCCGGCGTGGTGGTGATGACGGTGGTCGTGCAGTTGGCCCGGTTCAAGAACCTGCCCTGGGTGCTGATCCTGCTCGCGGGGCTGATCCTGGCGTACTCGCTGCTGACCAACCGGGCCGTCTTCGGCCGGCAGATCTACGCCGTCGGCGGCAACCTCCAGGCCGCGACCCTGAGCGGCGTCAAGGTCAAGTCGGTGATCTTCTGGATCTTCGTCAACATGGGCGTACTGGCCGCGCTCGCCGGGATCATCTTCGCCGGCCGGCTCAACCAGGCCGGGCCGACCGCCGGAAACGCGTTCGAACTCGACGCCATCGCGGCGGCGTTCATCGGCGGTGCGGCGGTGCAGGGCGGCGTCGGCAAGGTGGTCGGGGCGATCACCGGCGGCCTGATCATGGGCGTCATCAACAACGGCATGTCGCTGATGGGTGCGCCGAGCGAACGGGTGATGCTGGTCAAGGGCGCGGTACTGCTCGCGGCGGTGGCCTTCGACGTCTGGACCAAGCGGCGCGCCGGAGCGTCCCGGTAGTGGTCGTCCGGTAGTGGTACCGGCCGGTCGCCCCGCTGACGGTGGGCCGACCGGCCGGACTTTCCCGACGGCGCCCTCGGCGGGCGCGATCCACGTCGGCGAGCCGCACGGCATCCGACGGCTGGGGCGCCTACGGTGGAAATCAGGACGAACCATCAGGATCGCGGTCAGGTCGGAGCCGGGCCGGCCCGACGCCGCGATCCACTCGGAGGTCGGGAGGCGGTCCGGTGGCCGATCCGGGACGTGCCCGGGGGAGCGGGCCCACGCCGGGACGCCCCGGCTGAGATGGACTGGGCGGGATGGGCACTGTTCGGGGTGGTCGCCACCGCCGCGCTCACCGCGGCGATGATCACGGCGCAGCTCGCCGGGCTCACCCGGGTCGACCTGCCGCTGATCCTCGGCACCCTGGTCACCGAGGACCCGGACCGGGCCCGGATCGCCGGCTTCCTCATCCACCTGCTGGCCGGCCAGGGATTCGCGCTCGGCTACGCCGCGACGTTCGCCCTGCTGGGCCGGGCCACCTGGTGGCTCGGCGCGTTGCTCGGCGTACTGCACGTCGGCATCTCGCTGACGGTGCTGCTGCCGCTGCTGCCGGGCGTACACCCCCGGATGGCGTCGGCCCGGGCCGGCCCGGCCAGTACGGCGGTGCTGGAGCCGCCGGGCCTGCTGGCGCTCAACTACGGCGTGCAGACTCCGCTGGTCACCGTGGCCGTGCACATCCTCTACGGGACGGTCCTCGGACTACTCCTACAGGCCCGCTGAGCCGGGACGCCGCCGACAGGGCGGCACACCCCGTCAGCGCGTCGTCGCACCGGGCGGCACTCAGCGTCGGCGTAGCGGCGCACCGGGCCGACCGGGCACCACTCCGCGTCGGCGCAGCGTCGCACCGGGCAGCACTCCGCGTCGGTGTAGCGGCGTGCTGGGCCGACGGGTCCCGGGTGGGGCGCCGGAGGAGGTCGCGGTGACCCGCGAGCCGCCCTCCGCGGCGGAGGACCGATCGCCGGCCGTCGGCCCGGTACTGCCGCCGATCGCGGACTACGGGCTGCTCGGGGACACCCGCACGGCCGCCCTGGTCTCCAGCGCCGGTGCGATCGACTGGATGTGCGTACCCCGCTTCGACGGCGCGTCCCTGTTCGGCCGGCTCGTCGGCGGCCCGGGAGCGGGCACGTACCGGATCGGCCCGGCCCGGCCGGCCGAGGTGGTCGAGCGGCGGTACCGGCGGCACACGGCGACCCTGCGGACGACCTGGGCGGTCGGCGACCGGCGCCTCACCCTCACCGAGGGGATGGTCGCCGAGATCACCGGCCGGCTGCTGCCGGCGACCCTGCTGGTCCGACGCCTGCGCGCCGACGGAGGTCCGGTCGAGGCCGTGGTCGAGTTCGACCCCCGGCTCGGGACCGGGTACCGGCCGCCCCGGGTCCGCCGCCGACGGCCGCCGCTCGTCTGCGAATGGGGCTCGCTCGCGGTGTCGCTGACCTGCACTCCCGGGGTGGCCGTCGAACCCGGCCGACCCGCCCCGATGACCGTCCACCCGGGCCGGCCGGTCACCTTCGTGCTGGCCATGGCCCACCGCGAACCACTGCTGTACGTCGATCCGGACGCGGCCTGGGAACTCCTGCGCGCCGACGAGGCGCACTGGCGGACCTGGATCGCCGAGGTCGACCCCGAACTGCCGTTCCGGGACGAGGTGGCGCGCAGCCTGCTCACGTTGCGGCTGTTGACGTACTCGCCGTCGCAGGCTCCGGTCGCCGCGCCGACCACCTCGCTGCCGGAGCAGCCGGGCGGCGTACGGAACTGGGACTACCGCTACGTCTGGCCCCGCGACGCCAGCATCGGTGTCGCCGCCTTCCTCGGTGTCGGCAAGCCCGACCAGGCCCGTGGCTTCCTCGCCTGGCTGTTGCGGGCCAGCCGGTTACAGCGCCCTCGGCTACCGGCACTGTTCACCCTGGACGGTCTGCGGGTACCGGCGGAGCGGCGGGTCGACAGCTGGCCCGGCTACGCCGGCAGCACCCCGGTACGCCTCGGCAACGGCGCCGCCGAGCAGCACCAGCTCGACGGCTATGGCTGGGTCGTCGACGCCGTCTGGGTGTACGCGAGTGCCGGACACCGCCTCGACACGGAGACCTGGCGGACCGTACGCGGCTTCGCCGACGTGGTCGCCCGGCGATGGCGGGAACCCGACGCCGGCATCTGGGAGCTGCGCCACGCCACCCACCAGGTGCACTCCAAGCTGATGGGCTGGCTCGCCCTGGACCGGGCGCTGCGGATAGCCCAGACCCATCCGCTTCCGGACCGGCAGCGGCAGCGCTGGCGGGACGCCCGTCAGGCGATCGCCGACGACGTACGGGTGCACGGGGTCGACCCGGAGCGGTCGACCTACGTCCGCGGCTACGGCTCCCGGGAAGTCGACGCGGCGCTGCTGGTACTGCCGCTGCTCGGCATTGAGGACGCCGACTCGCCCCGGGTCGGGGGCACCATCGAGGCCATCCGGAGCGACCTGGGCGCGGGCGGCCCGCTGCTCTACCGCTACCCGCCCGGCCGCGACGGCCTACCCGGCTCCGAAGCGGCCTTCCTGCCCTGCTCGTTCTGGCTGACCCAGGCCCTGGCCGCCACCGGACGGCGGGCCGAGGCGGTCGAGTTGTTCCAGGCACTCCTCGACCTGGCGAGTCCGGTGGGCCTCTACGCGGAGGAGATGGACCCGGCCACCGGTGCCCACCTCGGCAACTATCCGCAGACCCTGACCCACGCCGCGCTCGTCCAGGCCGCACTCGCGCTCAGGTCGGCACCCGCCGGGTAGCCCCGCATCGCTCGCCGGTCCGGCCCGGTCCGCGCCGACCCAAGCCGGGCTCCGCTCGCCGGCCCGGTCTGTGCCGTCCGGGTGGCCGGCACCGCTTGCCTCCCCGGTCGGTGCGGTCCGGGTGCCGGGCACCGCTGGCAGGTCCGGTCGGCGTTGGTCGGTGGGGGTGCCGCCCGGCGGGCATCTCGGCGGGCGGGGCAGAGGCTAACCGCCGTGTCGACTACCTGCGGTCGCGGCGGGGCGGTGCTGGCCGAGCCGGTCGAGGACGAAGGTGAGAAAGGCGTGCACCTCGGCATCGTCCACGGTGTCGCCGGCCGCCCGGCCCTGGGCGTAGCCGCGCAGTGCCGCGTGGATCAGCGGACCGAACTCCGGCGCGGCCCGGGTCGCCCACTCCGCCGCCGGCCGCTTCGGGTACCACCGGCGTTGGGCGGCGTACCGCAGCGAGCGGCAGCCGTTGAGCACCGCGTTGTCGCCGAGGTCGAGATCGGCGTGCAGGCGTGCCTCGACCGACTCGACCACCACCGGCAGCAGCGTGGCGAAGGGTACCGGCGCCAGCAACGTCGCGGGTGGCGGGCCGAGCAGCGCGACGCCCTGCTGACTGCTGATCGACCGGTCGATCGGGTACCAGAACACCGCCTCGTCCGGGCTTGCTCCGAAGCCGACCTTCGGCGGCAACGCCCGTCCGGTGTTGAGGTTGAGGGCGAAGCCGGCTCCGGTGCCGGCGTCGGCCACCACCGACCGCTCGTACAGCACGAACTCCAGGCCGGTGGCGGGGCAGCGCAGCGCGTCGTGGGACAGCTCGGCGGCGAGCGCCTGCAATACCGCCGGACCGGCGCGCTCGACCACGGCGATCAGGTCGATGTCGCTGCGCCCCGGCGAATAGCCGTCGAGCGCCAGGGATCCGGTCGGATAGACGCCGAGGAGCGCGTCCCCGAGAATGGCGCGCAGCCGGTCCAGTACCCCGGCCAGATATCCGCGCTCGTCGGGCGGAAGGGTCGATGTCACCGCGACACCTTGCCATGCCGGCGAAGGCACCCCGCCCGCGCCCCGCCGCCCGAACCGACCCACCTCACCCGCACGGGCGTCGACCTCGGCCTCCGGCGGTACGACCCGACCGGGACCTCCGCGAGTGCACGACCTGCATACGATTCCTGGCGTCCGACGACCGTTCGTTCCCAGACCAGAAGGAAGACCGTGGACTCGTCCCTCGCGATCCTCATCGGCGGCACGGCCGTCTGCGCCGGCGCCGTCGCCTACCTGGTGCTTCTCCGCGATCTCGGTCCGCGTCGCGCCGTCGGGGCCGCCGTCGGCGTGACGATCGGTATCACCGCGAGCTTCCTGCTGATGCTCTACCTCGCCACGCTCGCTCTCCCGGCCGTGGTGGGTTTCGTCGCGGTCTTCGCCGCCGGTGTCGCCTATCCGGTCTTCCTGCGCGACCTCGGCCCACGTCGGGCCGGGGTCGCCGCCGCCGGCGCGGCTGCCGTGGTCACCGCGAGTTTCCTGCTCGTCGTCTACCTCGCCGTGATCGCCTTCATCGCCGCCGTCGGCGTGTACCTGCTGCTGCGGGTCCGGATCCGGATCGCCCCGGCGCTGGTACTCATGGCGACCACCCTCGGCGGGCTGCTCGCCGCCTCCGCACTCGTCTTCTGGATCAGCCTCACGTACGTCATGTGACGCGGGCGCGCCGGATCACCTCGTCCCGCTGCCGTCCCGTACGGCCGCGACCAGGGCGGGGAGCACCTGAGCCGCGGTTCCACGCAGGTTGATCGCGCAGACCCGGTCGAGCGGTGTCGGTTCCGGGTTGACCTGGATCACGGTGGCACCGGAGCGGGCCGCGATCCGGGGGATCTCGGCGGCGGGATAGACGACCCCGGAGGTGCCGACCGTCAGCAGTACGTCGCAGCCGGCAGCGGCTTCGACCGCCGTGGTCAACGCCGCCTCGGGCAGTGCCTCGCCGAACCACACGACGCCGGGTCGGACGAGTGCTCCGCAGCGCGTGCACCGAGGCGGTGGCACCCGGCCGCCCTCGCCAGGATCGGCGGTCTCGCCGTCCACCGTCTCCGGCAGCGCAGCCGGGTGGTCGGCACTGGCGATCGTCACAGGCAGCGTAGCCGGGCGGGCGGGCTTGGCGACCGTCTCCGGCAGGGGTGCCGGGTGGGCGGCCTCGGCGACGCAGCGGGGAGCGAAGAGGCTGCCGTGCAGGTGGACGGGGGATCGGGAGCCGGCCCGCTCGTGCAGGTCGTCGACGTTCTGGGTGATGACCACGGTGCCTGGGAGCAGGGCCTCGATGGCGGCCGTGGCGAGGTGTCCGGGATTGGGCTCGGCCCGGCGTACCCGGGCGCGCCGCCACTCGTACCAGCCCCAGACCAGGTCAGGGTCGGCGTGGAACGCCTCCGGGGTGGCGAGTTGCAGCGCGTCGAAGCGGGCCCACAGCCCGGTGAGATCGTCCCGGAAGGTCGGCACGCCGCTTTCGGCCGAGATCCCGGCACCGGTGAAGACGACGACCCGACGAGCCTGGCCGAGTACTGCGGCGGCATCGGGCGGCAGAACCTGCTCCATCCGGGAGATCCTGCCACCATCGCGTTCCGGCCGGCGAGGCCGCCGACGTCCCGGTGCCGGGCCACACCACGTACCGGAGATGTCGCCGCCACCACCAGCCAAACCGGATCGCGACCCGTCAGCGTCAACCCGGCACGCCCTTGCCGACTAACTCCGCCGCCGCCGTGCCCGGTCCTGTACCGCCTCCCGGTATAGCTCGACCAGTGCCCGGCCGTGCGCCCCCCACGGGCGCGGAGTGACACCCGCCGCCGCCGGAGGTGGCCCGGCGGCAACCGATTCGTCGATCGCTCGGGCGGTAGCGTCCAAGTCGTCCGGGTCGACCAACCGCGCCGCGGCGCCGAGCAGCTCGCGGTAGGTGGGGATGTCGGCGGCGACCACGGGCGCCCCGGCGGCCAGCGCCTCCAACGGCGGAAACCCGAAGCCCTCGCTCGCCGAGAGACTGACCACGGCGCCGGCCCGCAGGTACAGCGCCTGCAACATACTGTCGTCGACCGCGCCGAGCAGGACCGCGTCCGCGGCCACCGGGTGGTCGGCGACCAGCGCGGTGCCGGGACCGCCGGGCGCGAAGTCGCCGCCGACCAGCACCAGTCGGACTCCGCGACGCCGGCTGGCCGTCCGCGCGTACGCGTCCAGCACGGCGCCGATCCGCTTGTGTGCCCTGGCCAGCCCGACATAGAGGACGAACTCGTGCGGCGGGGGTGCCGCCCCGTCAGGTGGTACCGGCGCGGCGAGCAGATGGTCGCTGCCCCACGAGCTGACCCGCAGCGGCGCGTCCGCCCGGACGGCGGTGCGGAACTGCCCGGCGACCGTCTCCGTCGGTACGACGATCCGGGACGCGGTCGCCGCGAGGTGCGCCATCATCCGCCCGTAGTACTCCTCGTGCACGGAGGCGGGGTGTGCACGGGCGGCCGACGCCGGCGGGGTCAGTACGCGCAGCTCCGCCACCGCCCGGCGCATCGCCGCCAGGTCGGCGGCACCGAACCGCGCGGCGAACGCGGCGTCCGAATAGCAGAGGCCGGGATCGAGCAGCCGGACGACGTCGTGCACGGTCACCACCAGCGGGATGCCGGGGTCGGGCCACGGAATCCGGTAGTCGAACAGGTGGACCACGTCGGCACCGACCCGGCGGGCGGCGTCGAGCAGCTCGTCCGCCTCGGCCGCGCCGTACCGTGGCGTCCCGGTCGGCGTCAGGACGTCGAGCCTGATCCCACCCGCGGAGCGCACCGCCGCGACGGTGCAGCGGGTGTAGCGCCCGATGCCGTCGGGAGCGTCGATCCGTCCGTCCACCAGCACCCGGATCACCGCTGCCACCTCACTGGACATGGTGCGGACAATGCATCGCCACCTATCCTTCCATGGCATGAAGCCCGGCCGCGCCACCACACCCCGCGCGGTGCCCGCCACCGGCCCACCAGCGTCCGCCACCGGCCCATCGGCTACGGGAGGTCAAGGAACTCGTCGGCCGGCCGGCTCACCAGCACCCGCCACCGGCTCACCAGCGCCCGCGATCGACTCACCAGCGCCCGCGACCGGCTCGCCAGCACTCGCCACCGACTCACCAGTGCTCGTCACCGGCGGAGCGGGGTTTCTGGGCATTGCCGTGGTCCGGCGGCTGCGCGCCGCCGGCCAGTCGGTGGCCGTCCTCGACGACGGCAGCGCCGGTACGCTGCGTCGGCTGCACGCGTTCGCCGACGACGCCGGGGTGGTCCACCACCTGACCAGCGTCTGCGACGCCGACGCGGTGGCCGAGCTGCACCGCGCCGTGCGGCCGTGGGCCGTGGTCCACCTCGCGGCCCGGCACTTCATACCGGAGTGTGAGCGCGATCCGCAGGAGACCGCCCGGGTGAACGTCGCCGGCACGGCCAGCCTGCTCGCCGCCTGGCGGGCCCACCGCCCGCAGCGGTTCGTGTTCGCGTCCTCGGCGGCCGTCTACGCCGATTCCACCGGCCCGCTCTCCGAACGGTCCCGGTGCGCCCCGCGCACCGTCTACGGCCACACCAAGCTGGAGGGGGAGCGGATGGTGCACCGGCAGGCCGCCCGTCGCGGCGTGGCCGCGCTGTCGGTGCGGCTGTTCAACCTCTACGGACCCGGCCCGACCGCCGACCATCTGGTCCCGACCGCGCTCGCCCAGGCCCGGGCCGGCGGCGCGCTGCACCTCGGCGACCTGCGGACCATCCGTGACTACGTGTACGTCGAGGACGCCGCCGACGCGGTCGTGGCGCTGCTCGCCCGGGACGTCACCGGCCGGGTGAACATCGGCACCGGCCGGGGCACCGCCGGCCAGGAGGTGGTGGCGTCCATCCTGGAGATTCTCGGTGTGACCGGCACGGTCGCGCGGGATCCGGCCCGTACCCGGGCGCGGGACAGCCTGGCAGTGGTCGCCGACGTCCGCCGGCTCCGCGCGATACTGCCGGCGTGGCGGCCGGTTCCGCTCCGCGAGGGACTGCTGCGTACGGCGCGGACGGCGGCGGTCGAGCCTCGGCATCCGATCGTCAGCCGTGGGTACCGGGCGGCGTCGGGTCCGGCGGCGGCAGCCAGCTCAGCAGCTCCGGCCGGCGGGCCCGCAGTTGTCTCGCCAGCCGTTCCGCAGCCGTCGACCGGCGCTGATTGAGCAGGTCGAACCGGCGCCGGGCGAGCATCAACGGCAGCAGTCGGTCGAGTTGATCGTGGTCCACCCCGCCGCCGTAACCGGCGACCGCCGACTCGACGGTACCGCCGAGGCCGAGGTCGACCGCGATGCACCAGGCCAGGTCGAGCATTGGCGGCCCGACCTGGATGGCGCCCGGGTCGAGTACGGCCCGCAGCCGGGTACCGGTGAACAGCACGTTGTGCCCGACCGCCATGTCGCCGTGGATCGCGGTCATCGGCGCACCGTGACACGCCTGGTCGAGTGCTGCCGCCAGGCGCAGCGCGCAGGCCGGATCGCGCAGCCGGATCTCGCCGAAGAACATCGCGGCGGTGCCCGGGGCGTCCAGCCGGCGGCCGAATGCCGGCGCGTGGTCGTGCCAGCGGCGCATCGCCGCGCAGACCGCGTGCTGTCGTCGGGGCAGCAGCGGACCGGCGGCACCGTGTGATCCGGGCACCCGCTCCAGCACGGTCCACCACCGGCGCTCGCCACCGGCCAGGATCTCACCGTGGTCGAGCAGTGCGGGTGCCGGGATGCCGGCGGCGACGCGTACCCGCTCGTAGCCGAGGCAGACCGCCAGCATCTCGTGCCGGCGGTGCTGCACCTTGATCAGGGTACGGGCGCCCGGTACGACCGCCCCGCCGGTACCGTCCGGCGCCGGACCGTCGTAGGCGGGGCTCCGCGCCGCCGCCCGGACCAGCGCGTCGACGACCTCGCCCGGCAGCTCGCCGGCGGACGGTGTCGCGGCGTCGCTCAGGTCGAGCGGCCCGCAGGGCGGCACGCTCGCGCTCCGCTCACCCGCCTGCCGCTCACCCACCTGCCGTTCACCCACCCGGTTCGGTCGATCCACGTGCGGCCCGAAGCATGTGCAGCGGTCGCAGCCAGCGATCCCGTGCCAGCTCGGCCGAGTCGTACCAGCCGACCGCCGCGAAGTCGTGCAGCCCGTCGTCCCCGAGCCAGAGGCCCGCGACCGCCGCCCACACCGGTGGGGCCAACTGGTCGGTCCGGGCGTCGGCGGCGAGCGCGGCGGCGGCCGTACGGGCCAGCTCGGGCCGGTCGGTGGCCAGCGCCGCGAGTACCGTGATCGCGTCGACCGGCAGCAGTTGGCCGACCACGCCGGACTCCTCGGTCAACTGGTGGGCCCGGGCGAGCAGGTCGTCTACCTCCTCGCAGTCGCCCCGGGCGGCTGCCGCGATCGCCGCCGCGAGGTCGCACTGGGCGAGGCCGATCAGGTCACCCAGCGACTGGTTGAGTTCGCGGGCCTCCGGCAGCATCGACACCGCGAGTTCCGGGTCGGTCCACATGGTGGCCAGCGCCAGATGCCGGGCGGCCCGCGCGCCCCACAGCGGCGCACCGGTGGCCCGCGCCTGGTCGAGGGCCTGCCGGAAGAAGCCGGCCGACCGGGCGAAGTCGCCACCGTGCTGGTAGACGTGGCCGAGCAGGTCCCACGTCCGGGCGTCCTCCAGCGGCTGGCCGGCCGAGGGCGGTGCGTACCCGAGCACCTCGGCCAGCCGGCTGCGCCGCAGTGCCACCCCGGCGCGACCCCACGCACCGGCGCTGCGCAGCAGCGGCCCGGCCTGCTCCAGGGAGGCGAAGAACCCGTCGCCCTCCGCGTGGTGACCCGTCGACTGGGTAAGCGAGCCGAGCTCGTAGGCGACGTACGCGTCGTAGGGGTGCTGCCACGGCGCCTGTGCCAGCGTCTTGAGCCGCTGGTACCGGGGGCGGGCGTCGACCTCCGCGGTGGACGCCAGCCGGGCCGCCTCGACCAGCCGCCGTAGCGCCGGCGCGGCGTCGTCGGCGGGCGGCAGCGCGGCCAGCACCTGCCAGTGGCCGAGCTGGCTGAGCGTGTAGGTCAGGTCCCCCAGCCGGTCGGGCAGCAGCCCGTGCTCGACCGCCGCCTGTAGGACCAGCAGCATCGCCGCCACCGCGCACTGGCTGCGCTGCGCGGACACCACGGTGTCGCCGTCGTCCGGTCGCCAGACCTCCAGGCCGACCTCGGTCACCCGGGCCGTCGCCCGGGCGGCCCGCTCGACGCGCTCGGCACCGACCCAGCCGTCGTCGGTGTACTCGTCGCAGGCGTTGATGCTCTGCCGGAGGGTCTGGTGGATCCGGTACTCCGGCCAGGTGCCCGCCGCGTGCCGGACGAAGCTGTTGGTGAGGAACCGGTGGATCGTCGCCGTCGCCACGTCCGGCAGTACCGCGCGGAGGATGTCGGCGTCGAACGCGGCCAGCAGTGCCGAGGCGCGCAGCAGGTTGCGTTCGGCGGGGGAGAGGTCGCGCATGATCCGCAGCACCAGTTCGGGCAGCGGGCCGCCGAACTGGGCCGGGTCCGGCCGTTCCGCGCGCAGCGCCGCGTTGCGGTACTGGCTGACCGACAGTTCGAGGTAGAGCGGGGAGCCCGCCGAGGCGTCGACGATCCGTCGGCGTACCGCCTCGTCGATCGCCGGTGTCCCGTCGGCCACCGTCAGCCGCTCGCGCAGGAAGGTGTCGGCGTAGTCGGGGGTGAGCCCGGCGAGGGTGTGCTGGTCGCCGCGCCCGTCCGCGCTGGCGAGGTGTGGCCAGCGCTGACCGCCGCCGTAGGTCAGGGTGACCGCGCGGACCGGGTCGTGCCAGCGCAGCGGGCGCCGGCTGGTCACCACGAACAGCACGTTGGGCATCAGGTAGACCATCCGGGCGAGCAGGTCCTCCAGCAGCCCCTTCTCCCGGGGCAGCCCCTGGACGGCCTCGAAGGTGTCCAGGTGGCAGACTGCCAGCGCCGGCCGTTTGGCCCGGATCCGCTCGATGTCCCAGGCGAGCAGGATGGGCAGGTAGCCGAGCATCCGGTCCGGGTCGTTCTCCCTGAGGATGAGGCCGAAGGGCGGGAACTCGCGCTGGAGGTGGCGTACCTCCGCGGCCTCCCGCAGCCGGCGTACCAGCCCGGTGGCCATTCGGTAGCCGACCTCCACCACGGCCACCGAGCCGAGCAGCTCGTCGACGACCCCGGCGATCTGCTGCGCGGTCTGCTCCCGGTCCTCCTGGCCGAGGAAGCCGCTGCGTTCGACGAAGTCGGTCAGGCTGACGCCCGGGTGCTTGAGTTCCCAATAGACCGACAGGCCGGTGTCGAAGGCGGTGAAGGGGCGGCCGAGGCTGCCCAGCGCCGCGCGGACCCGCAGGACGACGGTCTCGAAGCCGAGGTTGCTGCCGTCGGCGAAGTCGAAACTGGCCACCACCCGGCGCTTCGGCAGAGCGGGCGAGGACGACCCGATCAGCTCCGCGCAGAACTGGTTGACCAGTGTGGTCTTGCCGATGCCGCCCTGACCGTGCAGCACGACCACGTTTCGCGCGGGGCGGCTGAAGTCGAGCAGATCCGCTGTGGAGAGCGGGTCGGCCGCCATGCCGTGGGCCCGGTCCGACAGGAGCCGGATGTAGTCCTCCCGGTCGGTGAACACCTCGTTGCGGCGGTACGGGCCGGCGGCGCCGAAAACGAAGTAGTCGTCGAGGTCCACTTCGTCATGTAATCATCTGGCTACATCATCTGTCGACATCGACCGATCCGGTGCGGACGTGGGGGCGGGGGAGGCCATGGAAGGTAGGGCGGCATGACGCGAGTGCTTGTCGACATTCGCGCCAACCAGCAGACCGGCATCGCCCGCTACGGCACCAACCTGCTGCGCGAGTTGGCCGTCCTGGCGAGCACCGGCGGACGCCCCGGCTGACCGCGTTCGTCGACCCCGTGCAGGTCACGGCGGCGCGGGAGGCGATCGGGGCGGCGCCGGTACGGCTGCTCGTGGCCGACGAGCCGGACGGCTTCGTACGCCGCAGCACCGAACTGCGCGCACTGCTGGCGACCGGCACGTTCGACCTCTACCACACCACCCACTACACGGTGGACCGCAACTGTCCGATTCCGTACAGCTATACCGTGCACGACCTGACCCGGCTGCGCTACCCGGAGCACGACTACGGCCAGGAACAGTTCGTCCGGCACTTCGGCGCGGCGCAGTGGGCCGCGGTGTGCGCGGAACTCGCCGCGCTGGCCGACTGGGACGACGGGCGAGGGGGCCCGTTCCAGCGCTACTTCCGGGCGCTGAACCGGGCACTCGTGGCGGGCGCCACCCGGATCGTGGCGGTGTCCCGGGCGACCGGCCACGATCTGGGGAAGCTGCTCGGCGTACCGGCCGGCGGCATCGACCTGGTGCCGTGCGCGGTGCGTACCGAGACGTTCCACCGGCGTACCGCCGCCGAGGTCTCCGCCGCGCGCGCCGGGTACGCGCTGTCCGGCCCGTACTGCCTCTACGTCGGGCTCGCCGGGCCGATCAAACGGTTCGACTGGCTGCTCGCCCGGTGGCTGGACGCCGCGCACCGGTTCCCGGCCGACGCCCGGCTCGTCGTGGTCGGCGGCTACGCCGAGGCCCGTACGGAGGTCGCCGCGCTGCTGCGCGACTCGCCGGCGGCGGGCTCGGTGGTGTTCACCGGCAGGGTCGACGACGACACGCTGGCCGCGCTCTATTCCGGCGCCGCCGCCCTGCTGGTCGCCTCCCGTAACGAGGGCAACCACCTCGGCCCCCTGGAGGCGCTGGCCTGCGGTTGCGAGGTGATCTGCACCGACATCGCGCCGCTGCGCGAGACGGTCGACGGGCACGCGCACTTCTACCCGTTGACCGATGCCGGCGCGCTGACCGAACTGGTCGCCGCCGCGCTGCGCGGTACGCTGCCGCCGGCCGGCGCGGGCTTCGCGGTGCCCCGCTGGCCCGACTCCGGCCGGGCGCTGGTCGACTCGATGCGCCGATCGCTGGACAGCCCTGGTGGCAACTCGCCCGCCGTCACCGGACTCCGGCACGGCGACTCATGACCACCCAGGTGCGCCATTCGCGACAGCGGGACGCTTCCGCCCGTGCGGCGCTACCGGCCTACCCCAGGGGTGGCGCGCGCCGACGATCAGGCGGTCGTGCCGGTGCCGCCCGGGACACCGGTGTGGAAGGCGAGGGGGTCGTACGCCAGCGACGCCTTGACGTGGCCGCTCCAGTCGTCGGCCGACGCAGCTCCGAACTCGTCACGGCCAGCGACCGGGTCGACGCGGTCATCTCGTTCCGTGCGGGCCCGGCCAGCGGCTGCACCCGGGTCGACCTCCCGTCGGCCTTACCGGAATCGGTTGCATGCGCCTGAGTAGCGGCCTCGACCTGACGGTGGTGCGGCACGGCCAGAGCACCGCGAACGTGGCGTTTGCGGCGGCCGAGGCGGCCAATCGGCCCGGTACGGGTCTGGTGGGCCGGGACCGGGACATCCCGCTCTCCCCGTTGGGCGAGACGCAGGCCGGCGCGGTCGGACGGCGGCTGGCAGGGCTGCCGGCGCGGCGGCGGCCGGAGGTGGTGATCTGCTCGCCATACCGGCGGGCGCGCCAGACCTGGCGGTTCGCGGCGGCGGCGGCCGACGCCGCCGGTGTCCGGCTGCCGCCGCCACTCGTCGACGACCGGCTGCGGGATCGTGGAATGGGCGAGCTGGAACTGCTGACGAGGACCGCGATCGAGGTACGGTTCCCGGCCGAGGCCGCCCGGTGGCGGGAGACGGACGAACTCCGGTACCGGCCACCCGGCGGCGAATCGCTGCTCGACGTCGGTGTCCGGCTCGCGCCGCTGCTCGCCGAGCTGCGTACCTCGCACGCCGGCCGGCGACTGCTGCTGGTCGCCCATGACGCCGTGGTGATCATGCTGCGTCATCTGATCGAGCGGCTGTCGCTGGACGAACTGCGCGCCGTGGTCGCCGCCGGCCCGGTCGCGAACGCGTCGTTCACCTCGTGGACCACTGTGGACGGGGACGACATCCCGGTCCTGGTGGAGTACGACGTGGTCGATCACCTGCGCGCCGACCCCTTGTGACGGCTCCGGTGACCCCGGTCGCGGGCGGAGGCGTCGGATCCGGCTGTTACGGTCTGCGCCATGGTGGCGGTGTGGCGGATCGTGCATTACCACCGAGCCGAGGCGCCGGTGACCGGGCCGGTCACCAAGTTCGGCGGCCAGCCCGGTTGGCTCGGGCAGCCGCAGTGGCCGCTCAGCGCGGCCTGGGGTACGCCGATGCGTTTCCTGGGCCAGATCGCGCTGGAACCCGAACTGGTTGGCGACGGCCCGGGACGGGTCGCCTATCTCTTCGTCACCCACGGCGACCATGGGCGCGACGTCGAGGAGTTCGACCCCGACGTCGTCCTACCCGACGGCGGCGAGAATGCCGTGGTCGTCCAGCCCGGTACCTTCGCCGGGCCGACCACCCCGCTGGCCAGCGGCCCGACGCTCTACCACAAGGACGGGTCGGCTGCGGAATACACCGTCGAGCTGCTCCGTGGCGAGGATCCCGGGCCACTGTCGCCGGACGCGTACCTGGCACTGCCGTCCGAACAACAGGACCGCTACTTCCGGGCGATCGACCACGACAAGATCGGCGGGACGGCCCTGCCGCTCGACCCGCCCGACCGGCCGGGGGGCGGGCCCTGGCGACCCCTGCTGCGCCTGGCGACCAACTGGACGCCCTTCTACCTCAATCTCGGCGCCGCGCCCGTGCTGTCGGCCTTCCTCTCCGCCGACTCCGGCACGGGCTGTCTGCTCGTCCAGGACTCCTGAGCGCCGAGCGGCTCCAGCTCCGAGATCCGGGCGATGTTCTCCGCCTCGTCCGGATCGGGCTGGGGCGTCTCGAAGAACGCCCGGGCGACCTCGACGGCGACGTCCGGGGCAAGCCGCTTCAGGCTCAGCGCGAGCACGTTCGCGTCGTTCCAGAGCCGCGCGCCGGTCGCGATCCAGGGCTCCCAGGCGAGGGCCGCCCGTACCCCCGGGATCTTGTTCGCCGCGATCGCGGTGCCGGTACCCGTCCAGCACATCACGACGCCGAAGTCCGCGCCTCCTCCGGCCACCGCCTGGCCGACCTCGGCGCCGATCCTCGGCCACTGTTCGTCGCCCGCCACCCGCACCACCTCGCCGAGGCCGGACAGGTATTCGAGTACCGCTCTGGTCGCCTCGTTCTCGTCGTCGGCGCCGAACGCGATTCGCATTCGGTGAGCATACGGACCGGCCCGCGCCGGGCCCGTCCGTCAGGCCGACCCGTCCGTCAGGCCGGCCAGGTCTCGGCGAGGAAGTCGAGGATCAGCGCGGTCGTCTCGGCGGGGCGTTCCAGGCTGGGCAGGTGGCCGGCCCAGGGCAGTTCGAGGTGCCGGGCGTCGGGCAGCAGCGTGGGCAGCCGGGCGGCGATCTGCCGGAAGTCCGCCAGGTCGTACCGGCCGGAGATGGCGAGGCAGGGCGCGGTGATCTTCCCGAGGTCGGGCTCGCCGAGATCGAGGCCCGGAACGTCCTCGGTGGCGGCGAGTTGGACGTCGAAGGCGTGCCGCTGCATCTCGCGTACCCGATTCCGGGTCGCGTCGTCGGCCTCGGGCCCCAGCCAGGTCCGCAGGTTGAGTTCGACGGCGCCCTCGACGTCGCCGGCCTCGAGCAGTTCGTCCTCGGCTCCGCCGAAGGCCCGCAGGTCCGGGCCGGGCAGGTGGCCCGGCATGCCGGCGCAGAGCAGCGCCAGCGTGCCCACCCGGTCCGGCCACCGGGCGGCCACCTCCAGCCCCACCTGACCGCCGAACGAGGCGCCGACCAGTGCCACCCGGTCGATCTGGAGCGCGTCCAACAGGTCGCGCACGTCCTGCGCCTCGGAGTAGGGGCGGTCCGGCACCGGGGTCTCGCCGAAGCCCCGGAAGTCACAGCGGATCACCTGGTAGCCGGCGTCGAGCAGGGCGGGCCACTGCGGGTCCCACATCCGCCGGTCGCAGACGGTGGAGTGCAGCAGCAGGACGGCGGGGCCGTTTCCGGCGACATCGTGGGTAAGCATCATCGTGGCCCACCCTAGGCCGGCCACACCGGGCCCACCATCGAATATCGGCGACTGCGCGACTGCGCGACTGCGCGACTGCGCGACTGCGCGACTGCGCGATTGCGCGAGTGGAGGACCGGACGGCCGGGCGAAGGGGCGACTGGGTTGCCGGGCGACAGCGCGGCTCGCGGCTGGCTGCGGGCGGGCGAATATCGCCATCCAGCGGTGTGGCGCGGAGCGACTCGATAGGCTGACCGAGGCCGGCAAATTCGACAATTAGCGCAATTATCGTCTAGGCGTCGCGTCGGGTCGATGCGGTCGCGTCTGCCGAGGCGTGGCGTCTCGCCGCAGCGCGGCACCGGGCCGCCGCGAGCGCGCTGCCGGCCGCCGCGACCGCCGTGCCCGGCGGGCGAACCACGGGGGAAGGGGAGAGTCGGGTGCCCTATCTGACTGTCGGCGTGGAGAACTCCGCGCCCATCGATCTGCACTACGAGGATCATGGCGCCGGGCAGCCGGTGGTGCTCATCCACGGCTTCCCGCTCAGCGGTGCGGCCTGGGAGAAGCAGATCAACCCGCTGCTCAACGCCGGCTATCGGACCATCACCTACGACCGGCGGGGGTACGGCACGTCGAGCCAGCCGGCCGTGGGCTACGACTACGACACCTTCGCCGCCGACCTCAGCATCCTGATGAACGAGCTGGACCTCACCGACGCGATCCTGGTCGGCCACTCGATGGGTACCGGCGAGGTGGCGCGCTACATCTCCAACTACGGCTCGGCCCGGGTGAACCGGGCCGTCTTCATCTCGCCGATCCCGCCGTTCCTGCTCAAGACGGAGGACAACCCCGAAGGCGTCGACCAGAGCCTCTTCGACGGCTTCATGCAGAGTGTCATCGCCGATCGGGCCAGCTACCAGACGTCATTCCTGCACGACTTCTACAACCTTGACGAGAACCTCGGCAAGCGGGTCAGTGACGAGGTGGTCCGGATGAACTGGGAGGTGGCGGTGAGCGCCTCGCCGATCGGTACGCTGGCCTCCATCCCCGCCTGGCTCACCGACTTCCGCCAGGACCTGCCCCGGATCGACGTACCGACGCTGATCATCCAGGGCGACGCGGACCGGGTACTGCCATATCCGGTGACCGGGCAGCGGATGCACGCGGCGATGCCGAACAGTCAGCTGGTCACCCTGAAGGGCGCACCGCACGGCATCCCGTGGACCCATGCAGACGAGATCAACCAGGCGCTGCTCGACTTCGTCAGGACCCCGGTCGACGCGCTCCTCTGACCAGGCCCGTCCTGGCCGAGGCAGGTCCGTTCCGGCCGAGGCAGACCTGTCCCGGCCGAGGCAGACCCCGACCGTCCGGCGCCGCAGTGTGGCGCCGGACGGTCCCTGTCACGACTCGGGGCCGGTCCCTGTCACGACTCGGCTGTTCCCCGTCACGACTCGGAGGCGACGAGGACCTGTCACGACTCGGGTGCGATGAGCCGCTGGTCGGCCGCGTCGCGCACCAGGATCGCCTCGACCGGGCAGGACTCGGCCGCGTCGACCACCGGGTCGGCCGGGTCGACGGTCTCGGCCGGCGGGGTGGAGAGCCCGTCGACGAGCCGGAAGTGCCCGGGTGCGATGCCGGCGCAGATCCCCGAGCCGATACAGCGGTGCGGGTCGACGCTGACCCGCCAGGCGGTGCTCACCAGGCCACCGGCAGTGCGAGTGGTCCGCGTACGAGCAGGCCGCTCTTCCACGGCACCTCCGGTTCCGGCACCGCGAGCCGCAGTCCGGGCAGCCGACCGACCAGGGTACCGATCGCCACCTGCAACTCCATCCGGGCGAGTTGCGCGCCGAGGCAGTGGTGCACACCGTGGCCGAAGCCGACGTGCGGGTTGGTCTCCCGCCCAAGGTCGAGCCGGTCCGGGTCGGTGAAGACCGTGGCGTCCCGGTTGGCCGAGCCGACCGCCGGCAGTACCGGCTCACCGGCCCGGACGAGGACGCCGCCGAGCTCGATGTCCTCCGTCGCGTACCGGGGGAAGGCCGAGGCCGCCCCGAGGGGTACGTAGCGCATCAGCTCCTCGACGGCGCTCGGGATGAGTGCGGGATCGGAGCGCAGTCGGGCCAGCTCGGACGGGTTCTCCAGCAGTACGTAGACGAAGTTCGGGATCTGGGTCACCGTCGTCTCGTGCCCGGCCGCGAGCAGGCCGGCGGCGAGCTGCACCAACTCCTGCTCGGTGAGCCGGTCCTCGTTCTCGTCCCGGGCCCGGACCATCGCGCCGAGCAGGTCGTCGATCGGCTCGCGGCGACGGATCGCGACCAGCTCCCCGATGTAGCCCCAGAGGCTCTCCAGGTATTCCTGGACCTGCTGCGGGCTCAGCGAGGTGGTCGAGACGATCGCCTCCGACCATCTGTGGAAGCTGTCCCGGTCGGCGAACGGCACGCCGAGCAGCTCGCAGATGACCTGGATCGGCAGCGGGGTGGCGAACCGCTCGACCAGGTCGGCCGGGGGACCGGCCTCGACCATCTCGTCGACCAGCCCGTCGGCGATCTCCTGCGCGCGGGTCCGGAGCAGTTCGACCCGGCGGGCGGTGAACGCCTTCGCGACCAGCCGGCGCAGCCGCGTGTGGTCCGGCGGGTCCATTCCGAGCATGCCCAGATCCGGCTGCCGGGGCATCGTCCGGGGCTGGTCGCGCCCGACCCCGGCGGCTCGGCTGAACCGGGCGTCGCCGAGTACGACCCGGACGTCCTCGTAGCGGGTGGCGAGCCAGGCCTCCTCGCCGAACGGCAGTTGTACCCGGATCAGTGGCTCGTCGCGGCGAAGTCGGGCGTAGTGCGGGTCGAGGTTGAGCCGGTCGGGGGCGGCGAACGGGTACGGGCGAGCGGTCACCTGCTGGCTGTCCGTCATCTCGGATTCCTCCGTCGAGCGGGCGCGGTCGGCGCGACGGTCGGTGACGATCGGCTTGACCCGTGGTGATCAGTGCGATCGGACCATCGGCACCGGGTAAGGCACTGATGGCGGATAGTAGCGAACTATACTGATCAATTCCATGGTGCACATTGGATGATCGCCGGCCCGCGAGTGAACCTTTCAACCTCCCCTTGCGGTTCGTCGGACCGCAAGGTCGGACGCGGCGTGTGAGCGCCGCGCGGTTCAGGTTGAAAAAGGTTCAGTGACCCGTCAGGCGTTCAGGTAGGTCAGCACGGCGAGTACCCGCCGGTTGTCGTCCTCCGACGGCGGCATGCCCAGCTTGCTGAAGATGCTGTTGATGTGCTTGCTGACCGCCTTCTCGGTGACGAAGAGCCGACCCGCGATCGCCGCGTTGGACCGGCCCTCCGCCATCAGGCCGAGCACCTCCCGCTCCCGGCTGGTGAGCGCGTGCAGCGGCTCGGCGGCGGAGCGGTTGGCCAGCAGTTCGCCGATCACCTCCGGGTCCATCACCGTGCCGCCGGCCGCCACCCGCCGCACCGCGTCGACGAACTGGCCGACGTTGGAGACCCGGTCCTTGAGCAGGTAGCCGATGGCACCGGTGCGGTCGGCCAGGAGTTCCCGGGCGTAGAGCTGCTCGACGTGCTGGGACAGGACCAGGACCGGCAGGCGGGGGATCCGGGTACGGGCCTCGATCGCCGCCTGGAGCCCCTCGTCGGTGAAGGTCGGCGGCAGCCGTACGTCGACCACGGCCACGTCGGGACGGTGCTCGATCAGCGCCGGCAGCAGCGCCGGCCCGTTGTCGACGGCCGCGACGACCTCGAAGTCGAACGCCTGGAGTAGCCGGGTCAGTCCGTCCCTGAGGAGGGCGAGGTCTTCGGCGATGACAACTCGCAAGGCAGCTCCATGGTCACGGTCGTGGGCCCGCCGGGCGGGCTGGCCACGAACATCGTGCCATCAAAGGCGGCGAGCCGTCGTTCGATCCCCCGCAGACCGGTCCCGCCGGCCGGGTCGGCTCCACCGACGCCGTCGTCGCCGACCACCATGACCAGCCGACCGTCGCCGTGCCGCAGCCGTATCCAGGCGTTGCGCGCGGCGCTGTGCTTGGCGACGTTGGCCAGCAGTTCGGCCGCGGTGAAGTAGACCGCCGACTCGACCGGGGCCAGCGGCCGGCCGGGCAGCTCGACGTCGACCTCGACCGGCAGTGGCAGCTTCAGCGCGAGTGCCTGGAGCGCACCGGCCAGCCCACGTTCGGCGAGTACCGGTGGATGGATGCCCCGGACCAGGTCCCGCAGCTCGCCGAGGGCCTGCCCGCTGGCCTCCCGGGCCTCGGCCATCAGCCGCTGGGCCGCCTCCGGGTCCCGGCGCATCAGCTCCTCGGCGAGCCCGATGTTCATGCTCAGCGCCACCAGCCGGGCCTGGGCACCGTCGTGCAGGTCGCGCTCGATCCGGCGCAGCTCGGCGGCCTGCGCGTCGACGGTCTGCGACCGGGTCTCGGTGAGCTGCTGGACCCGCTGGTGCAGCGCCGCCGTCGGGGTCGGCGCCAGCAGCGCCCGGATGAAGCCGGCGTGCATCCGGTGGATCAGCTCGCCGGTGTAGGCGCCGAAGATCAGGATCAGGGCACCCTGCGGCGGCCCCAGCAGCGCCTTGACCGCGTTGTCGATCGGCCAGAACACTCCGTAGCCGTACCAGACGTCGAGCGTCCAGAGCAGCACCGGTACCCCGATCAGCCCCTCCAGGCCGTAGACCACCAGGCAGACCGGCAGCAGCCCGAGTACCAGCCCGACCGGTATCGACGTCAGCAGCCAGAGCAGGTCGCGCCAGGTGGCCGGGTCGGTCACCACCCACCGGTACCGGCCCCAGACGGTCATCCGCTCCGGCGCCGGCCGGTACGGGCTCGGCACCTCCCGTTCGGTCCACCACCCCGCGAACCGGCGGTTGAGGTCGGCGAGTTCGCGTACCGCGGCGGTCACCGCCGGAAAGGCGAACAGCCCCGCGCCCAGCACGGTGAAGACGAGGGAGAGCACCGAGAGCACCAGCAGGACGATGTTGGCGCTCACCGAGAGTACGGCCAGCAGCAGCGCCTGGCCGCCCTGGGCGAGCCGGCGCCGCAGCCACGGTGGGAGCCGGTTGGTGGTCGGGTGGTCCATGCACCCATTCTGGTCGACCCGCCCGGCGTCGATCTGTGGTGCTACGACCACCGTCGTTCGGGACGTGCCACCCCTGCCGGTGGCCCCGCCAGCCCGTTGGATCGATGGCATGACCGATCCGGGCCGGATGCCCGCAGCGACGCCTGCCGGTCGAACCGACAGCCCTACCAGGTTCCGGGAGGAACACGTCATGTCCAGGCATCGATCGAACCTTTTTCCACCTGAACCGCCCGGCGCTCGCGCCCCGCGTTCGACCTCCCCGACCACCGGACCGCAACGGGAGGTGGAAAAGGGTTCGTTGGCCGGCGTCGTCGCCGGCCGGCGCGCCAAGTTCGCGATGCTGGCCCTCTGGGTGGTCGTCGCCGCGGTGGTCGGCCCGCTCGCGCTCAAGCTGACCGAGGTACAGCAGAACGACAATCTCGGCGCCCTGCCCGGCGGCGCCGAGGCGAGCCGGGCGGCCGTCCGGGCCGAGGCCGCGTTTCCCGAGCCGGACGCGCTGGTCGCGGTCACCGTGTACGCCCGGGACGCCGGCCTGACCGACGCCGACCGGGCCAGGGTCGCCGCCGACCGGGCGGCGTTCGCCAGGTACGCGGTCGACGGGGTCGTCCCGCCGGAGCTGCCCAGCGACGACGGCCGGGCTCTGCTGCTCTCCTTCCCGCTCGCCGGCACCGACGAGGCGCAGTCGGCGGCGGTCGGCGAGATCCGGGACCGGCTGGCCGACGGACTGCCGGACGGGCTGCGTACCGCGCTGACCGGGTCGGCGGGGGCCGAGGAGGACCTCTTCGACGCGTTCGGCGGGATGGACCACATGCTGCTGTTCGCCACGATCGGCGCGGTGGCCCTGCTGTTGCTGGTCACCTACCGCAGCCCGGTGCTCTGGTTGATCCCGCTGATCACCGCCGGGGTGGCGAGTCAGGTGGCCAGCGCGGTCGTCTACCTGCTCGCCGAGTACGCCGGGCTCACCGTCGACTTCCAGAGCCAGAACATCCTGACCGTACTGGTCCTCGGCGTCGGGGTGGACTACGCGCTGCTGATCGTCGCCCGCTACCGGGAGGAGCTGCGGCGGCACCAGGACCGGCACGAGGCGATGGCGCTGGCCCTGCGCCGCTCCTTCCCGGCGATGTGCGCCTCGGCCGCCACGGTCGCCGCCGGGCTGCTCTGCCTGCTCGCCGCCGACCTGCCGTCGACCCGGGGTCTCGGCCCGGTCGGCGCGGTCGGGATCGCCGCCACCCTGGTCGCGATGGCCACCCTGTTGCCGGCGGTACTGGTGCTCTTCGGCCGCTGGGTGTTCTGGCCGTTCGTGCCGCGTTACACCCCCGGCCTGGCCGGGCACGACGTCGCCGAGGACCACCGTGGCTGGGCCCGGGTGGCCCGGTTCGTCGACCGGCGGCACAGGACCACCTGGATCGGCAGCATTCTGGCGCTCGGGGTGCTCATGCTCGGGATCGGCAACCTCAGCATCGGCCTGCCCGGCGACGAGTTCTTCACGAAGGAGGTCGGCTCGGTCACCGGTCAGCGGATGGTCGAGGCGCACTGGCCGGCCGGCACGCTGGCACCGGCGGAGATCGTGGCCGGCGCGGGCAGTGCCGACCAGGTGGTCCAGGCGGCCCGGGGCGTCGACGGGATCGCCGAGGTCGGCCCGGCGGAGCGCTCCGCCGACGGCCGCTGGGTACGGATCCCGGCGATACTCGCCGACGACCCGGGTACCGAGGCGGCGAAGGAGAGCGTCGACCGGCTGCGTACGGCGCTGCGGGCGGTGCCCGGGGCCGACGCGCTGGTCGGCGGCGAGACGGCGTACCAGTTGGACACCGATCGGGTCACCAGCCGGGACGACCGGGTGGTGATGCCGCTGATCCTGCTCGTCGTCTTCCTCGTGCTGGTGGTGCTGCTCCGGGCCCTGGTCGCGCCGCTGCTGCTGATGGCCAGCGTGGTGCTGTCGTACCTCGCCGCGCTGGGTGCGGCCGGGCTGATCCTCGACGCGCTGGGCCACCCGAGGCTCTGGGTGGCGCTGCCGTTGCAGACGTTCCTGTTCCTGGTCGCGCTGGGCGTGGACTACACCATCTTCCTGATGACCCGGGCCCGGGAGGAGGTCGCCGTGCTCGGGCACCGGCGGGGCGTACTGCACGCGCTCACGGTCACCGGGGGAGTGATCACCAGCGCCGGGGTGGTGCTGGCGACCACGTTCGCCGCGTTGAGCGTGATGCCGCTGGTGCCCTCGGTGCAGACCGGGGTGATCGTGGCGGTCGGCGTACTCATCGACACGTTCCTGGTGCGTAGCCTGCTGGTCCCGGCGCTGGCGCTCTCGGTCGGACCCGCCACCTGGTGGCCGGGCCGGCTCTCCCGGCGCCCGGCCGCGCCGCCCGCGCCGGGCACGCCGGCACCGGTCGGTCCCGCCCCGGCGGCCGTGGCGTCGCGCTGACCGGCGCTGCCCGACGGCTGCCGGCGTCGCCCGGCCGACCCCCTCCGCACGGGGGGAGGGAGGTCAACCGGGCGGCGCCGGTCGGGCGCGTCGCTGCCGGGCCGCCTCGTAGAGGGCCACGGTGCCGGCGGTCGCCGCGTTGAGCGAACTCGCCGAGCCGGCGATCGGGATCCGGAGCATCCGGTCGCAGGACTGCCGCCAGGCGGCGCTGAGCCCGGCGGTCTCGTTGCCGACCAGCAGCACGGTCGGGCCGGTGAGGTCGTGCTCGGCGATCTCCACCTCGCCGTCCTCGTCGGTGCCGAGGACCTGCACCGGCAGCCCACGCCCGCGCAGCCCCGTCACCCAGTCGAGGACGTCGCGGTGCGACCCGGTACGCACCACCGGGATCGCGAAGAGGGAACCGGTGCTGGCCCGGACGGCCCTCGGGTCGTACGGGTCGGCGGCGTGCCCGACCACCACCAGCCCGGCGGCGCCGAACGCGTCGGCGGAGCGGACCAGCGTGCCGATGTTGCCCGGTGTGGTCGGCCGGTCGAAGACCACCACCAGCGCGTCCGGGCCGACCGGGATCCGGTCCAGCCGGTCCGCCGGCAGCCCCAGCACGGCGACCAGTTCGGGCTGGTCCTCGTTCTTGCCACCGAGTTCCCGCAGCAGGTCGGGGGCGACCGCGACGCGGCTGCCGGTGGTCTGGTCGAGCAGGTCCCGGGCCCACCGGGACAGCGGCACGCCGTCCGGATGCAGCAGTGCGTGCACCGGCCAGCCGCGCTGCACCGCCACGCTGATCGGCCGGACGCCCTGCACCAGGAACTCGCCGGCCCGCTGCCGCTTCGTCCGGTTGGTCAGCAGGGCCGACCACTGTTGGAAGCTGGCGTTGCGGGTGGTGACCCGCAGCGTCCTCGCCGCCCGCGCCGAGCCGGCCCGATCGCTGGAGCCGGCCCGGTCCCCGGATCCGGCCCGATCGCTGGGGCCGGTGCGGTCCGGGGAACTGGTCCGGTCGGGGGAGTTGGTTCGCGCGGAGGTCCGGGGCCGGCCGGCCGGGCTCCGGCCGACGCCGTCTGCACGCACCGGACGACGATACCGCCGACCGCTGACGGGCCTACCGGCGCGGCACCGCGACCAGCGTGTCGTCGACCGTCGCCACCTCGGGGCGCTCCGGCCGCACCAGCCTCAGGTCGAAGGGGTTCACTTGGTCGCGCCGCTGGTGAACCCGTTGTAGATGAAGCGCTGGAGCAGCAGGAAGACGATCAGCGTCGGGACGATGACCAGGATGACCCCGGCCGAGATGACCTCCCACTGCGCCCCGAACGGTCCCTTGAACCGGAACAGCGAGGTGGAGATGACCCCGAGGTCCCGGTCCGGCATGTAGAGGAACGGGATGTAGAACTCGTTGTAGATGGTGATCCCCTTGATGATCACGACGGTGGCTATCGCCGGCTTCAACAGGGGAAGGATGATCCGGAAATAGATCGTGAGGTGGTTGGCGCCCTCGAGGGCGGCGGACTCGTCCAGCTCCCTCGGGATGCTCCGGAGGAACTGCTGGAAGATGTAGATCGAGATGATGTCGGTGCCGAGGAAGAGCGCGATCGCCGACCATCTGGTGTTGAACAGCCCGAGGGTGTTCACCACCTGGAAGGTCGCCACCTGGGTGGTCACCCCGGGCACCAGGGCGGCCAGCAGGAACAGCATGACGATGGTCCTGCGGAACCGGAACTCGAACCGGTCCAGGGCGTACGCGGCCATCGAGCCGATCAGCACCGTACCGGCCAGCGACACGGCCAGGATGATCGACGTGTTGACGAAGGCCCGCAGCATGCCGCCCTGGGTGAACGCCGTGACGTAGTTGTCGAGGTTGAACCAGTTCCCCGGCGGGTCGAACGGCGCCCCGTTGACGAACTCGTCGTTGGTCTTCAACGACGCCATCAGCAGCACCAGCAGCGGCGCCAGCACCACCAGGGCGGCGACGACCAGCGAGGCGTACTTGAGGGTCAGCGCGATCCGGGCGCCGAGCGTACCGAGTCCGGTGGCGGTGCGGGCCCGGCGCCGGGGTGCGGTGTCGGGGGAGCGGAGGGCGGTCAGGCTCACGACAGGTTCACCTTCTCGTCGGGTACGACCCGGCGCTGGATCCAGGTAAGCAGCAGGATGATCAGGAGCAGTACGACGGCCATCGCCGAGGCCAGCCCGACCTTGTAGTACTTGAACGCCATGTCGACGGTCTGGATCACGAACGTCTCGCTGCCGTTCGCGCCGCCGGTCATGATGTACGGGATCTCGAAGACCGAGAGCGACCCGGAGATCGCCAGGATGAACGACAGCCCGACGATCGGCCGGATGCCGGGCAGGATCAGGTGGCGGAACTGGTGCCACCGGTTCGCCCCGTCGATCTCGGCCGCCTCGTAGAGCTGGGCCGGGATCGACTGGATCGCGCCGAGGAAGAGTACGAAGTTCAGGCCCAGGTAGCGCCAGATCGACGTACCGGCGAGCGAGTAGTTGATCACGTCAGGGTCGCCGAGCCACTGCTGGGACAGGTCGCCTAGCCCGAAGGCCCGCAGGGCGGAGTCGAGGGTGCCGCCGGGCTGGAAGAAGTAGAGGAAGACCATCGCGATGGCGACGCCGTTGATCAGGTACGGGAAGAAGATGATGCCCTTGAAGAGGTTGCGGAACCGGACGTTGAAGCTGAGTACGGTGGCGAAGTAGAGCGCCAGCGCGATCTGGAGCACCGACGCGCCGACGTAGTAGAGGCTGACCCGGAGCACCTCGAAGAGTTCGGGGCGGGTCGCGATCTCGACGTAGTTGTCGACGCCCACGAACTCCTTGCTCGGACTCAGGCCGTTCCACGAGGTGACGCTGTAGCCGAACATGTTCAGCACCGGGACGTAGGTGAAGACCGCGAGCAGCGCCACCGGCACGAGCAGGAAGAGATACGGGGTGAGGGTGGTCCGCCGGCGCGGCACCGGCCGGCGCGGGCCGGTGGGCCCGAGCCGCCGCCGCAGCGGTGTGCCGGCCGACCCGGAGAACCGACTCGCGGTGTTCGTCGGAGTTGCCATCGGGAGCACCGACCTACTGGACCTTCGACCTCGTCTCCGCCCACTTCTTGTTCAGCTCGGCGAAGATCTGCTCCTTGGTCTCGTTCTTCGCCCCTCGGGCCGCGTCCACGATCCGCTGCCGGTACGTGCCGTCGTAGAGCGCGATCTCGGCCGCGTTGCCGATCTTCTCGGCCAGCCCCTCCTCGCCCTTCGGTGCCGGGTTCAACTCGATGAACTCGGTACCGGCGGCGGTCAGGTCGGCCAGGGTGCTCGGCATCGCCTGGCTGGTCACCGGTGAGACCCCGCCCTGGTCGACGGCGTAGTTCGACTCGTCGGCGAACCAGTCGACCCAGGCCCGGGCGGTCGCCTTGTTCTTCGAGTTGACGTTGATCCCGTTCTTGTAGTCGCCGGCGATGACACTGTGGAACGTGCCGTCGACCTGGGTCGGGAACGGCAGGTAGCCGATGTCCGCCTTGTCGCTGGCGGCGTCCTGCATCTGCACGATGGACCAGGAGCCCAGCATCATCGTGGCGACCTTGCCGGTGCCGAGCATTCCCTTGGACTGCTCCCAGTTGGTGGTCGTCGGGTCCGGCTCGGTCAACCCCCGCTGTACGGCGTCGAAGAGCAGCGAGTCCATGACGTGGTGTTCCTTGCCGGGTGCCCAGGGGGTGTCGTCCTTGGCCAGCGTGATCGCCGCGTCCGGGTCGCCGCTGATCCCGCCCCGGTTGCCCTCCCACTGGCCCAGCGGCCACTTGTCCTTGTAGTTGGTGTAGAGCGGGATCGCGTCGGTCTTCTCCTTGATCGCGGCCAGTGCGCCGAGGAACTCCTCCGGCGTCTTCGGCGGCGTGGTGACGCCGGCCTGCTGCCAGACCTTCTTGTTGTAGACGAAGCCCTGCGCGTTGCCGGTGATGGCCAGACCGTAGACCTTGTCCTCGAAGCGCTGCTCGGTACGGACGAAGCGGTATTTCTGCTCCAGTTCGGAGACCGAGCCGAGCGGCTCGAAGAAGCTCGGCAGCAGGTCGGCGGTGACCGAGTTGGGGATCGGGAGCACGTCGCCGTACTCCTTGGTGTTCATCCGGATCCGGACCTCGCCCTCGTAGTCCGTGATCGCCTCGAACGTGACCGTGGTGCCCGGATATTTCGCCTCGAACGTCTTCTTGTAGTCCTGGAAGACGGTGTCGACGATGTCGGTGCGCTGGGTCAGCACCGTGATCTCGCCGGTGACGGCGCCGTCGGTGCCGCTCCCGTCGTCGCCTCCGCCGCAGCCCGTCGTCGCGGCCAGCACGAGCGCGAGGGCGGCACCGGCGATTCCGTACTTTCTCATATGCGCGTCCCACCTTTCGGTGTCCACATTGGAACTGCACCATGCGTAGTGGCGCGCCTCGGGGAGGTGGATAGGCGTCGCGACTTGCAGGGAACGTACACGCGGGTTACACCCGTGTCAACGACGTGACAACGCCTTACCGGAACTGAACTGTTAAGTGGATAAACCGGTTCAGGCAGAAGCTCCGCTGTGGACCCCGTGGCCAGCGACACCGAGCCGGAAACCCTGCTCCACCCAGCACCGAGGTGCCCGCCATGAACCGGTTTAGGGCTTGGCCGGTGGGCGCCCAGTCCGGCATTCCGGAGAGCACACGTGCGGACACCCGCACTCAGCGACGGCCGACGCTATGTCTTTGGCTGCCCGCTGACGTCGACAAAGGCGACCCACGGATGGCTATTGCGGCGCCCCGCCGGGCTGCGGATATGTCCGGGAACCAATTCCAGGCCGGCGCCCCGGCACACCCCGTTGCTGTGGCCGGGCTCAGCAACGTGGTCGATGCGGCACCGCCCGTGTCATGCTGCACCCACCCGGGGCGGAGACCTCGTCGGCGTACCCGGGGGACCAGCCGACCGAGCTGAGGAGTTCCCCGCTGTGTCAGCCAGCGAAGCGGCACCCGCGGTACCGGTCGCACCCGCCCGGCGGTTGCTGCGACCACTGCTGTTCGGCCTGACCCTGACCACCGTCCTGGCGCTGCTGTTCGGCGTGCCCTGGTGGACGCTGGTCGCGGCCGGCGCGCACTGGCCCACCCCGGTCTTCGCCGCCGGCACGGGTCTCTTCGCGGTGGCCCTCGCCGGGTTCCCGGTGCTGATGTATCTGGGGCACGGTCGGGGGCGGGACTGGGCGGCCCGGACCGGCGACACCCTGCTCGGCGTGGTCTGGGTGCTCTTCGTCTGGGCGGCGCTCGGCAACCTGCTGCGGGCCGGGCTGGCGGTCGGCGGCGTGGCCGACCCGACCCGGTCCCGGATCACCGCCGCCGCGGTCGCGGTCGTCGCGGTGCTGCTGCTGGCCTGGGGGTACGTCGAGGCCATGCGGTTGCCCCGGGTGCGTCGCGTCGACGTGCCGATCGGTCGACTCGGCCCCGGGCTGGACGGTCTGCGGATCGTCCTGCTGACCGACACCCACTACGGGCCGATCGACCGGGCCGGCTGGTCGGCGCGGGTGGTGGCGGCCGTCAACGAACTCGACGCCGACATCGTCTGCCACACCGGTGACATCGCCGACGGTACCGTGGCGCAACGCCGTACCCAGGCCGCGCCGCTCGGTGAGGTGCGCGCCCGGCTGGCCCGGACGTACGTGACCGGCAACCACGAGTACTTCGGCGAGGCGCAGGGCTGGCTCGACCACATGCGGGACCTCGGGTGGGAGCCGCTGCACAACCGGCACCTCGTGGTCGAGCGGAACGGCTCCCGGCTGGTGGTGGCCGGGGTCGACGACGCCACCGCCGGATCGTCCGGGCGCCCCGGACACCGCCCCGACCATGCCGCCGCGCTGGCCGGCACCGACCCGGACCTGCCGGTGGTGCTCCTCGCCCACCAGCCGAAGCAGATCGGTGCGGCGGTCGCGCACGGCGTCGACCTGCAACTGTCCGGGCACACCCACGGCGGGCAGATCTGGCCGTTCAGCCTCCTGGTCCGGCTGGACCAGCCGACCGTGCAGGGCCTGACCCGGCACGGCGAGCGGACCCGGCTCTACACCAGTCGTGGTACCGGGTTCTGGGGGCCGCCGCTGCGGATCTTCGCACCGAGCGAGATCACCCTGCTCACGCTGCGCCGCCCGTGAGCCGCCCGGGCACCGGACATTGATGCTGGTATATTCCGCGTGCGGGATCCGACCGGATTTGGGCGGACCCGGCGGAGGGAGCACGCATGTCCGTATTCGGCACGTCCACCCTACGGCGGGGCCTTTCCGTGTTCGCGCTGTCGGCGATCTGTGCCTGGAGCCTCGCGCCGTACCAGCCGGTCTCCGCCGCCGACCCGTCGTCGCCGGCCGGCCCGGCACACCCCGCCGCTTCCGGAACGGCACCGCACGGCTCGACCCGTGACCTCGGCGCACTTCGGCAGAGCTCCGGGGTCGGCTGGTCGGCCGGCGACACCCGGTCCGCCCCCACCCCCGGCCTGTACGCGGGCGGCACCTTCAGCCAGGCCGGTGGCGCTGCCGTCGACCACCTCGCCACCTGGAACGGCTCTGCCTGGTCGAGCCTCGGTGGCGCGTCGGGCGCCGGACCGGACGGCTCGGTAACCGCACTGGTCGGGTACGACGGTGACCTGATCGCCGGCGGCAACTTCCGTACCGCCGGCGGGGTAGAGGTGAACGGCATCGCCCGGTGGGACGGCACCCGCTGGTCGCCGTTGACCGGCTCGTCCGGCACCGGAGTGATGACCACCTCGCTCGACTTCGTCGACGCGCTGACGGTCTTCGACGGGGACCTGATCGTCGGTGGGCAGTTCCTCCAGGCCGGCGGGGTCACCGTCAACCACATCGCCCGGTGGGACGGTGCCGAGTGGTGGCCACTGACCGGGCCGGGCGGCACCGGAGTGGACGTACCCTCGGTCTGGGACCTGGCCGTGCACGACGGCGCGCTGATCGTCGGCGGCGGGTTCAGCCAGGCCGGCGGCACGGTGGCCAACCGGATCGCCCGGTGGACCGGCAGCGCGTGGTCGACGCTCGGCACCGGCTTCAACGGCGACGTGCTGGCCCTGGCCGTCTTCGACGGCGCGTTGCTGGCCACGGGTGGGTTCACCCAGGCTGGCGGCACCGCCGCCGGCTATCTGGCCGAGTGGACCGGCGACGGGTGGGCCGCGCTCGGCGCCGGCCTCAACGCCGAAGGGCGGGCCCTCACGGTCTTCGGCGCGGCGCTGGTCGTCGGTGGGACGTTCACCGAGGCGGGCGGGGCGGTGGCGAACTACGTCGCCCGGTGGGACGGGTCCGGGTGGTCCGCGCTGGGCGGTGGCACCGAGGACATCGTGCTGAGCCTGGCCGTGCGGAGTGGTCGACTGATCGCCGGGGGTTTCTTCACCCGGGCCGGTGGGGTGGCGGTGAACCACGTCGCCGGCTGGAACGGCACCGCCTGGTCAGCGCTGGGCGGCCCGGCCGGAGTCGGCACCGACGCCGGGGTCTACGCGCTGCACACCGTCTGACCGCCCTCCCCGGTCACCACACCAGGGGCGACGGCCCGCCAGCCCGTCACCGGCGTGCGGCCACGCTCCCCGGCACCCCGCCGGCCCGTCACCGGCGTGCGGCCACGCTCTCCGGCACCCCGTCGGCCCGTCACCGGCGTGCGGCCACGCTCTCCGGCACCCCGTCGGCGTACGCGTCGACGAGTTGCCGCTCGGCGGTCCGCAGGTAGTCGTCGAGTACCGTGTGCGCGCGTTCCACCTCGCCGCCGCGGATCAGCTCCAGCAGCTCCCGGTGCCGCTCCAGATAGGGCTGATGGAAGGTCTGCGGCGCGGCCATCACGTGGAACGCCAGCCGGATCTCGGCCAGCGCCTGTCGCATGATCTCCTCGATCCGAGGGCTGCCGGCCAGCCCGGCGATGGCCTGGTGGAACTGCATGTTGGCGGTGCCGACGTCGAACCACCGCTGCTCCGCCGCCGCCTGCTCGCCCTCGACCAGCGCGGCCTCGAGCGCGTCCATCGCCTCGGCGGAGCTGGTGCGGGCGTTGCCGACGGCCGCGCACTCCAGCACCCGGCGGACCCGGTAGATGTCGACCACGTCCTGCACGTCGAGCACCCGGACGAAGACGCCCCGGTTGAGTTCGTGCACGACGAGCCGCTCGTGCATCAGCAGCCGGAACGACTCCCGCAGGGTGTTGCGGGAGACCCCGAGCGCCGCTCCGATCATCTCCTCGGAGAGCCGGGTGCCCGGCAGCAGGGCCCCTTCGGTGATCCGCGCCCGCAGTATCTCCGCCACCCGCTGCGCGGTGCTCGCCCGGGTGATCAACGAGCGGTCGTCCTGTAGCTTCGCCAGCCACGTCACGGGGTCATTGTCCTTCATGCCGTCGGGCCCACAATCGAGAGGAGGTCCATGATACGACGAGGTTACAAGTCAACATGACCATTGACGGATTGTTCAACAGTCTGCCAACCTGAATCGACGGCGTTCACCGCAGTCCCGGGAGGCGAGATGTCGGTCATCCTCGATCTGAACAGTGATCTCGGTGAGGGCTTCGGGGTCTGGCAACTGGGCGACGACATGGCCCTGCTCTCCATCGTGACCAGTGCCAACGTCGCCTGCGGGTTCCACGGTGGCGATCCGACGATCATGCGCCGGGTCTGCGCCGAGGCGATCAGCCGGGACGTCTCGATCGGCGCCCACGTCGGCTACCGGGACCTGGCCGGCTTCGGTCGCCGGGCCATCGACATCGAGCCCGACCGGCTCTCCGACGACGTGCTCTACCAGCTCGCCGCGCTGGACGGGATCGCCCGCAGCGAGGGCGGCCGGGTCCGGTACGTCAAGCCGCACGGCGCGCTCTACAACCGCACCGTGACCGACCAGGCGCAGGCCGCCGCCGTGGTCACCGCGGTCTCCGCGTACGACCCGAGTCTGCCGATCCTCGGGCTGCCCGGCTCGCAACTGTTGCGCCAGGCTGCCGAGGTGGGGCTGAAGACAGTCCGGGAGGCGTTCGCCGACCGTGGTTACCAGGCCGACGGCAGCCTGGCGAAACGCGGCAGTCCCGGAGCGCTGGTCACCGATCCGGACGCGGTCGCCCGGCGCTGCGTCAAGATGGCCACCACCGGGCAGGTGACCACCGTCGACGGCGCCCCGGTGTCGGTACGCGCCCGGTCGATCTGCGTACACGGCGACACCCCGGGCGCGGTCGACCTGGCCCGCCAGGTGCGTACGGCGTTGCAGGAGGCGGGCGTCAGCCTCGCCTCGTTCGTCTGAGCTTCCGGAACCACCAGCTTTTCCGGGCACCACCAGCACGACCGCTGGATCGGTGACCGTCGGCCCGGCTGCCACCCGGCCGACGGTCACCGGCTCCCGCACCTCAACGGCTGCCGCCCGATGCCGCGGGCGGCCCGCCGCAAACCCCAGTGAAGCGCCGGCTCCGTTCCCCGGTTGGGCCTGGAAACGCGGAACCGGCGCGGCTATCGAGGAAAGGTCGAAGATCACCTTGGACGTGCAGAAGTTGACCGAGAGTGTACGTGGCCGCCTGAAGCTGATCACCGCCACCGGCATCGGTGCGACCCTGCTGCTGATACCGGGCACCGCCGGAGCACAGCCGGCCGGGCACGCCGGCCCGGCGGGGGAGTGCTACGACCGCACCCGCCCGACCACCTACGAGGAGACCCGGATCGACACCCCTGCCCAGCCGGGCGGGGTGCAGGTGCCGAGCACGCTGATCGAGGTCGGCGGCTTCACCCCGTTCGTCACCCGGCTCACCGCCGAGCTGTGCGGGGTGCGGTCGGTCAGGGAGGCCGACAAGCTGCTCCAGTCCCGTGGTGCCGAGCTGTGGCAGACCGCCGTCGAACGGGCCCAGGGCAAGCGCTGGATGGGCAGCATCGAGCGGTACGACGACCGCCCGCTCTACTGGTCGCGGCTGACCGCCACCCGTGACCTGCGACAGTGGACGCCCCGGTTCCAGCTCACCGACAGCGCCCGGGCGGCCCTGCTGAAGACCTACGAGTACGCCTCCCGGGGCATCTCCTCCACCGACTTCTCGACCAGCCGCTCGGTGACCCGGGTGCTGGTCAGCGGCTTCGACCCGTACCAGCTCAACGGGGAGATCCGCCGGTCCAACCCGTCCGGCGCCTCGGCGCTGCAACTGGACGGCCAGGAATACCGGGTCGGCGACCGGCTGGTGCAGATCCAGGCGGTCTCGCTGCCGGTGACCTGGAGCGGCTTCGACCTCGGTTACGTCGAGGACGCCTTCGGGCCGCACCTGACCCGGAACAGCCGGGAACGCGCCGACCTGATCATGACGATCAGCCAGGGCGGCCGGGCCCGGATGGCCATCGAGCAGTGGGCCGGCGCCTGGCGCGGCGGCAGCCCGGACAACAACAACGAGGGCACCGCCGAACTCGTCCCGCAGGTGACCAACTGGCCGCAGCCGGCCGGCAATCCCGAGTTCATCGAGACGACCCTGCCGTACCAGCGGATGATCGACGCCGGGACGACGCCCTGGCCGACCGCGCTCAACCCGCGGATCTGCGAGTGGACCGGCAACACCCGGCCGGACCCGACGAAGGTTTCCTGCCACGACAACGGCCCGTCCCCGGACGCGCAGGCCCAGGCCGGCGGCGGCGGAAACTACCTCTCCAACGAGAGCATGTACCGGTCGAACCGGCTCCGGCTCGCCCTCGGCGCCACCGACGTCCCCGGCGGGCACCTGCACATCTCCTCGCTCGTCTACCCACAGAACCCGCTGGACGTCATCGACCCGCCGTTCGCCTCCGACCGCGCGCAGACCATCGAGCAGACCGTCGCCCTGGTGAAGGCCGCCGGCGCGGCCGTCTCCTGAACCGTCGGCCGGGCCCGGGGTACCGGCAAGCCCCGGACCCGGCCGGCACATCCCCATCCCGAAGAGCCCGTTCCGCAGCCGAAAACCACGGCGCCGGGCCTTCGCCATCGTCTTCGCGTAGAAAGGGCTGACCATGCGCAAGATCACGAGCATCACGGCCGTTCTCGTCCTCGCCGCCGCGCTCGCCGGCTGCGGCGGATCCGACGGTGCCGGTGCCACCGACGAGGTCAAGCTCGCCGGACTCTGGCCACTCAGCGGCCCCAACGCCACCCAGGGCACCGACGTGCTGCACGGCGCCGAACTGGCCGTGGAGATCGTCAACAACGACCATCCCGGGCTGGACCTGCCGCTCGGGCCCGGCAAGGGGCTGCCCGGGCTGGGCGGCGCACCGGTGAAGCTGATCACCGGCGACACCCAGGGCAAGCCCGAGGTCGGCGCCGGCGAGGTCGACCGGCTGGTCACCGGCGAGAAGGTCGCCGCGGTGATCGGCTCGTACCAGTCCGGGGTGACGCTGACCGCCAGCCAGCGCGCCGAGCGGCTCGGCGTACCGTTCGTCAACGAGGCATCCTCGTCGGTGGCGCTCACCGAGCGGGGCCTGAAGTGGTTCTTCCGGACCGGGCCGACCGACGAGACGTTCGCCCGGTCGATGTTCGACTATCTCAAGGCCCGGCAGGCGGCCGGCGACCAGATCCGCTCGGTCGGCGTCTTCCACAGCAACGACCAGTTCGGCAACGACGGTGCCGGGGTGACCGAGAAGGTCGCCGCCGAGGCCGGCCTGCCGGTCAGCGTCAACGTCGGATTCGACCCGACCGCGGCCGACCTGGGCTCGCAGGTGGCGCAGGTGCGCAGCAAGAGCCCGGACGTGCTCTTCGTGCTCGCCTACACCGACGCGGCGATCAAGCTGATGAAGACGCTGGACCAGTTGGACTACTACCCGCCGGCGCTGCTCGCCTACGGCACCGGGTTCGCCGACCCGGCGTTCGCCACCGGGCTCGGTGCGCTGGCCGACGGGGCCTCCACCCGGGCAGCCTGGTCCGGCGAGATCGCCGAGAAGCGGCCGGCGGCCAAGACCGTGGCGGAGCTGTTCCAGCAGCGGTACGGCGCCCCGATGACCGAGAACTCGGCGCGGGCCTTCACCGCCGTACTGGCGCTGGCGCAGGCGATCGACACCGCCAAGTCGGTCGAGCCGGCGAAGATCCGGGACGCGCTGCGCGGGCTGGACATCCCCGGCGACAAGACGATCATGCCCTGGACCGGGATCAGGTTCGACGACAAGGGCCAGAACACCGGTGCCGCCGGGGTGGTCGAGCAGATGATCGAGGGGAAGTACCGGGTGGTCTTCCCGGCCGAACTCTCCTCCGTGCAGCCGATCTGGCCGATGAACAAGGCGCAGCAGTGAGCCGGGGGAGCGGCGGGGGGTCGGCGCCATGACCGACCTGCTCCAGTCGGTGGTCAACGGGCTGCTGATCGGCGCCGTCTTCGCGCTGGTCGCGGTCGGCCTGACCCTCATCTACGGCGTGATGGACGTGATCAACTTCGCGCACGGCGAGATGGTCATGCTCGGCATGTACACCTCGTTCTTCGCCTGGTCGCTGCTCGGCCTCGATCCGCTGCTCTCCATCCCGCTCGCCGGGGTGTCGATCGCGCTCACCGGCGCGCTGATGTATTTCGGCGCGGTCGGCCGGGTGCTCGGCAGGTCACCGCTGGCCCAGGTGATCGTCACCTTCGGGTTGCAGGTGTTCCTGCGCGGGTTGGCCCAGTTCCTCTGGACCCCGAACACCCGGACGGTGCCCCGGCCCTGGGCCGCCGGGCTGCGCTGGGAGATCGGCCCGGTGGTGATCGGCGGGCCGCAGGTCATCATGGCCGTCGGCGCGCTGCTCGCCACCGGGGCGGTCGCGTACTTCATGAACCGGACCCGGCTCGGCGGTGCCGTACGGGCCGCCGGGGAGGACCCGGCGGCGGCGTCGCTGATGGGCATCGACCCCCGCAAGATGTACGCGCTCTGCTGGGTGATCGCCGGCCTCGCCACCGGCGTCGCCGGAGCGCTGCTGATGAACTCCTACTCCGCCTCGCCGACCGCCGGGGTGAGTTTCGTGCTGATGGCCTTCGTGGTGGTCGCGTTCGGCGGCTTCGGCAGCATCACCGGGGCGGCCCTGGCCGGGCTGCTGGTCGGCGTCGCCCAGGGCGTCGTCGGGCTGTACGCCCCGAGCTACACCCTCGCCGCCGCCCTCGCCCTCTATCTGGTGGTCGTACTGGTACGACCGCAGGGACTCCTGGGGACCAGATGACCAATCCGATCGAGGGGGGACGATGAGTACCCCGACCGTACTGGACCGGCCGTCACCGGCCCGGCTGCCCGTCGCGGCGGCGCGGCGGCTGCCGTCCTGGAGTACCGCGGTGGTGATCCTGGCGGCGCTGGCCGCGTACCCGCTGGTCTTCGCGGACTCGGCGGCGCACAACATCGGCATCCTGGCGCTGACCTTCGGGATCGCGGCGACCGGCTGGAACCTGCTCGGCGGCTACGCCGGACAGGTCTCCTTCGGGCACGCGCTCTATTTCGGCACCGGTGCCTACACCACCGCGCTGCTGGTCCGGCAGGGCTGGTCGCCGTGGCTGGCGATCGCGCTGTCCCTGCCGCTGGCCGCGCTGCTCGCCGCCGCCGTCGGCTGGCCCTGTTTCCGGCTGCGGCACCACTACTACTCCATCGCGACCATCGCGGTCGCCGAGATCGTCTTCATCCTGGTCACCAACCTGCCCGGGCTCGGCCAGGCGAACGGCTGGGAGTTGCCGGTCGTCGAGCAGTCGCTGGCCAACCTCCAGTTCTCGCTGCTGGACAAGCGGCCGTACTACTACGTGGCGCTCGGCTTCTTCTGCCTCGCCGCGCTGGCGGTCTGGCTCTTCCTGCGCGGCCGGGCCGGCAACTACGTACGGGCCATCCGGGACGACCAGGAGGCCGCGGCGGCGGTCGGGATCGACGTACACCGCTACAAGCTGGCCGCCGCGGCGCTCTCCGGCGCGGTCACCGCGCTGGCCGGCGGCTACTACGTGATGTACGTGCTCTTCGTCGACCCGCCCTCCGGGCTCGGGCTGGACCTGTCGGTGTCGTTCACCCTGATGGCGGTGCTCGGCGGGGTCGGCCGGTTCTGGGGGCCGCTGCTCGGCGCCTGGGTGCTGGTCTTCGTCCAGGACGTCACCCGGCAGGAGTTCTCCGGCAGCGGCCGCTCGATCGACCTGCTGCTCTACGGCGCGCTGATCGTGCTCGTCTCGATCACCGAGCCGGGCGGCCTGCTCGCCATCGGGCAGCGGCTCTGGGCGCCGGTCGCCCGCCGGCTGGGCCGTGGACGCAACCCGGAAACCGACCCGGAGCCGGCCGGATCTGCTGAGGTGAAGCCATGACGTCGTCGAGGCGCTGCCGGAGGGGCTGGACGACCGCGTGCGGCGAGGAGACGCCATGACCGGGACGCTGTCGAAGACCGGGACGCTGTTGAAGATCGACAACCTCTCCTGCCGGTTCGGCGGTCTCTGGGCCAACCGGGACGTCAGCTTCGAGGTGGAACCGGGGGCGATCGTCGGGCTGATCGGGCCCAACGGCGCAGGCAAGAGCACGCTCTTCTCCATGGTGGCCGGCGCCCAGCGGCCCACCTCCGGCCGGTTGGAGTTCGACGGCCGGGACGTCACCGGCTGGGCGCCGCACCGCGCGGCCCGGGCCGGCGTGGGGCGTACCTTCCAGCTGATGCGGGTGTTCGGCTCGATGAGCGTGCTGGACAACCTCAGCACGGCGGCGTTCGCCCGGCATCCCCGGCTGCGGGACGCCCGGCGCCGGGCCGGCGAGGTCGCCGAGTTGACCGGGCTCGGTCCGGTGCTCGACTCACCGGCCGCGTCGCTCACCGCCGCCTGGAAGAAGCGTCTGGAGATGGGGCGGGCGCTGGCCACCGAGCCGAAGCTGCTGCTCCTGGACGAGGTGCTCTCCGGGCTGACCCCGACCGAGGCGCGGGAGGCGGTCGAGATTGTCCGCACCATCAACCGGGGCGGCGTCACCATCCTGATGGTGGAACACGTAATGGAGGTCATCATGCCGCTCTGCCACCGGGTGGTGGTGCTGCACTACGGGCAGAAGATCAGCGAGGGTACGCCGGAGCAGGTCGCGCACGACCCGACCGTGGTCGAGGCGTACCTGGGGAAGGCGCTGTAGATGCTGACCGTGCGGGATCTCCACGTGGACTACGCCGGAGTCGTGGCGCTGCGCGGCGTCGACCTGCGGGTCGGGGCCGGTGAACTGGTGGCGCTGGTCGGCGCGAACGGGGCCGGCAAGAGCACCCTGCTGGCGGCGGTCTCCGGACTGCACCGCCCGGTACGCGGCACGGTCACCTTCCTCGACGAGGACGTGAGCGGGCTGCCGGCGTACCGGATCGCGCGCCGGGGCGCCGTGCTGGTGCCGGAGGGGCGGCGGCTCTTCGGCCACCAGACGGTGGTGCAGAACCTGCTGCTCGGCGGCTACCACCGCACCGCCGCCGAGCGGGAGGCCGAGCTGGCCCGGGTCTACGAACTCTTCCCGGTCCTCGCCGAGCGCTCCGGCCAGCGCGCCGGCACGCTCTCCGGCGGCGAGCAGCAGATGGTGGCGCTCGGCCGGGCGCTGATGAGCCGGCCGAAGCTGCTGATGCTGGACGAGCCCTCGCTCGGCATCTCGCCGAAGTTCACCAAAATGATCTTCGAGGTGCTGGCCGAGATTCGCCGCGCCGGCACCACCATGCTGTTGGTCGAGCAGAACCTGCGGGCCGCGCTGGAGCTGGCCGATCGGGCGTACGTGTTGCAGACCGGCGAGGTGGTGATGTCCGGCCCGGCCGACGAGCTGGCCGCCTCCGACGAGGTACGCCGCTCGTACCTCGGGCTGTGAGCTGGCTCGGGTTGTGGGTCGGCTCGGGTTGTGGGGCGGTACGGGTTGTGAGCCGGTACGACGGGGAGTGTGCGACGGTGCGGATCATTCCGGTGGGGCTGCGTGCGTTGCTGGTGGAGGTGGCCGAGCCGGCGCACACCGCCGCGCTGGTGGCAGACCTGCACCGGTGGCGGGACCGGGGCGGACTGGCCGGAGTGCAGGACGTCGTACCCGGTGAACTCACCGTGCTGGTCGACGGGCTGGACGATCCGGCGGAGCTGGCCGGGCGGCTCGCCGGCTGGCGGCCGACCTCGGCCCGGCCGCCGGACGGCCCGCTGGTCGAGGTGCCGGTCCGCTACGACGGCGCCGACCTGGCCGAGGTGGCCCGGCTCTGGGGCGTCGCCGAGGAGGAGGTGGGGCGGATACACGGCGCCCCGGAATACCGGGTGGCGTTCTGCGGCTTCGCCCCCGGTTTCGGCTACCTGACCGGCCTGCCGGAGCGCTACCACCTGCCCCGGCGGGCGGTACCCCGGACCCGGGTGCCGGCCGGCGCGGTCGCGCTGGCCGGCGGCTACGCCGGAATCTATCCCCGGGACTCGCCCGGCGGCTGGCAACTGCTCGGCAGCACCGACCTGGTGCTCTTCGACCCGGCCCGGGACCCGGTCGCGCTGCTCACCCCGGGCGCCCGGGTCCGGTTCCGGGACGTCGACGCCGGCGGCGGGCGGACCCCGCGTCCCGGTGTTCCGGCCGCGACTCGGGAGATCGCCGCGAGTGCCCGGCCCTCCTCACCGGCGAGGCCCGAGACCGAGCGCGGCGAGGCTTCGGCGTGACCGGTGGCGGCTTCGTCGAGGTGGTCCGGTCCGGGGTGCTCAGCACCGTGCAGGATCTCGGCCGACCCGGGCACGCGCACCTCGGGGTACCCCGCTCGGGCGCCCTCGACCTGCCGGCGCACCTGCTGGCGAACCGGCTGGTCGGCAACCCGCCCGGGGCGGCGACGATCGAGACGACCGTCACCGGTGTCTCGGTCCGGGTCGGCCGGGCCGGCACCGTCGCGGTGACCGGAGCCTGGGCGCCGGTCACCGTGGACGGCCGGCCGGCGAGCTGGTCGGCCCCGGTGTCGGTGCCGGCCGGAGCGTGTGTCGAGGTGGCCACCGCCCGGCGCGGGCTGCGCAGCTATCTCGCCGTCGCGGGTGGGATCGTGGTCCCGCCGGTACTCGGCAGCCGGTCGACCGACCTGCTCTCCGGGCTCGGCCCCGCGCCGCTCGCGGTCGGGGACCGGCTGCCGCTCGGCGAGGTGCCCGGGCCACCCGCCCCGGTCGACGTCGCGCCGACCGGCACCCTGGCCGAGGAGGTGACCCTGCGGGTCCTGCTCGGCCCCCGGGCCGACTGGTTCACCGACGACGCGGTACGCATCCTCGGCACCGCGTCCTACCACGTCTCCACCCTCAGCAACCGGATCGGCGTACGCCTCGACGGGCCCGCGCTGCCCCGCCGGATCAGCGGAGAACTGCGCAGCGAGGGCGTGGTACTCGGCGCGGTGCAGGTACCGGCGGCCGGCTCCCCGGTGATCTTCCTGGCCGACCACCCGACCGTGGGCGGCTACCCGGTGATCGGCGTACTGCACCCCGACGACCTCCCACAGGTCGCCCAGGCCGCCCCGGGACAGCCGGTACGGTTCCGGGTCGTCGCGCCCCGGCGGCGGGGTTAGGCCGGAGACAAGATCATGCTTGGATGGCAGCAGCGGCCGGGTACGCCCCGGCGGAGAGGAGCACACGATGACGGTTGCCAGCCGTCCCGGCTTCCACCTGGCGATCCCGGTCGACGATTTGGCGCGGGCCCGCGCCTTCTACGGCGGGGTGCTCGGCCTCGCCGAGGGGCGTTCGGCCGACGCCTGGGTCGACTGGGACTTCTACGGCCACCAGGTGGTGACCCACGTCGTACCGGCGGCCCGGCAGGCCGACGCGGGGCGCAACCCGGTGGACGGGCACGACGTACCGGTGCCGCACTTCGGGCTCATCCTCTCGATCGACGACTTCCACGTGCTCGCCGAACGGATCCGGGCCGGCGGCGGCGAGTTCGTGATCGAGCCGTACCTGCGGTTCGCGGGCGAGCCGGGCGAGCAGTGGACGATGTTCTTCCGCGACCCGGCCGGCAACGCCCTGGAGTTCAAGGCGTTCCGGGACGAGTCGCAGATCTTCGCCAGGTGAGCCGGGCCAGGTGAGCCGGGCCAGGTGAGCCGAAAACCGCTGGACAGCGTGTGGCGGCGCGCCTAGCGTCTGCCGCATCCGTGCCGATCCCGACGTGTGAAGAGGTGCATTTCGTGAGGGTCCAGCCCGCCCCGACCGACAACTCCGGGACGACCGCAGCAATCCTCATGACCTCTTCACATGTAAGGAATATCAGAAGTGGACCTACCACGTAGCTTCACCATCCGGGAGAGCGGCCACCGCATCCACAACCCGTTCGACAGCGGCAAGCTCGCCACGCTCGGCGAGGCACTGCGGCTGCCGCCCGGCGCCCGGCTGCTCGACCTCGCCTGCGGCTCGGGCGAGATGCTCTGCACCTGGGCCCGCGACCACCGGGTGATCGGTACCGGAGTGGATATCAGCACGGTCTTCCTCGGCCAGGCCGAGGCCCGGGCTGGCGAACTCGGCGTCGCCGACCGGGTCGAGTTCGTGCACGGCGACGCCTCCGGGTACGTCGCCGACGCCCCGGTCGACGTCGCCGCCTGCGTCGGTGCCACCTGGATCGGCGACGGGGTCCCCGGCACCGTCGCGCTGCTGCGCCGCAGCCTCCGCCCCGGCGGGATGATGCTGGTCGGCGAGCCGTACTGGCGGCGCGAGCCGACCGACCAGGCCACCGTCGAGGCGTGCCACGCGACCAGCCGGGACGATTTCCTGCCGTTGCCCGAGACGGTCGAACGATTCGCCGCGCTCGGTGCCGACGTGGTGGAGATGGTCCTCGCCGACCAGGACAGCTGGGACCGCTACGTCGCGGCGCAGTGGCTCAACCTCCGGCGCTGGCTCGACCAGAACCCCGACGACGAGCTGCACGCCGAACTGCGCGCGGAACTCGACACGGCTCCCGCGCGGCACGTCCGATACCAGCGGGAATACCTCGGCTGGGGCGTCTTCGTGCTGATCGACCGCTGAATCCGGGCGGGCCGTGCTCCGGGCTCCCGGTCAACCGGATCCGCTGGGAGCCGGAGCACGGCCCGTCGGGCGGTCGGCACGCCCGACCGCTGTTGCGAAGCGCCAGATATTGACCGCCCGGACGTGCCGGGGTTACATGATTCGGTGACCTCGTTCGAGGTGGTCAGCATGGGGCGGGTGGGGGTGGACATCTATCCACTCCAGACCAACGCCCGGCTGCCCGACGTCGAGACGTTCGGAAAGTTTCTCGGTGGCAGCGCCACCAACGTCGCCGTGGCGGCGGCCCGGCACGGCCGGCGGGTCGCCCTGATCACCCGCACCGGCGCCGACCCGTTCGGCGAGTACGTGCACCACGCGCTGCGCGACTTCGGGGTGGACGACCGCTGGGTGAGCCCTGTCCCCGGGCTGCCCACCCCGGTCACCTTCTGCGAGATCTTTCCGCCCGACGACTTCCCGATCTACTTCTACCGCTATCCCAAGGCACCGGATCTGGAGATCCGCCCCGACGAACTCGACCTGCCCGCGATCCGGGCGGCCGGGGTCTTCTGGTTCACCGGTACCGGGCTCTGCGAGCTGCCGAGCCGGGACGCCCACTTCGCCGCCCTCGGCGCCCGGGGCCGGGCCGCGAACACCGTCTTCGACCTCGACTACCGGCCCGGATTCTGGTCCTCCCGAGAGGACGCCCGGGCGGCGTACGAGTCGGCGCTGCGGTACGCCACCATCGCGGTCGGCAACCTCGACGAGTGCGCCACCGCCGTGGGGGAACGTGAGCCGCACGCGGCGGCCGAGGCGTTGCTCGCCCGGGGCGTACGGCTGGCGGTGGTGAAGCGCGGGCCGGCCGGCGTACTCGCCCGGACCGCCGACGAGACGGTCGAGGTGCCGCCGGTGCCGATCGAGGTGCTGAACGGGCTCGGTGCCGGGGACGCCTTCGGCGGCGCGCTCTGCCACGGGCTGCTCGCCGGTTGGCCGCTGGACCGGACGATCCGGTTCGCCAACGCGGCCGGCGCGCTGGTGGCGTCCCGGCTCGCCTGCTCCGCCGCGATGCCGACCAGCGCCGAGGTCGACGAACTGCTGGCCGAGCCCCGACA
>NZ_BONX01000039.1 GCF_016862935.1 Plantactinospora mayteni
CCCGGTCGGCTAACCGGTCACGGCGCGACGGGCAGCCCGGTCGGCTGGCCGGTCACGGCTCGTCGCGCGGTCCGGCCGGGGCCGCCAGCCGTTCTCGGAACGAGGCCGTCGTGTTGAGCAGCGGAAACGGTTCCGCCGGCAGGCCGACGCCGAGGAACTCACAGAGCGGCTCCCAGCCCTGCGCCACGTCGAACTCCAGGAGCCGGTCGGCGGGCACGGTCGCCCGGACCTCCGCGACGTGGTCCGCGTAGACCCGCAGGGCGTGCTCCCGGTCGTCGAACCGGCCGCCGAAAGTGCCCTGCCAGATCAGCGCTTCCGTCAGCCTCGGCTGGTCCAGCAAATCCGGATGGGCCGCCAACGCCTGCCGCAGCCACGGTGGCGCCGACTCCGGGTCGATGGTCCGGGACCGGTAGATGGTGCTGCGGACGCTGTCGTACCAGGACTGCGGGTCGCGTACGGTCAACAGCACCCTGGCGTCGGGATAGACCTCGATCAGCTCCCGCCAGAAGTACACGCTCGGCCAGTCCACGGTGGATCGGTAGCCGTCCAGCAGCCCGGCCCAGTCCACTGGTCCGCCCCGGCCCGCCCGCAGCCAGGCACCGATGGTCCGCGGCTGTGCGAACAACTCGGCCATGTGGTGGCACGGGCCGAAGCCGAGCCGTTCGAGCGCCTCCTTCGTCGACCTGGTGCCGGTACGCCCGAAGCCCACCCCGATGACCCGCAACTCGCCGCCTCCCCGTCCCCGGTCGTCCCGTCCGGTCCCGTCTCGTCCGGTCCCGTCCCGACTCTCGTCTCGTCGGTCTCGTCTCGTCGGTCTCGTCTCAGTCAACAGGGTCGGCCGGCCGGGGTAAACAACCGGCCGAACGCGATTTTCCGGGCTGGATGTCGAGGGGTGGCCGCCGACTCAGCCGCCCCGGATCACCCCCGGATCACCCCGGCTCGGCCGGGTCGGTCAGCAACTCGGTAGCGCCGGTCAGCAACTCGGTCGCGCCGGCCCGGTCGGCCAGTCGGGCGCAGCCGGCCGGGTCCCGTTCGCCGTCGGCCACCACGACGTCGTAGCGGAGCCGTAGTTCGGTGCCGGGCGCGAAGGGGTACTCCCGGTCGAAGAACGGGGCCGGGCCGAGACAGCCGTACGGCTCGGTGCGGACGAACCACCGGGTCGGAGCGCCCGGGTTCGCCGGATCGTCCCGGAAGACCAGCGTCGACGCCAACGTCTCGGCCGGCCCCAGGCCGTCGTGCCGGCCGACGAAGCCGAGCCACCGGCCGCGCCAGCCCATCAGTTCGTCCGCGCCGACTCCGGTCGGGGTCACCACCCGGCCGCCCCGGAACGAGCGCGGTCCCTGCCAGAAGAGTCCGCCGTAGCCGGCGTTCTCCCGGCCCTGGGTGGTCGGGCTGCCGATCGTGATCACCGTGTCGCCGTCGTTGCGCAGTACGGTCTCGAAGCGTAGCCGCCACGCGCTCTGGTTGGCCCAGACCGCCACCGCCAGCCGGCGCCGCTCCGAGACCGCCGCGCCGCCGTCGCGGCCGACCCAGCGCAGCCGCTCGACCAGGCGTACGGCGTCGGGGTCGCGGCGCAGCACCGGGAAGTCGAGGTGCTCGACCACCCCGATGTTGTCGAGCTTCCGGTATCCCTGGCCGCGTAGATAGGTCGACCCGCCCCAGAAGTTGTCCGGACCGAAGTTGGAGATGCCGAAGCAGAGCCCCTTGTGCCAGAGGTGGTCGTGCGGCCGGTACAGGCTGACGACGTTGCCGGCGAGGGTCCGCAGCGGGTGGAAGTAGGGTCGCGGCGCCTCGTCCCGGGGCTCCTGCGCGGCGTAGACGTAGTGGAACAGCTCCGCACCGCGCCAGCCGACCCGTACCGACCGGCCGACGTCGTGGGTGACGGCCAGCCCGTTCCCCGGGCCGCCGTCGACCCCGACGGGGTCCGGGAGAGTCGTGGCGGGCAGCGGCGGGCGGGTCCCCGGACCGGGTACGGCCGGTGGCGGTACGGCCGCGGCGGGCACCAGCGGGCTGCTCACCATCGCGGCCTGTCCCCCTGCATCCGCCGGTAGAACGGTGAGTCCTCGCCCAGCTCGTCCGGCCGGACGGGTCTGCGGGCGAACGCCGACGCGTAGACTCCGGCGACCAGTCGCATGGTCCGTCGGGTCTCCGCCGAGGTGACCGGCGGCGGGGTGCCGGCGCGCAGGCTCCGGACCACCTCGGCGAACTGCGCCCGGTGACCGCTGCGTACCCCGGCCGCGCCGGTCCGCCAGGCGGCGAGCACCTCCTCGGAGTACTCGGGTGCCGGGGTGATCCGCCAGTCGTCGTCGCCGTAGCCGTACAGGTGGGTCAGCTCGACCGTGGCCCGCTCGAAGTCGAACCGCAGGTAGCTCTCCTCGCGGATCGACAGCAGGCTGTTCACGACGCTGGCCACCGCGCCGTTGGCGAAGCTGACGTGGGCCATGCTCAGGTCCTCGGTCTCGGAGCGCCGGGCCTGCTGTCGGGCCAGCGCGGAGACCTCGGCCCAGTCGCCGAGGATCGCGCAGAGCAGGTCCATCTGGTGGATCCCGTGCCCCATCGTCGGGCCGCCGCCCTCGGTGTCCCAGCGCCCCCGCCACTCGACGTCGAAGTAGGACTGCGGGCGGAACCAGGTGGTGTGGCAGACCGCCATCATTGGCCGGCCCAGCACGCCGGCGTCGAGCAGGGCGCGCAGCCGCAGCGCACCGGTGCCGAATCGGTGCTGGAAGACGGTGGAAAGCGTCGCGCCGTACCGCTGCTCCGCCTCGGCCAGCTCGTCCAGTTGGCCGAGGTTCAGCGTCGGCGGCTTCTCGACCAGCACGTTGGCACCGGCCCGGAGACAGCCGAGGGCCAACTCGTGGTGCGAGCCGGGCGGGGTGCACACGTGTACCAGCTCGGGTCGCTCCTTCTCCAGCAGGCTGGCCAGGTCGGAGTGCCGGGCCGGTACGTCGTGCCGGTCGCAGAACGCCGACAGCCGGCCGGGGTCGGTGTCGACGGCGCCGACGAGGCGTACCTCCTCGCCGAGTTGCCGCAGTGCCTCGGCGTGCAGCCGGGCGATGTTTCCGGTTCCGACCACGGCGACGCGGATGGGTTCCACAGGTACTCCTTAGCGAGGTGGTGCCGGAGTGCTCAGTCGCGCTGGGCGCGCAGTGGGTCGTACGGGGAGAGGAAGCCGCACATGCCCAGCGTCGTCTGTTCGGGTTGGACGATCCGGGTGACGGTGGCGTCGGCGAGGTGGCTGTGGTCACCACGGCGCAGCGCGTCGAGCTGTGCCCCGGTCTGCCGGCTCACCGCCGCCGGCCCCTGCTCCCAGCGCTGCTGCCAGGCGTCGAGCTGCGGGCGTACCAGGGCGGCGGCGGACGCGTAGAAGTCGTCGAGCGCGGCGGTGTCGCCGGCCGCGCATCTGCGGCGGAGCTCGCCGAACCCCTCGATGGCGAGGTCGCGGCGGGCCCGGGCCCGTTCGGCCGAGGGCGGTTCGGATCCGTCCGGCCCGGTCAGCGAGACCGCCCGCCGGTAGGTCGCCGGGTCGGCGAGCTGTTCCGGCGGCAGCGTGAGTACGGCGTCGCCGGCCTCCGGCAGCCCGCTGTTCTGCATGATCACCACGACCTGGAGCGCGCCGTCGTCGTTGACCGCCCGGTGGATGGTGCCCGGGGTGAACCAGAGCACGTCGCCCGCGCCCAGCGGTGATTCCTCGAAGCCGCGCCGGGTCAGGGTCTGTAGCCGGCCCCGGCCGCCCACCACCACGTAGCACTCGGTGCAGCACAGGTGCAGGTGCGGGGTGCCGCCGTGCAGGCCGTCGTCGGTCTGCCAGGGATAGACCCGCAGGTTGGTGATGCCGACGGCGCCGGGGAAGGGCGGTGGCGTGCCGTCGGCGGCGGTCACGGCGCGTGCTCCGCGGCGTACGCCTCGATCTCGGCCCGGTCCCAGGCCCGGTCGGCGAAGACCACCCGGTGGGCGAGCCGGAGGGTCTCGTCGGGCGCGAGCACCACCTCCTCGTCGAACGCGGGCGAGGGGTTGACGGCCGGGAACGGGGTGTTCCGGACGAACCACTTCAGCGGTACGGCGGCGCTGGAGGTGCCGGCGAAGACCAGTACGGTGCCGCCGCCGTCGACCTCGTCGTGCTCGGCGGTGTACGCCAGCCAGGGGGACTGCCGGCCCATCGTCTCCGGCCCGCCGCCGTCGGCGGTGACGATCTCGCCACCGGTCCAGCCGCGCGGCCCCCGCCAGAAGAACCCCGTGTAGCCGGCGTTCGGCCGGCCGTGCGTGCTGGGGCTGCCGACCCGCAGTTCCGCGCCCCGGATGTTGCGCAGTGCGGTCTGGAAGTCGAGCGTCCAGGTGCCACGCCCGGGGTCCACCCCGTGGATCCGCAGTTCCCGCCGTTCCGCGACCCAGTGTTCCTCGGTCGAGGTGATCCAGGTCAGCGACTCCCGCAGGGTCAACCCGGTCGGGGTGACGTCGACCAGGTCGAAGGCGTCGTGCCGCATCCGGCCGACGTTGTCCCGTACCCGGTAGCCCTCGCCGTGCACGTACGAGTTGCCGCCCCAGAAGTTCTGTCCGGACAGGTGCGAGATGGTCATCTGGAGCCCCTTGTGCCACCGGTGGTCGTTCGGCCGGTACGCCGAGACCAGGGCCCCGTCGAGGGTACGCAGCGGGTGCAGGTAGGGCTTGCGTGACTCGAAGTCCGGCACCGGGGGGTCGTACACGTAGGTCGCGATCTCCACGCCGTCCGCGGTGACGACGATCTGGCGACCGTGTTCGTGGGTGACGGTGAGCCGGCTGGTGGTACTGCTCGCGGAGGTCATCTGCTGACTGTCTCCAGTGGACTGTATGGATGACGGGCGAATGCGGTAACCGCTTTCCCGAGCTAACCGCCTTCCACCGGCAACGTCAAGATCCGGCACGCCCTGAAAGACTTTCGGCCACGGCCCGGCTCCCCACACCAGCCTGCGCACCCTGCCTGTCCTGCCTGTCCTGCCCGTCGTGCCCGTCGTGCCCGTCATGCGGGTCGTGCGGGTCGTGCGGGTCGTGCCCGTCGTGCCCGTCATGCGGGTCGTGCGGGTCGTGCGGGTCGAGCGGGCGGGTGGTGCGGAAGTAGCCGACGGCCGCCACCCCCAGCGCGATGCCCCAGGCGAGGAAGACCAGCTCGGTTCCGGCCACCGCCCATCCGGAGCGCAGCTCCGCCCAGTTGGTGGCGCCGGTGGCCAGTGCCTCGGTCAGCATCGCGAGGCCGATCAGGCCGTACGCGGTCAGGGCCACCGCGACCACCCCGGCCGGCGCCAGGGCCAGCGTGGGTGGTACCCGGCGCCCCGCCAGCCCTGGCAGCCAGCGGGGGAGGACCTGTCCCCACCGGGCGGCCAGGCCGAGCGTGAGCAGCCCACCGAGCATCGGTGCCAGGGTGAGCAGCAGTCCGGGCAGCAGCCCGATGTCCTCGACGGCCCGGCGTAGTTCGTCGGCCGGAATGCCCAGCGGGATACCCAGCAGCCAGCACGCGTGCGGCACGGTGAACCCGAGCGTCGGCAGCAGGCAGGCCGCGTACGTCCAGCGGCGGGTCCAGCCGGGCACCGGCCGTGGCCCGGGCGGCCCCGGACGGGCGTACCCGCGATCGGTTGCCGAGGCCGCCGTCGCCGCGAACGAGAGCCCGCCGCCGAGCAGCAGCAGCCGGCCCAGCAGGTCCGGCCAGTCGGTGGGTCGGCCGGCCAGCCCCATCGGGATCTCGAAGAGCAGGTGTCCGGGGAACGAGAGCACGACCAGGGCCGCCGCCGCCGCCCAGGCGCCGACCGAGGCGGTCCGGCCGGACCGGAGGAACCGGCCCAGGGGTTCGCCGGATCTCGTCGACCCTGCGGGCCGGTTGCCGCCGGCGGTCAGTGTCGCCATCCCTGCCACGACGACGAGGAGGGCGCAGAGCAGTACCGCTCCCCAGCCGGACCAGAACGGCAACGTGGCCAGCCGCTCCGCCCCACAGCCGTCGGCGATCTCCACCGGCCCCGGCGAGCGGGTACGGTCGCACGCGGTGTAGCCCCACCGGCCGCCCCCGGCCCAGTAGAGCCGGAGCAGCCCGTACCCGACGGCGAAGCCCAACGCGCCTACCGCCCGGCCCCGGTGCCCGATCCCGTACCTCATGGTCATGCCTCGACGGTGCGGCAGCCGCCGGCTGTCGTCCTCCCGCCTCGGAGGGATCCCGTCCCCGACGCCGGGGGAGGCGCCGCGCGGCGGTCCGGATCACCCCTGACGGTAGGGTGCGGGTGCCGGGCGGTCGCCGGCCCGGACGCCACACCGACCACCTTCTCGGGGCCGCCACCATGAGCAAGCGATCGTCCGGAACCGTCACGCTGATGGACGTGGCCCACGAGGCCGGGGTGTCGGTGGCGACCGCGTCGCGGGTGCTCAACGGCAACGGCAGCCGCCAGGTCCGGCCGGACCTGATGGACCGGGTGCTCGCCGCCGCTGCCGCACTGGACTACTCCGCCAACGCGCCGGCCCAGGCGATGGCCCGGGGCCGCACGAACGTGGTCGGGCTGCTGGTGCACGACATCGCCGACCCGTTCTTCTCCTCCATCGCGGCCGGCGTGATGCGCGCCGCCGAGCGGCACGGCAGCATCGTGATGATGTACAGCACCACCGGCCGGGCCGAACGGGAACTCGACTACCTGGCGACCCTGCGCGGCCAGCGGCCCCGCGCCGTCATCCTGGCCGGCAGCCGGACCACCGACCCGGCGCTGCGGGACCGGCTCGGCGCCCAGTTGCGGATCCTCGACGAGTCGGGCGCCCGGGTCGCGCTGATCAGCCAGCACGTGCTGCCGATCGACACGGTGCTGCTGGAGAACCGGGAGGGGGCCAGACTGCTCGCCCGGCGGCTGGTCGAGCTGGGGCACCGGCGGTTCGCCGTACTCGCCGGGCCCCGGCACCTGCTCACCGCCCGGGACCGGCTCGCCGGCTTCCAGGCCGGACTCGCCGACGGCGGCCACACGCTGCCGAGGGCGGAGGTGGCGTACGGCGACTTCACCCGGGACGGCGGGTACGCGACCATGCGAGACCTGCTCGCCCACGACCTCCGGGCCAGTTGTGTCTTCGCGGTCAACGACGTGATGGCGGTCGGCGCCATCTCGGCGCTGCGCGACCACGGCGTGCCGCTGCCCGGCGGGATGGCGGTGGCCGGCTTCGACGACATCGTCACGCTCCGGGACGTCACGCCGTCGCTCACCACGGTACGGCTGCCGCTGGAAGAGGTCGGTGCCGCCGCCCTCGAACTCGTCATGCAGCCCCGGGCGGAGCGGCCCCGGCTGCGCCGGATCCGCGCCGAGGTGGTCGTCCGGGCCAGCACCCCGGCGCTCTGCTGACTCCCTCCGGCCCGCGTATGACTCCCTCCGGCCCGCGCACCGGGCACCGGTCGACCGCTCAGAGCCGGCGCCACCAGGTCTGCTCCACCAGGTCGTGGCCGAAGCTGTGGTGCGGGGCCTGTTCGCGCAGCTCGAAGCCGGCCTTCTCGTAGATCCGCCGGGCTTCGGCGAGTACGTCGTTGGTCCAGAGCATGATCTCGCGGTAGCCGGCCCGGCGGGCGAAGCGCAGGCACTCGTCGACCAGACGGCTGCCGATGCCCAGCCCCCGGGCCTCCGGCTCGACCAGCAGCAGGCGCAACTGGGCCACCTCGTCGTCCCGCCGGACGCAGAAGACACAGCCGACCGGTGCGCCGTCCAGCTCGGCGATCCACGCCTCCTCGCGGCCGGGGTCGCGCTGGTCGACGTACTCGGCGACGATCCGGGCGACCAGGGACTCGAAGGTGACGTCCCAGCCGTACTCCTCGGCGTAGCGGACGCCGTGCCGGTGCACCACCCAGCCGAGGTCGCCGGGGCCGACCGGCCGCAGCAGGTACGCCCGGGGCGGCACCGCCTCGCCGAGTACCCCCCGGATCGTCCGCATCGCCTCGACCAGCCGTTTCCGGTCCGGCACGGAGAGCCCGGCCAGCAGGGCCTCGATCTCGGTCTGGGTCCGCTCGTTCAACTGGGCGTACGCGGCCCGCCCGGCCTCGGTCAGCGTGACCACCTGCCGGCGGGCGTCGACCGGTGACTGGCTGCGCTCGACCAGTCCGTCGGCGGCGAACCGGGACAGGATGCGGCTCAGGTAGCCGGGGTCCAGCGCCAGTTCACGGCGGAGTGCCGGCACCTCGGTCGCCGGGCGCTGGGCCAGCTCGTAGACCACCCTGGCGTCGGTGAGCGAGAACGGTGTGCGGACCAGCCCTTCGTCGAGCGCGCCGATGATCCGGGTGTAGAAGCGGTTGAAGTCGCGTACCGCGCTCGCCTCCGGCGCCAGGGGTGAAGTCATATGCCTATTTCAACAAATCCTTTGCCGATGTCAAGAGTCTTCCCCTCCCGGGGTCGAACGGCGGGTCAGGTCTCCGCGCCTCGGTAGTTGTACAGCTCGTCGACGAAGCGGCGGCGCAGCGGCGGAAGCCGGCTGGTCACGCTGAAGTAGCCGCGCGCGGCCAGCATCGCCAACCGGCCGATGACCGGCTTGTAGATCGGGTCGTCGCCGTTGGTGCCGTTGGTCCGCAGCGAGTCGGCGACCCGGGCGAAGCCGTACCGGATCATCTCCGTCTCGTAGTCCGCGATGCTCCCGAGCAGCGGCTTGGCGCCGGCCGCCGCCGCGACCAGTTGCCGGTGCAGCAGCGCGGCGTCCCGCAGCGCGGTGTTGGCGCCGACTCCGCGTCCCGGCGTCATGGTGTGGATCGCGTCGCCGAGCAGGGTCACGTTGCTGCTCGGCCAGGGCTCGACCGGTACCGAGGTGGCGACCTTGATCGGGATGACGCTGCCGGTGTCGCTCTGCCGCAGCAGTTCGCGCAGGTGCGGATGCCAGTTCCGGGTCAGGTCCCGGGCGACCTCGGCGAGGCGCTCGCCGCGCAACTCCATCACATCAGAGGGGAACCGGTCGGCGGCGCTCCAGATGATCAGGTTGATGCAGTCCCGGGTGTTGTCGAAGAGCAGCCCCGGCCACTGCCCGATCAGCCGGGCGTCGGTGACCCCGACCCCGGGCTTGACCGAGCCGCGCTGGTCCCACTTGAACTCCATCACGTGCAGTACGCCCATCACGCCGCCGGCACCGAAGATCAGCGAGATGCCCCGGTGCATCTCCTCGGTCAGCAGGCCGCGGGTCTGCTCGGTCAGCGGGATCTTGCTGGCGATGTTGATGCTCCCGGCGTCCCTGACCTCGGCGTGCGGCAGGTACTGCCGGCGTACCGCGGAGTGCGTGCCGTCGGCGGCGACCAGCAGGTCCCCGGTGGCCGAACTGCCGTCGGCGAAGTACGCGGTGACCCGGCCGTCGTCGTGCTGCGCGTAGTGCGTGAACGTCTTGCCGAAGTGCACCACGTCGTCCATCCCGGTCAGCAGCACCTGGCGCAGCGTCATCCGGGAGACCGACTGGTCGATGCTGGTCGGGTCGGCCTCGGGGCGCAGCGCGAAGGAGGCCGTCCGGTGCAGTTGCTCGGTGAGCACGTTGAAGTATCCGGGCGCCCGGGCGCAGGTGGCGAGGAACGTGGTGAACAGCTCCGGCGGCAGGCACTCCCGCAGCGCCCGGCAGCCGGTCGGGTTGATCCCGACCCGGTAGCCGAGCAGGCCGTCGCCACGGTCGCGGTACCGCTCGTAGACGGCGACGCTGATGCCGGCCCGCCGGAGGCCGTGCGCCAGGCACATGCCGCCGGTACCGGCACCGATGACGAGCACATGTATCGGTCGGACGGACATCGGACCCCTTCCGCGGTCGTCGATGGTCGGTCGGCGGCGGGTCGACGCGGGACCGGGCGGTCGACGCGGGACCGGGTGGCGCGGGGCGGGGTGGGCGGGCCGGGTCGGCGGGTCGGCGCGTACCGGTGCGGTCGTCGGACCGGGATCGGCGGTGCCGGCGTACGGGCGGGTGCGGGTCGGGACGGGATCAGCTCGGGCTGCCGGCCGGGCTGGCCGGCGGCATCGCGGCCGTCGCACCCGGGCCGTCCCAGCGGTAGAAGCACTGGGCCATCGCGTCGCGCGGCGACCGCCAGTTCGGCGAGTACGGCGAGATGTAGGAGCCCAGCCGCTGCGTCACGCTGACGAAGAGCGGATGCCGGTTCGCCTGCTCCAGCCGGGACGGCCCGGAGTCGTCGGTCTCCATCAGGTGCAGGCAGAGATCGTCGAGGTGGTAGAGCGAGCGGTGCCGCACTCCGGTGACCGTGTGCAGGTCCGTGTTGTCGGACTCCGCGAAGATCTTCGCGATCTCCTCCTCGGTTCCCGGGATGATCCTGCCGACGATCAGTACGCGATTCATCTCGTCTCCCCACTGGCTGCTACGGCTCGCCTGGCTGCCCCGGCCCGCTGGCCCGGCTTCCGGCCCGACGATCCGGCTTCGTCCGACCCGGCCTCGGGGCGTCCGTTGCCGGTCCGACCCGTTGGATCTTGCCGGTCCGTGATCGGGTCCGGACCCGGGTCCGGCGGGCGTCCGGACCCGGTCGCGGCCCGGACAACCTGGCGGCCGTCCGGTCGGGCTCGATCACCATGCCGGCGGTGACGTCACCCCACCGTCACCGCCCGCCGCTGGCGGCGTCGTCCTCCGGTGACGCGGCGGTGACGCCGCCGACGCCAGGATGGGGACACGTCCGGATCGCACCGCCCCGGACGGAGACCGTCGGGCTTCGGCCCGACCCTTGCCCGGTCACCTGTCCGCCCGGTAACCTGTCGCCCGGTTCCGCCTCGGTTCCGCCCGCCCCGCCAGGCACGCCGGCAGGGTCTTGGAGACGGCGGGCGTCAGGAGACGGTGGGCGTGTCAGGAGCCGGTGGCCACGGTGGGACGGTGGGCCACGGATCAGCGCCGCACCGGCAGCGCCGACCGGCCGGGGTACGCCTCGGCGCGCCCCGACGGTGGCCGCGAGGCCGACAGGCGCGCCCCCGCCGGCCGGGAGATGGGGGCGAGCAGGTCACTGAGCAGGGCGCACATCGTCTCGGACGGCTCCAGTTGAAGTTCGCGGAGCAGCAGGTCACGGTAGACGTAGAAGGCTTGGAGCGCCTCGTAGGCGTTGCCCTCGTCGAGGTGGGTCTCGACGATCAGGCGGTGCGGCGTCTCCCGCAGCGGCTCGGCGCGGACCGCCTCGAGGGCGGCCTGCAACGCCTCGCCGTGCTGCCCGGCGCGCAGGTGACCCCGGGCGATGTCCTCCAGCATGTGCAGCCGGAGCTGGCGCAGCCGCTCCCGCTCCAGCAGGACCCACTCGTCGTACCAGCCGGGGAGCAGGTCGTGCCGTCCGGCGCCACGGATCTTCGCCGCCCAGCGGGGGTCGCCGCCGTCGCGTACCCGGTCGGCGGCTCGGACGAGGTCGTCGATGTCGAGCCGCACCGCCGGATCGAGCCGTACCGTGTCGCCGGTGGTGAGTACCGGGCAACTGCCCTCCTGACGCAGCCGCCACAGCGCCGTACGCAGGGAGGACATCGCCCGCTCCTCCGGAGTGTCCGGCCACAGCAGACCGGCCAGGTGTGCCCGGGTCGCACCCGGCCGCAACCCGACCAGTGCGATGATCCGTTGCAGTCCACGTGGTACGACCACCGGCGTCCCGTCGTGCAGCAGACTGAACCCGTCCAGCAGGAACAGTTGGATCGTTCGGCCGGCTTGACGCTCGGACGGCTGGGCCGGTGCCCGGCGTGCCCCGTCGTGTGGCGCGCTCTCCTCAGGAGTCACGGCCCCACCCTCCTGCACCCGGAACCCGTGTCCCGAAGTCCGCTCTGCCCGGACCGCCCCGTCCAGCTCTCCGGTATGCCGATGCCGCTCCGGCGCCGCGCCCGCTCGGGCGACCGACACCGCAAAGCATGACGAAGGTTATCAATCGCCGTTACGCTCGGTCAATCCGCCGGTCGGCAATCCGACCTACCCGTTCGGCCGCTGCACAACGGCTGTGAGCTGGGCATAAGTGGTCGTGATCGGTCTCCGTGACGCTGCCTGAGCGCTCTCCCGCCGGCTCGCGATCGGGCATTGTGCCCGGTCGACGTCACCAGAGCGTCACCATACTGGGGGGCGGCCGTACGCGATCGGGTGACACTTCGTTGACACCCGCTCGGCAGGGTGGTCACCAGTCGTTCGGACGAGGTCGCAGTCGGGGGAGAAGCCGGGGGAGAGGCTCTTGTCGCGGCCCGGTGCCGGTGTCACCCATCCGGAGCGCGGGAATCGCCCAGGGAGGCTGCGCCATGGATCGCTCACTGATCGTCGCGAAGGTCGTGCCGGCCGCCGAGGGGCGGGTCGCGCAGATTTTCGCCGAGTCGGACCGGACCGACCTGCCCCGGCTGGTGGGCGTACGGCACCGCTCGCTCTACCGGCTGCACGACCTGTATGTGCACCTGATCGAGACGGAGAGTCCGGGTTCCGCCGCGGTGGAGAACGTCCGCCGGCATCCCGAGTTCGTCCGGGTCAGCGAACGGCTGGCCCCGCACATCACGCCGTACCTGGCGAACTGGCGGGTGCCGGCGGACGCCATGGCGCGCTGCTTCTACCGCTGGGACGCCCCGACGAACGAGGGGGCAAGGCGATGACCGGGGGTACGGCGATGACCGGGGGTACGCCGGCCGGCACCATCCCGCGCCGCAGCGGGTACGCCGATCTCGACCAGCAGCCGTGGATCCGCTGCCGTTCCTGCCCGGCGCTGCTCTACCGGAAGCGGCTGCGGCGCAACCTCGACGTCTGCCCGGAGTGCGGTGACCACCGTCGGCTGGACGCGCCCGAGCGGATCGCCCAACTCGTCGACCGGGACACCTTCCGCCAGTTGCCCGGCCCGGCGACCCAGGTCGACCCGATCGGATTCGTCGACTCGGTCCCGTACCCGCAGCGGCTCGCCGCCGCCCGCGCGGAGACCGGCCTGGCCGAGGCGGTGCTCTGCGGCTCGGCGACGCTCGGCGGGCATCCCCTGGCGCTGGCCGTGATGGACTTCCGGTTCCTCGGCGGCAGCCTGGGCTCGGTCACCGGGGAGCTGATCACCCGGGCCGCCGAGCACGCCCTGAGCAACCGCCTGCCGCTGCTCCTGGTCACCGCGTCCGGTGGCGCCCGGATGCAGGAGGGCGTACTGGCGCTGATGCAGATGGCCACCATCAGCCAGGCGATCGCCGCGCTGCGTGAGGCGGGGCTGCTGACCGTCAGCCTGGTCACCGATCCCACCTACGGCGGAGTGGCGGCGTCCTTCGCGACCTGCACCGACATCGTGCTGGCCGAGACCGGTTCCCGGCTGGGCTTCGCCGGTCCCCGGGTGATCAAGGAGACCATCCGGCAGACGCTTCCGCCGGACTTCCAGACCACCGACTTCCTGCTCCGGCACGGTCAGGTCGACATGGTGGTGGAGCGGCGGGTGCTGCGGGCCAGGCTGCGCTGGCTGCTCGCCGCCGCCGCGCCGGCCCCGGTCAAGCCGCTGGTCCGGCCGCCGGCCGGGACGCCGTCGACGCCGGACGACGCCGCCCTGCTCGGCCCGCCTGATGGCCCACGGAACGGCCCGCTGAACGGCTCGCTTGATGGCCCGCTGAACGGCCGGCTGAATGGCCAGCTCCGCGCGGCTGAAGCGTCGCCGCCGGTGAATGGCGAACCGGGCGGTGGCGGTGGCGGTGTGGCCGGGCCGGGTGCCCGGGCGCCCTCGATCCGCCGACCCGAACCGGGGAAGGTCACCCCGGCGGCGTGGACCGGGGACACCGGCCCGGACGACTGGACCGACGCCTGGCGGATCGTCCGGTCCGCCCGGCACGCCGGCCGGCCGACCACGCTCGACTACCTGGCCACCGCCTTCGACGGGTTCGTCGAGCTGCACGGTGACCGGCTCGGCGTCGACTGCGCGGCGATCGTTGCCGGGCTGGCCCGGCTCGGTGACCGGTACGTCGCCGTGGTCGGGCACCAGAAGGGACACCATCCGAGGGAGCTGCGGGCCCGCAACTTCGGGATGGCCAGCCCGGCCGGCTACCGCAAGGCGATGCGGGTCATGCGGCTCGCCGCCGGCCTGGGCCTGCCGGTGGTGACGCTGATCGACACGCCGGGTGCGTACCCGGGGGTGGAGGCCGAGCAGCAGGGCCAGGCCGCCGCGATCGCCGAGAGCATCCTGGCGATGACCGGACTGCCGACCCCGATCGTCGCGGTGATCATCGGCGAGGGCGGCAGCGGTGGGGCGTTGGCGTTGGCGGTGGCCGACCGGGTGCTGATGCTGCGCAACGCGGTCTACTCGGTGATCAGTCCCGAGGGCTGCGCCGCGATCCTCTGGCAGGACCGGGCCGCCGTGCCGCGGGCCGCCGACGCGCTCCGGCTCACCGCACCCGACCTGCTGCGGCTCGGCGTCGCCGACGAGATCGTCGCGGAGCCGGCCGAGGGCGCGCACCGGGATCCCGCCGGGGCGGCCCGACTGCTCCGCCGGGCGCTGCTGGAGAACCTGGCGCCGCTGCTCGACCTACCCGCCGGGGAGCTGGTCGGGCGTCGTCGGCGGCGCTTCCGCCGGTACGGTGCGGCAGCCAGCGTGCTGCCGTCGGAAGCGGGTCCCGAGTGACCGCCGCGGCGATCCCCGGACAGCCGACCGAAGCCGCCGAGCCGGCTGACCGGGAGACGGCACTCGGCGAGCTGCGCCGGCAGGCGGGTCGGCTGCTGACCGAGACGGCCGGCCCGGTGCGCCGGATCCACCTGCGCTCCGGCGATGCCGTGCTGGAGATCGAGTGGCACGGCGCGTCCGGTCCGCCGGAGCCGGGCGGCGTAGTACCCGCCCCAGCGCCGGCCGACCTCCCTGCCCGGCCCGTACCGGCCGCCGCCAGCGGCGCCGACGGTGACGGCCGCCGGACCGTCGTCGCGCCGATGGTCGGCACCTACTACCAGGCGGCCGAGCCCGGCGGCGCTCCGTTCGTCGAGGTCGGCGACAAGGTGGAGCCCGGTCAGGTGGTCTGCATCGTCGAGGCGATGAAGCTGATGAACGAGGTGGTGGCCGACCAGGTCGGCCGGGTGGCCGAGGTGCTCGTCCGGGACGGCGATCCGGTCGAGTTCGGGCAGCCACTGTTCGCCCTGCTACCCGCGTGACTTCCAGGACGGTGCGGCGGTGTTCGAGAAGATCCTGATCGCCAATCGCGGCGAGATCGCGCTCCGGGTGGCCCGGGCCTGCCGTGAGCTGGGCGTACGTACCGTGGCGGTGTACTCGGTCGCGGACCGCGACTCGGCCGTCGTGCGGCTGGCCGACGAGGCGGTCTGCATCGGGCCGCCGGAGGCCCGGCAGAGTTACCGCAACGCCGCCGCCATCGTCGAGGCGGCCCGCCGGACCGGGGCCCAGGCCGTGCACCCGGGTTACGGGTTCCTCTCCGAGGACGCCGACTTCGCCGAGATCTGCGCCGACAACGGGCTCGTCTTCATCGGACCCCCGCCGGAGGTGATGCTCGCACTCGGCGACAAGGCGCGGGCCCGGGCGCTGATGCAGGACGCCGGCCTGCCGCTGCCACCGGGCAGCCTGGCGACCGTCGACACGGCGGCGAACGCGCGGGAGGTCGCCGACGAGATCGGCTACCCCGTGATCATCAAGTGTGCCGCCGGGGGCGGTGGACGCGGGATGACGGTGGTCTGGTCGGCCGACGAGTTCGGCGCGGCGTACGAGCGGACCAGGATCGCCGCGCACGCGGTCTTCGGCGACGACCGGGTCTACGTCGAGCGGTATCTCGTGCAGGCCCGGCACGTCGAGGTGCAGGTGCTCTGCGACGGGTACGGGAACGGCGTACACCTGGGCACCCGGGACTGCTCGGTGCAGCGGCGGCACCAGAAGCTGATCGAGGAGGGCCCGGCCCCCGCCCTGTCCGCCGGTACCCTCGACGCGCTCGCCGACTCCGCGCTGCGCGGCGCGCTGCGGGCCGGCTACACCGGAGCCGGGACCTTCGAGTTCCTGGTCGACGAGGCCGAACGGTTCTCGTTCATCGAGGTCAACTGCCGGATCCAGGTCGAGCACCCGGTCACCGAGATGATCACCGGCCTCGACCTGGTGCACGAGCAGTTGCACATCGCGGCCGGCGTACCGCTGCGGCTGCGCCAGGAGGACGTCCGGATCTCCGGTGTCGCGGTGGAGTGCCGGGTCAACGTGGAGGACCCCGACCGGGGGTTCGCGCCGACCCCGGGCCGGCTGACCAGGTTCGTCCCGCCGAGCGGGCCGTGTACCCGGGTCGACACGCACGGCTACCCCGGCTACCTGGTCGGGCCGTACTACGACTCGCTGCTCGCCAAGGTGGTGGTCTGGGCGCCCGACCGGGATCTGGCGCTCGGCCGGATGGAGCGGGCGCTGCACGAGTTCGACGTCGACGGGCCGGGCGTACGCACCACCATCCCGTTCCTGCGCCGGGTACTCGACGACGCGGGCTTCCGCAAGGGGCGGTACTCGACCGGGCTGGTCGACCGGCTGCTCGGCACCACCGACTCGGCGCCGACCGACCGGTTGTCGACTGACCGGTTGTCGGCCGCCTCGGCGCCGGGCGACCCGTCATCGACCGGCCGGGTGTCGACCGGCTCGGTGCCGAGTAACCCGGCGTCGAGCAACCCGGCGTCGACCGACCCCGACCGCGCTGGTCTCGCCGTTCCCGAAGCCTCCGCCGCTCCCGCCGCTCCCGCCGCTCCCGCCGCTCCCGCCGCTCCCGCCGCTCCCGCCGTTTCCGCCGTTTCCGCCGTTTCCGAAGCCTCGGCCGTCGCGCGGAGCGGCCCACCCACCACCGCCCACCTTCCGAGGAGGACCAGATGACCGTCAGGCACGAGGAACCGGCGTTGACCGGGCCGAACCAGCGGGAGCCGGCCCCGTCGCCGGTGACGGCGGCAGAGATCACCGCGATCCTGGTCCGGCACTGCGGGCTGGACGCAGCCGCCGCAGCCGCCGCGCCGAGCGCCTCGCTGGAGGAACTCGGGATGGACTCGCTGGCACTGCTCGAACTACAGGCGGTGGTGGCGGACCGCTACCGGGTCCAGCTTCCGGAGGAGGCCGGGCGGCTCAGCATCGCGGAGGTCGCCGAGGTGGTGGCCCACCAGTACGAGCCGCAGGTCGCCCCCGCAGCCGGAACCGGCCGTCCGGGCCACACCGAGAACAGTGTGCTGATCGCGGCCCCGTCGCAACTGGTGTGGGACCTGACCAACGACGTCGCGGGCTGGACCGGGCTGTTCACCGAGTACCAGTCGGTGGAGATCATCGAGCGGCGCGGCGACACCGTACGGTTCCGGTTGACCATGTACCCCGACGAGAACGGGGTCACCTGGAGCTGGGTCAGCGAGCGTACCCCCGATCCGGCGCGCCGGGAGGTGCACGCGCACCGGGTGGAGACCGGGCCGTTCGAGTACATGCGGATCCACTGGCGCTATGCCGAGGCGCCGGGCGGCACCCGGATGACCTGGACCCAGGACTTCGAGATGCGCCCGACGGCACCGGTGAGCACCGCCCAGATGACCGACCGGATCAACGCGAACAGCCGGATCCAGTTGGACATCATCCGGGACAAGATCGAGCGGATCGCCGCCGAACTGGAGGCGAGCGCGCCGGCCTCGGCCGCGTCGACCAGCGGGGTGGGCGATGAGTGACTCGGGCTGCCGGTTGGTGGCCGCCCGCGACATCGCCCCGGACCGCCGCCGAGGTGGCGAGATCCGGGTACTGCTCGGTCCCCGCACCGTCGGCAGCGGATCCGGCTTCATGGGCGTGGCGAACCTCGCTCCCGGCGAGCGGATCGCCGAGCACTACCACCCGTACAGCGAGGAGTTCCTCTACGTCGCCCGGGGGGCGATCGTGGTGGACCTGGACGACGAGCCGGTGCCGGTCGGCACCGGGGAGGCGCTGTACGTGGCGGTGAACGTCCGGCACCGGCTGCGCAACGTGGCCGACCAGCCCGCCGAAGTGGTCTTCCAGCTCGGTCCACTGGCCCCGCGTCCGGAACTCGGGCACGTCGACACCGAACCGTCCGGCACCGACACGGCGACCGACCGGCCCGAAACCGGTGTCCCGACGGCCCGGACAACCGACGTGGACCAACCGGCCCGGACAACCGACGCGGACCGGGTGGCCCGGACAACCGACGTGGACCGACCGGCACCGACGGCCGACGCGGACCGGGTGGCCCGGGCAGACGGCGCGGATAGGGCGGCGGCGGGCGCGGTGGTCGGCGGGCCGGAGGCCGGGCCGTGAACCGGCGCCGCAGCGTGGTGACCGGGATCGGGGTGGTCGCGCCGGGCGGGGCGACCCGGGACGAGTTCTGGGCAACCATCACCGCCGGCCGCACGGCGACCCGCCGGATCAGCTTCTTCGACCCGTCACCGTTCCGCTCCCAGGTCGCCGCCGAGTGCGACTTCGACCCGGTCCGCGCCGGGCTAGGCGTCGCCGAGCGACAGCGCGCCGACCGGTACGTCCAGTTCGCGCTGGCCGCGTCGATCGAGGCGCTGGCGGACAGCGGACTGGAGCTGACCGACGCGACGCGGGAGCGCACCGGAGTGGTGCTCGGCTCGGCGGTGGGCGGCACCATGCTGCTGGAGCGGGAGTACGTGCAGGTCAGCGACTCCGGTGCGGACTGGCTGGTGGATCCGAACCGGGCCGGTCCGTACCTCTACCAGGCGCTGATGCCGAGCAGCCTCGCCGCCGACGTCGCCTGCCGGCACGGGGTGCACGGTCCGGCCCAGGTGATCTCCACCGGCTGCACCTCCGGGATCGACGCGATCGGCTACGGCCAGCAGCTCATCGAGGACGACGAGGCGGACGTGGTGCTCTCCGGCGCCTCGGACAGCCCGATCTCGCCGGTCACCGTCGCCTCGTTCGACGCGATCAAGGCGACCACTCCGGACAACGACGATCCGGCGCACGCCTCGCGGCCGTTCGACCGGGACCGGCACGGCTTCGTACTCGCCGAGGGGGCCGCCGTGCTGGTCCTCGAAGAGGCGGAGCACGCCCGGCGGCGCGGGGCGCGGGTCTACTGCGAGGCCGCCGGATACGCCAACCGGAGCAATGGCTACCACATGACCGGGCTGCGTCCGGACGGTGTGGAGATGGCGTTGGCCATCGACGACGCGATGGCACAGGCCCGGTGCGATCCGGCCGACGTGTCGTACGTCAGCGCGCACGGCTCGGGTACCCGGCAGAACGACCGGCACGAGACGGCCGCCTTCAAGCGGGCGCTGGGTGCGGCGGCGTACCGGGTGCCGATCAGTTCGATCAAGTCGATGGTCGGGCACTCGCTCGGGGCGATCGGCGCGATCGAGATGGCGGCCTGCGCGCTGGCCATCGAACACGGGGTGGTGCCGCCGACCGCCAACTGGGCCAACCGGGACGCCGAGTGCGACCTCGACTACACGCCGAACACCGCGCGGGAACTGCCGGTGCGGGTGGCCCTCTCCGTCGGCAGTGGCTTCGGCGGGTTCCAGTCGGCGATGGTCTTCACCCGCTTCGACGGGCGGGACCGATGACCGGCGAGCCGCGCGGCGCCGGACCGACGACCGGCCGGGCGGACGACGTCGGACCGGTGACCGGCCGGGCGGGTGGGGACGGGGCGCGGCGCCGGGCCGTGATCACCGGGATCGGCGTGGTGGCGCCGAGCGGGATCGGCGCGGACGCGCACTGGAAGTGCGTGCTGGCCGGACAGAGCCGGATCGGCCCGATCACCCTCTTCGACCCGGAGCGCTATCCCAGCCGGCTCGCGGGCGAGGTGGCCGGCTTCGACGCGCTGCACTATGCCGACAACCGGCAGGTGGTGCAGACCGACCGGTGGACGCATCTCGGGTTCGCGGCGGCCCGGCTCGCGCTCGCCGACGCCGGACTGCCGGAGATGGCCGACGATCCCTACGGGTACGCGGTGACCCTGGCGAGTTCCTCCGGCGGCAACCTGTTCGGTCAGCGGGAACTGCAACGGCTCTGGCGTGGCCCGGCCCGGACCGTCGGGGCGTACCAGTCGATCGCCTGGTTCTACGCGGCGAGCGTCGGTCAGCTCTCGATCCGGCACCAGTTCAAGGGCCCGTGCGGGGTACTGGCGGCCGAGTCCGCCGGTGGGCTGGACAGCCTGGCGCACGCGGTACGGATGGTCCGGCGCGGCACTCCGGTGGTGCTGGCCGGTGGCACCGAGTGCCCGCTGAGCCCGTACGCGCTGACCTGCCAGATGCGCAACGGGCTGCTGAGCACCTGCCCCGAGCCGGCGTTGGCGTACCGGCCGTTCGACGTGGCGGCCGGCGGCTACGTACCGGGGGAGGGTGGGGCGGTCTTCGTGGTGGAGGACCTGGCGCACGCCCGGGCCCGGGGAGTACGCGGCTATGCCGAGGTCGCCGGCTGGGGCGCCAGCCACGACGCCCGGCACACCGACCGGCTCGCCGCCGGAGACCCGGCGCAGTACGCCCGGGCGATGCGGCTCGCCCTGGACCGGGCCGGGGTGCGGCCGGCCGAGGTCGACGTGGTCTTTCCGGACGCGCTCGGCGTGCCCCGCTACGACCGCAGCGAGGCCGAGGCGCTGCGTGCGGTGTTCGGGACGCGCCCGCCGCCGGTGACCACCCAGAAGCCGCTGGTCGGCCGGGCACACCAGGGTGGGTCGGCGCTGGACGTGGCGACCGCGCTGCTCGGCATCCGGCACGGGGTGCTGCCGCCGACGGCCGGGCTGGACCGGCCGGCGCCCGGCTGCGAGTTGGACTTCGTCCGGGAGTCCGGACCCCGGCGGGTGGACGTGGCGCTGGTCGGGGCGCGCGGGTTCGACGGTTTCAACAGCGCCGTGGTGGTACGGCGCGGCCCGGCGTAGCCCGGGGGGAGCTTGGAGAGGACGACCGGGATGTCGAAGGCCAGAGTGCTGTTCCTGATCCGGGTGCCGCGGGAGCGTACCGAGGATTTCCTGAAGGCGTACGAGCAGATCCGTTACCAGGTCGCGGAGGGGGTGCCGGGGCACCTGGTGGACCAGGTCTGCGAGGCGTCGAGCGACTCCGAGCAGTGGCTGATCACCAGCGAGTGGGTGTCGTTGGCCCACTTCGAGGCGTGGGAGCGCAGCCCGGGGCACCGCGAGCTGGCCGCACCGCTGCGCGCCTGCATCACCGAGGCCCGGTCGATCCGGTTCGTCGTCCGCGAGGAGACCTCGGCCGGCAGGCGGAGCGGCGCGGGGGTGGCCGAGGTGGGCGGCCCGCGGGTCACCGAGGTCGACGGCGGCGAGGGTGCCGTGCCGGTCGGCTGAGCGGCCGACAGGTCTGCGGCCGATCGTTGCTACCGTGGCCTATGACCAGCGAATCCGCCGAGGTGGCCGGGCGTCGCCGCGAGCAGCTCCGCGACTTCCTACGTACCCGCCGGGCCAGGTTGACGCCGGGGGACGTCGGAATGGCAGCGGTGGGCAGGCGCCGGACACCCGGTCTGCGGCGTGAGGAGGTCGCCGTGCTGGCCGGGGTCGGGGTCTCCTGGTACACCTGGCTCGAGCAGGGCCGCGAGATCAACGTCTCGGCAGAGGTGCTGGACGCGATCGGCAGGGCGCTGCGGCTGACCGAGCCCGAGCGTGCCCACCTGTACCTGCTGGCCGGTCTCAATCCGCCCCGCTCGGGCGGGACGCGCGGCGTGGCGGTCACCCCGGAGTTGCGGCACCTGCTCGACGCGTGGATGCCCCGGCCGGCGATGCTCCGGGACCGGTACTGGAATCTGCTCGCGGTCAACGACGCGGCCCGGACGGTGTTCGGCTACGGCGACACCGACCACAACTGCCTGATCACGTTCTTCACCAGTGCCCGTTACCGCGACACGCACCCGCACTGGGCGTCGGTCGCGCCCGCTGTCGTCGCGGCGTTCCGCGCCGACGCGGCACATTCGCCCGCCGACCCGGAGTTCCGTCGGGTGATCGACGATCTCCACGCGGTGAGCCCGGACTTCGCCGAGCTGTGGGCACGCCACGACGTGGGCGTTCCCGGCCAGGCGGTGAAGGTGGTGCACCACCCCGAGGTCGGTGAGCTGTTCTTCGACATGACGACCCTGGCCGTGGTCGACCGGCCGGACTGGTATCTGGAGCTGTACAACCCGCGGCCCGACACCGGGAACGGGGACCGGCTCGGACGGCTGTTCCGGCTCCGGCTCGCCGTCTCAGCCTGATCGCCTCCGCCGAACCTGGTGGTGCCGCTCCCCGGATAGCCGCGCACTGTTCGGGTCGCCCACCGTTGGTCACGCTGGGTGCCATGACACACAGCATTTCCCGGTTCGACGGCAGGATTGCTCTAGTCACCGGCGGCACCAGCGGGATGGGACTGGCCACCGCGCGCAGGCTGCTGGCCGAGGGAGCCCGGGTCGTCGTCACCGGACGCGACAAGGTCCGGCTGGACGCCGCGCTCGACGATCTGGGCGGCGGGGACCGCGTCCTGGCGGTGCGCGGCGACGTGGCGAACCTTGCCGACCTCGACGCCCTGGCCGGTGCGATCCGGGACCGGTACGGGCGGCTGGACGTGGTCTTCGCCAACGCCGGAGTCGCCCGGTTCCAGCCGCACGGCGACGTCACCGAGGCCGAGTTCGACCGGGTCGTGGACATCAACTTCAGGGGGGTGTTCTTCACCATCCAGAAGACCGTTCCGCTGCTCTCCGACGGCGGGGCGATCGTGATCAACGCGTCCTGGACGCTCTACCGTGGCCTGTCCGGAGCCTCCCTCTACGCGGCGACCAAGGCTGCGGTACACAACCTGGCGCACACCCTCGCGGCCGAACTGGGGCCCAGGGGAATCCGGGTCAACTCGGTGAGCCCCGGCTACATCACGACGCCGATGTTCCACGACGCCATCCCGGTCGAGGCACATGCCGGCGTCGTCGCCCGGATAGCCGCCGGTCGGCTGGGTACCGCCGAGGATGTCGCCGACGCGGTCGCCTTTCTCGCCTCCGCCGAGGCGGGCTACGTCAACGGACAGGACCTGGTCATCGACGGTGGCCTGGTCACCGCCGCTGTCGGGTCGGCGGCGCCCAGTTGACCGTGGTCACCAACGCGCTGAACATCGCCAACGAGCTGCTGGGGTAGCCACCGGCTCGGGCCATGCATGACGGGCGGCGCCGCCGGCGCTTCCTAATTGATGGACATGGATGTACGTTGAATCCATTCATCCGGGAGCGCCCGGGAGCGCCCGACGCGAGGGAGTAGCCATGTCCGCCCCGTCCTCCCGCCGGGCCGCGTTGGCGGCGTCACTCGTCCTCGGGGTTACCGTCGCAGTGGTCGTCCCGCCGGGTCCGGCGGTCGCGGCGGCCCCGGGCGTGACCCGGCTCGGCGACACCCAGCTCGACCCCACCGCGCTCTACTTCGTCTCCTACGACGGACTGGTCAACAACAACTCGTACGGCGACGGCATCGTCAGCCACGCCGGCTACCAGTACGCGGCCTGGTACACCTCGACCCGGAACGCGGTACTCGCCCGCCGGCAACTGCCGTCCGGGGCGTGGCAGGCCCTCCAGTTGCCGCACCGGTTGAGCACCGACGACTCGCACAACTCCATCGCGCTCGGCATCTCCCCGGGCGACGGCCGGCTGCACGTGGCGATGGACACCCACGACAGCGAGGTCTACTACGTCAAGTCCGAGGCCGGGCTGGTCTCGTCGCCGGGTTCGCGGAGCTGGCTGGCCAGCCGGTTCGGCGCGGAGCAGCGCAGTCTGGACGGGGTCGGACTGGGCGCGATGACGTACCCGCAGTTCCGGGTCGCGCCCGGCAACCGGCTCCAGCTCAGCTACCGGACCGGGCGGTCGGGCAACGGCGCCAACGAACTCGCCGAGTACGACGGTTCCACCTGGCGCCGGCTCGGCCGCTGGTCGTCGGCGACCGGGCCGTACGTCGCGAACGGCGCCACCAGCACCACCCGGAACATGTACCTGCACGGGCTGACCTACGGTCCGGGCGGCCGGCTGCACGCCGCGTTCACCTGGCGGGAGGGCAACTCCGCGGTGACCTGCAACAGCGGCGGCCTGACCAACCACGACACCGGATACGTGCACAGCGACGACCAGGGCCGCACCTGGCGCAACAACGCCGGGACGGTCGTCGGGACCACCAACTCGGGCAGCCTGGTGTCGATCTCCAGTCCCGGACTCGTGGTCGACCCGTTGCCGCCGAACTACGGGCTGATCAACCAGGAGAGCCAGGACGTCGACTCGACAGGCAACCCGCACGTGATCATCAGCTACGTACCCGGCCGGTTCACCTCCTGCGTCACCTCGTACGCCTCGGCACGCCGGGCCAACGGCCGGGCCTTCCACCTGTTCCGCAACCCGTCCGGGGTCTGGCGCAAGGTCGAGATTCCGGTGCCGTTGAACGCGACCGGCCGCTCCCAGGTCGTGCTCGACGCCGCCGACAACGCCTACGTCGTGCTGCCGTACGGCCGGATCGTCACCGCCAGCCGGGCCAGCGGCTACACCGACTGGACCGTACGCTTCGACGGCGCCGGGCTGAACGCCTTCGGCGAGGTGATCGTGGACCGGGCCCGGGTGGAGAGCGACGGCGTCCTGTCGATCCTCTACCAGCGCGCATCCAGCGGCAGCACGCCGTCCCCGATCCGGGTGGTCGACTTCCGGCTCGGCTGACCGCAGACGCGCCGACCCACTCCAAGGGAAGTGGGCCTACTCCACTCCAAGGGAAGTGGGCCTACTCCAGGAGAACGGGGAACCGGCCCGCCGCTCGCCCGTTCGGCGCACCTGACGGCGCGTTCGCCGCTCAGCTCGGCGGCTGGCCGGTGGGGAGTCGAGGTCGGGACCTTCAATGGATTTGATCGAAGACGATGGATGCATTGGAAGGTGAGTGGCCATGTCCACGACCATGCGCCGGTGTGCCGGTGCGCTGTTGGCGGCCGTACTGGTGACCGCGGCAATCCTGGTGCACACCGGCCACCGGGTGGAGGCGGCGGCCGGGGTCCGGGTACTGCCGCTCGGCGACTCGATCACCGACGGCTTCAACGTGCCGGGTGGATACCGGATCGACCTGTGGCAGAAGGTGGTGGCCGGCGGCTACACCGTCGACTTCGTCGGTTCCCAGGCCAACGGCCCGGCCAGCCTCGGCGACCGTGACCACGAGGGCCACTCCGGCTGGCGGATCGACCAGATCGACGCCAACATCGTCAACTGGCTCAACACCTACCAGCCGCGCACCATCCTGCTGCACATCGGCACCAACGACATCTTCCAGAACCGCGACCTGCCGAACGCCCCCAACCGGCTGGCCGCGCTGATCGACCGGATCACCACCACCGCACCCGCGGCGAAGCTCTTCGTCGCCACCATCGTCCCGGCCGGCTCCGCGAGCACCGACGCCCAGGTGCGCAGCTTCAACGCGGCCATCCCGCAGATCGTGCAGACCCGGGCGAACGCCGGTCGGCAGGTCTACCTGGTCAACATGTACGCCGCGCTCAGCACCGCCGACCTGGCCGACGGCGTGCACCCGAACGCGACCGGCTACAGCAAGATGGCCACCACCTGGTACAACGCCCTGCTGGCGGTGCCCGGCAGCCTCACCGACGGCGGCACCCCGACCCCGACCCCGACCGGCGGCCCCACCAACCCGCCGACGACGCCACCGACCAACCCGCCGGCCGGCTGCACCGCGACGGTGTCGCTGAACTCCTGGACCGGAGGCTTCGTCGCGACCGTACGGGTCACCGCCGGTTCCGCCGGCACCACCGGCTGGACCGTCAGCGCCACCCTGCCGGCCGGCACCACGGTCACGAACGCCTGGAACACCGAGCGCAGCGGCAGCAGCGGCGCCGTCCAGTTCACGAACGTGAGCTACAACGGACGGATCGCCGCCGGACAGTCGACGGAGTTCGGCTTCCAGGGCACCGGTAGCGCAGCCGGTTTCACCCCGAGCTGCGTCGCCCGCTGACCGCTGCGAGAGGCGCCGCGCACCGGTTCCGGAGCAGCCCAGCCGATCTGGAGCAGCTCAGCCGATCTGGAGCAGCTCAGCCGATCCGGACCAGCTCGTCGGAACCGTGTCTCATCCGAACCGTGTCGATCGCGACCCGCCGGCGTCTCGACCCGACCCACCTGTCCCGGGCAGCACGACCCGGGGCAGGTGGGTCGTTCGCGCCGGTCGTCCTTCGCCCGGGTCGTCTTTCGGCTTCGCCCACGGCCGGTCCACGCGCCGACCCCACCGGGGACGCGCCGGTCACCGTGCCCGCTGGCGTTGTGGGCGGAGATCAGCGCTTCCGGGCGATCCCGCCGGCCATCAGCAGTTCGGCCACGGTGAGGTCGTGGTCGATGGGAGACTCCGGCCGCCACTGCGGCAGCGGTACCAGGCCCGGCTCGACCATCTCGAGGTCTCCGAAGAACCCCTGAAGCTCCTCCAGCGTCCGGAATCGGCCGGTGCCGAGCACGCTGAGGTACGTCTCCTCAAGCTCGGCCGCTTCCGGGAAGGACGCGCAGAAGCTGGTCATGAAGAGGTGACTGCCGGACGGCACGGCCGCCAGGTACGCCTCGGCGACGCTCTGCGGGTCCTCGTCGTCGTGCAGATGGTGCAGGATGCCGACGAGCAGTACGCCGACCGGCTGGGAGAAGTCGATGAGGCGGTGCACCTCGGGATTGGCGAGTATGGACTCGGGGTCTCGCAGGTCGGCCGTGACGACCGTGGTGTTCTCGTTCTCGACGAGCAGGGCCCGCCCGTGGGCCAGTACGATCGGGTCGTTGTCGATGTAGACGACCCGGGCGTCGGGTGCCGACCGCTGTGCCACCTGGTGGGTGTTCTCCCGGGTCGGCAGCCCGGAACCCAGATCCATGAACTGCCGGATGCCCGCCTCTTCGACCAGATAGCGGACGCCCCGGCTGAGGATCTGCCGGTTGTAGGCCGCCACCTCCGGCAACTGCGGCACGATCTTGAGCATCTCGCCGACGACCGCGCGGTCGATCGCGAAGTTGTCCTTGCCGCCGAGCACCACGTCGTAGGCCCGCGCGATGCTGGGTTTCGAGGTGTCGATACCGGCCGAAGCCGGCCGCCCCTGGTCCGTCATGAATCCTTCTTCCGGAAGGTCTCACCCGTGTCCCGAAAGATCCTATAGGACGTCCGATGACCGGCTCGGTGGGGTGTCTGACCATCGTGGACAGACGGACCATCCGACGATCTTTCCCGCCTGCGTCGACTCTGCGCACTGCCGCTACCAGTGCTGATATCGGAACGGATATCGGTGGATCCGCCGGATGGTCTTGGACGGCGCGGCTCGGCCGGTGATTGGGTTTCCGCACTCGACCGCTCGGCCGGGGCGTTCCGGCGCTGCTCAGGCGCGGGCACGACCGGGCCGAGCCCGATCGGAGGGGGAAACTCATGACCGAACCTCGACTCGACCGCCGGGGGCTGCTCCGGACCGCCGCCGTCGGCGCCGCAGCGACCGGGCTCGCCGCCACGGTGGCACCGGGACTCGCCACACCCGCCGTCGCGGCGCACGGGTCGGCTCCGGCCGGCCGCACCAGGTCGCGGGGCACCGGCGCCGCCGCGACGTTCCGCTGGTTCGGTACGGCCGGCTGGCGGATCGACATCGGCACCCGGACGGTACTGGTCGATCCGTACCTGAGTCGTTACCGGACCGGACTGTTCGAGGGCGGGATGAACCTGGCCACCCCGCTGACCGTCGCCACCTCCATCGTGGACGAACACGTGGGCCGGCCCGAGACGGTACTGGTCACCCACTCGCACTGGGACCACTTCAACGACGTACCGCACATCGCGACGACGAGCGGGGCGCGGGTGCTCGGCACCATGACGACGTACCAGCTCGGGCTGGCCGCCGGCATCCCCGCCGGGCAGCTGGGACTGGTCAAGGGTGGCGAGGTGCTCGACTTCGGCGACTACACGGTCGAGGTGGTCGCCTCGCTGCACAGCCGGAACGCGGCGTACTCGATCGGCATCCCCGGGCTGCGGCTGAGCCAGCCGCCGAAGCCCGCCACCGTCGGTGACCTGCCGGAGGGCGACACCCTCGCCTTCCAGGTCACCGTCAAGGACGGCCCGGCGGTCTTCTTCATGGGCGCCAGCGACTTCGTGGAACGCAACGTGTCCGGCCTGCGGCCCGACGTCGCGATGATCGCGATGGCCGCCAGCACCTCCACGCACGAGTACCTGCCCCGGTTGCTGGCGGCGCTGGACTATCCGGAGATCGTGGTGCCGGTGCACTGGGACAACTTCGAGACCGAGCTGCGGAATCCACCGCCGATCGCGCCGGCCGACCGGCCGAGGCTGGAGGCGATGATCACGGCGATCCGGCGGGCGGCCCCGAGGAGCCGGATCGTCGTACCGGAATACCTGACCGGCTACACCTTCGGCTGACCGGCACCGCGGGCACGTGCCCGTCCGCCCGCGATATCGGGGTTGATATCGTGCCTGCTCAGCGGCTTGCCCGCAGCGCAGCAGGAGTGTGGCGGCGTACTCGACGAGACCCGGCAGGGTCGGGAAGGCACTGCATGACGATCGGCATCCCGCCGTCCCACCGCAGGCGGATGCGCCGGCTCGGCACCCTGCTCGGCACGGTCGCGCTACTCGCCGGCTGCGGTACGCCGAGCAGGCCCCCGATCCCGGAGCCGACCCTGACCGCCGATCCGGCGCCGACCGCCGAGTGTCCCGACGGCTTCCTGATCACCGCCGGTGAGGTGGAACCCGCCCTCGGCCTGCGGGCGCTCGGGATCGAGCTGCGCAACTGCGGCACCGCTCCATACCGCCTCGACGGCTATCCCGTGGTGCGGGTACTGGACCAGGAGCGGCGGGCGCTCGACGTCACGGTCGGCAACGGGTCGGCGCCGGTGAGTAGCCCGGACAGCTACGACGTGCCACCCCGGCCGGTGGTGCTGGGGCCCGGCGAGTCGGCGCGGGCGCGGGTGCTCTGGCGGAACACCGTCACCGAGTCGGCCGAGCCGGCCGGGGACGCGAGCTACCTGGAGATCGCTCCCGCGCCCGGCGCACCGGTCCAGCTCGTCGCCCCGCGCGGCGGGATCGACCTCGGCACCACCGGCCGGCTCGCGGTGAACGTCTGGCAGTAAGACCCGCTCGACAGCATCCGGCCCGGCCGCTCGCGGCGACCGGGCCGGATGCGGTGCCGGGATCAGGCCGGAAGTCGCCATACCTGGTTGGCGCCGCCGAAGCAGTCCCAGATCTGTAGCCGGGTGCCGTCGGCCGAACTGTTGTCGGTGGCGTCCAGGCACTTGTTCGACGCGGGGTTGCGCAGGGTGCCGTTGCCCTGCGCCTGCCAGACCTGCGCACCGGTGCCGTTGCAGTCGTAGAGCTGCACCTTGGCGCCGTTGGTGGTCGCGGCGGCGGTGACGTCGGCGCACTTGCCGAGCGCCCGCAGGGTGCCGTCGGTACCGACCGTCCAGCGCTGGGCGTTGCTGCCGTTGCAGGTGTAGAGCTGGATCGCCGTGCCGTTCGCGGTGGAGGCCGCCGCGACATCGACGCACTTGCCGCCGATGCCGGTGATCTGGCCGGTCCGGCCGCCCGGCGGCGGGGTACCGCCGCCCATCACCGTGTCGTAGATGGCGCTGACCAGCGAAGTCGCGTTGTTGGTGTCCTGGGACAGCTCCCAGTTCATCATCCCGCCGGCGTTGGCCATCGCCCACTGGGTCTTGCGCTTCACCGTCGGTACGCCGTTGTAGCACTGCTGCGCCCCGCCGGCGGTGGTGCAGTCCCGGTTGGCGTTGGCCGGGTCCATCGCGACCAGCGCGGAGTAGGTGTAGTAGCCGGGCCGGCTGTAGAACGGCACGCCGAGCACCGCCTTGCTGGCCGGCAGGCCGCGCGACTTCCAGCCGTTCACGGCGTTGATCGACCAGTCGTAGTTGGCGTGCGGGCTGCCGCCGTCGTACGCCATGATGTTCAGCCAGTCGACGTAGCCGAAGACGGCCGGCTGCACCCCGTTGACGGTACCGCCCTCGGAGACCACGGCGGCGGTGAGCAGCTTGCCCCGGCTGCGGAGTTCCCCGCTGAGCTGCTGCATCAGCGCGGTGAAGTTGTTCGCCGAGGTGCCGGGGTCCGGGTACTCCCAGTCCATGTCGACACCGTCCAGGTTGTACTGCGTCACGAAGCTGATCACGCTGTTCACGAACGTGGTCCGGCTGGAGGCGTTGCCGGCCAGCGCCTCGAAGGCGGAGTCGTCGCCGTTGTTCCAGCCGCCGATCGCGATCGACACCTTGACGTTGCTGCCGTGCGCCCGCGACACCAGCGAGGAGAGCTTGCTCGGGTTCTCCACGGCCCGCAACGTGCCGTTCGCGTTCGGCAGTACGAACGCGTAGTTGATGTGGGTCAGCTTGCTGTACTGGATGGCGTTGACGTCGCCGGCCCAGCTCGGCATGTAGCCGACGCTCTTGAAGTTGTTGGGCAGTACGACTGCCTCGGCGGGGGAGAGCGGCGCGAGCGCGATTGCCGTCCCGGTCGCGGCGGTGGCCAGCGCGAGTGCTCCGGTGAACAACCTGGACCGGATGCCGGGTCGGCGTCCCGGCGGGCGGACCCGCTCGGCGCTCATCGTAGGTGACATCGACGTTCCCTTCTGTCGCAGGCACCTCAGCGGCTCGATCCCACCTGGTGGGGGTGGGGGTCGCCGCGGCACCGGCGCGGCGGATCGGGATCGATGTTGCTGAGTTGCTGAAACATTAGGAAAGTTAACTAATAATGTCAATGCAATCCGTTCCGGCCGCCGCGATGCGGGCCGAACAGGTGCAGTTGGCGCTAGCCCGGCGGCGAATCCCTCCCGCGCCGCCTGTCGAGCCGGGTGCCTGGACGGGGCAGCCCGCCGTCGCCGGTGGAGGGCGCATCGGCGGGGCAGCTCGACAGTGTGCGTAACGGGAGTTCGGCGCCGGGGCGGGACGCCGGGGCCGGGTGCCGGGTCAGCGCGGGCGGAGGCCGTCGAGCAGCAGGTCGCAGACGGCGTCGAGTTGCCGCTCGATGTCCGGATCGGCCCACTGGGCGCAGTGCGTCGGGTCGTGGAACCGTACGGTCGCGTGCAGCACCGCCCGGGCGGCCCGGGGCACGTCGCCGACGGCGAAGTCGCCGTCGGCGACCCCGTCCGCGATGATCCGGGAGAGCTGCCCGACCAGCCCGTCCAGCGACGCGGCGATCACCGTACTGGCCTCGCCGACCAGCACGATGTAGGTGGCGAAGAGTTCCGGGTCGTCGAGCGCGGTCGCGCGCTTGGTGCCGTGCAGCGTGTGCAGCCAGGACCGCAGCCGCTCCGGCGCCGGCGCCGGACCCGATGTCACCGCCGGCAGGTCCGCGTGCACCCGGTCCAGCCAGCGGTCGGCGACCGCCTCGCGCAACGCGGTCTTGCTGGCGAAATGCCGGTAGACGCTGCCGTGGCTCACCCCCAGGGCCCGGGCGACGTCCACCACGGTCGCCTTGGCCGGGCCGAAGCGGCGGAGGACCTCCTCCGCCGCCTCGAGGATCCGTTCCGGGGTCAGCGTCGAGTCGGCCATGGGCACTATTTCACCGTTCGCTGTCCAGGTGCTCCATCGCGGGGGCGGCGTAGCGGGCGCCGGCGGCGGACCCGACCGGTACGGCGCGCTCGATCGCGGCCAGGTCGTCGGCGTCGAGCTTCAGGTCGAGCGCCCCGAGCGACTCGGCCAGCCGGTCCCGGCGCCTGGCCCCGATCAGCGGCACGATGTCCGTACCCCGGCTGAGCACCCAGGCGATGGCCACCTGCGAGACGGTAGCCCCGCGCGCCTGCGCGACCTCGCGCAGCGCGTCGACCAGCAGCAGGTTCGCCTGGAGGTTGTCGCCGGTGAACCGGGGGCTGAACGAGCGGAAGTCGCCGGGGGAGAGCTGACGGTCGGCGGTCCAGTGCCCGCTGAGCAGCCCTCGGGACAGCACCCCGTACGCCGTCACGCCGATGCCCAGCTCGCGACAGGTGGGCAGGATCTCCGCCTCGACGGTCCGGGACAGCAGCGAGTACTCGATCTGTAGGTCGGCGATCGGATGTACGGCCTGCGCCCGGCGGATCGTCGCCGCGCCGACCTCGGAGAGGCCGACGTGCCGTACCCGGCCGGCGGTCACCTGCTCGGCGATCGCGCCCACCGTCTCCTCGATCGGCACCGCCGGGTCGAGCCGGGCGATCCGGTACACGTCGACGTGGTCGGTGCCGAGCCGGCGCAGCGAGTACGCGAGGAAGTTCCGTACCGCCTGGGGGCGGCCGTCGATGCCGTCCCAGCCGCCTTCCGGGTCGCGGAGCCCGCCGAACTTGACGCTGATCGCGACCTGGTCGCGGCTGCGCTCGCGCAGCGCGCGGCCGAGCAGCATCTCGTTGTGCCCGGCCCCGTAGAAGTCGCCGGTGTCCAGCAGCGTGACCCCGGCGTCCAGGGCCGCGTGGATCGTCGCGACGCTCTCCGTCTCGTCGGCGGGCCCGTAGAGGTCGGACATCCCCATCGTGCCGAGGCCGAGGGCGGAGACGGTGGGACCGTTGCTGCCGAGTGTCCGGTTCTCCATGTTCTGCTCCTGTTCGTGGGTGCCGGCCGCTGCTCCGGCGGACCGGATGCCGGCGCTTCGGCAAGTATGGACTAACGGCTGACAGAATTCAAAATGTGTCAGCCCAACTGTTCGAGGTCCCCGCGCCGACGAGCCGGTTATCGGTCCCGGCCAGGGGTAGGAGAACCAGGGTGGGGAGTACCCCTTCGGTCAGGAGGAAGCCATGAAGACCACCTGGAAGCCCGTCGACCAGCACGGGGTGATCAGCAGCAAGCAGTCCCGCGAGCTGCCGGACAGCGCGTTCGCCTTCCCCGGCAAGCGCAAGGAGCCGCTCACCGACGCGTCGCACGTCCGCAACGCCATCGCCCGGTTCGACCAGACGCACGACGTCAGCGACGCCGAGCGGGACCAGGCGTTCGCGAACATCCTCGCGGCGGCCCGGCACTACGACATCAATGTCGCCGAGTCGGACTGGCGGCAACTGGGCAAACTGCCACACACGCCGAACCCGGCACACGGCGGACGTACGTCACGCGGTTGAGCGGTGCCGAGCCCGACTCCGAACCACGCGGTTGAGCAGGCGCCGGGTCCGACCCCGAACCACGCGGTTGAGCGGGGCCGCGCCCGAATCCGAACCGTGGACGGGGGCCGGCAGCGGGTCCCGGCGTCCGGATGCGGTCAGGCTGCCCGGTGATGGGTACTGGCCTGGGCCGTTCCGGGCCGGGCCCGGACCAGCCGTAGCCGCGGCGGCGCGGGTGCCGGCTCCTCCTCGAACGTCGCCCGCCAGCCCGGCCCGGTCCGCTGCCCGTGCCGGTACGGCGGCTCGCCCGACTCGATCGTCGGGCGGGACAGGCCGAGGATGAGCAGATAGCCGGCGAGGATCAGCCCGTGACTGAGGATTCGGTTGAGATCCACCCGGCCGGCGATCGCGTCGTTGACGGAGAGCAGGGTCAGCACGGCGACGAACGCGGTCAGCGTGGGTACCAGACCCAGCGGCCGGGTACGGCGAAGTGCGATCCAGGCGAATCCGGCCCCGAGTGCGACGTTCCAGGCGGCCGACTCGTGCCACAGGTGGTCCGGCCCGCCGCCGAACACGACCTCGATGCCGTGCAGGTGACCGGACGAGCCGATGCCGGCGATCTGGGCCGCGCCGAGCAGGAACTGGGCGACGCCCACCACCCCGAGCGCGATCCGGAGCGTACCGGCCAGCCGGGCCAGCCGACTCGGTCCCGGAACGGCATCGAGGAGCCCGTCGTCGATCTCCATCGGCGGTGGTACGACGCTGGTCCGGGCCAGCCTGTTCAGCGCCGTCGCGCCGTCGAGCCAGCTTCGGCACTCGGCGCAGGTGGCGAGGTGGCGGTCCACCCCGGCCCGCTCGGCCGGGTGCTCCTCGCCGTCCAGCCGGGCCGACAGGGCTTCTCGATACTGTTCGCACCGCACACTCTCATAGTCGGCCCTGACCGCCCGTCGGTTCCCTCGGGGGTAAGCATTCCGGCGCCGACCCCGCTCGACCGGGTGCCGCCGAGCCCTTTCAGCGGCATGATCGCCCCGTTAGGCGATCAGATGCCCACCGGGGGTATTCGAGGTGGCCGCCGGTACCGGTAGCTTTGGGGCATGTCTCCCCCCGGCGTCGACAGCGACGAGATCACCAGGCTGGCACTGGCCGCCAAGGCCGGCGACCGCTCGGCGGCAGCGGCCTTCATCCGGGCGACCCAGCACGACGTGCAGCGGTTCGTCTCCCACCTGGTCGGTGCCGGTGAGGCGGAGGATCTCGCCCAGGAGACCTACCTGCGGGCGATGCGCGCGCTGCCGCGCTTCGCGGCCAGGTCGTCCGCGAAGACGTGGCTGCTCTCGATCGCCCGGCGGGCCTGTGTCGACCACGTCCGGACGGCGATGCGGCGTCCCCGGGTCGCGTCGCTGCCGGACTGGCAACTCGCCGCCGACGCCGAACTGGCCCGGGGGAGCACCGGCTTCGAGGGCGCCGTGGAGCTGGCCCGGCTGCTGGCGGACCTGCCGCCGGACCGCCGGGAGGCGTTCGTCGCCACCCAGGTCGCCGGGCTGAGCTACGCCGAGGCGGCCGAGGTCTGCGACTGCCCGGTCGGCACCATCCGGTCCCGGGTGGCCCGGGCCCGGGAGGACCTGGTCGCGGCGATGCGGGCGGACGGCTCCGGCCGCCGGCTCCGTTCGACGAGCTGATCGGGCTGCCCGCGCTGACTGACCTGATCGGCCCGGCCGCGCCGACCCGCCCACGCGCCGGGCGGCGCCGGCTTCCGGATCAGGAGAGCGCGGCCTCGACCGCGCCCGGCTCGGGCCCGGAGATCGGCAGGCAGACCCGGAAGGTGGTACGCCCCGGCTCGGAGTCGACCCGGATGTCCCCGTGGTGCTTGTTGACCACGATTCGATATGAGATGTCCAGCCCCAGCCCCGTGCCATCGCCGATCGGCTTGGTGGTGAAGAACGGCTCGAAGATCCGGGACCGGACCTCGGCCGGGATGCCGGGCCCGGTGTCGACGATCTCCACCACGATCGAGTCGTCGTCCCGCCGGGTGCGTACGGTCAGCACACCCTCCTCGCCGATCGCGTAGAGCGCGTTGTCGACCAGGTTGGTCCACACCTGGTTCAGTTCGGCGGCGTAGACCGGGATCGCCGGCAGGTCGCGGTCGTACTCCTTCACCACCTGGATGCCGGGCTTGAGTTTGGCGGTGAACATCGCCAGGGTGGCGTCGAGCAGGTCGTGCACGTCGACCGTCCGGTGCGGGGCCCGGTCCAGTTGCGAATACTGCTTCGCCGCCCCGACCAGCCCGGTGATCCGGCTCAGCGCGTCGTCGATCTCGCCGAGCAGCAGTTCTGTCTCGACGGTGTAGGTCAGCCAGCGAATCGCCGGCTCCAGGTCGTCGGGGCGTACCGCCGTGCCGACCTGCTCCAGCCAGGGCACGTCGATGCCGCCGGCGGTCAGCGTCGGGGCGAGGTCCCAGCCGCCGGTGACCTCGTGTTCGTCCAGCCAGTCGGCGAGGGTGTCCTCGGCGTCGCTGGTCTCCAGCGGGGAGAGGGTGGGTGCGCTGGCGGCCTGCTTGACGGCGGCCTCCTGGAGTTCGACCAGGCGTTGCAGCCGCTCGCCGTCCAACCGGCCGTCGGCGATCATGGCCAGCTTGTGCCGCATCCCGGCGACCCGGTCCCGGAGTACCGAGCTCGCCCGGACGGCGGCGGCGGCCGGATTGTTCAGCTCGTGGGTCAGCCCGGCCGAGAGCGAGCCGAGGGCCAGCAGCCGCTCCCGCTCGCCGACCACGGTCTGGGTGGTCCGCATGCCGATGAAGAGCCCGTCCAGCAGGTGCATCGCCATCGGGAACCAGCGGCGCATCGCGGTGCTGATCACCTCGGCCGGCAGCGTGAAGAGCGTGACGTCGGTGATCGCCCGCATTCCGTTCAGGTACGTCTGCACCCGCTGCTCGTTCAGGTAGGGCTGGGTCGCCCCGCCGTACACGCCGCGCTGGTCGGTGCGGGTGATCTCGACCCGATCGCCCTGGACCAGCCGGATCAGCGAGACGGTGCCGTCGAGCAGCACATAGAAGCAGTTCGCCTCGGCACCCTCGACGAAGATGTCGGCCCCGGCCGGCAGCCGCTGCACCCGGCCGTGCTCGTGGATGTAGCCGAGTTTCTCCTCGTCCAGTGACTCGAACAGGAACAGCGTACGCAGTTCCTCGATCGCCAGCCGTTCGTCCGATCCGCCCATCTCGTCACCCGATCCGTGTTCGTGAGCCGTCTCCCGCTCGAAATTGCCTTACTGCGCCGCCAGGTACTGGTGGGCCAGTGAGACCACCATCGCACCCTCGCCGACCGCCGAGGCGACCCGCTTGATCGAGTCGGCCCGGACGTCCCCGGCCGCGAATACCCCGGGCAGACTCGACTCCAGCGGGTACGGGTCGCGGGGCAGCGACCAGCCGGCCGGCCGCCGCCCGTCGCTGCTCAGGTCCAGCCCGGTCAGTACGTAGCCCCGGGCGTCCCGGGCCACCACGTCGGCCAGCCAGTCGGTACGCGGTTCGGCGCCGATGAAGACGAAGAGCCAGGACGCCTTCACGGTCCTCTGCTGCCCGACCCGGTTGTCGCAGATGGTGAGCTGCTCCAGGTGGTCGGTGCCGTCGCCGCCGATCACCTCGGAGTGCGGGTGCACCTCGATGTTGTCGATCCGTTCGATCTGCTCGATCAGGTAGTGCGACATCGACCGGTGCAGGTCGGGGCCGCGTACCAGCAGGTGCACCCGGCGGGCGTGCCGGGCGAAGTAGACCGCTGCCTGGCCGGCCGAGTTCGCCCCGCCGACGATGTAGACGTCCTGGCCGGCGCAGTTCGGTGCCTCGGTCGACGCCGAGCCGTAGAAGACGCCCCGGCCGGTCAGGTCGGCCAGCCCGGGCGCGGTGAGCTGCCGGTAGGAGACCCCGGTGGCCAGTACCACCGTGTGGGCGGCGATCGACGAGCCGTCACTGAACCGGAGCAGTCGGGTCGCGCCGGCCGCCTCCAGTCCGACCACGTCCCGGGCGGTCAGCAGCTCGGCGCCGAACCTCAGCGCCTGCCGGCGGGCCCGGTCGGCGAGCTGCGATCCCGAGACCCCGTCCGGGAAGCCGAGGTAGTTCTCGATCCGGCTGCTCTGCCCGGCCTGACCGCCGGTCGCCTGCCGCTCGACCAGTACGGTCCGCAGCCCCTCGGAGGCGCCGTAGACGGCCGCGCCGAGGCCGGCCGGGCCGGCGCCGACCACCACCAGGTCGTAGAAGTCGGCGGCCGGGGTGGTGGATAGCCCGCACTTGACCGCCAACTCGGCCTCGGTCGGTTTGACCAGCGCGCTGCCGTCCGCGGTGACCACCACCGGCACGTCGGCCGGGTCGGCTCCGGCGGCGGCCAGTAGCCGCCCACCCTCCGGTTCGTCGGCCAGCAGCCAGCGGTACGGCACCAGGTTGCGGGCGAGGAAGTCGCGGACCTCGAAGGACGGCGCGGACCAGCGGTGCCCGATCACCCGTACCTCGTCCGGGGCGGCCTCCGGGCTCGCCGCCCAGGCCTCCAGCAGGCTGTCCAGTACCGGATAGAGCTTCTCCTCCGGCGGATGCCAGGGCTTGAGCAGGTAGTGGTCCAGGTCGACGATGTTGATCGCGTCGATCGCCGCGTTGGTGTCCGCGTAGGCGGTCAGCAGTACCCGGCGGGCGGTCGGGAAGAGGTCCATCGCCGCTTCGAGGAACTCGATGCCGTTCATCTGTGGCATCCGGTAGTCGGCGAGCAGCACCGCGACCTGGTCGCCCCGGAGTTTGATCTCGCGCAGCGCGGCCAGCGCCTCGTCGCCGGACGAGGCGCGGACCACCCGGCACCGGTCGCCGTAGCGCCGCCGTACGTCCCGGGCCACCGCCCGCGACACCGCCGGGTCGTCGTCGACCGTCAAGATCACCGGGTTCGCCATGGCACCAATGAAAGCATCCGGAACGGCCCTTGACGAACCTCGATAGCGAGACGCGGCCAGCGTCGGGCGGTCAGTCCCGGTTCGGCTGGATCAGCCGGATTCCGCCGACCCGCGGCCGATCCAGGGTGGCCAGCGCCACCGGTGCCTCGGCCAGCCCGATCGTCTGGGTCACCAGCTCCGCCGGCCGGAGCACCCCGGCGCCGACCAGCGCCAGCAGCTCCGGGTACGCGTGCGCGGCCATCCCGTGGCTGCCGCGCAGTTCCAGCTCGTACCCGATGACCCGGTCCATCGGCACCGCCGGGTGCCCGTTCGCGGCCGGCAGCAGCCCGACCTGCACGTGCCGCCCCCGCCGCCGCAGGCTCTCGATCGACCCGGCACACGTCGGCGCGCTGCCCAGCGCGTCCAGCGACAGGTGGGCGCCGCCGCCGGTCAGCTCGCGGACCGCCCCGGCCACCTCCTGCGGGCCGGGCAATGAACCCTTCTCCACCTCCCCTTGCGGTCCGTCGTGGCCGCGGGTGGAGGTCGGGGCGCGTGCGCCGCGCGGTTCAGGTGGAAGAAGGTTCAACGTGCCGGCGTCCAGGCAGGCGGTGGCGCCGAACCGGCGGGCCAGCTCCAGCGCGGCCGGGCTGACGTCGACCGCCACCACCCGGGCACCGCTGGCCACCGCGATCATCACCGCGGAGAGTCCCACCCCGCCACACCCGTGTACGGCCACCCACTCACCGGCGGCCACCCGGCCCTGCGCGACCACCGCCCGGAACGCGGTGCCGAACCGGCAGCCGAGCGCGGCGGCGCCGGCGAAATTCAGCTCGTCGGGCAGCCGGACCAGGTTCACGTCGGCGTGCTCGACCGCGACCAGGTCGGCGTAGGAGCCCCAGTGGGTGAAGCCGGGCTGGGTCTGCCGCTCGCAGACCTGCTGGTGCCCGGCGAGGCAGGAAGGGCAGCTGCCGCAGGCGCAGACGAACGGGGCGGTGACCCGGTCGCCCACCCGCCAGCCCTGGACCGCCGGACCGACCGCCGCCACCACTCCGGCGAACTCGTGCCCCGGCACGTGCGGCAGCCGGATGTCCGGGTCGTGCCCCTGCCAGCCGTGCCAGTCGCTGCGGCACAGCCCGGTCGCCCCGACCTCGACCACCACGCCCGCCGGGCTGGGTACCGGGTCGGGCACGGTACGCAGCTCCGGCCGCCCGCCGAACTCCTCGAACACCACAGCCCGCATGCGGATCATCCTCACACGCGCTCGGCCCCTGAGCGGTGACCCATCAGTTCCCCGATCGACTTCTGTCAAGGGACTGTCGGGTGGCCGCCCCGGGGCGCCCGGTGACCACATTGGAACGTACGCGTTTCCGGGGAAGGTCATAGGCGTTCCCGCCGAGTTGTTTAGTATTGGCGGCGATCGACCAAAACGACCGCTCAGCCAGCACCCTTTCGCCGCGATTACCCTCCTCGGTTGAGGGCGGTCGCGGTCTACCGGGCCCGGGGCGGAGACCTCGCCGCGCGGCGTGCCCCGGATCGAGATCCGTGACGCGGTGTGATGCCCGGTCGGCCGGCGTGAACAGGAAGCAACGTGCAGGTGGCAAGTTGCAACCTGGCTCCTGGCGGGCTCGGCCCGGGTGTGACCAACGTCGCGCCCGAGCGCCAATACAATGGCACAAACGAATACCTTGACTTACCGACTGTCGCAGCGCATCGTGAGATTCCCAGATGTCGTTAGGAGTTACGGGGCAACTGATTCCCGGTGGGCGAACTATTGCCACCGGGGCCCTGCCATCGGAACCCTACGACAGCGCGCCGAGCGTGGGCCAGGAGGCGGCCATGGAACTCAGCCCGTTCGCTGGTACCTATCTGACCGACCCTGCCGCGGTGTGGCGGGATCTGCTGGACCGCCCCGAGAGTGTGCACTATGCCGAGGACCTGGGCATGTGGTTGATCAGCCGGCACGAGCACGTCCGGCAGGCGTTCGGGGACGCGGACAGTTTCGGTAACGCGCTCACCCTGGCTCCGGTCTACGAGATGTGTCCCGAGGCGCTCGCGATCGTGATGCGGCTCGACGTGCCGCCGACGACGGCCGCCGCCGACTCGCCGGTACACACCCGGACCAGGCGGGCGTTGCGGGCCACCTTCGCCAACACCGGTCCCCGGGTCGCCGCCCAGTACGGGCCGATGGTGCGCCGCCGGGTCGACGAACTCGTCGGCACCATCACCGCCCGCCGGGGCGAGGTGGTCGACCTGATCCCCGAGTTCACCGCCCTGCTGCCCCTGCTGGTGGTGCTGGACATCCTCGGGGTACCGGATCGGGACACCGCGCGGATCCGGCAGTGGGCCGACGGTCAGATCGCCCTCGTCTGGGGCCAACCCGACCCCGCCGAACAGGTACGCCTGGCCCAGGGCCTGCTCGACTTCTGGCACTACTGCCAGGACCTCGTCGGCCGCCGGGCCGAGGGAGACCTCGACGGCGACGACTTCATCTCCCGGGCGCTGCGCTACCGGGACGGCGACGACGAGGTCCTCACCGTCGACGAGGTCGCCTCGATGGCGTTCAACCTGCTCGTCGCCGGCCACGAGACCACCGCCGGACTCCTCGCCCACGGCCTCGAACAGGCCCTGTCGGTGCCCGGCCGGTGGGAACGCATCGCCGACGACCCGGCCAGCGTGCCGGCCTTCCTGGAGGAGGCGCTGCGGTTCGGCCCCGCCATCGACGGCTGGCTCCGGGTCACCCTGCGGCCGGTCACCATCGGCGGCGTCACGATCCCCGCCGGGCAACGGTGCCTGCTCCTCATCGGCGCCGCGAACCGCGACCCGGCGACGTTCACCGGTCCGGATCGGTTCGATCCGGACCGGGGGGACGTCAAGGACCATCTCTCCTTCGGTTACGGTCCGCATTTCTGCATCGGGGCCGCACTCGCCCGTCTGGAGGCCCGGATCGCGCTCGGGCGGCTCGCGGAGGCAATTCCCGGGCTGCGCCTGGTGCCGGGGCACGTAAGCGCCTACAAGCCCAATGTCGCGTTCCGTGCACATCGGGCGCTGCCCGCGCTCGTCGATATCACCAGCGCGCCGAGGGAACGGCTCGAAGATCCACCCGGCACGATTACCGCCCGCGCCGCGTAGCCGATCCCGTCTCGACCGGCCGATTCGCGGCCGATCCGGCCCGCCGGCACCGGTCGCGGCCGACGGTGGGTCCGGCTCAGGACGTCGACGGGTACGCCCGGACGGGGCGTCGGAGCCGGCCGGGCCGGATCACGGTCTGTCAATGAACGGCAAGGGATCGATCGACGTCGTCACGTCGACGGGTGACCGCAACCTCCGATCTCCGACCGATGATTGCGGAGTGTCGCCATTCGTCGTTCACGGCGGAAGGGATGAATCCGGGCAACCGGTGGCGTCCCGTTCCTCCGGAGATCATTTTCGCACCGTCAAGTAGATCAGCGTGCGAGGTTTTTCACTTACCGTCAACGATAGGTGGCGCGTAAGCCTTCACACCCGTCGCTCCGGAGGTAAGAATTGGCCCCGGCAAATGCCGGGTCATGATCTGTTCCGCGCGTCTCATGATCTGGTGCGAGTGATCGGATCGCTGACCAACGAAGGTGAGCAAATGGACGCTGCGTCGTCAGGTACCGCAGAATCGATGGCCACCCGAGAGTTCCAGCGCGAACTGCGCCGCTGGCGTACCCGCAAGGGGTTGACCCAGCGCGCCCTGGCCGACCGCGTGCGGTTCAGTCGGGAGACGGTGGCGGCGGTGGAGGCGGGTCGCCGGTACGGCAGCCACGAGCTGGCCGTGCGCTGTGACGACGTACTCGGCACCGGGGGCCTGCTCACCGCGCTCTGGCCCCAGGTGGCGGTCGAACAACTCGCCGCGGACGGGCGGCGCGGGCCGCGCGGCGCGGCGGCCGGCCGGGCGGACCCGACTGGGGCCGACCCGGAGCCCACCGTCGGAGCGCGACAGTCCGTGGTGGACGCCATCGACGAGCTGCGGGACCTGATCGACCAGATGTTGCGGGTGCACTTCCCGGGCGAGCCCGACCGGCAGCCGGCCGAGGCGCACCGGCTCACCGAGGAGGCGCACCGACTCGCGGCGCAGGTGCACAGGTTGCACGGCGACGCCGCCGGCCCCCCGGACGGCCCGCCGCCGGCCGAGGAGTCCCGGCAGCCGGTGACCGAGTCGCGTCGGCCGGCCGGCGAGGTACGCCGGCCCTTTGTCGAGTCCCACCGGCGAGGTCGGGTCGGCGCGCTGCGCCACCGGCACTGAACCTTCCCCTACCCGAACTGAGTCGTGAACCAGCGGTGGCACCGGTCGGCGGGATCCGTCGAGCTGCCTCCCGGGTACCGCTGCCTGCGGAAGTAACTGCCTGTTCATCGGCGGGTACAGATAGTGGTACGAGCTGTTTGTACCACGGTTAACCCTGTTGCCCGCCCCGCCGGTCCGGCGCAATGGGACTTGCTAACTGCAAGATGCAGATCTCCTCGATGACGAGCCGTGGGAGTCAGTCTTGGCCTCGACCACCCGATCCCACGCGGCCCGACCCCAGCCCGTACCGCGACGCGGCTGGAAGATCGCCTCTCGGATGCGCATCATCGTGGCCGCGCCGCTGGTCGCGGTCGTCGGGTTCGCCGGACTGGCGCTGGCCGACAGCGCCCAGCAGGCCGAGCAGGCCAGCGACCTCGGCGTGCTGGCCCAACTGGGCGCCGAGGCGGGCCGGCTGGCCTACCAACTCCAGCGGGAACGGGCGGCCGCCGCCGACCTGTTGACCGCCGCCACGCCCCGCCAGCAGGACACCTACGCCCGGCAGGCCGCCGACACCGACGAGATAGTCGCGCGCTACCAGCGGCAACGCGCGCTCGCCCCCGAGCCGGCCGCCGGGCCGGGCAGCGTACTGGCCCGGATCGACAACGCGCTGGCCGACCTGGCGCCGCTACGCACGCAGGTGCGTACCGCCGCGCACGCGGCCGTCTCCGCCACCACGTTCAGCTACCGGATCATCATCGCCGACCTGCTGGCCTACCGGGAGTCGATCGCCCAGGGCGTCGTCTCGGCCGAGGTCGCGGACGGGATCCGGGCCGGCGCCGCGCTGTCGAAGACCGCGGAGGCGCTCGGCCAGCAACAGGTCGCGGTGCTCCGGGCGATCGCCGCCGGCCAGCTCACCCCGTCGATGCAGCAGGACATCACCGCCGCCCGGACCGGCTTCACCGAGAACAGCCTGGCCTTCCTCGGTCTCGCCCCCGGCGAGTGGCAGGTCTGGTGGGAGCAAGCCGGCAGCGGCAAGGAGGCGCTCGCCCTGCAACGCCTCCAGGACCAGGTCTCCCGGGCCGAGATCGGCGCCCCGCTGGACGTCAACACCAACGCTTGGATCGGTGCCACCCAGGGCTGGGCCGCGCGGCTCTTCGAGGTGCAGCAGCGGGTCGATGCCGCCGTGCTGGCCGAGGTGGACGCGGCCCGGGTGGAGCAACGCTGGCGGGCCGTTGCCGAGGGCGCCGCGATGGCGGTCGCGCTGCTGCTGACCGTACTGGTCACCTGGGCGGTCGCCCGGCAGATCACCCGGCGGCTGCGGCGGCTCCGGGACGCGGCGCACTCGGTCGCGTACACCGAACTGCCGGCGATGGTGGCCGAGCTGCGCAGCCTGGACAGTGCCGGCATCCATCCGGAGGCGCTCGCCCGGGCGTCCGCGTCCACCCTGGAGGCGTCCAGTGGTGACGAGATCGGCGAGGTGGGCCAGGCGTTCACCGCCGTACACCAGGCGGCCGTCCGGACCGCCGCCGAGCAGGCGGTGATGCGGGCCAACACCGCCGACATCTTCGTCCACCTCAGCCGCCGCGAACAGCGGCTGGTGGACGCGGTACTCGCCCAGGTGGACAAGGTCGAGCGGGACGAGACCGACCCGGAGCGGCTACAGCAGCTCTACACCCTGGACAGCCTGGCGACCCGGATGGGACGGATCAACGCCAGCCTCCTCGTGCTCGGCGGTGTGGGCGTCGGGCGGGTACGCCACGAGGACGTACCGATGCAGAAGGTCGTCCAGGCGGCGCTGTCGCAGATCGAGCACTACACCCGGGTCCGGATCGGCGTCGTCGACCCGGACGTGGCGGTCGCGGCCGACAAGGTCGACGAGGTGGTGCACCTGCTCGCCGAGCTGATGGACAACGCGACGGCGTACTCGCCGCCGGAGACCGAGGCGTGGGTGACCGCGCGCAGCCTCGGCGACCGGGTCATCGTGCAGGTCAGCGACGAGGGTGTGGGGCTCTCGCTGCAACGGCTGGCCCAGCTCAACGACCTGCTGTCCCGGCCACCGGCCACCGACGTGGCGGCGGTCCGGGCGATGGGTCTGGTCGTGGTCGGCCAGCTCGCCGGTCGACTCGGGGTGACGGTCGAACTGCGGCCCGGCCCCAAGCTCGGCACCATCGCCGAGGTGTCGCTGCCGGCGACGCTGATCCGCCCCGTCCCGCCGGAGACCCAACTGCTGGCGCCCAGCCGGTTGTCGGCGATGCCGGACGGCCGGGTGCGCGGCACCGCCGTACCGGTCGCCTCGTCCCCGGCCACCTCGAACGGCCCGGCCCGGCGGCCGGCCTCGGAGCGGGCGCTGCCGGCCGCGTCGGTCTTCCGGCCATCGGCCCAGCGGACCGACCGGGGCGACGACCCGACCCAGGAGCTGGTGATCTTCGAGCAGGTCAACAACTGGTTCCGCACCGACCGCTCGGGCATCCCGGTCGAGACGCCCACGGGCAACGGCACGGGCAGCCCGGTGGGAGGCGGCCCGGTGGGAGGCAGTCCCGTTCCGGTCGGCCCGCCGGCGGGCCCGCCGGTCGGCCCGCCGGTCGCTGCGCCGGTAGGTGCGTCCAACGGGACCGACGGATCCAACGGTACGGGTGGCTACGCCACGACGGGCTGGCAGACCCGGGGTGACGAGGGGTGGCGGGCGGCCACCGGACTGGTCAACCCGGACGTCGCCGGGACCACCCCGTCCGGGCTCCCGATCCGTCAGCCGCAACGGCACCTGGTGCCGGGCGGCGTCGCCCTGCCACCCGAACAGCAGCCGGTCTCGGAGCACCGCGACCCGGCTGAGGTGGCCAACGCGATGGCCGCCTATGCCCGGGGCGTGGCCGCCCGCCGTCCCAAGCTGGTGAACGCCTCGGCGACAAGTGACGCGACAGGGAGTGCTACGTGAACCAACGAGATCTCGGCTGGATGCTGGACAGTTTCGTCGAGCGGGCCCCGGAGGTCAGCCACGCGATCGCCATCTCCAGCGACGGCCTGATGGTGGCGTCCACCCGGAACCTGCCACCGGACCGGGCCGACCAGCTCGCGGCCACCGGCAGCGGCCTGGTCAGCCTGCTCCGGGGTGCCGCGGGCTTCTTCGAAGCGGGCGCGGTGATCTCCAACGTCACCCAGCTCGAGGGCGGCTTCATGTTCTCGATGGCGTTCAACGACGGTGCCTCGCTGCTGGTTCTCGCGGCGCCCAGTTGCGACGTCGGCAAGGTCTCCTACGAGATGACGGAACTGGCGAACCGGATTGGAGACGTACTGACGCCGGCCGCCCGCGCTGCCGTGGCGCAGAGACGCTGACGGCGGCGCGGTACCCGGTGTACCGGAGCCAGTTCCGCCGCACCGTATCGCCGCATTACACCTTCCCCACAACCTTCCTCACCCCTCGACTGGAGAAGTCATGCCTTTCCCCACCGGTACGAGCCGGCGTCGCGCCCTGACCGGCGTGCTGCTTGCCCTCGGGTTGACCGTGGCCAGCAGCGCCTGCAACAGCGGCAACGACACCGGCGGCACGCCGGGCACGATAAAGATCGGTCTGCTCGCCTCGCTCTCCGGCACCTACGAGGCGGTCGGCACCGAGATCCGCGACGGTTTCGAGCTGTACCTGCGGATGCACGACGGCAAGCTCGGCGGCCACAAGGTCGACCTGATCGTCGCCGACGAGGGCAACGGCGCGCAGACCGCCGTACCGGCGGCGACGAAGCTGATCAAACAGGACCGGGTGCAGGCGCTGACCGGCATCGTCGGTGGCGGCTCGGTGGCCGGGGTCGCCCCGGTGCTCGCCGAGGCGAAGATCCCGTTCGTCGGCTCCAACGGCAACCCCGGGCTGAAGGACGTCTCGCGGTCCTGGTTCACCTCCTACCTCTCCGACGAGACGGGCGCGGCGATCGCCGAGTACGTCCGGGACAACGTCAAGGGCGAGGTCTTCGCGATCGGGCCGAACTACCAGGGCGGCTACGACCAGCTGCGCGGCTTCACCGACACCTTCAAGGAGGTCGGCGGCAAGCTCGCCAACCCGGACGGCAAGACACTCTGGACGCCGTTCCCGCAGACCACCAACTTCCTGCCGTACTTCGCGCAGATCAAGGCGTCCGGTGCCGAGGCGGTCTACACCTTCTACGCCGGCAGCGCCGCCGTCGACTTCGTGAAGCAGTACGCCCAGTCGGAGATCAAGGACCTGCCGCTCTACGCCGCCGGCTTCCTCACCGAGGGCGGGGTACTGAACGCACAGGGCGAGGCGGCCCGGAACATCTACTCCGTACTCAACTACTCGCCCGACCTGGACAACGCCGAGAACCGCTCCTTCGTGGCGGCCTGGAAGGAGAACCACGACGGTTCACCGACCACCTACGCGATGGCCTCGTACGACGCGGCGGCGGTACTGGACAAGGCGATCGGCGCGGCCGGCGACAACCCGACGGCGGAGACGATCAACAAGGCGATCGCCGGGCTCGGCCAGATCGACAGCCCGCGCGGCACCTGGCAGTTCTCCAAGGAGACGCACTCGCCGGTGCAGAAGTGGTATCTGCGGCAGGTCCGGCAGGACGGGCGCGCGCTCTCCAACACCGTCGTCGGTGACCTGGCGACCGTGGGCGGATGATGCTCCAGGCGGCGCGGGTTCTCGGCCCGGTCGACCCGTACCTGATCCCGGCTCTGGACGGCGTCGCCTACGGGTTGCTGCTCTTCGTCGCGGCGTCCGGGTTGGTGTTCTGCTTCGGCGTGGCGAACATCCTCAACCTGGCGCACGGGCTGCTGTACGCGATCGGTGCGTACCTCGCCGCGGCGTTGCTGGACGGCGGCTGGGGCAGCCTGCTGCTCGCCCTGGGCGTGGGGACGCTGGCGGCGGCCGGCGCGGGAGGTCTGCTCGCGGGCCTGCTCGCGCCGGTCGCCCGGCGGGACCACCTGACCCAGGCGCTGCTGACCTTCGGGGTGGCGCTGGCCGGGGGCGCCCTGCTGGTCACCGCGTTCGGTCCGGACAGCCTGCCGGTGCGGATCCCCGCCGCGCTGGACCGTTCGGTGGAGGTGGCCGGGCACCGCTATGCGGCGTACCGGCTGGTCTTCATCGGGGTGGCGGCGCTGATCGCGGTGCTGCTCTGGCTGGCGGTGGCCAAGACCCGGGCCGGGATGCTGGTCCGGGCGGCGGTCGACGACGCCGACATGGTGGCCTGCCTCGGGGTGAACCCGGCCCGGATCCGGCTCGGCGTGCTCGGCGCGGCCGGCGCGCTGGCCGGCGCCGCCGGGGTGCTCGGGGCGCCGATCATCGGTCCGGCCCCGACCACCGGCGACACCGTGCTGCTGCTCTCCCTGGTCGTGGTGGTGCTCGGCGGCCTCGGCTCGGTCCAGGGCACCCTGCTGGCCGCGCTCGCGGTCGGCGAGATCCAGAGCCTCGGCGTCGCGCTGGCGCCGACGGCCGCGCCGTTCCTGCTCTTCGCGGCGATGGCCCTGGTACTCGCCGTCCGGGCCCGTGGGCTGCCCGGCCGGTTCCTGCGGCTCCGCCCTGGGGGGTCGACGTGACCCCGGCCGCCCGGCGCTGGCTGGTCCGGGCCGGGGGAGTCGGACTGCTCCTGGTCGCCATCGCGCTGCCGTGGTCCGTGGACGCCTACACCACGTCACTCTTCGCCCGCACCCTCGTGCTGGGGCTGGTCGGGGTGAGCGTGGCGCTGCTGACCGGTCTGGCCGGACTGCCCACGCTCGGCCAGACCGGCCCGTACGCCGCCGGGGCGTACGCGAGTGCGCTGGTCGCGATGCACGTCTCGTCGGTCGGGGTGGTGCAGGTACTGACCGGTGCGGCGGCCGGGGCGCTGTTCGCCCTTCTCACCGTCCCGCTGGTGGTGTATGCCCGAGGCGTGGTCGTCCTGATGATTACCCTGGCCATCGGTGAACTGACGGTGACCGCCGCCGGTCGGTGGACCTCGGTCACCGGAGGGACGGACGGGCTCGCCGGAATCCCCGCGATCCAGCCCGTCTGGGGCATGGCTCCGCTGGCCAGCGACCGCGCACGCTATCTGTACACGCTGGTCGTCGTCGGGGTGGTGATAGCGGCCATGGTGATGCTGTTGCGTACGCCGGCCGGGCTGCTGTTGCGGGCCAGCCGCGACGACGAGGCGCGGACCCGGGCCTCCGGACACCGGGTCACCGGTTACCTGGCGGTGACCTTCGTCGGGGCCGGCGCGGTGGCGGGGATCGCCGGTTCGCTGCTGATCACCGCACAGCAGTACGTCTCGCCGGCCGACTTCGGTTTCGACGTCTCCGCACTGCTGCTGCTCGGCGTGGTGATCGGTGGGGCGGCGTCGATCGGCGGCGCGATCGTCGGTACGGCCCTGGTGATCGCGGTACGGGACTGGCTCTCTGGCCTGCTGCCCGGGTACGCGCCGCTGCTGCTCGGCGGGCTCTTCGTGCTGACCGCCTATCTCTTTCCCCGTGGTGTGGCAGGTTTTTCGACCGAACTCGCCAACCTGGTCAGATCCCGTTCGCGGGGCCGGACCGGGCCGGGGGATCGCCCCGGGACGGGAATCCAGGGCCGCCCGTCCCGGGGCGAACCGGTCGGCGCCGCGCCCGTGTCGAGCGGGGAGACACGATGACGGCATTCGCCACGACGCCACTGTTGACGGCCGAGGCGGTGGTCCGCCGGTACGGGTCGCTGGTCGCGGTGGACCGGGTGGACCTCCGGGTCGCCGACGGGGAACGGCACGCCCTGATCGGGCCGAACGGGGCCGGCAAGACGACCCTGCTCGACCTGATCGGCGGGGCGACCCGGGTCGACGGTGGACGGATCCGGTTTGACGGCCGGGACATCACCCGGCTCGGCCCGGCTCGCCGGGCCCGGATCGGGATAGGTCGGATCCACCAGCGCCCGGCCGTGTGGCCGTCACTGACCGCAGTGGAGAACGTCGTGGTCGCCGGCTGGCACCAGGCCGGCGGATTCCGGGGCGTACGCACCCGGGCCCGGTACCGGCGGCGGTTGCGCGAGCCCGCGATGGCGCTGCTCGACCGGGTCGGACTCGCCGGGGTGGCGTCGACCACGGCCGCGCACCTGTCGCACGGGGAGCGGCGCCAACTGGAGATCGCGATGGCGTTGGCCGGCCGACCCCGCCTACTGCTGCTGGACGAGCCGGCCGCCGGACTCTCCGGTGTGGAGGTACACCGGCTGGCCGAGCTGCTGGCCGAACTGCCCCGGGACGTGTCGGTGCTGCTGGTGGAACACCGGCTGGACCTGGTATACGCGCTGGCCGACACGGTCACGGTGCTGCACGACGGCCGACTGGTCACCAGTGGCGAGCCGGACGAGATCCGCAACGCCCCCGCCGTCCGTCGGGCGTACGCCGAGGCGGTGCGGTGATGCTGCGGGTGCAGGGACTCTTCGCCGGCTACGACGGCGGTACGGTGCTGCACGACATCGACCTCGAGGTGCCGGCCGGTACGGTGCAGGCGCTGGTCGGCCGGAACGGTGCCGGCAAGAGCACCCTGGTGCACGCGGTCGCCGGGCTGCTGCGGCCGTACCGGGGAATCGTCTCGGTCGACGGCGCGCAACTGGCCGGCAAGCCGGCGCACCGGGTGGCCCGGGCCGGCGTCGGCCTGGTGCCGCAGGGACGCCGGGTGTTTCCCCGGCTGACCGTCTCCGAACACCTGACGCTGGCCGCGACCGTCCGCCGCCGTGGCACGGCGCAGACGGGTCCGAGATGGACGATCCCGGAAGTGCTGGAACTGCTGCCCCGGCTGGCCGAGCGGTTGGGCCACCGGGGCAACCAGCTCTCCGGCGGGGAGCAGCAGATGCTGGCCATCGCCCGGGCCCTGCTTACCCAGCCCCGGGTGCTGCTCCTGGACGAACCGGGCGAGGGGCTCGCCCCGGATCTGGCGGCCCGGGTCCGGGAACTCGTGACCCGACTCGCCGGGGCCGGGTTGTGCGTTCTGCTCGTCGAACAACAGCTCCAGCACGCGATCGAGGTCGCAGACCGGATCGCGGTGCTGGATTACGGCCGGCTGGTCTTCGCGGACTCGACGGCCGCCGTGCGCGCCGACCCCGCCCCGGTGGAGGCGGTACTCAGTGTGGCGGGTGCGGCCACGCCGGCAGGGATCGGACCGGTCCCGTCCGGCCAGGAGTCAACGGCCCCGACCGGGCCCGACTCCACACGCTCCGGGCCAACGGGAGGCCCGGGCACGCTCGTGCCTGGTTCCAACTCCTCGGCGGACCCCAGGTCCGCCCCGACCACATCCTCTTCCGCACCCGCACCCTGAGCACCGTCGGATCCCGACGTTCGTCGCACCGCTGACTCCGTGTCCGCACCGGTACCCCCATGTTCCTCCGGTGCCGACGCGCGATGACGCGTGCCCGGATCGTCGTCACAGATCATCACGAAGGAGGTACCGATCGTGACTGCCACCCCTGTCAAGAGCAGCTACGCGTTCGACAACCGCTCTCCGGAGGCCGAGGCGCAGATGCGTGCGCTGGAGACGTTCCTCGATCCGATAACGGCGGAGCGGCTCGCCCCGGTGCTGACCCCCGGCGCGAGATGTTGGGAGCTGGGTGCCGGTGGCGGCTCGATCGCCCGGCACATGGCCCGGGTCGTCGGCCCCACCGGCCTGGTCATCGCCACCGACATCGAACCGTCCCGGCTGGAGTCGGAACAGAACCTCGTGGTACGCCAGCACGACGTCCGGACCGGCGCGCCGGAGGGCGGCCCGTTCGACGTCATCCACGCCAGACTGGTCCTGCTGCACCTGCCCGAGCGACGGCGGGTACTCGCCGAGCTGATCGGTGCGCTCGCCCCGGGTGGCGCCCTGGTGGTCGAGGAGTTCGACTGCACCGCCGGACTGCGGGTGCTGGCCGCCCCGACCGACGACGCGGCGAAGCTCTTCCAGCAGGTGATGGAGGCGACCCTCGGCATCCTCCAGGACCGGGGCGCGGACCTGGCCTGGGCGCAGGACGTACACACCGAGCTGGTGTTGGCCGGACTGACCGACGTGGACACCATCACCCACTCGCAGAGCTGGCCGGGCGGCTCGACCGGAGCCTCGCTGCACGAGACGAACTCCCGCCAGCTCGAACCCCGGCTGCTCGCCACCGGACTCTCCCCGAACCAGTTGCAGGGGTTCCGGGAACTCGCCAACGATCCGGCATTCGCCTCGCTGTCGTACCAGTTCGTCTCCACCCGAGGCCACCGGCCCGGACTGGGCAGCGTGAACTGACCATCTCCCCGCGCCAGCGGATCGGCGGGTCGGGGCCCACGCGGCCCGCTTCCTCCCCGGCGGCAGACCGCAGGACCCGCCGCCCGGCTGGCCCGGTCCGGCGGTCGACCGGAGCGCTCCGGTCGACCGCCGGACCACCGTCGTTTCGGAGTGCTTGCCTTTGGGAGCGCTTGCCTTTCGGGTTGCTTGCCCTTGGTAGCGCATGCCGCAGAGGCCCGCCCCGGGTCGCCGAAGGGGAAGGCGGCGAACCGGGGCGGGCCGGTCGGGTGACGAGGCGGTCAGCGGCGGCGGGGCACCCAGTAGAGGATCTGCCCCGCGAGCAGGGCGGGATGCGTGTCGGGCAGCTCCCGCAGCGCGCGGGCGAGGTGCGCGCCGAGGTAGACCATCAGGCCCACCCGGTCGTCGTGGTACGCGGTCACCAGTGCCAGTCGAGCCGGCCGGCACGGCCACGGGTCGGCGCACCTGCGGCACCGGTACGACGGGTGCGTCGGAATGTGCTTACGCCAACGCTCCTGCGGGCCGATCACCGGTCACACCCGCGCACCACGCCGAGCGCGGTACTCCTGCGCGGGCGTCAGCCCACCCGCGCGGCCGTTCGCCAGATGTGAACGGGTGGGCGCATCCCACTCGGGCCGACGGTTACTCGCCCGACCTCGGGCCGGCGGCGGGCTCGCTTCCGGGGTGGCCGGCGGCTGCGCCTTCGGCGTGACGGGTGGCGGCGTGGCCGACAGGCACCGGATCTCGGCTCGCTCCACCTCGGTCAACTCGACGGGGGGTGGTGGCTGGTAGGGCGTGGGCACCAGTTCGACCGCATCCGGGCAGCGCCAGCGCCAACCGCAGCGGCAGTACCGCCAGAGCCGGCGCCAGTCCCGGCGGTGGTAGGGCAGTGGCCCGGCCAGATGCCGGAGCAGCCTCTTCATCACAACCTCCTTGGGGAGTTGGAGGGGAGCCGGTCCCGTTGGGGGGTCGAGACCGGCTCCCGGGGCGAGTTCCACCCGGGCGCCTGGCGGTCACCGAGCAGTTCTGCTGGGTGACACTCTGCTGTGGACGCCACTAGGCTCGGAAGGCGATCGAGCAGGTCACGGTGCAGGTCTGCCGAGCCGGCAGTGGCACCTGGTGACCATCTGGTGATCTATACAGAGCCCCTGGAGGTCCTATGGAACACGAGGACGATTTCGCCTTCATTCGCGACCAGCTTCGCCGGCAGCGAGCCCTGCGCGGCATGCCGCAGGATGAGTTCGGCAAGCGGGCGAACTACTCGGCCTCGACGGTGTCCGCTGCGGAGACCGGTACCCGAGCGATCGACATGCCGTATGCCAAGCGTGCCGACGAGATCCTGGAGACCGGTGGCCTGTTCGTACGCTTGCTGAAGAAGGCGCAGCGGTTCAGCGAGCCCTCCTGGTGGGAGCGCTGGCTGGACGCCGAGCGTGCCGCCAAGCAACTCCGGAATTACCACCCCAGCCTGATCCCGGGCCTCTTTCAGACCGAAAACTACGCCCGCGCGGTGCTGCGCCTCGAACTCACCCGGCCCGAGGTGGAGCTGGAGAAGCTGGTCGCGTCCCGGCTCGAACGGCAGGAGATCCTGACCCGCGACCAGCCGCCCTTGCTGATCGCCGTCATCGAAGAGTCGGCGCTGCGTGTCCGGGACGCCATCATGGCGGAGCAGGTCCGGCACCTGCTGCGGATGGCCGAGCTGCCCTACGTCCAGTTGCACCTGATCCCCGCCGACGCCGGGCTGCATGTCGGCCTCAACGGGCACCTCTCCCTGGCGAGGTCCGCCGACGGCTGCTGGGTGGGAAGCATGGAAAACCAGATCGTCGATTCCATCGTCGACGACGAGGAGAGCATTGCTACGCTCCTCACGCGGTGGGAGGGTGTGCGCGGCGCAGCCCTGCCGGAGAACCTGTCGCGCGTCCTGTTGAAGAAAATCGAGAGCCAGCATCGACCTCAGTAGCGCCGAGTGGCGGAAGTCGTCCCGCAGCGGCACCAACGGTGGTGAGTGTGTCGAGGTGGCCGACAACCTGCCCGGCGTGGTCGCCGTGCGCGACAGCAAGGACCCGGCGGGCCCGGTGCTGACCTTCGGTCCGGCCGCGTGGCGGGCATTCGTCACCCTCGCTGCTCGGCAGGGCTAGCGCGCACTCCTCGCCCGTCCGCTCGGGGGTTCGCGGTCCGTCGGCGGATGACCCGAGAAACCAGGAGACGCTGCCGGTGGAGAAGAAGACATGGCGATGGGATAGCGATCATCGCTGCCATGACGACTGTGCACCGGACAGCTCTCTGGACTTCGAGGGCGACCAGGTGCGCTACGTCGGCTGGTGCTCGGACGTCGCCTTCGGTGGCGGGTACACGATCGGTTGTCAGACCGTCGAAGAGTTTCTCACCCAAGACCCTCTCGATGAGAAGATGCCTGCGGCGCTGGTCGCCGAGATCCGTGCGTATCTGCTCAGCCGGTCGATGAGGTGAGGCGGCGGTCGCGGCGCTTTCGTGTCGAAGACGGGCACCTGGCTCCGTCCTGGCCGGTGCAAGCTGTTCCGCACGCGGTGGTGACCGCGCCGGTCAGCGTCGTTCTCGACCAGATCGAGCTGCTCGAATACCACCGGGACCGGCGCATGTACGAGTGGACCAGCGCCCGGCCGTTGCCGATTGGCCGGGTACGCGCTCGACCCGCGTGATCCCGTCGCGCTGGTGGGATAGGGCGAGCGCTGGTGGGATAGGGCGAGGGGCGTCGCTCTCGCGCGGGTCGTTCCGTGCCGGTCAGTTCCACCAGCGATAGATGTCGCGGACGGCCGCGCGATACTCGTGTTCCGCCACTGGGCCCCCGAGGTCTCGGGCCGCGCTGGCGAGTGCCGGGGAGCCCGGCGCTTCCACGAACCGGTAGCGGTCCAACGCCGTACGGATCAGGTTCAGCACCTTCGCCCGCCCCTCGCCTCGCCGCCACGCGCGCTGGGCGCGGAGGAGTACGGCATGGACCGCCTTGTCCAGCCCCCAGGTCTCCCCGACGGGCACAGAGCTGAACTCAAAGGGCACCGGCCGGGTCGAGTCATTGGGGAGACCGGCGAACGCCTCGTCCGCCGAGTCGAGGAAACCATCGCGCCAGTAGCCCATTTCCTCCATCAGCAGCGCCCGGCGACGGTCGGAAGGAAGAAGGCGGGCGAGGTAGTCGAGGCCGCGCCGTGCCTCCCGGGCTGCGGTGAGCGCCTCCTCCAGCACCTCCTGCCGCTGCGGCGGAGGCAGTTGGCCCGACAGCGCGGCCAGCGCCCCCGCACGATTATCGGGATCGACGAACGAGCGGGCGGCGGCAAGCCCGGCGTCCAGGGCCACACCGGAGAGGTGCTCGGCCCTTCGGCTCAGGAAACGGCCGAGGTAGCCGGGGCGGTCCAGCTCTCGGATCTCGTTTACCACCACGGCCATCAACTCGTCGGGGAGGACCGGGCACAACTCGTCGAGGACCTGATAGGCGAAGTAGTTCTCGTACGAGATGTTCTCCAGCCTGATCCTCAGCGCCTCGGCCAGCGCCGCGTGGCGGATCGGGTGATCGGCGGGCAGCAGCGCGGCCCCCCTGATGATCAGGGAGGCGTTCTCCGCCGTACGGGCCAGTTCGACGGCCTCCTCCAGCGGCCCCGTCCGCTCCTCCGGCGGCATCAGCTCGACCACCTCGATCAGGAGGCTCGCCCGATCGTCCTCGTCGAGGAGTGCCCGCGCGGCCGACAACAACTCGGTCAGCACGTTCTGCCGGGCGCCGGCCGGCAAGATCCGAGCGAGCCGGACCAGTAACGGTTCGCGAACCTCCCGATCCGGGATCGTGCGTGCCAGGGCCAACGCGTCCGCCAGGACCTGATGGCGCTCGTTCGGCGGTAGGACCTCGGCCACTTCCGCGAGCGCCTCGACGTGCCGGTCCGGTGCCGAGGACCGGGCGGCCCCGGCAATCGCCGCCTGGCGCTCGCGAGCGGGCAGGAGCAGCACGGCTTTGGTCCAGCGCCACCCCAGGCTCTCGGGACTGATCGGTCCCAACTCGGCGACGGCAGTCTCTCGGGCGTCTTCGGGAAGTCGCGGGATCAGTGCGATCAACAGCGAGGCCCGCGAGAACGGGTCGGGCATTGCCAGCGCGGTGGGCAGGGTCTTCAACGCCTGCGTGGCGTTCAGAAACGGGGCCAGGCCCTCCAGCGCATCGGAGCGGTAGACATCTGCCGGGAGCAGTCGGGCAACGGTCAGGGCAGCACCCATCACCTCGGCCGGCAGGTGCGGGGCGAGCCCGGTCAGCGCCACGATAGGGCTGCTGACGCCCTCCAACCCCGCGGCGAACTCCACCGCGCGGCGCAGTCCCTCGGGTGACAGCAGCGCGGCCGCCTCGGTCAGCAGATCATCGTCAACGCTGGGGTCGCTTCTCTCGTTGGCGATCATGGCACTGGCCACTGCCTCGTGGAGCGCCTGCGGTCGTTGTTCGGTCGGCAGATGCGGCAGCATGTCCAGCAGGATGCGTGCTCGATGGCCGCCACGAAGACGGCGGGCGTCGTTCAGTGCCCGGACGTCGTCCCAGAGTCCCGCTTCCAGCAACGTGATCGCCATTGAGCCGCGCGATCGGTCAGCCTGCCCCGCACACACTCTCATCAGCGTGTAGCGCATTTCGAGGCCCAGCGACGGTGCCGATTGCTGGGGTGCCGATCGCCGGGCGGAAGCGTCGGTGGCCTCGCGCGCCAACCGCCTCGCGGCTTCCAGGTCCTGAAGGTAGCCGTCGACCTGACCGGCCCGGTGCCGGGCGTCGAACCACACGTTCATCACCCTCGGCCGCCCCTGCCCGGCCGGCTGTTCACACGCCAACAGCCGATGCACCTCCGCACTCCGCCCAGCCCCGAGGAGATGCCGGACCAGATGACGCAGCCCGTACCCGCCGTCGACGTCCCCGAGCCGCGGACGTGCCGCCAGCAACGGCAATCCGTCCTCCAGCCCACCCCACAGGGCGAGATAGTGGTCGGCGATCCGGCCATGAGTCGCCACCAGCGAAGCGGACAGCCTCACGTCGAACAGGCGCCGCACCGCACGGAGCAACTGGCCGGGTCCAACCCCGGAGATATCCTCACGCGTCTCCGGAGGCATCCCGCTCAGGTGGCGCAGCCGCACCGGCTCGCTCGCGGCCAGACCCAGCCAGCGCGCGATGACCTCGGCATCGACCGGCTCACCCGATGCGGCCATCATCACCAGTACCGACGAGCCGAGATCGCCCACGTCGCGTCGATCGCTCATGATTCCGGGGACCCTAGCCCGCCTGCCGGCCCTTCGCATCACCGTTTCGCGACGACCTGGCTCGTGACGGGCCCAAGCCGGATGGACGGCCGGTGGCCAGTGACCACACGCTCCAGACACGCGGCAACAGCCTGCTCAAGATGACCTCCAAAGCCCTGCGTAACGTCACCGTCTGTCCCTGAAGATCGGTGACATCGTCGCCGCCGCGCTGGTCATCCTCCACATCGAATACGGGCGAACCACCTGAACGAAACACTACGCACAGCAACCGACCGCTACCCGGAAACGTTCAGTGTCTTTGTATTGGCGCGGTGGCCCTGGGCCGAGGGTCGTCGTCCGCGACCGCCAGCAGGAATCGTCGAAACGTCGGATAGGACCGCCGCCTGTCCTTGCCGTCGACACAGGTCCATACCGGCGGGTCGTCCGGCGCCGTGCTCACGTTCGGAATGTAGAAGACGAAATAGCCGCCCCCAAGAGCGATCATGAAAGTATCGTCGAGCCATGAAACATCGTCATCGAGATCCGCCAGCTCGGCGCGCATGTCGTCCTTGATCTGGAGAAGATCTTCGTAGTTCCAGTCGACGGCCGGCATCAACGGACGGGGATTCCGGCTGTCGGGTGGGGCGTACCCGCCTCGCGACCGACGATCGCGTCACCCTGTGTCGGGAAGTACCAGGCGTCGAGGCCAGACGTCCCGGGGTCGACGACCACGGTCTCGGTCCATTTCGGCGCGGTGGCGGTGACGACGTACCGACCCCGGGCCAGCAGCCGGCTGAACGGCTCCAGCGCCTCGGTCCGCAGTCCCCGCACCTCGCCGGTACGCCGGTTGACCCGCGGCCCCGGGTCGGCGAGCCAGTCCCGGAGCGCGTCGAGCTCCTCCGGCCGTACGGTCTGCCAGGTCGACCGGGCCGCCAACTGCCCCACGCTGCCATGACAGTCGTACGCCGCCAGCCGGGCCGGCTTACCGCGCAGATAGAGCACGCTGGCGAAGCCGTTGCCAAGCAACTCGACCACGCCGGCGCCGGAACGTACCTCGATCGGCTTGCCGTCCACCCCAGCCAGGGTAGTGCGGCGTGACCGGGCTATTGCCGCCCTGCCAGGCAAGGCGACGAAGCCCATCGAGATCACGAACACTCAAATGGCCAGAGGTTAGCGACTCTAGATGCTTCCCCAGGAAGCTGGCGAGGCAACCCCAGAGGTCTTCGTTCCGGCCATCGGTTAGTCGAGTCTTGCCGAAATGCCCATACTCCGTGATCCGACTTCGGTACTTCGGGTCACCGATTGCCAGGAAATGGGTATGGGGATGTCCTGACATCTGGTCACAAGCGCTCCGAAAGTCGCTGCCGAAGGGGCTCGTAGTCGTGTGCGGGAAATACCTCGGGAAAGACTTCGAGCATGGATTTCAGATTGGTGACGGGCCCCACGAACTCACGGGATGCAAGCGGCGCTTCAGTGAAGAGGTACTGCCATCCGGAGGTCCCCTTGGTGACCAGGATCGCGTCGAGATACTGGCAGTAGTCGACATCCATCTTGAAGGTCCCGTGCGCCGGGTCGTAATACCAGATTTCCGGGCTGTCCACGCTTGGCTGAAGCCTGATGGCCGCAAGGGCTCCCGTGCCGCTTTCTGGACGATCGTCCAGAACTCGCAGTTGTTCGTAGAGTTGCTGCTCGGACGTCGAGGAACTGGCGCTGGCCAGTGGAGGGGTGGGCGTGCCCAGGGCAGCAAGCAGATAGGACATGCGCATTTCGCCGGGGAAGGCCACGCCTTGGGCCTCGTACCGCCAGTGGCACCAGAATTGCGAGAATCGCATGTAGCAGCGCTGCAGCGACGGACGCAAGGGCATGTCGAACCAGTCGGCGACCAGCTGGAAGGCGCTTTCGGCATCGCCGAACTCGTGGGCGATATCACCCTGATTGTCGATGTCCACCTCGATGCCAGGAGCGTCCCTCAGCTCATCCAGCATCGCCACCAGATTCTCTTCGAATTCTGTCATTTTAGTCACATTTACGTACTCGAAGATCAAGCTCCTACCTCCATGTGTTAGTCGACGCTCATCGAGAAGCCGTAGCAGAGGCTGCGGCCCGGGACGGGCAGCCCTGCGGGCAGCCGCGTACCGGTTAGCTCGGGGACGGCAACGGCGTTCCAGTCCACCTCGTGGTCTGTCAGATACGGGCCGAGGTCGATGGAGTTCACCGCAGCGCCGTCCACGTACGTGACCAGGACGGGCGGTTCGTCGAATCCACCCACGGACAGCCTCAGCCATGCGTCGCAGGCCCAGCGGATCTCGTCAGGATCAGACGCGACGATGGTCACGAGGTACAGCATGGACCCACTACCCGCCTCATCCTTCAGCAGGTAGAAGCTGTAAGCGTTCTGCACAGGAGGCTTTTCGCTCACCCCGAGCCGAATGGCCAACTCGTGCAGTCCGGCCTTGGCATCATCACCGGGGTCGGCCGGACCTATCTGGGCGAACAGCTCCCGCGCCTCAGCCCGTATCCGCTCGACGGGGCCCTCGTCCTCTCCACGGTCCCCCACACCGTCAGGGTTCAGCTCCAGCCCGTTCTCCCCGTGGGAGACCTGCTGAGCCAGACACCCGGTCAGCAGGATCAAGGTCTCGACGTCATAGGGATATGCCTTCAACGCAGCGCGCAACCAGCGCTCTTCAGGCCAGGTCGGGCCCTCTTCTGCCAGGGAGTGGTCCAGGGGGTTTGTCGCCGTCAGACTCAGTAGCCGCCCCAGCTCCCGTGCTGCCCGGGCATCGCCTGTGGTCGCTGCGGTCTCCAGCCGTGCGATTGTCTCATCGCTGATCGCCATGGGCCGCACGTTACGACCCGCCACTGACAGCCGGGTAGCCCGATCTGCGCGACCTCTTACTCGTCCAGGGTCGGTCCGGGCAGGTCAGTGCCTCCTTGCGGCGGTGCGGCGGCGGCGGACTGCGTACACCACGAGCAGCGCCACCACGCCGACCACTGCGGAGAGGCAGCCCAACGGGATCGCCGCCACCCAGATGATGCCCCGGGCCGGGAACATCGAGGCGGTCGACGACGGCCCGCCGAACCGGCCGGCTGTCAGCAGGTCCTGCGCGACGTCCATGGTCAGTACGTCGTCCGGTGGGTCGATCAGGGTACGGGTCGAGCCGTCCGGGCCCAGGGCGAGCAGGGTCACGTGGCCGGTCTCGTACCAGCCGGTGTCGTTCCAGCCCTGGTCGCGGGTCTTGTGCGCGCCCGCCTCCGGCTCGTAGCGCAGTACCACCAGCTCACGGCCGTTGGCCCAGCCCAACGCTCGTACCGCCAGACCGGTCACGACGGCGAACCCGGCGCCGGGCAGCGGCCGGCCGGTCGCGGCGTCGAGGAAGCCGACACTCCACCGCCGTGCCGCCAACGCCGCCTCGTCGCACTCGTCGAGGCAACCGTCGAGGGTGACGGTCGTGATCCGGCTCCCGTCCGCACTGAACGCCCCGGTCCCGGCAAGGTAGGTCCGGTCGCCCAGCTCGGCCGACCACCGCACCGTGCCGGTCCGGTCGACCAGCCGCACCATACTGCCCTCGGTCACCGCGAGCGTCTGCCCGTCCGGGGCGAACGCCGCCCGCGACGCGGTCCGGATCGCCCGCGCGGGCGTGAAGTCCCGCAGCGGTACCAGGGCGTCGGTGGCCAGGTCGAGCAGTGCCAGCCGCTCCGGGTGCCAGATGTACCCGGTGTTCGGATCGGTGACCTCCGCCGAACCGGTGACCGAAACCAGCAGCGACCCGCCGTCCGGCGCCCAGGCGACCGGCTCGCAGCAGCCCGTGCCGTGCCGGGCGCCGTGCTGGGTACTCCGGCCGGTCGTCAGGTCGACGATCGTGACACCGGCGGTGGCGTCCAGGCCGGAACCCTCAAGGTAGGACTGGGCGACCCGGGTACCGTCCGGGGCCAGCAGCGCGTTCTCTCCGGCGGCGATGGAATCCCACCCGCCGTAGAGCAACATCCGGTAGTCACCACTGTTCCGGCCGACCACGGCCAGCTTGCCTTCGCTGTCGAAGATGTCGGTGCCGCGCAGGCCGATCGAGTCGCCGCCGAAGAGCACCGACGCCGGTCCAGGTGGATCCATCTGCACGGTCGCCTGCCACATCCAGGGCAGCGCCAGCCGCGACGGTACCGCCGGGCCGGCATCACCGGCGGTCCACGGCACCGGGTACGGCCGGCTCAGCGACCAGGGCAGCGCCAGCGCGACCAGCAGTACCACCAAGCCGGCCGCACCGGAGCGGCGCAGTCGGGAACGCCGCCTGGCCTGCCGGCCGCGCCGCCACACGTCCGGGGTCAGCCGGGCCGGCGGCATCGACTCGCCAACCTCGGCGAGAACCTCGCGCAGATGCGCCGTCATCTCAGCTCCCCTCCGCCGACCAGCTCACCCAACTCGGGCGCGAGCGACCGCAACCGGGCGAGGGCGTCTCGCGTCTGGCTTTTCACCGTGTTCACCGAGCAGTCGAGTACCTTCGCCGCCTCGGCCTCGGTGAGATCCTCGAAGTAGCGCAGTACCAGCACGGCTCGCTGCCGGGGCGCGAGCCGGGCCAACGCCTGACGGACGACGACCGCCCGGTCGGTCGCGGCGGTCGGATCGTCGACCGGCACTTCGGGCGGGTGGGACCACAGATCCACGCTGCGCCAGCGCCGCCGCCAGAGCGACACGTGCTGCGAGTGCATGATCCGCCGTACGTACGGGTCGGGGTCACCTCCGGCGACGACCCGCTCCCAGTGCCGGGCGACTCGCTCGAAGGTGACCTGGACCAGATCCTCGGCCTGGTGCCGGTCGCCGGTCAGCAGGTACGCGATCCGTGACCACCTCGTCAGCCCGCCGGCCACGTACGCGTTGAATGCCTTCTCGGCGTCCATCTCCACCTTCCCTCCACCCGACCACACGCCTGTCGACCCGAATCGGGGTGGGCGCGTCGAGCGGCAACCCATGAGATCGAGTTGGCCTCGATCGTGCCGTGGCAGGTGACGGGGAACCGACCGGGGCACCGGCCCGTCTGATTGGCATGAGAACGTGGCGAGGTGTCCGGATAACCTGTGTCGGCGCAATGCTCCTGCTGGCCGCCGCATGTGCCCGCGAGGTCACCGGTACGGGTGACGACGGACCGGGCGGAGGCTCGGGCGGCGACGCCGGCCCCGCCAACCCGAACGCTGTGGCGCTCCGGGTGGAGCAGGTCGGCGGGTTCGTGGCGCCGGCCTCCCGGCTGACCTGGGTGCCGACGGTGACGATCTACGCGGACGGGCGGGTCATCACGGAGGGCCCCCAGCTGGCCATCTATCCCGGGCCGGCGCTGCCGAACCTCCAGCAGCAGCGCATCGCTCAGGAGCAGGTCGACGGGCTGGTCGAGCGGGCCCGGGCGGCCGGGGTCGGCACCGCCACCGATCTTGGTCGACCGTCGGTCACCGACGTCCCGTCGACCCGGTTCACCGTGTCGTCCGCCGCCGGCACCGACAAGCTGGAGGTGTACGCGCTCGCCGAGGGTGCGCAGAACGCGTCCGGGCTGACCGAGGCGCAGCGTACCGCCCGGGGCGAGTTGCAGAAGCTGCTCGCCGCGCTCACCGACCTGGCCGGGACGCTGGGCCCGGACAACGTGGAACAGCCACAGCCCTACCAGCCGGAGGCGGTGGCGGCGGTGGCGATCCCGTGGCGCGCGGACGACAACGGGCTGACCGCCCCGCCGGAGGTCGCCTGGCCCGGCTCGGCGCTGCCGGGGTCCCCGCCCTCGTCCGGCATCGACCAGGGCTGCGTCGAGGTACGCGGCGCCGAGGCGACCGCACTGCTCGCGACCGCAGCCAAGGCGAACGCCCGCACCCCGTGGACCTCCGGCGGCGACCGCTGGCAGGTCGGCCTGCGGCCGTTGCTCCCGGACGAGACCGGCTGCGCCGACCTCTCCGTCGACTAGTAGATCATTCGGAAGTCTTTCTGATGTTGGTTCAGAAGGACGCCAGCCTGACCGGGGGTGGACGCCCCCTCACAGCCGCAGCCTGACCACCCGACTGCCGAAGTGCAGCACGTCGTCCGTCTCGGTCAAACCGATGCGGTCACAGTACTAGCCGCTGATGTGGATGAGGGCGGTGCGTTCTGCCCCGACCAGGAGGAGGCAGGAATCCCCCTCGCCGTCCAGGACCGATTCGAGGGGGAAGTTCTTGGCGTAGGCGAGAACGGGTGGGAGTCCGGGCGCCCCGGTGGTTTCGGTGGCGATCGTTTCGAGAAGGTCGCGGGCGAGCCAGGAGACGAGCTCATCGCCGGGGATCTCGGGCGTCGTGGAGTCGAACTCCCAGACCAGGGTCCGGGCCCGGGCCACTGCGACTATGTTGAGCTCGGACTCTGTCAGCGCGGCTTTCAGGGAGGCGGCGTCCAGTGCCCAGAGGACGTCGTCGGTTTCGTCGTCGCCCTCTTCCGCGATCAGCCAGTGTTCGTCTCCGGCCCAGCCCGAGCGGAAGGCGGCGTCGGGGTCTGCGACGTTCAGATCGATGTCATGGGTGCCGAAGGTCACCTCGAAGGTCACCGCATCGGTGTTGTTGATCCGGAGGAATTCGCTGAGCAGCGTTGTGACGCAGGTGATCCGGTACTCGGGCGCATCGTTGGCGTGGGGGACGTTCGGGGTGGGGGCCAGCACCAGAGCCAGACGCGTTGTCGTCTTGCCGGAGCGCACCAGCAGGTGCAGCTCATCGTCCAGCGCGGGACCGCCCAGCTCGGCGGCCACCGTGATCCGCAGCAGGTCCGTACCGTCTGCCGTCAGGTAACCGGCCAGGTACCCGGCGAGCGCGCGGCCTCGCCGGTCCAGGCCGCCGGGTCCCGACTCCATTGCTTCGATGAGCAACGTGAACGCCTGCTCTGCACCTGCGTCCGGCAGGCCCCAAGAGGCGTGCAGGGGGCTGTCGGATGTCTCGTCCGGGTCGTCGATGTCGAACCGCTCGACGGACACCGGATGGCGCCGCCCGTCGGGGCCGGCGAACGTCAACGGGAACGCCCCGTAGTCCAACACTTTGGCCAGGGAGGGCGCGGCGGTCCACTCTTCCTCATCGGACCATGGAGCTTCGCCGTAGACGACCGCCAGGCGCCATCGCGGCAGCCACAGCGCAAACAGGTGCTCAACGGCTTCGAACGGGCCGATGTGGTGAGGCGCCGCCTTCGTCAATGTCCAGCCCTCCGAGGTCCACTCCTGTGATCACAGCGGAGGCTACCGGGAGCGGATCGCGGCCATCAACGAAGCCACGGGCCGCAGACCGCCGATGTCCTGTCCGCCCAACGCCGCGAACGTGCCCGCATCCGCAGGGAACGACAAGGTGGCGGGGCCAGCCTGCGACCCGAGCAGCCTGACCCCAACACCTCAGACGTTCGCCGGTCACCGCGCCAGCGAGATCTTCCGGCGGTCAGCCCCAGTAGCCGATGGCCTGCCGGCCGAGCGACTGCTGGCCCGTCGTGTTGGCGTGGCAGCCGTCGGAGACCTCACCGCTGCGGAGCCGGAACGTGCCGGGGTAGATCACGTTCTGGGTCGAGTCGGCGGCAGCCTGCCGGGCCATGCTGTCGGTCAGTTCCGGACCGCCGGAGCCGGCCAGGAAGCAGGTCTGGCCGGCATCGTAGAGCGGCTGACCGGAGATGTAGATCGTCGCGCCGGGGGCGGCGTGCTGACGCGCGTTGGCGATGAGCTGCCGGACCTCGTTGTAGGTGACGCCGTTCTGGGCGAAGATGCAGATCTGCACCCAGACGGTTGTCGGTCGGCCGTACTGGGCCGCCTGCCGATCGAAGCTCTGCCAGGAGGCGGAGTTGGTGTTGGTCCACGACTGGACGACCGCTCCGCCCGTGCCGTACGGGCCCCACATGCGCTGGCCGCCGACCGCGCGGTATCCCTGCGACACGTTCTCGGCCATCGAGCAGCCGATGAAGCCCATCGTGTTCGGGCCACCCGTCGGGGGCGTCGTCGGTGGTGGGGTGGTGGGCGGCGTGGTGGTGGGCGGTGCCGTGGTGGGTCCGGCGGTCGGCGTCGGCTGGGTCGTGCCGTTGCAGGCCGTGCCGTTGACCGAGAAGTTGGTCGGCACCGGGTTGCTGCTGTTGTTCCACGAGCCGTTGAACCCGAAGGTGGTACTGGCGTTGGTGGCGAGGTTGCCGTTCCAGCTTGTGTTGCGGGCGGTGACCTGCGCTCCGCTCTGGGTGACGGTGGCTGGCTGGTGGTACTCGCCCGCGCCGCCGAGACCAACCGTGCTGGTCGGCACCTGCTGCGTACCCGGTTCCGGTGGGGTGGCTTCGGCAACCCGGCACCCGGGATCTGGGTCAGTACCCGAACCGACCGGGTCGGGGAGGTGGAGCAGGTGCTCAGGGAGGCGGGCGTACACGAGGAGGCGCAGATCTTCCGCTCCGAGTACCTTGCCGGTGGCGACCTTCCGACGCTGGTTCGGCAAGCCTGGGACCTCGACGAGGTGGCGCGGGAGCACGAGGCTTTCGTCTCGGCGTTCACCGCACCGCCCTCCGCCGACCCGATCGTGCGGGTCAGCACGCTCGTGCATACCTGGCGCCAGATTCTCTTGATCGATCCCGCGCTGCCGGCGGAACTCCTGCCCCCGGGCTGGATCGGCCTGCGCGCCGCGGAACTCTTCCACCGGCAGCACGCGGAGTGGGAACCGGCCGCCACCCGCGAGTGGGAGCGCATCAGCAGGCAGCCGCGCTAGGCCCGGCGCGGCGTGTCGTCGGCTGCGGTCCTTCGACGGAGGCCCGTGACACGCCGTCAGCTCGGGCGGACTCGCCGGATCGGACCCTCAGGATTGTGCCGAGGGCGCACAATGGGTGCCGCGGCGGCTACGGGACGGGTTCTGCGGCGATGTCCGGGCTGGACCGGAGGCCGTCGGTGTCCACCCGCCCGTCAGGGCCCGGCCGAAGGCGAGTCGATGGAGCAGGAGAGACGTTTCGCGGTGGATCCGCCGGAGACGAGCGCGAGCAGCATCCCCGGTCCGCAGTTGCTGGGCCGGCTCTACCGGCCGGATCCCCGGGACTGGGACATCCCGCGCCTGCTGGAGATCGCCGAGCCGGCCGAGTCGATCCGGCAGATGACCGTGGAACAGGTACTCACCGAGACGCCGTACTTCTCGGACTGGCGGGCGTACCTGGTCTTCTGGCGCTGGCTGCGTACCCAGCGGCAGCCGAAGGTGGCACCGGCCGTGGTCCCGGACAGGGCGCCGGCCTGGGAGTTGACCGTCCAGCTCGACCAGGGGCAGACCGGCCACTGTGTGGGTTTCGGCTGGGCGGGCTGGGTGGACGCGATGCCGGTCGCCGGGACGTACCAGAACGCCGACGGGCACGCCCTCTACTACGAGGCCAAGGTGATCGACGGCGAGCCCGGCAAGGAGAACGGCTCGACGGTCCGGTCCGGGGCGCTCGCCGTCCGGGAGCGGGGCCGGCTCGCCGCGTTCGCATTCGCGCGTACTCTGCCGGAGATCGACGAGTGGGTCGACAGCCAGGGCTCGATCGTGGTGGGCACCGCCTGGACCGCCGACATGTTCAACCCGGACGAGAACGGGTTCGTCAAGCCGACCGGTAAAGGGACGGGCGGGCACTGCTATCTGATGCTCGACCGGATCGAGTCCGAGGACGCGTACCTGTTCCAGAACTCCTGGGGTGAGGCGTGGGGCTGGGGCGGCCGGTTCAAGATGAAGCGCGCCGACTTCGACGGCCTGCTCCAGAACGAGGGAGAAGCGTGCTGTGCGGTGGAGTTGCCGCACTAGCCGGCCGGGCCGGACCCTCCCGCGCATCCGGGATCGGAGTACGGCGTGCCGCGCCTTGACCTGACCGAGGCGGACGGCGGCCGGTCGTACCCGGCGGTGCCGGGGGATCTGGTGGTCGTCCAGCTCGCCGAGACGCCCAGTTCGGGGTACCGGTGGCAGCTCGACGCGGTGGACAGCGACGTGCTCGCTCCGGCCGGGGACTCGTTCCGGCCGGAGCAGGAGGGGCTGGGCGGCGTCGGGACCAGGCAACTGCGGTTCACCGCGACCGGGGCCGGCCGGACCGCGCTGCGGCTGGTACTGCTGCGCGGCTGGGAGCCGGGGGAGCGGCCGGCGCGGCGGTTCGAGGTGACGATCCACGTCACCGGTGGCCGGAATCACGGATGCCGGACCGGGCGCGTCGACGATTGACGAAAATGGAACTTTTCCAATTTGAACGGCGCGACGCCTTCGCCTTACCCTTTCACCTGCGAACTCAGCACGGACCGTACGGGGCGGCTGCGAAACGCCCAATGGACAGCTATTGACAGCCATCAATATAAATGGATAGCGTGGCTACGCCGTGGGACCCAACAGTTATTCCTGCCAGTCGCAAGGAGTGTCCCATGCCCAACGTCCGAATCGTCGACGTCGTCACCACGCTCTTCCGGATCGTGCTCGGCCTGCTGTTCGCCCTGCACGGCGCCGCCTCCCTGTTCGGGATCTTCGGCGGCAACCGGGGCACCGGCGAGGCGATCCCGATCGGCACCTGGCCCGGGTGGTATGCCGCTCTCATCCAGCTCGTCGGCGGACTGCTGGTACTGGTCGGCCTGAGCACCCGCCCCGCCGCGATCATCTGCTCCGGCTCGATGGCGTACGCGTACTTCGTGGTGCACCAGCCCGACGGCCTGTTGCCGCTGAACAACGGCGGCGAGACCGCCGCCCTGTTCTGCTGGTCCTTCCTGCTGGTCGCCGCCCTCGGCGGTGGGCGCTGGTCGCTGGACGGCGGGCTCGCCCGTCGCCGGGGCCGTGGGGTGGCGGAGGAGCCCAGCACGGTGGCCGCGACCGCACGCTGACCAGCCGTCGGCACCGCCCCTGACGAAGAGGCGGGTGCCTGATCAGACCTCGGGGAGACCGACGTAGTTCTCCGCGAGGCTGGTCGCGTACGCCCGGGACGAGGTGACGTAGCGCAGCGTCGAGAGCTGCAACTTCGCCTCGTACGGGTCGTCGGTCCGCAGCCGGTGCAGCAGCGAGGTCATCCACCAGGAGAAGTGCTGGGCGCGCCAGACCCGACGCAGCGCCGTGTCGGAGTAGGCGTCCAGCAGGTCCTCCCGACCCTCCCGATAGAAGGCGGCGAACGCGTCGCCGAGCAGCGTGACGTCGGCCAGCGCCAGGTTCATCCCCTTGGCGCCGGTCGGCGGCACGATGTGCACCGCGTCGCCGGCCAGGAAGAGCCGCCGCCACCGCATCGGCTCCACCACCAGGCTCCGCATCCCGGTGACGCTCTTCTCCAGGATCGGCCCCGTGTTGAGGGTCCACCCCGGAACCGTCTCCAGCCGGGTACGCAGCTCCGACCAGATCCGCTCGTCCGGCCACTCCGCGATGTCGGTCTCCGGCTCGACCTGGAGATAGAGCCGGGAGATCTCCGGCGAACGCATGCTGTAGAGCGCGAACCCCCGGTCGTGGTGGGCGTAGATCAGCTCCTCGGTCGCCGGGGGAGCCGCGGCGAGTATCCCTAGCCAGGCGAAGGGATAGCTGCGGTCGTACTCGGTCAGTTCGCCGGCCGGCACGCTCGGCCGGCTCACCCCGTGCGAGCCGTCGCAGCCGGCGACGAAATCGCAGTGCAGCTCCTCGGCACGGCCCTGGTGTCGGAACCGGATCACCGGCGCGTCGGAGTCGAGCCCGGCGAGGCGTACGTCGGAGACCTCGAACCGGAGGTCACCGCCGGCGGCCGTACGGGCCGCGATCAGGTCCTTCACCACCTCCTGCTGGCCGTAGACGGTGATCGCCCGTCCGGTCAGCTCGGTCATCGCGATCCGGTGCGCCGCACCGCCGAAGCGCAGCTCGATGCCCTCGTGCCGGAGCCCCTCCCGGTCCAGCCGTTCGCCGAGCCCGCAGCTCCGGAGCAGGTCGACCGAGCCCTGTTCCAGCACACCGGCCCGGATCCGGTGCTCGACGTACTCCCGGCTGCGGCACTCCAGCACCACCGACTCGATGCCGGCCCGGTGCAGCAGGTGCGACAGCAGCAGACCCGCCGGCCCCGCCCCGACGATCCCGACCTGGGTACGCATCCTTCACTCCCTGACCTCTCGCGACTTTCCACACCATCGGGCGGAGCACCGGGGCGGCATGTCACACCTGCCGGTCCCGGCCCGCGCCGAACGCACTCACCGTCATCACCACCGTCACCACCGCCAGGGCGGCGAGCGGCAGGGTCCAGCCGGTGGCGGCGTCCCGGAGCGCGCCGATCAGCACCGGAGCGGTGGCGCTGAGCAGGTAGCCGATCGACTGCACCGCCCCGGAGAGTTCCCGGGCCGACCCGGGTGTCCTGGCCCGGACCACCAGCAGGGTCAGGACGAGGCTGATCGAGGCGCCCTGGGCGAGCCCGGCCGACACCGTCCAGAGTGGATACAGCGAGGGCAGGGCGAGCAGGCCGAGTACCCCGACCGCCCAGCCGGCGCAGACGACCAGCGCCAGCACCCGCTGGTCCGGCCGGCGGACCGCCAGCGTCGGCACCACCAGCGCGGTACCGATCCCGAGCAGGTTGAACACCGCCAGCGCCGCCCCCGCCCGGGTCGGCTCGACCCCCTGGTCCCGCAGCATGCTCGGCAGCCAGGTGAGCAGCGCGTAGTAGAGCATCGACTGGGTACCCATGAAGACGGCGAGCTGCCAGGTGACCGGGGAACGCAGCACGCTGCCCCACGACCGGGCCGGCTCCGGTGCCGGCGCGGTGTTCCGGCGGCGTACCTGGGGGAGCCAGCCGAGCGCCGCGACCGCGGCCAGCCCGCCGATCGCCAGCAACGAACCCCGCCACCCCAACCCCATCGCGTACGCCAGCGGCGCGCTCACCGCCGCCGCCAGCGTCGCACCGGTGGCCAGCGAGGCGGTGCTCAACCCGGTGGCCAGGCCCGGCCGGCCCGGGAAGTGCTGCTTGACCGCGCTCGGCACCAGGACGTTGCCGACGGTGATCCCGGCGCCGACGATCGCGGTGCCGAGCAGCATCCAGCCGGTCTGCGGCAGGGTCCGGGTCAGACTGCCCAGCACGATGCCGAGCATCGCGGCGAGCAGCGCCAGCTCGATGCCGACCCGCCGGCCGAGCAGCGCGGCGAACGGGGCGAGCAGCCCGAAACAGAGCACTGGCAGGGCGGTGAGCAGCCCGGCCGCGCCCCGGCCCAGGTCCAGGTCGACCTGTAGCTCGGGCAGCAGCGGCGGGACCGCCACGATCGCCGCCCGCAGGTTCAGCGCCAGCAGCACCACCCCGAGCAGCGTCAACCAGCCGCCCCGGCCCATCCCGAACCGGCCCCCACCCGAAGCCCCCGACCCGCCGCGCCCGTCGGCCGGCCCGGTGGCCGCGCCGGGCGTCGAACCGCCGCCCGGCTCGGCGCCTGGATCGCTGCCCTGACCGCTGCCCGGACCGGCGCCCACCTCGGTGCCCTGGGCGCCCGAGTCGGCCGCCCGGGCGCCGGGAAGCGGGGATTCGCGGTTCAGAAGGGGTACCTGGTGATGTCGCCCTGCACGGTCACCCACTGGGTCTCGGTGAACGCGGCGAGGTTGGCCGCCGGCCCGCCCAGCCGGGGACCGTTACCGGAGGCGGCCACTCCACCGAACGGGGCGACCGCCTCGTCGCTGACCGTCTGGTCGTTGATGTGCACGATGCCGCTCGGTACCCGCTCGGCGAAGGCCATCGCCTTCATCACGTCCCGGCTGAGGATGCCGAGCGAGAGGCCGTACTCGCTGTCGGCGGCGAGCTTGGCGGCCTCGTCCAGGTCGGCGAAGCTGAGTACCGGGGCGACCGGGCCGAAGACCTCGTGCGCGTACGCCGGGGTGGCCGGGGTGACCCCGGAGAGCACCGTCGGCCGGTAGAAGAGGTCCTCGTACGTCCCGCCGGCCACCAGGGTCGCCCCCGCGTCGACGCTGCCGGTGACCAGTGAGTGGATCTTGTCGCGCTGCCGCTCGTCGATGATCGGGCCGAGCGCCACGTGATCCCGGGCCGGGTTGCCGACCGGCAGGTGCGCCGCCTTCTCGGCCAGCCGGTCGACGTATTCGTCGGCCAGCGACTCGTGCACCAGGTGCCGGCCGGTGGTCATGCAGATCTGCCCCTGGTGCAGGAACGAACCCCAGGCGCCGGCCGAGACCGCCAGCTCCAGATCGGCGTCGTCGAGTACGACCAGTGCCGAGTTGCCGCCGAGTTCCAGCAGTACCCGCTTGAGGTGCCGGGCGGCGGCCTGCCCGACCTGCCGGCCGGCGGAGGTCGAGCCGGTGAAGCTGATGAGGCGTACGTGCGGATCGGCGACCAGCGCCTCGCCCGCCTCCGGCCCGCCCGGCAGCACGTGCAACACCCCCGGCGGCAGCCCCGCCTCCTCGAAGATCCGGGCGACCGCGACCCCGCCGGTGACGGCGGTCCGGGGATCGGGCTTGAGCACCACCGCGTTGCCCAGGGCCAGCGCCGGGGCGACCGAGCGGACCCCGAGGATGATCGGCACGTTGAACGGGGAGATCACCCCGACCACCCCGACCGGCAGCCGGCGGGCCAGGCTGAGCCGGGGCTGTGCGCTCTGGATGATCTCGCCGAGCGGGTGCGAGGCGAGCGCCGCCGCCTCGTAGCACTCCTGGGCGGCGGTGTCGGTCTCCAGGGTCGCCTTCGGCGGCACCGAACCGGTCTCCCGGACGATCCAGTCGCCGACCTCGGCGGCGTGCTCCGCCCACAACTGCCCGGCCCGGCGCAGCACGGCGGCCCGCTTGTCGTAGGGGGTCGCGGCCCAGTCGCGCTGGGCCTGGGCGGCGCGGGCGGCGGCCCGGGCCACGTCGGCGGCGTTGGCGATGCCGGTACGGCCGATCTCGTCGCCGGTGGCCGGTTCCACCACGGCAGCGTCGCCGCCGTCGGCCCGGACCCAACCGTCGCTGTAGATCCTGCCGTGCCAGTCGGCCGAGTCGAGAAGAGTCACGGGAAACCTCCTTGGGGAGTGGTGGCGGTGCATGTGGACGGGGTCACGGCGCGAAGTGCGGCTCCGGGCTCACCGCGACGTCGAGCAGCAGCGGTTCGGTCCGGGTGGCCAGGGTCGGCACGACCTCGTCCAGCACTTCGAGGAGTTCCGGGTGGGTCCGGATCCGCCGGGCGGGACAGCCGAACGAGCCGGCCAGGCCGTGCACGTCGACCTCGCCGAACGCCGGCCAGGGCGGCTTGCCGCCGTACTGCTCGGTGAGCCGGTCCAGCACCGCGTACCGGCCGTTGGAGAGGATCACGTAGAGCACGCCGCAGTTGTAGCGGGCGGCGCTCCACAGGCCCTGGATGGCGTAGAGCGAGGAGCCGTCGCCGAGGATCGCCACCACCGGGCGGGTCGGGTCGCCGAGCCGGAGTCCGGCCGCGGCGGGCAGCCCGAAACCGAGGCCGCCCATTGCCGCGCTGACGAAACCGCGCGGCTGCCGGGCCGGCAGCATCCGGTGCAGCTCCGGCCGGGTGGACGGGGTCTCCTCGACGAGTACGACATCGGCCGGCAGCCGCCGGGCCAGCGCGGCGAAGACGTGGGTCGCCCGCAGTGGCTCACCGGGTGCCGGTGGTGGCACCGGAGCGGGGTGCGGGCGGTCCGGGGCGGGGCGGTCCCGGTGCGCCACCCGGGCGGCCAGTGCCGCGCAGAGGTCGGCCGGGTCGGCCAGCACCGCGAGGTCCGCCTCGCTGCGGTGCACCTCGTCGGGGTCGGCCGAGACCACCGCGACGGTCAGCCCGGCCGGCAGCAGCGGGCCGGGCTCGTAGACGTACTGCCGGAACGCGGCGGTGCCGACGACCAGGGCCAGGTCGTGCCCGGCCAGCGTGGCGCGCAGCCGGGACCGGGCGTCCGGCAGGTGACCGGCGAACCGGGGATGGTGCTGCGGAAACCCGGCCCGGGCGCCGAACGCCTCCTGCCAGACCGGTGCGCCGATCCGGTCCGCCAGTGCGGCCAGCGCGTCCCAGGCCGCTTGGCCGTCCGCCCCCGCACCGACCACCAGCACCGGGGCGGTGGCCGCGTCGACCAGCCGGGCCAACTCGTCGACCGCCGGGCCGGGTGCTGCGGGAACGGGCGCGTGCACCCGGTCCGGTGCGGCCCGGCCCAGCGACGGGTCGACCTCGGCGGTCCAGTCGTCCATCGGCACGACCACCAGGGCCGGGCCGCGCCGCAGGGACGCCTCGTGCCAGGCCCGGCGTACCGCCGACGGCACGTCCTGGGCCAGCACCGGCTGCTCCACCCAGACCGGGTATGGGCCCGCGAGCTGGTCGAGCCGGCCGGCGAGGAACGGCTCGGCGGCCAGGTGCCGGCGGTCCTGCTGCCCGACGAGTACCACCAGCGGGGCCCGGTTGACCCGGGCGGTGGCGAGCGCCCCGACGGCGTTGCCGAGTCCCGCCGTGGTGTGCAGGTTCAGCACCGCCGGCCGCCCGGTGGCCAGCGCGTACCCGGTGGCCATCCCGACCACCGAACCCTCGTGCAGGGCGAGTACGAAGCTCAGGTCGTCGGGCAGGTCGGCGAGGAAGGCCACCTCGGTCGAGCCCGGATTGCCGAACACCCGGTCCACGCCGTACCCGCGCAGTACCGCCAGGGTGGCGTCCCGGACAGTGGTCATCGGGTTCCCACGGGCGAGTCCGTCGGCTCGGGACCGGCGGCATCTTCTTCAGCACGCGACTGCTGCCCGGCGGACGCGGACCAGCCGCGTTTGGCCCGTTGGATCTGGCCGAACACCTGGGCCCGCAGCTCGCCGAACCGCGCCGACGACCGGGTACCGAGCTGGTCCCGCTCGGCCGGCAGGTCGATCGCCACGTCGTCGAGTACCACGGTCGGCGACCCGGAGAGCACCAGTACCCGCTGGCCGAGGTAGACCGCCTCGTCGATGTCGTGCGTGACGAACAGGATGGTCACGCCGAGCCGCTGCCACAACGACCGGACCAGGTCTTCCAGGTCGGCCCGGGTCTGCGCGTCGACGGCCGCGAACGGCTCGTCCATCAGCAGGATGTGCGGCTCGTACGCGACCGCGCGGGCCAGCGCCACCCGCTGCTGCATGCCGCCGGAGAGCTGCCATGGATAGGCTCCCGGCACGTCGCCGAGGCCGACGGCGGCGAGCGCGTCCCGGACGAGTTCCTGGCGGCGGGGCCGGGTCAGCGACTTCTTCTGCTTCAGCGGCAGTTCGACGTTCTGCTGCACGGTCATCCACGGGAAGAGGCTGCGGCCGTACTCCTGGAAGACCACGGCCATGCCCGGCGGCGGACCCTGCACCGGCGCGCCCTCCAGGACCAGGTCCCCGGAGGTCGGCGGGAGCAGCCCGGCGATGCACTTGAGCAGGGTGGTCTTGCCGGCGCCGGACGGGCCGACCACGCAGACGAGTTCGCCGGCACCGACGGCGAAGGTGAGATCCCGGACCGCCTCGACCGACCGGCCGCGCCCGGTGTAGACCTTGCGGAGCGCCCGGACGTCGAGCAGCGGGCCGGTGCCGTCCTGGGGGAGATCTGTCGGGTTCATCGCTGCCCATCGTCTCGTTGTGACTGCCGGAGGCCGAAATACCAGCGCAGGGCCGACCGCTCGAAGAGCCGCAGCAGCATGGCGAGCAGGAAGCCGAGCAGCCCCAGCAGCAGGATGCCGGTCCACATGTCGGTGACCGCGAAGGTCCGCTGGAACTGGGTGATCGTGTAGCCCAGCCCGTTGTTCGCGGCGAACATCTCGCTGATCACCATCAGGATGATGCCGACCGAGAGGGCCTGGCGCAGGCCGGTGACGATCTGCGGCGAGGCGGACCGGACCACCAGGTGCCAGAGCCGGGCCGGGCCACGGATGCCGTAGCAGCGGCAGGTCTCGGTCAGCACCTCGTCGACCGCCCGTACCCCCTCGACCGTGTTGAGCAGGATCGGCCAGACGCAGCCGGAGAGCACCACCAGCACCTTCATGGTGTTGCCGAAGCCGGCGAAGAGCATCAGCACCGGTACCAGCACCGGCGGCGGGACGGCCCGGAGGAACTCCAGCACCGGTTCGCAGAACGCGCGGACCCGCCGGAAGGAGCCGATCAGGACGCCGAGCCCGACCCCGACGACGACCGCGAGCAGGAATCCGGCGGCGAGCCGCAGCAGGCTCGGCAGCACGTCGGCGCGGAGCCGGTCGCTGCGCAGCCACACGTCGTCGAAGCTGGCCAGGATCTCCGAGAGCGGCGGGAGATAGAAGGTCTGGCTGTCGGCCGAGAGCACCCACCAGAGGGCGAGCAGCCCGAACGGCAGACCGAAGACGGCGGCCGTCCACCACAGGGCCCGGCCAAGGGTCGCCGTGATCCGCCGCCCCACGCCCGACCGCTGCCGGCTGGGTCGCTTCGCCACCGGTTGCGAGTCCTGCCGGGCTGGTTCAGTGCGTACGCTCACGTCCGCTCGTTTCGTTCGTCGTCGCTGCGGTGCCGGTCCGGCGGCCGGGTCGTCACCGGGTGCCCTCGGCGCGTACCGAGGGGTGCCAGGAGAGCACCGCGCGTTCGAGTTGCCGGGCCAGCACGTTGACCGCCACCCCGAGCAGGCCGGTGACGATGATCAGGGCGTACATCGAGTCGACCGCTCCGCCGGACTGGGCTCGGTTGATCTCGTTGCCGAGCCCCGGTGCGCCGATGATCAGCTCGGCGGTGATGGCCAGGATCAGCGCCACGGCGGCGGCGAGCCGTACCCCGGTCAGCAGGTATGGCAACGCGGTCGGCCAGAGCAGGTGCCGGATCCGGGCCCACCGGCCCAGCCCGAAGGTGTACGCGGTGTCCCGGGCGACCGGGTCCACGTCCCGTACCCCGTACAGCACCTGGACGAGTACCTGCCAGAACGCCGCGTAGACCACCAGCAGCAGTACGGAGCGCAGGTCGGTGCCGAAGAGCAGCACGGCGAGCGGGATCAGCGCGACCGAGGGGATCGGCCGGAGGAACTCGACGGTCGAGGCGGTGAACTCGCGCAGCACCGGCACGGTACCGAGGGCGAAGCCGACCAGTACGCCGAGGGCGACCGCGATAGCCAGGCCGAGGAACCAGCCGCGCAGCGTGTCGGTGACCGCCGTCCAGAACCGGGGCTCGCCGAGCAGTTCGCCGAGGGCGACCGCGATCTCGCTGGTCGGCGGCAGGTAGTTCGCCGAGACCAGCCCGAGCCGGGGTACCGCCTCCAGCACCAGCAGGAAGGCGGCGAAGCCGAGCAGCCCGAGCAGGGCGTTGCCGCCGCGCGGCCGACCGGTACCGCCGGACCGGCCGGCCGGGGCCGGTGCGGTCGCGGCGGGCGGCGCTGCGGTGGCGGCTCGGGTCACGGGAGAATGTCCGCGACGTCGACCTTCTCCTTGATCAGCCCGTCGGTCAGCATCAGGTCGGCCAGGGTCTGCACCGACTCACGGTTGATCTCGGCGGGCCAGGCCGGCAGGGTGATCTTCGCGGCCACCGCCGGGTCGATCTGGGTGTACGTCTGCAACACCTGACGCGCCTCGTCCGGGTGCTCCTGGGCGTACTTCAGGGACTTGTCCATCGCGGCCTTGAACCGCTTGGTCAGGTCGGCCTTCTGGTTGATGGTCTGCTCGGTGGAGAAGTAGGCCGCCACCGTCATGTTCGGGATGGCCTCGGCGAAGTTGTAGGCCACGACCCGGGCGCCCTGGTTCTGCGCGATGGTGAAGAACGGCTCGACGACCATCGCGGCGTCGACCCGCTTGCCCAGCACCGCCGCCGGCATCTCCGGGAACGGCAGCTCGGTCCACTTGATGTTCGACGGGTCGCCGCCGGCCTTGCGGATCGACGCCCGGGTGGTGGTGTCGGTGATGTTGTTCAGGTTGTTGATCGCGATGTTCTTGCCGGCCAGGCCCTTCGCGTCGGTGATCGGGCTGTCCGGCGGCACCACGACGCCGCCGAAGTCCGCGCCGGGCTTGCCGGTGGAGGAGTTGCCCACCGTGATCGCCTTGACCGGGATGTTCTGCGAGCGGGCGGTGATCAGCGAGACGACGTTGCCGAAGGCGAAGTCGAACTGGCCACTGACCACGCCGGTCACCGCGATGGAGCCGCCGGTGGTGTTGACCACCTCGATCTCGATGTTCTGCTCCTTGAAGAAGCCCTTCGTGTTGCCCAGGTGCAGCGGGGCGACGTCGACGATGGGGATCGCCCCGACCTTGACCTTGTCCACGCCGCCGGAGCCGCCCCCGGAGGAGTCGTCGGACGAGGAGCCGCAGGCGGTGACGGCGAGGAGGGTGGCAATCGCGGTGGTGGTGACGGCGAGACGGCGCATGGGGTCTCCCGGCGTCCTGCGGTCCTGTCGGGACCGGGCTGAAAGGCTCAAACGGAGCCTCGGGGGTGGGTGGTGGTCGCTAGCCGAACGAATGTTCTCATTTGGAACGTTGGCACAGTGACCGAGTTCACGTCAACAAGCGCCCCGCAACTTCTCCGCAACGTCGCCGAGCGGTGCGCCGAGCGGCACCGGGACCTCGTTGACGGATCGGGGGGCCGGGGATTACGTTCGTCATAAGCACGGGAGTCCGCATATCGAACGTGCGTCGATCGGTGCACCGGACGCGACGAGGGGGCGCATGACGACCGACCGTCCCGCCGGCCGCCGCCGGTCGACCGCCCGCGCCGGAGCGCCCTCCCGGCATACCAGGCCGTCCACCGCGCCGACAAACCCGGCCGGTGGCGCCGGGCTACCGCGCCGGCAGCCCGGCCGGGCCGCCGGTAGCGTCGGGCCGACCCGGCGATCCCGGCAGTAAGGAGACATGGTGACCAACGACGTGTACGTCCTCGACGCCGTACGGACCCCGATCGGTCGGTACGGCGGCGCCCTCGCCGGGGTACGCCCGGACGACCTCGCCGCGCACGTACTGCGGGAGGTGACCCGGCGCAGCCCCGACCTCGACCCGGCCAGGATCGACGACGTACTGCTCGGCAACGCCAACGGGGCCGGCGAGGAGAACCGGGACGTGGCGCGGATGGCGGTGCTGCTGGCCGGGCTGCCGCCAACGGTGCCCGGCGCGACCGTGAACCGGCTCTGCGGCTCCGGCCTGGAGGCGGTGATCGGGGCGGCCCGGGCGATCGCGGTCGGCGACGCCTCGATCTGCGTCGCCGGTGGCGTCGAGTCGATGACCCGGGCCCCCTGGGTGCTGCCGAAGCCGGAGAACGGCTATCCGCGCGGGCACGAGACCCTGCACTCCACCACGCTGGGCTGGCGCATGGTCAACCCGGCGATGCCGGTCGAGTGGACCGCCTCGCTCGGCGAGTGCACCGAGATCCTCGCCGAGCGGTACGGGATCTCCCGGGACGAGCAGGACGCCTTCGCCGTACGCAGCCAGCGGCTCGCCGCGCGGGCGTGGGCCGCCGGGGCGTACGCCGACGAGGTCAGCGCGGTACCCGGCACCGAGTTGGAGACCGACGAGAGCATGCGACCGGGTACCAGCACCGAGGCGCTGGGCCGGCTCAGGCCGGTGTTCCGGCCGGACGGCACGGTCACCGCCGGCAACTCCTCCCCACTCAACGACGGGGCCAGCGCAGTGCTGCTCGCCGACCGGGCCGGTGCCGAGGCGGCCGGCCGTACCCCGCTGGCCCGGATCGTCTCCCGTGCCGTGGTCGGCATCGAACCCCAACTGTTCGGGATCGGCCCGGTACGCGCCGCCGAGGAGGCACTGCGCCGGGCCGGCATCGGCTGGGCGGACCTGGCGGTGGTGGAACTGAACGAGGCGTTCGCGGCCCAGTCGCTGGCCTGCCTGGCGCAGTGGAAGGAACTCGACCCCGAGATCGTGAACCCGCAGGGCGGGGCGATCGCCCTCGGCCACCCGCTCGGTTCGTCCGGATCGCGCATCCTCGGCTCGTTGGCCTGGCAACTGCACCGCCGGGGTGGTGGGCTGGGTCTCGCCGCGATCTGCATCGGCGTCGGCCAGGGCCTGGCCGTCGTACTGGAAGCCTGACGGGAGGACGGCCATGACCACCGAGCACATCCGTTCCGCCGAACCCGACCTGCCGGCGGGCGGCCCGGCCCGGCCCAGCGGGCTCGTGTTGCCCCGCTACCGGCACGACGATCCGGACACCCACCCGCCGATGCTCTTCCCCGACTACGGCTCGACCAACCTGCGCGCCCCGAAGCAGCCGCTGGCGCTACTGCCGCAGCGGCTGACCGAGGTCACCGGGCCGCTGCTCGGCGCGGGCCGGCCAGGCGACCTGGACCACGACCTGACCCGGCAGCACGCCGGAGAGCCGCAGGGCCAGCGGATCATCGTGCACGGCCGGGTGCTGGACGGCAACGGCCGGCCGATCCCGCACACCCTGGTGGAGATCTGGCAGCCGAACGCCGCCGGGCGGTACCGGCACGTCAACGACAACTGGCCGGCACCGCTCGACCCCAATTTCACCGGGGTGGGCCGGACGCTGACCGACGCCGAGGGCCACTACCGGTTCGTCACCATCCAACCGGGCGCCTATCCCTGGCGGAACCACCCCAACGCCTGGCGGCCGGCGCACATCCACTTCTCCCTCTTCGGCCAGGCGTTCACCCAGCGGCTGGTCACCCAGATGTACTTCCCCGGCGACCCGCTCTTCTTCCAGGATCCGGTCTTCAACTCGGTCCGCGACCCGCTGGCCCGGGAACGGCTGATCTCCCGCTACGACCACTCGGTGACCGAGCCGGAGTGGGCGCTCGGCTTCGAGTTCGACCTGGTGCTGCGCGGCCGGGAGGCCACGCCCTTCGAGGACGGCGACGACGATGACTGAGCACACCGACCTGACCCCGACCTTCGGCACCGGCCTGGCCGTCGGCACCTCCGCGTCGCCGGTCGGCACGGCGGCGCTCGCCCCGACACCGTCGCTCGGCTCGACACCGGCGCAGACGGTGGGGCCGTACCTGCACATCGGTCTGCTCTGGCCGGACGGTCCGGAGGTGGTGCCGGAGGGCACTGCGGGGGCGTTCTGGATCCGTGGGCAGGTCTTCGACGGTGCCGGGGCGGTGGTGCCGGACGCGCTGGTGGAGACCTGGCAGGCGGACCCGGACGGCCGGTTCGACCATCCGGACGATCCCCGGGGCGCCCAGTCGCCGGCAGTACCCGGATTCCGGGGCTTCGGCCGCAGCGCCACCGACGCCGACGGCCGGTACGAGATCCGTACCCTCAAGCCCGGCGCCCTGCCCGGCGCGGACGGCGAGACCGAGGCACCGCACCTGAACCTGTCGATCTTCGCGCGTGGCCTGTTGCACCGGCTGGTGACCCGGCTCTACTTCCCGGACGAGGAGGCGGCGAACGCCGCCGACCCGGTACTCGGCGCGATCGACCCGACCCGCCGCGCCACCCTGGTGGCCCGGCCGGCCCCGGACGGGCTCCGGTTCGACATCCACCTACAGGGCCCGGATGAAACCGTCTTCTTCGCGGTCTGAGCCGGAGCCGCCGCGCGGCAGCGGCTCGGCGACCCGGACGCCTTTCAGCAGCAGCGGCTCGGCGAGCCAGGCGGCCGGCGGCGGACTGCTCTCCGGGTTGTCCGGCGCCGCCGAGGTGGACGCCGAACTCACCGACCCGGCTCTGTTGACCGCGTTGCTCGACGTGGAGCGGGCGCTCGCCGAGGCGGGCGCCGAGTGCGGCGTGCTGCCGGAGTCGGCCGCCGAGGCGATCGCGCAGCGGTGCCGGCCGGAGGTCTTCGACCTCGCCGCGCTCGCCGAGGGGGCCGACGCCGCCGGCAACCCGGTGGTGCCGCTGGTCCGCCAGCTCACCGCGGCGGTACCGGCCGCCGCCCGGCCCTGGGTGCACCACGGCGCGACCAGCCAGGACGTGCTGGACACCGGGTTGGTCCTGGTCGCCACCCGGGCCGGCGCGCCGCTGCTGCGCCAGCTCGACGCCGCGATCGGTGCCGCCGCCGGGCTCGCCGACCGGCACCGGGACACCGTGCTGCTGGCCCGTACCCTCGGCCAGGCCGCCGCGCCCACCACCTTCGGGCTGAAGGCCGCCGGCTGGCTGCTCGGGCTGCTGGACGCCCGGACCCGGCTGACCGCCGCCCGGTCCGCGCTGCCGGCACAGCTCGGCGGCGCGGTCGGCACGCTGGCCGCGCTCGGCCCAGCCGGGCCGGAGGTGGCCGACCGGCTCGCCGCCCGGCTCGGCCTCGCCGCGCCCCGACTGCCCTGGCACACCCGGCGTCAACCGCTGCTCGATCTGGCCGCCGCGCTCGGCAGCCTGCTCGCGGCCACCGGCAAGGTCGGCCTGGACGTCGGACTGCTCGCCCAGACCGAGGTGGCCGAGGTCGCCGAGGGCGGCGGTCCGGGCCGGGGCGGCTCGTCGGCGATGCCGCACAAGCGCAACCCGGTGGACGCGGTGCTGCTCGGCGCGGCTGCCCGGCGCGGGCCGCACCTGGTCGGCACGCTCTTCGCCGCCGCCGTCCAGGAGCACGAACGGGCCACCGGCGGCTGGCACGCCGAGTGGGAGCCACTGCTCGACCTGCTGCGGCTGGCCGGCGGAGCGACCGCCCGGACCGCCCGGCTGCTGTCCCGGCTGGAGGTGCGCCCGGAACGGATGCGGGAGAATCTCGACGCGCTCGGCGGCCGGATACTCGCCGAGGCGGTCGCCGCCCGGCTCGCCCCGGCGCTCGGCCGGGCCGACGCGCACGACGTGCTGGCCCGGGCCGTCGCCGCACCGGACTTCCGGGCCGCGCTGCTGGCCGACCCGGCCGTCCGGGCCCACCTCACCGAACGCGAGCTGGACCAGGCGCTCGATCCGGCCAACTGGCTCGGTTCGGCCGGCACCTTCGTCGACGGCGCGCTCGGGGAGTACCGGGCGTCCGAGGCGTACCGGAATTCGGAGAAGAGGACATGACATTCCGGCTGCACGCCAACGTGGACGGGTCGGTCGACGCGCCGGTGCTGGTGCTGGGCAGCTCGCTCGGTACCTCCGGAGCGATGTGGCGGCCGCAGTTGCCGGCGCTGACCCGGCACCACCGGGTGATCCGGTACGACCACCTCGGGCACGGTGACTCCGACGTGCCGACCGGCCCGTACACGATCGCGGATCTCGGGCAGGCCGTGCTCCGGCTGCTGGACGACCTCGACCTGCCCCGGGTGTCGTACGCCGGGCTCTCCCTCGGGGGGATGGTCGGGATGTGGCTCGCCGCCAACGCCCCCGACCGGATCGACCGGCTGGTGCTGCTCTGCACCTCGGCCTGGCTCGGCCCGGCCCACGGCTGGCGGGACCGGGCCGCCGCGACCCGGGCCGGTGGGGTCGAGGCGGTCGCCGACGCGGTACTGGGGCGCTGGTTCACCCGGGGCTTCGCCGCGAGCCGGCCGGAGGTGGTCGCCGGGTACCGGTCGATGCTCACCGCGACCCAGCCCGAGGGGTACGCCGGCTGCTGCGAGGCGATCGCCGGGATGGACCTGCGGGACGACCTGGCCCGGATCACCGCGCCGACCCTGGTGATCGCGGGTGCGAATGATCCCGCGATCCCGATCGAGCACGCCCGGGTGCTGGCCGACCGGATTCCCGGCGCCGGGCTGCGGGTCGTCGGCGACGCCGCCCATCTGGCCAGTGTGGAGCAGCCGGACCGGGTCGGCCGACTGATCCTCGACCACCTCGGCGGCGCGGCCGACCCGCCCGGGACCGTGTCGCCTGGGACCGTGTCGCCTGGGATCGCGACGGCTGGGACCGTGTCGCCTGGGAGCGCGTCGACCGGGGACGGGGCGATGGGGGTCGCGTCGGCCGGGGACGGGCGGCCGGAGCGGAGCGGGTGGAAGGAGCGAATGGATGGATGACCGGGAGCGGCACGCGGCCGGGATGGTGGTCCGGCGGGAGGTGCTCGGCGACGCGCACGTGGACCGGGCCGTCGCCGGCACCGACGAGTTCACCGCTGACTTCCAGGACCTGATCACCCGGTACGCCTGGGGCGAGATCTGGACCCGGCCGGGGCTGGACCGGCGTACCCGAAGCTGCATCACCCTCGCCGTGCTGGCCACCCTGCATCACGACGAGGAGTTGGCGATGCACGTCCGGGCGGCGCTGCGAAACGGGCTGACCCGCGAGGAGGTCCAGGAGGTTCTGCTCCAGGTGAGCGTCTACGCTGGCGTTCCAGCGGCGAACCGGGCATTCAAGGTCGCCCAGGAGACTCTGCGGCAGGAGGACGGGTGACCGAGGTGATCGAGGAACCGGCCCGGACAGGTGAGTTCGTCCAGTCGTTGGAGCGGGGACTCGCGGTTATCCGGGCGTTCGACGCCGACCATCCGCAGTTGACCCTGAGCGAGGTGGCCCGGGCGACCGGACTGACCCGGGCGGCGGCCCGACGGTTCCTGCTCACCCTGGTCGAACTCGGCTACATGCGTACCGACGGGCGGCTCTTCTCGCTGCGTGCCCGCATCCTCGAACTCGGGTACGCCTACCTGTCCAGTCTGAGCCTGCCCGAGGTCGCCCAGCCACACATGGAGACCCTGGTCGCCGAGGTACACGAGTCCTGCTCGATGTCGGTACTCGACGGCGACGAGGTGGTCTACGTCGCGCGGGTACCGACCAAACGGATCATGACGGTGGCGATCAGCGTCGGCACCCGGTTCCCGGCGTACGCCACCTCGATGGGGCGGGTGCTGCTGGCTGCCCAGCCGGCGCAGTGGCTCGACACCTATTTCGACACCGCCGAGCTGCGTCCGCTCACCCGGCGTACGATCACCGATCCGGTGCGGTTGCGGACCATCCTGAACCGGATCGGCACCCAGGGCTACGCGATCGTCGACCAGGAACTGGAGGAGGGCCTGCGCTCTCTGGCCGCGCCGATCCGGGACGCCGACGGCGCGGTGATCGCGGCGCTGAACGTCTCCGCGCACGCCAGCCGGGGCAGCTCCGAGGTGATCCGCAAGGAACTGCTGCCGCCGCTGCTCGCCACCGCGAAGCGGATCGAGGAGGACCTGCGCGGCGGCCAGCTCCGCTAGGAGCGCGTCGCGCGGGGTCGAGCCGGTCCGGCGGCGGCTGCGGAGCCGAGATCCACAGTTCTACCTGCCGTCCCGCAGGTCGGTCAGCCGGGTGGCGGAGAAGCTGATCCGGTCGAACCAGACCGGGCATCCGGCACCGGTCGGCGACTGCGCCGAGAGGCCGAACCGCAGCGGTGTCGCGGCCGGGTCGAGCCGGAAGTGCCGGACGAACTCCCACCAGACCCCGTCGGTGCTGGCATGGAACGCCCAGGCCGGCCCGAGCCGGGAGATCCGCAGCCAGAGCGGGGCGGCGGCCTCGACGACGAATCCGTTGGCGTCGTCGGAGACGTCGCGGGTGATCACCGAGACCACCATCGCGGCGCCCTGCGGTGAGCGTTCGTAGGCGAGTTTGGCCCAGTGCCGGGGACCGGAGTAGAGCAGTAGGCAGCCGGCGTCGAAGCTGCCGGCGAAGTCGACCCTGACCCGGGCCGAGAACTGGAAGTCGCCCTCGGGTGCCGGGGCCAGCAGCCGGGGCGCGGAGAGCACCGGCTCGCCGCCGGCCGGGTCCACGAAGAGGTCGGTCTGGGCCGGTGCGCTCACGGTGAGCCCGGTGATGCCGTCGCGGGCCCAGTCCGGCGGCGCGACCTCCCAGTCGAGCGGTGTCGGCAGGCCGAGGTCGATCTGCTGCATCCGAGCAGGATGCCAGAAACCATCCCCTCGTGGGGTGCGGGTGGGTGCGGGTCGGGGGAAAACTGCCGGTGCACGGGGGTTTACCCCATGGTTGAGCGGCGATTCCCGGGGTAATGGCGGTTCTCGCCGCGACGCGGCGTGACCATCCAGGGCGAAAGTCTTGCGACCGGGAGCGGAGGGAATGGGGTGGGGGGAGCATGGTACTGAGGCGTCGAGCGGTGTTGTTGGTGATGCTCGTGATGGCCGCCATACCACTGGTACTGGCGGGCTGTACGGGCAATCCGCTTGAGCGGGTAGGCCGGAAGGCACCGCCACCACCGAAGCTGGCGATTACGCCCGCGCAGGATAGCCGGAATCTGCCGACCAGTGTCGAGATCGGTACGGCGGTGACGGGCGGGAAGGTCGCCGACGTGGTCGTGACCGATCCCAAGGGCACCCGGGTCGATGGCGCGATGCGCGCCGACGGCACGAGCTGGATGCCGAGCAAGGCGTTGGCGAACAAGCAGACCTATACCGCCCAGGTAACCGCGAAGAATGACGCCGGGAAGGCCGTCACCCAGAAGACGACCTTCAGCACGATGGACAAACCGGCTAAGCGGACGGTCACCAACCTTAATCTTCAGAGTGACCAGACCTACGGGGTGGCGCTGCCGGTGACGGTGGCATTCGACTCCGCGATCCCGAAGGATGCCCGCGCGGGGATCCAGCGGCGGCTGCTGGTCAGCACCGATCCGCCGCAACCGGGCGTCTGGGCCTGGGACGAGACCGGCAAGCAGGTCTCCTACCGGGCGCCCGACTTCTGGCGGCCGGGTACCACGGTCACTGTCCGGGCCGCGCTGGACGGGGTACCGATGGGCGGGGACAGCTTCGGCGACACCGACCGGGCCGGCACCGCGAAGATCGGCAACCGGGTCTTCCTGGAGATCGACAACGCCACCAAGCAGATGTCGGTGTTCAAGGACGACGTGCTGGTCAAGAAGATCCCGGTCAGCATGGGCAAGAGCAGCACCCCGACGTCGAGCGGCAAGATGGTGATCATGGAGAAGCACGAGTCGACGGTCTTCGACACCACGGGTTCTCCGGACCCCTACGTGGTCACCGTCGCGAACGCGCAGCGGCTGACCTGGGGTGGCGAGTTCATCCACGCGGCGCCGTGGTCCGTCGGCGACCAGGGGTACGCCAACGTCTCGCACGGCTGCACGAACGTGTCGGACGAGAACGCGGAGTGGTTGATGAACACGACCAGGATCGGTGACCTGGTGACGATCAAGGGCACCGAGGTCACCCTCGACCAGGGCAACGGCTGGACCGCCTGGAACGTGAGCTGGGACCAGTTCGTCAAGGGCAGCGCCCTGCCGGTGCCCGCCGACCTCAAGCCGGCGTCACCGGCACCGGGCGGACCGGCGAACGCTCCCGGTGGGCCGGCGAACGGCGGACCGCCGGCCGCCGAGAAGCCGTCCGCGTCGCCGACCCCGTCGTCGAGCAGCGGCGGCCGGTAACCCGGCGACCGTACGTAGTCACCACGCAGGTGCCACCGGCGACGGTCGTCGCCGGTGGCACCTGGCGTTCTGGCAGGTGGGTGGCTGGTTGGTCATTCCGGCCGGGCGTACCGGCGGAAATCGGAACGTCCGCACCCGGGCCCGCTCACCGGCCGTTGTACGCCTGCACCACGGACGACGGAATGCGACCCCGCTCCGAAACCTCGTAGCCGTTCTGCACGGCCCATTCCCGGATGGCGCGGTTCAGGTCGCGGTCACTTCGCGTCGGGCTCGTGGCGGCGCCACGCCGACCCGACCGACGGCTTTCGACCGGGCCGCGTCCTACCCGGCTGCCCGCGTGGATGTAAACGTCCAGCGCCTTGCGGAGCTTGCCGGCGTTCTTATCCGACAGGTCAATCGTGTAGTTGACGCCGTCCAGGCCGAACTCGACAGTGCGGTCGGCCTCGCCGCCGTCGAGGTCGTCGGTCAGAAGTGTGATTACCTGCTTCGCCATGGTCGATTACTCCTCGTGAACATTTATTGCTAGGTGTCGAGTTTGACTGATGGCATGCCAATTCTGCAAGACATTGGATATTTCTCGCGCGTCGGCGGCCCCCGCCGGGACTTCAGTTTGGCGTTGAGGCGCGTGGTATCCCGTCCTGAGTAAGGCTCCTGTGGTATGCGGGTGGGCCCCCGGACGGCAGGTGGGAGGGTGTCATTGCGTCCGTCCGCGCTTCTCGATTAATCCGGCGGTACGCATTCCGGGTGCCGGCCCGGCCGGCCGGGCCGCTCAGCCCGGCGCCGGTCCGGAACTGGTCCGGGCGACGAACCGGGGCGTCAACGAGACCCGCCGGTTGGTCCGGACACCGCTTTCGAGTTGCTCGATCAGCAGGTCCAGACTGCGCCGGCCGAGTTCGGCGAAGTCCTGCCGGACCGTGGTGAGCGGCGGCAGGAAGTAGCCCGACTCCGGTACGTCGTCGAAGCCCACCACGCTGACCTCGTCCGGTACCCGGCGGCCGGCCTCGTGCAGTGCCCGCAGCGCGCCGAGCGCGATCTGGTCGTTGCCGCAGAAGATCGCGGTGACCGTGGGGTCGGCGGCGAACTGCCGGCCGTGTTCGTAGCCGGCCCGGGCACTCCAGTCCCCGGGCCGGGGTGCGGGCACCGGGGCGCCGGCGGCGTGCAGCGCCTCCCGCCAGCCGTCGATCCGGTCCCGCGCCTCCGGCCAGTCCGGCGGGCCGGCGATGTGCTGCACGGTGGTGTGCCCGAGCCCGAGCAGGTGCCGGGTCGCCATCGCGGCCCCGGTGGAGTTGTCGATGCAGACCGTCGGTACGTGTTCGCCGCCGCCGCCCACCCCGACCACCGCCAGTCCGGCCGGCGCCTGGGCCAGGGCGGTACCCACACTGCTCTGCGGGGCGATCGCCACGATGCCCTCCACCGACTGTTCGCAGAGCCGGTCGACCGCGTCCAGCACCGACTTCCGGTCCAGCGCCCGTACGCTCGCCACGCTGACGAAGTAGCCGGCGGACCGGGCGGCCTGTTCGAGGCCGTACAGAGTGGAGGCCGGGCCGAAGAGGGTGGTCTCGTAGGCGATCAGTCCCAGGGTGCGGGACCGGCGGGTGACCAGGGTGCGGGCCGCCGAGTTGCGCCGGTAGTTCAGGGCCCGCATCGCGGCGAGTACCCGGTCGCGGGTCTCCGGCCGGACGTTCGGATGGTCGTTGAGCACCCGGGAGACGGTCTGGTGGGAGACCCCGGCCAGGCGCGCGACGTCGCGCATCACCGAGCCCCGGGTCGGGGGCGGCGGGCCGCCCGGCTGGTCACCGGCGTCGATACGGTCAGCTGTCAACGGCCGCTCCTTCGTCTCGGCCAGCCGTCTCGCGGTGGGGTCCGCAGGTCGTCCAGCATCACGGATCCATACCGTCGCCGGTAGTACCTCTTGACGGCCGGCATGAGAACGTTAACACTCACGAAACAGGAAGCCCTGTGGATCGCCCGGCGTGCCTGAAGGTCGGCGTTCCCCGTGGCAGACTGGGCCGAATCCAGGAGTCTCCGGCACCGCGCGGGCGGTGGCGTGGGATGCCGGCCGGCCTTGTGTGTGAACGGTAACCATGACAGGCAACGATGTTTCCAGGCGAGGAGGAAACGGTGCTGAAAAAGATCTCCGCCGTTGTACTCGGCGGACTGATGGTGACCGCGTTGGCCGCCTGCGGAGGCGACGACGGCGCGGGCAGCGGCTCCGGAAACGACGACGGCAAGATCACGCTGGGCTTCGCGCAGGTGGGCGCCGAGAGCGGCTGGCGTACCGCCAACACGAAGTCCGTGCAGGACTCCGCCAAGGAGGCTGGGATCGACCTCCAGTTCTCCGACGCGCAGCAGAAGCAGGAGAACCAGATCAAGGCGATCCGGTCGTACATCACCCAGAAGGTCGACGTGATCGCCTTCTCGCCGGTGGTGGAGTCCGGATGGGACACCGTGCTCCGCGAGGCGAAGGACGCCAAGATCCCGGTCATCCTGACCGACCGGGCGATCGACTCCCCGGACAAGACGCTGTACAAGACCTTCATCGGGTCCGACTTCGTGCTTGAGGGGAAGAAGGCCGGTGAGTGGCTGGTCACCGAATACCAGGGCAAGACCGAGCCGGTGAACATCGTGGAGTTGCAGGGCAGCACCGGATCGGCGCCGGCCAACGACCGCAAGGCCGGCTTCGCCGACGTCATCAAGGCGGACCCGAAGTTCAAGGTCGTCGCCTCGCAGACCGGCGAGTTCACCCGGGCCAAGGGCAAGGAGGTGATGGACGCCTTCCTCAAGGCCAACAAGGACATCGACGTGCTCTACGCGCACAACGACGACATGGGTCTCGGTGCGATCGAGGCGATCGAGGGCGCCGGCCTGAAGCCGGGTGTCGACATCAAGATCATCACTGTCGACGCGGTGAAGGACGGGATGCAGGCGCTTGCCGACGGCAAGATCAACTTTATCGTCGAGTGCAGCCCGCTGCTCGGCCCACAGCTGATGGACCTGGTGAAGAAGGTCGTCGCCGGTGAGACGGTGCCGGAGCGGGTGGTCACCGAGGAGACCACCTTCACCCAGGAGCAGGCCAAGGCCGCGCTGCCGAACCGGCAGTACTAGCCCGAACCGGCAGTACTAGCCGAGGATCCGGCACCGCGACGAAGCGACGGACGGAGGAGGGCGGATGGAGACGTCGGGGGAGCCCGGGGCGATCCTGACCATGGCCGGCATCGGCAAACGGTTCCCCGGCGTACGGGCACTCGACGAGGTCGACTTCCGGCTCTTCCCCGGCGAGGTGCACGCGCTGATGGGCGAGAACGGGGCCGGCAAGTCGACGCTGATCAAGGTGCTGACCGGGGTGTACGACGTGGACGAGGGCGAGATAGTGCTCGACGGCACCCCGGTCCGCTTCACCGGCCCGTTGCAGGCGCAGCAGGCCGGGGTCAGCACCGTCTACCAGGAGGTCAACCTCTGCGCCAACCTCTCCGTCGCGGAGAACATCTACATCGGCCGGGAACCGCGTCGCTTCGGCGCCATCCACTGGACCGAGCTGCGGCGCCGGTCCCGGCAACTGCTCGACGGGCTGGGGCTGGACGTCGACGTCTCGGCCCCGCTTGGCAGCCTCTCCCTGGCGGTGCAGCAGATGGTCGCGATCGCCCGGGCCATCGACATCTCCGCCAAGGTACTCATCCTGGACGAGCCGACCTCCAGCCTGGACGCCGACGAGGTCGGGCAGCTCTTCCGGGTGATGAGACAGCTCAAGCAGGAGGGCATGGCGATCCTCTTCGTCAGCCACTTCCTCGACCAGGTCTACGAGATCTCCGACCGGATGACCGTGCTTCGCAACGGACGCCGGGTCGGTGAGTACGCCACCCGGGAGTTGAGCCAGCTCGACCTGGTCAGCGCGATGATCGGCAAGGAACTCGCGGTGCTGGAAGAGTTGGAGGAGCAGCCCCGGCGCTCGCTGGCCACCCTGGAACGGGACCGGCCGGTGGTCGAGGCGGCCGGGCTCGGGCGCAACGGTGCGATCGCCCCGTTCAGCCTCACCATCCACCGGGGCGAGGTGGTCGGGCTGGCCGGGCTGCTCGGCTCGGGGCGTACCGAAATCGCCCGGCTGCTCTTCGGTGCGGACCGGGCCGATGCCGGAGAGCTGAAGGTGGACGGCGCGCCGGTGACCATGCGCGGCCCGCGCGCCGCGATGGCCCGGGACATCGCCTTCTGCTCGGAGAACCGCCGCACCGAGGGGCTGGTCGCGGAACTCACCGTCCGGGAGAACATCATCCTGGCCCTACAGGCCGCCCGGGGCTGGTCCCGCCCGCTGCCCCGGCGCCGCCAGGACGAACTTGTCGACAGGTACGTCAAGGCGCTGCGCATCGTGCCGGCCAACCCGGAGGCGCTGGTCGGCCAGCTCAGCGGCGGCAACCAGCAGAAGGTGCTACTGGCCCGCTGGCTGATCACCGAGCCTCGGCTGCTGATCCTGGACGAGCCGACCCGGGGCATCGACGTCGGCGCCAAGGCGGAGATCCAGCGCCTGGTGGTGACGCTCTCCGATGGCGGGATGGCGGTGCTCTTCATCTCCGCCGAGCTGGAGGAGGTACTCCGGCTCAGTCACAAGATTGCCGTACTGCGGGACCGCCGGATGGTCGACGAACTGGCCAACGACGACGAGGTGACCGCCGACCGGATCATGGCGATCATTGCCAGTGGCCACGGTGCGGCGCCACCCGACGCGGCCGGCCGACCGCACGATCCGCACGATCCGGACGTGGTCGTCGTCCGGGAGGAGGTGTGATGGCCAACCTTGTCCGGCACCGGTTCTTCTGGCCCGTGCTGACCCTGGTGGTGCTGCTGGTCAGCAACCTGTTCTTCACCCCCGACTTCTTCGCGATCGACGTCCGGCAGGGGCACCTCTACGGCAGCCTGGTCGACATCGTGCGGTTCGGGGCGCCGCTGATCCTGGTCTCGATCGGCATGACCCTGGTGATCGCCACCGGCGGCATCGACCTCTCGGTGGGCTCGGTCGTCGCCATCTGCGGCGCGCTGGCCTGCCTGCGGATCAGCGAGCTGGGTGACCAGAACAGCGTGCTCGGGGTACTCGCCGCGGTGGGACTCGCCCTCGGGCTGGCCCTGCTGCTCGGCGCCTGGAACGGCCTGCTGGTCGCCCAGGTCGGCATCCAGCCGATCATCGCCACCCTGATCCTGATGGTCGCCGGCCGGGGCCTGGCCCAGCTCATCACCGACGGGCAGATCATCACGATCAACAGCTCGCCGTACAAGCTGATCGGCGGCGGCTACTGGCTGACCGTGCCGTTCTCGATCCTGGTCGCGCTGCTGGTCTTCGGGCTCGCGCTGCTGCTCACCCGGCGTACCGCGCTCGGCCTGCTGATCGAGTCGGTGGGCGGCAACGCCGAGGCGAGCCGGCTGGCCGGGATCCACTCCCGCCGGATCATCTTCACCGGGTACGTCTTCGCCGCGTTCTGCGCCGGGGTCGCCGGACTGATGATCAGCTCCAACGTCTCCAGCGCGGACGGCAACAACGCCGGCCTCTGGATCGAGCTGGACGCCATCCTGGCGGTGGTGATCGGCGGTACGTCGCTGGCCGGTGGCCGGTTCTCCCTCGGCGGTACGGTGCTCGGCGCGCTGATCATCCAGACCCTCACCACCACCATCTACAGCATCGGCATCCCGCCGGAGACCACCCTGCTGTTCAAGGCGCTGGTCGTCACGATCGTCTGCCTGCTCCAGTCGCCGGCCTTCCGGGCCAGGGTCTTCGGCCGACGCCGGAAACCACCGCCGCCGCCCGCTCCCGAGCGCGAGCCACAGCCGAAGGTCGAGGTCCCGGCATGAGC
>NZ_BONX01000040.1 GCF_016862935.1 Plantactinospora mayteni
GCCGTACCGGGTACGGTCGCGAACGGGCGGGCGCGGATGCCGCGGCCGCAGCAGAAGTACCTGCCGATCTTCGCCACCCTCGCCCTGCTGATCGTGATGTACGGCGCCGGGGTGCTGCGCTACGAGGGCTTCTCCGACACCCAGGTGGTGCTGAACGTCTTCGTCGACAACGCGTTCCTGCTGGTGGTCGCGGTCGGCATGACCTTCGTGATCCTCACCGGCGGCATCGACCTCTCGGTCGGCTCGGTCGTCGCGCTGACCACCATGCTCTCCGCCTCGCTGCTGGAGGAGCGGGGCTGGTCGCCCTATCTCGTGCTGCCGCTGGTGCTGGTGCTCGGCGCCCTGCTCGGCTTCGGGATGGGCTGCATCATCCACTACTTCGAGATCCAGCCGTTCATCGTCACGCTGGCCGGGATGTTCCTGGCCAGAGGACTCTGCTACACGATCAGTACCTCGTCGATCACCATCGACGACCCGCTCTGGACCTCGATCGCGCAGCAGCGGATCCGGTTCGGCGGCTTCTTCATCTCCACCAGTGTGGTCATCGCGCTGGTGGTGGTGGCGATCGGGATCTACGTGCTCGGCTACACCCGGCTGGGTCGCAACACGTACGCGATCGGCGGCAACCCGCAGTCGGCGCTGCTGATGGGGCTGCCGGTGGCGCGTACCCGGATCGCGGTCTACACGATCAGCGGGTTCTGCTCGGCGCTCGGCGGGCTGCTGCTCAGCTTCTACATGCTCTCCGGCAACAACGGGCACGCGGTCGGGCTGGAACTCGACGCCATCGCCGCCGTGGTGATCGGTGGCACGCTGCTGACCGGCGGCTCGGGTTACCTGGTCGGCACGGTGCTCGGGGTGCTGGTGCTGGGGCTGATCCAGACCATCGTCACCTTCCAGGGCGACCTCAGCTCCTGGTGGACCAAGATCGTGATCGGCGTGTTGCTGTTCGTGTTCATCGTGCTGCAACGCACCGTGACCCGGCGGCAGACGTAGGTGTGACCCGCGCGGGCCGAGTGGCTGGCCCGATCGGACCCGGCCTGGTGGTAGCGCTAACACCATGGTTGGCTGGCGGGTAGCGGAGGCTCCGGTGGGGCCGCCGCGAGCCGGTCCACCGGGTGCGGGCGGCCGGCGAGGGAGAACAGGGAACATCCAGGAGGGACACGAGTGAGCGCTAACGGTGCGGACCGGTACGTGGTGGGCGTCGACTTCGGCACGCTCTCCGGCCGGGCGGTGGTGGTCCGGGTCTCGGACGGCGCCGAACTCGGCTCGGCGGTGCACGAGTACCAGCACGGGGTGATCGACGACCGGCTGCCGGAGACCGGGGCGAAACTGCCCGGCGGGTGGGCGTTGCAGATGCCCGAGGACTGGCGGTCGGTGCTGCGCGAGGCGGTGCCGAAGGCGCTCTCGGCCGCCTCGGTGGCCCCCGAGGCGGTGATCGGGATCGGCACCGACTTCACCGCCTGCACCGTGCTGCCGACCCTCGCCGACGGCACCCCGCTGAACGAGGTCCCCGGGCTCGCCGACCGGCCGCACGCGTACCCGAAGCTGTGGAAGCACCACGCGGCGCAGCGGCACGCCGACCGGATCAACGAGTTGGCGGCGGAGCGCGGCGAGCCGTGGCTGCCCCGGTACGGCGGGCGGATCTCCGCCGAGTGGCAGTTCGCCAAGGCGCTCCAGGTGCTCACCGAGGATCCCGAGGTCTACGCCCGGACCGAGCGGTGGATCGAGGCGGCCGACTGGATCATCTGGCAGCTCTGCGGCGCGGAGACCCGCAACGTCTGCACCGCCGGCTACAAGGGCATCCACCAGGACGGCGAGTACCCCTCCCCGGACTACCTGGCCGCGCTGCACCCCGACTTCGCCGACTTCGTCGCCACCCGGCTCGCCCACCCGCTCGCCCCGCTCGGCGGGCTGGCCGGCCGGCTCACCCCGGAGGCGGCGGCCGTCACCGGGCTGCCGGCCGGCATCGCGGTCGCGGTCGGCAACGTTGACGCGCACGTCACCGCCGCCGCCGCGAACGCCGTCGAGTCCGGCCAGATGCTGGCCATCATGGGCACCTCGACCTGCCACGTGATGGTCGCCGACAGCCTGGCCGAGGTGCCCGGGATGTGCGGCGTGGTGCAGGACGGCATCGTGCCCGGCCGGCTCGGCTACGAGGCCGGGCAGAGCGGCGTCGGGGACATCTTCGGCTGGTTCGTCGAGCACTGCGTACCGGCCGGCTACGCCGAGGAGGCCGCCCGGCAGGGCGTCGGGGTACATGAATACCTGACCGAGTTGGCCGCCGCGCAGCGCCCCGGGCAGCACGGGCTGGTCGCGCTCGACTGGCACAACGGCAACCGCTCGGTACTGGTCGACCACGACCTCTCCGGGGTGATCGTCGGGCAGACCCTGGCCACCCGGGCAGAGGACCAGTACCGGGCGCTGATCGAGGCGACCGCCTTCGGTACCCGGACCATCGTCGCCGCCTTCGACGACGCCGGAGTGCCGGTGACCGAGTTCATCGTGGCCGGTGGCCTGCTCAAGAACGCCTTCCTGATGCAGGTCTACGCCGACGTGCTGCGCCGGCCGCTGTCGGTGATCGACTCCGACCAGGGGCCGGCGCTGGGCTCGGCGATCCACGCCGCGGTGGCCGCCGGGGCGTACCCGGACATCACCGCCGCAGCCGCCGCGATGGGCAAGGTCCGGCGCGGCGTCTACCAGCCCGACCCGGCCAGCGCCGACATGTACGACCGGCTCTACGCCGAGTACGAGCGGCTGCACGACTACTTCGGCCGGGGCGGCAACGACGTACTGCACCGGCTGCACGCGCTACGCGAGGAGGCGCGCCGATGACCAGCGGCGGACTCACCGGCACGATCAGCGACACCGTCGCCCGGATCCGGCAGGAGGTGTGCCGGCTGCACGAGCAGCTCACCCGCTGGGAGCTGGTCACCTGGACCAGCGGCAACGTCAGTGCCCGGGTGCCGGGCGCCGACCTGATGGTGATCAAGCCCAGCGGGGTGTCGTACGACGACCTCACCCCGGAGTCGATGGTGGTGACGACCCTGGACGGGGACGTCGTCGACGGCAACCACTCGCCGTCCAGCGACACCGACGCGCACGCGTACGTCTACCGGCACCTGCCGCAGGTCAACGGCGTGGTGCACACGCACAGCCCGTACGCCACCGCCTGGGCGGCCCGGGACGAGGCGATCCCGTGCGTGCTCACCGCGATGGCCGACGAGTTCGGCGGGGAGATCCCGGTCGGCCCGTTCGCGCTGATCGGCGGCGACGACATCGGCAAGGGCATCGTCGCCACCCTGGAGGGGCACCGCTCACCGGCGGTGCTGATGCGCAACCACGGGGTCTTCACCATCGGGGCCAGCGCCAAGGCGGCGGTGAAGGCGGCGGTGATGTGCGAGGACGTCGCGCGTACCGTACACATCGCCCGGACCGGCGGCCCGCTGGTGCCGATCGAGCCCCGGCACATCGACGCCCTCTACGAGCGCTACCAGGGGGTCTACGGCCAGCGTTGACGTCCGGGCCGGCGGCGGAGGCCCGGACGGTCCGGCGGCGGCACACCGGTCCCCGGGCTGGTGCGCCGGCCGTCGGGCTGGCATGCTCGCGCCAGAATGTCCCCGGGCGGGCGCCGTGTCCGCCGTCCACCCGCGACCCCTGGTGGTGCCCGTTGACCGGATCTCCTCGCCCGCCCGACGACCTGCCGGAAGCGGTCGCCCCGACCCGTGCCGGTGAACCGGGCGACGACCGCCCGCGCCGACCGGGTGGTCAGGGCGCGGATCGTCCGGGCGTGGATCGTCTGAGCGTGGACCGTCCGGGCGCGGACCGACCGGGCATGGATCGTCTGAGCGCGGACCGACCGGGCGCGGACCGACCGGGCGCGGACCGACCGGGCGCGGACCGACCGGGCATGGATCGTCTGAGCGTGGATCGGCCGGGCGTGGATCGTCAGGGCGTGGATCGGCCGGGCGTCCCGGTGCCGCCGGTGCCGGGCGAGTGCCAGGTGTGGCGGCTGCCGATCGGTCCGGCGCACTGGGCCGGGCTCGACGTGCTCGACGACGAGGAGCGGCAACGGCACGCCCGGTTCCGGCAGGTCGCCGACCGGGACCGCTACCAGGCCGGGCACGTCGGGGTACGAATGCTGCTCGGGCACTACCTCGGCGTGCCGGCGGGGCAGGTCGGTTTCTCCCGGCACTGCCGGCACTGCGGCGCCGGGCACGGCAAGCCGGTGGTCGACCAACCCGCCACCAAGCTCGACTTCTCGCTCACCCACTCCGGCGAGTGGGTCGCCGTCGCGGTGGCCGCCGACCCGGTCGGCCTGGACGTGCAGGAGCTGACCGGCGGCACCGACGTGGCCGCGTTGAGCGAGAGTGTGCTGTCGCCGGCCGAACTGCGCTGGTGGACCGCGCAGCCGGCGGAGTCCGCCCGGCGGGCGTTCTTCGGGTACTGGGCCCGCAAGGAGGCGCTGCTGAAGGCGACCGGGCACGGGCTGGCCGTACCGATGAACCGGATCACGCTGACCCCGCCGGACGAGCCGGCCCGGCTGGTCGACTGGGCCGCCGAGCGTCCCCTCGACGGCCCGGTGCAACTGCACGACCTCGACGTCGGTCCGGACTACACCGCCGCCGTCGCGGTGCTCTCCAGCCTGCCGGTCCGGATCACCCGGGCGGAGTTCCCGGCGTCGCTGGCCGCCGGTCGCCAACTGCCCGACCCGGCCTGACGCGCGGCCTTCGGGCGGCCGGTCTCGGCTGCGGCGGAACGGGCACGGTCGGACCACGATCCGGGTACGCCCAGGAACGGACCCATCCCGCGGTGCCCGTCCCGCCGCCCGGCCGATACCCGGCCGCGATCCGCCGTCACCGGCCGCCCGTGCCCTCCCCACACGCCACCCCCCGTTACCCGTTCCGCTGTGTGGCGTGCGCTCACCCCCGGGTTGCGACGATCTCCAGCGTCAGCCGGATCCGACGGCCGGTCATGCCCCGAGCGGTGGTCAGGCCGAACGCGTACCGGTCGATGGTGGTTCCGGCCCGGGCGGTCAGTTCCGCCGTCCCGGCGGCCACCCGTTCGACGGCGAGCGTCACCGGCCGGGTGACGGCGCGTACCGTCAACTGCCCGTGCAACGCCCCACCGTCGCCGGACGGCACGAACCGCTCGCCCCGGAAACGCAGGTACGGATGACCGGCCGCGTCCAGGTAGTCCGCCGACCGGACGTGTGCGTCACGCTCGGGTAGCCCGCTGTCGAAGCTGGCCGCGAGCACCTCCGCCTCGGCCGTCGACTCCTCGACCCGGGGCGCCACCGCGATCGTGCCGCTGCCGATCCGGAAGGTCCCGCGTACCGGCAACAGCCCGAAGACCGCCCGGGTGTCGAACCGGATCACCGACCGGGCCGGGTCGATGGTGTACCTCCCGGTCGGCACGTCCGGCCCGGGGCCGTTCCCCGGCTGCTGCTCCGCCCTGTTGGTCGCGGTCATGGCCGCTCCGTCCCTCCGCTGGCCGACGACACCGGTCTGGCGTACCCAACCGGCACTGACGAGATGGACGATGCCAACGTGACCTTCGGCAGATCTTCGGGAAAGCTTGCGTCGGTGCGTCGGTGCGTCGGTGCGTCGGTGTGACGGTGTGACGGTGTGACGTGACCGGGGATCGGGGGACCGGGGGACCGGGTGGCGAGGGAGGTCGGGAGAGCGGATGCGGGTCGAGTTCCGGGTGCTGGGCGAGCCCGAGGTGCTCGTCGACGGCCGGGCCGTGGAGATCGGGCACCCGCGACAACGGGCGCTGCTGGTCGCGCTGCTGCTGGCGGCGAACCGGCCGGTACCGCCCGACGAACTCGTCGACCGGGTCTGGGGCGTACGGCTGCCGCGCCGCCCCCGGGACACCCTGTACGGCTACGTGTCCCGGCTGCGTACCGTCCTCGCCGCCGCGCCCGGCGTCACGTTGAGCCGGCAGTCCGGCGGGTACCTGCTCCGGCTCGACCCGGACCGCGTCGACGTGCACCGGTTCCGGAACCTGCTCGTCCAGGCCCGGCGGACCGCCGACGCCGCCGCCGCCGTGGACCTGTTCGACCAGGCCCTGCGGCTGTGGCGCGGGCCGGTCACCGGGCCGGACACGCCGTGGCTGACCGGGCTGCGCGACCAGTTGGACGGGGAGCGGACGGCTGCCCGGCTGGACCGGGCCGACCGGGGACTCCGGCTCGGCCGGCACGCCGAACTCCTCACCGAACTCGGCAGCGCCGCCGCCGACTCCCCGTGGGACGAGCGGGTGGCCGGTCAGTTGATGCTCGCGCTGCACGGATGCGGTCGGCAGGTCGACGCGCTGGAGCACTACCGGCGGTTCCGTACCCGATTGGTCGAGGAGGTCGGCCTCGAACCCGGTGCCGAACTGCACCGCCTGCACCAACGGATCCTCGGCGCCGACCCGGCGCTGGCGTCCGGCGTACCCGACGATCCGGACGCCGAGCCTGGGCCGGTCCGTGCCGACCCGGGGGCCGGTCCGGGACGCGGTCTGCCGGCGCCGCTGACGAGCCTGGTCGGCCGGGCGGACGAACTGGCCCGGGTCGGCCTGCTGCTCGCCCGGGGGCGGTTGGTCACCCTGACCGGGCCGGGCGGTACCGGCAAGACCAGGTTGGCGGTCGAAGCCGCGTCCCGGGAGCCGGGCAGGGCCTGCCTGGTTGACCTGGCCCCGACCCCACCGGCCGACGTGCCGCAGGCGGTGGCCGGTGCGCTCGGCCTGCGGGACGCCATCCTTGCGGCGGCGACCGAGCGGCCCGCCCCCGGGCCGGTGGACCGGCTCGTCGCCGCCCTGGCCGACCAGCGGCTGCTGCTGGTACTGGACAACTGCGAACACGTACTGGACGCCGCCGCCACCCTCGCGCACCGCCTGCTCACGCACTGCCCGGGGCTACGGGTGCTGGCCACCAGTCGGGAGCCGCTCGGCATCACCGGCGAGGCACTCTGCCCGGTACCGCCGCTGGCGTCGCCACCTCCGGCCGCCGGGGCGGGCACGATCGCGGACTATCCGGCCGTCCGGCTCTTCGTCGACCGGGCCGGTGCGGTGGTACCGGACTTCGCGCTGGACCCGGCGAACGCCGAGACCGTCTCCCGGATCTGCCGCACCCTCGACGGGCTGCCGCTGGCGATCGAACTCGCCGCCGCCCGGATCCGTGCGCTGCCGCTCGGCGAGCTGGCGGCCCGACTGGACGACCGGTTCGCCCTGCTGTCCCAGGGCAGCCGTACGGCGGCGGCCCGGCACCGAACCCTGTGGGCGGCGGTGGCCTGGAGCTGGGACCTGCTCGATCCGGCACAACGACGGCTGGCGAGCCGGCTCACCGTCTTCTCCGGCGGGATCAGTCCGGCCGCCGCCCGCCGGGTCTGCGCCCCTGAAGCGGGACACGACACGGTGGTCGACCTGCTGGCCGAGTTGGCCGACCGGTCACTGATCGAACGGGTCGCGGGCGACGAACTGCGCTACCGGATGCTCGAGACGATCCGGGCGTTCTGCGCCGAGCAACTCGGTAAGCCGACCGAGCGGCGCTCCGACCAGCTCGACGGGCCGACCGGACCGCACTCCGAGCAGCTTGGTAAGCCGACCGGACGGCGCTCCGACCAGCTCGACGGGCCGGCTGAGCGGCGCGCCGAACAGTTCGACGGGCCGACCGAGCGGCAGCGCCTCCGTGTCGCGCACGCCGGCTATCTTCTCGAGCTGGCCCGGGCCGCCGAGCCCCGGCTGCTCCGCGCCGAACAGCTACCGGCGTTGCGCCGGCTCGACGCCGAGCGGGACAACCTGCACAGTGCGCTGCGCTGGGCCCGGCACGACGATCATCGTCTCGCGTTGACGCTGTTCGCCGCGCTGCTGCCGTACTGGTGGCTGCGGGGTGACCGGAACGCCTGCGAGGTACTCGCCGGCGAACTGCTCGCCGCCCTGCCCGCCGACCCGCCGGCGGGACTGTCCCAGGAGTACGCGCTCTGCCTGCTCGTCGACGCGGCGAGCGGTCGGGACGGCGCGACCCCGGCGACCCTGAGTACGGTCGAGTCGCTTGTCCGGGGGCTGGGTCGGCAGCCGAGGCACCCGTTCCTGGCCATGCTCTGGGGCAGGGTGGCCGAGCCCGGGCGGTTGCTGCCGGTCCCGGACGGCCCGCCGCTCGATCCCGACCCGTGGAGCCGGGCCCTGGCGCGGTGGGGCGTCGGCCACGGGCTGCTGTTCGGCGGCGACGTCAACGCGGCCGAGCGGGCGTTCGCCGAGGCGCTGCGGGAGTTCCGGGCCCTCGGCGAGCGCTGGGGCAGCGCCCTGGCGCTCGCCGCGCTCGGCACCGTCGCCCAGCGGCATGGCGAGTACGCCGCCGCCGTGGCGTACACGGCCGAGGCGATCGAACTGGCCGAGCAGCTCGACTGCACCCCCGACCTGGCGACCCTGCTCTGCCAGCACGCGCAGGGCAGCGTACTGGCCGGTGATCCGGCGGCGGCCCGGGCCGGCTATCGGCGTGCCGACGAGCTGGCACGCGCGGCGGGTACCCCGGAGATCCTGGCCGAGGTGCGGGTCGGCCTCGGTGAGCTGGCCCGGCTCGACGGGGACCGGGCCGAGGCCCGGCGACTCTTCGAGACGGTGCTGGCTGCGGAGGTGCCGGCGTGGCAGGCCCCGGGGATCCGGTCCCGCGCCCTTCTCGGGCTCGGCCAACTCGCCGAGGTGGAGACCGGGCCCGACGCCGCCCGGGACTGCTACGAGCAGGTCCTCGCCACCGCCCACGCCACGGACCGGCAACTCGTCGTCATCGCCACCGAGCGACTGCGGGCGCTCGGCACGGCCGCCCCCGCGCCGGGCCACCCGCCCGCCTGAGTTAGCCCGCCCCCCGCCCGCCCGGACCCCGGCGGGGCCGACCCGGCGGGGCCGACCCGGCGGGGCTGGGCCGGGGCGGGGGCCGCCAGGTGCGTGTGCTGTTGCTACCCCTGGAGGGGTAGTAGGAGAACACATTGCCTGCGGAGGGGACGGGGTGGCGGGTGTCCGGCAGGAGGCCCGCGTGTCTCGCGGGCGGCGTCCGCCCGTTCCCGGGCGGGGTGGGAGTGCGGGAGCGGTGGGCCGCTGGCCTTCAGTCGCCGGCTGGAGGGCAGCGGGGCGAGGGCCGTCGCCGAATCGGGTCATGCCGAACAGGTCGCGGACGGCGTGACGGTCCAGTTGCCGGCGAAGGCGCGGTTCTCGTAGCCGGTCAGCTGGCGGTCCGGGGCAACGGGTTGGTCCAACCGGACCGGCTCGCCGGGGCGGTCGCCAACTACGAGCGCTCGGTGGCCCTGCGCCACACCACCACCGGCTCGCCGGGGCGGTCGCCGACTATGAGCGCTCGGCGGCCCTGCGCCACCACCACTGGCTCGGCTCGGCGTACCCGGCGGTGCCGCTGGCCGGGCTCGGTGCGCTGACCGGCGGCTCGGCGGACGGACGGCACCGGGTGCTGCGGTTGTCAGAGGCCGAAGACGTCCTCCTCGGCGCCCTGCCGGACGCCGTCGACGAAGCCCCGGAACGCCGGGTCGTTCCGGTCGGCGGTCACGCTGGTCACCTGTTCACCGGTCGCCTCGGCCACCGCGTCGACCAGCGGGGGATGGCCGAGTTCGACGTCGGCGAGTTCGTCGTCGTCGGCCTCGGCGAGGTTGATCACGTCCTGGAGCTGGTCGGTGTCGGTCGCCGGATCTCCGGCCCAGGCTTCACCCAGGTCGTAGCACTCGTCGTACAGCGCGCGCTGGTCCTCGGCCCAGTCGTCGTCGTAGTTCCTCACGCCGTACCCCCTTCGCCGCCCACCACCTGAGCATGCCCCGAGCGGTGCGGGAGGGTCTCCGGTTATCGGTTTTTCCCGGCCGGACCGGACCGGCGGCGACCGGCGGGATTATCCCCGGTCGGCCTGGGTAAACCCGTCGGTCCGGCTGGCCGCGCGGGCGGCGCCGAGCGAGGCGACCGGGCCGGTCGACTCCCGGACGACGAGCCGGCAGGGCTGCCGGATCACCCCGGGGGCCCGTTCGCCGTCGAGCGCGGCGAAGAGCTGCTTGACCGCGGTCGCGCCGAGCTGTTGCAGGTTCAGGTCCACGGTGGTCAGTGGCGGCCGGCAGTCGGCGGCGAAGACCTCCCAGTTGTCGTAGCCGACGATCGCGACGTCGTCCGGGATCCGCCGGCCGAGGTCGAGCAGGGTCTCGGCGACCCCGGTGGCGATCTGGTCGTTGCCGCAGAAGACCGCGTCGATGTCCGGATCGGCGGTGAGCAGCATCCGGCCGGCGTGCCGGCCCCAGCGCTGGGACCACTCGCCGTAGAGCGGGTCGCCGCCGGCCAGCGGCAGGCCGGCCTCGGCCAGTACCGAGTGCAGGCCGGTCACCCGGTCGCGGGCGGCGCGGTAGGTCTCCGGGCCGGTGATGTGCCCGATCCGGCGCCGACCGAGGGCGACCAGGTGTTCCACGGCGAGCCGGGCGCCACCGGCGTCGTCGGCGAGTACGGAGAGGTCGTTCGGGTCGTCGGACTCGCCGTAGACGTAGACGACCGGGACCGGGATGTCCCGGGTCAGCGAGGGGCGGATGTCGTTCGAGTCGCCCAGGATGATGAAGCCGTCCACCTGGCGGGCCAGCAGGGTACGGATGTAGTGCCGACGCCGGATGACGTCCCCCCGGGCGTCGCAGAGCAGTACGCACATCTGCTCGTTGCCGAGCGCGTTCTCGATGCCGAGCAGCACGGGAAAGGCGAACCGTTCGCCGAGCTCGTCGGTGAGCAGCCCGATGGTCCGGGTACGTCCCGAGATCAACCCCTTGGCCAGGGCGTTGGGATGGAAGGACAGTTCCTCGGCCGCCTCCAGGACCCGGCGGCGGGTGGCCGGGGCGACCTCGTCCCGCGCGTTCAGCGCCTTGGAGGCGGTGGCCACCGAGACACCGGCCCGCCGCGCCACGTCGGTCAGGGTCACTGATTGAGAGCGTTGTCTGACCACCGAAATCCTTTCGGACCGCATTTCGGGAAGGCGGAGCAACCAGGATTCTAGTCTAGGCCGACTACGCCGTGATTTACCCCTTCGGGTGAGGGGTTGACAGTGGCATAACCTGGTCGCTACCTTCCGAAAAGGTTTTCGGATCCCGGCCCTCCGGGCCCACCCGGCCCTCCGGGCCCACCTTGCCCGGGTCGGCCACCCGTGCCGCCGGATGTCCCGGTGCGACCGAGGCTGACCACGGCCGGGTACGAGTGGGGGGTTGTTGACGATGATCGGACCTGTCCTGCCGTCGGCGGGCGCGCTGCGGCCACTCGGCGTCGACGAGGTACGGCTGACCGACGGCTTCTGGGCCGAGCGGGTGTCCCGCAACGCGGCGGCGACCCTTCCGCACTGCCTGCACTGGATCGAGCGGACCGGGTGGCTGCGGAACTTCCGGCTGGCGACCGCCGGAGGGCTGGACGCCGGCCGTCAGGGCCGGGAGTTCTCCGACTCCGAGATCTACAAGCTGGCCGAGGCGATGGCCTGGGAGACCGCCCGCTCCGGCACCGGCGTCGCCGGGCTCGACGGCATCGCCGAGGCCGTGCTGGCGGCCCAGCACGCCGACGGCTACCTGAACACCCGGTTCGGCCAGCCCGGCCAGCGACCGCGCTACTCCGACCTGGAGTGGGGCCACGAGCTGTACTGCTACGGGCACCTGATCCAGGCCGGGGTGGCGGCGCTGCGGGCCGGCACCGCCGAGGCGGTCGGCATCGCCGCGATCCGGGTGGCCGACCACGTCAGCGCCGAGTTCGGTGTGGACGGTCGGACCGGGATCTGCGGCCATCCGGAGATCGAGCCGGCGCTCGTCGAGCTGTACCGGGTGACCGGGGAGCGGCGCTATCTCGACCAGGCCCGCCTCTTCGTGGAGCGGCGCGGCCGGGGCAGCCTGGCCGACATCGCGCTCGGCCGGGTCTACTACCAGGACGACCTGCCGGTACGGGGCCGTACCGTCTTCGCCGGACACGCGGTCCGGGAGCTGTACCTCGCCGCCGGTGCCGTCGACGTGGCGGTGGAGACCGGCGACGACAAGCTGCTCGCCGCGGTGATCCGGCAGTGGGAGCGTACGGTGGCCGCCCGCACCTACCTGACCGGCGGGATGGGCTCCCGGTACGACGGGGAGTCGTTCGGCGAGGACTTCGAACTGCCACCGGACGGCGCGTACGCGGAGACCTGCGCCGCCGTCGCCTCGGTGATGCTCTGCTGGCGGCTGCTGCTGGCCACCGGCGAGGGCCGCTTCGCCGACCTGGCCGAGCGCACCCTCTACAACGTGGTCGCCACGTCGACCGCGCTTTCCGGCCGGGCCTTCTTCTACGCCAACACGCTGCACCAGCGGGTGCCCGGTACCCTGCCGGACCCGGACGCGCCCAGCCCGTACCCGGTGGGCAGTGTCCGGGCGCCCTGGCGGGAGGTCTCCTGCTGCCCGACCAACATCTCCCGACTGCTCGCCAGCCTCGGCGGGTACGTCGCGACGACCGACGACCGGGGCGTCCAACTGCACCAGTTCGTCGGCGCGGAGATCCGCACCGGTGCGGTCGGGCTGACCGTGCGGACCGACTATCCGTGGCGGGGCGCGGTGGCCGTCCGGGTCACCGAGCCGGGCGACGGGCCGTGGCGGCTCGCCCTGCGGGTACCGTCCTGGGCCGGGGCGGCGACGCTGGTCACCCCGGACGGCGTGCGGCAGGTGCCGGCCGGCGGATACGCCGAGGTGGAGCGGCACTGGCGGGCCGGTGACGAGGTCTGCCTCGAACTGCCGATGCAGGCGCGCTGGACCGTGCCGGATCCCCGGATCGACGCGGTCCGGGGCAGTGTCGCGGTGGAGCGCGGACCGCTGGTCTACTGTGCCGAGTCGGTCGAGCAGGCCCCGGTGCTGTCGCTGGACTCGGTGACCGTCGATCCGGCGACCACCCCGGTCGAGCGGCCGATGCCCGGGCTCGGCCCCGACGCCGTCGGCCTGGACGTGCCGGCCAGCGTGGCGGTCGCCCCGGAGTCGGAGTGGCCGTACGGGCGGGCGCCGGTCGGGGAGCGCCAGCCGGTCGGGTTGGCGTTGCTGCCGTACCACCTGCGGGCGAACCGGGGACCGGCGTCGATGCGGGTCTGGCTGCCGACGGAGCCGACCGGAGACGCGGGCGCCGGCCGCTGACCCACCGGCCCGGCCGGGCTCAGCTGGACGCGGCGACCGCCGCCTGCTGGCTCCACATCGTGATCACGACGCCGAGGACGAACACCTGGACCGGCAGCGGCAGGCCGGGCAGGTCGGCGACGGCGTCGCCCCGCCAGAAGCCGGTCCGGCGCACCGAACCGATCCGGCGCCCGGCGGCGTGCAGTTCCTGCTCGCTGCCGAAGAGCGAGGCGCGCTGGAAGTGGTAGGTCTGCCCGCCGGCCTCGACCGTCCACCGCTTGCGGCCGACCCGGTCCGCCGAGGCGACCGCCCCGCCCGCCGCGTCGAGCAGGGTGAAGCGGTTTCCCCAGGCATTGCCGCGTACCTGGTAGCGCTGGCCGTCCAGCTCGAAGTCGCCGCCGCTGCGCCAGAACGCGTTGTCCCAGGTTGTCACGAACCGGCCCCGGACGCTGATCTCGTATCGGCTGCGCCACGCGCTCACCTTGCGGGCCTTCAACACTTTGCCAGGTTAACCGGGGTGGGCAAGGTAGGCCGGGGCGGGCGTCGCAGCGTGCTGACCACCGGCACGACCGGACGTACGCCGATCTCGTGGACGGTCGGCACGACAGCCAAGACATTGACATCAATCGAATTACTGGCAGATGCTGTGAGGCGACCGATCAGCCGGCCGGGGCGGGTACCCGGGTGTGCGGCACCGGAAACCGGGAGGGTGGCATGTTCCGTACGTCGCGGATCCACGTCCGAAGGTCGGTGCCGGCGGTCGCCGTCGGCCTGGTCGGGCTGCTCGCCCCGGTCGCCGTCGCCACTCCGGTCGCTGCCGCGCCGGTCACGGTGAGCAACGGAACCCAGTTCACCGACACCACCGGCGCGCTCCTGCACGCGCACGGCGGCGGGATGATCAAGGTGGGTGGTTACTACTACTGGTTCGGGGAGAACCGCAACGACAACAACACCTTTCGGTACGTCTCCGTCTACCGCTCCACCGACCTGGCCAACTGGGAGTTCCGCAACCACGTCCTGACCCAGTCCTCGGCCGGCGAACTGTCGGTGGCCAACATCGAACGTCCGAAGGTCATCTTCAACGCCAGCACCAACCAGTACGTGCTCTGGATGCACTGGGAGAACGGCTCGGACTACGGCCAGGCCCGGGTCGCGGTCGCCACCTCCAGCACCGTGGACGGCACCTACAGCTACCGGGGCAGCTTCCGGCCGCTCGGCAACGAGTCCCGGGACATGACGGTCTACCGCGACGACGACGGCAGCGCGTACCTGGTCTCGTCGACGAACAACAACGCCGACCTGAACATCTATCGGCTCAGCGCCGACTACACGCAGGTGGCGAGCCTGGTCCGGACCCTGTGGCCGGGCAACTGGCGGGAGGCGCCGGCGATGTTCAAACGCAACGGGGTCTACTTCCTGGTCACCTCCGGGGCCACCGGCTGGGCGCCCAACCAGGGCCGGTACGCCACCGCGACGAGCATCACCGGCACCTGGAGCGGACTGGCCAACCTCGGCGACAGCATCACCTACGGCTCCCAGTCGGCGTACGTCGTCCCGGTGCAGGGGAGCGCGACGACCTCGTACCTCTATCTCGGCGACCGCTGGGCCGGCGCGTGGGGTGGCCGGGTCAACGAGTCCCGGTACGTCTGGCTGCCGCTCTCCTTTCCCAGCAACACGTCGGTGACGATGAACTGGTATCCCCGGCTCTCCATCGACACCGTCACCGGCCAGGTCAGCGGCGTCGGCTCCGGCCCGGCGTACGTGACGATGCGCCCCCGGCACAGCGGGCGGTGCCTGGAGGTGCTCGGCCAGTCCACCGCGGACGCCGCCAACATCGTCCAGTACGCCTGCAACAACGGCGGCAACCAGCACTGGCAACCGCTCGACCTCGGCACCGGATACCACCAACTGGTGGCCCGGCACAGCAACAAGTGCCTGACGGTGCCGAACGGCTCGACGGCCGGCGCCGTGCAGGTGCAGCAGTTCCCCTGCCAGTCGGGCCGGACCGACCAGCAGTGGCAGTTCACCGACCTCGGCTCGGGCTACCACCGGGTGACCGCCCGACACAGTGGACTGTGCCTGGACGTCGACGGCAGCTCCACCGCCGACCGGGCCCGGATCATCCAGTGGACCTGCACCGGCGGCACCAACCAGCAGTGGCAGCGGGTCGCGGTCGGCTGAGCCGCGCCGCCCCCGTCAGCCGCCGGGCTCCGTCAGCCGCCCACCCGTCAGCCGCCGGGCTCCGTCAGGCGGCGGCGGTGGCCACGCAGAACCGGTGGCTGCGCAGAGCCGGTGGCTGCGCAGAGCCGGCGGCACGACCCGGGTCGCCCGAGCCGGCGACTCCGGCGGCGTCGGTCAGCGCGCGGCCACCGCGCCGAGCAGTTCGAGATACCTGTCCAGGAAGAGCCCGCCCTTCAGCTCCGCGGTCGGGACGGCGCCGAGGAGGCCGGCCTCGGGGTGGTAGCCGACCCCGCCCTTCGGCCCGACCGGAAGGACGATGGAATCCGCCGCCGCCCGATAGGTGGCCAGGGTGCCGCCGCCTTCGATAAGCGTCCGGACGTTCGCGGCGACCACCTCGGCGTGCTGCTGCGCCGCCCGGGCCTGCTTCATCTCGGGTACCGCGGTGACGTCGCCGACGGCGAACACGGTCTCCTGGCCGGGCAGCCGCAGCTCGGCGGTGACGGCGAGCCGCCCGTCGGGGCGGCGGGCCGGGCGCAGTTCCGGGCCGAGGTAGTCGCTGTCGACGGTCCCGCCGTAGCAGGGGAACCAGATGTCGGCGTCGATCTCGACACCGGACCGGGTCGTCACGGTGAAGCCGCCGGTCTGGCCGGGACCGGTCTCCGGCAGCTCGCGCAGGGACGTGCCGAGCAGCAGCTCCACGCCCAACTCGTCGAGCTGGGCCCGGAGTTCCGCGCGGAACGCGTCCGGAAACCGGCCGGACACCAGGTCGGCGGCCGGGTCGACGACGGTGACGGTCTTGTCCGGCCAGACCGCCTTGATCTCGCCGGCGAACTCGATCCCGATCGGCCCGGCACCGAGCAGCAGGACCCGGTCGGCCCGGGCCAGCGCCGCCTGCGTGCTCCGGAGCTTGGCGGCGGCGCCGGCGGCCTCCTCGACGTCGAGCTTCGACGGGTACGGCGAAGTCGAGCCAGTGGCCAGTACGAGGTAGTCGGCCGTGAACCGTCGGCCGGAGCCGAGGTCGACGGCGGTCGGGTGCACCCGGACCGCGCGGTCCCGGAGCACCCGGCCACGGCTGAGCAGACCGTCGTACGGGATGAAGATCCGTTCCGTCCAGTCCGGGTCGACGGCGGCGCGTAACGCGGCGACGTTGTGCACGAACGTTTCCCGGGGTTCGACCAGGACGACGTCGGCGATGTCGTCGAGCGCCTTCGCCACGCTGATTCCGCCATATCCGCCGCCGAGCACAGCCACAGTGGGAGCCACAGCACACCTTCCGAGGAGTTGGTCGCGGTCGTATCTCCGCGTCGCCGACTCTGCGGGCCGGAACGAGGGGCAGGAAGGCCGGAGCGATGGTGGTAGGGACAGGGCTACCGTCCGGGCGCCGTACGGCTGTTAGGTTCGGGAGGTGAGCGACAACGAGCTGGGGTTGTTCCTCCGGTCCCGCCGTACGGCGATCACTCCCGCCGAGGTGGGGTTACCGACCGGTCCCCGGCGGCGCACCTCGGGGCTGCGCCGGGCCGAGGTCGCGATGCTCGCCGGAGTCAGCGTGGAATACCTCACCCGGCTCGAACAGGGCCGGGACCGGCACCCGTCGACGCAGGTGCTCTCCGCCCTCGGCGAGGCGCTGCGGCTGACCCCGAGCCAGCGGGTCCACCTCTACCGGCTGACCAAGGCGTCCGGCGGCGGCTTCAGCTGCATGGGCGACGCGGTTCCCGGCCGTGACGTCCGGCCCACCGTGCGGGCGCTGGTCGACCGCCTGGAGCCGACCCCGGCCATGCTGCTCAACCGGCTGAACGAGATCGTCGGCCGGACGGCAGGTTTCGAGCGGCTGGCGGGCCCGATCGGCCTGCTGGACGGGGTGATGCCGAACTTCGCCCGGTACGTCTTCGCCGACGAGCGGGCCCGCATCGCGTACCCGGACTGGGAGCACGTCGCCGACGAGCAGGTGGCGATGCTCAAGCAGGGCCCGTTCCGGGCGGACCGGCACGTGGCGGGCCTCGCCGACGAGCTGACGATGCTCGCCGGGGAGGCGTTCACGGGCCGGACCGGGACGGTGCCGGGGCTGCCGAGGTCGAACGGCATCGTCCGGTGGGTGCATCCGGAGGTGGGTGAGCTGCGCCTGGCGTACGAGATGCTCGACCTCGCCGCCGAGGACGACCAGCGGCTGGTCGTCTACCTGCCCGCCGACGCGGCGACCGGCGGCGCCCTCGACCGGCTGCACCGTCGCCGGCCGCACGGCCTGCGGGTGGTGTCCGGCTGATCCCCGAGGGCGGATCGACGACGCGGTTGCGCTGACCGAGGCGTAGGTGGCCAACCGGAGCTTGGGCCGGCGGCTGGACCCTCCCACCGGGGGAGGGTCCAGGATGAGGCGGTGACCAGGGAACTCCTGCCGATCGGCGCGTTCGCCCGGCTGTGCCGACTCAGCGTCAAACAGTTGCGCCACTACGACGAACTGGGCCTGCTGCGGCCGGCGAGCGTCGATCCGGCCACCGGCTACCGCTACTACCGGCGCGACCAGGTGCGCGACGCGATGGTGATCGCCCTGCTCCGGGGCCTCGACGTCCCGCTCGCGGCGATCACCCGGGTGCTCGGCGGCGACGACGAGGCACGGGCGGCGGTGCTGCGGACCGAGCAGACCCGGATGGCCGAGCGGATCGCCGCGCAGCAACGCAGTTGGCAACTCCTGGACCGGCTGCTCACCGGCGGCCTGCTCACCGACGGGCTGCTCCGGCACGAGGTCACCCTGGTGCACGAGCCCGCCCGCCGGCTGCTGGTCCGCCGCGCGGTCTGCGCGCCGGAGGAGATCGGCGCGACGGTCGGGAGTGAGATCGGACCGCTGATGGCCGGGGTGTCGGGCCTCGACTGGACGCCGCCGGTCTGGGGACTGTTCCCGGTCGACCTGAGCAGCCAGCTCCGGGTCGCGGTCGGCGTACAGAGCGACGCACCCGCCGACGCCGTACCGGGGACGCGCGTCGAACACCTTCCGCCGGGTCGGGTCGGGTCGGCGGTGCACGTCGGCCCGTACGAGCACCTGACGTTGACGTACCAGGCGGTCTTCGCCTGGATCCACGAACGCGGGCTGCGCCCGTGCGGCCAGGTACGGGAGGCGTACCTGGCCGACCCGGGTACGACCGATCCGGCCCAACTGGTGACCCGGGTGGTCGTACCGATCGAGGACGAGGAGCCGAGCTGAGATGACGACCATGTCGAGGACCGACCTCAAGAAGGTCCATTCCCACCTGTACGCGGCCGGCACCGCCCCGGCGCTGGTGGACGTACCGGAGCTGCCGTTCCTGACGATCGACGGCACCGGAGATCCCGACGGGCCCGGGTGGCAGGCGGCGGTGGGAGCGCTGTACGCGGTCGCGTACGGGCTGCGGTTCCGGCTGAACCGGGCCGGCGTGCTGGACTACTCCGTCGCGCCGCTGGAGGGGCTGTGGTGGGGGTCGGTGGAGTGGGAACGGGCCCGCCACGACCGGTCGACCTGGAACTGGACGATGATGATCGTGCAGCCGGCACAGGTGGATGCGGAACTGGTCGCCGAGGTCGTCGCGGCGACGGCCCGGAAGAAGCCCGGCATACCGGTGGACCGGGTCGAACCGCGCCGGATGGCCGAGGGCCCGAGCGCACAGGTGCTGCACCTCGGGCCGTACAGCGAGGAGCCGGCGACGCTCGACCGGCTGATGGCCTTTGTCGAGGAGTCCGGATACCGCATGTCGGGGCGGCACCACGAGATCTACCTGTCGAGCCCGGCGCGAACGGCCGCGCCGAAGCTGAAGACGATCCTCCGCTACCCGGTGACCCCTGCCACGCCGTGACCCGGTCCCGCCCCATGAACCACCGCCGTCCGGGGCGGACCGCTCTCCGTGGATATGGTCAGGCCGCCGCCCGCGCGTCGTGCAGCAGCCGCAGTTGGCCGAGTTCGGCCACGTTCTTCATCAACTCCGCGTTGACCCAGGCGACCGTGTGCGCGACGGTGTGCGCCGGATCGCTCTGCCACGGCAACGGCGCGGTCTCGTCCAGGTCTGCCTCGGTGAGTCCGTCGAGCACCGACAGCCACTCGGTACGGAGGGCACGCAACCAGGCGATCGTCGCCGCCGCGTCGCCGGGCCAGACGACCTCGGTACGGTCCTGCGGGGTTCGCCCCCGCGCGTGGTCGACGGTCACGCTCCACCACCAGCCGATGTGCCAACTGAGCCAGCCGACGGTGGGTACCGGGACGGGGTCCGGCTCGGTGTCCGACCAGTCCGGCAGCCATCGGCCGGCGCCGTCGGGGCGTACCGTCCAGGAGAGTGCGGCCGGCTCCCACAGCAGGTGGACGGGCTCCAGGCGTTCCAGGTGGTATTCGAACAGCGACCAGGTCAGGTCGAACTGCCAGCGCAGCAGCTCGGAACGGGATGTCGACACCGCGCGATCCTCGCATCGCAGCCGCGACACGGGCGAGCGGTTATCCGCCGGTAGGTCGGCTTGGCACGGCGGACGGGTGCCGGCGACGTCCCGCCGGTCTGTGGCGTCCCGTTCCGGGCGAGCTTTCCGGTTCCGGGGCGGGTCCTCCGACGCCGGGTGCTCACCTCGGCTGGCGCAGGGCGTGGACGACACGTCGCCGGGCGTCCCCGTACGTGACGCCGGCTCGGCGCACGGCCGTCGACACGGGCCCGGGCAGGTCGTGGCGGAGCAGCGCCAGCAGGAGGTGCCCGGTGCTGATCTCCCGGTGCCGCAGGGCGATCGCCTCGCGCAGGCACAGTTCGAGGACCTTCCTGGCTCCCGCGTCGAGCGGCCCGGCGAGCCAGTCGCGCGGGCGGGATCGCACCGGCGGCTCCGGCTGGTCGAACAGCGCGGCGGAGCCGAACTCCTGCTCGATGCGCCGGAACACCTCGTCGGCGTCGGCACCGACGCCGCGCAGAGCCGAGGTTTCCTCGTCCGTGAGGCACCGCCGACCGCCGGGCCGGGGCGTCGCCGCCCGCAGCGCGGACGCGGTGAGGCCGTATCCGGCCAGCACCGAGGCTGCGGTGCCCCGCTCGTCGGCGGCGAGACCGAGCAGCAGGTGTTCCGGCCCGGCTCTGGTCGCCCCGGTCTCGGCCGCGATCTCGACGGCGGCGGAGATGGTACGGCGCGCGTTCTCGGTGAACCGCTCGAACATGTTTCCGCTCCCAGGGCTTGCCGGTCTGGGTCTCTCCGGGCATCTCGGGTGGACGCCCGACCGGTGGTGCCGACCGCGTCGTGACGGCAGTCGGGCGGGGTCCGGCCCGGGCGTCACCGGGGTCGGCGGCGTTCGGGCGACGCTGTCAACCTAGATTGACAGCGTCATCTCTGTCAACCTGAGTTGACGCACGGCGGTCGTCGGGATCGCTGTGCCGGCCCCCGGCGTCGCTCGCGTCATCACGGGTCCTCGGCGGGCCGAGGTAGACCTATCTCCACCCCGCTCCGGGTGGCAGGACGTGTGCCCGGCCGGCCCGTCGTTGTCACGATTCCAGGTATGACAACGAAGCTCTCCCGCCGCAGCATGCTCGTCGCCGGTCTCGCCGTCGGTGCCACCGCCGCCACCTCGCCGGCCGCCACCTCGGCGATCGCGAGCCCGGGCGGCGGGTCCACCGAACCCGGCTCCGCCGTGCCGGAGGCGGGGACCGCGTTCACCGCCGCCACCGTGATCGACCCGGCGTCCGGGCGGGTCCGGCCCGACACGACCGTGCTTGTGCGCGGCGACAGCATCACCGAGGTCGGCCGGACCGGCCAGGTCCGGGTGCCGGCCGGCGCCGCCGTGGTCGACCTGCGCGGCAAGTTCCTGATCCCGGGCCTGGCCGACATGCACACCCACGGGTACGCCGAGCAGATCGATCCGGCGCTCTGCGTGGCCAACGGGGTGACCACGGTACGGGAGATGTCGGGTACGGCGCCCGTGCACGACTGGCGGCGCAGGATCGAGGCGGGCACCCTGCTCGGCCCGCGCTACGCGATCGGCAGCCGGATCGTCGACGGCGCACCGACGGTCTGGGACCCGATGCTGCTCAGCGTGCTCTCGGTGGCCGACGCCGAGCAGGCGCGGCAGGCGGTCCGCCAGGTGGTGGCGGAGGGGGCCGACTTCGTGAAGGTCTACTCCCGGCTGTCGCCGCCGGCGTACCGGGCGATCGCCGCCGAGTGCCACCGGCTCGGGGTCGGGTTCGCCGGGCACTGCCCGGACGAGGTGCCGATCACCGAGGCCGCCGAGCTGGGGCAGGCGAGCGTCGAGCACCTGTTCTGGACCGCCATCGACACGTCGTGGGAGGAGGACCGGCTGCGGGCCCGGATCGCCCGGATCCGGCTGGAGACCGGCGACTACAGCGGCTGGTTCGCCGCGATCCACCCGGTGGAGTGGACCGCCGTGCACACGTACAGCCCGGCCAAGGCCCGTCGGGTGTTCGAGCGGCTGGCCGGACGTCGTACCCGTCAGGTGCCGACCCTCGGCATGCACCACGGCCTGGACAACGCGCGCACCCTCGACCTGTACGCCGACCCGCGCGCCCGCTACCTGCCGGCACCGATCCTCGGCGGCCTCCAGTACGCCCTGGACGAGCTGTATCTCAAGGACCGCGCCCCGGCCGATGACGCGCGGTGGGCGGCGTTGTTCGCCCACCGGCTGCGGATGGTCGGCGAGCTGCACCGGGCGGGGGTGCCGCTGATGGTCGGTACCGACGTCGGCACCTGCGGGCTGTTCCCGGGCTTCTCGGTCCACGACGAGCTGGGGCTCCTGGTCGAGGCCGGGCTGACCCCGATGGCCGCGCTGCACGCCGCGACCGCCGAACCGGCGAGCTTCCTCGGCGCCCGTACCGGCCGGATCGCCCGGCACTGCGCCGCCGACCTGGTGATGCTGGACGCGAACCCGCTCACCGAGATCGGCAACACCCGGCGGATCGACGGGGTGGTGGTGCGGGGCCGCCACCTTGACCGGGCGGCGCTGGACGGACTGCTGCGCGGGGTCGAGGAGGCAGCCGCCGCGATGTCCGAGGAGGCCCCGGCCGGCGCGGTCGCGGCGGTCGGCTGCCCGTGCCACGGCGCCGCCCCGGCCGGGTCACGGATGCGGGCGGCGTAGGCCGGTGAGCTGTCCGCAAGCGGGCGCGCCGGGTCGGGCCGGCGACGACGCATGGAGTACCCGGCGGTAGAGCCGGATCGAGGCATCGTTCGACTTCTATTGAGAGTGCTGTGGTCGGCGTGTATGTTAGCGCTCACGCGACTGCCGGAGACGGCAGGCTCGCACCCCGCCGGAGGTGGCGACGATGACCCGAGCACGGAACCGTTCCCGATGGCTGTCGGCGGGCTCCGCCGGGCTGCTGCTGGTGGCCGGGGCGGTGGTACCGGCGGCTCCGGTCGGGGCCGCCGCGCCGCCACCCGGCCAGGCCACCCGCTACACCATGACCGCGTTCACCAACAGCAGCGAATCCAACATGTACGTCTACGAGTCGCCGGACGCCACCGGCTTCCGACTGCTGCGCGGCCCGGCCTACACCCCGCCGTCCGGACTGATCCGGGACCCGAGCATCATCCGGCACACCGACGGGCGCTACTACATCGTCTACACCACCAACTGGACCGGGAACACCATCGGCTTCGCCACCAGTACCGACCGGGTCAACTGGACGTTCCTGCGCAACCACACCATCCCGTTGACGGTGCAGAACACCTGGGCGCCGGAGTGGTTCGTCGACACCGACGGCAGCGTCAACGTCATCGTCTCGCTCTCCACCAACGGCGCGGACTTCAAGCCGTACCGGCTGCGGGCGACGAACGCTTCGCTCACCGCGTTCAGCGCGCCGACCGTACTGAGCGGGATCGGGCCGAACTACATCGACACGTTCGTGGTGAAGATCGGCGGGACGTACCACGCGTTCACCAAGCAGGAGACCACCAAGTTCGTCGAGTACGCCACGGCGACCAGCCTGACCGGGCCGTACACGATGCGGCGTACCGGCAACTGGGCCGGCTGGGGCGGCCCGCGCGAGGGCCAGGCGCTGGTGCAGTTGGACAACGGCGGCTGGCGGATCTTCTTCGACGGCTACACCGTCGGGCAGTACCTCTTCAGCGACAGCTACGACGGCTTCAACACCTGGACCGCCCCGACCCAGCTACCCGGGCTCTCCGGCTTCGCCCGGCACTTCACCGTGCTGAAGGAGACGGTGTCCGGCGGGGTCACCCTCCCGGTCAACACGGCCCGGTCGTTCCAGTCGGTGAACTTCCCGGACCGGTACGTCCGGCACCGCGACTACCTCGGCTACGTCGAACCGGTCTCCGGATCGAGCCCGCTACAGACCCGGCAGGACGCCACCTTCACGGTGGTCGCCGGACTCGCCGACCCGAACTGCTACTCCTTCACCGGGGCAGGTGGCCGCTATCTGCGGCACTACGACTACCGGCTGCGCCTGGACCCGAGCGACGGCACGGCGATCTTCCGCGGCGACGCCACGTTCTGTGCCCGACCCGGTTCGGTGGCCGGCTCGGTCGCCCTGGAGTCCTACAACCACCCGGGCCGGTACCTGCGGCACTACAACTACGAACTCCGGGTCGACTGGTACGCCGACAACGCCACCTTCCGGGCGGACAGTTCGTTCCGGCTGACCACCCCGTGGGCCTGACCGCCCCGGACGAGGCGGCGGACCGACATCCCGTCGGGCGCCGCTGACCGGGCCCGGTCAGCGGCGGTCGGCCGGCGGCGCGGCGCTGCTCTGTCGGATCACCAGGGTCGGCTCGATCGGCGTGGCGCTGGGCAGCACGGGAATTGGCCCGCCCGCCCGGCCGGTGGCGTCGAGGAGCCGCAGCAGGGTCGCCATGCCGCGCCGGCCCACCTCGTCGAAGTCCTGCCGGATGGTGGTCAGCGGCGGAAGCATGAACTCCGCCTCCGGGATGTCGTCGAAGGCCACCACGCTGATGTCGGCCGGTACCCGGACACCCCGCTCGTGCAGGGCGCGGAGCAGGCCGAGCGCCATCTGGTCGTTGGCGACGAAGACCGCGGTGACGTCCGGGTTGCCGGCCAGCGCGGTACCGGCCGCGTAGCCGGACCGGGCGCTCCAGTCCCCGGAGATGATCGGCGGAATGGCCGCACCGGCCTCCTCCAGGGTCTGCCGCCAGCCGATGATCCGGTCACCCGCCTCCAGCCAGTCGCTCGGCCCGGAGACGTGCCACACCGTTCGGTGCCCGAGTTCGAGCAGGTGCCGGACGGCGAGCCGGGCCCCGGCGACCTGGTCCACCGAGACGGACGGCAGTCCGCTGTCCTGGCCGGCCTCGACGGCCACCGCCGCCATTCCCCGGGGCAGGCTGTGCAGCGCGGCGGCGGCGGCCATCTGCGGTGCGATGATGATGACCCCGTCCACGCCCTGCCCGTCCAGCGCCTCGACGGCGCTGAGTACGCCCCGGCGGTCGACCTTCTCCAGCGTGACGATGCTGACCCCGTAACCGGCGGCCCGGGCGGCGCGCTCGATGCCGAGCAGCGTCGAGGCCGGGCCGAACAGGATGGTGTCGAAGCTCACCACCCCGAGTACCCGGGAGCGGCGGCTGGCCAGGGCCCGGGCCATCGCGTTCGGCCGGTAGCTCAGCTCGGCCATCGCCCGGACCACCCGGTCCCGGGTCTCCGGCCGGACCCGCGGATGACCGTTGATCACCCGGGAGACCGTCTGGTGCGACACCCCGGCGAGCCGGGCCACGTCGGTCATCACCGCCGGACGCCCGGTCCGCGACGGCGTGGTCACGTGGTTTTCCTCCGCCAGCACAATCCCACTACCGCCTTCCACCCCCGCCGGCCACGCCGGCCGTTCGATGCCAGGTTAGCCCTATCACCCTGGTCGACGGTCACGACGGCGCGTCTTCGGCCAGGTTACGTTTCTGCTCCACATGGCGGTGGCGGGAAGCGGGTGGATCTCCGGCATCGGTGTTCGGCCGCCCGGTATGAGGCAACTGCTATGCGCCGGCCGGCGGTCCGGACACCTAGATTAATGAGCGTCGATCGAGGGCGTCCTGTCCTCGCCCTCCCCGCCGCCATAAGGAGTCGCCATGCTCAGACGCCACCTCCTCCGGGCCACGCTCGGCCTGCTGACCCTGGCCACCTCGCTGGTCGGGGTCCAGGTCGCCGCCGCGCCGGCCACCGCCGCGCCCGCGGTGCGTACGGTCTACTACGACGCGAGCCGGGCCGGGGAGTTCACCACCAACTTCACCCAGGCCGCACAGATCTGGAACAGCAGCGTCGGCAACGTGCGGCTGGTGGCCGGTACCCCGGCGACGGTGACGATCTACGTCGACAGCGGCTGGCCGCGGGCGTACGTGACCGGGCTCGGGTCCGGCCGGGTCTACATGGGCTGGCAGGCTGTGGACCAGGGGTACGACCGGACCCGGATCGCGACCCACGAACTCGGGCACATCCTCGGGCTGCCCGACCGGCGTACCGGACTCTGTTCGGATCTGATGTCCGGCAGCAGCGCCCCGGTCTCCTGCCGGAACGCGTACCCGAGTGCGGCCGAGGCGGCCCGGGTCGACGCGCTGTTCGCCGGCGGCCTCGCCCCCGCGTACGCCGGCTCCGTCGCGGCGACCGTGGCCGGCACGTACGTCTGGACCACCGGCTGACCACCGCGCGGGCCGCGCCGCAGCACCCGGCGTGGCCCGCCCGCGTCGACTCCCGGTCCGGGCGGCCCGCCGCGCCGCCCGGACCGTGTCACACCGCCGACAGTGGACCTTTGTCAACCTGAACCGCGCGGTGCGTCCGCCCCGACTTCCACCTCCGGCCACGACGGACCGCAAGGGGAGGTGGAAAAAGGTTCAGTGGACGGGGGTCCGGGGCCGGCTGTCGGTGGCTGGACGTAGGCTCCCCGACACCGGCGGGCCGCCCCCCACCGGTTGAGCCGATTGGTTACCTTGAAGCCGGTCGTCCAAGATCTGACCGCCTGGGCCACGTCCGGTCGGCGGGTTCCCGGTGCTGTGTTGGGGAGGTTTCGGGTGGGTTCGCACGGGTCGGCGGTGGCTGTCCCGCCAGGCCGGTTGGCCGTTCCGTCGCCACCCCGCCCGCCGGACCTGCTGCGCCGGATGACCACACCGTTGCGCCGCACACCCGGCCGGTTCACCGCGATCCTGGCCGGGGTGGTGGTGCTGGGCCTGCTCACCGGGGTGGTCGCGTTCGTCGGCGTACGGCAGCGCGCGGATCTGGTCCGCGGGGTCACCGCCCGCAGCGGCGAGCTGGCGGTGGCGGCGCAGAGCCTCTACCGCGCGCTCTCCGACGCCGACGCCACCGCCGCGAGCGCCTTCCTCTCCAACGGTCTCGAACCGCCCGCGCTGCGCGACCGCTACCAGCGCGACCTGGCCGACGCGGCCTCGGCGCTGACCGTCGTCTCGGCCGCGATCTCGGACGACAGCCGAGGTGCCGCGGCGGTCGCCCGGATCACGGCACGGCTTCCGGTCTACAGCGGCCTGGTGGAGACCGCCCGGACCTACAACCGGCAGGGCCTGCCGCTGGGCGTCGCCTACCTACAGGAAGCCTCCGGACTGATGCGCGACGAGCTGCTGCCCGCCGCCCAGGAGCTCTACGGGACGGCCTCGACCGAACTGGACGAGGCACGGGACCGGGCGGCCGGCTTTCCCTGGGTCGCGGTGCTGCTCGCCGTGCTCACCCTGGCGGCCCTGGTGCTGACGCAGGTCCACCTGACCCGGCGCACCAACCGGCTGCTCAACGTGGGGCTGCTGGTCGGCACCGGTGCGACGATACTGCTGGTGGCCTGGCTGACCGGTTCGGCGCTGGTCGCGGCCGGAAACCTGCGGGACAGTCGGGACGAGGGCTCCGCCCAGGTCAACCTGCTCGCCGAAGCGCGGATCGCCGGGTTGCAGGCTCGCGCCGACGAGGCGCTCACCCTGGTGGCCCGGGGCAACGGCACCGCCTTCGAGGAGAACTACGGCGTCGTGATGGAGCAACTCGCCGGCGCCGACGGCTCGGGCGGACTGCTGGCGCGGGCCCGGGAGGCCGCTCCGGACGACACCACCAGGCAGGCGGTCGAGGCCGCCATCGCCCGGAGCAAGGAGTGGTCGGCGGCGCACCGCAACGTGCGGACTCTCGACGACAGCGGCGAGTACGCCAAGGCGGTTGCCGCCACGGTAGGCACCGGCGAGCAGACCACTGCCGCCATCTTCAACCAGTTCGACGAGGCGCTCGCCCTGGCCATCACGCACAACGGAGACCGGTTCGAGCGGGAGGCGGTCAGCGCCGGCCGGGCCCTGACCGGGGTCGACATCGGTATCGTCGGACTGAGCCTCGTCCTGCTGGTCGGGGCGGCGGTGGGCATGCAGCGGCGGATTGTGGAGTATCGATGAGGCACCAGCATCTCGCCGGCCGGCTCCTTGCCGGCGTCCTCGTGGTGGTGGCCACGGTGGGTCTCGCCGGCTGCGGCACGGACGATCAGGCGCTCCCCGACAACCAGATCGGGGCCGACCCGCCCCGGCCGGTCGGCATGCAGGATCCGGCGGTCATCCCGACCGGCCCGGCGGCCTCGTCCGGCTCGTGCAACCCCCGGGCCAGCCTGCGGCCGTCCGGCGCGTTGCCCCGTCCCCGGCAGATGCCGTCCGGCACCGCGATGGCCAAGATCGTCCAGCGTGGACGGTTGATCGTCGGGGTCGACCAGAACAACTACCAGTTCGGGTTCCGCGATCCGCTGACCGGCCAACTCACCGGCTTCGACGTCGACATCGCCCGGGAGATCGCCCGGGGGCTCTTCGGCGACCCGGGCCGGATCCAGTTCCGGGCGATCAGCTCGGCCGACCGGATCACGGTGGTCAAGGACGGCACCGTCGACATGGTGGTCCGGACCATGACGATGAACTGCGAACGCTGGCAGGAGGTCAACTTCTCCACCGAATACTTCACCGCCGGCCAGCGCGTCCTGGTCACCCGTGGCTCCGGGGTGCAGGCCATCGACGACCTGCGTGGCAAGAAGGTCTGCGCGGCGGCCGGCAGCACCTCGATCCGCAACATCGCGGAGAAGGGCACGGTGCCGGTCTCGGTGGTCAACTGGACCGACTGTCTCGTACTGCTTCAGCAGAACCAGGTCGTCGCGGTCTCGACCGACGACAGCATCCTGGTCGGGCTCGCCGCGCAGGACCCGAACACCGAGGTCGTCGGCCCGCGGTTCAGCGACGAGCCGTACGGGGTGGCGATCTCCCGCGAGTCACCGGAGCTGGTCCAGTTCGTCAACGGCGTACTGGCCAAGATCCGTTCGGACGGGACCTGGACCCGGCTCTACACCCGATGGTTGACGTCGCTGGGCCCGGCGCCGGCGCCACCGGTCGCGCGTTACCGGGACTAGCGTGTCTCGTGGACCTTCCCGCGCAGTGCCGGGGCACCGGCGGTCACCCGTCGGCACCGGCCGGCACCCCGAGTTCCGGTTAGTCGGGCCGATGACCGTGCCGCCGCCGTCGCCGATGGGTCGTGCCGAGGTCGACCGGATACTCGGCGCGCTCGGCGCCGCGCACGACCGGGCCTCGGCCGCGATGTACGCCCTGGACAGCCGGCCCGAGCTGGCCCTGCTGCGGGACACCCGGCCCACCGGCGAGACCGCGCGGGTCGCCGCCGACGTGCTCGCCCGGACCGGCGCGCTCTGGTCCCAGTTCGCCGCCTTCGGAGCACTGCTCGGCCAGGCCCGCGAGGTACGCGCCCGGCGGTCCCGGCCCGGCGACACCGAGCTGCGGGAACTCGGCGACCTGCTCGGCGCCCCGGTGGTCGCGCTCGACGCCGACGGGACGGTGCTGGACGACCCGGCCGCCGCACCGGCCCACCGGATCGGGGTGACCGAACTGGCCCGGCGGATCGAGGCCGAGGCGACCGCGCTGGCCGGCACACTCGCCGGGCTGGAAGCCGCGCGGTCCCGGCTCGCCGGATGGTTCGGGCAGCTCACGGACGCGCTGCGGTGGTTGCGGGCGGACGCCGTCGAGTTGAGCGGGCCGGGGCGACCCGACGAGCTGGCGGGCGCCGGCGGTCCGGCCGTGCCCGGTGCCGCTCCGCCCGCCGGCTCGCAGACCGCTCCGGCTGCCGATCTCCGTGCCGTCCCGGCGGCGGAACGTCGTGCCGTCCCGGCCGCCGAACATCGGGCCGGTGCCGAACGTCGTGCTGTCCCGGCTGCCGAACGTCGTGCCGGTCCGGCGGACGGGGCCGGTGCCGCGCCGCCACTGGCTGGCGAACTCGACCGGCTCGACCGGCTCGACCGGGCGGTCGAGGAGGCATACCGGGACGCGGTTGCCGACCCGCTCGGCGCGGCCGGGACCGGATCGGCGGCGACCGCCCTGCGGGACCGGCTGCGGCGGTTCGAGGCCGAGGTCGCCGCCCTGACCGGTCGGCTCGCCGAGTTGACCGAGGTACGCGACGGCTACCCCGGCCGGACCGCGCGGTTGGCGGCCGAACTGGACGACCTCGTCACGGCCGCCGGCGAGACCGCTCGCACGCACGCGCTGGCCCGGGACAAGATCGCCAATTCGGCGCTACCGGAGCTGTCGCCGGATCCGACTCCGGCGCTGCGCGCCCAGTTCGCCCAGCTCGACCAGGTGCACCGGGAACACCGGTGGAGCCAGGTCGGCAGGGAACTGGCCGCGCTCGAACGCGGCGTGGTGGACGCCCGGCGCCGGATGGCCGAGTCACACGAGGCGGCGGACGGGCTGCTGCGGCGGCGTGCCGAACTGCGGGGGCGGCTCGACGCGTACCGGGCCAAGGCGGGTCGACTCGGCCTGATCGAGCACCCCGAGCTGTCCGCCCGGTACCGGCAGGCGCGCGACCTGCTCTACACCAGCCCGTGTGACCTGTCGGCGGCGACCCGGGCCGTGGTCGCGTACCAGCGTCATCTCAACGATCTCGCCGAGCGCCCGGCGCCCGGTGCGAAGGGAGCCCTACCTTAACGTTTCCCCGCAGCTGGAAGCCGGGGGATTTCTGGCTCGGACCGCACCCGACCGACCTCCCGAAAGGAGGTGATCGCATGTCTCACGTCGTCGGCACCAGCACGGTCGCGTTCTGCCGTGGCGAGGATCGTCCTCGCGGCGTTCCGGT
>NZ_BONX01000041.1 GCF_016862935.1 Plantactinospora mayteni
CCGCAGGTGTCGCACCGGAAGACTCTGATATCCAGCCCGAGGCGGTGCTTGGCTCTCGTTCCGCACTGCGAGCAGGTCATCGTGGTGTAGGCGGGCGGTACCAGCACCACCTTCCGGCCCGCCCGCCGGCCGCGCTCGACCAGTTCCCGCTTCGCCGCACCGATCGCCGCGTCAGCAGCCTTGCGCGCCATCCGAGATTTGGCCAGGAACTTCGGCTTGAAGTCCTCCACGGCGATCGTGGCGTGGTTGTCGACGACCTTCTTCGCCCAGACGCGGGCGTCGTGGGTGTTCTGCCGGGCCGCCTTCTTCGCCTTCTTCGCCGCCTGGCGCTTCGCTCGCAGGTAGCCGTTCGACGGCGGGGCGCCCTTCACCCTGCGGCGGCGGGCCATCCGGCGCTGGAGTTTGGCCAGTTCGGCGGCACACCGTGTGCGGTGGCCGAGGTGCGGCAGGTCGTAGGCGGCGTCCGTCGTGGTCGCGGTCGTCGTGACACCCCAGTCGACGCCGATCGCCCCCTCGACGTCAGGCGCGGACGCGGTCTCCCGGCGGACGACGAAGGAGGCATACCAGTGGCCGAGGCAGTCCTGGTAGACGCGGACGCTGGTCGGGTCGGACGGCAGCTCGCGGGACCAGACGACCGGAACGCTGACGCCGCCGGGCAGCCGCAGCCGACGGTTGCGGATCGAGAACCCACGCGTGGTGTATTCGAGGCTGGGCAGCGTGTCCTTCAGTCGTTTGACCCTCGGCCGGCCCCGTCCCTTCTCCCTGAAGGAGTGCTGGAGGGCCAAAGCGTAGCTACGCAGCGTTTGCTGCTGGGCGACCTGGGATCCGTCACGGAGCCACGACGAGCGGGCCCGTGCCTCGGTCAGCAACTTCGACAGCTTGCAGAAGGTGGGCTTACGCCCGGTCTTGTACTGGTGGACGGCCTCGTTCCACAGCCAACGGCACCGCCCCCACTCGACCAGCAGCGCGGCCCGCGCGGTCGCGCCGGGGCGCAACCGGTAGGTGTACCGCACCATCTCGTCCACACCAGCAAGCATCCCAGCCGCATCCGACAGTTCCGCCCACCCGGAGGAGTCGACGCCATGCCGACAACCAACACCACGCCTGACCGTTCTTTCCTCCCCATGGCTCAAGCCAGCGGTTTCTCGGGCGGTTCTTGATGAGCATCCGCTGCCTGCGGCCCGGTTGCCCAGGCTCCTACCTGCCCGACGGCTACTGCGACGAGTGCGGCCGGCGGGCACCGGCCGGGTCGACGGCGGGGCCCGAGAGCGCCGGCCCGACGGCTACCGGCCAGGCCGGGACGACTACCGGCCAGGTGGGGGCGTCTGCCGGTACCGGCCGGGCCGTGGCGCCGAGCGGGGCGGGGCGGGCGTCGGTGCCGACCGGTACCGGCCGGGCCTCGGTGCCGGCCGCCGCCGCTGGCGCCTCCACGGGTACCGGGGTCGGCCGACCGCCGTCCGGGCACGGTGCGGTGCCGGTGCAGGCCGGGGCGCCGACCGGCCAGGCTGCGGTCTCCACCGGTCACCCGGCGGGGCCGGCGTCGACGGGGCAGGGACCGGTGTCGACGGGCCGGGGCCCGGGGTCGACCGGTACCGGCCGGGGCTCGGCGCCGACCGGGCTCGGCACCATGCCGAGCCGGGCCACCTCGAACTCCGGCTCCCGGGCCTCCAGCCGGTCCCGCAGCGCGTCCCGAGGTGGTCTCGGTGCCGGCCTGGTCGAGATCGCCCGGGTGCCGCTGCGCGACCCGGCGACGGCGGTGATGGCCGAGCCGAAGGTCGCCGAGTCGCGGCGGTTCTGCGTGAGCTGCGAGAAGCCGGTGGGTCGGGGCCGGGACGACCGGCCGGGTCGGGCCGAGGGCTTCTGCCCGCACTGCGGCAGCCAGTTCTCCTTCCTGCCCCGGCTCGGCCCGGGCGACGTGATCAACCGACGGTACGAGATCCTCGGCGCGCTCGCCTACGGCGGACTCGGTTGGATCTATCTCGCCCGGGACCGCAACGTCAGTGACACGGTCAGCGACCGCTGGGTGGTGCTGAAGGGACTGATCAACACCTCGGACGAGGACGCGATGGCCTCGGCCGTCGCGGAGCGCCGCTTCCTGGTCGAGCTGGACCACCCCAACATCGTCAAGATCCACGACTTCGTGGAGCACCCCGACCCGCGCACCGGCACCCCGGTCGGCTACATCGTGATGGAGTACGTCGGCGGCCAGTCGCTCCGGGACATGCTGCTGGCCCGGCGCCGGGACACCGGCCAGCGCGCCCTGCCGCTGCCCGAGGTGATCGCCTACGGGGTCGAGATCCTGCCGGCCCTGGACTACCTGCACGACCGCAACCTGCTCTTCTGCGACTTCAAGCCGGACAACGTCATCCACGCCGAGGAGCAGCTCAAACTCATCGACCTCGGCGCCGTACGGCACATCGACGACACTGCCAGCGCGATCTTCGGTACCCCCGGTTACCAGGCACCCGAGGTCGGCACGCTCGGCCCCTCGGTCGCCTCCGACATCTACACCGTCGGCCGGGCGCTGGCGGTACTCAGCCTCGACTTCCGGGGCTTCTCGACCACGTACGCCAACCGGCTGCCGGAGCCGGCCGCCGCGCCGCTGTTCGGCGCCGAGATGTCGTACCACCGGCTGCTGCGCCGGGCCACCCACCCCGATCCGGACCGGCGCTTCCAGAGCGCCGGGGAGATGAGCGAGCAACTGCTCGGGGTGCTCCGCGAGGTGCTCTCCGCCGCCGACGGGGTGCCCCGGCCGGCGGTGTCCCGGCAGTTCACGCCGGAGCGGCGGGCCTTCGGCACCGAGGCCGGCGAGGTCGGCCGGGCGGTGGCGGGGCGGGCCTGGGGCGCCGGCGGTGGCGTCCCGCCCGGTGCGATCGCCCCGCCGCCGCCGGTGGTCGCCGCCGCGCTGCCGCTGCCACAGGTCGACGTACTCGACCCGGGCGCCGGATTCCTCGCCTCGCTCGGCGCGACCGACCCGGCGGAGCTGGTCCGCCAGCTCACCGCGGCACCGGTCCGCAGTGTGGAGGTGGCGCTGCGGCTGGCCGGGGCCCGGATCGAGGGCGGAGACCTGGCCGGAGCGGCTGCGGACCTCGATCGGCTGGCCGCGGCCGACCCGTTCGACTGGCGGGTGGACTGGTACCGGGGTCTGGCGGCGTTGACCGCGAACCGTCCCGGCGAGGCCCGGGTCGCCTTCGACGCGGTGTACGACGTCCTGCCGGGTGAGCCGGCGGCCCGGTTGGCGCTGGCGGTGAGCGCGGAGTGCACCGGCGACCGGGAGCTGGCGACCCGGCTGTACGACCGGGTGTGGCGGGTCGACCACGGCTACCTGAGCGCCGCGTTCGGGCTGGCCCGGATCCGGTTCCTGGTCGGCGACCGGGCGGGTGCGCTCGCCGTGCTGGACCAGGTACCGGACAGTTCGAGTCAGCACGTGGCCGCACAGGTGGCGGCCGTCCGGGCCAGTCTGCCCGGGCTGGCGGCGGGTACCACCGGACCGGACGACCTGCTGCGGGCCTCCGCCCGGCTGGAGCGGCTCGGCCTGGACGTCGAGCGGCAGACCCGGCTCACCATCGAGGTGCTGGAGGTGGCCCTGGCCTGGGTACGCAGCCGGTCGGCGGCCGGCTCCGGAGCCCGGGTACTGGGGCACGAGCTGTCCGAGCGCGGGCTGCGGCTCGGGCTGGAACGGGCGTACCGGACGCTGGCCCAGCTCTCCCGCGACCCGGAGCTGCGGATCGCGCTGGTCGACCATGCGAACGCGGTCCGACCGAGGACGCTGGTGTGACCGCCGTCGGAGCCGGCGCTGCCGGCAGCATGCCGAAACCCTGTCCCGAGCATGGCGCACCCGACGACCCCGCACACCGGTACTGCGAGGTCTGCGGCCGGGAGTTGGCCCGGGTACCGCTGGGCGAGGCGACCGGGTCGTCCGGCTGGACAGGCCCGGCCGCGCCGGCTGGCCCACCCCGGTCGGCCACCGCACCTCCGACCGGCCGGGCCGAGGTACCCCGCTCGGCCGAGTTGCCGGAGTCGACCGAGCTGCTGCGGCTGGCCGAACTCTCCGGGCCGACCGCGCTGTCCCGGCTGGAGGCGCTGGCCGGTCCGAGCGGATCGTCGCGGCCCACCGGGTCGAGTTCCACCGGATCGTCGAGTCCGACCGGCTCCTCCGCGCCGCCGGGACCGTCCGGTGTGGCCGGCTGGGGTGGGGCGGCGCCGTCGGGCCAGCCGGGGGAGTGGGGCGGGTCCGTACCGCCGGTCGCGCCACCCGGTGCGGCCGGTTGGGCTCCGCCCGCGCAGCCTGGCGCACCGGCCGGGCCCGGAAACTGGGCCGGCTATCCGCCGCCGGCCGCGCCCGCCGGCTGGACGAGTCCGCCCGCACCACCCGCCCCGCCGGGCTGGACCGGCCCGCCCACGTCGCCCGGCCCGGCCGCAGGCTGGCAATCCGCGTCGGCCACCGGCGCCGTCGCGCCGCCCATGCCACCCGCTCCGGCGGCTCCTCCGGGGACCATGCCGCCCGGTCCGGCCGCTCCTCCGGGCACCGGGCCACCCGTCCCGGGCGGCCCGGGCACCCCGCCCATCCAGAACGGTCCGGCCGGCCCCACCACCTCGCCAATCCCGAGCGGTCCGGCCGGCCAAGCAGCGGTCCCGACCGGCCTCACCAGCGCGCCGCCCGGTCCGGTCGCCGCCGGCACGTCGGCGGTTCCGGCCGGGCCGGTCGTCCCGGCCGCGCCCTGGCTCTCGTCGCGGGCGGTCGGTCAACCCTGCCCGGGCTGTGGTAGCCCGCCGTCCGGCAACTCCGGTCACTGTGACCACTGTGGACGGCGTTCGTCGGTGGGCCGGGACCGTGCCGACCTGGATCTCGGAGCCGTCGCCGCCGTCACCGACCGGGCCCGGCGGCGGCGCAACGAGGACGCGGTCACGGTCGGCCGGCTGGGCCAGACCATCGCGGCGGTGGTCTGTGACGGGGTGTCGACCTCGCTCCGCGCCGACCTCGCGGCGCACGCGGCGGCGGAGGCGGCCCTGGCCGCGATCCTCGCCGCCCTCGGCAACGGCGCCGCCGCACCCGACGCCGTGCTGGCCTCCGGTCCGGCCGCGGCCTTGGCGGCCCGGGCAACCGCCGTCGAGGACGACGGGCAGGTCCCGCCGAGCTGCACCTTCGTCGCCGCTGTCGTCACCGCCGGCTCGGTCACGGTCGGTTGGATCGGTGACAGCCGTGCCTACTGGCTCGGCCCGGACGGCGCGGTGCACGAGGCGGTCTGCCTGACCGTGGACGACTCGGTGGTCGGCCAGATCCGGGCCGGCCGGCCGGTGCCGCCCGGCGCCGAGCAGGACCCGACCTCCAAGGCGCTGATCCGGTGGCTCGGCGCGGACTCCAGCGACGCCGAGCCGCAGGTGGTGACGTTCCAGCCCGGTCGGCCGGGCCGGCTGGTGATCTGCTCGGACGGGCTCTCGCACTACCTGCCGAACGCGGGGGCGTTGGCGGCGCGGGTACCGGGACCGTCCGGTGCCACGCCGATCGCGATCGCCCAGGACCTGACCAGGTTCGCGGTGGAGGCCGGTGGACATGACAACATCGCCGTCGCGGTGCTGCCGTTTCCGCCCACCGGAGGATCGGCGGGAGCGGGCGCGTGACCGGAGTACCGCAGTTCGTCGCCGAGGTGGACCACAACGAGTACCTGCCGGCCGGTGGCCAGGTGGTGGACGCGATCCTGACGGTGACCGCGTCCGGGCCGGACCTGCGTGACCCGTGGACCGTTCCGACGGCGGCGCAGGTGATCATGATCGACACCTCGGGTTCGATGGCGATGCCGGCGACGAAGCTCGCCGAGGCGAAACGGGCCACGGCGGTCGCGATCGACACCCTGCGCGACGGTGTGGCCTTCGCGGTGGTCTCCGGTACCGCCGTCGCCCGGATGGTCTACCCGCCACAACCGGGCATGGTGCCGGCGAACCCGCATACCAGGGCGGCGGCGAAGACGGCGGTGGCCGGGCTGCGGGCAGACGGCGGAACCGCCATCGGCCGCTGGCTGGACCTGGCCAACTGGCTCTTCGCGAGCTGTCCCACCGAGGTACGACACGCGATCCTGCTCACCGACGGGCGCAACGAGCACGAGAAACCCGAAGACCTGCGCCGGATGCTGGCCGTCTGCGAGGGACGGTTCGTCTGCGACAGCCGGGGCATCGGCACCGGCTGGGTGGCCAGCGAGTTGCGTACCATCGCATCGGCCCTGCTCGGTACGGCCGACGGGCTGGAGCACCCGGCGCAGTTGCCGGCCGCGTTCCAGGCGATGACGGCGGCGGCGATGGGCAAGCGGGTGGCGGACGTCGCGCTGCGGATCTGGAGTCCGGCCGGCTCGACGGTACGCATGGTCAAGCAGGTCTTTCCGCACGTGGCGGACCTCACCGCACGCCGCTCGGCGGTCAGCGCCCGGATCGGCGACTATCCGGCCGGCGCGTGGGGAGCGGAGACGCGCGAATACCACGTGTCGGTGACCCTCGAACCCGACGCGGTCGGCGAGGAGGTGTTGGCCGCCCGGGTCAGCCTGGTCAGCGCCGGTCAGGTGCTGACCGAGCGGCTGATCCTGGCCCGGTGGACCGACGACACCGCGCTCTCCACCCGGATCAGCCCGCAGGTGGCGCACTACACCGGGCAGGCCGAACTCGCCGCCGCGATCCAGGAGGGGCTGCGGGCCCGGGGGGCCGGCGACGTGGACACCGCGACCGCGCGGCTGGGCCGGGCCGTGCAGTTGGCCGCCGAGTCCGGACACGACGAGACCGCGATACTGCTCGGTCGGGTCGTCGACGTCATCGACGCGCCGACCGGCACGGTGCGGCTCAAACGGCAGGTGGCCGCGCTGGACGCCGAGCTGACCGACGTGCGATCGGTGAAGACGGTGCGGGTGAAGAAGGAGCAGGGGTGAGGCCGTGACGGCAGCCACCTGCTCCCGGGGACACGAGTCGTCCACGGTGGACTACTGCGACGTGTGCGGCGTACCGATGTCGCGTGCCGGCGCCGGTCCGGCTCCCGACGGCGCCGGGGGACCGTACCCGGCACCGGAGGTCGGCGTACCGGCCGGGTCGGCGGGCGGTGCAGCGGGACCCGCGCCGGAGTCCGCTCCCGTCGCGTCGTGCCCGGTCTGCGGTACCCCGAAGGTGGGGCGGTTCTGCGAGGAGGACGGCTACGACTTCCTGCTGGCTCCGCCGGTCAACCCGGCCTCGGGCGGTACCGCCCCGGCGGCCGGCGTCGGCTCGGCAGGTACCGATCCGGACCCGTCCCGCCCGGACCCGTCCGCGGCCGTACCAGCCGAACCAAACGAACCAGCCGAACCAGGCGAGAGCGGGCCGGCCGGGGCCGACCACGGAGCATTCGCCTCCGGGCAGGGCATCACCTGGCAACTCGTGGTGGCCGCCGACCCTGCATACTTCGAGGTCGTCCGATCCTTCGGCGGTACGGACTCCGGCAGCCTGACCTTCCCGCGCTTCGTCGTGCCCCGCCGGTTCACCCTGGAACCCCGGCAGTTGCTGATCGGACGCCGCAGCCGTTCCCGGGGCGTACACCCGGACATCGACCTGGCCGGCCCGCCCGACGATCCCGGGGTCTCCCACCTGCACGCGCTGCTGCTCCCGCAGCCGGACGGCTGGGCCGTGGTGGACCTGGAGTCCGCCAACGGCACCTACCTCAACGATCCGTCGACGCCGCCGATCGTCGCCAACACGCCGATGCCGCTCGGCGACGGCGATCGGGTCTACCTCGGCGCCTGGACCCGGTTGACGATCCGGACCGACCGCTGACCGGCGGTACCGTCCCCCCGGCCGGCCAGCGTCCGGAGCCAGCACGCCGACCGCCGACCCGCTACCGCCCGCCGCCACGGCCGTACGCCGATCAGGCCGTTGCCTCCTCCTGGTGGCGACGCCAGGTGCGGATCCAGCTCTGTGCGGTGTGTCGCGGAACCCCGTAGTGGTCGGCCACGGCGATGACGGTGCCGGCCTGCCCGAACACCTGCGCGAGGTCGTCCGGGGACCGCCGGTAGGAACGGCTCGCCGTCGGATTCGGGGCGGTGGCCGGGCTCGCGCCGCGCCGCCCGCCGGCCGTCCGGGTGGTGGTGTCCGGGGTGCCGCGCTTCGCCGCCCGGCCGTTCGCACGCTTGGCGGCGGTCGTACCGGTAGCCGCCGAAGCCTCTCCTGCGATGGTCGCCTTCCGGGCGGTGGTCGCCTTTCGGGTGGTGGTCGCGGCGGGCCCGGTGACGGCCCGCCTCGCGCTGCCGCCCCGCGCCGTACCCACGGCCCTGCCCTCGGTGGTGCCGGTGCGCTTCGTAGTGCCGGCGGACCTTGCCGTGCCGGCGCGCTTCGCGGCGTCGGTGCTCCTGGCCGTGCCCGGGCGCTTCGCGGTGTTGGCGCTCTTGGTCGGACCGGTGCGCTTCGTGCTGCTGCCGGTCTCGGCGCTGCCGGTGCGCTTCGCGGCGCCAGTGCTCCCGGTACCGCCGGTGCGCTTCCCGGCGCTGGTGGTCTGGGCGGTGCCGGGGCTCTTCTTGGCCGTGCTGGGGCTCTTCTTGGCGGTGCCGGTGCGCTTCGCGGTTGCCGTGGTCCTGCTCGCGCGGCTCCTGGCGGGCGCCTCCTTCGCCGTGGCACCCCGGCTCGACGGGGCCTTGCTGGCGCTGCTCCGGGTTGGTGCGGCCTTCCGAGCGGCGCTCTTCGTGCCCGCCGTGCGGCGAACGGCAGCCGGCTCGGCGTCCGTGTCGGGTGCTGGCGCTGGCGCGGGTGCGCTGACCGGGGTCTCCGGTGCCGCTGCCGGCGTATCCGCCAGCGCCGGCTCGACCACGACCGCTGTGGCCACGGGCTCCACAGTAGACAACTCTGGCTCCGGCTCGGACACCTCGGCCGACGAAGACGCGTCAGGCGACGAAGACGCGTCGGGCGGGGAGGCGGTCGGCGCCGCGTCGATCGGGGTGACCGCCGCACCGGCGCCGGAGTCGGAGGGTGCCAGCGGGGTCGGGGCGACCGGTGCCGTGCCGGCCGGCAGTACGGCGCGGAGCAACTGTTCGACGTCGACCGTGGGCAGTTCGGCGGGAGTGAGTCCGCCACCTTCGCCCGCCCGAACCACCAACTCGGTGATCCTGGTGGCGTTCCCGGTGACCTCGACCCGCAGCGTCGTGGTCGCCCGTGTCCGGTCGTCCGGGGAAATCGTAATTGTGTAGGCACTCACCGGGACCCAGCCTCCAATAACTACGGACTCGCCACCGTCGCGCTCCCGGCCCCGTCAACGGTCACGTCGGTACGACTCATACGATGTCGGCGGTCAAGCTACCTCCCGGTTGGCCGGTTGGCCAAGTCCGGCCGGGGCGGAGTGCTGCCACGATCCGTCCCGGGAAGGTCTCGGCAATCGACGTATCCGGTTGGCCTATCTAGGATAAGCCGTCAACGTTCCCACCATCGGCACTATCTTTCCGTCGTAGTCAGCCGTTCTCGGCGCGGCCCGCCCCGACCATTCCGACAACCCTGGAATGCACCGCATCGTCCGATGCGGACAGTGCTCCGCTCCGACGACCGCGACAACCCGTCCGGTGACCGGCAGCGCGGCGCCGGGCGCCAGCCCCACGAGGACTGGTCGAGAGGAGCAGCTCCATGCCATCAGCAGGTCCCGTGAGAATTCTCGGGGCGTACGCGGTCGGCCTGGCCCTGGTCGCGGCACCGTTACCGGCCCGCGCCGCCCCGGCCGCGCCGCCACCCGGCATCGTCGTACAGGACGGCATGACCCAGCCGGTCTTCTCGCTGGAGGAGGCGATCGAGGAGCGGGTGTGGGTGGAGACCCCGCTCGACACCGATCACGACGGCCGGCGTGACCGGGTGGTGGCGGACATCTCCCGGCCCCGCGAGACCAGCACCGAGGGCCTGCGGGTGCCGGTGATCCTGGAGCACTCGCCATACCGGAAGGGCACCTGGGGGGACGTACCCTATCCGAGCGTCCTCGTCGACGACCTGCCGCAGAACTCGTCGGCCGGGTCGTCCGCGCGGCGGGCGGAGCAACCGGCCATCCTGCGGGCGAAGGCGAACCTGCCCGGCCAGCTCGACGACTACTACGTACCGCGCGGCTACGCGGTGGTGCTGGGGCAGAGCGTCGGCACCGGTGACTCCGACGGCTGCCCGACCAGCGGTGACTCGGCCGAGACGCTGGGCACCAAGGCGATCATCGACTGGCTCAACGGGCGGGCCCGGGCGTACGACGCCAGCGGCGCACCGGTGCGGGCCGGCTGGACCACCGGGGCGGTCGGGATGACCGGTGCCTCCTACAACGGGACCCTGCCGAACATGGTGGCGACCACCGGCGTCGAGGGGCTCAAGACGATCGTCCCGGTCGCCGCGATCAGCAACTGGTACGACTACTACCGGGCGAACGGCCTGGTGGTGGCGCCCGGCGGATACCAGGGCGAGGACGCGGACATCCTCACCATGTACACCGCCGGGCAGGCCCGTTCCGAGGGGACTTGTGCCGACGAGATCGCCGAGATCACCGAGGAACAGGACCGGGTCACCGGCGACTACACCCGGTTCTGGAAGGAGCGCGACTACCTGCCCGGGGCGCGCAAGGTCCGGGCCAGCGTGTTCGTCGTACACGGGCTCAACGACTGGAACGTGAAGACCGGGCAGTTCGCCGACTGGTGGGAGCAGCTCGACCGGTACGGTGTGCCGCGCAAGCTGTGGCTGCACCAGGGTGGCCACGGTGGACCGGGCAACGCCGCCACGGTCACGCTGCCGGACGGGCGGTCGTGGACCTACAAGCAGACCGAGAACCGCTGGTTCGACTACTGGCTGTGGGGCGTCAAGAACGACATCATGGCCGAGCCGAGGGCGGTGTTGCAGCGGGAGGACCGGGTCTACACCACCTACCGGGACTGGCCGGACCCGGCCACCCGGGAGGTGTCGGTGGGGCTCTCGGCGACCGACCCGACCGCGCCAGGCCGGCTGGTCGGGCATGGTGGGCAGGGCCGGGCGGCACAGAGCCTGGTCGACTCGGGACGGACCATCACCCCGGCCGAACTGGTGGCCGGACCGGACACCGCCAACCCGAACCGGCTCGTCTACACCTCCCCGGCGCTGGGCCGGGACGTGCGGATCTCGGGGCGGCCGGAGTTGCGGGTACGGCTCTCCGTCGACAACCGGACGGCCGCGAACCTGACCGGCTACCTCGTCGACTACGGTCCGGTCGGCGCGACCGACGCGCCGGTGGTGGTGACCCGGGGCTGGCTGGACCCGCAGAACCGGACCAGCGAGGCGCACGGCCAGCCGGTACGGCCGGGGCGGCTGGCCGACTACCGCTGGACGATGGAGCCGAAGGACTACGTGTTCCGGGCGGGGCACCGGTTCGGTCTGGTGATCTTCTCCAGTGACCAGGACTACACCCTGCTGCCGCTGCCCGGCACCCGGCTGACGGTGCTGCCGAAGTCGAGCACCCTGACCCTGCCGGTGGTGGGCGGCCGGACCGCGCTCGGCTTCTGAGCGGGTACCGCCCGATCGGGCCACGGGCCCGGACGCCGACGGCGTCCGGGCCCGTGGGTGCCGGGGCGGACGTGTCCCGGCGGGGTCGGAACGGGTCAGAACTTCACGTCGACCAAATCGACCACGAAGACGAGCGTGGCGCCCGGCTTGATCCGGTTGCCGACACCCTGGTTGCCGTAGCCGAGCTGCGGCGGAATCACCAGCTTGCGCCGACCGCCGACACGCATCCCGAGTACGCCCCGGTCCCAACCCTCGATGACCTTGCCGCCACCCACGGGGAAGCTGAACGGCGAGCCGCGGTTCCACGATGAGTCGAACTCGTCGCCGGTGTCGAACGAGACCCCGACGTAGTGCACCACGGCCCATTGGCCCGGCTGGACCTCCTGGCCCGTGCCGATCGTTATGTCCTCGATGACAAGGTCGGCCGGCGGCGGACCGTCGACCAGACCCACGGTGGGCTTTTCCATCCAGGTACCTTAACGCCGGGCCGGGACCGTGATCACTTCCGCCCGGCGGAGTGTCGCGGCAGGTGAGCGCCGCGGCGCCCACATGGCACGGATCCCTCCATCCTGTCCGGACGGGAACGGTGGCGTGCCTCGATGTCCGTGGGCACGCCAACCTGCCTCGGGTCGGTACGCTGTCGGCTCGGAAACCGGTGCGGACACCAGGCTGGCCAGTACGAGTCGCCGGGGCCGGGCCGGGACGGCGAACACGAACTGGCGGAGTGTGACGGTGACACAACCGGACTGGGCGCCCGACGACATCGACATCGATCGACCCAGTGCCTCGCGGATCTACGACGTGTGGCTCGGCGGATCGCACAACTTCGAGGTCGATCGGGAGATCGCCCGGAAGACCGAACTGGCCTGGCCGGACGCGGTCCGGTACGCCCGGGCCAACCGGGCCTTCCTGGGCCGGGCGGTGCGGTTCCTCGCGGCCCAGGGCATCCGGCAGTTCCTGGACATCGGCTCCGGCATCCCGACCGCCAACAACGTGCACGAGGTCGCCAGGCGGGTCGACCCGCAGGCCCGGGTGGTCTATGTGGACATCGATCCGGTCGCGGTGGCGCACAGCCGGGCCATCCTGGCCGGTGACGACCGTACCGCCGTGATCCAGGCGGACCTGCGGCAGCCGCGGGACATCCTCGAACAGGTCCGCGACGGCGGACTGCTCGACCTGACCCAACCGACCGCGTTGCTGCTGGTCGCGTTGCTGCACTTCGTACCCGACTCCGACGACCCGCACGGGGCGATCGCCCGGTTGACCGGGGGGATGCCGTCGGGCAGTTGCCTGGTGGTGACCCAGGGCGCGCACGGGGCCAGCGACGAGTCGGACGAGGAGATCAGGGAACTCTACCGGCGTACCCCGACGCCGTTGACCGCCCGGGACCGGGCCGAGACCGAGCGGTTCTTCACCGGCTTCGAGCTGGTGGATCCGGGGTTGGTGAACCTGCCGGACTGGCGCCCGGATCCGATCGAGACGGTCGACGACCGCTACCGGGGCGCCCTCGTCTACGCCGGAGTGGGACGCAAGCGGTGACCCAGCCGGGCCAGGGGCCTGGGCCGACGTCCGCCGCCCTCGACGAGTTCGCCCAGCACTGGGCCCGGGTGATGGCCCAGATCAGCTACGTACCGGTGCGCCTGGACGAGCTGCGACAGGTACTGCTCGGCTACGCCGAACGGATGGCCGGCTCGCCCGACGGGCTGGCCGCGGCCCGGGAGGTCGGCGCCGCGCTGGTCGCCGACGGCTACACCAACGTGTCGGCGTTGCACGCCACCGTCGCCGCCCTGGCCGCACACTTTCCACCCCGCGACCCCGCGACCGACCCACGCCCGAACGCGCGTCACGACGCCGCGACCGACCCACGCCCGGACGCAGGCTACGACGCCGCGACCGGCGCGCGTGACGACGGCGTGACCGACCCGCGTCATGACGTTGCGACGGATCGGCCCGGCGAGGCACCGGATCGGGGCGGCCGGACCGAGTTGCTGGGCGCGGTCGCCGCCGGGTACGCCCGGGCGCTGCGCGAGCGGACCCAGCGCGAGCTCGAGTCGATCATCAGGGCGGTGCTGACCGCCCGACGTACCGCCGAGCGGGCCTGGGCGGCCAGCGAGGCGCGCTTCGAGGCCCTCTTCGTCTCCTCGGCGAGCGGGATCTGCGTCGTCGACCCGGAGAACCGGATAGCGCAGGCGAATCCGGCGCTGGCCCGGATGCTCGACCGTCCGGTCGCCGAACTGGTCCGGCGGCGACTGACCGGGCTCGCCCAGTCCGGGCACCGGGCGGCGGTCGGCCGGGCACTCGACGAGCTGCACGCCGGCCGCCGGGCCCACGCCGAACTCGACGCCGCCTTCGGCCGCCCGGACGGCGGCACCGTCTGGCTACGGCTCTCGCTGGCCCCGGTGCCGCACGGCGAGGTGACCCACCTGGTCGTCACCGCGCAGGACGACACCGAGCGCTACCACCTGCAATCCGCACTCTCCCACCAGGCGCTGCACGATCCGCTGACCAACCTGCCCAACCGGGCGCTGGTACTGCGCCGGCTCGACGAGCTGATCGACGGGCTCGGCCCGGACGAGCACGTCGGGATCTGCTATCTCGACCTCGACGGGTTCAAGACGATCAACGACTCGTTCGGGCACGCCGCCGGCGACGACGTACTCCGTACCGTCGCCGTCCGGCTCGCCGGGTGCGTGACCGAGCCCGGCTGGCTGGCCGGCCGGCTCGGTGGCGACGAGTTCGTCATCGTCGCCGCCGACTCGGACCCGACCCGGCTGGTCCGGGTCGCCGAGCGGGTGGTGTCGGCGGTCCGGCAGCCGATCCCGGCGGCCGGACACCAACTCTCGGTCTCGGTGAGCATCGGGGTGACCGACGACCGGATCCCGCACGGCCAGCCGAGCGATCTCATGCGGGCCGCCGACATCGCGCTGTACTGGGCGAAGGCGGCCGGCGGCGACCGCTACGAGGTCTACGACGCGAACCGGCACGACGCGCAGGCGCTCCGGTCGACGCTCGCCAAGGGGCTCCGCTCGGCCCTGCACCGGGACGACTTCACGCTGCGGTACCAGCCCATCGTGCGGCTTGCCGACGGCGTGCCGATCGGCGCCGAGGTGCTGCTGCGGTGGACCCATCCCGAGCACGGTCCGGTCGCGCCGGAGATCTCCATCGACCTCGCCGAGGAGATCGGCCTGATCGGGCAGTTGGGGCGCTGGGTGCTGACCCGCGGCTGCCAGCAGGCCGCCCGCTGGTATCGGGACCTCGGCGATCGGGCGCCGTTCGTCAGCGTCAACCTCTCCGCCCGGCAACTGCACGACGTCGGCCTCGCCGACGACCTGCTGCGTACCCTCGACGAGGTCGGGCTGCCGGCCTCCCAGTTGCAGCTCGAACTGACCGAGAGCGCCCTGCTCGGGCCGGCGCAGGGGCCGGCCGACGCACTGGAGGCGCTGGCCGCGCACGGCGTACGGGTCGCGGTCGACGACTTCGGCACCGGCTACTCCAACCTCGCCTACCTGCGTCGACTACCGGTACGGGAGCTGAAGATCGCGGGCGCGTTCATCGATGGCCTCACCCCCGGGCATTCCGGTACGCCCGCCGACCGGCAGATCGTGGCCAGCGTGATCGCGCTCGCCCACGGGCTCAACCTCACCGTCACCGCCGAGGGGGTGGAGACCCGGGAGCAGGCCCGGTTGCTCCGCTCGATGGGCTGCGACCACGCCCAGGGCTGGTGGTTCGCCCGGCCCGGCGAACCGGACGTACTGCCCCGGATGCTTGTCGGCGAGGGCGGAAAACCGGTTGATCCGGTCCCCATGTACTGAGCTAGGGTGGTCGGGTGTCTGGCACCTTCCACGCCCTGATCCGCGGCTCCCTGACCGGGATGTGCACCGCTGGCCGGGCGATCCAGCTCCTGAACCGCCACCGGCTCCGCCGCTCCGCCCTGGCCGGCTGAGCAAGGGAGCACCCAGGTTCGATCACCGGCACCGCTGACGCGGCGCCGGTGGACGCCAGCCCGTCTTCCCGGCGGCGCACCGCGCCGTGGCCTCCAGCCTGTCCGCCCGACGCACCGCGTCGACGGGCCGGTGGACGTCACCCGCGTCGAGAGCCCTGACGCGATCCGCGTCGAGGACCATGATGCGATCCGCGTCGAGGACATAGGACCTGTGGCGCCCATTCGCGTCGAGGACCTGTGACGCGATTCGCGCCAAGGACCCTGTGACGCCGTTCGCGTCGACGACGCGTGAGCGCGAGCCGCCGCCATCTCCGCACGCCCAGGTCATCCGAGTCCTGATCCCATCCGGGACAGGTCGTGGCCGCCGCGTGCCCGCCTGTCCCACCGACCGGCCCGGAGTACCGGGCGGGAGGACACGGCTGTGCCGCATCATCATCCGAATCGAGAGAACCGTCCGCATGCCCGCCGGGCTGACCCGCCGGTCCGCCGGCAACCCGACCGACCGGCCAGGCCGGCGGTGCGTACCGGGCAGGACCGGTCGCGCCGGGTGCTCGGGCAGAACTTCCTGCGCGACGAGCGGACCATCGCGCAGATCGTCACGTCGGCCCGCCCGGACCCGGGCGGGCTGGTCCTGGAGGTCGGCGCGGGGCAGGGGGCGCTGACCAGGGAGCTGGTCCGGCGGTGCCGGCGGGTCGTCGCGTACGAGATCGACCCCGCCCTGGTCGCCCGGCTCGGCGAGGAGTTCCGGTCCGAGCCCGGGATCCGGGTCGTACACGCCGACTTCGTCGCGGCCCAGCCGCCCGGCGAGCCGTTCGCGGTGGTCGGCAACATCCCGTACGCCTCGACCAGCCGGATCGTCGACTGGTGTCTCGACGCCCCACGGCTGACCACCGCCACCCTGGTCACCCAGTTGGAGTACGCCCGGAAGCGCTGCGGCGACTACGGCCGGTGGACGCTGCGGACCGTGCAGACCTGGCCGTGGATGAACTGGCGGCTGGCCGGCCGGATTCCCCGGGAGCGGTTCCGGCCGATGCCCCGGGTCGACTCCGGCATCCTGCGCCTGGAGCGCCGGGCGGTGCACCTGCTGCCGGCGCACCAACTCGCCGACTACGAGCGGTTCGTCGCGCTCGGCTTCGGCGGGGTGGGCGGCTCGCTGCGGGCCTCGTTGCACCGTGGCTATCCGGCACGCCGGGTCGACGCCGCGCTGCGGGCCAACCGGGTGCCCGCCGACATCCTGGTCGGGTACGTCTGGCCGGAGCAGTGGATCTCGTTGTTCCAGGCGGTCCACTCGGCCCGGCGCTGAGCCGACCCCGGCCGGGGGACCGCCCCGGGCCGGTGCTGTCGGTGGGACTGCCCACCGGCGGCACCGGCCGGGGTCCGGTCGCCCGATGGCGGGGCCGGGTGCCGGCCGGCTGGCTTGCGGCCCGGCTCTCCGGTCAGTAGGTGATGAAGCCGTACAGGGCCAGGTGGTTCGACCTGGTGCCAGCCACGGTGTGGTCGACGGCGGACGGTTGCACGCTGCCCTGGACAAAGAGGTAGTCGATCTTGCTGGAGCCGCTGGTCGCCCGCGAACCGTAGCCGGTCATGCCGTAGCCGCTCAGCGTCGACGCCGGGATGCCGGTGCGGTTCGCGTCGATGCCGACCACCCGGATCGTCGAGGCGTTCATCAGGCTGGTGGCGTCGGCGCCGAGGTGGATACCGGTGCCGCCGATCCCGGTGTAGCCGTCCCCGGCACAGGCGTTCTGCCGGTTCTCCTGTGGCAGGTGCATGGTGGCGGCGAAGACCGTGGTGCCGGTCGCCTTGACGGTGAACCGCGCCGCGATGGCGCTGGTCCGCTTCCACTTGTGATAGTCGATGCTGTCCGGGTCGCTGTTCGGTGGCTTGTAGAGCGTGCACCCGGCACCGTTGGCGTACGCCGTCCCGGGCTTCAGCCAGCCGGCGCTCCAATCCGAGCCGTCCGATCAGGATGGACGATGGCGAACTGCGGTGGACCGTGCGGGACCGGATGCGCGAGAATGGCATGAGTTGCCACAGTGCAACCAGCCATGGAGGTGACGAGTTCGTTGGCAGCAGATGACCAGGAGATCGGCCTCGCGGCCGCGCTCGGTGCGATCCGCCGGGAGCTGGCCGAGGCGATGGAGTCGGCCGAGGCCGAGGGCGGGCCGGTACGGCTCGGTGTCTCGTCGCTCGAGCTGGAGTTGCAGACCACGCTCACCCGCGCCGGAGACGTCGAGGGTGGCATCAAGGTCTACGTGATCTCCGCCGGGGCGAGGGCGTCGGAGAGCCGCAGCGACGTGCAGACCCTCCGGATCCAGCTCGACGCCCGGACAGCCAGCGGAGAACCGGTGCAGACCAGCGACAGGCTGCGGCGACCGCCGCGATAGGTCGGAGGTGACGCGGTGGCCCAGGATACCGAGCCTCGCCCGGCCCGGGTGGCGAAGATCCTCGTGTACTGCCCACCGGGGACCAACGAGCCCGGCTTTGGCACCGGATACCAGATCTCCGACCGACTCGTGCTCACTGCCCGACACGTTGTCGACAAGGTGCCGAAGGGTTGCGACCCCGAAGACGCGGCGCTCTTCGTCGAGCTGGGCGAGGACGGCAAGGAACGGCGGGTGACCTGCGTGTGGTGCTCCCGGGAGGGTACCGACCTCGCCCTGTTGCGGCTCGACGAACCGCCGAGGGAGCGGGTCTCGCCGGTCCGGCTGGGCCGGGTGGACGTCACGAGACCGACGACGGTCAGTGCGCTCGCGATCGGATACCCGAAACACGCGGAGGTCAGCATCAGGGCGACCGGCGAGTACTGGCGTGGCCGGACGCAGGTTCCGGGCCACATCCGCACCGCCACCACCGGCCGGCCCGGGACGCTGCACTTCCAGTTCGACGACGCACCGGCGGCGGGGCCGTTCCGCGACAGCCCGTGGAACGGGATGTCCGGCTCGGCGGTCTTCACCGCCGGGTCCCACCTTCTGGTCGGGGTGGTCCAGGAGCACAATGCGAACTCGGGGGTCAGCCAGCAGACGATCGGGGCGCTCGACGCGGCCACCGACCAACAGTGGCGCGACCTGCTCACCGAGGACGACATCTCCCCGGACCCACGTCCGGTCTTTCCCGACGGCTGGAACCAGGACTGTACCGACCTGCTCCCGCACGGCGACTACCTTGACAACCTGGCCGACCAGGAACCGTTCCTCGGTGCCGACAGGCTGCCCTTCGTGGATCCGGGCGACCATCCGAGCGCGCCCCGCCAGGTCCTCGCCGCGCTGACCCGCACGACGGAGAGCGCAGATCCGCGGCTCGGGGTGATGCTGGTCGGCATACCGGGGATCGGCAAGACCCGGCTCTGCCTGGAAACCGCCGCGCTCGCCGAGCGGGCGGGGTGGCTTGTCGTCCACCTTCGGCGACGGGACAACCACACGTCACTGGAGGAAGCCTGGCAGAGCCTCAAGAAGTTCTCCGCGCCGGTGTTGCTCGTCGTCGAGGATCTCGAATGGCTTGCCGGCACCGCACTCCAGACTGTCCGGTCGATCCGGGCCCCCGCCCAGGGCGGCACGCGGCTGGCCGTCCTCGGTCCCGCCCGGACCACCACGTTGCACAGGGCCGACTGGAGGCTGCCGCCGAAGAAGACCTTCGACGTCGTCGAGGTCCGCGCCGACCCGAGCTACCAGGCCGGGATTCTGCGCCAAGCGGTGCGGAATGTGGCCAAGGACGCCGTGCACCATGTGGACGAGGCGCACCTGCTGAGGATCTGCCGGGGCATCCCGGCCATCGCGGTGCTGCTCGCCGACTACTACAACCGCGAGGCCGGCAGGAACGACATCAGCGCGGCGGTACCGCTCGACGACCTGGGCATTGCCGGCTGGCTACGCGACATGCTGAACCGGGAGGAACTGCGGGCGCGGCGGCCGGAATCCGCGTCGGAGCCGAGCCCTACGCCCGACGGACGGCTCACCGCCGCCGTGTGGATCGCCGCAGCGACTCCGCGAGCCGCCGGTGCGCTGACAGCGGCGCTGGAGAGGCGTGGCGAGATCCTCAGCCCGCTCGGTAACCGCTGGTCGCCTCTGGCCCTGCTCGAATCGCTGTGCCGCGCTGGCATCCTGACCAGGCGCGGCGACACCATCCACACGGTGCACGACCTGTACGCCGACCGCCTGCTCGAAGAGGTGCTGGTCGAACGCGATTCCGGCACGGTCTGGGGCGAACGGCTCGGCTCGACCCTCGATCCCGGGCTCGACGACCAGCAGGTGCTGCGAAACGTGGCCGTGGCTTTGCAGCGGCTGCGCGACTCGCTCGACGACCCCACAGGGCGGGCCCTCGACAGCGCCGTCGCGCGGTGGTGCGTCGACCGGGGCAAGGAGCTGACCGCGCTGCTCGACGGGGACCCCGAAGGGCAGACGCTGCACACCCTGCTGCGCCTGCCGACCTGGCGACCGGGCATCCGCCGGCTGGTCGAGCCGATCGCCGAGCTCTGGCTGAAGCGACACTACCGCGACCCGAAGTTCCGGGACGGGATACTCGCCGTCGCCTCGTGCCTGGATCCGCAGGTCGGATATCCGTACGTGATGGGCTGGCTCAGCCACAACCTCGCCAACCCCCGGGCCGCGTTCGCGTTCCACCGGCTCTCTCCGCCGGAGGGCGTCGACGCCGCCTACGACGAGTGGACGGTGGAGCGGGCCTTCCAGTGGCTGACGCAGAACAAGCCGCACCCGAACGCCTCGTTCGTGCTCCAGAACCTGCTGGACCACGGCAGGAAGCTCGGCCTGCCGCCCGGCCATCCGTACGCCGCCCGCGTCGTCGCCTGGGCCCTCGGCTGGCTGGTGCGCAACGGCCCACACCGCAACGCGTCGTACGTCGCCCCGCCGCTCGTGCAGCGCCCGGAGCTGACCGGCGCGGAACTGGAGACGACCGCGTTCTTCCTGCTCGACAAGGTCGCGCCCCGGGAGCCATACAATGCCAGCTTCGCCCTGGAGGCCGTGCTGGCCCGGCACCGCACCCGTCGGGACCTGCCCGACGCGGTCGTCAAGCGGGCGGTGAAGGACTCGCTGGACTGGCTGGAGGACTCCCGGGGCTACGGTCTGCGACCCCAGGCCGCGTACGTGCTGGAGAACCTGATCCCGTCCGACCAGTGCACCGGGGACGCCCTCGTCCGGGTCGTGGACATCGCCATGAAGTGGCTCGCCAGGAACAAGGACGTGCCGGAGACCGGACGGGTCATCGATCCCATGCTGCACCTGGCCCGTCGGGAGACCTATCAGTGGGCCAAACTCCGTGGGGACGAGTCGGCGCGACTTGCCGAGCATGCGGTGAACTGGCTTTCGGGCCCCCGGACGAACCGGAGTACCCGGATCAGCCTGCTCGGCTCGCTGCTGGCGACTCAGCTCATCGACGACGACGCCGACGAGTTGCGCCGGTGTACCGAGCAGGCGTTGGCGCTCTACCAGGAGACGCCGTTCCCGACGGTGGCGCGGGACCTGCTTCCGCCGTTGCTGAGAAAGACGGCACGGTTGGCGAAGCGTCAACCCGACCTGGCGAACTTCCGGGCCGACCTGCTGGACCTCACGTTCGATCATGTCGACCGGTACCCCCGCGACCCGCACACCAGCTACCCGCTGACCTCGCTGGTCTCCGGGTCCGACCTCGGCGCCGAGCGGTACGCGACCGCGCTGGCGGCGACGCTGAACTGGCTCGGCGCGCACCCGACCGACGAGAGCGGGGTCAAGTTGCTGGCCGCCGCGCTGCGCAACCCGCTGGCGAGCCGGGCCGACCAGGGAACGCTGGTGGACCGCGCCGTCGGGATGCTCTCTCCCTCGCTGCTGGGCAGCGCTCGAGGTCGCCATCTGGTCAAAGCCGTGCGGGCACAGCGCGCCGAGACGACGCCCGAGTGGAACAGGTTCGTCGGGCGGGCCTGCGCCCAGGTGACCGACGGCGCCATGCCGGGCCGGGTCGATCTGGTGCTCCAGGATCTGCTGCATGCTACCGACGTGCTGGACGAGCCGGTGCGGCACCAACTGCACGCGACCTGCGTCAGTTGGTGCGCGGCCAGGCCCCAGTCGACCCGGGTGTTCGATCTGCTGCCGTGGGTGCTGCGCGACCGTACCCTGCCACCGGCGCTGCGGCATTCCGCGCTGGCCGTTGCCTGCGCCGGGCTCACGGCGGACGCCGCGCGGGTCGGCACTGCCGGTCGGCTGCTCGCGGCGGTGCTGCAAGACGGGGACCTCGGCGACCCCGCCGAGGCCGACCGGGTGCTCGCCGTCGCGCTCGACTGGCTCGAGAACCAGGTGCACGACGGCACCGCCGTCGAGCTGCTACCGCAGGTGGCACACAGGTTGCGGCGGGACGCCGGTGCGGGTCGGGCGACCCGGGACGCCGTGCGCCGGGCGGTCGGCTGCCTCGACGTGTGGCTGCTGCGGCACCCGGCGGCGCCGGCCGAGAAGCGGGCGGGCATCGAGGCGCACCGGGACGCCCTCGCCCTGCTCGACCCCGGCTGAACCCGCGCCGCCGCCGGTGCGGACGCCCGTCGGCCCGCGCGTGGCGACCGGGTTTACCTGCCGGCCTCGGGTGTGGTGACCGGGTCACCCGCCGGCCCCGGGGGTGGTGACCGGGTCCAGGCCGAGGCCGTCGAGGGCGTGGGCGAGGCGGTCGTTCTCGGCTCGGAGGAAGTCGCCGAACGCCGTCCCGTCGAGATACGCGTCGGTCCAGCCGTACTTGGCCAGCACCGCCTGCCACTGGGCCGAGCCGTGCAACCGGGTGACCATCTCGCGCATCGCCGCTATGTCGGTGTCATGCAGTCCGGGCGGCGCGACGATGCCCCGCCAGTTGGTGAAGACGACGTCGACACCCCGCTCCCGCAGGGTCGGCGCGACGGTGCCGGCCAGGCGGAACTGGCTGGTCACGGCGAGTACCCGGAGCTGGCCGGAGGCGATCTGGTCGGCGTACTCGCTGCGGCCGGAGACGCCGAAGGCGACCTGGTGGTCGAGGATCGCGGCGAGCAGGTCGCCGCCGCCGTCGAACTGCCGGTAGCTCACCTGCCGGGGCGGGATGCCGACCGCGTCCGCGATCAGCATCGGGGGGAGATGGTCCGGGCCGCCGACGGACGAGCCGCCACCCACCGGTACGCCCGCCGGGTCGGCCCGCCAGGCCGCGAGCAGTCCGTCGATGTCCCGGTACGGCGAGTCCCGGGTCACCACCACGATGGCCGGCTCCTCGATCAGCCGGGCGATCGGGGTGGTGTCCTGGAGGGTGAACCGGGCGCCGGAGGCGTACTGGCTGCCCACCACGCCGAGCCCCATCAGCATCATCAGGTCCGGGTTGCCCCGTTCGTAGCCGAGCCGGCGCAGCCCGACCACACCCCCGCCACCGGGCAGGTTGAAGACCTCCACGCCACGGGCGATCCCGGCGTCGGCCAGCGCCTTGGCGGCGGTCCGCGCGGTCACGTCGTAGCCGCTGCCCGGCGCGTTCGGGACGAGCAGCCGTAATCCGGTCGCCCCGTCCGCGAGGCGGTCGGCGCAGCCCGACACGGCGACCAGTACGAGAGCGAGTGCGCCGGCCAGCCACCTCGGCGTCGGGTACCTCGTGCGGGTCATCCGCCGATCCTGGCTGGCCGGCGCCCGGTTGTCACCACCTGTGACCGGACCAATCTGCCGGTTGACGTCGGGGCTGGTCAGGTGAGAGCTTCCCGGTTGTCCGGGCGGCGCGTGCCGCGACCTGCCGGGCCGCGCCGGGAACCGGAACCGGAGCGCGACGGGGAACGAACCGGACGAGGAGGAGCGATGCGGCAGCGGATGTCCCTGGCCGGTCAGTTCCTGCTGCTGCAACTCGGCATCGTCCTGCTGGTCGTCTGCACCGTGGCGGCCGTCTCGATCGCCGAGTCCGATGCGGCGTTCCGCCGGGACGAGGGCTCCCGGCTGCGCTCGGTCGGGGAGAACGCGGCGATCAACCGGACCGTACGGATGGGCATCGGCGACCCGCACGGCCAGGAGGCACTGGCGGCGGTGGCGGAGAGCGCGCGGGCGGTCTCCGGCGCGACGTACGTGCTGATCGCCGACGCCACCGGCAAGCTGGTCACCGGTCCCGACGCCGGATCGCCGATGGTGCTCGGCAGCAGCGACGGCCTCGCCGGCCGGTCCTGGGTCGGTGTGGTCGACGACGGCTCCAAGGTGCTGGTCGCGCACGTGCCGGTACTCGACGAGCGGGACGGCCGGTTCCTCGGCCTGATCGTGGTCGGCCAGACCTATCCGACGCTGCCCGAGCAGCTCGCCGCCGGCCTCACCAACCTGCTCACCTACCTGCTGCTCGGCGGGGTACTCGGGGTCGCCGGCTCACTGCTGCTGGCCCGGCGGGTGAAGCGGCAGACGCTGGGGCTGGAGCCACGCGAGATCACCGGCCTGGTCGAGCACCGCGAGGCGATGCTGCACGGCATCAAGGAGGGCGTACTCGGCACCGACACCGCCGACCGGGTGACCCTGGTCAACGACGAGGCGGTCCGGCTGCTCGGGCTGGCGGCCCTGCCGGTGGGCCGGTCCCTGCACGCCGAGCCGATGGAACCCCGACTGCGGGACGTACTCACCGGCAAGGTCACCGGGGTCGACCAGATCGTCCTGAGCGACGACCGGGTCCTGGTGCTCAACCGCCGGCCGGTGCTGGTCCGGGGTCGCCGGGTCGGCTCGGTGACCACCCTGCGGGACCGGACCGAGTTGACCGCGCTCCGCCGCGAGCTGGACGCCAGCCGGAACACCACCGAGGCGCTGCGGGCGCAGGCGCACGAGTTCTCCAACCGGCTGCACACCATCGCCGGGCTGATCGAACTCGGCGAGCACGACGAGGTGATCCGGTACGTCACCCGCGCCAGCCAGGTGCACGAGAAGCTGAACCGGGACGTCACCGAGCTGGTCCGCGATCCGGCGCTGGCCGCGCTGCTGATCGCCAAGGCCAGTCTCGCCGCCGAGCAGGGTGTCCGGCTCGCGGTCTCCCCGGAGTCGGACCTGCCCCCGGTCGACGACCAGCTCGCCGCCGACCTGGTGACGGTGGTCGGCAACCTGGTCGACAACGGGCTGGACGCGGCCGGCTCCGGTGGCCGGGTGGAGGTCGCGCTCGCCCGGGTCGACGCGGAGGTCGTGGTCCGGGTCGGCGACTCCGGCCCGGGGGTCCCGCCGGAGTTGGTCGAGGAGGTGTTCCGGCAGGGGTACAGCAGCAAGGATCCGGCCCGGGGCCACCACGGGCTCGGTCTGGCGCTGGTCCGGCTGATCTGCCAGCGCCGGGGCGGCAGCGTCGAGGTCGACGGGGCGTCGTTCCGGGCCCGGCTGCCGCTGTCCGGCCCGGAGCGGGCCGGGGACGCCGCGCTGTCCGCCGGTACCCCGGGCCGGGGGGCTCCGCTGCCCGGGACGGCGCCGGCATGATCCGGGTACTGGTCGTCGACGACGACTTCATGGTGGCCCGGGTGCAGCGCGGCTTCGTCGAGCGGACGCCCGGCTTCACCGTCGTCGGGGTGGCGCACACCGGCGCGGAGGCGCTCGACGCGGTGCACCGGCTCCGCCCCGATCTGGTACTGCTCGACATCTACCTGCCGGACCTCTCCGGGCTGGAGGTGCTGCGCCGGCTGCGCGAGAGTGAGGTGGTGGTGGACGTCCTCGCGGTGACGGCGGCCCGGGACGTCGACACGATCCGGACCGCCCTGCGCGGCGGGGTGGTGCACTACCTGATCAAGCCGTTCAGCTCGGACGCGCTGCGCGACCGGCTTGAGCGGTACGCCGCCGCGCAGCAGCGGCTGGCCGGGTCGGGGGAGGTGGCCCAGGAGGATGTCGACCGGCTCTTCGTCGCGCTCCGGTCAACCCCGGTCGAGCTGCCGAAGGGCCTCACCCAGCCGACCGCCGAGCTGGTCGCCACGGCACTGCGGTCGGCCGACGGGGACCTCTCGGCGACCGAGTGTGCCGACCGGGTCGGGCTGTCCCGGGTCAGCACCCGGCGCTATCTGGAGCACTTCGTCGGGGCCGGCAAGGCCGGGGTGAGCCTCCGGTACGGCTCCGCCGGTCGACCGGAGCGACGCTACCGGTGGACCGGCGGAGCGTGACCTGGCGTGCCTGACAGACCGCCCGGTGCCCGGCCGTCAGTCGTCCTCGCCGAAGGCGAGCCGCTGGGCGGTGGCGGGCCGGCCCCGCAACCGGGCGACGATCCGGGGCAGGAACGGCACCAGCAGCGCCACCACGACCAGCCCGAGCAGTACGGCGGTGAGCGGTCGGGTGACGAAGACGCTCAGGTCCCCGTTGGAGAGCACCAGTGTGCGGCGGAACTGGAGTTCCATCATCGGGCCGAGGATGGCGCCGAGGATCACCGGCGCGATCGGGAACTCGAAGTGCCGCATGAAGAACCCGAGCACCCCGATCCCGTACGCGATCAGCACCTGGATCACGCTGTTGGTGGCCGCGTAGACGCCGAGGGTGGCGAAGACCAGGATGCCGGCGAAGAGGATCGGCCGGGGGATCTGGAGCACCTTCACCCAGAGCCGGATCAGCGGCAGGTTCAGCAGGAGCAGCAGTACGTTGCCGACGTAGAGCGAGGCGATCAGCGCCCAGACCAGTTCCGGGGACTTGTCGAAGAGCTGCGGTCCCGGCTGCACGTTGAAGATCTGGAACGCCGCCAGCATCACCGCCGCGGTCGCCGAGGTCGGGATGCCGAGGGTGAGCAGCGGCACGAGTACCCCGGAGAAGGCCGCGTTGTTCGCCGCCTCCGGCCCGGCGACCCCCTCGATCGCCCCCTTGCCGAACTCGGCCTTGTTCTTCGCCCGGTGCCGTTCGTAGGTGTAGGAGAGGAAGGTCGGGATGTCGGCGCCGCCGGAGGGCAGCGCGCCGAACGGGAAGCCGACGGCGGTGCCGCGCAGCCACGGCCGCCAGGACCGCGCCCAGTCCTGCCGGCTCAGCCAGCCGAAGCCACCCTTGACCGGTTCGAGCGGGGTGACCCGGTCGGGTAGCTGTCCCAGCCGGCTCGCCACGTAGAGCGTCTCGCCGATGGCGAAGAGCCCGACGATGATCACCACCACGTCGATGCCGTCGAGCAGTTCCAGGGTGCCGAAGCTGAACCGGGCCTGCCCGGTCAGCTCGTCGAGCCCGACCAGGCCGAGGAAGAGGCCGAGGACGAGCGAGATCAGGCCCCGGACCAGGGAGCGGCCGACTAGGGCGGTGACCGCGACCATCGCCAGCAGGGCCAGTGCGAAGTAGTCCGCCGCGCGGAACTCGACCGCGAGCGCCGCCACCGGCTTGGCGAAGAGGGTCAGCAGCAGCGTCGAGATGGTCCCGGCGACGAACGAGCCGATCGCCGCCGTCGCCAGCGCGGCTCTGGCCCGACCGCGCCGGGCCATCTGGTACCCCTCGATCGCGGTCGCCACCGAGGCGGACTCGCCCGGGGTGTTCAGCAGGATCGAGGTGGTGGAGCCGCCGTACATGGCGCCGTAGTAGATGCCGGCGAACATGATGAACGTGCCGATCGGGTCGTCCAGGCTGAAGGTGACCGGCAGCAGCAGCGCGATGGTCAGCGCCGGCCCGATCCCGGGCAGCACCCCGACGAAGGTGCCCAAGGTGACACCGATCGCCGCGTAGAGCAGGTACTGCGGTTCGAGGACGGTACCGAAGCCGCCGAGCAGGTCGCCGAAGATGTTCACAGCGGCAACACCCCGGCCGGCAGCGTGATGTCGAGTCCCTGGGTGAAGCCGTAGTAGATGGCGAACGCGAGCGGCACCGCGACCGCGACGTCCCGGATCCACTGCCGGCTGCCGAGGATCCGGGCGCAGGCCACGAAGAAGACCGCCGAGGCGAGCACGAAGCCGGCCGGGTCGAGCAGCAGCACGTAGCCGAGCAGCGCCGCGCTGAGCAGGGCCGGCGGCAGCCAGCGTACGGCCGCCACGGGCTCGTCGTCCGGCTCGGTCGTGGCGTTCGGCTCAGCCGCTGCGTCCGGCTCGGTCGTGGCGTCCGGCTCGGTCAGGGCGGCAGACTCGGTTGTGGCAGCCGGCTCGGTTGTGGCAGCAGACTCGGTTGCGACGGCAGGCTCGGGCCGGGGCGGCGTACGGAACTGGGTGACCAGGTACCAGGCGGCCAGCACCACCCAGCCGGTCGTCACCACCAGCGGGGCCAGCCACGGCCCGGAGATCGAGTAGTCGCCGTCGGCGGCCCGGTACGCCGTCCAGAGCAGGAACAGCCCGCCCGCCAGCAGTACGGTCCCGAGGATCCGGGCTCCCCGGGGCGCCGGAACGGGGGCGGCCGGCTCGACCGCCCCCGTCCGGGTCTGTGACTCAGTCGGCATCAGCCGGCCAGTCCGATCTCGGTCAGGACCTGGGTGATCCGGGTGCTCTCCTGCTCGAAGAACGTCTTCGCCTCGTCACCGCTGCGGTAGAAGTCGTCCCACTTCTGCGTGGCCAGCGTCTGCTTCCACTGCTCCGAGGAGTGCACCTTGTCGATCATCTCGATGATGGCGGCCCGCTCGCCGTCGGAGATGTCCGGTGCGGCGACGAGTCCGCGCCAGTTCATCAGCTCGACGTCGTACCCGGATTCCTTGATGGTGGGGGCGGGCTTGCCGGCGCCGACGTCGATGCCGGTGGCGCCGGAGACCGCGAGGGCACGCACCTGGCCACCGGCGACCAGGTCGGCGTACTCGCTGGCGCCGGAGACCGCCGCGGTCAGGTCGCCGGAGAGCAGCGCGGCCTTCGACTCGCCGCCGCCGGAGTAGGCGACGTACTTCATCGCCTTCGGGTCCGCACCGGCCGCCTTGGCGAGCAGTCCGACGAGGATCTGGTCGGTGCCACCGGCGGAGCCGCCACCCCAGTTGATCGACGCCGGGTTGGCCTTGGCGTCGGCCATCAACTCCTGCAACGTCTGGTACTTGGAGTTCGCCGGTACGACGATGACCTCCTGCTCGGCGGTGAGCGTGGCGATCGGCGTGGTCTGCCCGAGGTTGACCGGGGACTTGTTGGTCACCACCCCGCCGATCATGACCAGGCCGGTCACCATCAGGTGGTGCGCGTCGCCCTTGTTCTTCGTCACCAGTTGGGACAGGCCGAGCGTGCCGCCCGCACCGGTCACGTTGGTCACCTCGATCGACTCGGTGACCAGCTTGCCGTCGGTCAGCGTCTTCTGTAGCGCCCGGGCGGTGCTGTCCCAGCCTCCGCCGGGTGCGGCGGGCGCCATCAACTGGATCGTCCGGGTCGGGTACTTCACGGCCTCGGCGTCGCCGCCCCCGTCCCCGTTCTGGCCACAGCCGGCCGCGGCGAGCGCGATCAGGGGTACGCAGGCGAGCGCCGCGACCCGCCGGCCACCCGTGACCCGGCCAGGGGTGCCGGGCGGGCGGGAGCCGCCCCGGAGCCGGCCCGGCGCGTTCCGAAGGTCTCTCATCGGTCTCTCCTCGACATGTGCGGCTGTTGCCACAGCGTTACCGCTGGGTTGCGTAGATGCTTCCGGCAGAGGTGACGGCCGTCACCGTTACGGTCATGGAGTTCGTTGTGGTCTTTGTGGTCACGGGCCTGCCAAGGCTGTCGGAGCGGCCGGAGCCGCGGGCGCTGCCGCCTAGCGGTCGGCGTCGATATCTGGTAGGAATTTTCCAAACATTGCGGCTGCGGGTAAGGATTTCTCCAGGAGGCTCGGATGAAGAGAACCATGGCGGGCCTGACCGGCCTCGCCGCCGTGGTCGCCGGCTCGACGATGGCGGTCCTGCCGGCCCGGGGCGGTCTCGCCGCCGAACCGGTCCCGCCGGAGGGCAGCCGGACGGTGAGCTACCAGGGCTACCGGGTCGCCGCCCCGGCCGCCCCGCTGGCGGCGGCCGGTCCGCAACCCGGCACCTTCGTCGGCAGGGGCTTCGACACCTGCGCCGCCCCGTCCCAGTCCACCATGAACACCTGGCGAGCCAGTTCGCCGTACCGGGCCGTCGGGATCTACATCAGCGGGGCCAGCCGCTCGTGCTCCCAACCCAACCTGACCGCGAGCTGGGTGACCAACCAGACCAACAACGGTTGGCGCCTGATCCCCATCGAACTCGACCGCCAGGCCCCCTGCGGCACCCGGACGCCGAAGATGTCCGGCGACCCGGCCACGGCGCGATCCCAGGGCGCCAGCCGGGCGACCAGCGCGGTGAGCGCCGCACAGGCCCTCGGCATCATGGCCGGCAGCACGATCTACAACGACATCGAGCACTACCCGTCGAACGCGTCATGCAGGGCCGCCGTGCTGTCGTACCTGTCCGGCTGGACGGAACGGCTGCACGCGCTCGGCTACCTCTCGGGGATGTACTCCAGCGGCTCGTCCGGGGTCGCGGACCTGTGCGGCGCGTACAACGACCCGGCCTACACCCGAGTGGACCAGCTCTGGTTCGCCTGGTGGAACGACGCGGCGAACCTCGACGCCGGCCCGTACTGCCCGGCGGAGTACTACGCCAACCACCAACGGCTGCACCAGTACGCCGGTGATGTCTACGAGACCTGGGGCGGGGTGCAGATGCGGATCGACCGCAACTATCTCGACGTCTCGGCCAACGGGGGCGGTGAGCCGCCACCGGTCTGGAGCAGCATCGTCGACAACAGCACCGCCGGCCGGTTCACCGCGAGCGCGAACTGGGGCACGTCCAGCTACTCCAGCCAGCGGTACGGCGCCGACTACCGGTTCGCCGACCCGGTCTCGTCCAGCGACGTCGCCTGGTACAGGGTGAACATCCCGGCGACCGCCAGCTACGAGGTCTCGGTCTGGTACGCCTCCGACGCCGGATACAACGACTCCACCCCGTTCGTCGTCGCCACCACCAGCGGCAACCAGACAGTACGGGTGAACCAGCGCCTCACCGGTGGTCAGTGGGTGTCGCTCGGCGTCTTCGCGCTGGCCGCAGGCGACGCCGACCGGGTGGGGGTGAGCCGCTGGACCAGCGGCACCGGCTATGTCATCGCCGACGCGGTCCGGGTCACCCGGGTCTGAGTCGCGGTTCAGGCCACGAGGAGACGGAGGCCGAGCTCTGCCGCGTCGAGAGCGTCCAGCTCGCGGTTGCGCTCGGCCCACCGGCCTGAGGAAAGGTCGTCGCGGAGTGTGCGTACCGCCCGCTGCTCGGCCTCCGGCCCGACTCTGGTCCACACCGATATCGCCCGGCGTACCTGTTCCTCCAGGTACGCCTCGGGTCGGCGCCAGTACGCCTCGAAGAAGCCGTCAGCGCAGTCCCACGGGATGAGCACCGGCTCCAGGCGGGCCCCGATCGCGCGGGCCAGTTGGTCCACCGAGGGCCGGCCGGCGACCAGGCCGGCGACCTCGGGCAGGTAGTCGCGGGTGAGCCAGAACCGGTGACGCCAGCCGGTGTCACTGGCGTCGTGTGTGAACACCACCACGCGGCGGGCCACGCGCCGCAGCTCGCGCAGCCCGGCGATCGGGTCGTGCCAGTGATGAACGGTGCTGAAGGCCAGCGCGGCGTCGAACGACTGGTCCTCGAACGGCAGGCTCTCCGCAGCGGCGGCCACGCACGGCGCCGCGCCCGCGGGGCGCAGTGCGCGCATGACCGCCGACGGTTCCACCGCCGTGACATCGCGGTCGGGAGGCTCGTAGGAGCCGGTACCGGCCCCGACGTTCAGTACCGTCCGTGCGTCGCCCAGCGCATCCCAGATCCGCGCGGCGATCCGCGGCTCGGTGCGCCGCGTCGCTGGGTACGCGGACCCGATGGCTTCGTACAACTGCGCGCCGAACACCTTCAGTTGTTCCTCCGGCGTCGTCCTGATCCCCATTGCCCGTGCCTCCAGTTCCCTGTCTATGGCCGTCACCATGGCGGCAGCGCGGTCGCGCTGTTCCAGCAGCAGGCCGCGCAGCCGGTGCAGATGTGCGACCGCGTCGGTGGTCGGGTCGTCCACCAGATCCACGATCTCGCGCAATCCGAAACCCAGCCGCCGGTAGGCGAGCACCTCCCGCAGTCGCTCCACGTCACCTGCGGAGTAGGCCCGGTACCCGGCCGCGGTCCGCGCGGACGGCTGCACGAGGCCGATCTCGTCATAGTGATGCAGCGTGCGGACGCTCACGCCGGCCAACCCGGCCACGCGTCCCACAGTCAGGTGCACTTCCACGCCACCGACAATGCGGTATGACGCCACGTGAGGGTCAAGCGCGTCGTTCCTGGCAGAGAGTGCCGATGGTTTGGGTGTGCCAATTCCAGAACCGGTAGTAGCCGTCGTACTGATCGGTGTTGTCTGCCCACATCTGCAGCGCGACGTCGGGGTCCAGCCGTCTTCTCGTAGCGGCGGGCCGGCGGTTCTTCTCGAAGACGCGCAGCCGGGCAGCCAGCGGCCGGCGGAATCGGGCGAGCGGGATATTTCGTTGCGCGGGCGCGGTGCCGAGGCTTGGCTGTACGCCATGTCTGCCCCCTCACCGATCTTCGTAGCGGGTACGGGTCGTTCGGGAACGTCGCAGCTCGCGAACATTCTCGGCGAACACCCGCAGATCCACAGGATTCCGATCGAGACCCGGTTCATCGTCGATCCGGGTGGCCTGCGAGACCTGGCGGATGCGCTCACGATCCGATACGACCCGTACGTCGGGGACGACGCCCTCCGCAGGCTGAGCGACATCCTGACGGTGCGACTGGTCGGCGGGCGCGACAGGGATCGTGGTCATACCGTTCCCACGGCCATCGGCGAGCGGCACTACTGGGACGCGGTGGGACGGCTGTGGTCGGAGCTCGTCGCGTGTACGTTCGACGAGCCTGTGCCCGCCGGAGGCTTCGGGCATGCCGACTGGCCCGCCGGTCCGTTCGAGCCTCAGAAGTACCGGCGGGCGGTCCCGAGATACTTCGGCGATCGGCGCGAACTGCTCGGGATCCTTCGTCGCGCAGTCGACACGATGTTCGGCGGAGCGGCCGCCGACGCGGGAAAGCCGACCTGGTGCGAGAAGACACCGTTCAACCTTCTGTGCATGGACTTCCTCTGGGAGCTGGTCCCCGAGGCGACCATCGTCCACATCAAGCGCCACCCGGTCGCGGTGGTCGCGTCACACGTCGACCAGCCATGGGCACCGCCCACGGTCGACGGCGCGCTCGCCTGGCTCAAGCCGCTCTATGACCGATGGCTCGGCTGGAAGACCACGGTCGATCTGACGGACCGGCGATATGTGGAGGTGAGGGCCGAGGATCTCGCCGCCGACTGGCCCGAGCAGCGCCGCGCTCTGTTCGAACGGCTCGGCGTCGACGACTTCGCGACCAGGTCGACGTTCCAGCCACACAGGCTGGAGAATCGCAACGACCAATTCGACCCTGGAACCCGCGAACTCGTCGAACGAGCACTCGACGGTGTCGTCCCAGCCATGGGATACGCGTAGCGGCGGCGAGATCCTGACCAGATTCGCGGGGTCCGGCGGGGTGTCTGGTCAGGGGCGCTGGCCGATGCCGGTTCCGGCTTCGGCGAGCCGGCCGCCGCTCAGCCGGGGCGTCAACGGCGCGGTCGGCATCCCGCTGGTGCTGCGCAGTCCGTGCAGGAACTCCTCGATCGCCTCCCGGGCGCTGTGCCGGGGTGTCCAGCCGAGTTCGGTCCTGGCCCGGGTGGTGTCCATGACCGGCAGCCGGAGTACCGCGTCGAGCAGGTGCGGGGAGGCCGGCACCAGGTGCAGGTGCCAGGCCAGCGCGAGTGCGGCGCGGACCGGGCCGGCCGGCAGCCGTACCGGCCGGGTTCGCAGGATGTCGGCGAGCAGGCGTCCGTCGACGACCGGCTCGGCGGCCACGTTGAACGCGCCGCGCACGTCGCGCAGCACCGCCAGCCGGTACGCCTCGGCGGCGTCGGCCGTGTGCAGGGCCTGGAACCGCAGTCCGGGCAGGTCGGGGAGCACCGGTACGATCCCCGGCCGCACCAGCCGACCCGGCAACAGTGGGCCCGTGAAGAGTCGACGTTGCTGGCTGGCGGCCTCCCGCTTGAAGGTGAACCCGGGCCGTAGCCGTACCACCCGCATCTCCGGATGCTGTTGCTCGAAGGCGTCGAGGGCGCGCTCCAGGTACGCCTTCTCCCTGGTGTACCCGGCGGTGGGCCAGCCGTCGGTCGGCCAACTCTCGTCCACGGGCCGGTCCTTCGGCCCGGGCGAGTACGCGCCGATCGAGGAGGCGTGCACCAGCGCCGGTACGCCGGCCCGGGCCGCCGCGGCGAAGACCCGCCGCCCGCCGACGGCGTTGACCCGCCAGGTGGTCAGCGGCCGGTGCGTGGGCTGGAAGAGCCAGGCGAGGTGCACCACGACGTCGGCCCCGTCGAAGATCTCGACGAGGTCGGCGGCGACGATGTCCGCCTCGGCCCACTCGGTCTTCGGGGCCGGCCACCGGGGCGGCCGGCGGGCCACCCCGACGATCGTGCCGATCGCCGGGTCCCGGCCGAGCGTCTCGACCAGACTCGTTCCGACGTTGCCGGTCGCGCCGACCACCACCACCCGCAGCCCCGAGCCGGTGCCGCCCCGGGCCGGCGTCACCGGTCGGCCTCGCCGTCCCGGTCGGTTCGGCCGTCGGCCCCTCGAACACCCATTGCGGCCCCCGGAACACTCATGGCGCGGCCCCCCGAACACTCATGGCGTAGCCGTTCCCGCCGATCGGGCCGGTAAACGCGATCGGGCCGGTAAACGCGCTCAGGCCGGTAGACGCCGCTCAGGCCGGGTAGGCGCCGCCCAGGTCATTCATCCATCCATGTCGATCTAATTCTGGCCGGACCAGCCGATACGCGTTGACAGCCCCGACCTGGCCAGTAACATAGATGGAAATCAATCGATGGTGATACGCCGGCACCCCGCCGGGGTCCCGCCCGGCCGCTCCGGTGATCCGATGCGGCTCGCGCCCGCCACCGGGCGGACAGCCCCGGTCCCCGCCGTCCAGCACACCTGTCGGGAGCCACGTTCCCGTCGATTCACCCACCATCGTTCGGAGGACCAGCAATGCGCCTACATCGTCCCCGGTCCCGGTTGTGGTCAGCCGTGACCGTGGCAGCCGTGGTCGCCGCCGGCGGAGCGGCGATCACCCTCGCCGGGCCCGCGGCGGCAGCCGCCGGCTGCGGCGTCACCTACACGGTCGGCTCGCAATGGCAGGGCGGCTTCACCGCGACGGTCACCGTCACCAACGTCGGCGACCCGATCAGCTCCTGGACGCTGACCTGGAGCTACGACGCCGGCCAGCGGGTCACCCAGGCATGGAACTCCACCGTGTCGCAGAGCGGTAGCCAGGTCACCGCCCGCAACGCCAGCTACAACGGCAGCATTGCCACCGGAGCCAGCGTCTCGTTCGGCTTCAACGGCTCCTGGAACGGCAGCAACCCCGCGCCGACCAGCTTCGCCGTGAACGGCACCGCCTGCACCGGAGCCCCCGGCCCCAACCCCACCACCGGACCGACGCAGCCGACGTCGCCACCCACCCCGCCGCCGACCTCGGCGCCGCCCGGCAACCCGACCTGGGGTACCGCGCTGCCGCCGACCGGTGCGCAGACCAGCCGGGCGTACGACCTGATCGCCACCGCCAACGAGAAGGGGTACCTGCCGAGGGCCGGCGAGTGCTCGGTCGAGATCCACGCCCGCTACTGGACGTACGGGCCGGACGGCAAGGTCTACCCGACCTGGCACCCGAACCGGGATCCCAGTGGCTGCAACTTCGGCCACGAACACGGTGACGACCCGAGGCAGTCGGACCTGTACGGCACCGCCGGCTGGCCCGCCTTCGGCTACACCAGCGAAGTGATGATGGACAGCATGCCCGAGCACAGCCACCGGCACGAGGACCACGTCGGGCACAAGGTGCTGTCGGTCAACAACGTCAACGTGATCCAGGGCGACAACGGCAGCAGCTTCTTCCCGCCGCAGGGCACCACGATCGCGACCTGCGACGTACTGCTCAAGTTCCACCAGGGCACCCACTCGCCCGACGCGTTCACCAACAACATCCACGAGCTGCTGTTCAACCAGCGCTGCGCCGCGAGCAACGGCGGCCAGGTCACCGAGGCCCGGTTCAGCGCGCTGATCCCGCTCGGGCGGGCCGGGGGATTCAGCCCCAGCGAGTGCCCGGGCTTCGGCGGCGCGTTCATCAACGTCGGGCCCCCGGTGCCGGCGGACTCGCCGTCGGAGACCCGGTCGCTGGGTCGGCTGATCACCGAGCCGGGCTGCGTGCAGGCGATCCGGGAGGGGCGTACCCACTACGACCCGCTCTACCCCAACCCGGTGCCGTTCACCGTGTCCGACATGGACGACTTCTGGTTCTCCGACTTCCAGATAACGGGTTCCGGGCTGAACTTCCGCGTCGCGCCGCTGTTCTACGTGGTCAACCCGTCGCGCTACTACGACCCGGGCAAGCCGAACAACCTGGGCCGGATCGTGGACCTGTGCTACACGAACCTTGCCGGTGGTGACTACTGCAACCAGGCCCGCCAGGCCGGGCAGAACCTCGCCTGGGACGACCCGCGCTCGCCGTTCAAGGGCACCCTGCGGGAGTTCCGGCCGGGCACCTTCGCGGTGCGGAACACCGGCCCGACCACGGTCTACACCGACGTGTACGGCCGCAACGCCTCGACCACGCCGTTCGCCGGCTCCGTCCGGCAGTACCTCTCCGGCAGCCAGTCGTCGGCCGAGCTGTACGTCCGTGGTGCTACCAGGGACTATGCCGCCAACGGGGTGCACGCCCCGAACTGACGGCAGCAGCACCACCCGGCCCGGGCCCGCGGCGGATCCGTCCGTCACGGGCCCGGACCCGCACCGGCCGACAACTCGCTCCGGAACTCACGGTGCCGCGACGATCGGAGAGGGTCGCGGGGTGAGAAAGACTCACGACCGCCCTCGCGGGTACGATTCGATCTCGTTGTCGGCCCGGCGGATCCGCTCAGCCAGGCCCGCGCGATCGATCTTCGCACCCGACGGTCCCCTCACATTGGAGCTGGCCATGGCCGACCTGGATCCCGAGCTCGCTGCCAGGTTGCAGTTCGAGGTGCCGCACGCGGCGCGGATCTGGAACTACTGGATGGGCGGCAAGGACAACTTCCAGGCCGACCGGGCCGCCGGTGCCGCCGTCGCGGAGGTCTACCCGGAGATCGTCGTCATGGCCCGGCAGTCCCGGCGGTTCCTCATCCGAGCCGTGCGCCACCTGGCCGCCGAGGCGGGCATCCGGCAGTTCCTCGACGTCGGTACCGGCCTGCCCACCATGCAGAACACCCACGAGGTCGCCCAGCGGGTCGCGCCCGAGTCCCGGATCGTCTACGTCGACAACGATCCGATGGTGCTGGTACACGCCCGCGCCCTGCTGGCCAGCACCACACTGGAGGGGCTGACCAACTACGTGCACGCCGACTACCACGACCCGGAGAAGATCCTCGCCAAGGCGGCGGAGGCGCTCGACTTCCGGGAGCCGGTCGCGGTGATGTTCATGGGGGTGCTGGGCTACGAGCCCGACCTGGACGTCGTACGCTCCATCGTGGGCCGGATGCTGGAGCCCCTCGCCTCCGGCAGCCACCTGGTGCTCTGGGACGGCAGCGACACCAGCCCGGCAGTGGTCGACGGCGCCGACAAGCTGGTGGAGAGCGGCGGAGCCCCCTATATCCTGCGCAGCCCAGAGCAGCTCGCGAGCTGCTTCGAGGGGCTGACCATGGTGGAACCCGGGCTGGTGCCGATCACCCGGTGGCGCCCGGACGACTCCGACGCCGAGCACATCGATGCCTACGGCGCCGTGGCCCGCAAACCCTGATGCGTCTCCCGAGGCTCCGGACGGGCGAACAACCAGCCCAATCCTCCGGTCAACGCCGACAGATCCGCACCCCAGACATCGATGTCCTCGACCGTGACCACCACATCCACGCATGCTGGACCGAACGAACGATCATGCCTCGACGGCACCGTGTGGAGCATCCGTTTTTTCCCGTCGGGTAGCCGCACGTTCACGGGACTGTAGTCGTCCTCTCTACACTTTGCGGCAGGGCGCTCGGCAGCGGCGGGGAGGCGACCTGTGTTCGCATCACCAGGCGACATCGTCTACGCGTGCATCGGCAACAAGCCCGAGCGCCGGTTCCTCGGCTTCCGGTTCCGCGTCACCGCAGAGCACCTCGTCCTGGTGCTGCCCTGGGCCATCAACGACGATCAGGGTAATGAGCGGTACGGCGTACTGCCGCTGCACCAGGACATCACCGGGACCCGGATAGACCCGAACAACCTGCGGTGGGTGCCCCGCGCAGACGTCGGACAACGGCGGGACGCGATGGACCGCCAGATGTTCCAGGTGGTGTGCGGGGTACTCGAGGGGGACGACCCCAGGCACCCGGAGATCCGCCTACCCGACGCTGTGGCCAGTTTCCTCCAAGGGGAAAGCGTGACGTTCCCGTGGCTGGTGCCCGGGCCGGACCAGGATGACGAGCAGCGGTACCCGACCATCGCCCAGGCCATGGTCGACCCGCCGGAGCTGGACTACTGACCTGCGGCTCACCCCACCAGTTCCCTCCAACGTTCGAACCGCCGGGTTCGGCCTTCGCGTACTCGAACACCAACCACGCCCTGCTCGCAGGCTGCCGGGTCACCGCATCCCTTCGGCGCGCCGGGACGATGCTGTGGCCCCGTCCCGGCGGGCCGGTCCGGGTTCAGCTCCGGGTGATCCGTACGTCGTCCACGGCCGCCTCGACCAGGCTGGCCCCGCCGGCGTCGGCCGCGTCGACCACGATCCGGACGCTCTGCCCGGCGAACGCCGAGATGTTCGCGCTCGCGGTCTGCCAGGCGGCGGCCCGGTTGCTGGCGGCCCCGGCGACGTTCAGCACCGTGCCGGTACTGCCGCCGACGACCCGGACCCGCAGGTAGTCGGCGCTGCTCGCATTGGTCAGGTGTGCCAGATACCAGGAGAACTCCAGCGTCAACGTGCCGCTGGCCGGCAGGCTGATCGACGGTGACTGGACGCTGGTCACCCCACCGTCCACGTCGTGGTCTCCGGCGGCGCTGCCGGCGAGCGGGCCGGTCACCAGGTCGAAGCTGCCGCTGACGGTCGTGCCGAGCTGGGTCGCCACCCCCGAACTGGTGGCCGCCGGATCGGCCCGGGCCCACTGGCCGGCGGTCGCCGTGTCGGTGCCGGCGGGGTTGACGGTCCAGCCGGTCGCCGTCTCGAAGGTGTCGCTGTAGACGGTGGTTCCCGGTGGTGCCGGCGTACCGGCCAGCGTCCACACGGTGTACGCGACCGCGTCGGCGTTCCGGTCCAGTGCGGTGTCGTTGATGTTGCTCGTGGTGTCGCAGGCCCGGTGGTAGCACGGGTCGAACGCGCTGCCCGCCGTACCGCCCCAGAGCGTGGCCTGGCTGCTCGACTTGATGCCCTCGGCGCCGGTGAAGGTACCGCCGGCCGGGATGCCCACCCGGATGAACGGCCCGTAGTCGCTGCGGCCGTCGAAGTCGGTACCCCGGGTCGGCACCCCGATCGAGCCGAAGTACGCCTGGATCGTCTGCTCGATCTGCGCCGAGCCGGCCGGGCCGGGGCCGGAGCCGACGCCGTCGGAGTTGTCCCCGTCGTAGACGAAGTAGCCGGCGTTCGGCGAGCCGACCATGTCGAAGTTCAGGTACCCGCCGATCCTCGCCCGTTCGGCGGCCGGCAGGTTGTCGACGTAGTACTGCGAGCCGCGCAGCCCCAACTCCTCCGCGCCCCACCAGGCGAACCGCAGGTGCTTCTCGGGCGCCAGGCCGGTACGGGCGACCGCCAGCGCGACCTCCAGGATCGCGGCAGAGCCGGAGCCGTTGTCGTTGATGCCCGGCCCGGCCGTCACGCTGTCCAGATGCGCCCCGGTCATCAGTACGTCGTCCGGGTCGCCGCCCGGCCAGTCCGCGACGAGGTTGTAGCCGGTGGCGCCGTTGTAGCTGAACGACTGCACCGCCGTGCTGTAGCCGACGGCGTCGAGTTGGGCCCTGACGTAGTTGACCGAGGCGAGGTAGCCGGGGCGGCCGTGTGCCCGGTTGCCGCCGTTGGCCGTGGCGATGGACTGGAACTGGGCCAGGTGTGCCCGCACGTTGGCCAGCGCGATGTCCGGCGCGGCGAGCAGCCCGACGGAGTCGTCGACGGCGGTGCCGGGTGGCCCGGCTCCGGCCGGGCCGGCCCCGGCGGGTACGACCACGCTGGCGGCGGCCAGGACGGCGCCGGTGAGGCAGCGGAGCAGACGGCGGTTCACATGCCCTCCCAGGGTCAGGGATCTGGTCCACCCGGGCGCCGCCGATCGGCGGTACGCGGGGCGCGGACGTCGTCACCGCCGCCCCGGTCGGGCGGGCCGTCGCATCGACGACTTTCATCCGCGATCAGCAGCGTGGCGATCCGGCGGCGCGGCGGCAATAGCCCCGGGTCGAAATCCCCGCCTGCCCCGAATTGGGGCGAACTCCCCCGAGATCGCCACTCGACGATGCCGGGACGGCCGCGATTCGTGCGGCCCAGCGGGTTTTCCGACACTGCCGTTCAGGCGACAGAACAATATGAACGTCCCTCGATAGCTTCGGTGCGGCACTCGAGAGCCGGTCCTGATTTGCCTCGCATCAGATGGGACATCCATGCGACTACGACCATCTCCCCGGACCACCATCGCGACGATCGTCATCCTGGCCGCCACCGCACTGTCGTCGACGCTGACGACGGCGGGCGCCGCGGCCGCGCCAGTGAACCCGGCCGGGGTCATCTCGACCTCGGTCCGGCTCAGCCCGGAGGCCGCCGCGCTGGGCAGCACTCCGGAGACCGCCCTGGCCCGGTTCTGGACGAAGGAGCGCATCGCCGCGGCCAGGCCGGCCGACAACGGCGTCTCGCTCGCCGAACTCCGCAAGACCGCGCAGAGTTCCGTACTCGGGGAGACCGCCGTGGCCGGTCTGCCGCCGCGGGCCGCCGCGTCCAACCTCGACGGACAGTCCGCTGCCGGGCCGGCCAAGGCCGCCCGGGGCGACGCGTCCGTGATGGCGGGCGCGACCGGTACCTCCTGGCCGTGGCGGCACGACTTCGTGTCGCTGACCAACGGCAAGGTGCTCTACCAGCACAACGGAGGGCTCTGGCACTGCTCGGGCGTGGTCGTCACCACCGAGGCCCGGAACACCGTCTTCACCGCGGGGCACTGCGTGCACGGCGGACCGGGCGGCGGCTGGCAGAACACCAACTGGACCTTCATCCCGGACTACTACTACGGTGACCGGCCGCTCGGCACCTGGACCGCCCGGGAACTCTGGTCGCTGAACGGCTGGATCAACAACGGTGACCGGGCGTACGACGTCGGGGTCGCGGTGATGCACCTGAACGCCGGACGCCGGCTCGCCGACGTCACGGGCAGCCAGGGCATCCGGATCAACGGACCGGCCACCCCGTCGGTGTGGCACTTCGGATTCCCGCTGAACTCCCCGTTCGACGGCGAGGACCTGATCACCTGCGACGGCGCGACGTCGCGCCGGTTCATCATCACCGGCGACCTGAAGCTGGCCTGCACCATCCAGGGCGGTGGCAGTGGTGGCGCCTGGTTGTCCGACTTCAACGGCAACTCGGGCTACACGATCAGCGTCAACAGCTATCACGTCGGCAACGACCTGACGCAGATCTACGGGCCGTACTTCGGTGACGGGGTGTCGAATCTCTACGCTGCGGTGCGTAACCTGAGCTGATGCGTTCAGTACGCCGCCGGGTTGCCGCCATGGTCGTGTTCTCGACCGTGGCGGCAACGCCGGCGGCGTGTGCGGGTGCGGACCCGGACCCGGGCGCGGCCTCGTCCCGGGTGGTTCCGGCGCTGAGCCTCACCCTCGAACGCGGTCCGGAGCCCGCCGATCGCGAACTGCGGATCCGGGTGGGGATGTCGGCGCTGGCCGACGGCATCGACCGGGTCGACCAGAGCCGCGACGGTGACCAGTTGGGCCTGCTGGTCTGGGTCCGGGAACGGGCCCCGGGTCCGGCCGAGGAGGTGCCGAACTCGGCGCGGGTCGAGAGCACCGTCGTACCGCTCGGCACGCCATTCGGCACCGCCCGGGTGGTCGACCTCTCCACCCGGCCACCGCGACCGGTCCCGGTGGTCCCCGCCTCCTGACCCTCGCCCGGGTACGCCGGAGCCCGGGCACCTCGCCGCGCCGCGACTGACATTCGTCACGGGTACGACCGGGTGCCCCGCACGGAAAGTGGTGATCGGTGGCACTGCCGCCGGTGGTCGGTGGCCCGAAGAATCGATCCATGAACCAGACGATGACGGCCACCGACCCGGGGCTCGCACCACCCGACCCCACCGTCGTCCAGGTCACCGACCTGCGACGGCGGTACGGCGGAAGCGGCGGCTTCGAGGCGGTGCGCGGGGTCTCCTTCTCGGTCGGCCGGGGCGAACTCTTCGCGCTGCTCGGCACGAACGGCGCGGGCAAGACCTCCACGCTGGAACTGGTCGAGGGGCTGGACCGGCCCAGCGGCGGCACGGTCCGGGTCTTCGGGCGGGACCCGTACCGGGACCGGGCGGCGGTGCGGTCCCGGACCGGGGTGATGCTCCAGGAGGGCGGCTTCCCCGCCGACCTGACCGTGGCGGAGACCGCCCGGATGTGGGCCGGTACGCTGCCCGACCCGCAACCGGTCGACCGGGTACTCGAACTGGTGGACCTGCGCCACCGGACGCGTACCCAGGTCAAGCAGCTCTCCGGCGGCGAGCGGCGCCGGCTCGACCTGGCGATGGCCATCCTCGGCCGCCCGGACGTGCTCTTCCTCGACGAGCCGACCACCGGGCTGGACCCGGAGAGCCGGCACAACACCTGGCAGTTGGTCCGGGCGCTGCTCGTCGACGGCATCACGGTGCTGCTGACCACGCACTATCTCGCGGAGGCGGCGGAGCTCGCCGACCGGCTGGCGATCATGCACCGGGGTCGGATCGTCACCGCCGGTACCGTCGACGAGGTGGTGGCGACGCACCCGGCGCGGATCGGCTTCGCACTGCCGGACGGGCTCGACCCGGCGGAGTTGCCGGCGCTGCCCGGAGCCCAGCCGCCGCCGGTCGGTGCGCCGGCGGCGACCGGTGGCCGGCTGACGCTCTACACCGACGCGCTGCAACCCGCGCTGACCGCGCTGCTCGGCTGGGCCAACGGGCGCGGCCTCGAACTGGCCGGGCTGGACGCCCGGGCCGCGTCCCTGGAGGAGGCGTTCCTCGCGGTGGCGCAGTCCGGCGGATCCGTCGAGGAGGAGGTCCGATGACGGCACCGGCGACGACGACCAGCGGCGGCGGCCTGGTCCGGCGGCTCGGGCTCGGCCCGGTGAGCCTGCGCCGGATCGGCGCGCTCGGCCGGGCCGAGATGGCCCTGCTGCTGCGTAACCGGACCGCCGCGGCCACAGCGCTGCTGCTGCCGCTGGCCACGGTGGCGCTCTTCGCGACCTTCGTCACCGCCGACGGGCACGTCTCCACCGGCGCGCTGCTGGCCACCACCATGTTCGGCTTTCTCCTGCTCTACGTCGTCTACTACAACCTGGTGACCACCTACGTGGCGCGGCGCGAGGAGCGGGTGCTCAAGCGGCTGCGTACCGGGGTGGTCACCGACGTCGAGATCCTGGTCGGCACGGCGGTGCCGGCCCTGGCGCTGGCCCTGGCGCAGGTGCTGCTCACCGTCGTCGCGGCAACGGTCTTCTTCGGCCTACCGGTGCCGGTCAACCTCCCGCTGCTGCTCGTCGCGATGCTGGCCGGCTGCGCCGTCTTCGTCCTGCTCGCGGTCGCGTCGTCGGGCGTCACCAGGACGGTGGAGACCGCACAGATCACCACGATGCCGGTGCTGATCCTGTCGATGATCGGTTCTGGTGTCACCGGATCGGTGGACTCGCTGCCGGACGGCCTCGCCAGGGTGTTCCAGATGCTGCCGCTGACTCCGGTGCTCGAACTGGTCCGGCTCGGCTGGGTCGGCACCACCGGCGCCGACGCGCCGCGCGACTTCGTCGGCGTACTGGCCGAGGCCGGGCGACCGGCGCTGATCGTACTGTTGTGGCTGGCCGTCGGCGTCTCGGCGACCCGCCGCTGGTTCCGCTGGGACACGCGACGCTAGTCCAGACGGACGGAGGGGGCCCGGGATGCGTGAGCTGATCGGCTGGTGGGGCGGACGCGGTCAGCCCGAGCGGTTCGACCTGCTCACCCGGGCCACCCTCTATCTGGTGCTGGTGACCGAGCCGATCGCGCTGTTCAACGCGACCGCCGCCGGCTGGCCGACGGCCGGCCGGATCGCGGTACTCGGGTTCGGCAGCGTGCACATGGTGCTCTGCCTGCTCGCCGTACGGGCCGGGGTCGGGCACTTCCTCGGTCGCCGGGACCGCCCGACCCGGCTGGTCGTGAGCGCGGGGTCGCTGACCCTGGTCACCATCGTCGCCGCCGAGGTCACCGACGCGCTGACGCCTCCGCTGGCCGGCTCCGCCGGGTGGACGTTGCCGGTGACGGTGCTGGTCTCGTGTTACTTCCTCGGCGCGCTCTGCACCGTGACCCCACCCCGGTACGCCTTCGCCGGGGCCGTCGGGCTGGCCGGCGTCGTACTGCTGGTCGGGCTGCTCGACGGGGCGCCGGCCGGGCTGCTGCTGTCGTCGGTCTGGATGCTGTTCTTCGGCTTCCTCGTACTGCTCGTCGCCTTCCGGTGCTCGCTGTGGATGCTCGGGGTGCTCTGGGAACTGGAACGGTCCCGGGGCAACCAGGTCCGGCTGGCGGTGGCCGAGGAGCGGCTGCGGTTCGCCCGGGACCTGCACGACGTACTCGGCCGGAACCTGGCGGTGGTGGCCCTGAAGAGCGAACTGGCCGCGCAGTTGGCGAAGCGGGACCGGCCCCGGGCCGTGCAGGAGATGCTGGAGGTACGCCGGATCGCGCAGGACTCGCTGACCGAGGTACGCGAGGTGGTCCGGGGCTACCGCTCCGCCGACCTGGACGCGGAGCTGGCCGGCGCCCGTGCCGTGCTCACCTCGGCGGGGGTGCGGTGCCGGGTACTGGGGGAGGGGCACGACCTGAGCCCGCAGGCGCAGAGCGCGCTCGGCTGGGTGGTCCGGGAGGGCACCACCAACGTGTTGCGGCACAGCGAGGCGCTGACCTGCACCGTCTCGTTGCGCCGGGGTCGACCGACAGCAGACCCGGACGGCGCCGGCCCACCCGACGACGACCCCTCCTGGAATGCCCCCGACCCGCCCGACGGGGACCTGGTGACCCTGGTCATGGAGAACGACGGAGTACGCCCAGGCGGCCCGCCCGCGTTCGGCAACGGCCTGCTCGGGCTCAGTGAGCGGCTGGCGCCGCTCGGCGGCCGGGTGACGGCCACCCGACCGGGCCGGGACCGGTTCCGGCTGACCGCACGGTTGCCGCTCACCGAGGCGCCACCGTCGACCGTCTCTCCCTCGGCCGCCTCCCTGCCGGCTGCCTCCCCGTCGATCGTCTCTCCGTCGGCCGCCGCGGCGCCGTCCGGTGCGACGCCCGATCCCGCCCCGGCGCAGCGGGGCCGATCGTGACCGGCCGGCCGGGACAGCCGGAGCCGGAGTCCGCCGTGCTGCCCGGCGAACGGGCCGGGACCGGCGCGCCGGAGCCGATCCGGATCCTGCTCGCCGAGGACGAGCACCTGATCCGTGGCGCGCTGACCGCGCTGCTCGGGCTGCACGACGACCTGGTGGTGATCGGCGAGGCCGCGACCGGCACCCAGGCGCTGTCGCTGGCCCGGGCGTTGCGGCCCGACGTGGCCATGCTCGACCTCCAGATGCCGGAGTTGGACGGCATCGCGGTCGCCGAGGCGATCCGGGCGGAGGTGCCGGGCTGTCGGACGATGATCGTCACCAGCCACGGCCGGCCCGGGCACCTCAAGCGGGCGCTCTCGGTCGGGGTACGGGGCTTCCTGCCGAAGACGGTCTCCGCCGAGGTACTCGCCGACGTGGTCCGCAGCGTCCACCGCGGCGGCCGGTACGTCGATCCCCAGTTGGCGGCCGAGGCGATCAGCGCCGGGGACAGCCCGTTCACGCCCCGCGAGGCCGATGTGCTGGAGTTGGCGGCCGACGGCGCGCCGATCGAGGAGATCGCCCAGCGGATCTCGCTCTCTCCGGGGACCGTGCGCAACTACCTCTCGTCGGCGGCCGGCAAGGTCGGTGCCGCCAACCGGCACGAGGCGGTGGCCATCGCCCGCCGGTACGGCTGGCTCTGACCGCCGCCCTCAGCCAAGCCGAACGCCGACGACCCGCCGACGACCTCTGACGACTCGCCGCCGAACGCCGACGACCCCGCCGCCGGCAGTAGCCACGCCCCGACACGCCGCTGATGTTCGTCCGGCGGCGGTGCGGCCCGGCCGTCGCTCAGCGGGCCCAGGGCAGTTCCCGGGGCTCGGGGCTGTCCGGGACGGTGGCGGTGCCGCCGACCGGCATGCAGACCAGTGCCTCGGCGGGCTCGGCACCGGACCGGATCTGCCGGACCACCCCGGCGGGCAGGATCGCCGCCTGGCCCGCGCCGACCACCCGGGTCCGGCCGTCCACGGTGACGGCGAACGATCCGGCCAGCGGCATCCAGACCTGTTCCCGGTCGATCGCATGCACCGGTCCGGCGGCGTCGGGGGCCATCCGGACCCGCCAGGTGGCCAGCTCGGCGCTGCCCTGACTGGGTGCGGCGAGCCCGGACACCGCCCCGCTCGGGGTACGGGTCGTCCGGCTCTCGCTCTCGGTCACCACGATCATGTCGTTCTCCTCCTGAGTCAAGTGACTTTACTTGTGCGGCGAGTAAAGCAACTTGACTCAGGCGTGTCAAGATGGGCTGTGACCACAGACGACCCGCTGGCGCGTACCGAGCTGACCTTCCTGCTCGGGATGGGTTTCCAACTGGTACTCGCCGAGTTCGTCCGGCGGGTGGCCGAGGCCGGCTACCCGGACCTGCGGCCGGTGCACGGGCTGGCGTTCCAGGTGCTGCGCGGCGGCGGCACCACCGGTACCGAGTTGGCGGAGCGGCTCGGCGTGACCAAGCAGGCCGCCGGGCAACTCGTCGACGACCTGGAGCGGCGCGGCTACGTACGCCGGGCGCCGCATCCGAGTGGCGGGCGGCGCCGGCTGGTCGTGCTGACCGAGCGGGCCATCGAACACCTCGCGGTCGCCGGCCGGGTGCTGCACGCCCTGGAGGCCGAACTGGCCGCCGGGATCGGCGCCGACGACCTGGCCGCGCTGCGTACCGAGCTGAGTCGGCTGGTCCGGCACCTGGCCGGCGACTCACCGCCGCCGCTGCGTCCCCTCTGGTAGGCGAGCGTGGGCCCTGTTACGGGGCAACTTATTGCACTAACACCATAGATAATTAAGATGTACGGCGTGCTGGAGTTCTATCTGGACCGTCACGCCGGAATTCCGACATACCTGCAACTGGTGCGACAGGTCGCCCACGCCCTCCGGGTCGGTACCCTGCATCCCGGTGACCGGCTGCCCACCGTGAAGGAGGCGTCGGCCCACCTCGCCATCAACCCGAACACGGTGCTCAAGGCGTACCGGGAGTTGGAGCGCGGTGGGTTGGTCGAGGCGTACCCCGGACGAGGCACCTTCGTCCGCACCGGGGTCGCCGTGGCCGCGCTGCCCGACCACCCGGTGCTGCGCGACCAGCTCACCGCCTGGGTCGACCGGGCCCGCGCGGCCGGGCTGACCGCCGACGACGTGCTGGCCCTGGTCAACACGGAGGTACGCCGCGGCTATCCGGAACGGGCCGAGGGAGCGGCCTGATCGTCCGAGCCACCCGCCGTGCCGCTGACCGGCACCGGATACCGACACCGCCGCGCATCCGCCCTGCCCGACTGCCCGCTGTCGGTGCCCCCGGTCGTCCGCCGGCCGGGGCGGGTCAGTGCACCCGGACCGGGCTGGCGGCGTCGATCCGGGCGGTCACCTCCAGCCGGCGCGGCACCAGCCCGGAGGTGGTCCGGAACCGCTCGACCGCCGCCGCCACGTGATCCCGGACGGCGGTCAGCCCGGCCCGGGAGTTGAGCTGCAACTCGATCCAGAGTTCCGGCCGGGGCGCCGTGCCGGCCAGCGTGACCGAGGCCCGGCGGACCTGCGGATCCCGGGCGAGGTCGCGTTCGAGGCCGCGGACCAGCCGGGCACCCCGGATCCGGGTGGCGCCGGGCAGCGCCGGGCCGGCGGCAGCGGCCAGACCGGTGACGGACCGCAGGTCGAGGTCGCCCAGCACCGGGTACCGGCGGGCCCGGAGCACCCGGCCGAGCAGGTTCGATCCCAGCCAGGCGAAGAAGAACCCGAGTAGGCCGAGGATCACCAGGCCCCACGGGTCGAGGTCGCGCCAGGTGCGGAGCAGACCCGACCAGAGCAGTGGTGCCTTGTTGTCCACCCCGGCCAGGTGTCCGAGACTGGCGATCAGCCCGACCACGCCGATGGCGGTGAGCACGAGGCCGACCACCGTCCAGAGCAGCCGGATGGCCCTGTTCGTCATGCCGGCTCCCCAGGTTGCCGCATCAGCCCTCCACCCGGGGTACGTCGGCCCGTGGCCGGCTGCCCGACCGGACCATCTGCACGCCGACGTGGTCGTGTGGCGAGGCGCCGAGGCGTTCCAGTTCGCGCCGGATCGTGGACTCCACCGCTTGGCCGACCGTGGCGTCGCCGACCGCCCGGATCCGGGTCCGCCAGCCGAGGCCCTCGCGTCGAACCCGGGCGCTCGCCGAATCGACTCCGGGTACCGCGTTCGCGGCCGTCGCCAGTTGCCGTTCCACCGACCGGCGTTGCAGGTGCCAGCCGTCGGCCAGCCGGGTGGGTAGCCGGTTGGGCTTCCAACGGACCAACTGTCCCCACAGGATCAGCAGCCCGAGTACGCCGACCGCGACGATCCCGGCCCGCACCCAGGGATCCTCCAGCCGGGTACCGGTCAGCGTGCGGTACCAGGCCGCCCGGTCGACGACCACCGACTCACGGCCCAGCGCCACCGCGAAGACCTCCACGATCAGCAGCAGCCCGCCACCCAGCAGGGCGCAGCCGAGCAGCAGTGCGGCGAGCCGGTTGACCAGGCGCATCTCAGCTCCCGTCCACCGCGCCGACGGTGATCAGGCGCATCTCAGCTCCTGTCCGCCGGACCGATCGGGAGCGGCAGGTCGATGTCGTCGACGACCACCTCCACCGAGGGTCGCTGACCGAAGCCGGCCAGTACGCCACGGACGGCCAGCTGGATCTGCTCGGCCAGCGGGGCGATCGGTACCGGGCCGACCGCGACGTGCACCTCGACCGGCTCCCCGAGCCGGATGCCGACGACCTTGCCGCCGGGAAACAGGGTGGCCACCTCCACGCCGGTGCCGGCGGTCAGCCCGACCACGCCGGGAACCGCGAGTACGGCGTCCCGGATCTCCCCGGCGACGGTGGCCCGATCGGCGGCCGGGGCCTGCTCGACGACCGTGTCCGGGGCCTTCTCGGTGACCGTGACCGGAGCGGTCTCCGGAGCCTTCTCGCCAACTGTGTCCGGGGCCGGGTCGGCGGTGGTCGGGCGGCTCTCCGGAGCGGCTGTCCCGGTGTGTGAACTGCCGTCCGCCGTCGCCGGGTTGGTCCGCGGCGAGGTGCGGCGGTTCCGGGTGTCCCGGCTGTTCGGCGCGCGGCCGGGCTCCGCGGTGATCCGGCCGCCCTTCGCCGCCCGGCTGCTCATCGCGCCCGCTGCTGACGGTCGTCGCCGTCCTGGTCGCCCTCGACGAACACGTCGTCGACGTTGATGTTCACCTCGACGACCTTGAGGCCGGTCATCGCCTGTACCCGGTCGACGACGTTGCGGCGTACCGCTTCGGAGACGTCGACGATGCTCTGGCCGTAGAAGGTGACGATGTCCAGGTCGATCGCTGCCTCGTGCTCGCCGACCTCGACCGAGACGCCCTGCCGGATGGTCTCGGTGCCGCCGGGGACGAGACCGCGGAGCTGTCCGACCCGCCGGGCCAGACCGGCACCCATCGAGTGCACACCCGGGATCTCCCGGGCCGCGAATCCGGAGATCTTGGCGACCACGCCCTCCGCGATGCGGGTCTTGCCGGACTTGGTGGTCAACTCGGCCCGGGCCGGTCCGCCGCCGTCCGGCGTGGTCATCGGGCCCGGCGTACCCGTCTGCTGCCGGGTGTCGTTCCTGGTGGCGGTACCGCTGTCAGCCATCGCCTGTCCTCATCTCCTGCCGATGCTCGGTGGATCCGGTGCCGGTCGCCCGGTGCCCGGTGACCGGTACCGCTCAGCGCCGTCGGGACGCGGTCGCCCGGTCGGCCAGGCCGGCGACGTTGAGATCACCGTCGATCACCCGTACGGCGAGCCACCCGACCAGGCCGGCGAGCACGGCACCCGCCGCCGCTCCGAAGCCGGCGACGGCCCAGACCGCCGCGATGAGGAAACCGGCGACAAAACCGAACTGTTGGCGTGACACGGGTTCCTCCCCGACTGGGCGCGGCAGATCGGCAGTGGCTTACACCCTGGGGGAGAAGTCGAACCCTCACCGAGCGGGCAAGATGTGTGATCTGAGTCACTCTCCGGCTCGTGATCATGGCCGCTCGGCTCGACCGGTAACGTGGCCGGGTGCGGCTCACCAAGTACACCCACGCCTGCGTACGGCTCGAACACGAGGGCAGCGTCCTGGTCGTCGACCCCGGTGTCTGGAGCGAGCCGGCCGCGCTGCGCGGTGCCGACGCGGTCCTGGTCACGCACGAGCACATCGACCACGTCGACGTACTGCGGCTGGCCGGCCTCGGCGTCCCGGTCTACGCCCCGGCCGGGGCGGACATCCCCGACCTCGACGTGCACCCCGTCGCGCCGGGGGAGGAGTTCACCGCCGCCGGCCTCCGGGTACGCGCCCTCGGCGGCCGGCACGCCACCATCTATGGCGGCCAGCCGGACTGCCCGAACCTCGGGTACCTCGTCGAGGGGCGGGTCTACCATCCCGGCGACTCGGTGTACCGGCCGGACGTGCCGGTGCAGACGCTGCTGGTGCCGGTACAGGGGTCGTGGCTGAAGACCGCCGAGGCGATCGACTTCGTCCGGGCCGTCGCACCCGAGCGGGCGTACGGGATCCACGACGCGCAGGTCAACGACCGCGGGCTGCGGAGCGTGCACGGGTGGCTCGCCGAGGAGAGCGGCGGCTGCTACCGCTGGCTCACCCCGGGCGAGACGGCCTGACCGACCACCACGCCAGAGAGACGCTCGTCAACCGGTGCGGCCGGAGCCGGCCGGAGTACCGGGCCGCTCGGTCCGGCTGTCCACGATCGCCGCGACCAGCGCGACCAGTACGAACCCGATGGTGGCCAGCAGGGCGTCCCGGAACGCCCGGGACCAGCCGTCGTGCGTGGCGGCCAGGGTACTGAAGAAGATCGCGCCGACTCCGGCGATGCCGGCGGCGGCGCCGATCCGCTGGCCGGTCTGCAACATCCCGGCCGCGCTACCGGCCTGGGCGACCGGCACCTCGGAGAGCGTGAGGTTCTGGTTGGGGGTGATCACCAGCCCGCTGCCGAGCCCGGCGACCAGCAGCGGCAGGGCGGTGGCGAACGGCGCGCCGTGCCCGGGCACGAAGTGCAGGGCCACGATCACCCCGCCGAGCCCGACCGCGACGGCGGCCAGGCCGATCGCGACCAGTGGCCGGCCGAACCGGTTGACGATCCGGCCGCCGATCGCCGCGGTGACCGCCGAGCCGAGCGCGAACGGCGTGATCGCCACGCCGGCCTCCAGGGCGGTGTAGCGCAGGCCGGCCTGGAGATAGAGGGTGAAGAGGAAGAAGACCGCGACGAAGCCGCCGAAGTAGAGCAGCCCGATCAGGGTGCCGAGCGAGTACGACCGGAGCCGGAACAGGGCCAGGTCGAACAGTGGCTCCCGGCGGCGCCGGTAGCGCAGTTCCCAGCCCACGAAGCCGAGCAGCACCAGCAGCCCGGCCGGGATCAGCAGCCACTTCAGCGGCCCGTGCCACTGCTGTTGTTGCACCAGCGGCAGCAGCAGCAGAACGACACCGAGCCCCAGCAGCAGTACGCCGACCGGGTCGAGACCGTCCCGTCCGGCCCGCCGTCCGGCAGCGGTCGGCAGCAACCGCCAGGCGAAGAGGATCGTCACGATGCCGACCGGTACGTTGACGAAGAAGACCAACCGCCAGCCGAGGTGCTGTCCGCCGAGTTCGATCAGGGCGCCGCCGAGCAGCGGGCCGACCCCGGTGGAGATGCCGATGGTGGCGCCGAGCAGCCCGAACGGGCGTCCCCGGGCCGGCCCTCGGTAGAGCTGCTGGATCAGCCCGATCACCTGCGGGTTCACCAGTCCGGCCGCCGCGCCCTGCAACAGTCGGGCGCCGATCAGCCAGGCCGGCGACTCGGCCAGCCCGGCCGCCGCACTGGTCAGGGTGAACAGGGCGAGACCGAGGATGAAGACGTTACGGCGGCCCCGCGCGTCGCCGAACCGGCCGGCGGGTACCAGCATCAGGCCGAAGGTCAGCGCGTAGCCGGAGAGGATCCACTGGAGATCGCTCGGGGTGGCGTGGATGGCCTGGTCGATCGAGGGGATCGCGACGTTCACGATGCTCACGTCCAGCAGCGTCATGAACGCGGCGACCAGCCCGATGGTGAGCGCCTGCCTGCGCCGCCGGGCGGCGGTCCGCTCGTCCAGCCCGGCCAGTGGATCCGGTTCCGGTTCCGCCGGCCCGCCCCGGTCACCCGGTCTGCCCTGACCACCTGGTCTGCCCTGACCGCCCGACCCGCCCCGGTCACCCGGTCCGGGCTGGGCGCCGCGATCCGGTGGATTGCGTTCTGCCGCGCTCAATCGGGCCTCACTGACTGAACCTCTCCACCTGGACCGCGACCGCGCGCACGCACCGCGTCCGGCCCTGCGGGCGTTGGACGGCAAGGGGAGGTTGAAAGGTTCACTGTGCCGCGTCCGAGTCGTGGGCCGCGAACGGTGACCGCCGGGGACAGACTATCGCAAATAGCCCGGAGGCCCGGTCAGCGACGTGCCGGGCGGCTCGTCCCCGGCCGGTCGGCGCGGCCGGTCGGCGGCGGAATCAGGCGAGCTGCTGGGAGCACCAGCGCGGACCGAAGTCCAGACCCTCCATCGGGGAGTCCTCACGGTGCAGCAGGTTCTTCTCGCCGAGCACGTGCAGCGGCGTCGTCAACTGGTCCGGCGGCAGGCCGACCTCCTCCGCGATGGCCTCCGGAAACGGCACCTGCCCCCGGGCCTCGAGGGTGGTGACCGCCTGGTACACCCGCTGTTCGATGTCGGTGAGATGTAGCTGTTGCATGGTGACCTCCTCGCCCACGCACAGTGCGCGGGCAGTTCGCGAGGCCGCGATTACCCACGGAGACGGCGTTGATGCACCGGGTACCGGATCCGGTGCCGATCGTCGGCCGGCGCCCGTTCCCGGAGCCGGCCGGCCGGTAACCTAGGCTGCTACCCGTGATCTGGGACGTGGCCGTGATCGGGGCCGGACCGGCCGGGCTCTCCGCCGCGTTCGCCGCCGCCCGGGCCGGAGCGCGGACGGTGGTGCTGGAGAAGTCCGCGCATCCGCGCTACAAGACCTGCGGCGGTGGGCTGATCGGCACCTCGCTGGCGGTCGCCGCCGCGCGGATCGACGTCCCCGCCGACGACCAGGTGGACCGGGTGACGTTCACCGCCGATGGCCGGCGGGAGTTCACCCGCCGGCACCGGTCGGGGCACCTGCTCACGATGGTGCGGCGGGAGGAGTTCGACGACCGGCTCCGGGTCGCCGCGGTCGGCGCGGGCGCCGAACTCCGGCAGCGGGTCGCGGTGCGCGGGGTCGAGCAGGACCCGGACGGGGTACGCGTCCGGCTCGCCGACGGCACCGAACTGCGCGCCCGGGTGGCGGTCGGTGCCGACGGCTCGGCCGGGGTGACGGCCCGTCAGGTGGGGGTGGAATACGCACAGGTCGACCTCGGGCTGGAACTGGAGATCCCGATCCCGGCCCCGCTCCAGCAGCGCTGGCGCGGCCGGTTGCTGCTGGACTGGGGTCCGCTGCCCGGGTCGTACGCCTGGGTCTTCCCAAAGGGTGACCGGCTCACCGTCGGGGTGATCGCCGCGCGGGGCGAGGGGGAGCGGACCCGGCGTTACCTGCGGCGGTTCCTCGAGCGGCTGGGCCTGTCCGGCCTGGAACCGGCGCACGACTCGGGGCATCTGACCCGGTGCCGCGCCGACGACTCCCCGCTGCGCCGGGGCCGGGTACTCGTCGCCGGGGACGCGGCCGGCCTGCTGGAGCCGTGGACCCGGGAGGGGATCAGCTTCGCGCTGCGCTCCGGCACGCTCGCCGGCGCGGCGGCGGCCGACGGCGACCTCGACGGCTACGTCCGGGCGGTGCACGACCAGCTCGTCCCACCGATGCGCGCCGGGCAGCACATTCTCGCCGCCTTCTCCCGACACCCCGGCATCTTCCACACCGCCCTGGCCACACCGCCCGGCTGGCGCATGTTCACCGCCTTCTGCCGGGGCGAGACCACCTTCGACCGCACCCTGGAGCGCCGCCGGGTACGCGCGGCGCTGGCTGTGCTCCGCTGACCGCCCCGGCGGCGCCCCAGGTCCGTGGCGCTACCCGCCGGCGGCACCCGCTCGATCGGGCCGGTACGCCGTGAAGCGGCGCAGCCGCAGCGAGTTGCCGACGACGAAGACCGAGGAGAAGGCCATCGCCGCACCCGCGATCATCGGGTTGAGCATCCCGATCGCGGCCAGCGGCAGCGCGGCGACGTTGTAGGCGAACGCCCAGAACAGGTTGCCCCGGATCACCCGTAGCGTCGCCCGGGACAGCCGGATCGCGTCGACGGCGGCGGTCAGGTCGCCGCGTACCAATGTCAGGTCGGCGGCCTCGATCGCGACGTCCGTACCCGTGCCCATGGCCAGCCCGAGATCCGCCTGGGCGAGCGCGGCGGCGTCGTTGACCCCGTCGCCGACCATCGCCACCACCCGGCCCTCGGCCTGAAGCCGCTTGACCACGTCGAGCTTGTCGGCCGGCAGCACCTCGGCGATCACCTCGTCGATGCCGACCTCGGCCGCGACCGACCGGGCGACCGCGCCGTTGTCGCCGGTGAGCAGGACCGGGGTGAGGCCGAGCCGCCGCAGTCCGGCCACCGCCTCGCGGCTGGTCGGCTTGATCGCGTCGGCCACCACCAGCGCTCCCCGGACCTGGCCGTCCCAGCCGGCCAGCACCACGGTCCGACCGGCGGCCTCGGCCTCGGCGACCGCCGGGCCGAGCGCGGCGGGCAGGTCGAGGCCCCGGTCGGCCAGCAGGCGGGCCCGGCCCACTGTGACCGCCCGGCCGTCGACGGTCCCGGTCACGCCCAGCCCCTCGACGTTGGCGAACCCGTCGACCGCGGGATGTGGCCCGGTGCGCTCGGCGGCGGCGGTGGCGACCGCACGGGCGATCGGATGCTCGGAGGCGTTCTCCAGGGCACCGGCCAGCCGCAGCAGCTCGTCGGTGTCCTGGCCGTCGGCCGGGAGGATCTCGGTCAGCGTCATCCGCCCGGTGGTGACGGTACCGGTCTTGTCCAGCACCACGGTCTCCACCCGCCGGGTCGACTCCAGTACCTCCGGACCCTTGATCAGGATGCCGAGCTGGGCACCCCGGCCCGTACCCACCAGCAGCGCCGTCGGGGTGGCCAGCCCGAGGGCGCAGGGGCAGGCGATGATCAGTACCGCGACGGCGGCGGTGAACGCCGCCGTGACGCCGTCCCCGGAGCCGAGCCAGAAGCCGAGGGTGGCCACGGCGAGGGCGATCACGATCGGTACGAACACTCCGGAGATCCGGTCCGCCAGGCGCTGTACCTGGGCCTTGCCGGTCTGGGCCCGCTCGACCAGGGTCGCCATCTGGGCGAGTTGGGTCTCCGCCCCCACCCGGGTGGCCCGGACGACGAGCCGTCCCCCCGCGTTGACCGTCGCCCCGACCACCTGTTCGCCGGGACCGACCTCCACCGGCACCGACTCCCCGGTGAGCATGCTGGCGTCGACGGCGGAGGAGCCGTCCTCGACCACGCCGTCCGTGGCGATCTTCTCCCCGGGGCGGACCACGAACCGGTCACCGACGGCGAGCTGGTCGACCGGGATCCGCGCCTCGGCACCGTCGCGGAGGATCGTCACCTCCTTGGCGCCGAGTTCGAGCAGGGCCCGCAGCGCGGCACCGGCCCGACGCTTCGACCGGACCTCGAAGTAGCGACCGGCGAGGATGAAGAGCGTGACCCCGGCCGCCGTCTCCAGGTAGATGTTGCCGGCCCCGTCGCTCGGCCCGATGTCGAGGCTGAACGGGTGGGTCATGCCGGGCACACCTGCGGTGCCGAGGAAGAGCGCCCAGACCGACCAGCCGAACGCGGCGAGGGTACCGAGCGAGATCAGGGTGTCCATGGTGGCGGCACCGTGCCGCAGGTTGATCCAGGCGGCCCGGTGGAACGGCAGCCCGCCGTACGCCACGACCGGCGCGGCGAGGGTGAGCGAGAGCCACTGCCAGTAGTCGAACTGCCAGGCCGGTACCATCGCCAGCACGATCACCGGCACGGTCAGCACCAGCGACACCAGCAGCCGGGTACGCAGCGTCCGCAGCTCGTCGACCGGTGCCCCCGACTCCGACCCGGACTCGCCGGCCGGTCGTGGCGGCGGTGGCAGCGCTGCCGTGTAGCCGGTCTTCTCCACGGTGGCGATGAGTTCGTCCGGGGTACGGGTGTCGTCGAAGGTGACGGTCGCCTTCTCGGTGGCGTAGTTGACCGTGGCGGTCACCCCGTCCAGCCGGTTGAGTTTCTTCTCGATCCGGCTGGCGCAGGAGGCGCAGGTCATCCCGCCGATCTTCAGTTCGATCCGGTTGGGCGCCATGGGTAGTCGTCCGGCGGCCGGTGCCATTGTTGCCTCCTGGGCTGTTCGTGTCCGTGGCACTAGTTGTGTCCGTGGCGCTAGTTGTGCCCGTGGCCGGGCTCGCCGTGCCCCGGCTCGGCACCACCGGGGGCACCGGTCGTCGGCGCGGGCCGGTCGGGTGTCGCGCCGCCGTCCGGTGTCCCGGTGGGCGGTGGACTGCCGTCCGGCGTGCCGGCGGGCGGCTGTTGGGCCGGCGAGCCGGCGGTCAGGGTGAACTCGGCGGTCCGGACGGTGCCGCCGTGCTGGAAGTCGAGATACAGCCGATAGGCGCCGGCCGAGGGGACGTCGGCGAAGAAGGTGATCTCGGGACCGGCGGGTGTCCGTCCGTCGCCGGGCTCGCCGTCCGGGTGCACGTGCAGGTACGCCAGGTCGCCCTCGCGAAGCGCGACCAGGTGGCCGTACGCGCCGAGGTAGGGCTGCAAATCGGTGACCGGTCGTCCGTCACGGCTGACGGTCAGGGTCAGTTCACTGGTCTGGCCCGGCGCCAGGGCGCCGTCGAGGCGTACCTGGTATCCGTCGACCTCGGCGGTCGGGGCCGGTGCCGGCAGCGGCCGGGGTTGGAAGTCGCCGGCCACCGCGACGTCGAGCCCGAGGGTCAGTGCCTCCGCGCCGCTGGGCTTGAAGTCGGCGAACGCCCGCCAGCTCCCGGGACCGGCCACCGGCGAGGCGACCCGCCAGGTGCCGTCGGCGGCCATCTCGGGGTGTACGTGCCGGAAGCCGGACAGGTCCCGACGGGCGACGATCAGGTGCATCCGCTTGTCGTGTTCCACGTCGTAACCGGTCACCGGCCGCCCGTCCGGCCCGATGATCCGGAACGCGAACTCCCCGTCCGGGGCCGGTACGCCGGTCAGTGTGTAGCCCCGGTCGGAGACGAGCAGCCCACCCGGTAGCCGTGGTGCGCTGGGAGCCTCGGTGCCGGTGCCGTGTCCGGCGGAGTGGGCGGAGTCGGTCGAGTCGGTGGAGTCGGCGGTACGTACGGGGCCGGTCAGCTCACCGGCCCCGTACGCCGCGCCGAACACTGTCGCGAGCCCGAGCGCGAAGGCGCTCAACTTCGTCGCGGTGTTCATCGCGTTACCTGGTTTCTGCTGGGTCGAGCGTGGTCAGGAAGCGACGAGTTCGTAGCCGGCCTCGTCGACGGCGGCCCGGAGCTGCTCCGGGTCCACCGGGTCGTTGCTGGTGACCGTGACCGCGCCGGAGGCCAGGTCGACGGTCACCTCGGTCACGCCCGGGAGCGCGCCGACCTCTGTGCTGACGGCGTTGACGCAGTGCCCGCAGGTCATTCCCTTGACCTGGTAGCTCTGGGTGATCATTGCAGTTCTCCCTTCCCTGCCCCCCACCCTATACCCTAGGGGGGTATGCGACGGACGAGTTTACCCCTCGGGGGTATCCGTACAACAGGACAGTAGCATACCCCTGGGGGGTTAGCTATGCTTGGGGCATGACGACACCTGCGGAAACCCCGACTCGTGGTTACACCGCCAGCAAGGACCAGTTGCTCGCGCGGCTGCGCCGGGTCGAGGGGCAGGTCCGCGGGATCGAGCGGATGGTCGAGGACGACCGCTACTGCATCGACGTACTGACCCAGATCTCCGCCATCCAGGCCGCGCTGGACAAGGTCGCGCTCGGGCTGCTCGACGGGCACGCCCGGCACTGCATGCACGAGGGCGCTGCCGAGGGCCGGGCCGACGAGATGGCCACCGAGATGATGGCCGCCGTCGGGCGGCTGATGAAGCGCGGCTGACCCGTCAACTGTGCGCCGGATCGGCCTGGCCCACCGGGCCGGGGGTCGGGAAGAGGTCGACCTGCTCGCCGAGTTCCACGTCCCCGGCCAGGTGGGCCGGCGCCGGCCGGTCGGTCGACGGCAGTCTTGAATATCGCCGCCCGGCGCCGTCGGGGCTCGGCCGGGAGGTGACCCGGAACGGCACCATCGCGATCGGCGCCGGCGGCGGCTCGAACCTGCGGTCGCCCCAGCGCAGCCAGACGGCGATCCGGCCAGCCGCCGCCTCCAGCCTGAGCTTGTCCACCGAACGCTGCCGGTCGGAGTGGTCGACCTCGATCACCACCGGCGCACCGTCCGGCCGCGCACATCCGACGTCCACTATGGAGTGCCGGTGCTCGTACGGCGGCGGCAGCGGCATCACGCTGGTGGCCCGCCGGTACACCCGCCAGCCCTGCGCCATCGCCCAGGCCGCCACCGAGTCGATCAGCAGCACGGTGACCTCGTCACTCGTCTGGTCGGTGAACGTCAGCCGGCCCAGCCAACCGGTCAGCGCGGCGCCGATCCGGGCGCCCTCCTCGGCCTGGTCCACACTCCGACCGTACCGGTAGAAGTTCGGCCGACGCCGCCCGCGCGGGCGGCGGACTTCGCGCCGCGTCCCGGCGACTCGATCTACGTGCGCAATCCCGAGAAACTGTCGCGGGTGCAGCGGGAGACCGCGGTGAGCCGCGGGCGTCGGATCCGCGTCCGCTGCGTGAGCCGCGCGATCTCGGGCCACGGTCAGGGGGTGAGGACGACCTTTCCGGTGACGGTTCCAGACTCGGCGAGGCGCACGGCGTCGGCGGTGCGGGCCAGCGGGAACCGGGCGGCGATCTGCGCGGTGACGTGTCCGGCGGCCATCGCCTTCAGGACCTGGGTGAGGTCGTGTCGCAGACGGGCCCGGAACCGCTGTTTCGCCAGGGGGCGGCCGGCCCAGATGTTGTAGAAGTAGGCTCGCCGCGCGTTGGGCAGCGCATTCCAGGTCCAGACCCTGGCGAGGATCTTGAGTACCGGCAACTGCTTCGAGCCGGCGTCGTCTCGGGTGCTGGCGCTTCCGTAGGCGACCAGGGTGCCGCCGGGGGCGAGCAGTCGCCACGAGTCGGAGACGCTGCGCGCCCCGAGGTGGTCGAAGACCGCGTCGACGCCGTCGGGCGCGATCTCCCGCACGGCGGCCGGCACGTCGACGTGGTAGTCGATCGGCGTGACACCGAGGTCACGCAGCCTGTCGTGGTGGCGCGGGGAGGCGGTACCGATCACCCGAGCCCCGGCGAGGCGGGCGAGCTGTACCAGTGTGGTGCCGACGCCGCCGTTGGCGCCGTGCACCAGAATCGTCTGGCCGGCTCGGACCCGCGCCTTCCGGTGCAGCATCTGCCAGGCGGTGATGCCGTTGACCACCACGGTCTCCGCCTCCACCGGGTCCAGTCCGGCGGGCACCGCCACCACGTCGGCGGCCTCGACGACGACGTGGCTGGCCCAGCCGCCCACCTTGGTCAGCGCCGCGACGCGCTCGCCGAGGAGCCGGGGGTCGGCGCCGGCCCCGACCGCCTGGACGATTCCGACGAGGTCGTAGCCGGGGACGAACGGGAACGGTGGCTGGTCGTAGTAGCGCCCCCGACGCATCTGCTGCTCGGCGAAGGAGACGCCGGTGGCCTCCATCCGGATCACCACCTGGCCGCTGCCGGGGGCCGGGATCGGTGACGTGCGTACCTGCAGTCCGCCTGGGTCCACCACGCCGGGGAGCACGATCTCGGTCCGTCGCTCGGTCGTCATCCTCGTACCCTTCGATAGCTGGTTAGCACTTCTCGTGTTAGTTAGAAGCTCTAACATCAGTATTATGGGCTCACTGAGGTGGTGTCAAGCGAGGGGACCAGGCATGGACGAGGCCGCCAGGAGTCCACGGACGCGTTACCGCGAGCAGGTCCGTGACGAGATCAAGGCGTACGCCTGGACGCAGGTGGCCGGCACCGGCGCGTCCGCGCTGTCGCTCAACGCCATCGCCAAGCAGATGGGGATCAGCGGTCCGGCGCTCTACCGCTACTTTCGCAACCGCGACGAGCTGATCACCGAACTCGTCCTGGACGCCTACCGCGACCTCTCCGACACCTGCCGGGACGCGGCGAAATCCGCGCACGCACCGGCGGCCCGACTGACGGCGGTCGCACTCGCCCTGCGCCGCTGGGCCCTGGCCGCCCCGCACCGCTACCTGCTCATCTACGGCACCCCGGTACCCGGCTACGCCGCCCCACCCGAGGCCACCGCGATCGCCGCCAGCATCATGTCGGTACTGCTCGACGCTTTCACCGAAGCCGAAGCCGAAGCCGAAGCCGAAGCCGAAGCCGAAGCCGAAGCCGAAGCCGAAGCCGAAGCCGAAGCCGAAGCCGAAGCCGAA
>NZ_BONX01000042.1 GCF_016862935.1 Plantactinospora mayteni
CCGAAGCCGAAGCCGAAGCCGAAGCCGAAGCCGAAGCCGAAGCCGAAGCCGAAGCCGAAGCCGAAGCCGAAGCCGAAGCCCAGCCTGTTGCTGGCGTCAAGGCCGAAGCCGTCGCCCAAGCCGATGCTGGCAGCCGGGCCGAAACCGACGTCGGTGCTGGGGACGGACCCGTCGGCGAACCCGGCGCGGCCCTCGACCGACACCTGGCCCGCTATCGGCAGTGGGCCGGCGAGCATCCCGCCTCGCCGGCGGCGCTGCGTCGCGCACTCGTCTTCTGGACCCGCCTGCACGGCGTGGTCAGCCTCGAGGTCGCCGGTCACTTCACCGGGATGGGTTTCGACCCGGCCCTGCTCTACGCCACGGAGATCCACGCCACCATCGACCTGGCGTAACCACATCGGTGACAGGGCGCTGCCTTGGCCGTGCCGTCGATCTCGATACCGCTACGGCTTTTTCTCGGGCTCCGACTCACGTTCGGGCGGCTCGGCACCGGGTGGGAGTGGTACGTCGTGCTGCCGGAGGTCCCCCGGAAGGCCGGAGACGGGGCGGGCCGGACCGGATCTCCCGGCCCGGCGCAGGTGGATCGGCAGGTAACCGAGCCCGGCGAGGCCGACCAGCACGTAGAGATTGCTGTAGAGCAGGCCCCAACCCTGGAAGTGCAGGTCCCAGCCGTGCAGGCCGGCGAGCACCCAACTGGTGCCGGCGACGAAGACGAGCCAGGTCAGGCCGGTGGCCGCGAGCCCGAGCCGGCTGCGGCCCCGCCACGACCGTACGGCCAGCAGCACCAGCGCGGGTACGCACCACACCCAGTGGTGGTGCCACGAGACGGGTGAGACCAGCACACCGGTCGTCGCGCAGGCGAGGACGCCGAGCAGGTGCTCCCCGGCCCGGGCGCAGTACACCGCGACCGCCATCCCGAGCACCGCGACCAGAGCGGCCACCGGAAGCCAGCCGGTACGTGGATCGGCGGAGTCGGTCAGCCGGGCCAGCGCACCGGCCAGCGACTGGTTCAGGATCGTCCGGGGATCGGCGGTGACCCGGGAGGTGTCGAAGAGAGCGCCCGTCCAGAACCGTACCGAGTCCTCCGGCCGCCAGGCGAACCCGAGCGCGACGGTGCCGGCGAACGCGGCGACGGCGGTACCCGCCGCCCGGAACCGACCGGTGGCGAGCAGGTACACCACGAAGACGAGCGGGGTGAGCTTGATCCCGGCGGCGATCCCCACGCCGAGACCGGACCACCGGCGTCGCGGGTCGCCGGTCACGTCGAGCAGTACGAGCAGCATCAGGAAGAGCCCGACCTGGCCGGCCTGGAGGTGCCCGGACACCGCGAACATCGGCAACGTGACGGCTCCGCCGGCCAGCGTCGCCAGCGCCCGGCGCTCCGGCGGCACGCCGGCCGCGCGGAGCGTCACCCATACCACCGCCAGCAGCGCGAGGACCGAGGCGAATGTCCACACCCCGACGGCGACCGTCATGCCGACCGGCACGAGCGGCTGGAACAGCAGCGCCGCGAAGGGCGGATAGGTGAAGCCCAGCGAGATGCCGTCCGTGCCCAGATGGCTGGCCTGGTAGAGGCCGCCGTCCCCGGACGCGGCTGCGGAGGCTCCCGCGTGGTATGTCGCGAGGTCGCCCCAGAAGCTCCCGGTGCTGTGGTGCACCGCCAGCGCCGCGGCGGCGACCAGCAGCGGGAGCAGCACCAGCCCGGCTTTCGCGTACGCCTGCCGACGCGGGCGGCGGCGCGGCCGGGTCGGCGTCGGTGTGGTCGGGTCCGGCCGGCGGCGCGGCGGATGTCCGGCCTCGTCCGGGTTGGCGCCCAGGAAGGTACTGGTCACGGCGCTTCCTCCGAATTCGCCGAGCCGGTCGTCCGCATCCGGTGTCCCGCAGCGGTAGGGACCAAAAGTAACAATCTCCCCTCTACCGTTCCTGGATCGAGTGTTGATCACGCACGGTTCCGATCGTGCGCCAAACCGGTCGAAGCGCACGGCGGGCTGATCGGCATTGTTCACACGTATCGCCCGACAATCCGGATGACACGTCCGGTTGGATCCCGCGCTCCGTGATCAACTCGACCCCTGT
>NZ_BONX01000043.1 GCF_016862935.1 Plantactinospora mayteni
ACGCCCGATCACTGAGACCAAGCGGTGGAAAAAGGAAGCCGCTCAGGGCAGCGGCGGTGCCGTGGTGCCGGAGAGCCAGGCGTCGAAGAGCGGGCGCAGTTGCTTCCCGGAGATTCGTTCGGCGTGCGCGACCAGGTCGTCGGTGGTCGCGTTGCCGTCCCGCCGCTCCGCCGTCCAGCTCGTCAGGATCCGGAAGAACGCCTCGTCGCCGACGGTACGCCGCAGCGCGTGCACGGCCAGCGCACCTCGCTTGTAAACCGCCCGGCTGAAGATCTCCGACCGGCCCGGGTCCAGCGCCGGGTCCGCCCAGTCGGTGGTGGCGTACTCCCGCTCGAACAGGGTCTGCACGCTCGGCCCGCCGTCGTGCTCGGTCCAGAGCCACTCGGCATAGCTGGCGAAGCCCTCGTTGAGCCAGAGGTCGCTCCAGCGCCGGATCGAGACGCTGTCCCCGAACCACTGGTGCGCCAGCTCGTGCACCACCACCTCCAGGTTCGGGCCGGTGGCGAAGAACGCCGGGCCGTACACCGGGCGGGACTGGGTCTCCAGGGCGTACCCGATCCGGCTGTCGGCGACCGCGATCCCGCCGTACGCCTCGAACGGGTACGGGCCGAACCGGGTGGCCAGGAAGTCGGCGATCTCACCGGTACGGGCCAGCGACCGTTCGGCCGGCCCGCCCGCCGGCAGGCTCGCCGAGATCGCGGTGACCAGCGGCTTGCCGGCGTGCGTACCGGTGCTGACCCGGTATTTCCCGATCACCAGCGTGACCAGGTAACTGGCCATCGGGGCCCGCTCCGCCCAGCGCCAGGTGGTCCAGCCGGCGTCCGTACTGCTGCCGCCCGGTGCCCCGTTGCTCAGCGCCACCAGCCCCTCCGGCACGGTCGCCTCGATCTGGTACGTCGCCTTGTCCAGCGGATGGTCGTTGACCGGGAACCAGGTGCTCGCCGACTCCGGCTGGCCGAGCGCGATCGCACCGTCCGAGGTGTGCAGCAGCCCGCCACTGCCCAGCTCGGCGCTGGTGATCTGGGCCGGCTTGCCCGAGTAGCGCACCCGTACGCCGAACCGCTTGCCCTTGCCGAGGCCGGTGGCCGGGGTGACCACCAGCTCGTCGTCGGTCCGGGTGTGCGTGGCGTCGGCGCCGTCGACCTGGACCGCCGAGACGGTCAGCCCGGCCAGGTCCAGGTTGAACCGGGACAGGTCCTGGGTGGCGGTCGCCTCGATGGTGGCGTCACCGGTCAGCTCGTCGGTCGCCGGGTCGTACCTGACCTGGAGGCGGTAGCTGGCCACGTCGTAGCCGCCGTTGCCGTAGGTCGGGAAGTAGGGGTCGCCGATCCCGGCCGCACCGGGCCGGAAGCCCTCGGGCGCCCGGTCGTCCCGACGAGTGCCGGTGCAGCCGCCGGTCGAGAGCGCCACCAGCAGCGCAGCCAGTACGCCGGCCAGCGCCGACCGCCCCGACCTGATCATCAAGCCTCCGGATAACGGTGCGCGGCTACCGGTCGAGGACGAGCCCGACCTTCTGGAACTCCTTCAGGTCCCGGTAGCCGCACTTGGCCATCGCCCGGCGCAGCCCGCCGAACAGGTTGAGTTGCCCCTCCGGGTCGTCCGACGGCCCGTAGAGCAGCTTCTCCATCGAGCCGAGCGGCTCGTCGGCCACCCCGTACGCCCCGCGGGGCAGGTTGGGGTGGCTGGCCGCCGGGTGCCACCAGGCACCGCCGGCCGGCGCCTCGGCGCAGAGCGACAGCGGCTCGCCGAGCATCACCGCGTCGGCGCCGCAGCCGAGCGCCTTGGCGATGTCGCCGGAGGTCTGGAGGTCACCGTCGGCGATCAGGTGCACGTACCGGCCACCGGTCTCGTCGAGGTAGTCCCGCCGGGCCGCCGCCGCGTCGGCGATCGCGGTGGCCATCGGCACCCGGATCCCGAGCACCGAGTCGGTGGTCGACCACTCGTCGCCGCCGAACCCGACGATCACCCCGGCCGCGCCGGTCCGCATCAGGTGCAGCGCGGTCTTGTAGTCGGTGCAGCCACCGGCGACGACCGGCAGGTCGAGGTCGGCGATGAACTCCTTGAGGTTCAGCGGCTCGTCGGTGGTGGAGACGTGCTCGGCCGAGACGATGGTGCCCTGGATGACCAGGATGTCCACCCCGGCGTCCAGGATCACCGGGGCCAGCGCCAGGGTGTGCTGCGGGGAGACCCGGACGGCCACCGTACCGCCGCCCTCGCGCATCTGCCGGACCCGCTCGGCGATCAGGTCGGGGCGGATCGGCTCGGCGTACACCTCCTGGAGCCGGCGGGTGGCCGTGGAGCCCTCCTCCAGCCGGGACAGCTCCTCCAGGACCTTGCCCGGGTCCTCGTAGCGGGTCCACAGGCCCTCGACGTTCAGCACCCCGAGCCCGCCGAGCCGGCCCAGGGCGACCGCCGACTCCGGGCTCATGGTGGCGTCCGACGGGTGCCCGACGCAGGGGATGCCGAACTGGTACGCGTCGAGCTGCCAGGCGGTCGAGACGTCGTCCACGTCCCGGGTACGCCGGCTCGGCACGATCGCGATGTCGTCCAGGTGGTAGCCGCGCTGTGCGGTCTTGCCCAGCCCGATCTCGACCACGTCACGCATGGGTCACTCCAGAGTAGAAAAGGGGGTGGTGGCGGAGGAGGCGGTGACCGTCAGCGGGTGTGGTAGTTCGGCGCCTCGACCGTCATCTGGATGTCGTGCGGGTGGCTCTCCTTCAACCCGGCGGCGGTGATCCGGATGAGCTGCCCCCGGCGGTGCAGCTCGGGGATGGTCTCCGCGCCGACGTAGCCCATGGCCAGGCGCAGTCCGCCGACGAGCTGGTGGGCGACCCGGGCCAGCGGGCCACGGTAGGGCACCTGGCCCTCGACGCCCTCCGGCACCAGCTTCTCCTCGCTGGCCACGTCGTCCTGGAAGTAGCGGTCCTTGGAGTAGGACCGGGCCTGCCCACGCGACTGCATCGCGCCCAGCGACCCCATCCCCCGGTACGCCTTGAACTGCTTGCCGTTGATGAACATCAGCTCGCCAGGGCTCTCCTCGGAGCCGGCCAGCAGGCTGCCGAGCATCACGGTGTCGCCGCCGGCCACCAGCGCCTTGGCGATGTCGCCGGAGTACTGGATGCCGCCGTCGGCGATCACCGGTACCCCGGCCGGGCGGGCGGCCCGGGCCGCCTCCATGATCGCGGTGATCTGCGGTACGCCGACCCCGGCGACGATCCGGGTGGTGCAGATCGCGCCCGGCCCGACCCCGACCTTGACCGCGTCGGCACCCGCCTCGACCAGCGCCCTGGCGCCCGCGTAGGTCGCCACGTTGCCGCCCACCACGTCGACCGCGGTGTCCTTCTTGAGCCGGCCGACCATGTCGAGTACGGCCCGCTGGTGCCCGTGCGCGGTGTCCACGATCAGCACGTCCACCCCGGCGTCGACCAGTGCCCGGGCCCGCTTGTAGGCGTCCTCGCCGACGCCGACCGCGGCGGCGACCCGCAGCCGGCCGGCGTCGTCCTTGGTGGCGAGCGGGTACTGCTCGCTCTTGGCGAAGTCCTTGACGGTGATCAGGCCGCGCAGTCGCCCGTCCGGGTCGACGATCGGCAGCTTCTCGACCTTGTGCCGGCGCAGCAGGTCGAGCGCCTGCTCCTTGGTCACCCCGACCTCGGCGGTGACCAGCGGCATCGGGGTCATGATCTGGCGGACCGGGGTGCCCCCGTCGGTGACGAACCGCATGTCGCGGTTGGTCACGATGCCGACCAGGGTGCCCTGGGCGTCGGTCACCGGGACGCCGGAGATCCGGTAGCGCCCGCAGAGCGCGTCGACGTCCCGCAGGGTGTCGTCCGGCCCGCAGGTGACCGGGTTGGTGACCATGCCGGCCTCGGAGCGCTTCACCAGGTCGACCTGGAGCGCCTGGTCCTCGATCGAGAGGTTGCGGTGCAGCACCCCGATCCCGCCCTGCCGGGCCATCGCGATCGCCATCCGCGCCTCGGTCACCGTGTCCATCGGGCTGGAGACCAGCGGGATGGAGAGGTTGACGTTGCGGCTGAGCCGGGTGATCGTGTTCACCCGGCTCGGGATGATCTCGGACTCGCCGGGTTGCAGCAGCACGTCATCGAAGGTCAACCCGAGCGGCACCACCCGGGCCGAGCCGGCCGGCAGTTCGGGCAGGTGCCCGGCGAGCTGGTCGGCGTCGGTGGCCAGCGGAAGGTCGTTGGTGGGTCGGTTCTCCACGATGTGTCCCCTGCTGCTGTGGTTGACGGTGCGCTGGTTGACAGGTGCGCTGGTTAACGGTGCTCTGGTTGACGGTCGATGACGATCACCGCCGACGCGGCTGCGATCCTCGCCGACATGGGTCCGTCGGGGCTGAGCTGGTCGGCCAGGCTGCCCGGCGGCAGGGCGGTGTCAGGGTTCGCCCCGGGTACGGCGCGATGGTTCATCGTACCCATCCGGCGGGGTGGGCGTCGCGGGCGCGGGTACAGCGGCGGTACAGGCCACAACGGGTGACCACGCCGGGCGGTGTTGGGACTACGGTGGAGGGGTGCACGAGGAGCCGATCGACCCGTTCAACGGTGACCCCGCCGATCCCTCCGCCGGCCTAGACGAACCGGGCGAGGAGACCGAACTCGACCCGCTCAGCGAGGTCGAGCGGCAGGACGTGCTGGAGGACCTCGCCGACCTGGAGATCTACCAGGCGCTACTGGGTCCGGTCGGGGTACGCGGCCTCGTGATCGAGTGCGAGGACTGCCGGGAACCGCACTACTTCGACTGGGACCTGCTCCGGGGCAACCTGCGACACCTGCTCAACTCCGGCCGGCCCCGGGTGCACGAGCCGGCCTACGACCCCGACCCGGACCACTACGTCACCTGGGAATACGCCCGTGGCTACGCCGACGGGGTGCACGACACCCTGACCGAGACCGCCGACGAGAGCGAGGGCGAGGCCGGCACCCCGCGCTGAGCCCGGCCGCGCCGACCACCAGGCCGACGCCGGCAGTCCGTCCGGCCACCGGCCGGTTGGTCAGGCCACCGGTTGGTCAGGCCACCAGACCGGCGCGGAATCCGGCCGCCACGGCGTGTGCCCGGTCCCGGGCCCCGAGCTTGCGGAACAACCGCCGGGCGTGGGTCTTCACGGTGTCCTCGGAGACGAAGAGTTCCCGGCCGATCTCCGCGTTGCTCTTCCCGTCGGCCATCCCGACCAGCACCTGCATCTCGCGCTCGGTCAGCACCGGCCGGCGGGCCGGAGCCGAGCGCCCGGTTCCGGCCGGGCCGTCAGCACCCCGCGACTCCTGGCCCGGAGCGCTCCCGCCGGGCCCGTCCGGGCCGGCCTTCTCCGCCGGTTGCCCCGGGGCGGTACCGGTCGGCGTGGCCGGGTCGGTCGGCGCGTTCGGGTCGTCGCCGCGCTGGGCCGGCACCACCGCCGGCCCGGTCGGCTGTTCTCCGGCCGTCTCACCGGTGCCGGTACGCGACTCCGGGTCGTCGCGCCGACGTACCGTCGACTCGTCCCCCGGCGGGCGAGCCGTGCCCGGCGCGTCGCCGCCCGGGCCGGGGCCGGTCGGCGCCCGCACCGCGCTGCCGCGCCGCTGGCCGGCCGTCGGCTGGCCGCCCGCGTCGCCGGGCTCACCGGTCCGGCCGGCACCAACCGGGCCACCCGCCTGACCTCCGCCGGCCAGCGCGCCGCCGGTCAGCGCGGCACCGCCCCGACCGGACCGGCCGCCGAGCAGCAGGATCGCCTTCGCCACCACGCTCACCAGGTCGTGGTCGCCGCCCTGGATCAGCCCACGCGCGCCGGCCGCGATGGTCGCCGCGGCGACCCCCGGGTCCTCGGCGCCGAGCAGCAGGATCGCCGCTCCGGGCGACCGGGCCAGTACCCGCCGGGTGAAGCCGACGCTGTCCGGGCGGGTGAGCGCGGTGTCCGCGAGCACCACGTCCGCCGGCCGCTCGGCGAGCCGGAGCATGGCCTCGGGGTCGGACACCGCGGTACGGACGGCGGCGGCCAACCCGAGCCGGGCCGCCGCCGCGGCGACGTTCTGGGCCGCGAGCGGGGTCCGGACGCAGACAAGAACGGTGCGCACGGTGCTCTCCTCTCCGCAACGAGGAGACCACGACAGTGAGTGATCATGATGAGTTTCCACGGATGAACCACAAACTTTTTGGACGATTCGCCCCACGGAACGGGTTCACGGCCAGAAGTTCGCGATCAAGTACGTGTGAGCCGTCCCCGCCCGGGGTACCGGAACCCGTGGTCGGATCGGTGCGCCCGCGCGGCCCGCCGCCCGGATCCCGACCCGAGCAGGTCACGCGGTGCCGCGCGGAAGGAGGGTGCTGATGTCGAACGTACGCAGGCTGCCTGGACCGATCGTCGATCTGTGGGAATGGCAGCGGCTTGGCGCCTGCCGGGGCCGGGACACCGCCCAGTTCTTCCACCCGGAGGGTGAGCGGGGCTCGTCCCGCAACCGCCGGGAGGCCAACGCCAAGGCGGTCTGCGGGACCTGCCCGGTCCGGGCCGAATGCGCCGCCCACGCGCTCGCCGTACGCGAGCCGTACGGGGTGTGGGGTGGCTTCAGCGAGTCCGAGCGGCTCCGGCTGCTCGCCGTCGGCTGGGAGGACCTCGCCGACCGTCGGCAGAGCCGCGTGGACGTCACCCGGCTGGAGGCCCGGCTCGGCCGGCCCTTCCGGTCGACGGTGCCGACCCAACGGTCGGCCCAACGGTCGGCCTGACCCGCCGACCCGACCCGGTGGCCTGACCCGGTGACCTGATCCGGCGACCTGACCCCGGCGACCCGATCCGCGCACCCGGACGTCTCCGGCGCTCAGGTGACGGTGACGGTGACCGTGTGCCAGCCAGTGGCGCCGTCGGGCTCGACCGGGCGCGACTGGCCGGTCTGCACCGCCCCGGTGGCGTCGGTCGCGCGTACCCGCAGGGTGTGCTCGCCCGGGGTGGCGAGCCACCGCCACGACCACTGTGTCCAGGTGTCGGTCGAGACCGATCCGGCCAGGGCCGCCGGCTGCCAGTCGCCGTCGTCGACGCGTACCTCCACCTGCCGGATCCCGACGTGCTGCGCCCAGGCCACCCCGGCGACGGTGACCGGGCCGGCCGGCAGGGTCCGGCCCGCCCGTGGGGTGTCGATCCGCGACTGCGTCTTGATCGGCCCCCGCGCCGACCAGCCCCGGGGCACCCAGTACGCGTCGAAGTCGGCGAAACTGGTCAGCTCCAACTCCACCAGCCACTTGCAGGCCGAGACGTAGCCGTACAGGCCGGGCACCACCACCCGGACCGGGAAGCCGTGCGCGATCGGCAGCGGTTCGCCGTTCATCCCGACGGCCAGCATCGCGTCCCGGCCGTCGGTGAGCACCTCGGTCGGGCTGCCGCAGGTCCAGCCGTCGGCGGAGCGCCCCACCACCTGGTCCGCCCCGGGCAGCGGCCCGGCCTCGGCGAGCAGCGGCCCGAGCGGTACGCCGAGCCAGCGGGCGTTGCCGATCAGGTCGCCGCCGACCTCGTTGGAGACGCAGGCCAGGGTGATGTGCCGTTCGATCATCGGCCGGGCGAGCAGGTCGGCATAGCTGAGCGTGACCGGGTTCCGTACCCGGCCGAAGATCCGCAACCGCCACCCCTCCGGGTCGACCCGGGGCACCACCAGGGCGGTGTCGATCCGATAGAAGTCCCGGTTCGGCGTCACGTACGACGACAGCCCCGGCACCCCGAGGTCGGCACCGGCCGGCACCAGCGCGGCCGGGCTGGCCGGGGCGGGCAGCCGGATCGCCTCGCGGGCGGCGGATATGCCGCGCCGGGTCGACGCCCAGCGCCCGCCGAACCCGCTGACCGCCGCCGCGCCGACGGCGAGTCCCACCCCGGTCAGGAACCGGCGCCGCCCCGCCGGATCCACGGCGTCGGGCGATGCGGCCGGCGGGATCGGCGGCATCCGCAGCGGGCCGGCGAGGAGCAGCCAGAGCAGGCCGGCGGCCAGACCGGCCCCGACCAGGGAGGGCAGGGCCGCGGCCGGACCGGCGCCGGGCCGGGTCAGCGCCGCCACCACGCCGAGCGCGGCGAACCCGCCGATCCCGGCGATCCCGAGCCGCAGGGACCGGACGGCGACCACCCCGACCAGCGCGGCGAACCCGCCGAGGAGCACGGCGGTGCCGATCAACAGCGCGATCTTGTCGTAGACGTAGAAGACGTCCGTGGCGAACTGCTTCAGCGGCCCGGGAGCGAGGTCGACGACGGCCCCGCCCACCGCGACCAGCGGCGCGCTGCGCGGGCCGGTCAGCACCGCCACCGCCTCGGCCGCGCCGACCGCCACGGCGGCGGACGCCACTCCCACCAGTGCCCCGAACCTGCCCGATCTCGTCGTCACGGACCCAGTGTTGCCGCCGCGCCGGGTCGGTCGGTAGCCGCGTCAGGAGTTCGTAACCTCTGGCCGGCCGGGGAGGCGGACGACGGCTGGACCGACCGTTATGGCCACCATCGATGTACGTCGTCGACGGCCGCCATGACCTCCAACAGGTTGTCGTCGGTGTCGTGGGCCGTACGGACGAGACGTTGGCAGTCGTCGCGGTTGGCGAGGGCAAGATGCCGCCGCACCACGCTGACCATGCACGGCAGGCTCCGCCGCCCGTACGCGTCCTGCGCCCTGCCCAGCAGGGACAGCACATTGTCGACATCGCCCGGCGGCCAGCTCACCAGCGCCTCGTTCAGCAGTTCCACCGGCAGGTACGTGGCCAGCGCGCGGAGCGCCTCGTCGCGGTCCCATTCGTCGAGAGGTGCGATGGCGGCCACCGCGTCGGCCACCTGCCCCGGCGACAGATACGCCGCCACCCTGCCCCGTTCCTCGTAGCTGTCGAAGCCGTACGGCAGCACCTCGGGTACGACGTCGCGGCGTTGTTCCTCCGGAAGCCGGCCGACCACCTCGACCAGCACCTCCGCCCTGCCCCGCTCGTCGGTCAACGCGCGGGCCTCGGAGACCACCTCGGGCAGCAGTTCCACCGGTAGATGTTCCGCGCACCCCCGCAGGGCACTCGCCCGGGCCGACTCCTCGGTGAGGGACCGGACCGCGGCCAGCACCTCGCCCCGCGACTCCGCCGGCAGCCGTCCGGCCAGTGCGCTCAGCAACGCCGCTCGGTAGCGTTCGCTGTCGACGGTGTGCGCGGCGGCCAGCGCCTCGCCCGCCAGCTCCGGGGGCAGCGACAACGGCAGGTCACTGAGCACGACCGCCCGCGTCATTTCCGAGCCGATGGCGCGGGTGGCGGCCAACGACTCCCGCACCACACCGGGGCGTTCCCCGGCCGGCAGGCACGCGACCACCTTGGCCAGGGCACTCGCCCGGTACGCGGGCTCCGCGATCGTGCGCGCGACGTCGAGTGCCTCCCGTGCGACGTCGGTCCGCCGTTCGGCGGGTAGGCGTTCCGCCGCCCTGCCCAACGCCTCCGCGCGGTCGGCCTCGTCCAGCAGGGTACGGATGGTGGCCAGTACCTCGCCCGCCACCTGCGGCCACTCCTCCTCGGAGAGCGGTCGCTGCTTCTCGGGGAGGCTGTTGTCGAGTTCACGCAGCACGACGACGCGGTCGGAGTCCCTGTCCGCCGGAGCGGCACGCAGGATCGCCAGCGCCTCCCGCACCACATCGGTCGCTCGCTCGGCCGTCAGACCGCCCCTGACGACCTCGCCCAACGCCTGTGCGCGGTGGCAGGGATCGGTGATGGAACGCGCCAAGGCCAACGCCTCCCGCAGCACCTCCTGCCGCTGCGGCTCGGGCAGGCGTACGGCCAGGGCGGTCAGTGCACGCTCCCGGTCCTGCTCGTCGGCTATCTCCCGGGCGACGGCCAGCGCCTCGGCACGCCACTCCGGCGGCAGATGTTCCGCCAGCTCAGCGAGGAGCACCCAACGGGACGTGCCCGAGGTGATCGTGCCGGCGATGGAGAGCGCCTCCCCCCACAGCTCGGCCGGCAGGTGGGGGACCACCCTCTTCAACGCCTGTTCCCGGTAGTTCTCACCGTCGATGGCCCGTACGGCGGCGAGCACCTCGGCCAGGTACGGCGCAGGCAGGCCGTCGGCGATCTTCTCCAGCACCCCGGGACATTCCGAGTCCTTTTTGAGCCTGCGGACGGCTGCGAGCAGTTCGGGCACCGCCTCGCGGCGTTCCTCGGGCGCCAGCCGTACGGCCAGCGCGGCCAGCACGGCTGCCCGGCGGTACGTGAAGGTGAGGGTGTGCGCCGCGGCCAGGGCCTCCCGCCACAGCTCCACCGGCAGTACGCCGACCAGCTCGGTCAGCAACAGCCCACGGATCCGCTCCTCCGGGACGGCGGGTACGGCGGCCAGTACCTCACGCAGGGCAGCGGGCCGGGTCTCGTCCGACAGCCGAACGGCGAGCGCGCCCAGCGCCTGGATTCGGCCGGAGTCCCCGTCCGAGCCCCTGTCGCGCAGACTGGCCGCCATCAGGGCGTACCGGATCTCGGTGGCGAACGCGGGCTCGGGTCGCTCCGCGGCCAGCGCGGCATCGGTGAGGCTTTCCGCATGACGACGGGCCCGGTCGAGGTCGGCCAGGAACAGCTCGGTGGTTCCGGCGGCCTCGTGGGCCCGGTACCACACGTTCCCCACCTCGCCGGTGGGCCCGGTGTGGCTGCGGGTCAGCAGGGTGTGCAGATCGTCGTGGCGGCCGGCGAGCGTCAGGTGACGGGCGAGCTGGCGCAGCGGGTACCCGTCGTCCACCCCGGCTGCGCTGGGGTCACCGCCGAGCACAGGAAGGTCTCGGGCCAGGCCACCGAAGGCGTCCAGGTAGTGCTCCGCGATCCGGGAGTGCTCGGCGCTCTCGACGTCCTCCGCGCCGATCTCCTCCGGACCACGGCCCGCCGTTTCCGCCACCACGAACTCCGTTCCCCCCACAGTGGACCGTTGCCGAGATCCGATCGTCGCTCGGTTCGACCCAGTCTGCCCCCTTCCGAGGTCGACTGCTCCGTCGGCAGGTGCGGGATGTGTCGCGGCAGGACGGCCGGGCGGGAGGTTCGCGGGCGTTTCCCGGGCAAACCAAGAGATCCGCGTGATCGGGGAGCCCCGGACGCGGCGCCGAAGCGTCGCGCCGGAGGCGGTCCTCGATCACGCGGATCTTCGGGACCCACGCGGTCGGCCAGCGGCCAGGCCGGGTCGGCTCAGCACCGAGCCCGGCCGGCTACCGGAGTCGGGCGGGTCAGAAGCCCGGACCGTGCTGGTGGCCGTGCCCGTGACCGTGGCCGTGCCCACCGGCGGCGGCCGGCTCGGCCTTCTCCGGCTTCTCCACCACCAGGCTCTCGGTGGTCAGCAGCAGCCCGGCGATCGACGCCGCGTTGGTGACCGCGTTGCGGGTCACCTTCACCGGGTCGATGATGCCGGCCTTGGCCAGGTCCTTGTATTCGCCGGTGGCGGCGTCGAGGCCGTGGCCCCAGCCCTGCTCGGCGACCTTCTGCACGACCACGTAGCCGTCGTGCCCGGCGTTCTGGGCGATCCACCGCAGCGGCTCGACCAGCGCCTTGCGGACGATCGAGACGCCCACCTTCTCGTCACCGGTCAGGCCCAGGTCGCCGTCGAGCGCCGAGATGATCTGCACCAGTGCGGCGCCGCCACCCGGTACGGTGCCCTCCTCGACCGCGGCCTTGGTCGCGGCGATGGCGTCCTCGATGCGGTGCTTGCGCTCCTTCATCTCGACCTCGGTCGCCGCACCGGCCTTGATCACCGCGATGCCGCCGGAGAGCTTGGCCAGCCGCTCCTGGAGCTTCTCGCGGTCCCAGTCGGAGTCGGACGCCTCGATCTCCTTGCGGATCTGGGTGATCCGCTCGGAGACGTCGTTGTCCCGGCCCCGGCCGTCGATCACGGTGGTGTTGTCCTTGTCGACCACCACGCGGCGGGCGGTGCCGAGCACCTCGACGCCGACCGAGTCGAGCTTGTAGCCCAGCTCGGGGGCGACCACCTCGCCGCCGGTCAGGATCGCCATGTCCTGGAGCATCGCCTTGCGCCGGTCACCGAAGCCGGGCGCCTTCACCGCGCAGACCTTGACGGTCTTGCGGATCGCGTTGACCACCAGGGTGGAGAGCGCCTGCCCCTCCACGTCCTCGGCGATGATCAGCAGCGGCTTCGCCGTCTGGAGGACCTTCTCCAGCAGCGGCAGCAGCTCTTCGATCGAGGAGATCTTCTGGGTGGTGATCAGGATGTACGGCTCGTCGAGCACCGCCTCCTGCGCCTCGGTGTCGGTGACGAAGTTCGGCGAGATGAAGCCCTTGTCGAACTGGAGGCCCTCGGTGACCTCCAGTTCGGTGGCCAGGGTCGAGCCCTCCTCGACGGTGATCACACCGTCCCGGCCGACCCGCTCCATCGCCTCGGCGATCAGGTCGCCGATGGTGGCGTCCTGGGCCGAGATCGTCGCCACGTTCGCGACCGACTCCCGGCTGCCCACCTCGACGGCCTTCTCCAGCAGCGCCGAGGAGATCTTCTCGGCGGCCAGGTCGACGCCGCGCTTCAGCCCGGCCGGACCGGCACCGGCCGTGACGTTGCGCAGCCCCTCCCGGACCATGGCCTGGGCCAGTACGGTGGCGGTGGTGGTCCCGTCGCCGGCGACGTCGTTGGTCTTGGTCGCCACCTCCTTGACCAGCTGCGCGCCGAGGTTCTCGTACGGGTTGGTGAGTTCGATCTCCTTGGCGATGGTCACGCCGTCGTTGGTGATCGTCGGAGCACCGAACTTCTTGTCCAGGACGACGTTGCGCCCACGCGGGCCGAGAGTGACCTTGACCGTGTCCGCGAGCGTGTTGACACCGTGCTCCAGCAGGTGCCGGGCGTCATCCGAGAAGCTCAGAATCTTCGCCATTGTGTTAACAGGGTCCCTTCACGCAGCGCTGCCCCGGCCCGGCAGGGCCGGTCCGGGGCAGCGTCACTGGATCGGTCAGATCACTTCTCGATGACGGCGAGGACGTCGCGGGCGGAGAGCACCAGGTACTCCTCGCCGGCGTACTTGACCTCGGTGCCGCCGTACTTCGAGTAGAGGACCGTGTCGCCGACCTTCACGTCAACCGGGATCCGGTTGCCGTCGTCGTCGAAACGGCCGGGGCCGACAGCGAGGACGGTGCCCTCCTGCGGCTTCTCCTTGGCGGTGTCGGGAATCACGATGCCCGACGCCGTGGTCGTCTCAGCCTCGTTCGCCTGGACCAGGATCCGGTCCTCGAGCGGCTTGATCGCAACCTTGGTCGCGGTAGTCACGGGCATACCCTCCTGGGGTACTGGTTTCTGTGCCGGCCGGCGAACCGACCAGCGTCAATCTGCCACATGCCACCGGGCGGGGCCGTCGTCGCGGGTGCCGGTCCGCCTGGCGTTCAGCTCCCGGACGCGAGCCCGAAAGCTGGCACCCTCGGTTTGAGAGTGCTAACCGCAGGTTATGCCGGTGGCTAGCACTCCGTCAAGGAGAGTGCCAACCCGACACGCCCGCCGGAGGCCCTGGCCGGCACAATGCACCGGTGGATCTGGAGCAGCTCGCCGCGCTGCGTACCCCGGACGGGGAAACCGCGCTGGCCACGGCCGCCGGGCTGGCCGGCGGCGATCCGCTGACCGCGGCGGCGGCGCTGCGCTCGGCCGGGGTGCCCGCCGGGCTGGCCGCCGCCGCGCTGACCCAGGCCGAGCTGCGGCGCCGGGCGACGGCCAAGTTCGGCCCGGAGGCGGCCCGGATGTTCTTCACCCGGGCCGGGCTGGAGCAGGCCACCCGGGCCGCCGTCGCGGCGCGCCGGGCCGCCCGGTTGCGCGCCGCCGGGGTACGCACCCTGGTCGACCTCGGCTGCGGCCTCGGCGCGGACGCGCTCGCCGCCGCCCGGTCCGGCATCCGGGTGTACGGCGTGGAGGCCGACCCGGTCACCGCGACGATGGCCGCCGCGAACGCCGGGGCGGCCGGGGTGGCCGACCGGTTCACGGTGAGTCTCGGCGACGCGACCCGGTTCGACCTCACCGCCGTCGACGGCGCCCCGGTCGACGCGGTGTTCTGCGATCCAGCCCGGCGGCGGGCCGGCACCGGCCGGCGGATCTTCGACCCGGCCGCCTACTCCCCGCCCTGGGACTTCCTGCTCGGCCTGGCCGACCGGGTCCCCCGGACGGTCTTCAAGGTCGCGCCCGGGATCGACCACGCGCTGCTGCCGGCAGGTGCCGAGGGCGAGTGGGTCAGCGTCGACGGCGACCTGGTCGAGGCGACCGTCTGGTCCGGCCCGCTCGCCGCCGCGCCCCGCCGGGCCACCCTGCTGGCCGGGTCGGCGGTGCACGAACTGACCGGCGACGGGACCCGGCGGGCCCCGGTCGGCCCGGTCCGGCGCTACCTCTACGACCCGGACCCGGCGGTGGTCCGCGCGCACCTGGTCGCCGAGTTCGCCGGTACGGTCGACGGCTCGCTCGCCGACCCCGAGATCGCGTACGTCTACGCCGACACCCCCGCCCCGACCCCGTACGCCCGGTGCCTGGAGGTGGTCGAGTCGCTGCCGTTCTCGCTGAAGCGGCTGCGGGCCCGGCTGCGGGACCTCGACGTCGGGCGGGCGGAGATCCTGAAGCGCGGTTCCGCGCTGGAGCCGGAGCGGCTCCGCCGCGACCTGCGACTGGCCGGGTCCGAGCCGATCAGTCTGGTGCTGACCCGGATCGCCAACGCCCCCACGGTGCTGCTCTGCCGTCCGGTGCCGGCCCCGGAGCGGGCCGCGTCGGCCGGGTAGGGTGCGGATCGTGGCGGGCAGGGGCACACCGGCGACCGCGCTGCTGACCCGGCAGCGGATCCCGCACACCCTGCACCCGTACGACGTCGCGCCGGAGACCCCGAACTACGGCGCCGAGGTGGCGGCGGCACTCGGCGTACCGCCGGAGCGGGTCTTCAAGTCGCTGGTCGCCAGCGTCGACGGGGTGCTGACCGTGGCGGTCGTACCGGTCACCGGTGAACTCGACCTGAAGACGCTGGCGACGGCGGTGGGCGGCAAGCGGGCGACCCTGGCCGACCGGACGCTGGCCGAGCGGACCACCGGCTACGTCCGGGGCGGGATCAGCCCGTTGGGTCAGCGCAAGGCGCTGCGTACCGTGGTCGACGCCTCGGCCGAGCGCTTCCCCACCATCTACGTCTCGGCGGGCCGCCGGGGGCTGGAACTCGAACTCGCCCCGGCCGACTTGATCCGGCTCACCTCCGCCACCACCGCGCCGGTCGCCGCGCCCTGACCCCGGCCTCCCCGTGCCCGGCGCCTTCCGGGACGACCGGCTTCGGGCGGGACCACGAACCATCATGTCCGGCGTATCACCGCTGGTCGATGCCGGGATGTCCGTCACGTTGCCGAATTGTTATTCCAAACAACAAACTCGTGACCTCGGCGACCTTGCCCCGGCGAGCCCCCGCGCAATACGTTGCCGGACACAACAAAAGTGAGGCGGGCGGTCGCCACAGCCCACCGACCCTCCGCCGGACCGCGACCGGCGGAGCAGCTCCGAGGCAGCCCAACGGGGGGAGGCCACCGGACAGCACGGCGACCCGCTCGGGTGTACCACCGCTCCGACCCGAGACACCACACCCACCCCGAAAGGACCCGTGCAATGCGCAGAGGGATCCTCACCATCGCTGCCGTGGGCCTGCTGACCACGGGCGGGCTCGCCGCCTGCGGCGACGATTCCGGCGACGGCGGCGGTAGCACCGCCGAGCCGAAGATCGGCGTCATCCTGCCGGACAGCGCCTCCTCGGACCGCTGGGAGACCGCCGACCGCAAGTACCTGGAAGCGGCGTTCAACGCCGCCGGCATCAAGCACAACATCCAGAACGCCCAGGGCGACAAGGCGCAGTTCCAGACCCTCGCCGACCAGATGATGACCGACGGCGTCAACGTGCTGATGATCGTGAACCTGGACTCCGGCACCGGCAAGGCGGTCCTGGACAAGGCGAAGACCCAGGGCGTACTCACCATCGACTACGACCGGCTGACGCTGGGCGGCTCGGCGGAGTACTACGTCAGCTTCGACAACGAGGCGGTCGGCAAGCTCCAGGGCGAGGGCCTGGTCAAGTGCCTGACCGACAAGGGCGCCCAGAAGCCGGTGGTCGCCGAACTGAACGGCTCGGAGACCGACAACAACGCGACGCTCTTCAAGAACGGCTACGACGGGATACTCAAGGCCAAGTACGACTCCGGCGAGTACGTCAAGGGCCCGGACCAGTGGGTGCCCGGCTGGGACAACGCCCAGGCCGGCACGCTCTTCGAGCAGATGATGACCCAGCAGAACAGCAAGATCGACGGCGTACTGGCCGCCAACGACGGGCTGGGCAACGCGGTCATCTCGGTACTGAAGAAGAACAAGCTCAACGGCAAGGTCCCGGTGACCGGCCAGGACGCCACCCTCCAGGGTCTACAGAACATCCTCGCCGGTGACCAGTGCATGACCGTCTACAAGGCGATCAAGCAGGAGGCCGACGCGGCTGCCGAACTGGCGATCGCGCTGGCCAAGGGCGAGAAGAAGACCGCACCCACCACGGTGAAGGACCCGGAGGGCAACCGCGACGTACCGGCGGTGCTGCTGGAGCCGAAGGCCATCTACAAGGAGAACGTGAAGGACGTCGTCGCCGACGGCTTCATCGCCAAGGAGGCGCTCTGCGCCGGTACCTTCGCCGCCGCCTGCACGGAGGCCGGCGTGAGCTGACCCGCACGACGGCGTCGGGCTCGACCGCCCCCGCCGAGACGCCGCCCGGTACGGAACCATCCGTACCGGGCGGCGTCCTCGCCGCAGAGAGAACTGGACCGGACCCGTGACCGGAAGCCCCGCGATCGGCACCCGCGATCGGACACCCGCGTAAAGGAGAGCCACCCGTGTCCGCGACACCCCTGCTGGAACTGCGTGGGATCGACAAGAGTTTCGGTCCCGTCCAGGTCCTCCGCGACGTCGACTTCTCGGTCAATCCCGGCGAGGTGACCGCGCTGGTCGGCGACAACGGCGCCGGCAAGTCCACCCTGGTGAAGTGCGTCGCCGGCATCTACTCGGCCGACGGCGGCGAGGTCCTCTTCGACGGCCGCCCGGTGCACATCCACAACCCCCGGGACGCCGCCGCCCTCGGCATCGAGGTCGTCTACCAGGACCTCGCGCTCTGCGACAACCTCGACATCGTGCAGAACATGTTCCTCGGCCGGGAGAAACGCAGCGGCCTCGTGCTGGACGAGCCGACCATGGAGCAGATGGCCGCCGAGACCCTGGCCGGGCTCTCCGTCCGGACCGTGAAGTCGCTGCGACAGCACGTCTCCAGCCTCTCCGGCGGGCAGCGCCAGACCGTGGCGATCGCCAAGGCCGTGCTCTGGAACAGCCGGATCGTCATCCTCGACGAGCCGACCGCCGCGCTGGGCGTGGCGCAGACCGCCCAGGTGCTCGAACTCGTCCGCCGGCTGGCCGACAACGGGCTCGCCGTCGTACTCATCTCACACAACATGAACGACGTCTTCGCCGTCTCCGACCAGATCGCCATGCTCTACCTCGGTCAGATGGTGGCACAGTTGCGGACCAGCGACGTCACGCACGCCCAGGTGGTCGAGCTGATCACCGCCGGACGCAGCGGCGGCCTCGGGCTGACCGGCGAGACCGGCAACGGGAACGGCAACGGCAACGGCAAGCAGGACAGCCCACCCACCGAGACGACGAGCGCAGGAGCCGACAGATGAGCGCCGCCCCTCCCACCATCGTGGTGCCGCCGGTCGAGGTGCCGGCCGCGTCGGTGCCCACGGTCGGCAGCCACGTCCGGGACTACCTGGCCCGGGTACGCGGCGGAGACATCGGGGCGTTGCCGGCCGTACTCGGCCTGATCGTGCTCTGCGTCGTCTTCACCGCGCTGCGCCCGAACTTCATGACCGAGGGGAACTTCGCCAACCTGTTCACCCAGGGTGCGGCGGTGACGCTGATCGCGATGGGGCTGGTCTTCGTCCTGCTGCTCGGCGAGATCGACCTCTCCGCCGGTTTCGCCAGCGGGGTCTGCGCGGCGGTACTCGCCCAACTCGTCACCCTCCAGGGCTTTCCCTGGTACGTCGCGGTCGCCGCCGCACTCGTCACCGGGGTGGTGATCGGGCTGGTGATCGGCTTCCTGGTGGCCAAGATCGGCATTCCGTCCTTCGTGGTCACCCTCGCCGCGTTCCTGGCCTTCCAGGGCATCGTGCTGCTGCTGATCAAGGGTGGCACCAACGTCTCGGTCCGGGACGAGGTGCTGGTGGCGATCGCCAACCGGAACATGCCGCCGTGGCTCGGCTGGGCGCTGACCCTGCTCGGCGTCGCCGGCTACGCCGTCGTGCAACTGCTGCGGCACCGCAACCGTGGCGCGCTCGGGCTGGTCACCGAGCCGCTCGCCGTGGTGCTGATCCGGATCGGCGTACTGGGGGTGCTCGCCGGTACCGCGGTGTACCTGCTGAACCTGGAGCGCAGCCGCAACGTGCTCGTCTCGCTCAAGGGCGTACCGATCGTGGTGCCGATCATCGCCGTCCTGCTGGTCGTGCTGACCTTCGTACTGCAACGCACCGCGTACGGCCGGCACGTCTACGCGGTCGGCGGCAACCGGGAGGCGGCGCGGCGGGCCGGCATCAACGTGGACCGGATCCGGATCTCGGTCTTCGTGATCTGCTCCTTCATGGCGGCGATCGGCGGCATCGTGGCGGCCAGCCGGGCCACCTCGGTCGACGCCAACACCGGGGGCAGTAAGGTCCTGCTCTACGCGGTCGGCGCGGCGGTGATCGGCGGCACCAGCCTCTTCGGTGGCAAGGGCCGGATCGTCGACGCGGTGCTCGGCGGCGCGGTGATCGCGGTCATCGACAACGGGATGGGGCTGCTCGGTCGCAGTTCCGGCTTCACCTTCGTGGTGACCGGCCTGGTGCTGCTGCTCGCGGCCAGCGTCGACGCACTCTCCCGACGTCGGGCCGCAGCGACCGGTAACCGATAAGGGGCACGATGCGCGCGGGGCCGAGCCAGGAGGAGATTCGCCGGCAGAATCTCGGCGCGCTGCTGCGGTACGTCCACATCCACGGCGCCACCTCCCGGGCCGAGCTGACCACCTCGCTCGGGCTGAACCGGAGCACCATCGGCGCGCTCACCGCCGACCTGGCCGCCGCCGGCCTGGTCAGCGAACGGGCACCCCGGGAGACCGGGCGGGCCGGACGGCCGTCACTGGTCGTCCGGCCCGAGTCGGGGCGGGTCTTCGCGTACGCGTACAGCATCGAGGTGGACCGGTTGCGGGCCGCCCGGATCGGGCTGGGCGGGGTGGTACTGGACCGCCGGCAGTCCGACCGGCCGCCGGGGCTGCCGGCGGTGGACTGCCTGCCGCTGCTGGCCGGCTTCGTGAAGGAGATGCACCAGGCGGTACCGGCCGGCTCGGTCTACGTCGGCAGCGGAGTGGCGGTCTGCGGCCGGTTGCGCCGCCCGGACGGCGCGGTGCACGTCCGGCCGGACAGCGCCGGCTGGGCCCGCGGCGGCGAGCTGGACAAGCCACTGGCCGAGGCGCTCGGTGAACTGCTGCCGCAGGAGCGCCCGGTACTGGTCAGCAACGCCGCCGACGCGAGCGCGGTGGCCGAGCACGCCCGGGGCGCGGCCAGTGGCTACGACGACGTCATCTACCTGCACCGGGACGTCGGCATCGACGCCGGGATCATCGTCGGCGGCCGGCGGCTGACCGGGCAGGGCGGGTACGCCGGCGAGGTCGGGCACATGGTGGTGAACCCCGGCGGGAACCCGTGCGGCTGCGGCTCGTACGGCTGCTGGGAGACCGAGATCGGCGAGTACGCCCTGCTCCAGGCGGCCGGCCGGGGCGACGCCGTGGGCCGGGAGGCCGCCCTGCGGGTGGTCGACGCGGCCTCCCGGGGCGACGCGAACGCCCAGGCCGCGATTCGCCAGGTCGGCGACTGGCTCGGGTTCGGGGTGGCGAACCTGGTCAACATCTTCAACCCCGGTGTGGTCATCTTCGGCGGTACCCTCCGGGACGTCTACCTCGCGGCGGCGGCCCGGGTACGCAGCCGGCTCAACTCGCTGGCCCTGCCCACGCCGCGCGAGCAGGTGCGGCTGCGTACCCCGCAACTCGGCGAGGACGCGGCGCTGGTCGGTGCCGCCGAGCTGGCCTTCGAGCACCTGCTCGCCGACCCGCTGGACGCGGGCTGACCGGGGCGTACGCTGTCCGACGTGGACGGGCGACTGCGGGCCTCCGACTCCGATCGGCAACGGGTGGTCGCCGACCTGCAACGGCACACCGAGCAGGGCCGGTTGAGCCTGGACGAGTTCTCCGAGCGGGTCGGTGCGGTCTACACCGCGCGTACCCTCGGCGAGTTGGCCACCGTCACCCGGGACCTGCCGGCAGCGCCGGCCACCCCCGGCCCGGCCGAGGGCGGCAGCACCGGTGGCCGGCGGGAACTGCTGATCGTCTTCGCCGTCGCCGTCGTCACCCTGCTCCTGCTGGGGGCCTTCATGGCGGTCACCCGCTGAGCGCTTTGCCCGGTTACGGCCACGGCGTCGCCGGTGCACCCCCCGGGCGGGGCGCCGAAGGCGTTCTTTCCCACATGCGGTTGCCGTGATCGATGGTGCACCCTTGGATAGCCCCGATTGGTTCGGGTTTGTGGACAACTTGGTGCGGTCATTGGAGAAAGCTGGCATGAGCACGTTCGAGATCTGCGTCGACAGCGTCGAGGGGACGCTGGCGGCGGAGCGGGCCGGCGCCGACCGGGTGGAACTCTGCGCGGGGTTGTTCGAGGGCGGGCTGACCCCGAGCATCGGCACCATCGAGCTGGCCCTGCACAACGCGGAGCGGATCCGGGTGCACGTGCTGGTACGCCCCCGGGGCGGGGACTTCGTCTACTCCCCGTACGAGGTCGACGCGATGGTCCGCGACGTGCAGGCCGCGGTGACGGTGGGCGCGCACGGCGTCGTGATCGGTGCGCTGACCCCGGAGGGCGACGTCGACATGCCGACCATGCGGCGGCTGCTCGTGGCGGCCGACGGTGCGACCGTCACCTTCCACCGGGCCTTCGACATGGTCCGGGACCCGTTCGAGGCGCTGGAGCACCTGATCGAGCTGGGCATCCCCCGGGTGCTCACCTCCGGTCAGGAGGAGAACGCGCTGGCCGGCGCACCACTCATCGCCGACCTGGTCGGCAAGGCCGCCGGCCGGATCGCGGTGATGGCCGGCGGCGGGATCAACGAGCGGAACATCGCCCGGATCGTCGCCGCCACCGGGGCCGACGAATACCACTTCACCGCGCGGGTCAGCTCGGACGGGCCGGCGATCCACCGCAATCCGCTGCCCCGGATGGGTGGCGTGCTGAGCCGCTCGGAATACCAGCGCTCGGAGACCTCGCCGGAGCGGATCGGCCAGATCATCGGCGCGGTGCGTCCGTAAGCTCCGACCCAGCCGGCGCCGCCACCGGCCCGCCCGGCGTCTGGGCCGGCGTCTCGCCCGGCGCCTCGACTGGCGTCTCGACCGGCGTCTGGGCCGCCGTCTCCGCCGGTCCGGCCAGCGTCTCGGCCGGTCCGGCCGGCGGTGTGGGTGGCTCTGCCGGTGTTGGTGGCCGGTCGAGTTCGCGCCAGACCGGCATCACGAAGGGCATCAGCGTCACCAGCAGGTACGCGGCCCCGAACGCCAGGCAGGCGACCGGCAGCCGCAACTCCTGCACCGCGAGCCCGCCGAGCAGCCCACCGAGCGGGATGCCGGCCCAGGACGCCGCGTGCACCAGCCCGAGCACCCGGGCCCGGAGCTGCTCCGGAATCCGCTCGAAGCTGACCGCCCCGAGGATCGGGTTGATCGCCGCGACGGAGACCCCGGCGACGAACGAGACCAGATAGATCACCCAGAGCCGGTCCAGCACGGCGAGCGCGACGAACCGGGGCGCCCCGGCGAGCAGGAAGCCGACCGCGAAGACGGCGAACCGCGGCACCCGGTGCGCCACGACGGTGAAGACGACGTTGCCCAGCACCGCCCCCAGCGCGAAGCTCGCGGTGAGCAGGCCGAGCGCCGTCGACGACCGGACCACCTCGGTGGCCCAGACCGGAGCGAGAATCGCGGTGTACGCCGCGTCCGCCAGGTTGGTGACCAGCAGCAACAGCACGATGCCCTGTACGAGTCGGGCGTGGCGCAGATAGCGCAGACCCGCCCGGAGCGCGACCAGATAGGGCTCCCGGCCCGGCGCGGCACCGTCCCCGCCCGGCGCTGGCTCTACTGTAGAGAGACGTCTCGGCACGGCGAGGGCCACCAGGAGCGCGCCGACCACGAACGTTCCCGCGTCGAGGAGCAGCACCAGCGGGGCGTCGAGCACGGCGATCAGCAGCCCGGCCAGCGGCGCGCCGAGCAGGGTGGCGAGCCGGCTGAGCCCGTCGTGCAGGCTGGTCGCCCGGGTCATCGGGGTGCCCGCCGCCGCCACGGTCTCCGGGAAGACCACCCGCTTGGCGGTGTCGCCGAATCCGCGCAGCAGCCCGGCCACCGCGACCAGGCCGATGAGCGTACCGAACGAGAGCAGGTCGGCCAGGTGCAGCAGCGGTACGGTGGCCACCGCCGCCGCGCTGCCCAGGTCGGCGGCGATGCTGGTCCGGCGGGCGCCGATCCGGTCGATCAGCGGCCCGCCGAGGGCGCAGGCCAGCACGTACGGCAGCATCTCGGCGAACGCGACGACGCCGGTCCGGGCCGCGCTGCCGGTCACCACGAGAGCGAACCAGGGCAGCGCCACCATGCTCATCCGGCTGCCGACCAGGGAGACTCCCTCGGCCGCCAGCAGCCCGACCAGGGGTCGGCGGTTACCGGCCACCGGTCCACCTCCTCCGCCGGCCGCCATCAGTCCGCCTCCTCCGCCGGCCGATCGCCGTCCGCTGGTCGGTCGCCGCGGCGCCGGACGAAGGGCATCAACTGGGCCTGCACCACGAACGGCTCGGCGCCGTCCGGTGCCGCCACCCCGGGCTCGTCACGGCGGTACCGTCCGATCAGCTCGGTCAGCGCGTCGGAGAACTCCCGCGCCTCGGCCGGGGTCAACCGGAGCTGCCAGTTGCTCAGGGTGGATGCCTGCCCCCACTCCTCCGGCAGGCCGGGCATCTCGTTCAGCCACCGGTCGACCCGCTCGGCGTAGAGCGCGGCGACCGAGCGCAGGTACGTCTCGACGTCCGGCAGCGCGTCCCGACCCACCTCGCCGTCGAGCCGGGTGTTCCGGTGCGCGGCCCGCCACCACCGCTCCCGGCCGGCACCCCGGGCAGAGTCCTCGACCACAAAGCCGTACTGGGCGAGTTGCCGCAGGTGGTAGCTGGTGGCGCCGGTGGACTGGCCGAGCCGCTCGGCGAGCAGGGTGGCGGTGGCAGGACCGTGCTCCCGCAGCGTGTTGAGTATCCGGACCCGCAGCGGGTGAGCGAGTCCACGCAGCGAGGTCGGGTTCAGCCGAACTTCATCCCCAGACATGTTTGCAACGCTATCCTTGCAAAGACTTCTTTGCAAGCTGGGCCGGAGACTCC
>NZ_BONX01000044.1 GCF_016862935.1 Plantactinospora mayteni
GGGCAAGAGCTGCTGGGGCTGCGGGCAAGAGCTGCTGGGCTGCGGGCGAGAGCTGCTGGGCTGCGGGCTGCCCGGGGGGCAAGGCGAGCTGCGGGGGCGCGGAGGTCAGGCACGGGGTACGGGGTACGGGGTGCGGGTCAGGTGTGGTCGCCGTGCCAGGAGCGCCAGAGTGCGGCGTACGAGCCGTCGGCGGCGACCAGCTCGGCGTGCGGGCCCAGCTCGGTGATCCGGCCGTCCTCTACCACGGCGACCCGGTCGGCGTCATGCGCGGAGTGCAGCCGGTGCGCGATCGCGATCACCGTACGGCCACGCAGCACGGCGGCCAGCGAGCGTTCCAGGTGCCGGGCCGCCCGGGGGTCGAGCAGCGAGGTGGCCTCGTCGAGTACCAGGGTGTGTGGGTCGGCGAGTACCAGCCGGGCGAGGGCGAGCTGCTGGGACTGGGCGGCGGAGAGCGAATGGTTGCCCGAGCCGACCTCGGTGTCCAGCCCGGCGGGGAGCTGCTCGGCCCAGTCCAGCGCGTCGACGGCGGCGAGCGCGGCGCGTACCCGGTCGTCGGTCGCGTCCGGCCGGACCATGGTGAGGTTGTCGCGCAGCGTACCGATGAAGACGTGGTGTTCCTGGGTGACCAGCGCGACTTCGGTGCGGAGGTCGGCCAGCGGCAGGTCTGCGAGCGGGATGCCGCCGACGGTGACCGTGCCGTGTCGTGGCCGGTGGATCCCGGCGAGCAGCCGGCCCAGGGTCGACTTGCCGGCCCCGGACGGGCCCACCATCGCCAGCCGCTCGCCCGGGGCCAGGGTGAGGGTGACGCCGTGCAGCACGTCCCGCCCCTCCTGATAGGCGTACCGCACGTCCTCGGCGGCCAGCCGCTGGTCGGCCGGTCGGGCCGTCGGCTCGTCGGCCGGGGCCTCGCCGGCCGGGGCATCGGCGGCCGGGGCATCGGCGGCCGGGGCATCGGCGGCCGGAGCGTCGGGGCGTCGGGCCACCCCGAGCAGCCGGGCCAGCGAGGCGCCGCCGACCTGCACCTCGTCCAGCCAGGAGAGCAGCCGGTCGATCGGGTCCATCAACTGCTGGACGTAGAGGGTGGCGGCGGTGACCTCGCCGAGCGTCACCCAGCCCTCGATGTAGAACCAGCCGCCGAAGACCAGGGTCGCGACGACCGGCAGCACGTAACCGGTCTCGGCCAGCGGGAAGAAGACGGTACGCAGGAAGAGGGTGTAGCGCTCGGCCGCGTACGACCGGCCGATGTCGGCGTCGGTGCGGGCCCGGCGCCGGGCCTGCTGCCGGAGCGCCTCGGTGGTCCGCGACCCCTCCACCGTCTCGCTGATCCCGTCGGTGATGTCGGAATAGGCGGCGTTCTCGGCGAGATAGCCGGGCGTGGCCCGACGCAGATACCAGCGGCTGGCGAGCGCCAGGATCGGCACCGCGACCAGCGCGGGCAGGATCAGCAGCGGGTCGGTCAGCAGCACCGCGCCGACCACCGCGACCGCCGTCACGACGGCGATCAGCGTCTCCGGCACGGCGAACCGGACCGATCGGGACAGCGCGCCGACGTCCCGACTGCTCCGGGTCAGCAGGTCACCGGTGCCGGCGCGCTCCACAGTAGAGAGTGGGATGGCCAGGATCCGGTCGACGAACTCCTCCCGCAGCTCGGCGAGTACCCGCTCACCGAGCCGGGCCGAGGCGAAGTGGGCGAACCGGATCAGCACCGCCTGCGCCACCACGAACCCGGCGATCGCCAGTGCCACCCGGTCCACCGTCACCGTGCTGGTGCCCTCGGAGATCGCCTCGACCAGGTCACCGAGCAGCCGTGGCGCGGCCAGCCCGGTGATCGCGGCCAGCGCGTGCAGCACGAGCGCGCCGGCCAGCGCCCGGGGGTGCCGGCGGAGCAGGCTGCGCGCGTACCGTCGCACCTGCGCCGCGTCGGCGACCGGCAGCGCGTTGCGCTCGCTCATCTCAGTCCTCCTCCTCGGCGCGGGTCACCACGGCGGCGTAGCGCGGCTCGCTGTCGAGCAGCTCGCGGTGCCCGCCCTCGGCCACCGCCTTGCCGTCGGAGACGAAGACCACGTGGTCGGCCCGGTCCAGCACCAGCGGGCTGGTGGTGCAGACCAGGGTGGTCCGGCCACGCCGGGCCGGGCCGAGCCGGGCGGCGATCCGGGCCTCGGTGTGCGCGTCCACCGCACTGGTCGGCTCGACCAGGACCAGGATCTCCGGGTCTGCGACCAGGGCCCGGACCAGCCGCAACCGCTGCTGCTGGCCGCCGGAGAACTCCCGGCCCCGCTCGGCGACCCGGCCGGCGAGCCCGGCCGGCAGCGCCGCCACGATGTCGGTGGCGCTGGCCGCGTCCAGCGCCGCCGCGATGGTCGCGTCGTCGGCCCGGTCGTGCGGGTCCAGCTCCACCCGGAGCGGGCCGGAGAAGAGCCGCGCGTCGTTGTCGGCCACCAGGATCCGGCGCCGGATCGTGGCCAGCGCCAGCTTCCGCAGGGGTAAGCCGCGCAGCGTCGCCTCGCTGTCGACGTACCGGCCGAGCCGGTCCGCGATGGCGACCGCGTCCTCGGGTACGGCGGCGGCGAGCGCGGTCAGCCGGCCCGGCCGGACCGTCACGCCCGACTCGACGTCGACCAGCTCACCGGGGCCGTCGGGCAGCTCGACGGGGTGCTCGGGATCGCTGATCTCCGGCCGCAGGTCGAGCATCGACACCACCCGGCGGGCCGAGACGTGCCCCCGGGTGATCCGGTCGATCACCTCGGTCAGCATCCGCAGTGGACCGATCAGGAAGACGGTGTAGCCGTAGAAGGAGACGAGCTGCCCGACGCTGATCTCGCCCCGGAGCGCGAACCGGGCACCGAGCCAGGTCACCAGTACCAGGAAGATGCCGGGCATCAGGATCTGGGTCGCCTCCAGCAGCGCCTCCACCCGGGCCACCCGTACGCCGCCGTGCCGCAGCGCCTGCGACTCCGCCCGGTACCGTGCCGAGAAGACCGACTCCCCGCCCACGCCGCGCAGCACCCGCAGCCCGGCGACGATGTCGCTGGCCCGGGTGGTCAGGGTCGCCTGCTGGTCCCGGTACGCCTCCTGGCGCCGGTGCAGGGGTCGGATCAGCAGCGCGACGACCGCCATCAGCAGCGGTACGCCGAGCACCACCACCAGGCCGAGCGGCACCGAGGTGGCGAGCAGGATCGCGGTGATGGTGAGCACCGCGAAGATCGAGCCGGTACCCCGGGAGACGATGTCGAGCGCCCCGCCGATGTGGTTGATGTCGGCGGTGCCGATGCTGACCACCTCACCGGTGGCGAGTCGCCTGGGCAGGGCCGCGCCGAGCCGGTTGGCGTGGTCGACGGTGAGCTGCACCGTCCGGTACGCCCCGGCCAGATAGTTGTAGGTGGCGAACCGGTGCCGGACGATCCCGACGATCGCCTGCACGATGCCGAGGGAGAACAGCACCAGTCCCCAGCGCAGCAGCGCGTCCGCGTCCCGGGCGATGAGGCCGGCGTCGATCGCCCTGCCCAGCGCGGCCGGCATCAGCGCCTGGCCGACGAAGGAGATCACGGCCAGCACCATCCCCCAGACGAGGGTCGGCCAGATCCGCGCGGCGAGCCAGAGCAGGAACCTGGTCGCCGAGCGGTTGTCGGCGCGGCCGGGATCGGGGGCGGGTAACGGGTGCATCGCGGTGACGCTATGGAACCAATCGCCACGATCGCCACAGGTTTTCCGCCCACCCCTCCGACCATGGGCAGCAACGTCGAATGGCGACTTCCGACCCCCACCGACGCAAGTTGAGATCTTGGCAAGTTCTGGTTCGCCTCGAACCAGAATTCGCCAAGAATCTTGACGAGCTACGACTCGGCGGTGGCGTGGGTCCGGACCGCTGCGACATCCCAGCGCCAGATGGTGTCGCCGACGCAGACGGAGAGGGTACGGCTGTCCGGGGTGAAGGAGAGCTGCACACTCGGGTTCGTCAGACTCTGGTTCGACGGCATCGCGCCGACCTGCCGACGGGCGGCGACGTCCCACAGCCGTACGGTGCCGGCGTCTGCGCTGGCCAGCGTGCCGTCCTTGGCGAAGGCCACGTCGAGTACGCCGCTGCCGTGCGTGCCGAGCACGGCCGTCTGCTTGCGGGTGGCGACGTTCCACAGCCGTACGGTGCCGTCGATTCCGCCGGTCGCCAGGGTCCTGCCGTCCGGGCTGAACGCCACCGGGATGCCCGGGTCCGCGATCGGCACCATCCCGCTCGGCACGGTGCTGGCGCCCAACACGGCCAGCCGCTTCAGGGAACGCGCGTCCCAGAGCAGGGTCCGGCCCTTACCACCGTCGGTGGCCAGCAGCCGACCGTCCGGGCTGAACGCGACGTGCCGGATCGCGGCCGGGTCGTCGCTGCTGACCCGGCCACGCCGGCTCCAACCGGAGACGTTCCAGAACCGCACCGACTCGTCCGGACCGGCGCAGGCGATGAACTGGTCGTTCCTGGGACTGAAAGCGAGGCAGGAGGCCCACCACGCGTCGCTGAGCCGGCGTAGCCGCTTGCCGCTCGCCACGTCCCAGACCTGGACGTAGCCGAATATCCCGCCGTCGTTCGTGGCCAGCAGCCGGCCGTCCGCGCTGAACGCCGCCGCCTCGAAGTCCTCCCGATATACCGTGCTCTGGCTGCTGGGGACCCGATAGGTCTCCTTGCCCACCGTCAACTGCTTCCCGACCGGACGCAGATCCGGCACCGTGTACGTCCTGATCGTGTACTCACCGACGGCCGCCACCCGCGTCCCGTCCGTACTCAGTACTACGCTGTGCGCCTCGGCAGCCGCCGGCATCTTCAGCACGATCGGCTCGGGCGGTGCGGGCGCGACCGGCGTGGTCGAGACACTCGGGGTGGCGGTCGGAGTCGGACCGTCAGAGCGATCGGCCGTCCCCCGATCCCCCGGCACGATGCTCCACACCGAATAGCCGAGCAGCGCGAGCACGGCCACGACGCCGACAGCGAAAAAGAGTTGCCGCCTTGGGACGGAGTCCTGTCCGGTGGACGGTACCGCCCTGACCTCTTCCGGCGGGGGTTCCTGCTCCAGAGCTGGCTCGGCGGCCGGCGGCACGGCGGCGACCGCGTCCAGCGGGAGTGCGTCGACGGGCTCCAACGGCAGTGCGTCGACCGGTTCCATGACGGACACGTCGGGGGGTTGCGACGGCGCCACAGGCTGCGACGGCGCCACATCGGCAGGCTCCGGCGGCGCCGGGTCGGCGGACCCGGACGGCGCCGGGTCGGCGGCCTGCGGCGGTACCGCGTTGGCGTACTCCGGAGCGGAGACTCCGGCGGATTCCGGAGCGTCGGTGGGCGCCGGCGAGGAGGCGTGGCCAGGCTTCGGCAGTGGGTCGGACGTGGCTGCGGTGGAGACCCCGGGCGGCGGCGGGAGTTCGGTCCGCGCCGAACGCGGGGCGTGCACGCTGCCGCTGGCGACCACCAGCTCCGGCTGGTCCACCAGCACCGGCGGTACGCCGAGCCGCCGGTGCAGCAGCGTGCCGACCAGCGGCATCCGGCTCGCGCCGCCGACCAGGAACAACCCGGCCAGCTCGCCCGGTGCCCTACCGGCCGCCTCCAGCACCCGGGCCGCCACGTCGACGGTACGGTCCAGGATCGGTCCGGCGAGCCGTTCGAGCTGCTCCCGCCCGAGCAGTGCCTCGTCGTCGACGATCGGTACGTGCAGCAGGGCGGTCGGAGCCCGCGAGAGCAGTTCCTTGCCGACCCGTACGTCGTCCCAGAAGGTCCGGGACGCCCGCCGGTCCGCTGCCGTGCTCGGCTGGAGCAGTCGGGACCAGGCCGTCTCGTCCCGGGCGCGGTAGACCTCGCCGAGGCTGGCGACGAGCGCGGCGTCGATGTCCAACCCGCCGACGTCGTCCAGCCCGTCGGTTGCCAGCACCTCGAAACCGTCGGCGTCTCGGCGTACCACGGTGGCGTCGAAGGTGCCGGCGCCCAGGTCGTACACCATGGCGGTGGAGCCGACCGGGAGCCGGCGGCCGGCGACGGTGAGGAAGTAGCTGGCCGCCGCGACCGGCTCGGTGACCAGGGCCGGTTCGGCGAAGACGGCGGTCGCGGCGGCGTGCAGGGTCTGCCGGCGTACGGGTCCCCAGGAGGCCGGATGGGTCAGCACCGCCTGCCGGACCGGCTCTCCGGCGACCTGGTCCGCCTCGGCCGCGACCCGGCGCAGCACGGCGGCGATCAGCTCGACCACTGGTACGGCCCGGTCGCCGAGCAGCACCGTACCGTGGTCGACGCACCGCTTCGGCGCCGGCTCGAACCGCTCCGGCTGGGTACGCGCCGAGTGCAGCGCGTCGCGGCCGGTCAGCAGGCCGCCGTCGGCGTCCGCGAAGACGGCCGACGGCAGCAGTGGCGAGCCGTCGAACAACAGCGGGCGGGGCTGCGCTCCAGGACCGGCGAGCACGGCAGCCGTGCTGGACGTGCCAAAGTCGACGCCGACCCGCACCCCGTCGACTCCCACGCCATCACCTTAGGCCAGCCCCGCCAGCCAAGACCATCGTGGACGCTGGTCCTTCTCACTCGCCGATGCGGCCTCCGGCGTGTGCCGCGTTCCGCAGCCGGGCCGCCGTCTCCGCCCGCGCCCGACCACGCTGACTGATCGTCAGCGGTCGACCTGGGTGAAGTCCCAGACGTGTGGGGTACGGGCGAGCATCCGGGCCGGCGGGTCGGGCAGCGAGACCGGGTTGGCCCGCCACTTCGAGATCACGACCAGCCGGTTGTCGGTGGAGGAGAAGACCTCACTGGAGATGTGCAGCGGATTGTGCTCCAGTTCGGGTAGGGCGGTGTCGCAGACCCAGGTGAGCAGGTCGGCGAAGCCGGCCCGCTCCGCGCGTACCTCCCACATCCGTACGATCACGTCGGCCGTCACGCTCCCCACCGCCCTCTACGCCGCCGGAACACTACACGCTGACGATCGTGAGCGGCATCGCGGAATCGGCGGGCAGGTCCAGCCGACTGGGCGCCACCCCGGCGGCCACCAGGTGCGACCCGAGCGCCGCGACCATCGCACCGTTGTCGGTGCAGAGCTTCGGCCGGGGTACCCGGACCCGGATACCCTGCTTCGCCGCCCGCTCCTCGGCCAGCGCCCGCAGCCGGGAGTTCGCCGCGACCCCACCGCCGAGTACCAGGGTATCGACACCCCGGTCCCGGCAGGCCGCGATCGCCTTGCCGGTCAGTACGTCGCAGACCGCCTCCTGGAACGAGGCGGCCACGTCCGGCACCGGTACCGGCTCGCCGGCCCGCTGCTTCGCCTCCACCCAGCGGGCGACCGCCGTCTTCAGTCCGGAGAACGAGAAGTCGAAGCGGTGCGCGGCGAGGTCCTTCGGCGCGGTCAGCCCGCGCGGGAAGGTGATCGCGTCCGGCGAACCGGCCCGGGCCTCCCGGTCGATCGGCGGGCCGCCCGGGAACGGCAGCCCGAGCAGCCGGGCCACCTTGTCGAACGCCTCTCCGGCGGCGTCGTCGATGGTGGCGCCGAGCGGGGTGACCCCGGTGGCCAGGTCGTCCACCAGCAGCAGCGAGGAGTGTCCACCGGAGACCAGCAGCGCGATCGCCGGCTCGGGCAGCGGGCCGTGTTCCAGGGTGTCCACGGCGACGTGCGCGGCCAGGTGGTTGACGCCGTACACCGGCTTTTCGGCGGCCAGCGCGTAGCCCTTGGCGGCGGCCACTCCGACCAGCAGCGCACCGGCCAGCCCGGGGCCGGCGGTGACGGCGATCGCGTCGATGTCGGCCAGGGTCACCCCGGCGTCGTCGAGTGCCCGCCGCATGGTCGGCACGATCGCCTCCAGGTGCGCCCGGCTGGCCACCTCCGGCACCACCCCGCCGAAGCGGGCGTGCTCGTCCACACTGGACGCCAGCGCGTCGGCGAGCAGGGTGTGTCCGCGTACGACGCCGACGCCGGTCTCGTCGCAGGACGTCTCGATCCCGAGGATCAGGGGTTCGTCAGCCATTGTTCGCCCGTTCCAGTTCGACCTGCATCACCAGCGCGTCGGTGTTGCTCGGTTGGTAGTAGCCGCGTCGCACCCCGACCGGCTCGAAGCCGTACGTCGCGTAGAGGCGCTGGGCCGGTGCGTTGTCCACCGCCACCTCCAGCAGTACCCGGCGTACGCCCCGCCGGGTGGCCTCGGCCAGCAGCTCGACCAGCAGCATCCGGCCGATGCCGGCGCGCTGGGCGTCCCGGCGTACCGCCACGTTCTGCACCCAGGCCTCGTCGGGTGGCGCGACGGCGAGCCCGGCATAGCCGACGAGCGCGTCGGTGGCGTCCAGCGCCGCCAGGTAGTGGTGCTGGTTCGCCAGCTCGTTCCAGAACATCGCCGCCGACCACTGCTCGGCGCCGAACAGGTCCGCCTCGATCGACAGCGCCTCCGAGATGTGCCACCAGCGGAACGGGCCCAGCCTGGTCATGCCACCCGTTCCCGCACCGACACCGACCTCACCGAACCTTCTTCAACCTCCCCTTGCGGTCCGACGGACCGTAGGGTCGGACGCGGTGTGTGAGCGCCGCGCGGCTCAGGTGGGAAAAGGTTCACTGTAGGACCGGCTTCCGCCCGGCCGCCGCCACGGCGTCCGGCCGGCGCAGGTAGAGCGGCGTGAGCTGGTCACCGGGGGCGCCGGCCCGGACCCGCTCGGCCGCCAGCTCCGCCAGGGCGTACGGCGGGGGGTAGTCCAGTCCGGCTCGTAGTGGCAGTTCGAGGATGTCGGCGTACCGGCGGGCTCCCTCGCCGACCGCGACCCGGACGCCCAACTCCCGGGCCCGCTCGGCGACGGCGGCCGGGGTGTCGACCTCGGGCCCGGCCAGCCGCTCCCCGGCCAGGTCGTAGACGGCCCAGTAGATCTCCCGGCGCCGGGCGTCGGTGGCGGCCAGCACCGGCCCCGCCTCCGGAGCCGCCCCCGACCGGGGATGGGTCGCGGCGTGCCCGATGGCGTCGAGCGAGGGCACGCCGTAGGTGGGTATGCCCAGCACCTGACCCATGCTCGCCGCGGTGACCAGGCCGACCCGCAGCCCGGTGAACGGCCCGGGCCCGACCCCGGCCACCACGGCGGCCAGGTCGGCCGGCCGGGCACCGGCCTCGGCGAGCACCTCGGACACCTGCGGCGCGAGCAGTTCGCCGTGGGCGCGGGCGTCGACGACGCTGCGCTCGCCGCGCGGCGCCACCGCGTGGGCGGTGATCTCCGCCAGCGCGGCGGTCACCGCTGGGGTCGAGGAGTCCAGCACGAGTACGAGCACATAGGCACCCTAACCGGGCGGTCGCCGACGCCGGGCACGACCCGGGGCGGCGTGGGCGGCCGGTCACCTCCGCCCGCCAGATCGACAACGACGGCGCCAGGTGACCGGGCCCGCCACCGCCGAGCTGATCCGGCGGTGGCGGGCCCGGCACACGTCAACCGACTGAGGTCGGCTCAGGTCAGCGGGCTGAGATCACCTGCGTCAGCGGACTGACAGGTCCCAGTCGACGGTGGGCCGACCGGCGTCGGCGAGCGCCTTGTTGCAGGCGCTGAACGGGCGGCTGCCGAGGAAACCGCGAGGGTTCATCGGACTCGGGTGACCGGCCTCCAGCACCACGTGCGACGGATTGCCGACCAGTGCGGCCTTCTTGCGCGCGTATCCGCCCCAGAGCAGGAAGACGATCCGCTCCGGGCGGGCGTCGAGGGCCTTGATGGTGGCGTCGGTGAACGCCTCCCAGCCCTTGTTGCCGTGCGAGCCCGGGGTCGCCTGCCGGACGGTCAACACCGCGTTGAGCAGCAGCACGCCCTGGCTCGCCCAACGGGTCAGGTTGCCGCCACGCGACACCGGCACCCCGAGGTCGTCGGCCAGCTCCTTGAAGACGTTGCGCAGCGACGGTGGCACCGAGACGCCGTCACGGACGCTGAAGCTGAGCCCGTGCGCCTGCCCCGCCTTGTGGTAGGGATCCTGACCGAGGATCAGCACCCGGCAGTCCTCCGGCGCGCAGAGCCGGTAGGCCGCGAAGAGGTCCTCCACCGGCGGGAAGACGGTCTGGGTCGCGTATTCCCCGGCGACGAACCCGCTCAACTCGGCGGTCTGGGCCGGGTCGAGGTGCGGGTCCAGCGCCGCCTGCCAGGCCGGCGGCAGCAGGGCCGGAAGATCCAGGGTCATCGGTAACCTCTCGAGCGCCACGGTCGTTTCCCGCACTCTAGAAGTCCGGTACGACACCGGAAATTCCGGTACGACGGCCCGTTCCCGGCGCGATGCGGCGCGCCTGTTCAGCGCGGCTCGGCGGGTTCGTTCAGCGCAGCACGGCGAGTCGCTCGGCCCAGTCGCCACCGAGTGGCACCAGCTCGACGCGCCGGGTGTCGTCGTCCCGCCGGTCGATGAGTACCCGCAGATGCGCGTCGACCAGGTGCTCGACCATGCCCTCGCCCCACTCGACCACGGTGACCGCCTCGTCCACCGAGGCGTCCAGGTCGAGGTCGTCGATCTCGGCCCGGGGGTCGACCGCGTCGCCCAGCCGGTACGCGTCGGCGTGCACCAGCGTGGCCCGGCCACCCCGAGCCGGATCGGGCCGGTGTACCCGGGCGATCACGAAGGTCGGCGAGGTGATCTCGCCGAGTACGCCCAGCCCGGCGGCGATCCCCTGCACCAGAGCGGTCTTGCCGGCGCCCAGCGGGCCGGTGAGCACCAGCAGGTCTCCGGTGCGGAGCAGCTCGCCGATCTGCCGCCCGAACTCGTGGGTGTCCGCCACCGTCGGCAGCTCGCGGACCAGTTCCCTACCGCGCAACGCGTCGCTCATCCGGACGGCTCAGTCCCTTCCTCGGCCGGGCAGCCGGTCGAGGAAGTCCAGCAGTGCCGTGTTGACCTCGTCGGCGTGTTCCAGCATCACCACGTGCCCGCTGTCGGGCACCTTGCGGTATTCGGCGTCCGGCAGCCAGCGGACGATCTCCTCGGAGTGGGTGACCGGGGTGATCATGTCGCGCTCACCCACGATGACCAGGGTCGGACTCTCCCGCAGTGCGGCCAGTACCGGATAGCGGGCATGGGTGTAGATGGTGCGCAGATAGCGGGCCACCGTCTCGGTGGAGGTCCGGGAGTTCATCTTCTCCACGTAGGAGACCAGCGCCGGGCTGGGAGTGGGGGTGCCGAAGCCGTACCGGCGGGTGAGCAGCCAGGCCAGGTTGGCCGAGGCGCGCCGGGCCCGGTCGATCACGCTGCCGGTCAGCCGGGTGGCGTTGTCGACCACCGGCAGCAGCGGTGCGCCGGCCCGGGCGATGATCGCCGGCAGTCCGAACTTCGTCTCCGCCACCAGCCCGCCGGAGGTGGCCATCAGCACGGTACCGACCACCCGCTCGGCGAACAGCTCCGGATAGCGCTCGGCGAACGCCATGATGGTCATGCCGCCCATCGAGTGCCCGACCAGCACCAGCGGCCCGGTCGGCGCCGTCCGGTCGATCACCGAGCGAAGCGTCTCGCCAAGCACCTGGAGCTGGTATTCGCCGGACTCCAGCCGGCCGGACCGGCCGTGCCCCGGCTGGTCGTAGAAGACCATCCGGTCCTCGCCCAGCTCGGTCAGGATCTTGCGCTGGAAGTGGAAGGTCCCCATGTCCAGGCAGAAACCGTGCACGAAGACCAGGGTCGGCCGCCCCGGTCCGGGCTGCGGCCCGACCAGCTCGACGTGGATGTCGGTGCCGTCGGCGGTGGAGACGGTGCAGGACTCGTCGTGGGGCAGTGCGCCGAACGGCTCGGTCGCGTACCGGTCGCCGGGTGCGATCTTGGAACGGCGTACCACCGCCCGCTCGGCAGCCACCCCGGCGGCGATGCCGGCCGCCGCGACCCCGGCCGCCGCGCCGATGATGCCGGCCACCCGGAACAGCCCGGTCCGGGTCGGGGTACGCCGGGCGACCTGCCGCTGCACCGGTACCCGCGAGGCGACGGCCCGCTTGGCGGGGCTCACCGGAACTCGCCTTCCGTTCGCGACTGCGGGGCTCGCAAACCCGGCTCACTCCTCGCACTCCGGAACTCGCCTTCCGTTCGCGACTGCGGGGCTCGCAAACCCGGCTCACTCCTCGCACTCACGACCGCGCTCCGTCGTACACCCGGGGCACCCGGACCCCGCCGAACCGGGTGACGATCTCGTAGTTGATGGTGCCGACCGCCTCGGCCCAGTCGTCGGCGGTGGGTACCCCGTCCGCCCCGTCGCCGAAGAGCGTCGCCACCTCGCCCGGGGCGACCGGGTCGTCGCCGCAGTCCAGCATGATCTGGTCCATGCAGACCCGGCCGGCGATCCGTCGCCGGGCACCGGCGAGCTGGACTGGACCGACGTTGGAGGCGTGCCGGGGCACCCCGTCGGCGTAGCCGAGCGGAACGACGGCGAGTGTCGTCTCCCGCTCGGTGTGGTAGGTGTGCCCGTAGGAGACCCCGGTGCCGGCCGGTACCCGCTTGGTCAGCGTCACCCGGGCCCGGGCGGTCATCGCCGGCCGCAGCCCGAACTGCTCCCCGGCCACCGGCGACAGCCCGTACATGGCGATGCCGGGGCGGACCAGGTCGAAGTGGGTGTCGGGCCGGGTCAGCGTGGCCGCCGAGTTTGCCAGGTGCCGGTAGCGGGGGCGCAGCCCGGCCCGCTCGGCCAGGGCCAGCCCTTCGGTGAAGACCGCGAGCTGCCGGTCGGTGGTGGCGTGCGTGGGCGCGTCGGCGTAGACCAGGTGGCTCCACAGCCCGACCACCTCGACCAGCCCGTCGGCCTGGGCCTTCGCCGCCGCGTCGAGCAGTTCGGGCCAGTCGTCCAGGGTCGCGCCGCCCCGGGACAGCCCAGTGTCGATCTTGAGGTGGGCCCGGGCCGGCCGGCCGGCCCGTTCGGCGGCGGCGACCAGCTCGGCGAGCTGGCCGAGGCTGGCGGCGGCCAGGTCGATCCCGGCGGTCACCCCGTCGTGCAGCGGCAGCCCGGGCGCCAGCAGCCAGGCCAGTACCGGCGCGGTGATCCCGCCCCGGCGCAGCGTCAACGCCTCGTCCAGGGTGCAGACGCCCAGCCAGTCCGCCCCGGCGTCGAGCGCCGCCCCGGCGACCGGGAGCATGCCGTGGCCGTATCCGTCACCCTTGACCACGGCCATCAGCTCGGCGCTCGTCCCGGACCGCAGTCGGGACACGTTGTCGCGGATCGCGTCAAGGTCGACGCGTACCTCGGCCTGCCACATGCGTTCAGCCTACTGAAGCGTAGATCGAAATGGCCCCGGGTGCCGTGACCAGGACAGTTCCGCGCTCAACCCGGACAGTTCCGCGCTCAACGGGGCAGTCTGGCGATCACCGGTCGCAGCGCGGCGGCCACGTCGGCGGCGATCACCGGCCCGCGCCGGGCCGCCTCCTGCCCGGCCAGCCCGTGCAGGTACGCCGCCGAAGCCGCCGCCCGCTCGGCCGGTACGCCGGCGGCGAGCAGCGAGCCCAGCAACCCGGCCAGCACGTCGCCGGTGCCGCCGGTGGCGAGGGCCGGGGTACCGGTCGGGTTGGCGAAGGCCCGCCCGTCCGGGGTGGCCACCACCGTCCGGTCGCCCTTGAGCAGCACCACCGCGTTCATCCAGGTGGCCAGTCGCAGCGCCGCCCCGACCCGGTCCCCGCCGGGCGGCTCGCCGCAGAGCCGGGCGTACTCGCGGTCGTGCGGGGTGACCACGATCGGCGCGTCCCGCTCCCGCAGCCGCTCCGCCATCGAGCCGTCCACCAGCAGGGTGAGCGCGTCCGCGTCCAGCACCACCGGCACCGGTGCGGCGAGTACGCAGCGCAGCTCGGTAGCGGCCGTGGAATCGGTGCCGAGCCCCGAGCCGCAGACCCACGCCTGCACCCGGCCGGCCTCGTTGACCCGCTCGGCGGCGACCACGGACGGATAGCGGCGCAGCACCTCGGCCCGGGCACCACCGGCGTACCGGATCATGCCGGTCGGTCCGGCGACCGCGCCACCGGCCGAGAGCACCGCCGCGCCCGGGTACGTCGCCGAACCGGTGGCCAGCCCGACCACGCCCCGGCTGTACTTCTCCTCCTCGGGACCGAGCCGGGGCCACCAGTCACGCACGTCCGACCACTCGGTGACCCGTACCGCCGGAGTGGCCCGCAGCCACGGGCCGAGCCCGATGTCGACCAGCTCGACCTGCCCGGCCCGGGGTGCGGCCGGCCCGACCACGTGGGCGGGCTTGAGACAGCCGAAGGTGACCGTCAGGTCGGCGGTGACCGTGCCGGGCAGGCCGACCGAGCGGGGCACGTCGCCGGTGTCGACCTCGACGCCGCTCGGCACGTCCACCGCCACGACCGGCGGCCGGTCCCCGGTCCGGCCGGTCAGGCCGGGCAGCTCGGCCACCAGCCGGGCCGCCGGCTCGCGCAGCCCGCCGGAGCCGCCGATCCCGACGATCCCGTCCAGCACCAGGTCGGCCCGGTCCGGCAGCCCGTCGACCACCCGCCCGCCCGACGCTCGGAACTCGGCCAGGCCGCCCTGGTGCACCCGCTCGGGCGCCAGCAGCACCGCACTCACCGCCGCGCCCCGGCCGGCGAGCCGGGCACCGGCATAGAGGGTGTCGCCGCCGTTGTCGCCGGAGCCGACGAGCAGCAGCACCCGGGCGCCGTAGACTCCGCCGTCCCGCTCGGCGAGCAGCCGGGCGCAGTGCCCGGCCAGCCCACCGGCGGCACGCCGCATCAGGGTGCCGGCCGGCAGGGTGGCCATCAGGGCCCGCTCGGCGGCGCGTACGTCCGCCACCCGCCACGCGGCCCTCATCGCTGCAAGGTCCTCATCGCCGCACCGCCTTCATCGCCGCAAGGTCCTCATCGCCGCACCGCCCCCATCGCCGCACCGCCTCATCGCTCCGCCACCACCATCGCCGAGGCGATCCCGCCGTCGTGCGACAGCGACAGGTGCCACCGTTGTACCCCGCGTTCGGTGGCGGCGGTCGCGACCGTGCCGGAGACCGTCAGCCACGGCCGCCCGTCCGGGTCGGAGACCACCTCGCAGTCGTGCCAGCGCAGCCCGGCCGGTGCGCCCAGCGCCTTGGCCACCGCCTCCTTCGCGGCGAACCGGGCGGCGAGCGACTCGGCCGAGCGCGGATTGCCCGACCCGGTGACGCGTTCCGCCTCGGTGAAGAGTCGATCGGCCAGCAGCGGGGTACGGGCGAGCGCCCGGGCGAACCGATCCACCAGTACGACGTCGATGCCGACCGCGACGATCACCGCCTCACCCTACCGGCGGGGCCGGTGCGCACGCTCACGGTGACCGGCTCACTGAACCTTCGTCAACCTCCCCTTGCGGTCCGGTGGACCGCAAGGTCGGACGCGGTGCGTGCGCGCCGCGCGATTCAGGTTGAAAAGGTTCACTCCACGGTGACCGACTTGGCCAGGTTGCGCGGCTGGTCGACGTCGTGTCCCCGGGCGGCGGCGATCTCGCAGGCGAGCACCTGCAACGGCACCGTGGTCACCAGCGGGGCCAGCAGGGTCGGGGTACGCGGCACGTAGATCAGGTGGTCGGCGTACGGGGTCACCGCCTCGTCGCCCTGCTCGGCGATCACGATGGTGCGGGCGCCCCGGGCCCGGATCTCCTGGATGTTGGAGACGATCTTGTCGTGCAGCATCCCCCGCCCGGCCGGGGACGGCACGATGCAGACCACCGGGGTGCCCTGGTCGATCAGCGAGATCGGCCCGTGCTTCAGCTCGCCGGCCGCGAACCCCTCGGCGTGCATGTAGGCGAGTTCCTTGAGCTTGAGCGCGCCCTCCAGGGCGACCGGGAAGCCGACGTGCCGGCCGATGAAGAGCACCGTCGGCGCCGCCTTGAGCTCCCGGGCCAGTTCCCGGACCGGCTCGATCCCGGCGAGCAGCTCGCGCAGCTTGTCCGGCATCTCCTGGAGCTGGTCCACCACCGCGGCCACCTCGTCGGCGTACTTGATTCCGCGTACCTGGGCCAGGTGCAGGCCGATCAGATAGCAGGCCACCACCTGGGTGAGGAACGCCTTGGTGGAGGCGACCGCCACCTCGGGCCCGCCGTGGGTGTAGAGCACGGCGTCGGACTCGCGCGGGATGGTGGAGCCGTTGGTGTTGCAGATCGCCAGCACCCGGGCCTTCTGCTCCTTGGCGTGCCGCAGCGCCATCAGGGTGTCCATGGTCTCGCCGGACTGGGAGATCGCCACCACCAGGGTGGACCGGTCGAGTACCGGGTCGCGGTAGCGGAACTCGCTGGCCAGCTCGACCTCGCAGGGGATCCGGGTCCAGTGCTCGATGGCGTACTTCGCCACCATCCCGGCGTGGTACGAGGTGCCGCAGGCGACGATGAAGATCTTGTCGGCGTCCCGCAGGTCCTGGTCGGAGAGGCGTACCTCGTCGAGGACGATCTCGCCGTTCTCCTTGAGCCGGCCGAGCAGGGTGTCGGCGATCGCCTGCGGCTGCTCGGCGATCTCCTTCAGCATGAAGTAGTCGTAGCCGCCCTTCTCGGCGGCCGAGGCGTCCCAGTCGATGTGGAAGTCCTTGCCGGTGGCCGGCGCACCGGTGAAGTCGGTGACCTCGATGGCCTCCCCGGTGATGAGTACCACCTGGTCCTGGCCCAGTTCGACCGCGTCCCGGGTGTGCTCGATGAACGCGGAGACGTCGCTGGCCAGGTAGTTCTCCCCGACCCCGCGCCCGACCACCAGCGGCGAGTTGCGCCGGGCCCCGACCACCGCGCCGGGGATCGCGGCGTCCACCGCGAGCAGCGTGAAGGCGCCCTCCAGCCGCTGGCAGACCTGGCGCATCGCGGTGGCCAGCAGGGTCGGCCCGTCGGGCTCGCCGGCGGCGCGCAGCCGGGAAAGCTCACCGGCGAGCAGGTGCGCGGCGCACTCGGTGTCGGTGTCGCTGGTGAACTCGACGCCCTCGGCCTCCAGCTCGGCGCGGAGCTTGGCGAAGTTCTCGATGATGCCGTTGTGGATCACGGCCACCCGGCCGTCCCGGGCCCGGTGCGGGTGGGCGTTGCGGTCGGTGGGCCCGCCGTGGGTGGCCCACCGGGTGTGCCCGATCCCGGTGGTCCCGGCGCCGATGCCGGGTACCGCGTCGTCATCGGCGGTCGACCGCTCGGCCAGCGCCTTCTCCAGGTTGGCCAGCTTGCCGGCCTTCTTCTCGGTCAGCAGGTCGCCGTCGCAGACGACCGCCACCCCTGCCGAGTCGTAGCCGCGGTATTCCAGCCGCCGCAACCCGTCCAGCACGATGCCCAGCGCCGGCCTGGCGCCGGCGTAACCCACGATTCCGCACATGGCCCGCAGCCTAACCTAAGTTCGCTCATCTGGCCTGCTCGAAAGGTGCTCATTCGATCACTACTGCTGCTCGGTATCCTGTGCCGTCGGCAGAACCGGACGAACGGTGGCTCCGCCCGCTCGCCCACCCTTCACCGGTACATCGCGACCAGCGACGACGGGGTACCGTGACTGGCGCATTCGCTGCCATCTCCTCCGACGCCTCCCTCTCCGCGTCGCCGCGCCCCTGCTGTCCGCCATATCTGGAGCCAGACCCGATGACCGACTCGCCGCCCCCGCACAACCCGTACGACCCCGCCGCGGAATACGAGCCGCCGACGACGAAGTTCGGCCCGCCGCAGCAGCCCCAGCCGGAGAACCCGGCCGACGAGGACGACGCCCCGACGACGAGGTACGCCCCGCCGCAGCCGCCCCAGCCCGGGCAGCCGTCCGGCTACGGCCAGCCGGCCCAGCCGACGACGTACGGGCAGCCGCCGGCCCAACCGGGCGGATACGGCCAGCCGCCGCAGGCCACCCCGTACGGGCAGCCGGCCTGGGGCCAGCCCCCGCAGGCAGCCGGGTACGGCCAGCCCCAACAGCCGAACCCGTACGGCCAACCCCAACAGCCCAACCCGTACGCCCAGCCACAGCAGCCCAGCCCGTACGGCCAGCCGCAGCAGCCGAACCCGTACGCCCCGCCACAGCAGCCCGGCCCGGGCCAGCCGCCGACCCCGGCCCAGGGTGCCGGCCCGGCGTACCCGCCGCAGTCCGGCCCACCAGCCACGCCTTACCCGACCAGCGGGGCGCCGAACCCGCAGGACGCCGGTTACGGCGTCTACCCGCCGCAGTCCAGCCCGCCCGGCCCCGACCCGTACGCGGCGGCCGGCGCCGGCGGCTACCCCGGTTACGGGCAACCAGGGCAGCCGGGACAACCAGGGCAGCCGGGACAGCCTGGACAGCCGGGCTACCCGGGCGGCCCGTTCCCGCCGGCACCCCCGAAGAAGAGCAACAAGACCATGATCATCGTGATCGTGGCCGTGGTGGTGGTCGTACTGGTCGCCTGCGTCGGCATCTGCCTCGGCCCGCTGGCCATGATGGACCGGGTGCGGGACTCGCTGGAGACCAGCATCGACACCACCTCGACCTCGGGCGCCTCCGACCAGTCGGACGGCGGCGACCCCGGCAGCAGTGGCCAGACGGTGGTCTACGAGGTGACCGGGGAGGGCAAGGTCGCACTCTCCTACATCGACGGTGCCGGCAAGCAGGTGCACTCGCCCTCGGTCGAGCTGCCGTGGAAGAAGGAGGTCAAGATCCCCGAGGACGAGCTGAAGACGGTGGTGGCGATCCGCACCGGCGGTGGCTCCGGGGACATCTCCTGCAAGATCACGGTCGATGGCGAGTCCACCGCCTCCAAGAGCTCCAGCGGCAACTACGCGACCGTCACCTGCTCGGACTTCGGGATCTGACGAAACGGCGTAGCGCGGCTCTAGGGTGACGGGGTGACGACGACAACGGACTCCGATCCCCTGGTCCGCCGGATGCGCCCGTTCGGCACCACCATCTTCGCGGAGATGTCGGCGCTGGCGGTGCGGACCGGCGCGGTCAACCTGGGTCAGGGCTTCCCGGACACGGACGGGCCGCCCGAGATGCTGGCCGCGGCGGCGGAGGCGCTGCGCGGCGGGCAGAACCAGTACCCGCCCGGCCCGGGCATCCCGGCGCTGCGTGCCGCGGTCGCCGCACATCAGCGCCGGTTCTGGGGACTGGACTACGACCCGGACGGGCAGGTGCTGGTCACCGCCGGGGCGACCGAGGCGATCGCGGCGGCGATCCTCGGGCTCTGCGAGGCCGGCGACGAGGTGGTCTGCTTCGAGCCGTACTACGACTCGTACGCCGCCTCGATCGCGCTGGCCGGCGCGGTCCGGCGGCCGGTCACGCTCCGCCCGGGCGACGGCGGCCGGTACGCCTTCGACCCGGCGGAGCTGCGCGCCGCCTTCGGGCCACGGACCCGACTGGTGTTGCTCAACTCGCCGCACAACCCGACCGGCAAGGTCTTCGACGCCGACGAGCTGGCGCTGATCGCCCGGCTGTGCCAGGAATTCGACACCCTCGCGGTGACCGACGAGGTCTACGAACACCTGGTCTTCACCGACGCCGGCAGTCCGCACATCCCGCTGGCCACCCTGCCGGGGATGTGGGAGCGCACCCTGCGGGTCTCCTCGGCGGGCAAGACGTTCTCCTGCACCGGCTGGAAGGTCGGCTGGGCCAGTGGCCCGGCCCCGCTGGTCGCGGCGACGATGCGGGTCAAGCAGTTCCTCACCTTCGTGAACGGCGCACCGTTGCAACCGGCGGTCGCGGTGGCGCTGGCCCTGCCGGACGACTACTACGACGGCTACCGGTCCGGCCTCCAGGCCCGGCGGGACCAGCTCTCCGCCGGGCTGGTCGAGGCCGGCTTCGAGGTACTGGTCCCGGAGGGGACCTACTTCGTCACCGCCGACATCACCGCGCTGGGCGGGCGGGACGGGGTGGAGTTCTGCCGCTCGCTGCCGGAGCGCTGCGGGGTGGTCGCCGTGCCGACCCAGGTCTTCTACGACCACGTCGAGGCGGGCCGGCGGCTGGTCCGGTTCGCCTTCTGCAAGCGCCCGGAGGTACTGGCCGAGGCGGTGAACCGGCTAAGCGCGCTCGGCGGCACACCCGGCTGAGCACCCCCGCGCCGCGGCCCACCGTCGACCGGTGCATTCGTCAGCGCGGCCCTCTTGAATTGTCACAATGCATGGCGCAGAGTGTCCGAAACGGACGACGGGGAGGCCAGCGGGTGTTCCGGTTCATCTGGCGACAGCTGCGGGGTCGGGTCGGCCGATCGACGGCCCTGCTGACCGGGATGCTGGTGGCGACCACCGGCTTCGTCGTACTGACCGGTGCCACCACCACCTCCCAGCTCCGGCTGAGCGAGCGGGTGGAGCGCGAGACCCGCGCCGCGTACGACATCCTGGTCCGCCCGAAGGGCAGCCGTACCGGGCTGGAGGCCGAACGCGGGCTGGTCCGCCCGAACTACCTCTCCGGCCTCTTCGGCGGCATCAGCCAGGCGGAGTACGCCCAGGTGTCGGCGATCCCCGGGGTCGAGATCGCGGCGCCGGTGGCGATGGTCGGATACTCCATGTTCGGCATGCGGGCGGAGTTCGACCTCACCGCCGCGGTGGACCGGTCGGCCGCGCGACAGGTGATCCGGGTCGACCCGACGTTCCTGGCCGAACGGGGTCTGTCCCGGGCCTCGGCCGGGCCTCGACACGTCTACCTGACCAGGAACCCACTGGTCTACCCGGCGTTCGACGGGAGCAGCAGCCCGCCGGATCCGGCGCCGTACACCGACGGCAACCGGTACCCGCTGGACGCGTGCGGCGACGGACGGCCGGCGCCCCGGGAGGTCTTCCCCGGCGGGCGCACCGAGCCGGTCTGCAACGTGCTCGTCGGGTCGACCACCCCGGGCAGCACGGTGACGGACGTGGACCACACCGAGATACTCGCCGCCCGGCTGCTGCCCGACGGCCGGTTCGAGAACTCGCCGCACCACCTGGTCGGCGGCCCGGCCGATGCCCGGGGCGTGGGCGATCGACTGGTGCTGCCGGTCGACTGGCACGTCCCGTTCCTGCTCGCCGCCGTCGACCCCGCCGCCGAGGACCGGCTGCTCGGGCTGACCGGCGCCCTCGTCGAGGGTCGGCCGCTGCGCGCCGACGAGCCGGCGATCGACTTCGACCTCGGCGGCACCGCCGGCCGGGACATCCCGGTACTGGCCACCACCCGCCCGTACGTCGACGGCACGGTCACCGCCGCCTACACCCGGCTGCGGCCGGCCCGGGTCGCCGGGGTCCGACCGGCGGAACTCGCCGAGACGCTGCGGGGCAGCCCCGGCACGGCGGCCGGCACCGGCAGTGCGGACCTCACCGACACGTACCAGGCACGGATCCGGTCCGCCATCGGGGCCGAGCACCGGGCAGACACCCTGATCAGCGTGGTCCAGGCCGGCCCGACGGAGTACGCGCCGGCGCAGCCGCAGGACGACCTGCGCCCGCGTACCGGTCCGGCCGACCCGGCGGTGTATGGCCTCCCCGGAGTGTCCGGCTGGCCGGCGCCCTGGCTGGCCGGCGATCCGTCCTTCCGACCGCTGCGGCAGCAGGTGCTACAGGCCCCCGACGAGCGGCCGAGCCGGGGCTGGCGCCCGGTCGGGATGTTCGACCCGGAACGGCTGACCGCGTTCACCGGGCTCTCCGAGGTCCCGCTGGAGACCTACCAGCCGCCGGTCGCGACCGGCGCCGACGAGCGCAGCCGAGTCGCGCTCGGCGACCGGCCGCTGCTGCCCAGCGGCAACCCCGGCGGCTACCTCTCCACCCCACCGCTGCTATTGACCAGCCTCACCGCGCTGCCGAAACTCCTGGACGGCCGGGACGCCCGGCAGTTCGCCGCCGCCCCGATCAGCGCGATCCGGATCAGGGTCGGCGGGGTCGACGGATACACCGACGAGTCCGCCGAACGGGTCCGGCTGACCGCCGAGCAGATCCACACCCGTACCGGGCTCGACGTCGACGTCACCTTCGGCTCCTCGCCCGCCCCGCAGACCGTGGCGCTGGCGGCCGGGGCGTTCGGCCGGCCCGACCTGCGACTCGACGAGGGGTGGTCGGCGCTCGGCGTGGCCTCGGTCGTCGTCCAGGCGGTGGACCGCAAGAGCAGCGTGCTGTTCCTACTCGTCCTCGTCGTCTGCGGGCTGTTCCTCGGCAACGCCGTCTCCGCCGCGGTCCGGGACCGAAGATCCGAACTGGCCGTACTCGCCTGCCTGGGCTGGCCAGCCCGGCGGATCGGCGCGACCGTCCTCGGCGAGGTGGCCGTACTCGGCCTCGTGGCCGGGCTGCTGGCGCTCGGCCTCGCCGCCCCGGTGGCCGCCCTGCTCGACATCGACGTCGGCTGGCGGCAGGCGGCGCTCGCCGTACCGGTCGCCCTGCTGCTGGCCCTGACCGCGGGAGCGGCTCCCGCGCTGCGGGCCGCGCGCACCCGTCCCACCGCCACGGTCCGGCCGGCTGTCAGGGCGGTCCGCCGGGCCCGCCAACCACGGGGAATCCTCGGGCTCGCCCTGGTCAACCTCGCCCGGGTACCGGGCCGGACCGCGCTCGGCGCGCTCGCCCTCGGCATCGGCGTGGCCGCGCTCACCCTGCTCGCCGGGGTGAACTACGCGTTCCACGGCGCGGTGGTCGGCAACCTGCTCGGCGACACCGTCTCGCTGACTGTCCGGGCCGTCGACACCACCGCCGCGCTCGCCACCGTGCTGCTCGGCGCGGCAGCCGTCGCCGACGTGCTCTATCTCAACCTCCGGGACCGGGCCGCCGAGCTGGCCACGCTGCGGGCGATCGGCTGGACCGACGCCGCGCTGAGCCGGCTGGCCGTCTACGAGGGTGTCGGGATCGGCCTGCTCGGCGCGACCGCCGGGGCCGGGCTGGGACTGGCCGGGACCGCCCTGGTGGTCGGCGACCTCACCGCCCGGCTGGTGCTGACCGCCACGCTGACCGCCGTGGCCGGTGCACTGGTCGCCGCCCTCGCGGCGCTCGCCGCAGCGGCCCTGCTCCACCGGCTCCCCGCCGCCCACCTGCTGGCCGAGGAGTGACCCACGCTCACGCGCCCTCCGCCAGCCCCCGGGCCCTGCTCCACCGACTCCCCGCGTCCGCGCCGACACCACCCGACCCCGACCTGGTGGCACGACCGCCCCACCTGCTGGCCGAGGAGTGACCGGCGCTCAGGCGCCCTCGGCCAACACCCGAGCCCTGTTCCACCGACTCCCCGCCATCCATCTGCTGGCCGAGGAGTGACCGGCGCTCAGGCGCCCTCGGCCAACCCCTGGGCACGGCCGTCGGACAGAGACGTGGACGACGGGTCGGTGCCGGCCAGGCGCGAGGCGGGGATGCGGACCCGGGCGCCGTCGAGCAGGGCCGTCTCGGCGTCGTCGAGGAAGGCGAGATCGGCCTCGACGTGCCGGCTCGCGGCGGAGAGTAGCAGGCCGACCACCGGATCGGTCGACTCCCGGCGCAGCGTGCCGAGGTTGCGCAGTTCGCGCAGCAGATAGCCGCGCTGGTTGGCGAGCACCGTACGCACCACCTCGGCCGAGCCGGAGCGGGCGGCGGCGGTGACCTTCAGGAAGAAGTCGTCCCGGAACCCGCCGCTGCGCGGGCTCGGCTCGGCCAGCCACCTGGCCAGTTCGGTCCGGCCGGCGGGAGTGATCTCGTAGACCACCCGGTCCGGCTTGACCGGTTGCGCCTGCCGTTCGGCCCGGACCAGTTCGTCTCGGGCCAGGCGGTCGAGGATCTGGTAGAGGTGCCCGATGTTCAGCGGCCCCCACTGTGGACCGATGGCCGTTTCGAAGGCACCCTTCAGTTCGTAGCCGTAACTCGGGCCGTCGGCGAGCAGCGCGAGCACCGCGTGCTGGATGGCCATGCCTGTCCCACCTTCCGGCCGTGTCCCCGGCCTCTTGCATTGTGACAATGTATAGCGCAGAGTGTCCTGGGGGGACGAGGAGGGGGCCGGTGGTCGGATTCATCGGACGGCAACCGCAGGCCCGGCCCGGGCGACCGCCTGCCCTGCTGGCCGACGGCCCCGTCGCGGCCACCGGCCTCGTCGCGCCGAGCGGCACCATCGCCGTCACCACCTCCCAGTTGCACCCGAACGGTCAGGTACGCCGCGAGACCCGCGCCGCGTACGACATTTTGGTCCGTCCGAACCGGACACAGCCCGATCCCGAGACGGCGCGGGGTGTCGTCCGCCCCGACCACCTCTCCGGACTCTTCGGCGGCATCAGCATGGCTCAGTACGAGCGGGTTCGCACCCTCGGCGGCGTCGCCGACGCGGCTACGGCCGCCACGCGGGGACACTCGCTCCCCGAAAGACCGGCCCCCTTCGACCGCAGCGACAAGGAGCAGCCATGACGGCCACCGGGGTCAGGGTCACCGTCACCGCGCTGACCAAGCGGTTCTCCGACGGTGAACCTCCGATCGTCGCGGTGCACGACCTGTCGCTCGACGTCGCCGCCGGCTCGGTGCTGGCGCTGACCGGGCCGAGCGGCTCCGGCAAGTCGACCCTGCTGCATCTGGTCGGGGCGATCGAATCGGCCGACTCCGGCTCGGTCGTCGTCGGCGGGCAGGAGATCACCCGGCTCGGCCGGCGGGCCCTGGCCGGATACCGCCGGAGCGTGGGCTTCGTGTTCCAGCGCTACCACCTGCTGCCCGCACTGACCGCGCTGGACAACGTACTGGCACCGGTGCTGCCCTACCGGGTCGGCTACGACCGGACGGCCCGGGCCCGGGAACTGCTCGACGCGGTCGGGCTCGGCGACCGGGAGCGGGCGCTGCCGGCGCAGCTCTCCGGCGGCCAGCAGCAGCGGGTCGCGGTGGCCCGGGCCCTGATGGGCGAGCCGGCGCTGCTGCTGGCGGACGAGCCGACCGGCAACCTGGACTCGGCCAGTGGCGGGGAGATCCTCGACCTGCTGCTGCGGTTGCGCGACGAGCGGGGCGTCACCATCCTGCTGGCCACCCACGAGCAGCACATCGCCGCCCGGTGCGACCGGCTGGTCCGACTCCGGGACGGCCGGGTCACCGAGGACCTCGACCTCACCGGTGGCGACGACGGCCCGGACCAGACCCTGGCCCGGGCAAGTCAACTCCGGCTGTAGGACCTCCGCCCGCCCGCGCTCTCGGTCCCGTGACGCGCGGGCCGACGGCTCCGGCCCGCTCCGCCGACCCGGTCCGCAGGGGGCGGCGGGGCGGGCGCCGACGGTGTTACGCCGGCACCGGGCTGGCGGCGCGTACCTCGGTGGCGATCCGCTCGGCGACCTCCTGGGCCAGCTCCAGCGTGGGCGCCTCGACCATCACCCGGACCAGCGGCTCGGTGCCGGAGGGGCGGAGCAGTACCCGGCCGGTCTCGCCCAGCTCGGCCTCGGCCCGCTGCACCGCGCCGAGTACGGCCGGCGCGCCGGCTCCGACGGTCCGGTCCGCCACCGGCACGTTGATCAGCACCTGCGGCAGCTTGGTCACCACCGAGGCCAGCTCGGCGAGGGTACGGCCGGTGGCCGCGACCCGGGCCATCAGGTGCAGCCCGGTGAGGACGCCGTCGCCGGTGGTCGCGTACGCGGGCAGCACCACGTGCCCGCTCTGCTCGCCGCCCAGCGCCAACCCGGAGCCGCGCAGCTCCTCCAGTACGTACCGGTCGCCGACCTTGGTCTCGAGCAGCCGGATGCCGGCGGCGGACATGGCGAGCCGCAGCCCGAGGTTGCTCATCACGGTCGCGACCAGGGTGTCCTGGGTCAGCGTCCCGGACTCTCGCATGGCCAGCGCCAGGATCGCCATGATCTGGTCGCCGTCCACCTCGCTGCCGTCGGCGGAGATCGCCAGGCAGCGGTCGGCGTCGCCGTCGTGCGCGATGCCGAGGTGGGCACCGTGCTCCAACACTGCGGCCCGCAGGTTGTCGAGGTGCTGCGAACCGCAGTCGTCGTTGATGTTGAGCCCGTCCGGCTCGGCGTGGATGGCGATCACCTCGGCCCCGGCCTCCCGGTACGCCACCGGGGCGACCTCCGAGGCGGCACCGTTGGCGCAGTCGACCACGACCTTCAGCCCGTCGAGCCGGTGCGGGATCGTACTGACCAGGTGCTGGATGTAGTGCTCGGCACCGTCGAGCAGGTCGTGCACCCGGCCGACGCCGGCACCGGTCGGCCGCTGCCAGCCGGCCGAGCCGTTCGCCTCGACGGCCGCCTCGATCTTCATCTCGACGTCGTCGGGCAGCTTGTGCCCGCCGGCCGCGAAGAGTTTGATCCCGTTGTCCGGCATCGGGTTGTGCGAGGCGGAGAGCATCACCCCGAAGTCGGCCTTCGCCTCGCCGACCAGGAACGCCACCCCCGGCGTCGGCAGCACCCCGACCCGGACCACGTTGGCGCCGGCGCTGGTCAGCCCGGCCACCACCGCCGCCTCCAGCATCTCGCCGCTGGCCCGGGTGTCCCGGCCCACCACCGCGAGCGGCGGATGGCTCCGATCCTGCTCGGCGAGGGTGTGCGCGGCCGCGACCGCGACCGCGAGTGACAACTCGGGGGTGAGGTCGGCGTTCGCGCGTCCGCGTACGCCGTCAGTGCCGAACAGCCGCCCCATGCGCGAAACCTCCGGGAAGCGCACCAGTGGAAAACAACGAAACGGCCGGACACCGCCACCGCGGAAGGGGGCGGTTTCCGGCCGTACGTCAGACGTACAAGGTGTTGTCGCTGATCAGCGCTTGGAGTACTGGGGCGCCTTGCGAGCCTTCTTGAGACCGTACTTCTTGCTTTCCTTCTCCCGGGCGTCCCGGGTGAGGAAGCCGGCCTTCTTGAGCGCCGGACGGTCGTCGGGGTCGTTGGCGATCAGCGCCCGGGCGATGGCCAGCCGCAGCCCGCCGGCCTGGCCGGTGGTGCCGCCGCCCCGCAGGTTGGCGATGATGTCGAACGCCTCGGCCTTCTCGGCGGTCACCAGCGGCTCCTTGATGAGCTGCTGGTGCACCTTGCTCGGGAAGTATGCCTCCAGGTCACGACCGTTGCAGGTGATCTTGCCGCTGCCCGGGATGATCCGGACCCGGACGATCGCCTCCTTGCGGCGACCAACGGTCTGGATCGGGCGGTCGCCACGGGGAGCGCGGGCCACCGGGGCGGGCACCGGGGCTTCGGTGGTCGCGATGGTGTCGGTCATGCTGTTTCCTTCGCCCGCGCTCACTGCGCGATCTGCTTGATCTCGAACGGCACCGGCTGCTGCGCGGCGTGCGGGTGCTCGGCACCGGCGTAGACCTTCAGCTTCTTGATCAGCTTACGGCCGAGCTTGTTGTGCGGGAGCATGCCCTTGACGGCCAGCTCGATGGCCCGGTCGGGACGCTTGGTCAGCAGCTCGTCGTAGCCGACCTGCTTCAGACCGCCCGGGTAGCCGGAGTGCCGGTAGGCGACCTTGGTGTGCCGCTTGTTGCCGGTCAGCGCCACCTTGCCCGCGTTCACGACGACGACGAAGTCACCGGTGTCGACGTGCGGCGCGAAAGTCGGCTTGTGCTTGCCGCGCAGCAGCGTGGCAACGTGGGTTGCCAGACGGCCCAGCACGACGTCTGACGCGTCGATGACGTGCCACTGACGCTCGATCTCACCCGGCTTCGGGCTGTACGTACGCACAGGTCTACCTTGTCTCGTCGTCGGTCTGGGGTCGCGCACCGGTCGCCAGGCACGCACAAACGACCAAGCGCACCGGGAAAGGCACGCCCGCGGATGTCACGTGAAAACTTGGGTGTCACACAACAGCAGGCAACGATACCCGGTCGCCGGTGCCGGGGTCAAAACGGGACACCCCCCGGCGGGCTGGGGCGACGGCAGGACCTCCGCCTCCACTCCGAGACGATAGCCGGAGGTCCCGCCGCGGCCCGCCCGGGGGTGTCACACCCCGGAGAGGCGGCGCGGCGACGGGCGGAGGTAGACCACCCAGGTCACCACGAGGCAGAGGGCGTACCAGGCGATGAAGGCGAGGTAGGCGGCGTCGGCCGAGGAGTACGCCAGGAACGACTGCCGGAAGGCGATGTTGACCAGTACGCCCCCGAACGCGCCGACCGCCCCGGCGATCCCGATCAGGGCACCGGAGAGCCGCCACGCCCGGCGATCGGCGGCGCCCGGGTCCAGCTCGCCGGCCGACACCGCCTGGGCCGCCCTGGCCCGGAAGATCGCCGGGATCATCTTGTACGTCGATCCGTTGCCCACCCCGGAGAGCACGAAGAGCCCGATGAACCCGATCAGGTAGAGGGTCAGCGAGCGCTCCCGGGAGGCGTAATAGACCAGTCCGGCGCCGGCCGCCATGCCGGCGAAGGTCGCCAGGGTCACCCGGGCTCCGCCGTACCGGTCGGCGAGGTGGCCGCCGACCGGCCGGATCAGCGAGCCGACCAGCGGCCCGAGGAAGGTCAGGTACGCCGCGTCGAGCGGGGTGCCGAACCGGTCGCCGAACTGCACCAGCAGTACCTGCCCGAAGGCGAAGCCGAAGCCGATGAACGAGCCGAAGGTGCCGATGTAGAGCAGCGACATCACCCAGGTGTGCGGTTCCCGGGCCGCCTCGCGCAGCGCCCCGCGCTCGTTGCGGGCCCCGGTGATGTTGTCCATGTAGCGGGCCGAGGCCAGCGCGGCGAGCACGATCAGCGGGAGATAGACCGCCGGCACCAGGCGCGGGTACGCGGCACCGGCCGTGGCCAGCACCGCCAGCCCGACGAGCTGGACGGCGGCCACCCCGATGTTGCCGCCGCCGGCGTTCAGGCCCAGCGCCCAGCCCTTGAGCCGCTGCGGGTAGAAGAGGTTGATGTTCGCCATCGAGGAGGCGAAGTTCCCGCCGCCGACCCCGGCCAGGCAGGCCAGCACCATCAGGGTGCCGTACGACACCCCGGGCTCGATCAGGATCGCCATCGGCACCGCCGGCACCAGCAGCAGCAGGGCGCTGACGATCGTCCAGTTCCGCCCGCCGAACCTCGCCACCGCCAGGGTGTACGGCAGCCGCAGCACCGCACCCAGCGCGGCCGGTACGGCGGTCAGCAGGAACTTCCCGGCCGGGTCGATCCCGTACTCCGGGCCGAGGAAGAGCACCAGCACGGACCAGAGGGTCCACACCGAGAAGCCGATGTGCTCGGAGGCGATCGAGACGATCAGGTTGCGCCGGGCGATCGGCGCTCCGGTGGTACGCCAGAAGTCCGGGTCCTCGGGGCGCCAGTCGTCGAGGTGGTGTCGGCGGGCGGCGACCGGCGCGGTGGCGGTCTCCGGTGGTGGAAGGGTGCCGAGACCGGCCGCCGCCGGGGCGGTGGCCGTGCTGTCGGTCCCGGGATCGGCCGTCGGGCCGGTAGCGGCGGCAGTACTAGTCATGCCGCCCGAAAGTAGGAGCGCGGGGTTTCCCGGCGGTTCGCGCTCCGAGTCGGGCCGGCAACGGTCGGCGCACGGCGGGCCCCGGCGGATGGTGAGATGTGCGTGTCGCCGCCCCGCGGTCGGGCGCTCAGATGCCCTGGAGGATACGCAGCGCCCGGCTGACCCGGAACATGGTGTCGGCGTCCGCGGCTCCGACGCACTCGGTGAACCACTTCTTCATCGGCGACGAGAGCCGGTCGGGCATCACCACGTATTCGCCCATGGTCACGGCGAGCGGGGAGTCCCGGAGCAGTTCGGAGTCGACCACCTCGGCGACGATCACGATCGGCACGTCGGTGGAGTTGTAGACGTCGGAGCTGATCACCAGGCCGAGCCGGGACCGGGCCCCGTCGATCCGCCAGATCTCGCCCCTACGTAGCACTGGAACCTTCTTCGACCCGAATCGCGCAGTTCTCAGGCACCGCGTCCGACCTCGCGGTCCGCCGGACCGCGAGGGGAGGTGGTGGAAGGGGCACTCGCACGCCTGCCGAGAGCCGCGTCGACCAGCGCGGCCTCCTGGGCGTCGGCGATGGCGGCGGCCTCGATGTCCAGGCGGGCCCGGCCGACCGCCGCGGCGTGCGCGGCGAAGACCTCACGGAGCGCCTTCTCCCGGGCGGCCTGGTCGATCCAGGCGGAAAGCGACATGCCGTCCCGTTTCGCGAAGGCCCGCGCCTCTTCGATCGTCTCGTCCGAAAACGAGAGAGTCACCTTGGCGGTCATGCCGCCCAGCCTACCGATGGTGTGACCGGCCGTCATCCCAGTCGTCATCCCAGCCCGCCGTCACCCGTCACTGGAGTTCGCGCCGGCCGCCGAAGACGGCGAACCGCCACGACTTGTAGAAACAGTCGACGCCGACGAAACCGGCCTCGACCAGCCAGCGGCACTGGTCCGGCACCGGCGCCGGGCGGTCGTGCACCATCCGCTCCCGGGCTCCGGCGATCTCCGCCTCGGTGGCGCCGAGCGCGATGACCTGGGCCAGCCACACCTCGTCGTACCGGGAGTCCAGGTCGGGGGTGCCGCCGGCCACCTGCTCGGCGTTCACGAAGACCCCGCCGGGGACCAGCACCTGCCGGACCCGACGGTAGAGGTCACGCTTGTCGGCGTCCGGCAGGTGGTGGATGGCCAGCGCGGAGACGACGGCGTCGTACGGGCCGCCGGGCAGCGGCGCGGTCAGGTCGGCGATCACCGTCTCGTGCGGTACCCCGCGCCGGGTCAGGTGTCCCCCGGCGACCGCGAGCATCGCCGGGGCGGCGTCGAGCAGCGTGCTCCGCACCCCCGGTACGGCGGCGCTGAGCAGGATCGAGAGCAGCCCGGTCCCGGCGCCGAGGTCGAGTACGGCCGGTACCCGCCCGGAGGCCAGTGCCCGGCGCAGCGGCGGAGCGGCCACCTCGACCGCCGTGCCGTAGAAGTCGTCGAAGCACGGCACGAGCCGGCGACGGGACTCGTCGTACGACCCGGCCACCGCGTCGAAAAGCGACACCACGGCCATCGAAGTGCCTCCTAAGATGTGGAACGACCTTCCACATCATAGATCCACCGCTCGGAGCAGTACCGTCACGAACTCCCCCGAACCGCTCCCGCCGGGGCCGCCGGTCGCAGGGAACTTTCGGGCCTTGGTCCAGGATTGTAGGTAATCTCTGGCCGCCGGCAAGGCCGGGCCGACCCGCTGAGCGAGGTCCGTGTGAGCGGCTCTTGACAGGCCCGAAACAAGAGGGACCCGGCCGTGAAACCGGGCGCCGGCACGCTTCGGACATGACAGACGGTGCACGCACTGCGACGCATTCGGAGGATGTGTCCCAGGACGTCGTCACGCACTGCCCATACTGCGCCCTACAGTGCGGGATGACGCTGCGCCGCACCGCCGAGCGGGTGGAGGTGCTGCCCCGGCAGTTCCCCACCAACCGCGGCGGGCTCTGCCAGAAGGGCTGGACCGCCGCCGAACTGCTCGACCACCCCGACCGGCTGACCACCCCGCTGCTCCGGGACCGCCCCGGCGGGCAACTGCGCCCGGCGAGCTGGCCGGAGGCGCTGGACCGGGTGGTGGCCGGCATCCGCCGCATCCAGTCGGCGTACGGCCGGGACGCGGTGGCCGTCTTCGGCGGCGGCGGGCTGACCAACGAGAAGGCGTACGCCCTCGGCAAGTTCGCCCGGGTCGCGCTCGGCACCCGGAACATCGACTACAACGGACGGTTCTGCATGTCCTCGGCCGCCGCCGCCGGGATGCGCGCCTTCGGGGTCGACCGGGGACTGCCGTTTCCACTGGCCGACCTCAGCACCGCCGACACCCTGCTGCTGGTCGGCGCGAACGTCGCCGAGACGATGCCGCCGCTGGTCCGCTACCTGGTCGAGCAGCGACAGCGCGGCGGCACCCTGATCGTGATCGACCCCCGGGTCACCGCGACCGCCCGGCAGGCCACCCTGCACCTGCAACCGACCCCCGGCACCGACCTCGCGGTGGCGAACGCGCTGCTGCACATCGCGCTGGCCGAGGGACTGGTCGACAAGGACTACGTGGCCGCCCGGACCACCGGGTTCGACCAGGTACGCCGGGTCACCGCCGGCTACTGGCCGGCTCGGGCGGAGCGGCTCTCCGGGGTACCGGTGGCCGACCTGGAGGCGGCGGCCCGGGCGCTCGGCACCGCCGAACGGGCGATCATCCTCACCGCCCGCGGCGCCGAACAGCACGCCAAGGGCGTGGACACGGTGACCGCCTTCGTCAACCTGGCCCTCGCGCTCGGCCTGCCCGGCCGGCCCGGCTCCGGGTACGGCTGCCTCACCGGGCAGGGCAACGGCCAGGGTGGGCGCGAGCACGGGCAGAAGGCCGACCAGCTCCCCGGCTACCGCCGGATCGACGACCCGGCCGCCCGGGCACACGTCGCCGGGGTCTGGGGGGTGGACCCGGACGCGCTGCCCGGGCCGGGAGTGTCGGCGTACGAGCTGCTCAGTGCGCTGGGCACCGACGGTGGTCCGAAGGGGCTGCTGGTGTTCGGCTCCAACCCGGTCGTCTCGGCGCCCCGGGCGGGCCGGATCGAGGGCCGGCTGCGCGACCTCGACCTGCTGGTGGTGGCCGACTTCGTCCGCTCGGAGACGGCCGAGATCGCCGACGTGGTGCTGCCGACCGCCCAGTGGGCCGAGGAGGACGGCACGATGACCAATCTGGAGGGTCGGGTGTTGCGCCGCCGCGCGCTCGGCCCGCCACCGCCCGGCGTACGCACAGATCTGGCGCTGCTGGCCGACCTCGCCGACCGGCTCGACCACGTCGACGGGTCGGCCGGACAGGGCCGGTCCCGCTTTCCGGCCGCTCCCGAGCAGGTCTTCGCGGAGTTGCGCCGCGCCTCGGCCGGCGGTGCCGCCGACTACGCGGGGATCACCTGGGAGCGGATCGACGCCGAGGACGGCGTCTTCTGGCCCTGTCCGGACGAGGACGGGCCGGGCATGCCGCGACTCTTCGCCGACGGGTTCCCGACCCCGGACGGGCGGGCCCGGTTCGTGCCGGTCGAGCACCGCCCGGTCGCCGAGGAGGTCTGCCCGGACTATCCGGTCTACCTCACCACCGGCCGGGTGCTGACGCAGTACCAGTCCGGCGCGCAGACCCGGCGGGTCGAGGCACTGCGCCGGGTCGCCCCGAACGCCTTCCTGGAACTCCATCCCGACCTGGCGGCCCGGCTCGGGGTGGCCGACGGCGACGAGGTGCGGGTGACCAGCCGCCGGGGCGAGATGCGGGCGCCGGCCCGGCTGACCCCGACCATCCGGCCGGACACCGTCTTCGCGCCGTTCCACTGGGCCGGCGCGGCCCGGATCAACTCGGTGACCAGCGACGCCCTCGATCCGGTCTCCAGGATGCCCGAGTTCAAGGTCTGCGCGGTCCGGGTCGAGAAGGCAGTAGCGAGCGCTGGCGAGGGGACGGCATGAGCACAGAGGAGATGGTGGACGGGTCACGGAACCGGATCGTGATCGTCGGTCACGGCATGGCCGGGGCCCGGTTGGCGGCCGAACTCTCGGCCCGGCTCGGCGACGCGAAGATCACGGTACTCGGGGCCGAGCTGCATCGGGCGTACAACCGGATCATGCTGTCGAGCCTGCTGGCCGGCAAGGTCGACGAGTCCGGTGTGGAGCTGGCCGAGGCGGCCGGGCACGGCATCGACGTACGCCCCGGGGTGCAGGCCACCGCCGTCGACCCGGCGCGCCGCACGGTGACGACCGGCCGGGGCGACCTGATCGGGTACGACCACCTGGTGCTGGCCACCGGCGGGCGTGCCCTCGTACCGCCGCTGGCCGGGCTGGACCGGGAGAGGCTACCGGACCGGGTGGCCGTGTTCCGTACCCTCGACGACTGCCGGCGCATCCTGACCGCCGCCGCCGGGGCACGCCGGGCCCTGGTGCTCGGTGGCGGGCTGCTCGGCCTGGAGGCGGCCCGGGGGCTGGCCGCCCGAGGGCTCGACGTGCACGTGGTACACCCGGTCGGGCACCTGATGGAACGGCAGCTCGATCCGGCGGCCGGCGCGGTGCTGGCGCGTACCCTGGCCGGGCTCGGCGTCACCACCCACCTGGACGTGGCCGCCAGCGCCGTCGACGCCCGGCCCGACGGCCTCACCCTGACCCTCTCCGACGGCCGCGAACTCGACGCCGACCTGCTGGTGCTCTCCTGCGGGGTACGCCCCGACGTGGAACTGGCCCGCGCCGCCGGGCTCACCGTCGACCGGGGCGTGGTGGTGGACGACCGGCTGCGCAGCAGCGACCCGCACATCTCGGCGATCGGCGACTGCGCCCAGCACGCGGGCGTGGTCACCGGCCTGGTCGCCCCGGCCTGGGAGCAGGCCCGGGTGCTGGCCCAGGTGCTGGCCGGGCAGGACCCCCGGGCGCGCTACCGGCCGCAGCCGGCGGTCACCCGGCTCAAGGCCGCCGGCATCGACCTCGCCGCGATGGGCGACGCCGCCGCCGGCCCCGCGCCGGACGTCGAGGAACTCAGCTTCTCCGACCCGGTCCGGGGCACCTACGCCCGGCTGCGGATCGTCGGCGAACGGCTCACCGGGGCGATCATGCTCGGCGACAACCCGGCGGTCGGCACGGTGATCCAGCTCTTCGACCGGGGTACGCCGGTGCCGATCGACCGCCGCACCCTGCTGCTCGGCCGCAGCCGCGACACCGCGAGCGCGGCACCGGTCGAGTCACCGGCACTGATGCCGGACGCGGCGACGGTCTGCCAGTGCAACACGGTGCGCAAGGGCGCGCTGGTGCGCTGCTGGCGGGCCGGGGCGAGGTCCATGGACGACGTCGTCGCCGCGACCCGGGCCACCACCGGCTGCGGCAGTTGCCGGGACGCCGTCGAGGGGATCCTCGGCTGGCTCTCCTCGATCGACACTCCCGACCCGGTGGAAGCAGAGGTGGCAGCGTGACCGGATATGCCGAGCGGCAGCGACTCGTGGTGGTCGGCAACGGCATGGTGGGGCAGCGCTTCGTCGAGGCGCTGCGCTCCCGGGACACCGAGGGCCGCTGGCAGGTCACCGTGCTCGCCGAGGAGGGGCGGCCGGCGTACGACCGGGTGCGGCTCTCGGCGTTCTTCGACGGAGTGGACGCGGACGAGCTGAGCCTGCACCGGCCGGACGACGGGGTGGAGCTGCGGCTGGGCGAGCCGGTGCTGGAGATCGACCGGACCGGTCGACGGGTGGTCACCGGGGACGGGGAATACTCCTACGACGCGCTGGTGCTGGCGACCGGGTCGTACCCGTTCGTGCCGCCGATCGACGGCGCGTACGTGGCAGAGGGCCCGGATGCGCTCGGACCCACCCCGGCGCTGCGCTCCGGAGTCTTCGTCTACCGCACCCTGGACGACCTGACCGCGATCCGCGACTTCGCCAAGGGCCGGCGCAGCGGCGCGGTGATCGGCGGCGGGCTGCTCGGCCTGGAGGCGGCGAACGCGCTGCGACTGCTCGGCCTGACCACCTCGGTGGTGGAGTTCGCCCCCCGGCTGATGCCGGTGCAGGTCGACGAGGCCGGCGGCGCGATGCTGCGCCGGTACGTCGAGGAGCTGGGTGTGGTGCCGCACCTCGGGGTGGCCACCACCGCGATCCGGTCCCGCCCGGACGGCGAGCTGGCCGGGCTGACCCTCTCGGACGGCGGTTGGCTCCCCACCGACCTGGTGGTGGTGGCCGCCGGCATCCGGCCCCGGGACGAGCTGGCCCGGGCCGCCGGCCTGGAGCTGGGCGAGCGCGGTGGGGTCCGGGTCGACGAGAGCTGCCGCAGCGCCGACGAGCGGATCTGGGCGATCGGCGAGTGCGCCGCCGTCGACGGCACCTGTTACGGCCTGGTCGCCCCCGGCTACGCGATGGCGGAGGTGGTGGCCGACCGGCTGGTCGGCGGTACGGCGACCTTCCCGGGCGCGGACCTGTCGACCAAGCTGAAGCTGCTCGGGGTGGACGTCGCCTCGTTCGGTGACGCACACGGCCGGACCCCGGGCTGTCTCGACGTGACCTTCACCGACCCGGCCACCCGGGTCTACGCCAAGCTGGTCCTCTCGGACGACGCGAAGACCCTGCTCGGCGGGGTACTGGTCGGCGACGTGACGGCGTACCCGACGTTGCGGGCCAGCGTCGGCGGCGCGCTGCCCGGCCCGCCGCTGGCCCTGCTCGCCCCGGCCGGCGACGGTACCGGGACCGGGGCCGGGATCGCCGCGCTGCCCGGCTCGGCCCAGGTCTGCTCCTGCAACGGGGTGACCAAGGACCAGCTCGTCGGCGCCATCGTCGAGGGCTGCACCGACGTACCGGGGCTGAAGGCGTGCACCCGGGCCGGTACGAGCTGCGGGTCCTGCGTACCGATGCTGAAGCAGTTGCTGGCGGTCTCCGGGGTGAGCCTGAGCAAGGCACTCTGCGAGCACTTCGACCACAGCCGGCAGGAGCTTTTCGAGATCGTCCGGGTACGCGGGATCCGCACCTTCTCCCGACTCGTCGCCGAGCACGGCCGGGGCCGGGGCTGCGACATCTGCAAGCCGGCGGTCGCCTCGATCCTCGCCTCGCTCGGCAACGGCTACGTACTCGACGGCGAGCAGGCGTCGTTGCAGGACACCAACGACCACTTCCTGGCCAACATCCAGCGGGACGGGACGTACTCGGTGGTGCCGCGGATCCCGGGTGGCGAAATCACCCCGGAGAAGCTGATCGTGATCGGCGAGGTGGCCCGGGACTTCCAGCTCTACACGAAGATCACCGGTGGGCAGCGGATCGACCTCTTCGGTGCCCGGGTGGAGCAGTTGCCGCAGATCTGGCGCCGGCTGGTCGACGCCGGGTTCGAGTCCGGGCACGCGTACGGCAAGGCGCTGCGTACGGTCAAGTCCTGCGTCGGCTCCACCTGGTGCCGGTACGGGGTGCAGGACTCGGTCGGGCTGGCGATCGCCCTGGAGCTGCGCTACCGGGGACTGCGTGCCCCACACAAGCTCAAGTCCGCCGTCTCCGGCTGTGCCCGGGAGTGTGCCGAGGCCCGCAGCAAGGACTTCGGGATCATCGCCACCGAGGGCGGCTGGAACCTCTACCTCGGTGGCAACGGTGGGTTCCGCCCCCGGCACGCCGAACTCTTCGGCCAGGACCTATCGACCGAGGAGCTGGTCCGGTATGTCGACCGGTTCCTGATGTTCTACATCCGCACCGCCGACCGGCTACAGCGGACGGCCGCCTGGATCGAGGCGCTGGAGGGCGGCCTGGAGCACCTGCGGGCGGTCATCGTCGACGACTCGCTCGGGCTCTGCGCCGAACTCGACGCCGCGATGGCCCGGCACGTCGGGGCGTACTCCGACGAGTGGCGCGACACGCTGGCGGACCCGGAGCGGTTGCGCCGGTTCACCTCCTTCGTCAACGCGCCGGACGTACCGGACCCGTCGATCACGTTCGAGGTGGAACGGGGACAGCCCGTTCCGGCCCTGGGAGACCGCCGACCGGTGACGCTCGGCCTCCCGACGACCATGGGGGTACCAAGTTGACTCTGGACGCCACGATCAACGAGGGATTCGCAGACGTCGCCGAGCCGAGTCGCGCCGAGCCGGGCGGGGCCGAGCCGGATGGCGGCGAGCCGGGTGGCGACGACGCGCGCTGGACGGCCGTCTGCCCGTACCCCCGACTGGAGCCGGAGCGCGGAGTGGCCGCGCTGGTCGACGGCGCGCAGGTGGCGGTCTTCCGCACCCACGACGGCCGGCTCTTCGCGATCGGCCAGCGGGACCCGATCGCCGGCGCGTACGTGATGGCCCGGGGCATCGTCGGCAGTCGCGGCGAGATCCCGACGGTCGCCTCCCCGCTGCACAAACAGGTCTACGACCTGCGCACCGGGGACTGCCTCGACGTGCCCGGCGTGACGGTGCCGACCTACCGGGTGCGGTGCCGGGACGGGCTGGTCGAGGTGGCGACCCCGCCCACCGGAGGCTCCTGATGTCCGGCGAGCTGTCCGGCTTCACGGTCGGGGTCACCGCCGACCGGCGCCGCGACGAACTCACCGCCATGCTGGAGCGGCGCGGCGCCCGGGTGGTGCTCGCCCCGGCGCTGCGGATCGTGCCGCTGGCCGACGACACCGAACTGCGGGCGGCGACCCGGGCCTGCCTGGACAACCCGCCCGACGTACTGATGGCGAACACCGGGATCGGGATGCGCGGCTGGCTGGAGGCGGCCGAGGGCTGGGGGCTGGCCGAACCGCTGCGCTCGGTACTCTCCCGGGCCTACATCGTCAGCCGGGGGCCGAAGGCCCGGGGCGCGATCCGGGCCGCCGGCCTGCACGACGAGTGGTCGCCCGCCTCGGAGAGCTGCGACGAGGTGATCGACCACCTCCGGCAGCGCGGCGTACGCGGCCAGTTGATCGCGATGCAGTTGCACGGCGAGCGGCAGCCGGAGTGCACGGCCGCGCTGGAGGCGGCCGGGGCGAGCGTGCTCGAGGTACCGGTCTACCGCTGGGCGGCGCCGACCGACCCGGCCCCGCTGCACCGGCTGGTCGACCTGATCGCCGGCCGGCTGGTGGACGCGGTCACCTTCACCTCAGCACCGGCGGTCGGCGCACTGCTCAGGGCGGCCGGCCCTAGCACCGAGGCGGTACTCGACGCGATGCGCTCGGACGTACTGGCCGCCTGTGTCGGGCCGGTCACCGCCGCTCCGCTGCGCCGGCACGGCGTACCGGTGGTGGCGCCGAACCGGGCCCGGCTCGGTGCGCTGGTCCGGACCATCGTCGACGAGCTGCCACAGCGGGCGATCAGCGTCAAGGTCGCCGGTCACCTGCTGACCCTGCGCGGGCACGCGGCCATCCTGGACGGTGAGCTGCGCCCGCTGGCACCGGCCCCGATGGCGGTACTCCGGGCCCTGGCGAGTACGCCCGGCCGGGTGATGTCCCGGGCGGCCCTGCTGCGCACCCTGCCGAGGGGCGCCGACGAGCACGCCGTCGAGATGGCGGTGGCCCGGCTGCGGGCCGGACTGCGCACCCCGGGGGTGGTGCAGACCGTGGTCAAACGCGGTTACCGACTGCCGGTCGACTGAACCCCGTCGATCCGGTCCTCGTCGACCCGGTCCTCGTCGACCCGGTCCGCCTCGACCCGGTCCGCCTCGATCCGGTCCGCCTCGACCCGGCCTCGTCTGGGCAGCGCGAGGGAACGGGCCGGCTCGCTTCGGCGGGTTCCGGCGTCGACGGGGAGAGCGGCCGGGTCGCGTGGCGGTGGCGCGGCGCTCCGCACCTGGTCCACGACGGAGCGCGAGGGAAGGTGGACCAGGTTCATCGACCGGACGGACGGCGGCTCACGCTTGGGTATCGGCTCGGTTTGATCCCTTGACGGGCGGACAGGCGGTTGGCAGGGTAAGGCCGCAACGTCCGGGAAGCGCCCGTAAACTGCCCTCCGGGACTGTGCACAGGGGACAGGTGGAGGCGCCTCGTTTCCCTGGTAGAAACCATTTCGGGTCGCGTCACACCCTGCTCGCGAACGCGTCAGGAGGACTGCCGGAGACATCGGGCAAGGCATTACGATCATGCGGGCACCGGCCACAGCGAGTCCCCGGCAATCATCTGCACCCCCGGCACCGTCAGCGGGACGCGGCTGACCCCGAACCGGGCAGACCGATTCACATCCTCAATGGATTCTCCTCAAAAGGATAGGTAGGAATGACGAGGCGTATACGCGTGCTGGCCGCCGCGGCGTTGGCCACGGCCATGCTGGTCACGGCCGGCTGCTCGGGTTCGGACGACTCCGACGGGGGTGACGTCGGCAGCAAGGCTCCGGACAAGGTGACGTACCTCACCGGGTTCGGCACCGGTGGCCACGACGCATTCGCATGGGTCGCGAAGGACAAGGGATTCTTCAAGGAGGCCGGGCTCGACGTCACCGTCCAGCAGGGCGCCCCGGCCACCAACAACCAGGGCCTGCTCTCCGGCAAGGCGCAGTTCACCTACAGCGACGTGACCCAGCTGATGATCCAGACCGGCAAGGCTCAGGTCACCGAGATGCGAGTGATCGCCGCGGTGCACCAGAGCACCCTGGTCGCGATCTTCGCGCCGCCCGGCTCCGGCGTCACGAAGCCGAAGGACCTGGAGGGCAAGCGGGTCGGTGTCGCCCAGGGCTCGATCACCAAGACCCTGCTCCCGGCGTACGGCAAGCTGGCCGGCTTCGACGCCAGCAAGCTCCAGTTCGTCGAGACCACCCCGCAGACCCTGGTCGGCCTGCTGGTCGGCAAGAAGGTCGACGTACTCAGCACCTTCGTCATCACCCGGAACACCGTGGAGACGGTGACCAAGCAGACGATGACGGTCATGCCGCTCACCGACTACCTGCGTGACCTGCTCGGCACCGGCCTCACCACCACCGCCAAGTACGCCCAGGAGAACCCGGACATCGTCAAGCGGTTCAAGCACGCGGCGATGAAGGGCCTGAAGTACACGGTGGAGAACCCCGAAGAGGCCGCGAAGATCATGAAGGCCAACAACCCGAACGTGAACGAGCTGGGCGCCGCGGCGGAGATCAAGCTGATGACGCCGTACGTCACCTCGGCGCCGGGCAACACGATCGGTGCGCTCGACGAGCAGCGTGCCGCCCGGGCCATCGCCATCCTCCAGGGCGCCGAGCTGATCCCGGCCGGCCTCACCCCCGACAAGGTCATCGACTTCTCCATCGCGCCCAAGGCCTGACCGGCCGGCGTGACACCTCGGGGACGGCGAGTGGGCAGCCACTCGCCGTCCCCTTTGCGACGCAGAGGAGAGACACGTTGCGCGTCTGGACCCTTCCGGGCAGCGATGCCCGCGACTCGCACGACCTGCCGTACCGGCCGACGCGCCCGGCCGACGACCGCCGACACCGTACCGGCGGACCCGATGACCGTTAGACGGGAGCTGTCCCCCGGCACCCGGGCCGCGCTGCCGATCGTCGGCACCGTCGTCGCGATCGGCCTCTGGTGGCTGGTGACCATCGTCTTCGAGGTCGAGACCCTCTTCCTGCCGTCCCCGCCGGAGGTCGTCGACGCCTTCGACCGGGAACCCGCCTACCTCTTCGAGGCGGCCTGGGCGACGCTCTGGGGGACGCTCGCCGGGTTCGGTATCGCGGCGGCCGGCGGGATGGTCGCGGCCCTGCTGCTGACCGGCTCACGCCTGGTCGAGCAGGCCACCCTGCCGATGATCGTCGCGTTCAACGCGGTGCCGAAGGTCTCCCTCGTCCCGCTGCTGATCCTCTGGATCGGGTACGACTCGCGGACCAAAATCTCCCTGGTCGTCCTGATCGCCTTCTTCCCGATCATGGTGTCCACCATGGCGGGCCTGACCTCGACCCCGGCCGACCTCTACGAACTGACCCGGTCGCTCTCCGCGTCCCGGCTGAAGACCTATCTCAAGGTACGGCTGCCGTGGGCGCTGCCCCAGGTCTTCGTGGGGCTGAAGCTCGGCATCACGCTCTCCCTGATCGGCGCCGTGGTGGCCGAGTTGCAGACCCTGAACGGAGGGCTGGGGGCGATCATCTACAGCACACAGCAGTCGTTCGACACCCCGCTGGCGTTCGCCGCGATCACCCTGACCGGGGTACTCGGCATCGCCCTCTTCTACGCCGTGGTCGTGGCGGAACGGCTCGCCGTGCCGTGGGCCCGGAAGATCTCCGCCTGAGCCACCACCACCCCGCACCTCGCCCGACCGATCGGGCGGATCACCGTCCCGGCCGTGGCCGACGGTGATCCGCCCACCGGGTCAGGCCAGCCCGGCACCGCCGTTGAGGTCGAGGTTGACCGCGTTGACGGCCGGGTTCTCCAGCAGGAAAACGGCGGCGTCGGTGACGTCCGCCATGGTGGTCAGCCGGCCCGTCGGGGTACGCGCCGTGTAGGTCTCGTGCACCTCGGCCGGCTGCTTGGCCCAGAACGGGCTGTCGGCGACGATGCCCGGGTGCAGGGCGTTGACCCGGACCGGCCGCAGCTCGGCGGCGAGCACGTTCACCAGGCCGACCACCCCGGCGTTCACCGTGGAGACCGTCGCCGAACCGGGGAAGGGCCGGTCCTTCGAGCCGCCGCCGAAGAGCAGCACGGAACCGTTCGGCGAGAGCCTGGACTGGAGGGTGTGCGCCACCTCGGTGTACCCGACCAGCTTGACGGTGACCAGGCTGACCGCGCGGTCGATCTGGTAGTCCGAGACCTTGTTGACGTCGCGGACGAAGGCGGAGAGGACAAGGTGCCTGATCTCGCCGATCCCGGCGAGCGCGGCGGCGATGGACTCGGGCTTGGCGAGGTCGACGGCAACCCCCGTCGTCCGGCCACCGATCTCGGCGGCGACCGCTGCGGTCCGGGCCGCGTCGCGCCCGGTGATGACGACCGCGAGCCCCCGCTTCGCGTAGTGCTCGGCCACGTCCCGGCCGAGGCCGGAGGTACCCCCGATGACGGCTACGCAGCCGCCATCGGGGCCATCGTGCTGTGGCATATCTGTCCCTCTCGTTGTGCAGGATTGAACCGCGGAGCCTCCCCGGGCCCGGCAAGCCTGCTCAACGAACCCTTTTTCAACCTCACCTTGCGGTTCGTCCGACCGCAAGGTCGGACGCGGTGTGTGAACGCCGCGCGGTTCAGGTTGAAAAAGGTTCAACCGTGAGGGTCAGCCGACCGGGGTGGGCTGGCCCCGACCGTGCTCCGCGCGCAGCGTCTCCATCGCGTGCTGTACCACGTTCACCAGCACGTGCTTGACCGACTCGCGGTGTCGGGCGTCGCACATCACCAGCGGTACGTGCGGGGCGATCGCGAGCGCCTCGCGTACCTCCTCCGGCTCGTACTGCGGTGCGCCGTCGAAGCGGTTCAACGCCACGACGTACGGCAGGTGTCGGTTCTCGAAGTAGTCCAGCGGGGCGAACGCGTCGGTGATCCGCCGGGTGTCGACCAGCACCGCCGCGCCGACCGCACCACGGATGATCTCGTCCCACATGAACCAGAACCGGGTCTGTCCGGGCGTGCCGAACAGATAGAGGATCAGGTCCTGGGCCATCGTGATCCGGCCGAAGTCCATGGCGACCGTGGTGGTCTCCTTGCCCGGGACCTTGGACGGATCGTCGATCCCGACCCCGGCCGCGGTCATCACCGCCTCGGTGGTCAGCGGGGTGATCTCCGAGACCGCACCCACGAGCGTCGTCTTGCCGACCCCGAACCCGCCGGCAATAACGATCTTCGCGGAGGTGATCCCACCACCACCACCGCCGCCTCCACCACCACCGCCGCCGCGACGCGGCCTAGCCGGGTCATAGCCTGCGAAGTCCACTTAGCACCCTCTCAAGCAGTTCCATCCGCTCCTCGTACGCCTCCGGTGGAGCGGCATTGTGCAGCGTCAGCAGGCTGTCCGCCACCATGTCGGCGACCAGCACCCGGGCGACACCCAACGGCAGCCGGGTGTACGCGGCGATCTCCGCCAGTGACTGCGCCCGGCCCTCGCAGATCGTGGCGATGCGGTGCTTGTCATGGCCGGCGAACCGGGACTCCACGACCGCGGCCGGGCTCGCCACGAGTACCGCCTCGAGCGCGATCTCCAGACGAGCCTCGGTACGACCGCGGGTGACCGCGTACGGTCGGACGAGCGCGCCACGCGGGTCATCGCGTCGTCCCTCCATACCGTGGTCACCTCCTCAGGGTCGAGTCGCGGTTTCACCGTTGTCATCCTTGGTCTGCCGGGTTACGGCCGCGAGACGGCCTCGCGCGGCAATGGCACCAGTGCCGCACCGACCCGTTCCACCAGCAGCGCCATCTCGTAGCCGACCTGGCCCACGTCACAGCTCCGGGCGGCCAGCACGGCCATCGAGGAACCGTCGCTGATCGACATCAGGAACAGGTAGCCACTGTCCATCTCGATCACCGTCTGGAGCACCCCGCCGGCGCTGAACATCCGGGAGGCGCCGTCGGTCAGGCTGACCACGCCGGACGTGATCGCCGCGAGCTGGTCGGCCCGGTCCGCCGGCAGGTCCCGCGAGGAGGCGAGGAGCAGGCCGTCCGCCGAGACCGCGACGACGTGTGCGATGCCGGCGACGCTGTCGGCGAAGTTACTGAGCAGCCACCCCATGTCCTGCATCGCTGCTGGCCTGTTCATCCGCTCGTCTCCTTGGTTGAGATCATGCCGTTCTGCTCGGAACCGGCCGTCCGACCGCGCTGTACGCCGCGGTGGTAGGCCGACAACAGCCCGCGCACCTCGTCCGGGGTACGCCTGGTCCGCTCGCGCGCGCTCTTGGGCTCGACGCCACCGGGCACCAGTTGCGCCTGGGGCACCCGCTTGGGCAGGCCGGACCGGGTCGTACCGGCGTTGGCCGGCTCCGCCGCCTGGCTGGCCCGGGCCCAGCCCTCGTCGGCCGCCGTCCGCCAGGACCCCTCGGTCCCGGCCTGCGCCGGGGTGGCGGCGGCCGGCGCGGGCGCGGCAGCCGGTGGCGGTGCGGCGGCGGGTACCGGTGCTGGTGCTGGTGTCGGTGGTGCGTAGGGGGCCGGCGGCGGTGCGGAACGTCCCGGACTGCGGGCGGTCAGCGGGGTCCGGCCCGGGGTCGCCGCGTTCGGCGACGGCGGAGCGCTCGGTGCCGGCGGCGATTGGTAGCCGCCCGGCGGCACGGTGAAGATCGCGGTCGAGTCCGATCCGTGGGAACGGAACCAGACCGCCTCCATCTCGCGGAAGATCGGCGCTTCGCCGGTGTCCTCCACCCGGGGCGCGACCGCGGATGCGGCGCTGACCGGAGCGCCCGCGACCGGGCCGGAGGGCAGGCCGGACGGTGCCGCCACCGCGGGCGTCATCGCGTGCGTGGCGGCCGGGCCGGAACCCGCCGCTCCGCGCTGCGGCAGCGACGACGCGACCGTCGGGTACTGCACGGTCGGCGAGGTGACGCCACCCGAACCGGCCAGCCCCGGGTGGGCGGGCGGAGCCGTCGGCGCCGGACTCTGGTACGTCGGCGTCATGCCCTGCTGGTAGGTCGGCGTCGGTGTGACCGGCAACTGGCTCGCCGTCAGGTGGCTGTTGACCGGGCCACCGGTGCTGGCCGGCATCCCCCCGGCCGGGTCGCCGGCGGTCTGCCACTGGTTGCCCGCCGCACTGCGCCACTGCTCGGTCAGGGAGCCGCCGTTACGCGACGCGCCGACCGGAGAGAGCGTCTCCTGCCAGGCCGCACCGGACGGCGGCCGGCTGGTGGCCGGCCCCTGCTCGACCGCGAGCGGCTGCCGCTGCCGGCCGAGGATCTGGTCACGACCACGCGGGGTGGGCAGCACCACCGTGCTGGCCGGCAGGGTGACCTGGGCGACCGTGCCGCCCTCCACGTTGCGGCGCAGGTCGACCCGGATCTCGTGCCGGTGCGCCAGCCGACCGACGACCGCGAGACCCATCAGCCGGAAGGCCGCCACGTCGACGGCCGGCGGAGCGGCCAGCCGGCGGTTCAGGGCGTCCATCTGCTCTTCGCTGAGCCCGAGGCCCCGGTCCTCCACCTGGATCAACACGTAGTCGCGGATCCGGCGGGCGTCGGCGACAACCGTGGTGTGCGGCGGCGAGAAGCGGGTCGCGTTGTCGAGCAGCTCGGCGACCAGCCGGACGACGTCGTTGACCGCGTGCGCGGCGACCGAGATGTCCGGGTCGACGGTGCCGAACTCGATCCGGTTGTAGAGCTCCACCTCGGACTGCGCGGCCCGCAGCGCGTCGATCAGCAGCGCGTCTTCCCGGCGGGGCGCCGTCGAGTCGGCGCCGGCCAGCACGAGCAGGTTCTCGTCGTTGCGGCGCATTCGGGTGGCCAGGTGGTCGAGCTCGAAGAGCTGGGCCAGCCGCTTCGGGTCCTCCTCACCCCGCTCGATCGCGTCGAGTTCACCGATCATCCGGTCGACCAGGGTCTGGCTTCGGCGGGCCAGGCTGAGGAACATCGCCGAGACGCTGGTACGCAGGGCGGCCTGCTCGGCCGCGACCCGGACCGCCTCCTTGTGTACGACGTTGAACGCCAGGGCGACCTGGCCCACCTCGTCCTTGTTGTTGAGCCGGATCGGGTCCCGGACCTGCCGGACGATCTCGTCCACGCCGCCGTCGCCGATGGTGCCGACGTCCCGCAGCCGGCGAACCGCCTCCGGCAGATCGTGGTTGGCCACCGAGAGCGCGCCCTCACGGAGCCGGCGCAGCGACTGGTTCAGCGACCGGGCCAGTACGACGGCGAGGGCGAGCGCGACGATCAGCGTGATCAGCACGATCACCGACTCGACGATCGCCTGCTGGACGACCTCGGACCGGGCCGCCTCGGCCTGGTCCAGCAGGTCGGATTCGAGCAGGGTCTCCGCCCAGCGCATCAGGTCGTGGATCGAGCCGATCGCGATCGCCGCCGAACTCGCGCTGACCGGTGCCCGCTGCCCGACCGACCGGCCCAGGTCCCGGGCTACCTTGTCGGCCAGGATCACCGCGTCGCCGGTGACGGCGCCGTCGAGCACCGCCTGCTGCTGCACGTTGGCGGAGGCCCCGAAGGCCAGCAGCGCCTCCTGCTGGCTGGTCTGGGTGGCGATGAAGGCCGAGAACTGCTCCTGGCCGAACACCGAACCGCCGGCGAGGCCGCTGTAGACCACCGCCTCCTGGTTCGCCACGGCCTCCTTGGCCTGGGCGAGAGCGGAGAGGGTACGCAGGCTGTCACCGACCGCGCTCTCACCCGAGATCTGCCCGAGCACCTCGCCGTACGCCACGAGTTCGACGATGATCATCTCGTACCGCAGGGTGGCCTCGGCGGGCGGCATATCCCGGCGCTCCAGTACCTCCTGCCGGGTGCTGTTGAGCGCGGCCAGCCGGTCGTCGATGACCCGGAGCCGGTTCTCTACCGAGGCGGGGACGCCACCCACCTGCGCGCGCCGGTCGTTGTACGCGGCGATCCGGGAATCGGTGCGCTGCACGTACGCGTCGTACGTCTCGGTCGTCGTCTCCGGCGACTTGGCGAGCAGCCGGGCGGCGGCGATCCGCTCCTTGTGCACGTCCTGGGTGAGCGCTGAGACGTCGGCGGAGAGTTCGGTCAGCGACCGGAGCACGCCGGCCTGGTAGGCGCCCTGCCCGATGTCGACCAGTCGGATCGTGGCGAGCGCCAGAACCGCCGCGACGGGGACGACGAGCAGCAGCGCGAGCTTCGACCGGATTCGGGTGTCCCGTAGCCGGGGAAGCCAGCGGCGCGGTGCAGCGCCCCCCCGCATACCTTTTGCGGGCAGGGTCGTAGGTCCGGTGCTCACGACATCGCCTCCGTCGTTTCATTACGTGACCCGTCGACCGATGCCTGCTGCAGCGGATCGAGCCGCACGCGGCACGGCCGCGATTTCATCAGAAGAAGGCCGCTTTGGGAAGCGACGGGAGGGCAGCAAAGGTCCATCATGGGACGTCGACTACCCTCGAAGCCGGAGGATCGATGAATCGGCAAGTCTCTGATCAGCACGTATATCTCTAGAGTGGTCGTCCGTATCTGGAAAGTTATCCTGCACCCGTACCCCCTCTTATCACTATGTGAGACCCGTCATCCCGAAACCAGCCTGGTATCGAGCGCTTGACCCAGGCGGCCGGCATTGGCAAGGTTTTGCGGGTTTGAAGGCTTCGCGTGAACCGTACGGCAGATCGTTGCCCATCCATTGTGGACGACAAGCTCGGCGGCCGGGCAAGCCCCCCGCCCGCGCCGGATACCTGGAGGACTGAGTTGAGGCCCATCCGCTCCGCGATACCCGCGCTGCTCGCGTCGGCCATCCTGGCAACCTCGCTGACCGGCTGCCAGTTCGGCGCGCCGGAGGAGGCGTCCGGAGAGATCGTGATCGGCGCCGACCTGGAACTGTCCGGCGCGGCCCCACAGGTGGGCAAGGCCTACCAGCGGGCCCTGGAACTCAAGGTCGAGCAACTGAACGAGTCCGGTGCGCTGGGCGGTCGCCGAGTCCGCCTGGAGGTCCGGGACAACAAGTTCGATGCCAGCATCTCGGCGACCAATATCGGCGATTTCACCTCCGATCCGGCGATCAGCGGCATCATCATGGGCAGCTGCAACGAGTGCGCCATCGGTGCGGCGAAGACGGTGAAGAGCAAGCAGGTTCCGACGATCGCGCTCGCTCCGGCCACTGACGTGGCCGCCCCGGGGCCGGACCGGGAGTACATGTTCAAACTCGGCCCGAACGCCCGCGACAATGTCGCCGCCATCGCCGCCGAACTCCGGGCCCGCAAGGTCAAGACGGTGGCAGTGCTGCACACCGCCGACAAGTACGGCGAGGAGGGCGCGGCGACGCTGACGAACGAACTCGTCGGCGTCGAGGAGGACCCGACCGACATCCCGATCCTGGCGAAGCGGTCGGTGAAGGTGACCGACACCGACGTCAGCCAGGCGGTGGGCGCGCTGGTGGCGGAGGAGCCCGAGGCGATCATCGTGTGGACCCCGGCCGACCAGGCCAACCTGGCGATCGGGAGCCTGGGCAAGGAGCGTTACCGGGGACACGTCTTCTTCGACGCGGTGGCCGCCGGCGACCTCTTCATCGGCAACAGCGGCACCGCGGCGGAGGACACCACGATGGTCTTCACCCAGACCATGGTGATCGACGACGTGATCGCGACCACCCCGGCCAAGGCGGCGAGCAAGCAGTGGTTCCGGGACTACACCGCCCGGTTCGGCGGCTACTACGGATACTCCTCGTTCGCCGCCGACGCGGTACAACTCATCGTGGACGCGGCGGTGCGGGCCGGCGGCGACGGCGAGGCGCCGGACCGCCCACGGATCCGCAGCCTGCTGGAGACCGCGGAGACCGACGGCCTCTCCGGCCCGATCCGGATGACGCCGGAGAACCACTCGGGGCTGATGCCCCAGGCACTGAGCCTGCTGGTCGCCCGTGGCGGCCGGTGGCGGCTGGCCGGCTGAGCCGGCGATCGACGTCGCGGCCCGGCGGTGCGGAACGAGCCCTCGCCGCCGGGAGGCGTCCGGGATAGCCTGTCGACACTGTCGACCTGTCGAATGGGGTGGCCTAGCGATGATCCGACTCTCCGGAGTATCCCGGACCTTCGGCGGTCGGTCCGGTTCCGTTGAGGCGCTGCGGGGCATCGACCTCGACGTCGCCGACGGCGAGTTCCTCGCCGTGGTGGGCCGCTCCGGCTGCGGAAAGTCCACCCTGCTGCGCCTGGTGGCCGGCCTGCTGCCGGTGACCGGGGGCGAGGTCCGGGTGGCGGACGAGGTCGTCACCCGGCCACGGCGGGACATCGCCATGGTCTTCCAACGCCCGGCGCTGCTGCCCTGGCGGTCGGTGCTCGACAACGTGCTGCTGCCGACCGAGATCTTCGGCTGGAGCAAGGCCGCGCACCGCGACCGGGCCCGCGACCTGCTGTCGATGGTCGGGCTCAGCGAGTTCGAGAAGCGGCTTCCGCACGAGCTGTCCGGCGGCATGCAGCAGCGGGTGTCGCTCTGCCGGGCCCTGATCCAGCAGCCGAAGGTACTGCTGATGGACGAGCCGTTCTCCGCGCTGGACGCGCTGACCCGGGAGGAGTTGTCGGTCGAACTCCAACGGATCCACATGGAGCACTCGGCGACGATCCTCTTCGTCACCCACTCGATCGACGAGGCGGTGCTGCTCGCCGACCGGGTTGTCGTACTCAGCCCTCGACCCGGTCGGATCCGCAAGGTCCTCGACATCGACATCCCGCGTCCCCGCTCCCTGGGCCGCAACGCGCACTTCGAGGACGTCGCCCGGGCCAGCGCGGAGCTGCACGAACTCCTGCTCGACCACCCCGAGGGCGGCCCCGGCCTGGCGCTGAGCGGCAGTGGTCAGGTCGACCAACAGCACTGACCCGACGGTCAGTAATTTTCAGTAGTCAGTCGGCCACCCTGGCCGGTGTCGGACCTCCGGCCCAGGGTGGCGGGCACGGTCAGGGGTGCGTAACGTGCCCGGCATGGCCTACCGGACCTGGGGCAGAGTGCTGCTCGCCGCACTCCTCGTCGGGATCGTCAGCGGCGCCGGCCAGCTGGGGATCGCGTACGGGCTCGGCCTCGTCCGCTTCGACCGCAGCTTCGACGCCGCCACGGCGAACCAGTGGCCCGCCCAGCTCGTCTGGGTCGGCTGGTTCGCCATGCTGGCGGCCGTACTCGGCGCGATGGTGGCCGACCGGCTCGTTCGCAGGTACACCCTGCCCACCACGCTCGGCAACCGGGCCGCCATCTCGGCGTTGGCCGCCCTCGGCGCACTCGCGGTCGCCCCGCTCTCCATGCAGCCTGCCCGGGCGGCCCAGGTCGCCTCGGCCGACCCGGTGGCCCTGACCGGGGTGGCGGCGGCGGTCGGTGCCGGGGTCGGGTTCGTCGCCGCCCTGGCCGCGCTCAGCCATCGTCCGGTGCTCTGGAACATCGGCGCGGTGACCGGCGTGGTCTGGTTCCTCGCCGTACTGTCCGTGCTGCCCTCGCTCGGCCCCGCCGACCCGATGCCGGCGGTCCGGCTCGGCGGTGTCGACCCGAGCTGGCTGGGTGCCGGCGCCAGCCAGCGGCTTGCGGTCGTCACCATGCCGGCGCTGGCCCTGGTCGCGGGCGCACTCGCCGGTGCCCTGGCCCGGCGGCGCGAGCTGCCGTCGCCGGTGGTCGCCAGTTGTGGCGTGGCAGGCCCGGCGATGCTCGCCCTGGCGTACGTGGTCGCCGGCCGGGGCGACTCGACCGACGCCCACCAGGCGGCGCCGTACTGGGCAGCGCTGATCGCCGTCGGCGCGGGTGCACTGGGTTCGGTGCTGGCGGCCTGGGCCCGCTGGCCGCTGACCGCCCCGGCGGAGACCGCCCCGGCCGACTCGACCGCCGAATCCGCCCCCTCGTCCGTCAGCACGACACCCGGCGGCACCGCCGCGACGACGGCCGGCGTGACCGTCGGCGCAGTGCCCGGCAGCACCGCCGGCATGGTGCCGGTCGGCGGCGGCACCGCCGCGACGACGGCCGGCAGCGATGCCAGCGACGCGCCGACCGCGGTCATCCCGCCGGTGAGCGCGCCGAGCGGCGGCGCCACGACCGACTCGACCTGGCCCGGCAGCATCTCCACCGGCAACGCCACGACCGGCGCCACCACGATCGGCAACGCCACCGTTGGCAGCACCGCCACGGGCAGCATCTCCACCGGCAGCATCTCCACCGGCAGAGCGGCACTGGGCGGCGCCACGACCGGCGGCGCCTCGGCCGACTCGACCTGGCGGTTGGACATCCCCGGCGGCGCACCTCCGGCGGGCGGTACCGGCACCGGTGGTGACCGGGTTGCCGGGACGACGGCGGCCGGCACCTGGACGCCCGGTCCGGCGGCCGGTGGGCAGCCGGGCAACGAATCGACGGAACCGCCCCGGGCACCGGCGCCGGATACCGGGAACTGGTCGTTCGACCTCACCGGAGGCATCCCGACGCCGCGCGTCTCGACGGAGTACTCCGCGCCCACCGAGCGGTTCGGTTCACCGACCCCGACCACGCCCGAGAGCGGTCAGCGAAGCAGCACGGAACCGGTCAGCCCGGCCAGCGACGGGCCGACCACCGGTTCGGGGGATGCCGGATCGCCGGCCGGTTGGGCGGGTGCCCGTCGGCTGCGTACCGAGGACTTCTGGCCGACCACGACACCGACGGAAACACCGGCAGGATCGGCGGCGACCACGCCGGCAGCACCGGAGCAGCCGGCCGCAGCGACACCACCAGCGGTTCCGATGCCACCAGCGGTCCCGGCGCCGCCAGCAGTTTCGACGCCGCCAGGGGTCCCGGCACCACCAGGGGTCGCGGCGCCGCCAGCGGTTCGGACGCCGCCAGTGGCAATGCCCACGGCGCCGCCTGCGACGGCGACCCGGACCGACGATGCCTGGGACGCCTTCGCGCCGGTCAGCCGTCCTCGACTCGACCCTCGTGAACCGTCGACCGATCCGGCCCAGCGGCCGACCGGGGGCAGCGGGGCCGGCACCACCAGCACCGGCACGAGCAGCCCCGGCACGAGCAGCCCCGGCAGTCCTGGCAGTTCCGGGAGTTCTGGCAGTTCCGGCCCCGGGTCGGACGACGCAGGGCGGGCCGGGGACAAGCGGTCGTACCCGAGTGGGAACTCGGCGGAATGGGGCCGGAGCCGTACGGAGCCGAGCGGAGCGGACCCGACCCGGACCGAGCGGATTCCGCCCGTCCCGGTGGTCTCCGGGGACTCCCCGGTCCAGGCGACATCGGACCGCGGCACGCCCCCGGCTGAAACCGACCCGGCAAGTACCGCCGAGGTCAGGTCCGAGTCCGGGACCGGAGACCCGGAGCCGCCGACCGGGCGGATCCGTCGCGGCCTGTTCCGGCGCAACCGGGGCAGCACCGACCCCGAGCAGACCGGCACCATCGAGACCGGCAAGAGCCAGTCGAAGCAGGAGAACGGCCAGTCGAAGCAGGAGAAGGGTGAGCCGAAGCAGGACAAGGGCGAGGCGAAGCAGCGGGAGGCGAAGGGCCGCACCCGTACGGAGGAACCGGTGCCGGCCCGCGACGAGGAGTACGTCGACTGGGTGAGCGGGCTCAGCGAACCCGACCCGGCCGCCGACGACCTCGGCCCGGACCGCAGCCTACGACGCTCACTCCGCTCAACCGGCCGCCACCACGCCGACTGACCACCCGCACCCGTCAACTGACCACCCGCACCCGCAGACTGACCACTATCACCCGTCAACAGGGCACCAGCACCCGTCAACAGGGCACGGCCCTCGCTCGACCTGGACGCCAGATGCGCTACCGCGATCGGGTAACGCCTCCGGTGTCCAGGTCACGCGTCTCCGGCACTCAGGGCGCTGGCGGGGCTGGTCAGGCCAGGGGTAGGTACACCTTGCCGCCGGAGGCCAGGAACTCGGTCGACTTCTCCCGCATGCCCTGCGCCGCGTACTCCTTGAGTTCCTGGGTGATCTTCATGGAGCAGAACTTCGGGCCGCACATGGAACAGAAGTGGGCCGTCTTGGCGGGTGTCGCCGGCAGGGTGGCGTCGTGGTACGCCCGCGCGGTCTCCGGATCCAGCGACAGGTTGAACTGGTCCTCCCAGCGGAACTCGAACCGCGCCTTCGACAGCGCGTCGTCCCACGCCTGCGCCCCGGGGTGCCCCTTGGCCAGGTCAGCCGCGTGTGCCGCGATCTTGTACGCGATGACCCCCGCCTTGACGTCGTCCCGGTCCGGCAGCCCCAGGTGCTCCTTCGGGGTGACGTAGCAGAGCATGGCGGTGCCGAACATGCCGATCATCGCCGCGCCGATCGCCGAGGTGATGTGGTCGTACGCCGGGGCGATGTCCGTGGTCAGCGGCCCGAGGGTGTAGAACGGGGCCTCGTGGCACAGCTCCTGCTGGAGGTCCACGTTCTCCTTGATCTTGTGCATCGGCACGTGCCCCGGCCCCTCGATCATCACCTGTACGCCGTGCTCCCAGGCCACCGAGGTCAACTCCCCGAGGGTACGCAGCTCGGCGAACTGCGCCTCGTCGTTCGCGTCCGCGATCGAGCCGGGGCGGAGCCCGTCACCGAGCGAGAACGTGACGTCGTACCGGGCGAGGATCTCGCAGAGTTCGGCGAAGTTGGTGTAGAGGAAGTTCTCTCGGTGGTGTGCCAGGCACCAGGCCGCCATGATCGAGCCGCCCCGGGAGACGATCCCGGTGACCCGGTCGACCGCCAGCGGCACGTAGCCGAGGCGTACCCCGGCGTGCACCGTCATGTAGTCGACGCCCTGCTCGGCCTGTTCGACCACCGTCTCCCGGAAGACCTCCCAGGAGAGTTTCACCGGGTCGCCGCCGACCTTCTCCAGCGCCTGGTAGATCGGCACGGTACCGATCGGCACCGGGGAGTTGCGGATGATCGCTTCCCGGGTCTCGTGGATCCGCTTGCCGGTGGAGAGGTCCATCACGGTGTCCGCGCCCCACCGGGTCGCCCAGGTGAGTTTCTCCACCTCCTCGGCGATCGACGAGGTGACCGCCGAGGTGCCGATGTTGGCGTTGACCTTCACCAGGAAGCGCCTGCCGATGATCGCCGGCTCGCACTCCGGGTGGTTCACGTTCAGCGGCAACACCGCCCGGCCGGTGGCGATCTCCTCCCGGACCACCTCGGCCGGCATGCCCTCCCGGACCGCCACGAACTCCATCTCCGGGGTGACGATCCCGGCCCGGGCGTACTCCAGTTGGGTGGGCCGGACGCCGTCCCGACCGGCCAGCGGGGTTCCGGCGCCGCGTACCGGGGCCACGTCGCCGCGCTCCGCGATCCACGTCCCGCGCAGCGGAGGCAGCCCTTCGGCGGGGTCGGAGCCGGGACCGGACGTGTCGTAGAGCCGTACTGGTGGTTCGTCGCCGGTCAGCTCGACCTCCGCGAACGGCACCCGGACGTCCGGACGCGCCCCCGTCACGTACACCTTGCGACGAGCGTTCATGCCTACCTCCCTGTGCTGGATGGACCCGACCCGCGGGATGAACCGGACCCGCTGGATGAAGCGGATCCGCCGCCGCCCGGCGCCGCATCGGACCAGCGGAAGTGGTCCAGCGGCCCGTGACCGCTCCCCAACGACCAGGTCCGGGCGCCGAGCAGCGCGCGGGTGACGTACTCCTTGGCGAAGGCCACCGCGTCCGGCACCTGGTCGCCGAGCGCCAGCCGGGCGGCGATCGCGGCCGAGAACGAACAGCCGGTGCCGTGGCTGTTCCGGGTCGGCACCCACGGCCGGCGCAACAGCCGCACCTCGGTACCGGTGCAGAGCGCGTCGACCGCGCCGCCGAACGCCTCGCCGCCACCGGTCGCCAGCCCCGAGCCGTCGACGTCGCCGCCGGTCACCACCACGTATCGGGGGCCGCCGGCGGCGAGCTGCCGGGCCGCCTCCGCCATCTCGTCGGTACCGGAGACCGTCCGGCCGAGGATCGCCGCCGCCTCCGCCCGGTTCGGCGTCGCCACCAGGGCGTACGGCAGCAGCCGCTCGATCGCCTCGACCACGCCGAGCCGGGCTCCGCTGGTCGAGACGAGCACCGGGTCGACCACCAGGTTGGGCAGCAGACCCGCCCGGGCCGCCCCGGCCACCGCGTCCGCCACCTCCGCGTCGCCGAGCATTCCGGTCTTCACCGCGACCGGCGGCAGGTCCTCGGTCAACGTGCGGAGTTGTGCCGTCACCATCTCGGCGGGGACTCCGAAGACGGCCCGTACCTCGCGGGTGTTCTGCGCCGTGACCGCGGTGAGTACCGAGGTGCCGTAGACCCCGAGCGCGGCGAAGACCTTCAGGTCGGCCTGGATGCCCGCGCCCGCCCCGGAGTCCGAGCCGGCCACGGTCAACACCACCGGCGGCGTCACCGCTCAACCGCCCGCACCACAGCGGCCCGCACATCAACGGTCTGCGCCTCGGCGGCCCGCACGTCAACAGCCCGCACGTCGGCAGGCCGCGCCTCGGCGGCCGTGCAGAGGTCGCGGACCAGTGCGGACGGGGCGTCCGATCGCATCACCGCACCCATCACCGCCACCCCGACCGCACCGGCCGCCAGGCAGGCGTCTACCTGCTCGGGGGTACCGACGCCGCCGAGCGCGACCACCGGAACCGGGCTGTCGGCGACCAGCCCGGCCAGGCCGGCGGGACCGAGCGGCGGACCGTATCCGGGCTTGGACGGGCTCGGGTAGACCGGCGAGAGCGTCACATAGTCCTCCGTGGAGATCCGGCCCAACTCGGCCAGGTCGTGGCAGGAGCGGCCGACCAGCGGCAGCGTCGGCGGCGGATAGGGACCGGCGGCCGGCAGGTGTACCGCGTCGCCGTCCAGCGGGTCCGGCCCGGCGACCAGCAGGGTGCCGTGCACCGGGGCGAGGATCACGCGCAGCCGCCGGGCCAGGTCGAGCCGCTCCGGCCGGGGCAGGTCCCGCTCCCGCAGCAACACCCACCGGACCCCGCCGTCGACCGCTGCCCGAACCACCTCGTCGAGCGGCCGGCTCGCCTGCCACCGGTCGGTGACCAGGACGATCCCGGGTGGCGCGGTCACAGCTCGGGCCGCCCCTCGTCGGGAGTGGAGGCCAGCGCGTGGAAGCGCCGGGGAATCCGGCCCGCACCGGCGGCCAGCCGTCCCGCCTCGATCGCGTACCGCATGGCGGTGGCCATCCGTACCGGGTCGGCCGCCCGGGTCACCGCGCTGGCCAGCATCACCGCGTCGCAGCCGAGTTCCATCGCCAGGGCCGCGTCCGAGGCGGTACCGACGCCCGCGTCGAGGATCACGGGTACGTCCACGTTCTGCCGCAGCAGTCGCAGGTGGTGTGGGTTGGTGATGCCCAGCCCGGAGCCGATCGGCGCGCCCGCCGGCATCACTGCGGCACAGCCGAGATCCTCCATCCGGCGGGCCAGCACGGGATCGTCGGTGACGTACGGCAGCACCGTGAACCCCTCGGCGACCAGCCGCTCGGCGGCGGTGACCAGCTCGACCGCGTCCGGCAGCAGGGTCCGGTCGTCACCGGTCACCTCCAGCTTGATCCACGGTGTCTCGAACGCCTCCCGGGCAAGCCGGGCCGTGGTGATCGCCTCGGCGGCGGTACGACATCCAGCGGTGTTCGGCAGCAGCCGTACGCCGCACCGTGAGAGCACCTCCAGCACTCCGCCGCCCATGGTGGCGCTGCTGTCGATCCGGCGCAGCGATACGGTGACCAGCTCACTCCCGCTGGCCCGGATCGCCTGTTCCAGGGCGTACGGGCTGGTCGCCCCACCGGTGCCGAGGATCAGCCGGGAGCTGAACTTCTCACCGGCGAGTACGAACCCGGGTTCGGGGTCGGGCAGTCCGGTCGACATCCCGGTCACCCGCCCTGCGCCGCGGTCAGCACCTCGACCCGGTCGCCGTCCCGGAGTAGCCGGGCCGGCCAGCCGCCGCGCGGCACCACCTCGCCGTTCACCGCCACCGCCACGCCCCGGTGCGCGCTGGTGATCCGCTGCACCAGGTCCGCCACGGTCAACTCGCCGGGCAGCCGCTGCTCGACTCCGTTCACGGTCAGCTCCACCGCGTCCTCCCCACCCTGCTCGTCCCGTCATCCGGCCCCGACTCCCCGCCGGGCACCGGCCCACCAACTGCTCCCACACCCGACCCCGACTCCCCGCCAGGCCCCGACCCACCAACTGCTCCCACACCCGACCCCGACTCCCCGCCAGGCCCCGACTCCCCGCCAGGCCCCGGCTCCCCGCCAGGCGCCGACCCACCAACTGATCCCGCGCCCGCCGGCCGCGCCGCCGGCATCGCACCCCCGACCGCCCCTGGCCGCCCTGGCCGCCCCGGCGGGACCGGCGCGCCGAACCAGGCCGGCGACAGCGGGACCGGCGCGCCGAACCGGGCCGGCGACAGCGGCGCGAGCGCCGGATCCGGTACGCCGGTGGCCAGCAGGTCGGCGACCAGGTCGGCGGTGAGCGGGGTGAGCACGATGCCATGCCGGAAGTGCCCGGTCGCGACCACCACCTCGGGCCGGCCCGGCAGCGGGCCGAGCAGCGGTACGTTGTCCGGCGTACCGGGGCGTAGCCCGGAGCGCGCCTCGACCAGCTCGTACTCGGCGAGGTCCGGGATCACGTCGGTGGCGGAGCGGAGCAGGTCGAGTACCGCCCCGGCGGTGACGTCGAGGTCGGCGCGCTCCTCGACGGTGGCCCCGACCACCACCTCGCCGTCGGTCCGGGGCACCAGGTAGACGTGCCGACCGTCGGCGTGGCCCCGGATCACGTGCCGGAACCCGGGTGTCGCCCCCCGGGGCGCGCGCAGCCGCAGGATCTGCCCCTTCACCGGCCGGACCGGCAGGCCGGTCAGCGCCGCCGTGCCGCAGCCGGCCGCGACGACCGTCACCGCCGCGTCCAGCTCCGCGAGCTGCCGGACCGGCCGGGACACCAGCGTCACCCCGGCGCGTTCGACGGCGACCCGCAGCGCGGCGACCAGCCGGCGCGGGTCGACCTGGTGGTCGCCGGGGGCGAGCGCGCCGCCGCGCAGCCGGGTGGTCAGCAACGGTTCGCGGTCCCGCAGCTCCGCCGGCCGCAGCGGGGTCACCGGCAGTCCCAGATTCCGCTGGTACGTCCAGAGCCGCTCCGCCTCGGCCAAATCGTCGGAGGTGAGTGCGACGGTCAGCGTCCCCTCGGTCCGGTAGCCCAGGTCCAGCCCGGTGTACTCGGCGAGTTCGGCGGCGAAGCCCGGCCAGCGGCCCGCGGACTCGACGAGCAGTCCGGTCAGTACCCGCTCGCCAAAGTAGCTCTCGGCGACCGGGGCGAGCATTCCGGCCGCCACATCCGAGGCACCCGAGCCGGGCGTGGCGTCGTACAGGCTGACCCGCAGGCCCCGGGCGGCGCAGCGCCAGGCGACGGCGAGCCCGATCGGCCCTCCGCCCACCACCGCCACGTCCGGCCGGCTGCCGCCTACCATCCGTCCGCCCCCGCACCCCGGCCCGACAGTGGGGAACCCCGCCGGGGGTCCCACCCCGGCGATGTTCCCCACTTCGGCTGGGGTGGGGGCGGGTTGGCGGTGAGCGCGGTCAGTAGGGCGGCGGTGGCCTGGGCCGGGTCGGCGGCGCCGGAGACGGCACCGACCACCGCCACCCCGTACGCCCCGGCGGCCAGCAGCGCGGGTACCCGTTCCGGGGTGATCCCGCCGATCGCGATCACCGGTACCGGCACCGCCGAGGCGACCCGGCGGATCCCCTCCGGGCCGATCGGCGCGGGCAGTCCGTCCTTGGTGGAGGTGGCGTGGCAGGGGCCGACGCCGAGGTAGCTGGCCCCGGCCTCGACCGCCGCCGTACCGGTCCGCGGGTCCCGGGCGGTCGCGCCGAGTACGGCGGCCGGGCCGAGTACCCGGCGGGCGGCGTCGACCGGCAGGTCCCGGGCCCCGACGTGCCCGCCCGCCGCCCCGATCGCCAGTGCCAGGTGCAGCCGGTCGTTGACCAGGCAGGACGCCCCGACGGCGGCACACCGGCGGGCGACCTCGACGGCCAGCTCGTACGCCGTCCGGTCGTCGGTGTCGTCCTCGACCCGGACCTGCACGACGAGTTCGGGGCCGGCGACCGAGAGGGCCGCGTCGACCACGGCGAGCGGGTCCCGCCCCGGCCGGGTGTCGGTGATGAGGTGAAGTCGTCCGATATGTAGCACGGCAACACTCCTCCCTGCGCCGGCATTACCCGGATCAGGTTCGACGGTCGGGGGCTCGACAGCCCCCCTCTCAGCCCGGTCCACCGGGCTCCCGTGGGTTACTTGAGGGCGAGCGTACGCGGCCGGTCACGGATCCGTAAAGGGCCACGACAAATCGCACAGCGTCAGCGTTCGACCACGTAACGCCGACCCGGGCCGGGCAACTCTCCGAACGCGACGGCGTTTCGCATCTCTGCCCGAGGCGGGACCGGCGGCCGGCGGATATGTCTGTCCTATCCGGATGATTCCACCTCGTTACGCAACCGTTACCTGAATTAACCTCACCGCCGTATTCCGAGCGGCCAGCAGCCGGCCCTAATTTGTTCAACGACAAGGCAAAATTCGACAGCCGGTGCTTCGGCGAGCTCCGGCCATACCCCCACACCCCGTGACGGTCTTCGGCGTACCGACCCGGGATCCCTGCTGTCCTCACCGGACCAAGGAGATCCTCCGTGTCCAGTCCCGGCCGCTCCGGCGGCACATCGCATCCCCCGCACCCCCACCGCAGACTCACCCGCAGCCTGGTCGGCGCGGCGGCGGCCGTACTCCTCGGCACGACCGTACTGGCCGCCACCCCCGCCTCGGCCGCCCCGCCCGCCCCGGCGGCGCTGCCGGCGCGGGCACCGGTCCAGGCCCAGGCCGAGCCCTTCAGCGTGCTGGTCTTCTCCAAGACGGCCGGCTTCCGGCACGACTCCATCCCGGCCGGCATCGCCGCCATCCAGCAGCTCGGCGCGGAGAACGGGTTCACCGTCGACGCCACCGAGGACTCGACGGCGTTCACCGACGCCAACCTCGGCAAGTACCAGGCGGTGATCTGGCTCTCCACCACCGGTGACGTACTGAACGCGGAGCAGCAGGCCGCGTTCGAGCGCTACGTCCAGGCCGGCGGCGGGTACGTCGGCGTGCACGCCGCCTCGGACACCGAGTACGACTGGCCCTGGTACGGCGAGCTGGTCGGCGCGTACTTCGCCTCGCACCCGGCCAACCAGCAGGCCACCGTCAAGGTCGAGGACCCCGCGCACGAGTCCACGGACGACCTGCCGGCGAAGTGGTCCCGGTACGACGAGTGGTACAACTTCCGCGACAACCCGCGCGGCGACGTACACGTGCTCGCCTCGCTGGACGAGACCAGCTACTCCCCCGGCGCCGGGGCGATGGGCCACGACCACCCGTTCGCCTGGTGCCAGGACTACGACGGCGGCCGGGCCTGGTACACGGCCGGCGGCCACACCCAGCAGTCGTACGCCGAGCCGGAGTTCCTGGCCCACCTGCTCGGTGGCATCCAGACCGCGGCCGGTGCGGTGGAGGCCGACTGCTCCGCCTCGCTGACCAGCAGCTTCGAGAAGATCACCCTGGACAGCAACACCAACAACCCGATGGAGCTGGACGTCGCCGCCGACGGGCGGGTCTTCTACGTCGAGCGGGACGGCCGGGTCCAGATCATCAAGCCGGACACCGGCACCACGGTCACCGCCGCCGACCTCGACGTCTTCACCGGCAACGAGGACGGGCTGATCGGCATCCGGCTCGACCCGGACTTCGCCACCAACAAGTGGGTGTACCTCTACTACGCCCCGACCGGCGGCGGCCCACGCAACTACCTCTCCCGGTTCACGGTCGTCGGTGACACCCTCGACCTGGCCAGCGAAAAGATCGTGCTCCAGGTGACGACGCAGCGGAACACCTGCTGCCACGCGGGCGGCAGCATGACCTTCGACAGCGCCGGCAACCTCTATCTGGCCACCGGTGACAACACCAACCCGTTCGAGTCGAACTCGTTCACCCCGATCGACGAGCGGCCGGGCCGGCAGGACTTCGACGCGCAGCGCAGCTCCGGCAACACCAACGACCTGCGCGGCAAGGTGCTCCGGATCCACCCGGAGGACGACGGGACGTACACGATCCCGCAGGGCAACCTCTTCGCGCCGGGTACCGAGAAGACCCGGCCGGAGATCTATGGGATGGGCTTCCGGAACCCGTTCCGGATCGGTGTCGACCCGAAGACCGACACCCTCTACGTGGCCGACTACGGCCCGGACGCCGGAGCGGCGAACCCGGACCGGGGCCCGGAGGGGACCGTCGAGTGGAACGCGATCGGGCAGGCCGGCAACTTCGGCTGGCCGTACTGCCACGGGGCGAACTACGCCTACAACGACTACCAGTTCCCGTCCGGGCCGAGCGGGGCGAAGTTCGACTGTGCCGCTCCGGTGAACAACTCGCCGAACAACACCGGGCTGACCAACCTGCCCCCGGCGATCCCGGCCACCGTCGACTACGACTACAGCGGCAACCCGCTCTTCCCGGAGATCGGCGGCGGCGGTGCCCCGATGGGGGGCCCGGCCTACCGGTACGACCCGGAGAACCCGTCCGAGCGCAAGTGGCCGGCGTACTACGACGGCAAGGCGATGTTCGGCGAGTGGAACCAGAACAAGATGTACGCCTTCCAGGTCACCGACGACGGCAGGTCGCTGGTCGACATCAACCAGTTGCTCACCGGGATGACCTTCATCCGGCCGATGGACTTCGAGTTCGGCCCGGACGGCGCGCTGTACCTGATCGAGTGGGGCAGCGGCTTCGGCGGCAACAACGACAACTCCGGGGTGTACCGGATCGAGTACATCGCCGGTGACCGGGCGCCGATCGCGGTCGCCACCGCCGACCCCACCTCCGGGCCCGCCCCGCTGACCGTGGCCTTCTCCAGCGAGGGTTCCCGGGATCCGGACGGCGGCCCGATCACCTACGCCTGGACCTTCGGCGACGGCGGCACCTCGACCGAGCCGAACCCGACGCACACCTACCCGGCGGCCGGCAACTACACCGCCCAGCTCACCGTCACCAACGACACCGGCCGGACGGCGGTGGCGAACGTACCGGTGACGGTCGGCAACACCGCCCCGACGGTGACCATCGAGTTCCCGCCGGACGGTGGTTTCTTCGACTGGGGCGACCAGGTGAAGTACACGGTCAAGGTGACCGACCCGGAGGACGGGGAGATCGACTGTGACCGGGTGACCCTCCAGTATTTCCTGGGTCACGACGAGCACGCCCACCCGCTGGACGACCAGACCGGCTGCACCGGCACGGTGCAGACCTCGCTCGCCTCCGGGCACGGCGCCGACGCCGACGTCTTCGCGGTCTTCGAGGCCAGCTACACCGACGGCGGCGGGGTCGGCGGCTCCAACCCGCTGACCGGGCGGGCGATCGAGCAGCTCCAGCCAAAGCGCAAGCAGGCGGAATACTACTCGGCGACCGGTCGGGCGCCGGACGGCGTCGGCGGCGGTGACCCGGGCGTGCAGACCCAGGCCACCACGGACGTCGAGGGCGGCTTCGAGAACATCGGCTGGATCGAGGACGGCGACTACTGGACCTTCGACCCGACCAACCTGACCGGCATCACCGGGTTCCGGTTCCGGGCCTCCTCGGCCGGCGGCGGCGCCCGGATCGAGGTACGGTCCGGCGCGGTCGACGGCCCGGTACTGGCCACCGCCACGGTGCCGGACACCGGCGGCTGGCAGACCTTCACCAACGCCACGGCAGAGCTGGCGACCCCGAGCACGGTAACTGGTCCCCTGTTCTTCGTGGCGCGCAACCCGGTCGGGGCCACCGGCACGGGTGCGATCCTCAACGTCAACTGGGTCGACTTCCTCGGTCGCGGCGTCACCGACAACGCGCCGCCGACGGTGACCGCCACCGCCACCCCGACCACCGGTACCGCGCCGGTCGCGGTGAGCTTCGACGGCACCGCCACCGACGCCGAGGGCGACGACCCGCTCACGTACGCCTGGGACTTCGGGGACGGGGGCACGGCGAACACCCTGGACGCCACGCACACGTACACCGGCCCGGGGACGTTCACCGCGACCCTGACCGTGACGGACGCGCGGGGCGCCGCCGCGTACGCCACGGTGACGGTGAAGGTGCAGGCGCCGAACACCTCCTGCTTCGGTGCCCGCTCGGACGACTTCACCGGCAGCGAGCTGGACAAGGCCCGCTGGTCGACGGTGGTCCGGGAGAACCAGCTCTACGGTGTACGGGGCGGCTCGCTCGTCCTGCCCACCTCGGTCGGCGACCTGTACGGCACCCGCAACGACGCCACCAACGTCGTACTGCAACCGGCGCCGAGCGGAAGCTGGCAGGCCACCACCAAGGTGAGCCTGGCGGCGGTCGCCGACTACCAGCAGGCCGGCCTGATCGTGTACGGCGACGACGACAACTACGCCAAACTGGACCTGCTGTACGGCGGCAACCAGCGGGTCGAGTTCATCCGGGAAACCGCCGGCACCCCGCGCAACGAGGGTGGCGACTCGGCGGCGGCACCGGCCGGTGACTCGATCTACCTGCGGCTGACCAGCGACGGAGTGAACCTGACGGCGGCCTTCTCGGCCGACGGGCAGACCTTCACCCCGGTCGGCCGGTCGGCGGCGCTGGCCGGCATCACCAACCCGAAGGTGGGGCTGTTCGCGCTGAACGGCGGCACCACCGCACCGGTGGTGGACGCCAGCTTCGACTGGTTCCAGATCACGCCGGACGAGCCGGCCGGCGAGGTGACCCCGAGCGACGAGTTCACCGGGACCAGCCTGGACAAGTGCCGGTGGGACGGGATCGTCCGGGAGGACCCGACGGCGTACAGGGTCGCCGACGGCGCGCTGCACGTCGACGTGCCGAACGGTGACATCTACACCGGCAACAACACCGGGCCGACGAACTTCATACTCCAGACCGCTCCCGAGGGCGACTGGACGATCGAGACGAAGGTCGACGCCAGCAGGCTGAACGAGCAGTACCAGCAGGCCGGCCTGATCGTCTACGGCGACGACGACAACTACCTGAAGTTCGACTTCATCGCCGACAACCAGGTGGGCCAGCCGGTGGCGCGGCGGATCGAGTTCCGCAGCGAGATCGGCGCGGCCGTGCAGGACCCGCAGCCGCAGATCACCAACCTCACCGAGTCGGTGTGGCACCTGCGACTGGCGAAGTCGGGTAACGCCTACACGGCTGCGTACTCGGCGGACGGGACGACCTGGACGGAGTTCCCGCCGCTGACCAACGCCGCGGTGGGTGCCACGCCGCGGATCGGTCTGTTCAGCCTCGGTGCGGCGCAGACCGCGTCGAAGACCGTCTCGTTCGACTACTTCCGGCTCAGCACGGAAGCTGTCGACGAGGCGGCCCCGGTGACCACCGCCACCGTGTCGGGGACCCCGACCGGCGGCTGGCACACCGGCCCGGTGACGGTGACCCTGGCCGCCACCGACAACGCCGGGGGCAGCGGGGTGGCCCGCACCGAATACCAACTCGACACCGCGACGACCTGGACGGCCTACTCTGAGCCGGTGCTGGTCGCCGGGGACGGGCCGCACACCGTGCGGTTCCGTTCGGTGGACGAGGCGGGCAACGTCGAGGAGACGAAGTCGGTCGAGGTGAAGATCGACGCCACCGCGCCGGTCAGCACCGCCGCGTTCGCCCCGCCGACCGACGACGGCTGGCACAGCGGCACCATCCCGGTGACGCTGGCCTCGACCGACGCCGGTGCCGGGGTGGCCAAGCTGGAGTGGTCGCTTGACGGCGGCGCCTGGACGGCGTACACCGAGCCGGTGAACGTGACCGGGGACGGGCAGCACGAGCTGCTCTACCGGGCCACCGACGGTGCGGGCAACGCCGAGACGCTCAAGTCGGCGATCCTGAAGATCGACGGCGTGAAGCCGACCGTACTGGTCTCCGGACTGGCCGACGGTCAGCTCTACGGCGACAGCCAGGACGTCCGGGTGAACTGGTCGGCGGTCGACCCGACCTCCGGCATCAAGGCGACGGTCGGCACCCTGGACGGTCGCCCGTACCAGCCCAACACCTTGCAGGCGATGTACGAGCTGCCGCTCGGCCTGCACGAGCTGACCGTGACCGCGACGGACAAGGCCGGCAACACGACGACCTCGACCGTACGGTTCTTCGTCACCACCTCGTTCCGGGACATGCAGATGCTGCTGGACCGGTTCAAGGCGACGAGTCGACTGTCGGCCAAGGGGCACAAGCAGTTGTCGAGCAAGCTCGACGCGGTCCGCCAGGCCGAGGCGAGCGGCAACGACAGCAGGGCGATCAAGCTGCTCGGCCAGTTCAAGGAACTCGCCGCGGACACCGGGCTGGTCACCGAGGCGGAGATCCGGGACGTACTGATCCGGGACGCCGACGCGATGATCGTCCGGCTGGGCGGCAGCCCGAGCGCCGCCGGGATCAGGGCCAACGACGGCAAGTCGGTGCAGGGCACCGGTCGGCTGGCCGAGGACCCGACCCGGGTGAAGCGGGGCGGAAGGCTCTGACCCGGTAGTTCGGCACGTCAGGTAAGCGCGGGGGCGGTCACCATCCGGCGGCCGCCCCCGCACCCGTCCGGCGAACCACCCGCCGGGAACACCCGTCCGGCGGACGACCCGCCGGGAACAGCCGTCCGGCGGACAACCCGCCGGGAACAGCCGTCCGGCGGACAACCCGCCGGGAAGGAGTACCCCGAATGCGACGTCGACCTCCTCCGAGAACACTGGGGTGGCGGGCGCTCGTACCGCTGCTCTGCGCGCTCTTCCTCGCCGCCGGGCTGGTCCCGGCGGCGCCGGCCGCCGCGCACGGCGACAAGATCAAGCTCGCCGTCGCCGGCGACGGCGCGACCGGGGTGACGGTGCAGGCCACCTACCAGGACGGCCATCCGGTGGACACCGGCGTACGGCTGGTGCTGACCGCCACCGCCGAGGGCGGCCGGACGGTCGGCCCGCTCCAGCTCAACCCGGCCGGCGAGGGCGAAGGCTTCTACACCACCGGACCGGTGCTCACCCCCGGCCCCTGGCAGGTCACGGTCACCGCACCGAAGCCGACCCCGGCCGAGGTACGCGTGGTCGTGCAGGCCCGCGCCGCCCAGGCCGCCCCACCGGCGCCCGCGCCGGATGCGGCCGGTGCCCCGGACCCGGCTGACACCACCACCTGGCTGTGGTGGGTGGCCGGGGCCGCGGTGGCGCTCGCCGCCGTCGCCACCCTCGGCGCCCTCCTGGTACGCACCCGCACCCGCCACCGCCCCTGACTCTCCCGGCCGCCTCCCCTCACCTGGACACCAGATGCGCTAACCGCCCGGCGTAGCGCATCTGTCGTCCAGGTCGACCGCAAACACTCGGACGGTGCCGAGCGGTGCGTCGCCCGTTGCCCGCACGCCGCTCCGGCAGCCGAGCGGCGCTGGGCCGACGGCGTTGGTGGACGGCGGCACCATTGGTGGACGGCGGCGTCGTTGCTGGACGGCGGGACGGTTGGTGGACGGCGGGACGGTTGGTGGACGGCCGCATCGCCGATGGACGGTGGTGTCGTTGGTGGATGGGGCAGCGGGCGGGCGGGGAGTGCGGCAAGCTGGCTCGATGCCTCGCTCGCCCCTGGTTCCGGCGCGGTTGGCGTTCCTGCCGTTCTCGGCCCGGGCGGCCGTGGCGGAGGGGCTGGTCACCCGGAGCATGCTGCGCAGCCGGGCCTGGCTCAGGCTGCTTCCCGACATCTACGTGCACCGCGACGGCTACCGGGCGGACGACCACCGGATGTGGTGCGACGCGGTCGCACTCACCCTGCCGCCCGGCGGCGCTGTCGGCGGGTTGAGCGCCGCATACCTGTGGGGCGTCGACCTGCTGGCCAGGAATGCCCCGGTCACCGCGCTGGTTCCGGGCGCCACCCGACCCCGCCCCCGGCCCCGGGTGCGCTGCACGCTCGCCCGCCTCCCGGCCGAGGACGTGACCCGGTTCGGCGGGTTGCCGGTCAGCACGCCACTGCGTACGGCCTTCGACCTGGGGCGGACGCTGCCGCGTACCGAGGCGGTGGTGGCGGTGGACGCACTGCTGAACCGTCGGGTGGTGAAGCCCGCCGCGCTGACCGACTACCTGGCGGCGCGTCCGGGCTGGCCCGGCGTACTCCTGTTGCGCGAGGTACTCGGCCTGGCCGAACCGCTCAGCGAGTCACCGATGGAGACCCGCCTCCGGCTCCTGCTCGTCGACGCCGGCCTGCCGGTGCCGATCGCGCAGCACGACGTGTACGACGCCCGGGGGCGGTTCGTCGGCCGGGTGGACCTGGCCTATCCCCGGCTGCGGATCGCGCTGGAGTACGAGGGCGACCACCACCGCGAACGGGCACACTTCCGCCAGGACGTCGCCCGGCTGAACGACCTCCGCGCCGCCGGTTGGGTCGTACTCCGCTTCACCGCCGACGACGTCCTGCGCCACCCCGCCCGACTCGTCGCCCAGGTGACCCAGGCCGTCCGGGAGCGCTCCGCCGCCGGCTCGGACACCCGCTCACCTGGACGCCAGATGCGCTAACCGTTCGGGATAGCGCCTCTGGCGTCCAGGTCGCCAGCATCGCCACCCGCACGGGCGGGCGCATCGCTGGCGGCACGAGGGCGGGCGCGTCGCTGCGGGCAGGCGGCTGTGCTGTCGGGGCGGGGTGCTCAGAGGAGGGTGCGGAGAGTGGTGAGGTCGTCGGGGGTGGGCTGCCAGCGGCCGGCGTCGGCGTTGGCGCGTACCTGGTCGGGGGTGGTGGCACCGGCGATCACCGAGGTCACCGCCGGCTGGGCGGCCAGGCCACCGATCGCGATGTCGAGCAGGGATCGGCCCCGCTCGGCGGCGTACTTCTCCAGGGCCTCGATGGTGTCCCAGGGAGCGGAGGCGAGCCGGGCGGCGTACCTCGGGCTGCTGCCGGCGAGCCGGCTGTCCGACGGCGGCTGCGCGCCCCGCTTGTACTTGCCGGTGAGCAGCCCGTCGGCGAGCGGGAAGAACGGCAACAGGCCGAGCCCGAAGTGCTGGGCGGCCGGCACCACCTCGGTCTCCACGCTCCGGTTCAGCAGGCTGTACTCGTTCTGCGCGCTGACGAAGGGCGTCCAGCCCCGGGTACGCGCCGTCCAGGCCGCGTCGGCGATCCGCCAGCCGGTGAAGTTGGAGTTGCCGAGGTAGCGGACCTTGCCGGCCCGGACCAGGTCGTCCAGCGCGCTCAACGTCTCCTCGATCGGCGTACCCGGATCGGGCTCGTGCAGCTGGTAGAGGTCGATGTGGTCGGTGCCCAGCCGGCGCAGCGACGCCTCGACCGCCCGCGCGACGTAGCGGCGGGCGCCCCGGGCGCCGTGGTCCGGCCCGTTCATCCCGGACATGCTCATGCCGAACTTGGACGCCAGCACGACATCGTCCCGCCGGCCGCGCAGCGCGGCGCCGAGTTGCTCCTCCGAGCCGCCGTGCGGCTCGCCGTAGATGTCGGCGGTGTCGAAGAAGTTGATGCCGGCGTCGAGGGCCGCGTCGACCACGGCCCGGGTGCCGGCGGCGTCGAGCTTGCGGCCGAAGTTGTTGCACCCGATCCCGACGACGGACACCACGAGCCCGGAGTCGCCCAACCGGCGGTAGGTCATCTCAGTCACGAGATCAACCCTATGTCGCCGGCCCCGGCCCGACACGCCGCACCGGAGTCCACTCACCCGGCCAGGGGACGACCATTCGAGAAAATGATTCGACGCCGATTCACGTATACGAATCAACTGACGTACCGGCGCGTCGCGTGCGTATGCCGAAAACTGCTATATCGTGGGCACGGATACGGCGACCTCTGCGATAACCCCGCCCATTCATGGTCGCCACCCGAGGCGCCGGAAGGCGGGTTCACATGGCGGTGAACGGCCGATTCGATCGGCCCGGCACGGAGATGTCCGTCGTCCCCGCCCAGGTCAGCAGGGACAGCAACGCACCGGTCGAGGTGACCGTCGTACTTCCCTGCTACAACGAGCAGGCGCACGTACTGGCGGAAATCGAGCGCATCTGCGCGGCAATGGACGCCAGCGGCCTGCATTACGAATTGCTGGCGATCGACGACGCCTCGACCGACGACACGTTGGAGATCCTGCGCGGGGCGGCCGGCCGATTTCCCCGGCTCCGGCTGCTGGCGTTCCACCGTAACGGTGGTTCCGGCACCGCCCGCCGGATCGGCACCGAACAGGCGCGCGGCACCATCGTGGTGTGGACCGACGCGGACATGACCTATCCGAACGAGCGGATCCCCGAGTTCGTCCGGCTGCTGCTCCGGGACCCGCATGTCGACCAGGTCGTCGGCGCCCGGACGAGTGAGCAGGGCAGCCACAAGTTCCTCCGGGTACCGGCGAAGTGGCTCATCCGCAAGATCGCCGAGCGACTGGCCGGCACCCGAATCCCCGACCTCAACTCCGGGCTGCGCGCCTTCCGCCGGGACGTGTCGCTGCCCTATCTCCGGCTGCTTCCGCCCGGGTTCTCCTGCGTCACCACGATCACGATGGCGTTCCTGCACAACCAGCATGACGTGCACTACCTGCCGATCTCCTACGCGCGCCGGTCGGGCTCGTCGAAGTTCCACTTCGTCCGGGACGCCTACCGCTATTTCCTCCAGGTACTCCGGATGGTGATGTACTTCAACCCGCTCAAGGTGCTGATGCCGCCGTCGCTGTCGCTGCTCGCCGTCGGCTCCGGAAAAGTCGTCTACGACCTGGTCGCGCACCCGGTCCGGATCGCCACCAACACGGTGCTGCTGCTCTGCGCCGGCCTGATCGTCGGCGCGGTGGCGCTGCTCGCCGACCTCATCGTGCGGTCCAGAATCGACTGGCCGCCCGGAAACCGCTCGTGAACGGAGCGGTGTCGGCCGGCACCGCGCTGCTCCGGGTCCGGGGGCTCGGCCTGCGGGTCCGGGACACGGTCGCCCGGGTACGCGAGAGCGGGCCGGCGCCGCCCGCCGGGCAATCGGAGGTGCCGGTCGACGAGCCGTCCGGCTCGGACGCCCGCCGGGTCGAGCGGCGGGGCTGGGCCGGCGTCGCCGCGATCACCGGCATCGTCGCGCTGACCTGGATCCCGCTGCTCGGCATGCCGTTCGGCGACAACCACCTGGGCCGGATCATCGGCCGGTACGCACTGCACCTGCGGAACCTCCAGGAACAGGGCATCCTGGGCTCGCACTTCGGTGCCGACTGGCTCCCGTACGCCTCGGCGCCGTACGCGCACCATCCGCCGCTGCTCAACCTGCTCACCGCGCTGACCGGTCTGCTGCCGGGCGACGACGAATACCAGGTGTGGCTGCCGGCGTACCTGCTGGCCCTGCTGATCATCCCGGCCGGCGCCGCACTGCTGCGCGGGCTCGGCCTGCGCTGGTCGGCGACCCTGCTGGCGCTCGGCCTGATGGTGGCCACCCCCTTCTACTGGGCCTACAGCCCGCTGATGTTCGACCTGGGGCCGATCCTGGCCCTCTCCGCCCTGGTGGTACGGCTGCGTGCCCGCCCCGATCCGGGCGGCCGGCTCGTCGCCGGAACCTGCGTCGCCGCGCTGCTCACCACCCTGGTCTCCTGGCCCGGCGTCGGGTTCGCGGCCGTACTCGGGCTGTGGCTGCTGGCGGCCCGCCGGGTCGACCGGGTGACGGTGCTGGTCGGCGCGAGCATGCTGGCCGGGGTCGTGCTCAGCCTCGCCTTCGTGGTCGGGGTGACCGGGATGACCATGCTCGGCGGGCAGGCCGAGCTGCGCAGTACCGGTGGTGGCTACACCGTCCGGCAGTTCCTCCGCCGGCAGTGGCAGTACGCGTACGACCTGCTGCCGGTCTGGTATATCGGCGCGCTGCCGATCGGTGCGGTCGTCGGACTGCTGGACCGGCGTACCCGGGTCTACCTGGCGATGGCGGTCACCTTCACCGCCGCCTGGATCCTCGGACTGCGCAACGGCGCCTTCGTGCACTCGTACTGGTCCTACCCGATCCTGGTGGTCGGGCTCGTCGGGATGGGTGTACTGCTGGACCGGCTCGTCGACCTGTTCCACGGCCGGTTCGACGGCCGGAACTGTGCAGACGGGCTCGACACGCAGGCCCGAGGGGACGGGTGGGACGGGTCCGTCCGAGGCGGCGGCTTCGACGGGTCCGCCCGGGAGGGCGAGGTCGGTAGTGGTTCGGGGGACGGTGGTGGTTCGGGGGACGGTGGTGGCTCGGGGGACGGTGGTGGGACGCCGGAGGCGGTGCGCCGGTTCGTCCGGACCAGGAGGCGGCTGGCCCGACGGCGGGTCCGGGTGACGGTGGCGGTGCTGGCCGGGACGGCGCTCGGGGCGTACCTCGGGGTGCTGGTCGTCGGACCGGACCGGCAGCGCCTGCTGGACGAACCGGCCCGGGCCGGCCGGCTCGTGGCCGAGCACCCGCCACCGGCCGGTCAGCGGTACGCCTGGGTCGCCGGCACGGGCGCCACCAGTCCACGGTGGCTCGCCTACTACTGGCGACTGAAGCCCCGGCTGCTCACCGCCACGACGTTGCACACCGAGCCGACCCGCCCCGAGGACCTGGTACTGGTCAACCTGGACAGGCGCCCGGACTGGCTGCCCGAGTCGGCCGAGACCCGGGCCGTGGCCCGCGACGGACCGTACGCCCTCTTCCCGGTCGCCGTCCTCACCAGCGCCGCCGACTCGTGATCCGATCGCCGTACCCAGCAGCGCCACCGGCCCGTGATCCGATCGCCGTGCCCTCGGCAGCGCCACCAGTTGGGGATTCCGGGCCAGGGAGGTGATCCCGGACGGGGCAGCTACGGTCTGGTCGCGAGCGCGACGAGTCCCGGGCCACGGTCTGGACGCATCCGCTGGAGGACGACGAACGGCGAGACGGCCAGCCGGATCGCCTCGCCGGCCAGGATCCCGCGCGGTTGCAAAATCCGCCCCGAGGTCGAGGTGCGCTCCTCCGCCGTCCCGCCCACCAGACCCGACCTCTCCGGCGCGTCCGGGGCGCTCACCGGGCCGAAAGCCGGCGTGGAACCGGGCTCGGCGGTGTTCGCGCGGGCGTCGCCAGTTCCGGCGGGGCGGTCGGCCCGGCGGCCCGCCCAGCGGTCCCGTACGGAGTCGAGCAGGTAGCCGAGCGGCCAGCCGTAGTGCACCATCCGTACGTCGGTGGCTCCGGCGTCGAGCAGCCGTTGCCGGAGCTGCCCGGCGGAGTACCGCCGGTAGTGCCCGACCAGGGTGTCCCAGGCACCGAACCGCTCCGGATCGGCGGGTACCGACAGCAGCAGGTGGCCGCCGGGCCTGACCAGGGTCAGCCACTCCGTCAGGACCGGCAGGTCGTCCGCGATGTGTTCCAGCACCTCGAAGGCGCAGACCAGGTCGTAACCGCCGGTCGCCGACACCTGCCGGTGATCCCCGTTCAGCACCGTCCCGCCCAGCGGGGTGATCCGGGCGTACGCGGTCGCGAAGCTGCGCGGGTCGGGTTCGGCCGCGGTGTAGCTGGCGAGCCGGGCCAGCCGGGTACCGACGGAGCCGAGCCCGCAGCCGAGTTCCAGGATGGTACGCGGCCGGCACTCCGCGACGATCCGGCGTACGACGTTCCAGCGCAGCGCCGCCCGGGGCGGCAGCGGCGGGTCGGCCGCCAGCGCGGTCATCCGACCCACCAGGCCGGGCCGGTGGTCAGGTTGCCGCCGGCCGGGGTCGGCGCGCCGGACCCGTCCGAGGTCGGCCCGCCGGACGCGTCCGGCGACGGCGTGGGTATGGCAGCGTCCCGCCGGACGGTGGGGTCGATCCGGTGTCGGACCGGCGTCACGACGGTCGCCGGCCAGAAGTGCTCGACGGCCCGCCGCCGGGCGGCCCGCCGGAACCGGGCGAGCCGGTCCGGGTCCCCGGCCAGTTCGCGGAGCGCGCTGGCCAGCGCGGCCGGGTCGCCGGCCGGCACGAAGACAGCCGCGTCGCCGAGCGCACGACGTTGCGGTGCGGTGTCGGAGGTGACGATGGCACACCCGGCGGCGGCGCCCTGGAACACCTTCGTCGGCACCACCCGGCCGGCCTTCGCCGTCTCGCCGAAGATGCCCAGCGACACGTGGTGCCCGGCGACGAGCGCGGGCAGTTCTCCGGCGGGTATCCAGTCGTGCCAGGTCACTCGCGGGTTGTCGGCGGCGGCCCGGCGGCAGGCCGGATGGTCCTGTCCGGTGCCGACCACGGTCACCTCGATCGAGTCGTCGGCGGCCAGCGCGGCCAGCGCCGCGCCCAGGGTCCGGGTGCCGTGCAACGGGGTGAACAGCCCGACGAAGACGACCCGCAGCCGCCACCGGCCGCCACCGGCCGGGCCACCGGGCCAGCGCTGTCGGACGGTACGGGCACCGGCGGCGAACCACTGGGCGCCGGCTCCGACGGGTACCACGATTCCCCGGTCCCGGGCCGGTGCCGGCAGCGCGGCGAGGTGCTCCGCGGTGTCCACCAACACGACGTCGGCCCGGCGCAGCGCGGCATCGTCGATCGCCCGCATCAGCCGTTCCCGGGCACCGCCGGCGCCGGCCAGTCCCCGGTCCCGGGCCGTACCGGCGGCCGAGACGAGGTGGTCCAGCACGATCGGCGTACCCCGGAACAGCAGCCGGGCCAGGTGCACGTCGAAGTGCCCGAGATAGCCGACCAGTACGGCGTCGACCGGGCCGGCGGTGCTGCCCCGCCGCTGCCGGAGGGCCCGCACCACCAGCAGGGTCCAGCACCGGGCCAGTTTGCCGAGGAGCAGCGGGAGCCGCCACGGCTGCCGGAGCACGGCTATCCGCGCGGCGGTGTCCAGGGTCAGCGGCTCGTTCAGCTCGATCACCTCGTCGCCGGCTCCCTGGAGCCCTTCGACGAGTACGCCGACCCGGGGGTGTCGCCGTACGTCATAGCTGCCGAACACCAGCCAGCGCACGAGCAGCAGCGTAACCCACCGTACGCCCACCAGCACGTTCCGTCGTCACGACTGGCGCGTCGCAGAATCCGCCGACCCCGCCCCCCGCACCTCCGACACCCCCAAGGACGAGGACCCAACCGACGGGGACCCAACCGACGGGGACCCAGCCGACGAGGACCCAGCCGACGGAGACCCGACCGATGCTGACTGCTCGGGTGCCGGGGACTCGGGTGACGGCGACTGCCGGGGTACCCGACCGGAGAGCTGGCGCCCCGACCACTGGACCGAGATCGCGACGGCCGGCAGGAGCAGGTCGACCAGGGTCAGCAGCAGCCGGGACAGCACGGTGGCGACCAGCGCGGCCGGCCCGGCGACGGTCGGCCCGAGCAGCAGGGGCAGCGCCACCTCCCGGGGGCCGACCCCGGCCGGCGCCACGGCCAGCAGGAACCCGACCGACCAGGAGCCGGCGAAGGCGCCGATCGAGCGGAGCAGCAGGTCCGGGCCGCCCACCCCGACGTCGGCCAGGAGCAGCCAGAGGTGCGTACCGTAGCCGAGCCAGGTCGCCAGCGACCAGCCGACGGCCCCGCCGATGCCGCGCAGGGTCAGCGGCCGGGGCATCGGCTCGCGGCGGGCCAGCCGGAGCAGCATGGCGAGGATCCGGTTGACCAGTGGCGGCCAGAGCACCAGCAGCGCGGGCGGGACGGCCAGCAGGATCCACCAGTAGTCGGCGACGGCCCGGTCGCCGAGCACCGGCAGGGCGACGGCGGTGAGCAGCAGGCCGGTGCCGAGCGTGACGAGCATCGCCAGTAACGCCGCGACCGCCGACGCCCGCCCCGGCACCCCGTACGCCCGGCCGAGCCGGGCCTGCACCAGGATCGGCCAGACCTTGCCGGGCAGGTACTTCGCCAACTGCCCGACGAAGAAGATCCGGGCCGCCCCGCGCAGTGGCAGTTCGGCGCCGAAGTCGGTCAGGATGGCCCGCCAGGCCAGGCAGCCGCAGAGCCCGCCGGCGACGGCGGCCAGTCCGGCCAGCAGCAGGCCCGGCACCGACAGTTCGCCGAGTACGGCCGGTACCTCGTCCCAGCGCCTCGCTACCGACCAGCCGACGAGGCCGAGGAACGCCCCGGTCACCGCGACCTGGGCGACCCTGCGCGCCAGCCGCCACCTGCCGGTTCTGCTCGGCATCACGGCACGGACGATACTCGGCGTGACGCCATCACCCCGGAGAGCCACGCGGCCGTCGGTGCCCCGACTGCCTCAGCGCCACCCCGGGCGCCGCCGACGGGGCTGAAGGTGCACCCCGTTCAGGCCACGTCCCAGACCGGTTCCGGCGTCTCGACCACCTCACCGTCGCCCCGGAAGTGAAGGAACCGGTCGAACGACCGGGTGAACCAGCGGTCGTGGGTGACCGCCAGCACCGTCCCCTCGAACGCCCGCAGCCCGGCCTCCAGCGCCTCGGCCGAGGCCAGGTCCAGGTTGTCGGTCGGCTCGTCCAGCAACAGCAGGGTCGCGCCGGAGAGTTCCAGCAGCAGCACCAGGAACCGCGCCTGCTGTCCACCGGAGAGCGTGCCGAACCGCTGGTCACCCTGACCGGCCAGCTCGTAGCGGTTCAGTGCCTTCATCGCGGTGTGCCGGTCCATCCCGGCCCGGTGGTCGTCGCCCCGCCACAACACCTCGACCAGGGTCTTGTCGAGCAACTCCGGCCGGTCGTGGGTCTGGGAGAAGTGGCCGGGCCTGACCCGGGCGCCCAATCGGGCCACCCCGCCGTGCCGGACCGGGGCCAGGACCAGACCGCCGTCCACCGGACCGTTGGCCGGGTCCGGGTCGGTGCCGCCCCGGGCGAGCAGGCGGAGGAAGTGCGACTTCCCGGTCCCGTTGGCGCCGAGCACGGCGACCCGGTCGCCGTACCAGACCTCCAGGTCGAACGGGAAGGTGAGGTCCTCCAGCTCGACCTGCTCGCAGACGATCGCCCGCTTGCCGGTACGCCCACCGGTCAGCCGCATCCGGATGTCCTGGTCCTTCGGCAGTGCGGGCGGCGGTCCGGCCTCCTCGAACTTGCGCAGCCGGGTCTGCGCGGCCTGGTAACGGGAGGCCATTCCACTGTTGTACGCCGCCTTCTGCTTGTACATCAGCATCAGCTCGCGCAGCTTCTGGTGCTCCTCGTCCCAGCGGCGGCGGTGCTCCTCCAGCCGGTCGTGCCGGGCGAGCCGGGCCTCGTGCCAACTGTCGAAGCCGCCGGGGTGCACCCAGGCGCTGCCGCCCTCCACCGCGACCACCCGATCGGCGGTACGGGCCAGCAACTCCCGGTCGTGCGAGACGTAGAGCACCGACTTCGCCGACTCCCGCAGCCGCCCCTCCAGCCAGCGTTTGCCCGGCACGTCGAGGAAGTTGTCCGGCTCGTCGAGCAGCAGCACCTCGTCGACGCCGCGCAACAGCAGCTCCAGGGCGAACCGCTTCTGCTGCCCGCCGGAGAGGGTGCGTACCGGTCGACTGCGGGTCTTCTCCCAGGGCAGCTCCAGCACGATCGTGGAGACGGTGTCGAAGAGCACCTCGGCGTCGTAGCCGCCGGCTTCGCCCCAGGCGGTCAGCGCCTCCGCGTACGCCAGTTGGGCCTTGCCGGCGGCGCTGCTGAACTTGCCGCGCACCTCGGCGGCGTGCAGCGCCGTCTCGGCCACCGCCAGCCGCTCACCCGCCGCGCGCAGCCCGGGTGGCGAGAGCGAGAGTACGAGGTCGTGCAGTGTCGACTCGTCGCCGATCATGCCGATGAACTGCCGCATCACGCCCAGCCCGCCGGAGCGGGCGATGGCTCCGGTCCGGGTGGGCAGGTCTCCGGCCACCATCTTCAGCAGGGTGGTCTTGCCTGCGCCGTTCGGCCCGACCAGGGCGATCTTGGCGCCCTCGCCGACCCGGAACGAGACGTCGGCGAACAACTGCCGACCATCCGGCAGGATGTACCCGACTCCGGCGACGTCCACATAACCCACGTCGGCATCCTGCCCCAACCACCCCACCCGACGACACCCGGTTTCGGCGCGGTGACGCCGGGTCCGTTCCGCTGGGCGCGGCGGTCAGCGGGTGACCCGGAGTATCCGGTACCCCTTCTGGCTGGCATGACGCGCGACCCGCCAGCCGGCCTCGACCAGCCAGCGCTGGAGCGAGTCGCCGCCGAGATGCCGGGCCACCACCAGCCAGGCCACGCCGTCCGGGGCCAGCCTGGGCAGCCAGCGCCGCAGCATGCCGTGCAACTCCTCCTTGCCGACCCGGATCGGTGGGTTCGACCACAGTTGGGCGAAGGTGAGGTCGTCGGGCACCTCGTCCGGCGCGGCGACGCGTACCCGGTCGGCCAGGCCGAGCCGCTCGGCGTTCTCGCTGGTGAGTTCACGGGCCCGGGCGTTGACGTCGACCCCCCAGACCGAGGCCGTGCCCGCCCGGGTGGCGAGTACGCAGGTGATCGGCCCGTAACCGCAGCCCAGGTCGAGCAGTGCCCCGCCGGTCTCCGGCCCGGGCAGCTCGGCCTTGCGCAGCAGTACGGCGGTGCCCGAATCGAGCCGGTCGGCGGAGAAGACCCCGGCCGAAGAGGTCAGCGAATAGTCCTGCCCCTCGACGGAGAACACCACCGTACGCCGGTCGGCGCTGGTCGCGGGCTCGGTGCTGAAATAGTGGTCGCCGGTCACGCCACGCATTCTCGCCTATCGCGCGGGCGCCCTCGCCGGTGGTCGTACTCCGAGCCCTGCCCGGCTTCCGGGCAAATGCCCACTCTCTCACCAACTCTGACTCAGTTGCGGCGGCGCGCCGATCCGCATTTCCGTTACCCTGTGCGACATGGTTTATGGGCGTGGACCCGGACCGGGCGGTGAGCCGCCACGGTCTCGACGAGATCCCGCCGATCAGCCTTCGGTCGATCCGGATCCGGCGGCCGGTCCGCCGCCCGGGCGGGCCGGCCGGCGCCGATCTGGAGCCGACCGGTCGGACGGGTTGCCGGCGGCGTCCCGCTTCGGTCTGTCCACTCCGGAGCCCACGACGCCCGGCCCCTCGCACGGCTGGCCGGGCGACGGGCCGGGGGAACCGACAGACCGTCCGGTTCGGTCGCCCGCGCCGGGCCGCTCCATCGACGCCTCCGGCCGATACCAGGACGCGCCGGGCCGGCACGCGGACGGGCCAATCGGCCAGCGTGCGGACGGGCCAATCGGCCAGCGTGCGGACGGGCCGACCGCCCGGCACCCGGACGGACCGGCCGACCGATACCAGGACGGGCCAGCCGGCCGATACCCGGAGGCGGCGCCCAGGCGCGCGCCGGACGGCCCGGGGCGTTCGGTGGAGCCCTCCGGTCGGTCCCGTCGGGCCCGGCACGGCGCGCCCGAGCCCGACGCCCCCGGGCCGGGCGCCGGCTATCCACCGGTGGGCATGCCGGTCTCCGGCCCGCTCGGGCCCCCCGGCAGCCAGTCCCGCGACCGGCTGCCCTCGAATCGTCCCGGCCCCGACCGGCTGCCCCCGGGCGGCCCGGCCCACGGCACAGGTGGCGGGCGCCATCTGAGCGCTCCCGGGGACGGGCATCCCGGCGGTGGCCGGCCGCCCCTGGGCGACGGCCGGTCGGGCGCCGGCGACCGCCCCAGCCCTCGTGACCGGATGGTCCCCGGCGGCCGGCCGGCTCCCGGCACCCGGATGCCCGCCGACGACCTGCCCGGCGCCGACGGCAGGCCGGGCCCGGGCGGCCGACCGCCCCGTGCGGATGGACGCGGCGTCCCCGATCGCCCGATTCCGACCAGCGCGCCCCGAACCGCGTCGGGCCCGGCCGCGCCCGGGAGCACCGATTCGCGCGAGCGTGCCCCCGGCGGTCGACGTCGTGCCGAGCCCGATCCCGCCTCCGGGCCGCCCGGCCCGTACCGGCCTGGTCCCGGGGAGGGTCCGCTCGCCGGGCAACGGTCCGCTCCGGTACCACGGCAGCGGCGCGCCCCCTCGGCCGACCAGGACCCGCTCCGGCCCGGTCTTCCCGATCCCGCCGGGCCATCCGGTGGGCGGCGCAGGTCCGCCGACCGGCCGGGCGACGGCCCGGCGGAGCGGCACGGCGACCGGGGTGGCCCGGCCCGACCGCCGCTGGACCGCGCCATGCCACCCCGGCCGGGTCCGGAGAATCCGGGGGTACGACGGCCGGGCGGGCCCGCCCCCGCCGAACCTCCCCCCGCCGGCCGGGCCGGCACCCGTGGCTCCCCCCGCTCCGGTCCTTCGTCCGGCGGCCCGCCGTCGGGGTCGCCACGACCCCGACCGGGAGATCCCGGGGCGGATGGTGTCACCCGGCCCGACGCCGAGCCGGGCAGGCCGGCACAGGCCGGTCCACCGCCCCCGCGCCGGTCCCGGAACGCCGGGCTCCCGCCCGGCTCACCCGCCGGGCAGCGCTCCGGCCGGGCTCCGGGCTCACCTGCGGGTCCCCGCTCCGGCCCACCGGGCTCCGCACCCCTGGACCGGGGCCCCGGCTCGCCCGCCGGACCGCGCTCCGGACCCGACGGCGCACCACGATCACCCGCCGGACCACGCGGCCGGGCGGCCGGCGCCGCGCCCCTGGACCGGGCCCCGGGCGCACCGGCCGGACCACGGCCCGGACCCGACGGCGTACCACGATCACCCGCGGGACCACGCTCCGGGCCGCCGCACGACCGCGCCCCGGGTTCGCCCGCCGGACCACGCTCCGGGCCGCCCGCCGCCGGTCGGCCGGGGCCGTCGGCGCAGGGTGTGCGTACCGGGCCGACCGGTGGCGCCTCCCCGGACTCTCCGGCCCGCGCACCGGTCCCGGAGCGGGCGCCCACCTCGGCCGGGACCGCCTCGCCCGCTCCCGCCCCGGCCAAGACGTCGGGCAAGACGTCGGGCAAGCCGGCCGCCGGCACCGCCCTCGCCACCGTCTCGTCGACATCCGGCAACGCCGGCGCACCGCTGCGCAGTTCCAAGCGGACCTGGCAGTTGGTCATCGGCTCACTCGGTGTACTGCTCCTACTCGGCATCTGCGGGCTCAGTTCCTACTTCTTCGTGGTCGACGATCCCGTCGGCCGGGACTCCCGGGCGGCCGACGGCACCGGTGCCGGCAGCGCACCCCGGGACATCAGCTCCCGCGCCGCCGACCCGGCTCCGCTGACCGTGAAGGAGGTCTTCCCGGGCGGCAAGGAGGTACTGGTCGACCCCGAGCAGTCGCCGTACGAGCTGCTCAAGACCCAGGAGGCGGAGGACTGCGAACTCGCCGGCGACGGCCAGCTCACCACCGTGCTGCGGGACGCGGGGTGCAGTCAGTTCGTCCGTGGCACCGTACGCTCCCCCACCGGCCTGTACGTCGCCACCGCCGGCATGGTCAACCTGGCCGACGAGGCGGGGGCGACCTCGGCACGCGACAAGATCAAGCCGATCGTGGACGGTCGGAAGGGGCGCTTCCTGGGCCTCGCCGCCGGACGCGGCACCGAGGCCGTCACGGCCGCCTCGGCCCAGGCCGGCTGGCACGTCCGTGGCCACTTCCTGATCTACTGCGTCGTCGCCAAGACCGATGGCAAGACCATCGGTGAGGCCGACCTGTTCGCCCGGCAGATCCTCTCCGACATGATCGAGGTGTACCTGCGCGGCAAGGTGCTCGACCAGCGCACCATCGCCCCGTCCGGGCCGCCGAGCCCGGCGCAGTCCGACTGAGCACCGGCGGGCGGCACCACCCGGCCCGGCGGCGCGACACCGCCGGGCCCGTCGGCGGCGTTCAGGCCGAGGCGGTGAGCCGGAGTCGACGGGTACGCTGCGCGCGGCTGGCGTACTCGGCCGGGTCCTCGGGGTAGCCGACCGCGACCAGGGTCAGCCCGTGCGGCGGCGCCACGCTCACCTCGCTGGCCCGTTCCCGTCGCCCCAACAGGCCACCCGGCCAGTCGACCGGGCGCCGCCCGTCCCCGGCCACCAGCATCGCCCCGACCAGGCTGCGCACCATCGACTGGCAGAACGCGTCGGCCTGCACGGTGGCCACCAGCACACCGTCCGGGTCGCGCCGCCAGTCCAGCCGGGTCAGTTCCCGCACCGTCGTGGCGTTCTCCTTGCGCCGGCAGTACGCCGCGAAGTCGTGCTCGCCGACCAGCCCGGCGGCGGCCTCGTTCAGGGCCGTCAGGTCGAGCGGACGGGGCCAGCCGAGCACCTCGTGCCGGCGCAGCGGCTCGGCGCCGTACGGGGCGTCGGTGACCCGGTACTCGTAACGCCGGAAGGTGGCCGAGAAGCGGGCGTCGAACTCGGCCGGTACCTCGGCGACGGCTCGGACCCGGACGTCCGGCGGCAGTACTCCGGCGAGCCGGCGCAGCAGCGTCGCCGACCACTGCCGCCACACCTCGCCGGGCAGGTCGAGATGGCAGACCTGCCCGCTGGCGTGCACCCCGGCGTCGGTCCGGCCCGCCACGGTCAGCCCACTGACCCGATCCGGCCCGACGATCCTGGTCAGCGCCTCGACCAGCACCCCGGCGACGGTACGCCGACCGGGCTGGGCCGCCCAGCCGGAAAAGTCGCCGCCGTCGTAGGCGACGTCCAGGCGTACCCGAATCCGGGTCTGCTCCTCATCCACCTCGTGCTCCACGACCAGCTCCAGATATGCCGCAGCCCGACACCCCCGCAGGGATGCCGGGCCCGGCGTCGTTCGTCGGTGTTACTTGTTGTCCGCCTCGTCGGTGTCCTCCCGGGCCGCCTCGGTGTCGCCGGAGCGCGACTCCGGTGCCTCGGCGTCCTGGTCGGCGGTTGACGAGGCGCGCGGGGTCTCCTCGTCCGGGGCGAGCGCCTCGACCTTGTCCTGCTGCGCCGCCTTGCGGGCGGCGGTCTTCTTCGCCGGCGCCGCCGGAGCCTCGACCAGCTCCTCGACCAGCTCGATGATGGCCATCGGCGCGTTGTCACCCTTGCGCGGGACGGTCTTCACGATCCGGGTGTAGCCACCGGGGCGGTTGGCGAACCGGGGAGCGATCTGGTCGAACAGGGCGAAGACCACGTCCTTGTCCCGTACGACGGTCAGCACCCGCCGGCGGGACGCCAGGTCGCCCCGCTTGGCCTTGGTGATGAGCTGCTCCGCGAGCGGACGGAGCCGCTTGGCCTTCGTCTGGGTGGTGGTGATGCGGCCGTGCTGGAACAGCGCGGTGGCCAGGTTGGCCAGGATCATCCGCTCGTGCGCGGGGCTACCGCCGAGGCGGGGGCCCTTGGTGGGCGTGGGCATTCTTGGTGCTCCTCAATAGTGGGTGGCCGGATCTCCAGTGGGTGGCCGGAAATCCGGCTAGCCCCGGACTAAAGCTGCTCGGTCTCGCGGTAGTCGTCGGTGTCGTAGTCGGCCTCGCCGAAGGAGTCGACGACGTGCGCCGGGTCGAAGTTGGGCGCCGAATCCTTCAGCCCCAGCCCCATGCCGGCGAGCTTCATCTTGACCTCGTCGATCGACTTCTGACCGAAGTTCCGGATGTCGAGCAGATCGGCCTCGGTACGCCCGATGAGCTCGCCAACCGTGTTGATGCCCTCGCGCTTGAGGCAGTTGTAGGACCGGACGGTGAGGTCCAGCTCCTCGATCGGCAGCGCCAGGTCGGCGGCGAGCTGCGCGTCCTGCGGGGACGGGCCGATGTCGATGCCCTCGGCGCTCTCGTCCAGCTCCCGGGCCAGCCCGAAGAGCTCGACCAGGGTGGAGCCGGCCGAGGCCAGCGCGGTACGCGGCCCGATCGACGCCTTGGTCTCGACGTCGATGATCAGCCGGTCGAAGTCGGTACGCTGCTCGACCCGGGTCGCCTCGACCCGGTACGTCACCTTCAGCACCGGCGAGTAGATCGAGTCGACCGGGATCCGGCCGATCTCGGCGCCGGCCTGCTTGTTCTGCGCGGCGGTGACGTAGCCACGGCCCCGCTCGACGGTCAGCTCCATGTCGAGCCGGCCCTTGCCGTTCAGGGTGGCGAGCTTGAGGTCGGCGTTGTGCACGGAGACACCGGCCGGGGGCTGGATGTCACCGGCGGTGACGTCGCCGGGGCCCTGCTTGCGCAGGTACATGCTGACCGGCTCGTCGTGGTCGGAGCTGACGCAGAGCTCCTTCACGTTCATGACGAGCTCGACCACGTCCTCCTTGACGCCCGGGATGGTGGTGAACTCGTGCAGCACACCGTCGACCTTGATCGAGGTGACCGCCGCGCCCGGGATGGAGGAGAGCAGGGTCCGCCGGAGCGAGTTGCCCAGGGTGTACCCGAAACCCGGCTCGAGCGGCTCGATGGTGAACCGGGACCGGGTCTCGCTGATCGACTCCTCGGTGAGGGTCGGCCGCTGGGTGATGAGCATGTTGTTTCCTTCTCGTTCGGGGCACCCGCTATTTGATGCCCAAACTCATGTCCGGCGCTCCGCGCCGGCTCCCGGTGGAAAGGCCGGGAGCCGGCGCGGAGGCGCCAGGAACCGCTACTTCGAGTAGAGCTCGACGATCAGCTGCTCCTGGACCTGGGTGTCGATGACGCCCCGGGCCGGAAGCGAGTGGATCAGCACCTTCATCTGGCTGGGGATCGCCTCCAGCCAGGCCGGCACCGTCTTCGAGCCGGCCTCGGCCTGCGCCACGATGAACGGCGTCAGCTCCTTGGACTTGGCCCGGACCTCGACGATGTCGTGCTCCTTCACCCGGTACGACGGGATGTCGACCTTGCGGCCGTTCACCGTCAGGTGGCCGTGCTTGACGAGCTGCCGCGCGTGGTCGCGCGACTTCGCCAGGCCGGACCGGTAGACCACGTTGTCGAGCCGGGACTCGAGGATCTGGAGGAGGATCTCGCCGGTCTTGCCCTTCTTGGCGACGGCCTCCTCGTAGTACCCACGGAACTGCTTCTCCAGCACGCCGTAGACCCGGCGGGCCTTCTGCTTCTCCCGAAGCTGGAGCAGGTATTCCGTCTCCTTGGTACGCCCCCGGCCGTGCTGCCCGGGCGGGAACGGCCGGGACTCGAACGGGCACTTCGGGCCATCGCACTTGCTGCCCTTGAGGAACAGCTTCATCTTCTCCCGACGGCAACGGCGGCAGTCGGCACCGGTGTAACGAGCCATGTTCTTCGTCTACCTCTCAGACCCGACGACGCTTCGGCGGACGGCACCCGTTGTGCGGCTGCGGCGTGACGTCGGCGATCTGACCGACCTCAAGGCCGACGGCCTGTAGCGAACGGATGGCGGTCTCCCGGCCGGAGCCGGGGCCCTTGACGAACACGTCGACCTTGCGCATGCCGTGCTCCATGGCCCGGCGCGCGGCGGCCTCGGCGGCGAGCTGCGCGGCGAACGGAGTCGACTTGCGGGAACCCTTGAAGCCCACCTGGCCGGCGGAGGCCCAGGAGATGACGGCACCGGTCGGGTCCGTGATGGAGACGATGGTGTTGTTGAACGTGCTCTTGATGTGCGCCTGCCCGTGGGCGACGTTCTTGCGTTCCTTGCGCCGGACCTTCTTGACGGCGGCCCCGGCGCGAGCCTTCGGTGGCATAAGTCTGTGCGCTCCTAGTTGACTTTCCGAAACGGGTTGGAGTCCGGCCTACCTCGGCGGAGACCGACCCGAATTCCGGAGAACTTCCCGGTGCGGGTTGGAGTCCGGCCTAGTTCGGCGAACGCCGACCCGGATTCCGGAGAACTTTCCGGTGCGGGTTGGAGTCCGGCCTACCTCGGCGGAGATCGACCCGAATTCCGGTTCAGTTCTACTTCTTGCCGGGCTTCTTCTTGCCGGCGACGGTCCGCTTCGGGCCCTTCCGGGTCCGGGCGTTGGTACGGGTCCGCTGACCACGGACGGGCAGGCCCCGGCGGTGCCGGATGCCCTCGTAGCAGCCGATCTCGACCTTGCGGCGGATGTCAGCGGCGACCTCGCGGCGCAGGTCGCCTTCTACCTTGTAGTTGGCCTCGATGTGGTTGCGGAGCTGGACCAGCTCCTCGTCCGTGAGGTCCTTGGCGCGCTTGTCGGGGGAGATGCCGGTGGCGGCGAGCGTCTCGACCGCGCGGGTCCGACCGACCCCGAAAATGTAGGTGAGCGCGATCTCCAGCCGCTTCTCGCGGGGAAGATCGACGCCAGCTAGCCGTGCCATATGCGGGCGTACTCCTCGGATTTCTTCGCGGAGGTCTGTACCCGTCCCACCCCGCCTGCCCAAACCTGCGGGCCCCGGCCTCCGACCGGGGGTCGGCCACGACTGCGTTCTCGCTGGGCGATCTCGCTGCTCGCGGCTGGGACGAGCTTGTGTTGTTGTAGGGGATCTGCGACCCGGACTTCCCGTCGACTCCACCGGCACGTGGCCGGCGGGCGTGGCTCAGCCCTGGCGCTGCTTGTGGCGCGGGTCGGTGCAGATGACCATGACCCGGCCGTGCCGGCGGATCACCCGGCACTTGTTGCAGATCCTCTTGACGCTCGGCTTGACCTTCACGGTTGCCTTACTTTCCCATCTGTGCCCGGCAGCGCGCTGACGCCGTCGAGTCTTGAGGACGGACACGGACACCCGGCCGTCGTCAGGCAGTTCACGAACTCCGGACCGGCACCCGGCCCGGCGATGTTCACTTGTAGCGGTAGACGATGCGCCCTCGGGTCAGGTCGTACGGCGAAAGCTCGACGACGACCCGGTCCTCGGGCAGGATGCGGATGTAGTGCTGCCGCATCTTGCCGCTGATGTGAGCCAGCACCTTGTGGCCGTTGGCGAGTTCCACCCGGAACATGGCGTTCGGGAGTGGCTCGATCACCCGACCCTCGATCTCGATGGCTCCGTCTTTTTTCGGCATGTCCTCCGCTGTCCTGACGTCGGTTACTCCGGACGGCTCACAACGCCTTTCCCGGACGGAGAACATCCGAGCCAGCCGCGGCTCCGGCCCCACCGAAGCGCGGGTGGGCATGCCGGAGTGGACGCTGTGCGCCGATCAGCCAGTGTACGCGCGCCCGCACGCCAGCGCCAACCCGGGGACTCCCGGGTGGTCGGATCGGACGAAGGCGACTATATCAGGCGGGTTCCTCCTGGCCGGCCTGCTCGTCCCGGCGGCGTTTCCGCTCCTCGACCCGGGCCTGCTTCTCGATCTTCGCCCGTTCCTTCGCCGCCTGCTTGGCCGCCTGCTTGGCGGCCCAGCGCTGCGGCTCCCCCTTCGCCAGCCCGGTGACGGTACCGACCAGCAGCAGTGCGCCCAGCGGTCCGGCCACCCAGCCCGGCCAGAAGTAGAGGAAGTCGGTCGCCAGCACCGAGGTGACCGCCCAGATCGCGACGACGACGCCGACCAGCCCGAAGTAGCCGTCCCAGGTGTCGGCCAGCCAGGCCCGGGTGGCGCCCGGATAGCGGCCGTCGGGACCGGGGCGCAGCACCGGACGCTTCGGGTCGCCGGTCGGCACCAACTGGGCCTGGTCGACCGGCACCGTACCCGGCAGATCGGTGAGCAGCCCGTCGAGGTCCCCGTACGTCTTCGCGGCGTAGGCCCGCTGGAGTCGGTCGTCGTACTCGGCCAGATCGAGGCGGCCCTCGTTCAGGGCCTGCCGGAGCTGGTCGGCCACGGCCGCGCGATCGGAGTCCGCAGCACGCATCTGGTCCCGCCGGTCCATGACTACGAGGATGCCACTGCCTCGCCAGCCCTGCCTACCGGCGCCAAGCCGCAGGGCAGTCGAGCGCGGGGCCGTCGAGTCGCGGGGCGCTTGCGAGGAAGCCGGTGGTGGTGTCCGGTCCACCTGTCCGGGGCCGTCTGTCCGGGGCCGTCTGAACGGTGACGGCCGACGGGTGGTCAGCCGGCGGAGGACCTGGCCGGTTCCCGGGCGGTCACCAGGTCGCCGAGCCGGGCCCGGCCGCCGTCCGGCGCGGTCAGCACCCAGACACCGTCGTCCAGCAGCGCCATCGTGTGCTCGACGTGGGCCGCGATCGAACCGTCCCGGCTGATCACCGTCCAGCCGTCGTCCAGCTCCACCGTCCGGGGCGAGCCCATGGTCACCATCGGTTCGATCGCCAGCGCCATCCCCGGCACGAGCTTGGGGCCGCGCCCGGGCCGGCCGTGGTTGAGCACGTGCGGGTCCTGGTGCATCTCGGTGCCGATTCCGTGCCCGCCGTACCCCTCGACGATGCCGTACCGGCCGGCGGCCCGGACCGTGCGCTCCACCGCGTACGAGATGTCGGTCAGCCGGCCGCGACCGCTGAGCATGCCGCGCGCCGCGGCCCGGATCCCGGCCCACATCGCGTCCTCGGCGACCTCGGCCATCCGGAGCAGCTCTGGACGGACCTCGCCGACCCCGACCGTGATCGCGGCGTCGCCGTGCCAGCCGTCGAGGATGGCGCCGCAGTCGATCGAGATCAGGTCGCCGTCCCGGAGCACCTGGGTCGGGGCCGGGATGGCGTGCACGATCTGCTCGTTGACCGAGGAGCAGATCGACGCCGGATAGCCGTGGTAGCCCTTGAACGAGGGCGTGCCGCCAGCCTCCCGGATCACCGACTCGGCGATCGCGTCGAGGTCGGCGGTGGAGACGCCGGGGGCCACGGCCGCGCGCATCCGCTCCAGAGCCGCCGCGACGACGAGCCCGGCAGCGCGCATCAGCTCGATCTGCTCCGGGGTCTTCAGCTGGATGTCCAGCTGGGGACGGCGCATGGTGCCCAGCCTATCCGCCGTACGACCGCAGGGCGTCGATAGCCCGGACGGTGACGTCCTCCACCGGCCCGGTGGCGTCGATGCCGACGAGCTTGCCCTGCGCGCCGTAGTAGTCGATCAGCGGCGCGGTCTTGCTGGCGTACTCGCGCAGCCGCTCGGCGATCGTCTCGGCCTTGTCGTCGTCGCGCTGGAACAGCTCCCCGCCGCAGCGGTCACAGAGCCCCTCGACCGAGGAGGGGTCGAACTCGATGTGCCAGACCTTGCCGCAGCCCCGGCAGGTACGCCGGCCGGAGAGCCGCCGGATGACCTCGTCGTCGTCGACCACCAGCTCCATCACCAGGTCGAGCGCCGTGCCGAGATCGGCCAGCAGCTTGTCCAGCGCGGCGGCCTGCGGAGTGGTCCGGGGGAACCCGTCGAGCAGGAACCCCTCGGCCGCGTCCGGTTCGGCGAGCCGATCCCGGACCATGTTGATCGTCACCTCGTCCGGCACCAGCTTGCCGGCGTCCATGTAGCGCCTCGCCTCGACGCCGAGCGGGGTTCCCTGCGACACGTTGGCCCGGAAGATGTCCCCCGTCGAGATCTTGGGCACGGCGAGGTGGGCGGCGATGAACTCGGCCTGGGTCCCCTTGCCCGCCCCGGGGGGACCGACCAGAACGAGTCGCATCTACCGCAGGAACCCTTCGTAGTTCCGCTGCATGAGCTGGCTCTCGATCTGCTTCACCGTCTCCAGCCCGACGCCGACCATGATCAGCACCGCCGTACCACCGAACGGGAAGTTCTGGAACTGCTGGTTGTCCAGCCAGATGAAGAAGAAGTTCGGCAGGATCGAGATCAGGCCCAGGTAGAGCGCGCCGGGGAGGGTGATCCGGCTCAGGATGAAGTCGAGGTAGTCGGCGGTCGGCTTGCCGGGCCGGATGCCCGGGACGAACCCGCCGTACTTCTTCATGTTGTCCGCGACCTCGGTCGGGTTGAACGTGATCGAGACGTAGAAGTACGTGAAGAAGATGATCAGCAGGAAGTACACGCTGATGTAGGTCGGGCTGTCCGGCTGCACGAGGTGGTTCTGCACCCAGGTCTGCCAGCCGTTGAGGTTGTTCTGGTCGAAGAACTGGAGCAACAGCGACGGCAGGTAGAGCAGCGACGAGCCGAAGATGACCGGGATCACACCCGCCTGGTTGACCTTGAGCGGGATGTAGGTGGAGGTGCCGCCGTACATCCGCCGGCCGATCATGCGCTTGGCGTACTGCACCGGGATCCGGCGCTGCGCCTGCTCGATGAAGACGACCGCGGTGATGACCACCAGGACCAGGACCAGCACCAGGCCGAACATCGCCCAGCCCTTGTTGTTCTTGATGGTCCAGCCCTCGCTGGGCAGCCGGGCCGCGATCGAGGTGAAGATCAGCACCGACATGCCGTTGCCGACGCCCCGGTCGGTGATCAGCTCACCGAGCCACATCACCATGCCGGTGCCGGCGGTCATCGTGATCACCAGGACCGTCACGGTCAGCCAGGTCGGCAGGCCGGTGCCCTCCGGGATGATCGGGAACTCCTGGCACATCCCGTTGAAGAGCTGCCCGGAGCGGGCCAGCGCCACGAACGCCGAGGCCTGGAGGATGCCCAGGCCGAGGGTCAGGTAACGGGTGTACTGCGTGATCTTCGCCTGACCGGCCTGACCCTCCTTGCGGAGCGACTCCAGCCGCGGGATGACCACGGTGAGCAGTTGCAGGATGATCGAGGCGGTGATATAGGGCATGATGCCCAGCGCGAAGACCGACAACGAGAGCAGCGCGCCGCCGGAGAAGAGGTTGAGCAGGTTGAAGACACCGTTGCCCTCACCCGACTCCATGGTCCGGATGCACTGCTGCACGTTGCCGTAGGAGACGCCCGGGCTGGGCAGCGTCGCACCGAGCCGGTAGACCGCGATGATGCCTACTGTAAACAGCAGCTTCTTGCGCAGGTCAGGCGTGCGGAACGCACTGAGAAAGGCGGAGAGCAACTTCTTCCTCCTGCGCGAGGCGGGCCGCCGGTGGTTCCTGGCGGGACGGGGTGGTTGTCGGGCGATCGACCCGATACCCATAGCTGGGTTCGGACTCTAACAGTCTGGCGCGCTCCCGGGCAGATCCACCCGGAGAACATTCACCGGTTCCGATGTTAACGGGGCGAATGGCCCCCTAGTAGGTCGTGGCGCCCGCCAGTTGCCGTGAACTGAGCGAGCGCCTCGACCGCGACGTCCCTACAGCTCCGTCACCGAGCCGCCGGCAGCGGTGATCTTCTCCTTGGCCGACGCGCTGAACGCGTGCGCCGACACCTGGAGGGCGACCCCGCCCAGCTCCCCGGTACCGAGTACCTTCACCGGCTGGCCCTTGCGGACGGCGCCGGCCTGGACCAGCTCCAGCGGACCGACCTGGCCGCCCTCCGGGAACAACTCGGCGAGCCGGTCCAGGTTGACCACCTGGAACACGACCTTGAACTTGTTCTTGAAGCCCTTCAGCTTCGGCAGCCGCATGTGGATGGGCATCTGCCCACCCTCGAACGCCGCCGAGATGTTCTTCCGGGCCTTGGAACCCTTGGTACCGCGACCGGCGGTCTTCCCCTTGGAACCCTCACCGCGACCCACCCGGGTCTTCTCGGTCTTGGCTCCGGGGGCCGGGCGCAGGTGGTGGACCTTGATCGTCATTACTCGACCTCCTCGACCTTCACGAGGTGGCTCACGGTGAAGATCATGCCCCGAATCTCGGGGCGGTCCTCCTTGACCACCACGTCGTTGATCCGCTTGAGACCGAGCGACCGCAGCGACTCGCGCTGGTTGTGCTTGGTCCCGATGCCGGACCGGACCTGGGTCACCTTCAGGCGTGCCATCAGGCCGTCACCCCCGCCTGGGCCGCCAGCATGGCGGCCGGGGCGACGTCCTCGACCGGCAGGCCCCGACGCTTCGCGACCGCCTCCGGCGACTCCAGCCCCTTCAGGGCCGCCACGGTGGCGTGCACGATGTTGATCGGGTTGGACGAGCCGAGGCTCTTGGAGAGTACGTCGTGGATGCCCGCGCACTCCAGCACGGCCCGAACCGGACCACCGGCGATGACGCCCGTACCGGCGCTGGCCGGCTTCAGCAGCACCACGCCGGCGGCGTCCTCGCCCGTCACCGGGTGCGGGATCGAGGCACCGATCCGGGGCACCTTGAAGAAGTGCTTCTTGGCCTCCTCGACGCCCTTGGCGATCGCCGCGGGCACCTCCTTGGCCTTTCCGTAACCCACACCGACCGTGCCGTCGCCGTCGCCCACGATCACCAGGGCGGTGAAGCTGAAGCGACGACCACCCTTCACGACCTTGGCAACCCGGTTGATGGCGACGACCCGCTCAAGGTGCGGCGTCTTCTCGGCGGGCGCGTTTCCGCGGCCGCCCTCACGGCGGTTGTCGCGGCGACCACCCTCGTTGCCACCGGACCCGCCGCCACGGCGCTGTTGACCTGGCATCAGCAGCCTTCCTCTCTCCTCGTGACGGGGTTAGTTTCGATCCTCGTCTGACTGCGCATCAGATGCCGTCAGAACTCGAGCCCGGCTTCGCGGGCCGCGTCGGCCAGCGCAGCGATCCGCCCCGCGTACTGGTTGCCACCGCGGTCGAAGACGACCTTGCCGATCCCGGCCGCCTTGGCCCGCTCGGCGACGAGCGCGCCGACCTTGCCGGCCAGGGCGCTCTTGTCGCCCTCGGTACCCCGGATCGACTCGTCCAGGGTCGAGGCCGAGACCAGGGTGTGCCCCTTGCCGTCGTCGACGATCTGCGCGGTGATGTTCCGCAGCGAGCGGGTGACCACGAGACGCGGCCGCTCGGCGGTGCCGACGACGGTCTTGCGGACCCGGAAGTGCCGACGCGCCCGCCCGATGGCGCGCTTGGCGGCGACCCCGCGGCGACGCTTGAGCAGTGTGGCGGTCACTTCTTACCTGCCTTTCCAGCCTTGCGACGAATCACTTCGCCCTGGTACTTGACGCCCTTGCCCTTGTACGGCTCCGGCGGGCGGATCTTGCGGATGTTGGCGGCCACCTCGCCGACCTGCTGCTTGTCGATGCCGGCAATGTGGAACAGGGTGGGCCGCTCGACGGTGAAGGTGATCCCGGCCGGGGCCTTCACCTGCACCGGGTGCGAGAACCCGAGCGCGAACTCCAGGTCGCTGCCCTTGGCGGTGACCCGGTAGCCGGTGCCGGCGATCTCCAGGGTCTTGCGGTAGCCCTCGGTCACCCCGGTGATCATGTTCGCCACCAGCGTACGGCTCAGGCCGTGCAGTTCCTTGGCCTTGCGCTCGTCGTTCGGCCGGTTGACGTGCAGCTGGCCGTCCTCGCCCCGCTCGGCCGTGATCGGCTCCGCCAGGGTGTGCGACAGCTCGCCCTTGGGTCCCTTGACCTTGACGGTCGAGCCGTCGATGGTCACCTCGACGCCGGACGGCACCGGGATCGACTTACGTCCAATACGCGACATTTCTCTCTGTCTCCCGTTACCAGACGAAGGCGAGGACTTCCCCGCCCACGCTCCGCTTGCGGGCCTGCCGGTCGGTCAGCAGCCCCTGGGACGTCGAAATGATCGCCACGCCCAGTCCACCGAGCACCCGCGGGAGCCCGTCCGACTTGGCGTACACCCGGAGGCCGGGCTTGGACACGCGCTTGATGCCGGCCAGGCTCCGCTCCCGGTTCTGGCCGTACTTCAGCTCGACGACCAGTCGCTTGCCGACGGCGCCCTCCTCGGGCTCCTCGACCGCCCAGGTCGCGATGTAGCCCTCGGACTTGAGGACTTCGGCGATGTTCGCCTTGATCTTCGAGTAGGGCATCGTCACCCGGTCGTGGTACGCCTGGTTGGCGTTACGCAGACGCGTCAGCATGTCTGCGATCGGGTCGGTCATCGTCATGGATCTCGTCAGCCTTTCTCGCCGGGGTTCCCGGGGCAGTGGCCCGGGCCTACGGCGTTGCGATCCTCGCCCCGGATATCGGTCGGGACGTGGCTGGGCCCAAAGCGGGTGGCGTCGCGGTCCTCGCTCCGCCACCCACGGATGGGGCGCAGTGTCACCAGGAAGCCTTCGACACGCCGGGCAGCTCACCGCGGTGGGCCATCTCCCGGATGCAGACCCGGCAGAGGCCGAACTTGCGGTAGACCGCCTTCGGCCGCCCGCAACGCTGGCAGCGGGTGTACGCGCGAACCGAGAACTTCGGCTTCGCGGCGGCCTTGAGGATCAGCGCCTTCTTCGCCATATCAGTCCTCAGTTCTCCTTGTTTCGATCCGTCACGGCCGCTCAGCTCTCCTTGAACGGGAAGCCGAGGAGCTTGAGCAGCGCCCGGCCCTCGTCGTCGGTCTTGGCGGTGGTCACCACCGTGATGTCCATGCCCCGTACGCGGTCGATCCGGTCCTGGTCGATCTCGTGGAACACCGACTGCTCGGTCAGGCCGAACGTGTAGTTGCCGTGCCCGTCGAGCTTGCGCCCGTCCAGACCACGGAAGTCCCGGATCCGGGGCAGCGCGATCGAGAGCAGCCGGTCCAGGAACTCCCACATCCGGTCGCCGCGCAGGGTCACCTTGGCACCGATCGGCATGCCCTCGCGGAGCTTGAACTGCGCGATGGACTTGCGGGCCCGGCGTACCTGCGGCTTCTGGCCGGAGATGGTGGCCAGGTCGCGTACGGCGCCGTCGATCAGCTTCGCGTCCCGGGCCGCCTCGCCGACGCCCATGTTGACGACGATCTTGACCAGCCCGGGCACCTGCATCGGGTTGCCGTACTGGAACTGCTCGCGGAGCTGGCCCGCGATCTCCTCGCGGTACCGCTGCTTGAGCCGGGGCAGCGTCTTGGTCTCGGTTGCCGTCATCACAGGTCCTTACCGGTGCTACGCGCGATGCGGACCTTCTGGCCACCCTCGTCGATCCGGTACCCGACCCGCGTCGGGTTGCCGTCGGAGTCCACGACCATCACGTTCGAGACGTGGATCGCGGCCTCCTGCGTGACGATGCCACCGGTCTTCGCACCGCGCTGGGTGGTGCGGATGCGGGTGTGCTTCTTGACCCGGTTCACGCCCTCGACCAGGACCTTGTCCTGCCGCGGGTAGGCCGCGATGACCTTGCCCTTGGCACCCTTGTCCTTGCCGGCGATGACGACGACCGTGTCGCCCTTCTTGACCTTCACGGTTTACAACACCTCCGGCGCGAGCGAGATGATCTTCATGAACCGCTTGTCCCGCAGCTCACGGCCAACCGGGCCAAAGATACGGGTACCGCGCGGGTCGCCACCATCTTTGATGATCACGGCCGCGTTCTCGTCGAATCGGATGTACGAGCCGTCCGGCCGCCGCTTCTCCTTGGCGGTGCGGACGACGACCGCCTTGACGACGTCGCCCTTCTTCACACCGGCACCGGGGATGGCGTCCTTGACCGTGGCCACGATGACGTCGCCGATGCTCGCGTAGCGCCGACCGGAGCCACCGAGTACCCGGATGCACAGGATCTCCCGGGCACCCGTGTTGTCGGCGACGCGCAGTCGCGACTCCTGCTGAATCACGTCTATCTCCTATGTCTGCCAGTTCTCAGCCGGCGGCTTCTCCGACCCTGACTCCGTCGGGGCTAAGTCCCCGGCCGGCTGAGCTTGGCGGAACCCTTGAGCCTGCCGTACGGCTCTTACTTGGCCTTCTCGAGGATCTCCACGACCCGCCACCGCTTGGTGGCGGACAGCGGACGGGTCTCCATGATCAGCACCCGGTCGCCGGTGCCGCACGCGTTCTGCTCGTCGTGCACCTTCAGCTTGCTGGTGCGGCGCATGACCTTGCCGTACAGCGCGTGCTTGACCCGGTCCTCGACCTCGACGACCACGGTCTTTTCCATCTTGTCGCTGACCACGAGGCCCTCGCGGACCTTACGCTGGGCCCGCGCCTTGGCGGTGGTTTCGTCACTCATGATGCAGTCACCTCAGTCGGCGCGGCCGAAAGCCCAAGCTCACGCTCACGCATGATCGTGTAGATCCGGGCGATCTCCCGGCGGATGACCTGGAGCCGGCGGTTGTTGTCCAGCTGACCGGTCGCCGACTGGACACGGAGGTTGAACAGCTCCGCCTTGGCCTCCCGGAGCCGGCTCACCAGCTCCTCCTCGGAGAGCTCACGCAGCTCGCCGGCTTTCACGCCCGCGGCCATCAGCTTTCACCCACTTCGCGCGTCACAATGCGGCACTTCATCGGGAGCTTGTGGATCGCGCGACGCATCGCCTCTCGCGCGATCTGCTCGTTGGGGAAGGACATCTCGAAGAGCACCCGCCCCGGCTTGATGTTGGCCACCCACCACTCGGGCGAACCCTTACCGGAACCCATCCGGGTTTCGGCCGGCTTCTTGGTCAGGGCCTGGTCCGGGAAGACGGTGATCCAGACCTTGCCACCACGCTTGATGTGCCGGGTCATCGCGATACGGGCCGCTTCGATCTGCCGGTTGGTCAGATACGCGGACTCGAGCGCCTGGATTCCGAACTCGCCGAACACCACCCGGGTGCCACCCTTCGCCGCGCCATGGCGGTCGGGGTGGTGCGGCTTGCGGAAGCCCTTCGGGGGCTTGCGCGGCATCAGCATCTGTCAGCCCTCCTGCGCTGAGCTGTCCGTCGTCGCCGCGGCGGTAGCCGGCGCGGCGGTGTCGTTCGTCGCCTCGGCGGGCGTACCGGAGATCTCCGCCTGCGCGGCCCGGCCCGCCTCGGTGCCACCGGCGGTGGTGCCGGAGGAGCCGGAGCGGCCACGACGCGGCCGGTCGGGACGGTCGCCCCGCTCGCGGCGCGGACGCGCCGGACCCGCCTCGGCCGGGGCCTCCCGACCGGGTACGGCGTCGCCCTTGTAGATCCAGACCTTCACGCCGATCCGGCCGAAGGTGGTCCGGGCCTCGAAGAAGCCGTACTCGATGTTGGCCCGCAGCGTGTGCAGCGGCACCCGGCCCTCGCGGTAGAACTCGGTACGGCTCATCTCAGCGCCGCCGAGCCGGCCGGAGACCTGCACCCGGATGCCCCGCACGATCGGGTTCTTCATCGCGGACTGCATGGCCTTACGCATCGCCCGCCGGAAGCTGACCCGGCTGGAGAGCTGCTCGGCCACGCCCTGCGCGACGAGCTGCGCGTCCGACTCCGGGCTCTTCACCTCGAGGATGTTGAGCTGCACCTGCTTGCCGGTCAGCTTCTCCAGCTCGCCACGGATCCGGTCGGCCTCCGCACCCTTACGGCCGATGACGATGCCCGGCCGGGCGGTGTGGATGTCGACCCGGACCCGGTCCCGGGTCCGCTCGATGTCGACCTTGGAGATGCCGGCCCGCTCCAGGCCCTTGGACATCATCCGCCGGATCTTGACGTCCTCGGCGATGTAGTCCTTGTAGAGCTTGTCCGCGTACCAGCGGGACTTCCAGTCGGTCGAGATGCCGAGCCGGAACCCGTGCGGGTGAACCTTCTGACCCATTACTCGGCACCCTCCGTCTTGCTCTGCGTCTCCGCTGCCTCGGTCGTCGGCTCGGCCTCGGCCGGCGCGGTCGCCTTGGCCGGGGCGGCCTTCTTCGCCGCGCCCCGCCCGGCCGACGCCGTCGGCGCCACGGCCTCCACCACGATGGTGATGTGGCAGGTCCGCTTGCGGATCCGGTACGCCCGGCCCTGGGCCCGCGGCTGGAACCGCTTCATCGTCGGGCCCTCGTCCACGAACGCCTCGCTGACGAGCAGCGCGTCGGGGTCCAGCCGCTCGTTGTTCTCCGCGTTGGCGATCGCGCTCGCGAGCACCTTGTAAACCTGCTCACTCGCCGCCTGCGGCGCGAACTGCAGCACCGTGAGCGCCTCCTTCGCGGGCAGACCGCGGACGAGGTTGACCACCCGGCGCGCCTTGGTCGGCGAGATGCGCACGTGTCGCGCAACCGCCCGCGCGCCCGGAAGCACCGGAGCGTCGCCCTTTACTGGCATCGCTGAAACCCCTTGATCCTTTATCCGTGGTCGGCGCTCAGCGCCGGCGACTCTTCCGGTCGTCCTTCTCGTGACCCTTGAACGTACGGGTCAGCGCAAACTCACCGAGCTTGTGCCCGACCATCGCCTCGGTGATGAACACCGGGACGTGCTTGCGCCCGTCGTGCACGGCGATCGTGTGCCCGAGCATGTCCGGGATGATCGTCGAGCGGCGCGACCAGGTCTTGATGACGTTCTTCGAGCCCTTCTCGTTCTGCGTCTCCACCTTCTTGAGCAGGTGGTCGTCGATGAACGGGCCCTTCTTCAGGCTGCGAGGCATGTCTACCTATCTCCCTTAGCCGCGCTTACGGGTGGCGTAGCGGCGGCGGACGATGAGGCGGTCGCTCGCCTTGCCCTTCTGCCGGGTACGACCCTCGGGCTTACCCTGCGGGTTCACCGGGTGACGACCACCGGAGGTCTTACCCTCACCACCACCGTGCGGGTGGTCGACCGGGTTCATCGCCACACCACGGACGGTCGGGCGACGGCCCTTCCAGCGCATCCGGCCGGCCTTGCCCCAGTTGATGTTTGACTGGTCGGCGTTGCCGATCTCGCCGATGGTGGCCCGGCAGCGCACGTCCACCCGCCGAATCTCGCCGGAGGGCATCCGCAGCGTGGCGTACGCGCCCTCCCGGCCCAGCAGCTGGATGCCGACGCCGGCCGAGCGGGCCAGCTTGGCGCCACCGCCGGGACGCAGCTCCACCCCGTGGATCGTGGAACCGACCGGGATGTTGCGCAGCGGCAGGTTGTTGCCCGGCTTGATGTCGGCGCCCGGACCGGACTCGACCCGGTCGCCCTGCTTCAGGTCCTTCGGCGCGATGATGTACCGCTTCTCGCCGTCGGCGTAGTGCAGCAGCGCGATCCGCGCGGTGCGGTTCGGGTCGTACTCGATGTGCGCGACCTTCGCCGGCACGCCGTCCTTGTCGACCCGCTTGAAGTCGATCAGACGGTACTGCCGCTTGTGCCCGCCACCGTGGTGCCGCGTGGTGATCCGGCCGTGGGCGTTGCGCCCGCCCTTCTTCGGCAGCGGAACCAGCAGCGACTTCTCCGGGGTCGACCGGGTGATCTCGGCGAAGTCGGCGACGCTGGAGCCACGCCGGCCCGGCGTCGTCGGCTTGTACTTACGGATAGCCATTGTCTATACCCCTCAGCTGACCGGGCCGCCGAAGGCCTCGATACGGTCACCGTCAGCCAGCTTCACCATCGCCCGCTTGGTGTTCTTGCGCTTGCCGTACCCGGTGCGGGTGCGCTTGCGCTTGCCCTCGCGGTTGAGCGTGTTCACCGTCAGGACGCGCACGTCGAAGATCTGCTGAATCGCGATCTTGATGGCGGTCTTGTTGGCGTCCGGGTGCACCAGGAAGGTGTACCAGTTCTTGTTCAGCTCGCTGTAGCTCTTCTCCGAGACGACCGGCGCGAAGATGATGTCCCGCGGGTCGGCGATGGTGCTCACTTGTCGCTCTCCTCACCCTGCGTCCCACCGCGGACACCCAGGAACTCGTCCAGGGCCTCCTTGGTGAAGACCACGTCGTCGGCCACCAGCACGTCGTACGTGTTGAGCTGGCCGGCCTCCAGCAGGTGCACCCGGGGCTCGTTGCGCAGCGAGAGCCAGTTCAGCTCGTCGGTGCTGCTGAGCACCACCAGCACCCGCTTGGCCTCGGTCACCTTGCGCAGCGCGGTGAGGGCCGCCTTGGTCGACGGCTTCTCGCCGCTGACGAGGGTCTCGACCACGTGCACCTGGCCGCCGCGGGCCCGGTCCGAGAGGGCGCCACGCAGCGCGGCGGCCTTCATCTTCTTCGGGGTCCGCTGGCTGTAGTCACGCGGGACCGGCCCGTGCACGACGCCACCGCCGGCGAACTGCGGCGCGCGGATCGAACCCTGCCGGGCCCGACCGGTGCCCTTCTGCTTGTACGGCTTCTTGCCGCCACCGGCGACCTCGCCGCGGGTCTTCACCTTGTGCGTGCCCTGCCGCGCGGCGGCGAGCTGGGCGACCACGACCTGGTGCATCAGCGCGATGTTCGCCTGCACGTCGAAGACCTCGGCGGGCAGCTCGACGGAGCCGCTCTTGGTGCCCTCGGCGTCCAGCACGTCAACGGTGGTCACTTGGCGACACCGCCCTTCTTCGCCTCGGCCTTCGCCGCCGAGCGGACCAGCACCAGCGCGCCCTTGGGGCCGGGGATGGCACCGCGGACCAGCAGCAGGTTGTTCTCCGGGTCCACCGCCTGGATGGTGAGGTTCTGCACGGTGTAGCGCGCCCCACCCATCCGGCCGGCCATCCGGACGCCCTTGAAGACCCGACCCGGGGTGGCGCAGGCGCCGATCGAGCCCGGCGAGCGGTGCTTGCGCTCGACACCATGGCTGGCGCGCAGGCCGTGGAAGCCGTGCCGCTTCATGACACCGGCGAAGCCCTTGCCCTTGGTCCGGCCGGTCACGTCGATCGGCGTGCCGACGGCGAACGCCTCGACGCTGACCTCCTGGCCCAGCTCGTAGTCCGCGGCGTCGGTGGTGCGCAGCTCGACGATGTGCCGGCGCGGCGCCACGTCCGCCTTGGCGTAGTGGCCGGTGATCGGCTTCTTGACCTTCCGGGGGTCGATCGCGCCGTACGCCAGCTGGACCGCGGAGTAGCCGTCCTTCTCAGCGGTGCGAACCTGGGTGACGACACACGGTCCGGCCTGCACCACGGTCACCGGGACAACCTTGTTGTTGTCCCAGACCTGGGTCATGCCGAGCTTGGCGCCCAGGATGCCCTTCACTTGCCTGTCCATTAGTCCGGTCCCTACAGCTTGATCTCGATGTCGACGCCAGCCGGCAGGTCGAGGCGCATGAGCGAGTCGACCGTCTTGGGGGTCGGGTCGATGATGTCGATCAGACGCTTGTGCGTGCGCATCTCGAAGTGCTCACGCGAGTCCTTGTACTTGTGCGGCGAACGGATCACGCAGAAACGGTTGATCTCCGTGGGCAGCGGCACCGGGCCCGCGACCTGAGCCCCGGTACGCGTCACCGTCTCAACGATCTTGCGCGCCGAGGAGTCGACCACCTCGTGGTCGTACGCCTTGAGCCGGATGCGGATCTTCTGTCCCGCCATGGTGGCCTCTGTTCCTTCTCTCGCCTTGTCCGTCCCGCCCGCCCGCTCCAGCGGAGCCGCTCTCCCGGGGGAGCGGGATGTGCCATGCCGGGCTCGGGCGCTGCCCAGGTCCCGTGCTGTCCGACCCCCGCGGTCGGGCGTGTCGCACCCCGGGGCCGGACTCCACCCCGGAAAGTCCGAGGCGGTCCCGCCCGTGCGGGAAGTATCGGGGCGCCGGGAGTAGATCAACTACCTCCGGACGCCCAGCAAGGGTGGCTGACTGCTGGGCAGCCAGCCACCCCGCCGGTACGCAACCTGACTAGTATGCCGTACTACCGCACGGCAACGCTAATCGGGGTTACCTGAATTACCTGAATTACTTGACGATCTTGGTGACGAACCCGGCGCCGACCGTCCGGCCACCCTCACGGATCGCGAACTTGAGGTTCTCCTCCATCGCGATCGGCTGGATCAGCTTGACGGCCATCGTGGTGTTGTCACCCGGCATGACCATCTCGGTGCCCTCGGGCAGCGTGACGACACCGGTAACGTCCGTGGTCCGGAAGTAGAACTGCGGACGGTAGTTCTGGAAGAACGGGGTGTGCCGGCCACCCTCCTCCTTGGAGAGGATGTAGACGGTCGCCTCGAACTCCGTGTGCGGGGTGGTGGTGCCGGGCTTGACGACCACCATGCCGCGCTCGACGTCCTCGCGCTTGATGCCCCGGAGCAGCAGACCGACGTTCTCGCCCGCGCGGGCCTCGTCGAGCAGCTTGCGGAACATCTCGATGCCGGTGCAGACCGTCTTCTGCGACTTCTCCCGGATACCGACGAGCTCGACTTCCTCGTTCGGCTTGAGGATGCCGCGCTCGGCGCGACCGGTCACCACGGTGCCCCGGCCGGTGATCGTGAAGACGTCCTCGATCGGCATCAGGAACGGCTTCTCGGTCTCCCGCTCCGGCTGCGGAATGGCGGTGTCGACGGCGCTCATCAGGTCCATGAGCTTGTCGGTCCACTCCGGGTCGCCCTCCAGCGCCTTCAGCGCCGAGACCCGGACGACCGGCAGGTCGTCACCGGGGTACTCCTGCGCCGAGAGCAGCTCGCGGACCTCGAGCTCGACCAGCTCGAGCAGTTCCTCGTCATCGACCATGTCGCTCTTGTTCAGCGCCACGACGATGTAGGGAACGCCGACCTGACGGGCCAGCAGCACGTGCTCGCGGGTCTGCGGCATCGGGCCGTCGGTCGCCGCGACCACCAGGATCGCGCCGTCCATCTGCGCGGCACCGGTGATCATGTTCTTGATGTAGTCGGCGTGACCGGGGCAGTCGACGTGTGCGTAGTGCCGCGCCTCGGTCTGGTACTCGACGTGTGCGATCGAGATCGTGATACCCCGGGCCTTCTCCTCCGGCGCCTTGTCGATCTCGTCGAACGGCGTGTACGGGTTCAGGTCCGGCATCTTGTCGTGCAGGACCTTGGTGATGGCCGCCGTCAGCGTCGTCTTACCGTGGTCGATGTGACCAATGGTGCCGATGTTGACGTGCGGCTTAGTCCGCTCGAACTTCGCCTTCGCCACTGGTGTCCTCCTGTGGACTTCTTGGTTCGTACGCCCGGCACGCCATTCGGCGCTCAGGACTCTGTCGACAGCCTTTCCGACCGAGGATTCCCGGCCGGGAAGTCATGTGGGTCTTGCGGCGGTGAAACCTTCAGGCCCGGTCTAGCAGCCCGGCCCGTGGGCGCCGCGGGCGAGATTACCCGCCTGCGGCACTCGCGGTATCACCGGCCCGGCAGCGGGTCAGTGCGCGTTTCCGCTCACTCACCCGTCGCCTTCGCGATGATCTCCTTCGCCACGCTCGCGGGAACCTCGGCGTAGGAGTCGAACTGCATGCTGTAGCTAGCCCGGCCCTGGGTCTTCGACCGCAGGTCGCCGACATAGCCGAACATCTCCGACAGCGGCACCAGTGCCCGGACGATGCGAGCGCCGCTGCGCTCCTCCATCGCCTGGATGATGCCTCGGCGGGAGTTCAGGTCGCCGATCACGTCGCCCATGTTCTCCTCGGGCGTGGTGACCTCGACGGACATCATCGGCTCGAGCAGTGCCGGGTCGGCCTTGCGGGCCGCCTCCTTCAGCACCATCGAACCGGCGATCTTGAAGGCCATTTCCGACGAGTCGACCTCGTGGTACTGGCCGTCGAGCAGGGTCAGCTTCAGACCGACCAGCGGGAAGCCGGCGAGGATGCCGTACTGCATGGCGTCCTGCGCACCGGCGTCCACCGAGGGGATGAACTCCCGCGGAATCCGCCCACCGGTGACCGCGTTCGCGAACTCGTACGTCGGCGAGTCGTTGTCCAGCGGCAGCGGCTCCAGGCTGACGATGACCCGGGCGTACTGCCCCGAACCACCGGTCTGCTTCTTGTGGGTGTACTCGATCTTCTCCACCTTGCGGCGGATGGTCTCGCGGTATGCCACCTGCGGCTTGCCGATGTTCGCCTCGACGTTGAACTCGCGGCGCATCCGGTCCACCAGGATGTCCAGGTGCAGCTCGCCCATGCCGGAGATGACGGTCTGGCCGGTCTCCTCGTCGAGCTTGACCCGGAAGGTCGGGTCCTCCTCGGCAAGCCGCTGGATGGCGGTGCCCAGCTTCTCCTGGTCGGCCTTGGTCTTCGGCTCGATCGCGACCTCGATGACCGGCTCCGGGAAGGTCATCGACTCCAGGATGACCGGGTTCGCCGGGTCGCAGAGGGTGTCGCCGGTGGTGGTCTGCTTCAGACCCTGCACCGCGATGATGTCGCCAGCCTGGGCCGAGCTGCGCTCTTCCCGCTTGTTGGCGTGCATCTGGTAGATCTTGCCGATCCGCTCCTTGCGGTCCTTGGTGGAGTTGATCACCTGCGATCCGGACTCCACCGTGCCCGAGTAGACGCGGACGTAGGTCAGCTTGCCCAGGTGCTTGTCAGTCTGGATCTTGAAGGCCAGCCCGGAGAACGGCTCCTTCTTGTCCGGCTTACGCAGCATCGGGGTCTCGCCGTCGGTCGCGACGCCCTCGATCGCCGGTACGTCCAGCGGCGACGGCAGGTAGTCCACCACCGCGTCGAGCATCGGCTGGACGCCCTTGTTCTTGAAGGCCGAGCCGCAGAGCACCGGGTTGGCCTTGCCTGCGATGGTTGCCCGCCGGATGGCGGCCTTGATCTCCTCGACGGAGAGTTCCTCGCCCTCGAGGTACTTCTCCATCACCGAGTCGTCGACGTCGGCGAGGGTCTCGATCAGCTTCTCGCGCCCCTCGGCGGCGGCGTCAGCGAGGTCGGCCGGGATCTCCTCGACCGCGTAGTCCTCGCCCTTCTGGGTCTCGCCGCGCCAGGTCAGCGCACGCATCCCGATCAGGTCGACGACACCGATGTGGTCGCCTTCCAGGCCGATCGGCACCTGGAGCACCAGCGGGGTGGCGTTGAGCCGCTCGATCATCATCTGCACGCAGCGGTTGAAGTCCGCCCCGGTCCGGTCGAGCTTGTTGACGAAGCACATCCGGGGAACGTTGTACTTGTCGGCCTGACGCCAGACGTTCTCCGTCTGCGGCTCCACGCCGGCGACACCGTCGTAGACAGCCACCGCACCGTCGAGCACCCGCAGCGACCGCTCGACCTCGACCGTGAAGTCGACGTGGCCGGGCGTGTCGATGATCTGGATCGTGTGGCCCTTCCACTCACACTTGGTGGCGGCGGAGGTGATGGTGATCCCCCGCTCCTGCTCCTGCTCCATCCAGTCCATGACGGCGGCGCCCTCGTGGACCTCACCGATCTTGTAGGTGATGCCGGTGTAGAACAGGATCCGCTCGGTGGTAGTGGTCTTACCGGCATCGATGTGCGCCATGATGCCGATGTTGCGTACGTTGGCGAGCGCGTCTGCGGCGGCCACTTCAATCCCTACTTGTCGTCTCGTCGTCGTCTCGTCGGTGTGATCGCGACCCTTGCCGGGCTCCGGCGCGGCGGACCGCGCCGGAACCCGGATGGCCGTTACCAGCGGTAGTGCGCGAAGGCCTTGTTGGACTCGGCCATCTTGTGGGTGTCCTCACGCCGCTTGACGGCGGCGCCAAGACCGTTGCTCGCGTCCAGCAGCTCGTTCATCAGCCGCTCGACCATCGTCTTCTCCCGGCGGGCGCGGGAGTAGGTGACCAGCCAGCGCAGCCCGAGGGTGGTGGCCCGAGTGGGCTTCACCTCGACCGGCACCTGGTAGGTCGCGCCACCGACCCGGCGGCTGCGCACCTCCAGGGTCGGCTTCACGTTGTCCATCGCCCGCTTGAGGGTGACCACCGGGTCGGTGCCGGACTTCTCCCGGCAGCCCTCCAGGGCCTCGTAGACGATGCGCTCGGCGAGCTGACGCTTGCCGCGGAGCAGGATCTTGTTCACCAGCTGGGTGACCAGCGGGGAGTTGTAGACCGGGTCGGCGACCAGCGGCCGGCGCGGAGCAGGGCCCTTACGCGGCATGTCAGCTCTTCTCCTTCTTCGCGCCGTAGCGGCTGCGCGCCTGCTTGCGGTTGCGGACGCCCTGGGTGTCCAGCGAACCGCGGACGATCTTGTAACGCACGCCCGGAAGGTCCTTCACCCGGCCGCCACGGACCAGCACGAGGGAGTGCTCCTGGAGGTTGTGCCCGACGCCCGGGATGTAGGCGGTCACCTCGATCTGGCTGCTGAGCTTCACCCGAGCGACCTTGCGCAGCGCGGAGTTCGGCTTCTTGGGGGTGGTGGTGTACACGCGCGTGCACACGCCGCGCCGCTGAGGACTCCCCTTCAGCGCCGGCGTCTTGGTCTTGCTCGTCTTCGCCTGGCGGCCCTTGCGGACCAACTGCTGGATGGTGGGCACCGGGTTTTCCGCTCCCTTCGGCCGCCCTCTGCGACCGCGCCGTTGTCTTTAGCCCCCCGCGCGGGTGGCTCTCCTACATTCCCACCAGGGCCGTCTTGCGACGGTCCCGGCACCCGCGGTCGGGCGTGTCGCCCGCTCGCGGTTTCCGCCGTCGCTCGTCGACGCCGGATTCCAGCTCGTCGGCACGCTGGGGCGTAGCCGACTCGTTTCGACTTTGTCGTGACGTTGCTCGATTGCCACCACGTGGACTCGGGCACACGCACGAGTTGCCCGGGCATGCCCGGGCACGAGAGGAAAGAGTACCTACCGTGAGTGGGCACGTCAAAACAGGACTCCGGGAGGTTGTCGACCAACCCCCGGCCGGGCCCAGATCTCCGCGTCGCTCCCGACAAGCACTGCCGGTTTCCCAGTGTACCGGCTGATCCAGCGATCGGCCCGTCGGCCCGGCAACCCGACAGCCGCCCGCGCAGGGTACCCGGCCGGAACGGCGTTCAGACCAGTTGCAGCAGTACCGCCACGGCCAGCGCGAGCACGGTCAGCGCGAGGCCCACCCCGGCACAGCTGAGCCCGGCGATCGCCAGACCCCGGCCGGTGAACCGGACCGGCGGCGCCGTGGGGCCCGGCACGGCTGCCCCGGCCGCCCGGCGCCGGCCCGGCCAGAGCGCCCCACCCGCGGGCGAGGTCTGCCGTCGACCCAGTTCCCCCAACAGCACGCCGGCCACCCCGAGCAGCCCGGCGAGCACCGCGAAGGCGCCCGCCACCCAGCCACCCCAGTCCTGCGGGCTGCTGCCGACCAGGCCCAGGCAGCCGGCGACGAGGGCGACCAGCACGGACCCGACCCCGGTCACCAGCGAGGCCACCGCCGGCCCGGACGTGACCGGAGCCACCTCCAGGTGCACCAGGCCGAACGGCGTACCCGGGACCGCGTCGACCCGGCTGGGCGCCCGCAGCGACTCCCGGGGCGGCGCCGGCACCGCCGCGAACTGGGCACCGTCGGCACCCGGCCCGCCGGCCAGCCCGGGCATCCCGGGGTACGCCGTCGGCGCACCGCCCGACGTCGCGGCCCGGACCGGCTCCGCCACCACGTACCCGACGACGCCGGCCGCCCCCGGCGCGCCCGCCGGGCCCGGACCGGAGGTCGGAGTCCCCGGGGCGGCCCCGGCCATCGGGGTGCTCACCCCCGGCGTCGACCCCGGCCCCGGGCCGGAGGTCGAGGTCGGCAGGCCCGGGTCGGAGGTCGGAGTCGCCGGGACAGGGCCGGAATCCTGGCCCGACCCCCAGGCGACGGTCGCCGGGGTCGGGGGCGTGGACGGGCTCGGTCCGGAGGTCGGGGTCACCGGGATCGGGGCGGTGGAGGCGGCTGACCAGCCCGTACCGGCGAGCCCCGGCCCGGCTTCGGATCCGGCCGGCGCAGGGCGCGACCATTCGCTGACCGGCCCGGCCGGCCGTCCCGGGGCGCTCGTCGGCAGGGCCGCGTCCTCCGCCGGGAGCGTGTACGAGGGCTCGTGGTAACGAGGCTCGTGCTCGGCGGGCTGCCCCGGCGTCTCGTCCGCCGCGCGCTCCACCCCGGGTGGCTGCGCCTCCTCCGTCACGGAACTCCCCCTGGAAACCACCGAGCCGCCAACCACGGCGGAACCGACCGGCCGAGGAGAATCCGTCGACCGGGCCCGACACGTCGCGCCAAGGTCAGGTTACCGCCGTGCGGCCAACCACCACCGGCCCGGTTACGTCCGGTGGCCCTGCCGCCGAACACCACCCGTCGACGCCGGGCCGGTCAGTCGACCCCGGGGGCGAAGTCCTGGCCGCCGGAGCCGTCGGCCAGATTCACCACCCCGATCACGGTCGCCGCCACCACCGCGGTCGCGGCGAGCACGACTCCGGCCCAGGCCAACCGCTCACCGCGACGCAGCCAGGCGGCACCGGTCAGGTAACCCCCCGAGGCGTACGCCTCGCGGCGGGCCTGCCGGGCCAGCAGCATCGCCAGCGTCGCCGGGACGATTCCCCCGACCAGTGGACCGGTCAGCAGTGCCACCAGACCGAGGGCGAAGACCGCCCGCGACTTGGTGGAGCGCACCGGATCCGGGTCGAACGGATGGCGCGTGGCCGGGCTCGCGGCCGGCATCGTCGTCACCATCTCAGCCTACCCAAGCCGGCGTACCCGGCCGGAAAACCGAGGCGCCCCGCCCGTCGACCGACGAGCGGGGCGCCTCGGATATCGCCTTAGCGGTACGACCCGAAGTCGAAGTCGTCCAGCGGCACCGCCTGGCCGCTGGCCGGCCCGAACCCGTAGTCGGTCTCCGGGTAGCCAGTCATCGAGTAGACCTTGGCCTTCGCCTCCTCGGTCGGCTCGACCCGGATGTTGCGGTACTTGCTGATGCCCGTACCGGCCGGGATGAGCTTACCGATGATGACGTTCTCCTTGAGACCGATCAGCGAGTCGCTCCGGGCGTGGATCGCCGCGTCGGTGAGTACCCGGGTGGTCTCCTGGAAGGACGCCGCCGAGAGCCACGAGTCGGTGGCCAGCGACGCCTTGGTGATACCCATCAGCACCGGCCGGCCCGCCGCGGGCTCGCCGCCCTCGGAGACGAGTCGGCGGTTCTCCGACTCGAAGAGCGCCCGGTCGACCAGCACACCCGGCAGGAACTCGGTCGCGCCGGAGTCGATCACCGTCACCCGCTTGAGCATCTGGCGGATGATGATCTCGATGTGCTTGTCGTGGATGAGCACACCCTGCGACCGGTAGACCTCCTGGACCTCCTGGGTCAGGTGGACCTGGACCGCCCGCGGGCCGAGGATCCGCAGCAACTCGTGCGGGTCGATGGTGCCCTTGGTGAGCTTCTGCCCGACGTCGACGTGATCACCGTCGTGCGCCTGGAGCGGCACCCGCTTGGAGATCTTGTCGTACACGATCTCGTCGCTGCCGTCGTCCGGCACCACGATGATCTTGCGCGACCGCTCGCCGTCCTCGATCCGGATCCGGCCCGGGGTGTCGGCGATCGGCGCCTTGCCCTTCGGGACCCGGGCCTCGAAGATCTCCTGGACCCGGGGCAGACCCTGGGTGATGTCCTCACCCGCGACACCACCGGTGTGGAAGGTACGCATCGTGAGCTGCGTACCCGGCTCACCGATCGACTGGGCGGCGATGATGCCGACCGCCTCGCCGACGTCCACGGTCTTGCCCGTCGGCAGCGAGCGGCCGTAGCAGGCCCCGCAGACGCCGAGCTTGGACTCGCAGGTGAGCACGCTGCGGACCCGTACGGTGTCCACCCCGGCCCCCACGATCCGGTCGACCAGGATCGTGTTGATGTCCGCACCCCGCTCGGCGACCAGGTTGCCGTCCGGCCCCTTGATGTCGTCGGCCAGGGTACGGGCGTGCACGCTGGTCTCCACGTGCTCGTGTGCCACCAGCCTGCCGTCGAGCTGGGTCGCGATCTGCATCGGGATGGCGCGGTCGGTGCCGCAGTCCTCCTCGCGGATGATCACGTCCTGCGAGACGTCCACCAGACGACGGGTCAGGTAACCCGAGTCGGCGGTACGCAGCGCCGTGTCGGCGAGACCCTTCCGGGCGCCGTGCGTGGAGATGAAGTACTCCAGCACGGAGAGACCCTCCCGGTAGCTGGCCTTGATCGGCCGCGGGATGATCTCGCCCTTCGGGTTGGCCACCAGACCACGGATCGCGGCGATCTGGCGGAGCTGGAGCAGGTTACCGCGGGCACCCGAGTTGATCATCTTCCACAGCGGGTTCTCCTGCGGCAGCGCGGTCTCCATCTCCTTGGCGACCTCGTTGGTCGCCTTGGTCCAGATCTCGATGAGCTCGCCGCGACGTTCCTCGGCGGTCATCAGACCCCGCTGGTACTGCTTGTCGATCCGCTCGGCTTCCTTCTCGTACCGCTCCAGGATCTCCCGCTTGCGCGGCGGCGCGATGACGTCCTCCATGCCGATCGTCACGCCGGACCAGGTGGCCCAGTGGAAACCGGCCTCCTTGAGCCCGTCGAGCGTCGCGGCCAGGGCCACCTTCGGGAACCGCTCGGCGAGATCGTTGACGATCGCGGAGAGCTGCCCCTTGCGGATCTCGTAGTTCACGAACCGGTAGCCGACCGGCAGGGTCTCGTTGAAGAGCACCCGCCCCAGCGTGGTCTCCACGGTCAGCGGCTCACCCGGAACCCAGCCCTCCGGCGCGGTCCAGCGCGACGCGGCCGGCCCGTTGTCGACCTCGACCACACCGCGCAGCCGGATCTTCACCGGGGTCTGTAGGTGCAGCTCACCGTTGTCGAAGGCCATCCGCGCCTCGGCGTCCGAGCTGAACACCCGGCCCTCGCCGACCTCACCCGGGGTGAGGTGGGTCAGGTGGTAGAGGCCGATGACCATGTCCTGGGTGGGCATGGTGACCGGCTTGCCGTCGGCCGGCTTGAGGATGTTGTTCGACGAGAGCATCAGGATCCGGGCCTCGGCCTGCGCCTCGGCCGACAGCGGCACGTGTACCGCCATCTGGTCGCCGTCGAAGTCCGCGTTGAACGCGGTGCAGACGAGCGGGTGGATCTGGATCGCCTTGCCCTCGACGAGCTGCGGCTCGAACGCCTGGATGCCCAGCCGGTGCAGGGTCGGCGCCCGGTTCAGCAGTACCGGGTGCTCGCCGATGACCTCTTCCAGCACGTCCCAGACGACCGGCCGCTGCCGCTCGACCATCCGCTTGGCGGACTTGATGTTCTGCGCGTGGTTGAGGTCGACCAGCCGCTTCATCACGAACGGCTTGAACAGCTCCAGCGCCATCTGCTTGGGCAGGCCGCACTGGTGCAGCTTGAGCTGCGGACCGACCACAATCACGGAACGACCGGAGTAGTCGACCCGCTTGCCCAGCAGGTTCTGCCGGAACCGGCCCTGCTTGCCCTTGAGCATGTCCGACAGCGACTTCAGCGGCCGGTTACCCGGGCCGGTGACCGGCCGACCCCGCCGTCCGTTGTCGAACAGCGCGTCGACGGCCTCCTGGAGCATCCGCTTCTCGTTGTTGACGATGATCTCGGGCGCGCCGAGGTCGATCAGTCGCTTGAGCCGGTTGTTCCGGTTGATCACGCGGCGGTAGAGGTCGTTCAGGTCCGAGGTCGCGAACCGGCCACCGTCGAGCTGCACCATCGGGCGCAGGTCCGGCGGGATCACGGGTACGCAGTCCAGCACCATGCCGAGCGGCGAGTTGCGGGTGTTCAGGAACGCCGCCACGACCTTGAGCCGCTTGAGCGCCCGGATCTTCCGCTGGCCCTTGCCGGTACGGATGATCTCGCGGAGGTTGTCCGCCTCGGCGTCCAGGTCCATGTTCTGGACCAGCGCCTTGATCGCCTCGGCGCCCATCCCACCGGTGAAGTACTCGCCGAACCGGTCCCGCAGCTCGCGGTAGAGCAGCTCGTCGGTGACCAGCTGCTTCGGCTCCAGCTTGCGGAAGGTGTCCAGCACCTCGTCGAGACGGTCGATCTCGCGCTGCGCCCGGTCGCGGATCTGGCGCATCTCGCGCTCTCCGCCCTCCTTGACCTTGCGCCGCACGTCCGCCTTGGCACCCTCGGCCTCCAGCTCGGCCAGGTCGGCCTCGAGCTTGGCGGCCCGCTTCTCGATCTCCGAGTCGCGGCTGTTCTCGGCCTGCCGCTTCTCGGCCAGGATCTCGTTCTCCACCGTGGCGAGGTCGCGGTGCCGCGCCTCCGCGTCGACGCTGGTCACCACGTACGACGCGAAGTAGATGATCTTTTCGAGGTCCTTCGGCGCCAGGTCCAGCAGGTAGCCCAGCCGGCTCGGCACACCCTTGAAATACCAGATGTGCGTGACCGACGCGGCCAGCTCGATGTGGCCCATCCGCTCACGCCGCACCTTGGAGCGGGTCACCTCGACGCCGCAGCGCTCGCAGATGATGCCCTTGAACCGGACCCGCTTGTACTTACCGCAGTAGCACTCCCAGTCCCGCTGCGGGCCGAAGATCTTCTCGCAGAAGAGCCCGTCCTTTTCCGGCTTCAGGGTGCGGTAGTTGATCGTTTCAGGCTTCTTGACCTCGCCGTGCGACCACTGACGGATGTCGTCGGCGGTGGCCAGGCCAATCCGCAACTCGTCGAAGAAGTTGACGTCGAGCACGTTATATGTCCCTCGTGTCGTGTCGTTTTACCACTAGCTCACCGTGCTGGAGGGTTGGGGCGGAGCAACCCGCGGAGGGATCAAGCCTGACCGCCCGGAGCGGTTTGCTCCGCCCCAACCCCACCACGCACCTCACACCTCTTCGACCGAGCTCGGCTCACGCCGGGACAGGTCGATGCCGAGTTCCTCCGCAGCCCGGAAGACCTCGTCGTCGGTCTCGCGCATCTCCAGGGCCACACCGTCGCTGGAGAGCACCTCTACGTTGAGGCACAGCGACTGGAGTTCCTTGAGCAGCACCTTGAAGGACTCCGGGATGCCCGGTTCGGGGATGTTCTCGCCCTTGACGATCGCCTCGTACACCTTGACCCGGCCGAGTACGTCGTCGGACTTGATCGTCAGCAGCTCCTGGAGCGCGTACGCGGCGCCGTACGCCTGCATCGCCCAGCACTCCATCTCGCCGAACCGCTGGCCACCGAACTGCGCCTTACCACCCAGCGGCTGCTGCGTGATCATCGAGTACGGGCCGGTCGACCGAGCGTGGATCTTGTCGTCGACCAGGTGGTTCAGCTTGAGGATGTAGATGTAGCCGACCGCGATCGGGTCGGGCAGCGGCTCGCCGGAACGTCCGTCGAAGAGCTGCGCCTTGCCGCTCGCGCCGATCAGCTGCTTGCCGTCCCGGTTGGGCAGGGTCGACGAGAGCAGACCGGAGATCTCCTCCTCCTTGGCGCCGTCGAAGACCGGCGTCGCCACGTTGGTGTCCGGCTCGGACTCGTGCGCGTCGATCGAACGCAGCGCCCGCTTCCAGTCGGCGTCCTCACCCTGGACCTGCCAGCCGGTCTTGGCGACCCACCCGAGGTGGGTCTCCAGCACCTGGCCGATGTTCATCCGGCTCGGCACACCGAGCGGGTTGAGCACGATGTCGACCGGGGTGCCGTCCTCCAGGAACGGCATGTCCTCGACCGGCAGGATCTTGGAGATGACGCCCTTGTTGCCGTGTCGGCCGGCGAGCTTGTCACCGTCCTGGATCTTCCGCTTCTGTGCCACGTAGACCCGGACCAGCTCGTTGACGCCCGGCGGCAGTTCGTCGCCGTCCTCCCGGCTGAACGTGCGTACGCCGATGACCGTGCCGGTCTCGCCGTGCGGCACCTTCAGCGAGGTGTCCCGGACCTCGCGCGCCTTCTCGCCGAAGATCGCGCGGAGTAGCCGCTCCTCCGGGGTCAGCTCGGTCTCGCCCTTGGGCGTGACCTTGCCGACCAGGATGTCGCCGGTGACGACCTCGGCGCCGATCCGGATGATGCCGCGCTCGTCGAGGTCGGCGAGCATCTCCTCGCTGACGTTCGGGATGTCGCGGGTGATCTCCTCCGGACCGAGCTTGGTGTCCCGGGCGTCGACCTCGTGCTCCTCGATGTGGATCGAGGTGAGGGCGTCCTGCTGGACGAGGCGCTGCGACAGGATGATCGCGTCCTCGTAGTTGTGGCCCTCCCACGGCATGAACGCGACCAGCAGGTTGCGGCCGAGCGCCATCTCGCCGTCGTCGGTGCACGGACCGTCCGCGATGACCTGGCCCGCCTCCACCCGGTCGCCCTCGAAGACGATCGGCTTCTGGTTGACGCAGGAGCCCGCGTTGGAGCGGCGGAACTTGTGCAGCAGGTAGGTACGCCGGTGGCCGTCGTCCTGGTGCACCGTCACGTAGTCGGCGCACAGGTCCTCGACCACGCCGCCGACCTCGGCGACGACCACGTCACCGGCGTCGACCGCGGCCCGGTATTCCATCCCGGTACCGACCAGCGGCGACTCGGCCTTGACCAGTGGCACCGCCTGGCGCTGCATGTTCGCGCCCATCAGTGCCCGGTTGGCGTCGTCGTGCTCGAGGAACGGGATCATGGCGGTGGCGACCGACACCATCTGGCGCGGCGACACGTCCATGTAGTCGACCGCGGTGGGAGCGACGTAGTCGACCTCACCGCCCTTCCGGCGGACCAGGACCCGATCCTCGGCGAAGGTGCCGTCCGCGCGCAGCGCGGTGTTGGCCTGCGCCTTGACGAACCGGTCCTCCTCGTCGGCGGTCAGGTAGTCGATCTGGTCGGTGACCCGGCCCTCGACCACCTTCCGGTACGGCGTCTCGATGAAGCCGAACGGGTTGACCCGACCGAAGGTCGACAGGGCGCCGATCAGGCCGATGTTCGGGCCTTCCGGCGTCTCGATCGGGCACATCCGGCCGTAGTGCGACGGGTGCACGTCCCGGACCTCGAAGCCGGCCCGCTCCCGGGACAGACCACCCGGGCCGAGCGCGCTCAGCCGGCGCCGGTGGGTCAGCCCCGCCAGCGGGTTGGTCTGGTCCATGAACTGGGACAGCTGCGACGTACCGAAGAACTCCTTGATCGCCGCCACCACCGGGCGGATGTTGATCAGGGTCTGCGGGGTGATCGCCTCGACGTCCTGGGTGGTCATCCGCTCCCGGACGACCCGCTCCATCCGGGAGAGACCGACCCGAACCTGGTTCTGGATCAGTTCGCCCACGGTACGGAGCCGGCGATTGCCGAAGTGGTCGATGTCGTCGGCCTCGTAGCCCTCCTCACCGGCGTGCAGCCGGCAGAGGTATTCCACGGTGGCGACGATGTCGTCCTCGGTCAGCGTGCCGGTGTTCATCGGCACGCCGACTTCGAGCTTCTTGTTGAACTTGTATCGACCGACCTTGGCTACGTCATACCGCTTCGGGTTGAAGAAGAGGTTGTCGAGCAGGGTCTGGGCGTTCTCCCGCGTCGGGGGCTCGCCCGGCCGGAGCTTGCGGTAGATGTCGAGCAGCGCCTCGTCCACCCCGGCGATGTGGTCCTTCTCCAGGGTGGTCATCATCAGCTCGGACCAGCCGAACCGCTCGCGGATCTGCTCGTTGGTCCAGCCGACAGCCTTGAGCAGGACGGTGACGGCCTGCCGGCGCTTACGGTCGATGCGGACACCCACGGTGTCGCGCTTGTCGATGTCGAACTCCAGCCAGGCACCCCGGCTCGGGATGACCTTGACGCTGGAGAGATCGCGGTCGGAGGTCTTGTCCGGCTGCTTGTCGAAGTAGACGCCCGGGGACCGGACGAGCTGGCTGACCACCACGCGCTCGGTGCCGTTGATGATGAAGGTGCCCTTCGGCGTCATCATCGGGAAGTCACCCATGAACACCGTCTGGCTCTTGATCTCGCCGGTGGTGTTGTTGGTGAACTCCGCGGTCACGAACAGCGGGGCGCAGTAGGTCAGGTCCTTCTCCTTGCACTCCTCGATCGAGGCCTTGACCTCGTCGAAGCGGGGCGCGGAGAAGGAGAGCGACATAGTGCCAGAAAAGTCCTCAATGGGACTGATCTCGTCGAGGATCTCGGCGAGACCCGATCGAGCGTGCGGGTCGTCGGCCGACCGGCCCTGCCAAGCCTCGTTGCCGACCAGCCAGTCAAACGACTCGTTCTGGATGGCGAGGAGGTTGGGGACCTCGAGGTGTTCGGTAATCCTGCCGAAGGAAATTCGGCGGGGCGCGAAAGCGCTCGACGTACGACTGGTCTTCGCAGGGCGGGAAGCTGCCAAGATGCGTCCTTCCGAGGACCGGTGCTGCAGAACGGCTGTTACGCGTGCACTCCAATGGCCCCACTCCAAACGCCCATAACTGGACATTCCGAGCAGGGGTCAAGTCGGAAGGCAGCGCAAACTAGCAGTGTAGCCGAGCGGCTAACCGCTGTCCAGCCCACCACGGCAGGGCGTTGCAGAACGTGTCGCCAGCCGTCGACTGGCGCGCGCTGAGCGCGCTCACACGTCCCGCACGCATCCCGCTAGGCCTCGTAGTGACCAGCGGCTCGTGGTGCTGCCGTGGCCCTTACCCAGGTGTCGGCCGTCGCAAGCGCGGAAGGTCTTGCTGATGTCAGCGTGCCTGCCGGTTCGTGCCGCGTCAAGGGCTGATGCCCGGGTCGGGCGACGTCTTTACCCGGGTCGCCATCCGAGCCTGGCCGGCCGGACGGGCCGCCGGCAGCCGTCCGAGCCGCCAAAGCCCTGATCATCGACGGTCGCAGCCTGTCAGCGGACGGAGACGGGCGGCGATCCGACGCCGGACCGCCGCCCGTCGGCGACATTGCTGTGCGTCAGCTCACTCGGCCGACGCGAGCCGCCTCCGGTGGCCCGTACCCCTGCGGCCTCCCGCTCGGCGGAACGGAGAGCTGGTCGGTACGGACGCCCGGCGGCGACGTGCTGCGGAAACTACTTGAGGGTGACCTTCGCGCCCTCGGCCTCCAGCTTGGTCTTGGCCTTCTCCGCGGTCTCCTTGTTGGCCTTCTCGACGACCGCCTTCGGCGCGCTCTCGACGAGGTCCTTGGCCTCCTTCAGGCCCAGGCCGGTCAGCTCACGCACGACCTTGATGACCTGGATCTTCTTGCCGCCGTCGGCCTCCAGGATGACGTCGAACTCGTCCTGCTCCGGCTCGGCCTCGGCGGCCGGGGCCGCCGGGCCACCGCCGGCGATGGCCACCGGCGCGGCGGCGGTCACGTCGAAGGTGGTCTCGAACTGCTTCACGAACTCCGAGAGCTCGATCAGCGTCATCTCCTTGAACGCGTCGAGCAGCTCGTCGGTGCTGAGCTTCGCCATGGTGTCTGGCGTCCTTTCTGAGTCTCTTACACGAATATCGGGGTACCGGGAGAGCTGGCCGTTCAGGCGGCCTGCTCCTCCTTCTCACGCTTGTCCTGTAGGGCAGCCGCCAGGCGGGCGGTCTGCGCCAGCGGCGCCTGGAACAGGGCAGCGGCCTTGCTCAGGCTGCCCTTCATCGCGCCGGCCATCTTGGCCAGCAGCACCTCGCGGGACTCGAGGTCGGCGAGCTTGTTGACCTCGTCCGCGGTGATCGCCCGGCCCTCGAAGACGCCACCCTTGATGACGAGCTTCGGGTTGGCCTTCGCGAACTCCCGCAGACCCTTCGCCGCCTCGACCACGTCACCGGAGACGAAGGTCAGCGCGGTGGGACCGCTGAACAGCTCGTCGAGACCGGCAATGCCAGCGTCCGTCGCGGCACGCTTGGCCAGCGTGTTCTTCGCCACCTCGTAGGTCGTGTCCCGACCCAGCGAGCGGCGCAGCTGGGTCAGCTGGGCGACCGTCAGACCGCGGTACTCGGTGAGCACGGTGGCTCCCGAGTTGCGGAAGTATTCGGTGAGCTCGGCGACGGCGGTGGCCTTGTCGGCCCGAACCGGCTTGTCCGCCATGTCCCTCCTCTCTCGTTGCTCCAGGCTGGCCACGGCCCGATCGGCCGTCGGCGCGATCGGAGCCCGGGCGGGATCGGAGGTTCCGCCGCAACGAGAGAAGCCCCGGCGCAGGGCGCACGGGGCGGATAGGTCATGCGGACACAACCTGACACGCTACCGTCTCCCCTGCGCGGGCTGCCCGTCGAGCGGGACCTTCGACCGTGCCGGGGCACGGTGACCAGCGGTCTCTGGGTTAGAACGTCGGCCAAGTTACCTTGACCGACTCACCAGAGTACGGGACGGATGCCCTGGCGGCCAAATCGCCTGAGGTGCCCCCGCTCACGTCCAAGCGTCCCGGGGGCACCCCCGGCTCGTCGCCGCGCACCCGCCACCGTCCCCGGGTCACCTCCGGCGGCGGCGCAGCCAGGCGTAACCGGCCAGCGCCACCGCGCTCCAGAGCAGGGCGTGCCCGGTCAACAGCGCCACCGACCAGCCGTCCGGCCCGGCGGTGCTGGCCCGAGCGGTGGCGAGTACCGGTGGTGCGATCCAGGGCAGCACCGAGTCCTTCAGCCCGAGGACGTACACGCCGACGACTCCGCCGACCAGGGCGGCCAGCCCGTACAGCGGGCTGCTGGTGGCCGCCCGGCTGGCCAGCGCGCCCAGGGCGACGGCGGCCGGCAGGACCAGCAGGTGTGCCCAGAGCCCGACCGTCAGGCCCAGCGCGAGCGGCAGGTCACCCGGCCGTTCGGGCCCGGTCACTCCGCCCACCAGCCAGGGCAGCAGCAGCGCGACCGGGACCAGGGCCAGCCCGGCCAGCCCGGCGGCGATGACCCCGCCGGCGAGTTCCGCCCGGCGACCGGCGGCGACCACGGCCAGCCGGCGCTGGGTGTCCGGCTCGGTGTCCAGCAGCAGCTTGGTCTGCCAGGCAAGTACCGGGAAGAGCACCACGGCGGAGACCCCGTACGCCTCGGTGGCCTGCGCGGCGCCGCCCCCGTACAGCACGGTGAGCGCGACCAGCCCGGCGATCAGCGGTGGCAGCGCCCGGGCGGTCCGGACGAAGCCCACCAGCCGCATCCGGGCCAGCGCGGTCACGACTCCTCCCCGGTCGCCACGACGGGCTTCGCCGGCTGCTCCCCGCCCCCGTCGACCCCGGCAGCCGGAACACCCGGGCCACCCGGAACAGCGGGGACACCCGGGCCACCCGGAACAGCGGGAACAGCCGGAACAGCCGGACCAGCGGGGACAGCCGGAACAGCGGGGACAGCCGGAACAGCGGGGACAACCGAGCCACCCGGAACAGCCGGAACAGCGGGGACGGCCGGAACCGCCTGGGCGCCGGGGGCGGCCCGGGTACCCGAGGCGGTTGGGGTGCGGGGCGGAGCCGGCAGCTCGGCCGGGGTGTCACCGTGCCCGGCGGGCGGCGGCTCGGCGAGGCGTACTCCGAGCACCTGGTGGCCGGCGCGGCGCAGCGCGGCGACCGTCTCCAGGGCCTGGACGGTCGGCACCGCGATCTCCACCACGGAGGTCCCTGCCCCGGAGACCCGCCGGTCGGCGGCGACCGGAGGCACGGCGGGGACGGTCCCGACCGGCGTCCTGGATCCGGCGACCCGGCGGTCGGCGGTGGCCGGCGACGACACGGTCACGGTCCCGTCGGCCACGTTCCACCGTGCGGCGTGCGGCAGCCGGACCGTCTCGCCGCGATGGTCGCTGACCAGTACGGCGCCGCCGCCGTCCAGTACCTCTCCGATCAGCTCGGGGACCAGTTCGCGGGTGGGCGCGTCCAGCCCCTCCCACGGTTCGTCGAGGACGAGCAGACCGGGCGGACGGAGCAGGGCCTGGGCCAGCCCGACCTTCTGGGCCGTGCCCTTGGAGAGCGCCGGCAGCCGGACGTCGCGGTACGCCGCCAGCCCGAGGCGCTCGATCCAGCCGGCCACGGTACGGGCCGCCGCCGCGCCGGAGAGCCCCCGGATCCGGCCCATCCCGGTGAGGTACTGCCCGACGGTGTACGGCTGGTCCGCCGGAAACCGCTCCGGCACCCAGCCGACCGTCGCAGGCCGGTCCCGTACCACTCCCCGGGTCGGGTCCAGTACCCCGACGGCCACCTGGAGCAACGTCGACTTGCCCACGCCGTTGCGGCCGAGCACCACGGCGCTCTGCCCGGGGCTGATCTCCACCTCGACCGCGCGCAGCACCCACGGGGCGCGGACGCCGTACCGCAGCCAGACCTGATCCAGTCGCACGGATAGGAGGGTGCCACAGGGCCGCCCGGAACGCGGAGGCGCCGCGCGTCGGCGGATGGCGACGGCAGCGGCGCAAAGCCCGCCGGTACTCCGGAAACGCCGACGCGGGGCGCCCGCGAAAATTCGCAGGGCGCCCCGCGTCGGACGGGACTGACCGGGTCGGTCGGGGCTCAGGCCGCGTCCGACTCCCGCAGGTTCTTCACCACGTTCGGGTCGATCGGAACGCCCGGGCCCATGGTGGTGGTGAGGGTGACCTTCCTGAGGTACTTGCCCTTGGACGCGGACGGCTTGGAGCGGAGCACCTCGTCGAGCACCGCGGCGTAGTTGTCGACCAACTGGGTCTCGGAGAACGAGGCCTTGCCGATGATCAGGTGCAGGTTGGAGTGCTTGTCCACCCGGAACGTGATCTTGCCGCCCTTGATTTCCGAGACGGCCTTGGTGACGTCCATGGTCACCGTGCCGGTCTTCGGGTTCGGCATCAGACCGCGCGGGCCCAGGATCCGCGCGATCCGGCCGATCTTGGCCATCTGGTCCGGCGTGGCGATCGCCGCGTCGAAATCCAGCCAGCCCTCCTGGATCCGGGCCACCAGTTCGTCGGTGCCGACCACGTCGGCTCCGGCTGCGGTTGCCTCCTCGGCCTTGGCGCCAGCCGCGAAGACGATCACGCGGGCGGTCTTGCCGGTGCCGTGCGGCAGGTTGACCGTGCCCCGGACCATCTGGTCGGCCTTACGGGGGTCGACGCCGAGGCGCATCGCGACCTCGACCGTGGCGTCGAACTTGACGGTGCTGCTCCCCTTGGCCAGCTTGACGGCCTCGGCCGGGGTGTAGAGCTTGTCCCGGTCGATGGCCTCGGCGGCCTTGCGGTAGCTCTTGCTGCGCTGCATCTCTGATTACTCCTGTGGTGTCTGGCGGGCTGCGGAGTGCCGCGGCCCTCCCACGAACTGGTCGTGCCGGTCAGGGGTGGAAAGGAGGACCTATTCCTTGACCGTGATGCCCATCGACCGGGCGGTGCCGGCGATGATCTTCTCGGCCTGGTCGAGGTCGTTGGCGTTCAGGTCGGCCATCTTCTTCTCGGCGATCTCGCGCAACTGGGCGCGGGTGACCGAGCCGACCTTCTCGCTCTGCGGTACGCCGGAGCCCTTCTGCACGCCGGCGGCCTTGATCAGCAGCCGGGCGGCGGGCGGGGTCTTCAGCACGAAGGTGAAGGTCCGGTCCTCGTACACGCTGATCTCGGCCGGCACGATGTCACCGCGCTGCGCCTCGGTCTGCGAGTTGTAGGACTTGCAGAACTCCATGATGTTGACGCCGTGCTGACCCAGCGCCGGACCGACCGGCGGCGCCGGGGTGGCCTGGCCCGCCGGGAGCTGAAGCGTGAACGTCTTGACGAGCTTCTTCTTCGGAGGCATGTCTCTTCCTGGGCTTGAAACTGGGGAACGTGCACCTGAGGTCACCCGTCGGCGCGCACGGTCAAACGCGCCTCCGTGGCGGGCGACGTTCAAGAGTAGCGCAGCGCCCGTGAGGGCGCTGCGTCGAGGTCGACCGGGGCCGGTTTGAGGCTGGCCGGGGCCGGGCGCGGCGCGGGCCGCCGATCAGATCTTGGCGACCTGGTTGAAGTTCAGCTCGACCGGAGTCTCCCGACCGAAAATCGACACCAGCACCTTGAGCTTCTGCTGATCGGCGTTGATCTCGCTGATCGTGGCCGGCAACGACGCGAAGGCGCCGTCGGTCACGGTGACCGAGTCACCGACCTCGAAGTCGAGTACCTTGACCTCCGGCTTCGCCTTCTTGGTCTCGGTCTCCACCGCCGGGGCGAGCCACTTGAGCACCTCGTCGAGCGAGAGCGGCGCCGGCCGGTCGGCCCGGTCGGTCGCGCCGACGAAGCCGGTCACCCCTGGGGTGTTGCGCACGCAGGAGTATGACTCCGGGGTCAGCTCCATCCGGACCAGGATGTAGCCCGGGAAGACCTTGTTCTGGACCTGGAGGCGCTTGCCGTTCTTGACCTCGATCTCTTCCCGGGTCGGCACCTCGACCTGGTAGATGAACTCCTCCATGTCGAGGCTGGTGATCCGGGTCTCCAGGTTCGTCTTGACCTTGTTCTCGTAACCGGCGTACGAGTGGACCACAAACCAGTCGCCGGGCGCGTAGCGCAGCTTCTGCCGCAGCTCGGCAACCGGGTCGTAGTCCTCGTCCGGCGCCTCGGCGGCGCCGAACTCCGGGTCGTTGGCGGCCTCGACCGACTCGGTACCGCTCGCCGTCGCCACCGCGGACTGCTCGTCCGGGGTCTCGGCGGTCTCGTCGTACTCAGGCACGCTCGCTCACTTCCGTCACTATCAGGTGGGGCAGGTGGTCAGCTGGAGCCGCCGAAGACCCACAGCACCGCGCGGGCGAAGGCGTAGTCCAGCCCGGCCACGATCGTCAGCACCACGGCGACGAACACGACCACCACGGCGGTGTAGGTCAGCAGCTCCTTACGGGTCGGCCAGATGACCTTACGCAGCTCTGCCACGACCTCGCGGAAGAACCGGGCAAGCCGGCCGAATATTCCGACCCGACCCTCGGTCCTGGTCTTGGGCCTGCTGTCCGCCGAATCGGCCTTGGTGCGCTCCCGGGTGGCGGTGCCGCCACGCCCGACCGGCTCGTCCGCCTCGTCGTCGGCGTCATCGTCGACAACGTCGTCGATCGTCTCGTCGTCGAGACGGTCGTTGTCGTCCTCGTCGCGCCGATTCTTCTCGGCCACTTCGCCCTCCGTCGCCGGGTGGTTGGTACGCGCGTCGGTGGACGCGCGCTGCGCTTTTCACGCCGGCCGGAACCCGGAGTCTCCGCCGCGGGCGCCAACCGCCCTCGACCGAACCCCCGGACGACCGTCCCCGGAACGGCCCGCGGCCGGCGGATCCGTCAGGGAACGGACCGGGCGGACGCACCGCCTCGGCTCGACCCCGCCGATACCACCAACACGAGCCGGCCGCCACAGGTGATGGCGACGCCGATCCCGGGATCGGTCAGGCCGTAGGCGCAGGGGTGACAGGACTTGAACCTGCAGCCTGCGGTTTTGGAGACCGCTGCTCTGCCAATTGAGCTACACCCCTGTGCGGACAGCTGGACCCACCCAGACACGCACGCCTGAGTAGAGGCCACTTGCCCCACGGCGGACCAGTGTACGGGTAGAGGCACGAGTTTCCCAACCGGTCTGCCCCGGCGAGCTCGTCGTAGCTGGTCCGCCGGCGGAACTAGGGGCTGTCTCGTGGATCTCGGTGGAGCGAGATCCGCGAGACAGCCCCTAGGCCGGGGTCCTGATCACCGCCCGCGCCTGGGCCAGCACCTTCTCGCCGTGGCAGGTGGCGGTCAGGTCGAGGCGGGTGAGTCCGTCCTCGGGCTCGCCCCGGACGGCGGCGCGCACCTCGATCTCGGTGCCCTCGTCGTCGTCAGGTACCACGACCGGCCGGGTGAACCGGACTCCGTATTCCACCACCGCGTCCGGCGAGCCGGCCCAGTCGGTGACCGCCCGCCCGACCAGCGCCATGGTGAACATGCCGTGTGCGATCACCCCGGGCAGTCCCACCTTGGTGGCGAACCGGTCGCTCCAGTGGATGGGGTTGAAGTCGCCCGAGGCGCCCGCGTATCGGACCAGGTCCGCGCGGGTGATCCGGAAGGTACGAGGTGAAAGATCCATCTCAGCCCTCTCCGCGTACGACGAGCTTGGTCCAGACGGTGACCACCGGCTCCCCGGCGGTCGTGTTGACCTCGGTACGGGTGGTCATGAAGCTGTTCCCAGCCCGGTTGACGATCTCCTCGACGGTGTTCACGCAGACCAGCTCGTCGCCGGCCACCACCGGCCGGGTGTACCGGAACCGCTGGTCGCCGTGGACCACCCGGCTGTAGTCGATGCCGAGTTCCGGATCCTCGACGATCTGCCGGCTGGCCGCCATGGTGATCGTGAACGGGTAGGTCGGCGGCGCCACCACGTCGGCGTGCCCGAGCGCCCGGGCGGCATCCGGATCGTGGTACGCCGGCTCGACTGCGCCGATCGCCGTGGCGAACTCTCGGATCTTCTCGCGGCCCACCTGGTAGGGCGGGGTCGGCGGATAGCTGCGGCCGACGAAGGACGGGTCCAGGGACATGCCGCCGAACCTACACGGCCGGGGCGAGCCGCCGGGGCCACCGCCCAGCGGCCGGAACGAGCCCGCCATGACCACAAACGAGCGTGCTGAACGAGCCCACCGGGACCACAAACGAGCGGCCGGAGCGAGCCCGGCGGATGCCCGGAGAGAGCCGGCCGCAGGCAGCAGAATCGCCGCCCCGGGCGCCTCGGCGGAGCGGGCTCGGGGCGCGCTCACCGGGGCCGGAACGGCGATCCTGGGCGTCTGGGTGAGCCGACCGACGTCGGCGGCGGATCAGCGGGTCTCGCGGTGCAGGGTGTGCTTGCCGTCCCGGGGGCAGAACTTCTTCATCTCGATGCGGTCCGGGTCGTTCCGGCGGTTCTTACGCGTGATGTAGTTGCGCTCCTTGCACTCCACACACGCCAAAGTGATCTTGGGACGGACATCGGTCGCCTTGGCCACGGCGGGGCGCCTTCCTCGTTAGCGGACTGAACTACGACGTACCAGCGTAGACGCCTGCCACGCGGACACGCAAAGTGGGCGCCGTCGGCGCCCTGTTGTTTCGGTCTCCGGGTTGGGCCCGGCGCCCGAGAGTAGCGGTGGCCGGACTTGAACCGGCGACACAGCGATTATGAGCCGCTTGCTCTGCCATCTGAGCTACACCGCCGTGGCGGGTCCAACAGAACCCTCTGAGCCCCCTTACGGAATCGAACCGTAGACCTTCTCCTTACCATGGAGACGCTCTGCCGACTGAGCTAAGGGGGCACGCACGCGATCTTTCCCGGTGGCGCGCAGAGGTAAGAGTACACGTCGTGGGGCACGAGGTGAAATCAGATCCCCGGCTGCCATACCGGGACATCGATCCCAGGCCGTCGGAGCAGGTCAGGGCACCGCCCGCAGCCGTCGTACGTCGGCCGGGCCGGGCTGGGCGTCGGACTCCGTCTGGGCCGCGAACCAGGCTTCCAGGCGCTCGTACGGCAGCGGACGGCTGAACAGGAAGCCCTGCCCGATCTGGCACCCGATGTCCTGGAGCAGTTCCAGGGTGAGTTCGCTCTCCACCCCCTCGGCCACCACCGCCAGGCCGAACTGCTGGGAGAGCGTCACCACCGCGTTGACGATCGCCAGGTCCACCGGGTCGGTCGCCATCCCCTGCACGAACGAGCGGTCGACCTTGACCTCGTTGACCGGCAGTCGGCGCAGGTAGGAGAGTGAGGAGTGGCCGGTGCCGAAGTCGTCGACGGCGAGGCGTACCCCGATGTCGCGCAGTCGGCGCAGCCCCGGCACCGCGCGTTCGGTGCCGTCCAGTACGCCGGCCTCCTTGATCTCGAGCGTCAGCAGCTCCGGTGCGACGCCGTACTCCGCGAGCATCCCCTGCACCAGGGCCGGGAACTGCTGGTCGGCGAGCGTACGCGGAGAGATGTTCACCGAGACGGCGAGCGGGTTGCCGCCGCTGGTCCAGTCGCGGCTGCGCCGCAGCGCCTCGCCGAGTACCAGCCCGGTCAGTTCGGGAAGCTGGCCGGTGTGCTCCGCCACTGCGACGAAGTCCTCCGGGGCTACCGTCCCGTGCGCCGGGTGCACCCACCGGGCCAGGCACTCCACCCCGACCAGCCGCCGGTCGGTGAGGGTGACCTTGGGCTGGTAGTAGACCTCCACCTCGGCGTGGTCGAGCGCGCGGCGCAGGTCGCCGGCCAGGCCGAGCCGGCGCGACGACCGGGACTCCAGCCCGGGGCTGAACAGTTGGATGCCGTCCGGTGCCGACTTCGCCCTGGTCACCGCGAGGTCGGCGCGCTGGAGCAGGGTCGCCGGGTCGTCACCGTGGTCCGGGTGCACCGCGACCCCGACCACGGTGTCGATGTCGAGGACCAGCACGTCGAAGACCATCCGGTCGCGGATCTCCTCGCGCAGCTCGGCGGCGAGGTCGAGCGCCGCGTCGATGCTCTCCATCCGCAGCGTCACCACGAACTCGTCACTCCCGACCCGGCCCACCAGAGCGGCGGAGGGAGCCGAGGCGCGCAGCCGGGTCGCCACCTCGACGAGTACCCGGTCGCCGGCCGCGTGCCCGACGGACTCGTTGACCTGGCGCAGCCCGGCCACGTCGAAGAGCATCAGCGCGACGACCTCGTTCGGGGCGCGTACCCGGACCGCCTCCTCCAGCGCGCCGCTGACCCGCCGCCGGTTGGGCAGGTTGGTCAGGCCGTCGTGGTACGCGTCGTGGCGCAACCGGTCCACCAGCCGCGAGTTCTCCAGCGCGACCGCCGTGTGCGCCGCGATCGTCTCGAAGACCGGTAGGTCGGCCTCGGTGAAGTGGCCGGTGTCGCCGAGCCGGTTGACCACCTCCAGGGAGCCGATGACCGCCTGGCCGGATCGCAACGGCGTGACGATGACCTCCTTGACGCCCGCGCCGCGCAGGGCCTCCCGGACCTCCCGGTCTCCGCCCACCCGGCCACCGGCGGCGACCGTACGGCCTTCCTCGCAGGCCCGCTGGCGGGCGAGGACCGGAGTCCGGGAGATGTCGAGCAGTCCGCGCTCCTCGACCCGCGCGGTCAGCAGCACCTCCGGATGGCGACCCTGCGCCGGCAACCAGAGGGTGGCGCTCTCGGCCTGCATGATGGCCCGGACCCGACCCAGCAGCGAGTCGGCAAGCGTGCCGTCCTGGCCGCGCTCGCTCATCGCCTTGGTCAGCTCGTAGACGTCGGCCAGGGTGCGGTGCTGCCGGAAGAACCGCGAGTATGACCGGTAGAGCACCGCCAGGGCGGCGCCGAGCGCCACCAGCAGCAGGGCGGACCACCACGTCGTGCGGAGGCAGAGCATGATGACCAGGCCCACCGCGACGTTGATCGCCGCGGTGATCAGGCCCGGGCCGGAGGAGCGGATCATCTCCCAGCCGGCCGAGGTGTCGTGGATCACCATCATCAGCGCCGCCACCGCGACCAGGGTCATCAGGGTGTGACTGCCGACGGCGGCCGACAGGATGCCCCAGGTCCCCGGCCCGAACCCGCGCATCTCCGGCAGGGCGAGGACGACCAGGCTGGCCAGCGAACTGGCCGCCGCCGCCTTGGCGACGTTGAACCAGAGCTTGGGTTGGGCGAACCGGCGGCGAAGCTGGGCGATCAACGAGCCCAGGGTGAAGACCAGTACGACGGTCAGCGGCGGCAGCACGAAGAGCGCGAAGAGCAGCGGGATCTCGGTGATGGTGAAGGGAATCGTCTGGCGCCGGATGACGATGTAGAACATCGGCATCTCGGAGGCCAGGACCAGCCCGAGGACCAGGGCGGCGAGCGCCCACTCGCCAGTGGATTCCTTGCTGAGGACGCCGAGCGCGACCGTCAGGACGACGGCGAAAATTCCGAGCGGACCGGTGACCAGCCAGGCATGCTCGGGGGACCGACGTGTCGCGGAAGAGCCCCTAGGCATGCCACTCCCCATCTACGGGAGATTGCTCCTCAACTCCGGAAGACCGCTCCGCTACAAGGAGTCTCCCTACCCCCACTCGAAGCCGAAGGTCAGCAGGGCACTCCCTGGAGTGGTGACCTGCGTGCTGTCGCCGGACAGTTGGTCGGAGGCCGTGACGCCGCCCCGCTCCGACCAGCCGGCCGCGCCCACGCTCACGGCGAAACCGCCGACGGCGAGCACGGCGAGCACAAGAAGAGAGCCTACGATCCGGCCCAACCTCCATGCAGGCATTGGTTGCTCCCGTCGAGATGGTGAGTTGAAAGCTAGATGTTCCATGATGGTGCCACAGTCCGGGGAACCGGCAAAGCCATCGGAAGAGCGACCAGCCGGGGATCGGCAAAGTCTAACCGTTCGGTAGCTAGAACTCCCCCGCCCGGCTGCAAGCATCTCACAGGCAAATGGCCGACATGATTCACTCAGCGCTCAATAAGACTCACCGCACGTACGCGATCAGGCGCACCAAATGCCATCGTAGGTAGATTCCGCTCAAATCACTTCAACAGCAGGAGTCTGACCATTCCGGACGGAGTCCGCCCGAGCCGGGCACTCTCTCGGGCAAGCAGCCGGGGCACACCCGGCCGCGTCCGTCGCTCTGCGTTACCAAGGATTCGACCGGTCCACCCCGGATGTTCATGCGCTTCCGGCTGCCGCGACCGGCAGGTGACCACGTTCCGCGAAGGCGCCGGCACGGGCGGCGAGGAGCGCGCTCCGGGCGGCCTCGGCGGCGATCCGCGCGCCGGGGGCGGACCGCAGCAGTACCAGCTCGTGGTAGAGCGGTGCGGTGGCGGCGACGAGCAGCCGCCGGCTGTCGGTTTCCGGCGGGACCTCGCCGCGGCGTACGGCTCGGTGCACGATGACGGCGCAGCGGTCGTACCGGTCGGCCCAGAAGGAGCGGAGCGCGTCCGCGGCCGGCGCCGAACGGAACGACGCGGCGATCAGCGCCGTCGTGACCGGGGGTTCGGCGGTCAGTGCCGCGTACACCTCGGAGTTGAGGGCGTGCAGGTCGCCCTCCAGTGAACCGGTGTCGGGTGGTCGCCAATCGTCGTCGGTGGCCTCGGCGAGTACGTCGGCGAGCAGCCCCCCGACGTCGCGCCAGCGCCGGTAGACCGTGGTGCGGTGCACCCCCGACCGCTCCGCCACGGCGTCGATGCCGAGCGCCTCGTAGCCGTACTCGACCAGGTGGGTTCGGACCGCGTCGAGCACCCGGCGGCGGACCTCGGCACTGCGCCCACCGGGGCGGCGGACGGGCCCGGTGTCGGAATCGGTTGGCGGTCGGGCCGGCGACATGGCACCATCTTACTGCTACATCCGTAGACTTAAGGTAGGCACCAGTCCGATGATCAGGTGAGCGCCACCCCGCGTCCCGAGCCGCCGCACGACCGGTGGCTGATCCGCCGACGACCGGAGTCGCTCCCATGCCTACCCAGCTCAGCCTGCACGACGTCACCAAGCGCTACGCTGACCGGATCGTGTTCGACGGGGCCAGCTGCGCCATCGCCGCCGACGAGCGCACCGCGATCATCGGCGAGAACGGCTCCGGCAAGTCGACACTGCTCCGGCTGCTCGCCGGACGGGAGCGGCCCGACGAGGGGCGGGTAACCGTCGTCACCACCGGCGGCCTCGGCTATCTGGGGCAGGACGCACCACTGCCGGCGTACCTGACGGTGCGGCAGGCGATCGACGACGCGCTGGCCGAACTGCGCCGGATCGAGGCCAGGCTGCGGGAACTGGAGCCGCTGCTCGGCGACAGCGGCCAGCGGTGGCTGGCCGAGTACGGCGAGCTGGCCACCGTCTTCGAGCTGCGCGGCGGATACGACGCCGACGCCCGGGTGGAACGGACCCTGCACGCGCTCGGCCTGGCCGGGGTCGACCGGAGCCGCCGGCTCGGCGAGCTGTCCGGCGGCGAGCAGGCCCGGCTGCACCTGGCCGCGGTGCTGTCGGCCGGCTCCGAGGTACTGCTGCTGGACGAGCCGACCAACCATCTCGACGACGACTCGCTGAGCTGGCTGGAGGAGCACCTGCGCGGCCGTCGGGGCAGCACGGTGCTGGTCTCGCACGACCGGGTCTTCCTCGACCGGGTCGCCGGCACACTGATCGAAGTGGACGGCGACCGGCACACCCTGGTCCGCCACGGCGACGGATATGCCGGATATCTCGCCGAGAGGGCGGCGGCTCGGCGGCGCTGGGCCCAGGCCCACCTGGACTGGCAGACCGAGGTCGGCCGGCTGCGGGAGGCGGTGGCGACCACGGCCCGGCAGGTCGCACCGGGCCGGGAGATGAAGGACCGCAACAAGATGGCGTACGACCGGAACGGCGGCCGGGTGCAGCAGTCCGTCGCCAGCCGGGTACGCAACGCCGAGCAGCGACTCCGCCGGCTGACCGAGCGCCCCGTGCCGCCACCACCCCAGCCGCTCCGGTTCACCCCGACCCTCTCCGGTGGCGGTGGCAACGTCGGAGTGCTGCTGGACGCCGATGGTGTGGCGGTCGACGGGCGGCTGCGGGCGACCCGGTTGACGCTGAGTAGCGGGCAGCGACTGCTGATCAGCGGGGCGAACGGGGCCGGGAAGAGCACCCTGCTGCGGGTACTCGCCGGAGAACTGGTCCCGGACGCCGGCCGGGTGGTCCGGCGGGGGCGGATCGGCTACCTGCCCCAGGAGGTCGAGGTGGAGCGCCCGAAGGAGCCGCTGCTCGCCGCCTTCGGGCAGGGCCGGCCCGGGCGGCCGACCGAGTATCTCGACGAGTTGCTGTCGCTGGGGCTGTTCGACCGGGAGCGGCTCGGTGTACCCGTCGGGGAGCTCTCCACCGGCCAGCGGCGACGGCTCGCGCTGGCCCGGCTGGTCAGCGAGCCGGCCGACCTGCTGCTGCTCGACGAGCCGACCAACCACCTCTCGCCGGGCCTGGTCGAGGAGTTGGAGGCCGCCCTCGCGGACTATCCGGGCGCGGTGGTGGTGGTCAGTCACGACCGGCGGCTGCGCGAGCGGTGGCGCGGGGAGCACAGGGTGATGACTTCCGGGGTACTCGCTTCCGAACCGGTCTCGGTCACGGGTTGATTGCGAACCCCCGGTGGTGGCGATCAGCAGGGCTGGCGGCGTCGCCGTTGGGCAGCTTCGCGATTTCGGGTGCTGCCGGCAGCTCGAATTCTAAAGAAAGGAAACTTAATGACTTCCCCGCGCCATCCGTCGGTCCGGGAGTTTCCGATAGCCGATTCCACCGCCGGCCCGTACGGCGTAGCTATCGGGCCGGACGGCGCAATATGGGTCACCCTGGTGCATGCCGGGGAAATCGTCCGAATGACCGCTGACGGGGAGGTACGGCGTTACCAACTCGACGAATCGGCGAGCGGACCCTCCGTCATTACGGCCGGATCGGACGGTGCACTCTGGTTCACCCGGTTCCGGGACCACCGGATCGGCCGGCTGTCGCTCTCCGGGCAGGTCAGCTCGTATCCGATCCCGTCGCCGGCCGGCGGCCCGTACGGGATCACGGCCGGGCCGGACGGTGCGCTCTGGTTCACCGAGATGAACAGCGATCGGATCGGCCGGATCGCTGTCGACGGCACGATCGAGGAGTTTCCGCTGCCCGAGGCGGGCGGCTACCCCTCGATGATCACCGCCGGTGGCGACGGGGCGCTCTGGTTCACGCTCAACCAGGCGAACGCGGTCGGCCGGATCGATCTCGACGGCGAGGTCACCCTGTACCCGCTGCCGACGGCTGGCGCCGGACCGGTCGGCATCGCGGCCGGAGCGGCCGGCGGAGCTTGTTTTGTCGAGATCGCGGCCGGGCAACTCGGTCGGATCACCCCGGACGGGCGGATCATCGAGATCCCGCTGCCGGACCGGGCCGCCCGGCCACACGCGATCGCCGCCAGGCCGGAGGACGGAAGCTACTGGTTCACCGAGTGGGGCGCCAACCGCGTCGGGCAGCTCGGCCCGGACGGCACGATCCGGGAGTACGACCTGCCGACGCCGAAGTCGGAGCCGCATGGGATCGCGGTCGGTCCGGACGGGGTGGTCTGGGTCGCCCTGGAGATCGGTGCGGTGGCGCGGCTGGCGTGGTGAGCGGGGTCGCGTCGGTGCGTCCGGCTTCGGTGCGTCCGGCTTCGGTGTCCCGGCTACCCGGGCGGTTCGGTGGTGGGATCGGCCGCCGGGGAGCGGATGCCAGCCGCCCGTCGCCGGAAACGCCGACGGACTCAGCGCCGCTGGCTGACCTGACGGCGGCGGTCGGCGTCCTCGATCGCGTGGCGTACCGCCAGCCGGACGACCCAGTACAGCGCCACGAGCATGACCACTGCGAGCGCGAGGTACACGGTCAGGACGAACAGCAACGCGGGGATCTGGTCGGCGGAAACCATGCACAGACGCTAGGCCAGCCGTGCCGTTGGTGCCGCCTCGCGATTGAGCCGGACGCGACACAGCCGTGTCTGCCGGGCCAGCCCCGACCCTGCGCCGCTCGCGCCGGCTGCCCTCGGTTCCAGGTGCTGGCCGGCGGGAACGGGCTGGTGGTACTGGCCGAGTCGGGGCCCCGACGTGCCGGTTTGGCTGCGGGACCGTGGTGTGTCGGAGGGGAGTCTCAGGCGGCGAGGCGGGTGCTCAGCCGGCGAGCCGACCGAGTACGCCGGACTCGGCCACGATCACCGCGCCGATCGACATGAAGACGACGGGCACGATCCAGTGCCCGAAGCGCTGGACAACCTCGATGACCTTCTTGTGCGAGCCGAGCCAGGACCCGGCCAGACACCAGGCCGCGACCCCGACGGCGAAGACCGCCACGGTGACCAGGCTGTCGGTGACCCCGATGGTGCGGAACAACGGCGTGTAGACGGAGATGTTGTCCGCCCCGTTCGCCACGGTCACCCCCAGCACCGAGAACAGCCCGGTGGCGACGGCGGGTGCCGGTGGCTCGGCGTCGCCACGGGCTCGGATCGCCGCGACGAGCCCCTTGACCCCGAGAGCGAACGGGACCAGGCCCAACAGCCCCACCCACTGGTCGGGCACGATCGTCAGGCCGAGAGCGGTCACGGCGGAGATGACGACGAGGACACCGATCCCGGCGTACTGGCCGGCCCAGATCTGCCACGGCCGGGGCTTACCGGCCGCCCGGGCGGAGAGGAAGAGCACGGTGAGCACGATGATGTCGTCGACGTTCGTACCGGCGAACACCCCGATCGCCGCGACCAGGGTCCCGACAAGATCTCCCACCCGAGGGACTGTACGGGCCGGCGAGGCCCAAGCGGCGCAGACGGTCGCCGCGACGGGCTCGGTTATCGGCGGTCCCCGTGCACGATGCGCGCCGGGGGCGACAAGATCGACCCGCCCACTGTCTACCCACAACTTGCTGTGGAGCTCCGGACTCGACTGGACGGGCCGGGACCAAACAAGATCAACCCTTCACCCGACAGGGCATCTCTGCCCCTTACTGGTCAACTTCTCCGCGTGTCGTCCGAGACGCCTCCAGACAGGCTCACCAGAGTGGCAGTCGTACCTCCGCCACACTGGTGAGGGGCCGGCCCCACTGGGACCGGCCCCTCGTCGCATGCGCCCGTCAGTTCACGTTCGCCCAGTATGCGGTGTCTCCGTAACTCCCAGGGTTATCGTCGTTGTCCAACCAGATGGTGAACCTGAACACGTTGCCCTCACGCAGGTCGTACGGGCTGCCGAACGATGCCCGAGTCTCGATGCAGTTGCCGTTGCCGCCGACGCTCAATTCGTACTTGTGAAGGCTCTGGGTGTTGTCGTCGACATCCAAATAGACCTTCCACCCGTCGGCCTCGATGTCGCAGAGCTGCACGACGTCACCGTCGGCGCGGAACCGGACGACCCCGCCCGGGTCGGCGTCATCGGTGTACATCCACTCGTCCCACGTGGCGGCGGACGCCGGGGCCGCGAACGTCAGGGACGCGGCGGCGGCGAGCGCGGCTGCGGCCAGACCGGACAGGATGCGTCGAGATTTCATGAGTTCCCTTCCCGATGATCAACAGGTTGATCCGCGCTAGGACCGGGCCCGCACACACGGACCCGCGCCTCAGCTGCGGATATCCGCACCGGGAGCACGCTATGACCCGGCATCCGGCAGGAGCCACCGTGCACGGTGCTCAGATTCCTCATCGGGCTGTGCGTGGTGCACTCTCCCGGCGCGGAGGACGCGGACAGCAGCCGCAGCTAGACGGAGCAAGATCGAGGGAGACTCACGGAAGAGGCCCCTGACCGGCGTTCGCACTGGTCAGGGGCCTTCTTTGTGCACCTGGTGGCGGGTAGAGGATTCGAACCTCTGTAGCTTTCGCGACGGATTTACAGTCCGCTCCCATTGGCCGCTCGGGCAACCCGCCAGGGCGTGCCGCCACGTGTAACGCGGCAGCGGAAGCAAGGATAGCGGTTACATCGGGCCGCCGCGCAAGCGGGTACCGTCGGCATGTCGTACCGCCGCCCGGCGGCCCGGTACACCTTCATGTCGTCCACAGCAGGAGCGGAATCATGGCAGCCAACCCGTCGTTCGACATCGTCAGCAAGGTCGATCGGCAGGAGATCGACAACGCCCTCCGGCAGACCGAGAAGGAGCTCTCGACCCGCTTCGACTTCCGGGGTACCGGCGCCGACATCTCCTGGTCGGGCGAGGAGGGGGTCAGTCTCCAGGCCGAGACGGAGGAGCGGGTCAAGGCGGCCCTGGAGGTCTTCAAGGAGAAGCTGGTCAAGCGAAACATCTCGCTGAAGTCGCTGGACGCCGGCGAGGCGCGCCCCTCGGGCAAGGTCCACAAGATCGACTGCAAGATCATCCAGGGCATCGACTCGGACAAGGCCAAGGCGATCAGCAAGAAGATCCGCGACGAGGGGCCGAAGGGCGTACAGGCGCAGATCCAGGGCGACCAACTCCGGGTGACCGGCAAGAAGAAGGACGACCTCCAGACAGTGATCTCCCTGCTCAAGAGCGAGGACTTCGGCGTCGCCCTCCAGTTCACGAACTACCGGTGACGTCCGCCCGATCCGTGCCCGTGACCAGCGGCGAAGCACTCCGCCACAACCGCGGGCACCGATCGGGACCAACCAGCGCCAGCAAGCCGCTGAAACGGTCGGCGCTACGTGGGATCGGTGGCGAGCGCCTGCTCCAGGCGTACCTCGGCCAGGGCTTCGGCGCGGGCGATCGAGCCGGTGGGTAGCGCCGCGACCACCGCGGCGGCTGCCACCGCCGCACCGGCGAAGATGAAGGCCCAGGGTACGCCGACCTGGTCGGCCAGTACGCCGGCCACCGCACCGCCGGCCGCGCTGGCCCCGACCGCCACGGTGACCACCCAGGTGTACGACTCGTTCAGCATGCTCACCGGGGAGATCCGGCCGACCATGGTGTTCTCCACGGTCAGTGCGGGGGCGATGGTGGCCCCGCCGACCACCAGCGCCACGCCGAGCGCGATCGGGCCGGGCATCACCGCGAAGACGACGAAGGTGGCCGCGAGCAGGCCGAGGAGCTGCCCGAACTGACGGGCGGCGTTCCGCGCCGGCTTGCGGGTGCCGAACCAGAGGCCGCCGAGCGCGCTGCCGGTCCCCCACATCGCCAGCAGTACGCCGGCCACGCTCTCGGCGTCGACCGGATCGTGCGCGGAGGCGTACGCCGGCACGGCCACCCCGGCGGCGCCGAACGCGATGCCGAGGCCCGCCACGCAGAACAGCAGCGCCGGGAATCCACTGACCCGCAACGGGCCGAGCCCCTTGGCGTGGCTGCCCCGGGGATGGGGCCGCCAGCCTCGCATCACCCGGCCGAGTGCCACGATCGTGGTGCCGACCAGGGTCACCACGGCGGCCCCGAGCAGCGCCGATCCGGCGTCGGCCAGCAGGACGAAGGCCGCGACCAGCAGCGGGCCGACCACGAAGACCACCTCGAAGAGCGTGGTCTCGGCGGCGAGTGCGGTGTTGCGCAGGGCGTACCGGCCGGAGGCGGGGTCGGTGAGGTCGTTCCAGGCACCCCGGATCGCGGCGGTCAACGGCGGGTACGTCGCTCCGGCCACCGCCGACGCGGTGAAGATCAACGCCAGTGCGTCCGAGCCGGCGCGGCTGGCGAGCAGCAGCCCGACCAGGGCCACCGGGTGCGCCACGCCGGTGACCAGCAGCACGGGGCTCGGCCCGACCCGGTCGGCGATCCGGCCGGCGACCGGGCTGAGCGCGGCACCGGCGAGCGCGTAGACGCCGCCGGCCACGGCGGCCAGGGCGTACCGGTCGGTGACCTGCTCGACGACCATCAACAGCGCCAGCGGGGTCATGCCGATGCCGAGCCGGCCGACTATGCCGGCGATCAGCAGCATCGGCGCTCCGGGAATCCGCCACACTCCCAGGTACTGCCGCAGCGCGGTCACGGGTCCGAACCTCCTCGGGTCGTCGGTCGTCGAAGCCAGGCCGTCGAAGCCAGGCCGTCGCCAGTCGGCGCCAGTCGGCGACTGTAACGAGTGGGTGACCTTCCGACCCTAACGTGGCCAGACCTCGCGTTGAACCCGATTAGCTGGACATCACGATCTTGGGGCTTCGACGCACCGGGGTCGGGACGAGCCCGGACTGACCCGACACGAATCGGCCCCGGCTCCCACTCGGGGAACCGGGGCCGGTCGCTGGTTGGCCTGGCTGGCGGGTCGTCCCGCCCGCGCCGTCGCCGTCAGCGCTGGTACTGGACCGGGCCGACGTTGGCGTTCGCCATCTGCTCCAGGCGGCGTACCCGCTCCTCCATCTTGGGGTGGGTGGAGAAGAGGTTCGCCACGCCGCCACCCTTGAACGGGTTGTCGATCATCAGGTGAGCGGTACTGGTCAGCCGGTTGTCGGCCGGCAGCGGCAGCGCCTTCGTACCAGCGTGGATCTTGCGGAGGGCGCTGGCCAGCGCCAGCGGGTCGCGGGTCAGCGCGGCACCCGAGGCGTCCGCCTGGAACTCCCGGTTACGGCTGATGGCGAGCTGGATCAGCGTGGCCGCGATCGGGCCGAGGATCAGCGTCAGCAGCAGTACGGCCGGGTTCGGCGAGTCCTCGTCGTCCCCGCCGCCCAGCGGGATGAACCAGGCGATGTTTGCCAGCATGGTGATGATGCCGGCCAGGCCGGCGGCCACGCTAGAGATCAGGATGTCCCGGTTGTAGACGTGGGACAGCTCGTGACCGATGACGCCCCGCAGCTCCCGGTAGTCCAGGATCTGGGTGATGCCCTGGGTCACGGCGACCGCCGCGTTCTTCGGGTTACGACCCGTGGCGAACGCGTTCGGCTGCATGGTCGGGCTGACGTACAACCGGGGCATCGGCTGCTTCGCCTCGGTCGCCAGCTCCCGGACCATCTGGTAGAGCGCCGGGAATTCGGCCTCGGTGACCGGTTGGGCCCGCATCGAGCGCAACGCGAGCTTGTCCGACCAGAAGTAGCTGGCGGCGTTCATGCCCAGCGAGACCAGTACGGCGATCACCAGACCGCCGCTGCCGCCGAACCAGTAGCCGACGCCGAGGATCAGAGCGGTGAGCAGGCCAAGAAGCGCGGCTGTCTTGAGCCGGTTGTGATGGCTATGCACGATAACTCCTTCGGTGCGCGGGCCGATGGACCCGCTGACCGGTACAACACCGGGGTACCCCGTCAACAATCCGGATATGACTGTGAGTTGCCTGGGAAAGGGGCCTCATCAGGGCCTGGGGCGGCGAACGTCACAGTGCGGCGACGTCCAGGATGAGTTGCGGGGCGAACCCGACGACGATCGCGACCAGGGTCGCCAGGGCCAGTGCGGCGACAACCGCCCAGGCCGGCCGGATCGGTCCGGCGTCCGGCAGTACCGGGGCGTCGGTGGGTGCGGCGGGGGCGCCCGGCTCGGCGGGTACGACCGGCGCGGCAGCGGCCTCGCCGGCCCGGTCGGCGGCCGGCTCCGCGGCGTAGAGGGTGGCGGCGACCCGTACGTAGTAGGCGAGCCCGACCACCGCGTTCAGCGCCACCAGCACGGCGAGCCAGCCGGCGTCCCCGGCCAGCAGCGACCGTACGACGGTGACCTTGGCGAACAGCCCGGCCAGCCCGGGCGGCAACCCGGCCAGCCCGACCAGCGCCAGTACGAACGCCGCCCCGACCCACGGCCGGCGCCGGGCCGCACCCCGGTAGTCCGCGATCTCGCCGCCGTCGGCGACCGCCGGCCGCAGCGCCACCACCGCCCCGAACGCGGCCAGTTCCAGCACCACGAAGAAGACCGTGTACGCGACCGCGGCGGCCACCGCCGTGTCGATCGCCTCCGCACTCCGCCCCGACGAGAGCGCCAGCGCGCCGAGCGGGGCGACGATGTAGCCCGCCTGGGCTATCGACGACCAGGCCAGTAGCCGGACCATCCGGCGCTGCCGGAGCGCCACCAGGTTGCCGACGGTCATCGTCAGCACCGCCACCGCCGCCAGCAGCGGGCCGGTCACCCGGGCCGGCAGCGCGGTGGCGGTGACGGCGAGCAGCGCCACCACCCCGCCGAGCTTGGAGGCGGTCGACAGGTATGCCGCGACCGGCACCGGTGCGCCGTCGTAGGTGGCCGGCGCCCAGGCGTGGAAGGGTACCGCCGCCACCTTGAAGGCCAGCCCGAGCACGACCAGGGCCACCGCGACCACGGTCAGCGGCAGGTCCAGCAGCGGCGGGCCGGTCGGGACGTCGCCGCCGAGCGGGACCGGTCGGTTCGCCTCCGCCGCGAAGACCGCGCCGAGCCGGCTCAGGTGCACCGTCCCGGTGACCGCGTAGAGCAGCGCGGCGCCGAGCAGGGTGACCGCGGTGGCCACCACGCTGACCACGAAGAAGGTCAGCGCCGCCTCGGCACCGGCGACGCTGCGGTGCCGGAGCCCGACCAGCACGTAGAGCGGCAGGGTCAGCGTCTCCAGCGCCACGACCAGGGTGATCAGGTCACCGGCGGCGCCGAGTACCACGCCGCCGGTCATCGAGCAGGCGAGCAGGAAGCAGTATTCCCCCGGCGGCACCTGGCCGGAGCGCAGCAGCGGGGCGGAGAGCGCCAGCACCCCGAGGGTGAGCAGCGCGAAGAGGCAGCCGACCAGCGCCGCCCGGCCGTTCGCCAGGTAGGAGCAGTCCGGGCCGGCGCAGAACGTCCGCCGGGGTCCGGCGGCACCGACCAGTACCGCACCGAACGCGGTGGCGGCGGCCCCGGCCGCGAAGACGGCCACCGTCGCGCCGCGCCGGGCCACCAGCAGGTCGGCCAGCAGCACGAGTACGGCGGTGCCGGCCGCCAGGTACGCCGGCAGCAGCGCCACGTTGTCCACGGTCTGGATCACGACGCTCCCCGCCCCACCCCGTGACGGCTCATCGGATCGCCTCCAGCAGGGCCCCGATCGGCACCTCGGCGTAGCCGAGTACCAGGGTCGGGGCGAGCCCGATGGCGAGGGCGAGCAGCACCAGCGGCCCCCAGGCGGCCAGCTCGGCCCCGTGCAGTCCCGGCGTCAGGGTCAGTACGGCCGGACTCGCCGGCCCGTGCGTGACCCGGCGCAGCAGCCGCAGCAGGTACGCCGCCGTCAGCGCACCGCCGAGCGCGGCCAGCACCGCCAGGGTGGTCCAGAGTGGGCCGCCCACCCGCCAGGCGGCCACCACCGCGAAGGCTTCGCCCCAGAATCCGGCCAGGCCGGGCAGTCCGAGCGAGGCGATGGCGGCGAAGCCGAGCAGCCCGGCGAGCCGGGGCGTACTCTCGCGCAGCCCGCCCAGCTCGGCCAGGGCCCCGGTGTGCGCCCGGTCCTTGACCGCCCCGGCGAGGAAGAAGAGCAGGCCGGTGATGACGCCGTGCGCGATGTTGCCGATCAGCGCCGCCTGGATGCCGGTGCCGCTCAGCGTGGCGATGCCGAGCAGCACGAAACCCATGTGCCCGACGCTCGAATAGGCGATCAGCCGCTTCAGCTCGCTCTGTGCCAGGCAGACCAGCGAGCCGACGATGATCGCCGCCACGGCGAGTATCCCGAGCACCGGAGCGGCCTCCCGGGCCCCCTCCGGCGCCACCCCGACCGCCACCCGGATCAGCCCGTACGTGCCCATCTTCAGCAGTACGCCGGCCAGGATCACGCTGCCGACCGTCGGGGCCTGGGTGTGCGCGTCCGGCAGCCAGGAGTGCAGCGGCCAGAGCGGGCTCTTCACCGCGAACGCGATCGCCAGCAGGATGAACGCCGCGATCTGGGTGCCCTTGGACAGGCCGGTGCCGCCGGTCAGCTCGGTCAGGTCGGCGGTGCCGGCGGCGGTGACCACGGTGAAGACGCCGACCAGCAGCAACACCGAGCCGAAGAGGGTGTAGAGGGCGAACTTCCGGGCCGCGTGCTGCCGCTCCTCGCCGCCCCAGATCGCGATGATCGCGTACATCGGGAGGAGCACGACCTCGAAGAAGAGGAAGAAGAGCACCAGGTCGAGGGCGAGGAAGGTGCCGAGGATGCCGACCTCGACCACCAGCAACAGGGCGACGAGGGTACGGCCCCGGCCCGGCGCCGGCACCCGCCACCAGGTGTACGCGCAGCAGAGCAGGGTCAGCAGCGCGGTCAGTACCACCAGTGGATAGGAGACCCCGTCGACCCCGAGCTGGAACCGCAGGTCGAGTCCGGGTACCCAGGTCAGGTCCAGCTCGTGCCAGGGGTGGACGCCGGGCGACTCGGCGGTCTGCGGCTGGTATGCCGCCCAGGTGTCGGTGGCGCCGACCGCCAGCAGTACGGCGAGCACCAGGGTCACCGCCGCGAAGCCCGTACCGGTGATCCGGGCGGCCCGGTCGAACCGGCCCGGCAGCACGGCGAGCACCGCCGCGCCGACCGCCGGCACCGCCAGCGTGGCGACCAGGCCGATCCCGCCGAGGGTCACGTCGCACCGCCCAGCGCCAGCGCGGCGGCGAGGCCGAGCAGCAGGGCGCCGCCGAGCAGCGCTACCACCGCCCGGGGTACCCCGGCCCGGTGCAGCAGCTCGATCCCGCCGCCGAGTCCGGCGGTCCCCCGGCCGGTCCCCTCGACCGCCCCGTCGACCAGCCCCTCGTCGGCGCGCCGGGCCAGCCGGCCGAGCGCCCGCACCGGGCGTACGACCAGGGCGTGCTGGACCTCGTCGAGCCAGAACGCCCGGGCGAAGGCCCGGCGCAGCGGACCCAGTCCGGTCGCCGGATCGGCGGCCGGGTCGGCCCGCCAGCGCCACCAGGCGAGCCCGGCACCCGCTACCAGCAGCGCCACCGGGATGATCACGAAGCTGTCCAGGTGCGTCTCGTCCAGCGCCAGCGCGTCCCGGAACGGGGTGACGAAGACGGCCAGCCCGAGCGCCACGCTCGGCACCGCGAGCAGCACCACCGGCCAGCGCAGCAGGCCGGGCGGGTCGTGCGGCGGGCCGGCCGGGGTGTGCGCGGGCGAACCGGCCGGCGCGTCGATCGCGGACGCCGGGCTGGCGTGTGCGGCCGGGGTGTCGACCGGATGCGTCTGGGCCCGGGAGGCGCCGAGGAAGGTCCGCAACAGCAGCCGGGTGGCGTACCAGGCGGTCAGCGCGACCCCGACCAGCCCGGCGAGCCAGACCAGCCAGCCCACCCAGGCCGGGGCCGGGCTGTCGTGGTGCCGGGCCGCCCGCTCGGCGACGACCAGGATGCCGTCCTTGCTCCAGAACCCGGCCAGCGGCGGCACCCCGGCCAGCGCGGCGAGCCCGATCGCCGTGCACCAGAAGGTGACCGGCATCGGCCGGCGCAGCCCGCCCATCGCCGACATCAGGTTGCTGCCGACGGCGTGGATCACCGCGCCGGCGGCCAGGAAGAGCAGCGCCTTGAAGGCGGCGTGGCTGAGCAGGTGGAAGAGCGCGGCCGGCGGCGAGCCGACCGCCAGCGCCCCGGACATGTATCCGAGCTGCGAGACCGTCGACCAGGCCAGCACCCGCTTGATGTCGTCCTGCGCGGTGGCGGCGAGCGCGCCGAGCAGCAGGGTGACCGCGGCCATCACGCCGAGCACGGCGAGCGCGGCCGGAGCCCGCGCGAAGAGCGGGAAGAGCCGGGTCACCGCGTAGATCCCGGCCGCCACCATGGTCGCGGCGTGGATCAGCGCCGAGATCGGGGTCGGGCCGGCCATCGCGTCCGGCAGCCAGGTGTGCAGCGGGAACTGGGCGCTCTTCCCGGCCACCCCGGCGAGCAGCAGCAGGCAGGCGGCGGTGAGCGTACCGGTGCTGAAGTCGTGGGCCAGCACGTCGGTGATCCGGAAACTGCCGGCCGAGACGCCCAGGATCACGATGCCGAGCAGGAAGCCGACATCACCGACCCGGGTCACCAGGAACGCCTTCACGGCGGCGGCGGGCGCCTCCGGCAGCCGCCGGTCGTGGCCGATGAGGAGGTAGGAGCAGATGCCCATCACCTCCCAGCCGACCAGCAGCATGATCAGGTCACCGGCCACCACCACCAGCAGCATCGCGGCGGTGAAGAGGCCGACCTGGGCGGCGTAGGGGGCGTACCGGTCGTCGTCGTGCAGGTAGCCGACCGAGTAGACCTGCACCGCCAGCGCGACCGTCGCCACCGCGACCGCGACCAGCGCGGCGGCCGGGTCCAGCCGGAGGGTGAGGGTGACCGACAGCCCGCCGAAGTCGATCCACTCGGCGCTCGCCTCGCTGCCCCGCCCGTCGAGGGCGACGACCAGGCCGATCGCCGCCGCCAGCGCCACCGCCGCGCCGCAGATGCCGAGCGCCGCCGCGCCGGCCCGGGACCGCTGCGGCAGCAGCAGTCCGACCAGGGCCAGTCCGAAGGGTACGGCCGGCAGCAGCGCGGCGAGCACCGTCGCGCCGCTCATCGGGCCGCTCCCGTCGCCGGTCCCGCCGACCCTGGCGGTCCTGCCGGTCCCGCCGTACCCGGTGATTCTGATGCTCCTGGTGCTCTCTTTGCTCCGGTCGCCGGTCCCGCTGTCGCGGCCGTGCCGGCGCGGGCCGGAGCCGACACGATCGCCTGCGGGCCGGCGTCCGGAGTGTGCGTGTCGAGGCGTACGTCGTCGACGGCGACGGTGCCGCGCAGCCGGTAGAGCTGGAGCACGATGGCCAGCCCCACCCCCACCTCGGCGGCGGCGATCACGATCACGAAGAGCGTGAACACCTGCCCGGTGAGCGGCAGCGGGGTGACCCCGTCGGCACCGGGGGCCGGAGTGCCCAGGGCCCTGTGCAGCGGGGCGGCGTCGGCGGTGACCAGCAGCAGGTTGACGGCGTTGAGCATCAGCTCGACGGCCATCAGCACCAGTACGGCGTTGCGGCGGCGGAGTACGCCGTACACGCCCAGGCCGAAGAGGAGGGCGGCGACGACGTACGGGATGGCGGGCCTCACTGCCGCCGCCCCGGAATCCGTACGCTGATCGCGATCGCTCCGACCAGCGCGGAGAGCAGCAGCACCGAGAGCACCTCGAACGGGAGTACCCAGGAGCGGAAGATCTCGGTGCCGAGCCGCTCGGCGGTGCCGGGATCCGGCAGGTCCACGCTGGACCACCGGTACGCGTCGACCAGCAGGGCGGCCAGGCCCAGCCCGGTACCGCCGCCGATCAGCGCGGCCGGCCAGCCGGGCCGGTCCAGGTCGTCTGCGGCGCCGATCGGTGCCCGGGTCAGCATCACCGCGAAGAGCAGCAGCACCACCACCGCGCCGACGTAGATGAGCAACTGCACCCAGGCGACCAGCTCGGCGGTGAGCACCAGATAGAGCCCGGCGACGGCGCCCAGGCAGACCACCAGGTAGAGCCCGGCCCGGACCAGGTGCCGGGTGGAGACCACGAGTACGCCGGCCCCGACCGCCACCGCACCGAGGGCCAGCATCAGCACGTCGGCGGCGGTCACGGCGGCTCCTCGTCGGTTCGGGAGCCGGAGCCGGGGCGGCGCCTGGCGTTCGGTGGCCCGGAGGACGGCTGGTCGGTGGCGGGCGGGGCGGCGGCCTTGCGCGCGGCGGCCTCCTCCTTGGCCGGCTCACCGTTCGGGTCATGCGCGGGCGGCGGCGGCACGGTCGCCATCCACTCCCCGAGGTGCTCCTTGTCGTGCAGCAGGTCCCGGATGTCGTACTCGGCGTATTCGAACTCCGGCGACCAGTAGAGCGCGTCGAAGGGGCAGACCTCGATGCAGATGCCGCAGTACATGCAGAGCGAGAAGTCGATGTCGAAGCGGTCCAGTACGTTGCGCTGGCGCGGCCGGGCCGCACCGGGGACCGCGACCTCCTCCTTGTGCGAGTCGATGTAGATGCACCAGTCCGGGCACTCCCGGGCGCAGAGCATGCAGACCGTGCAGTTCTCCGCCAGCAGCGCGATCACGCCCCGGGAGCGCGGTGGCAGCTCGGGGGCGACGTCCGGGTACTGCTGGGTGTGCGAGCGGCGGGTCATCGTCTTGAGGGTGACGGCCAGCCCCTTCGCCAGTCCCTCGCCCGGGATGCTCATGCCGGCACTCCGCTGCGCTGCGTGCCGCCACGAGACTCATCGGCGCTGAGCCTGACGATTCGCTCACTGCGCTCGCTCATGGGCCCATCCTGCCGTGTCGGCCGTTCCGGCGCGACCACCCCGGGCCAGTTGAAGCGGTACGGGCGCCTGTTCCCGTCAGCGGTCGGCACCCGTTCGACCGGCCGGGCCGAGCCGACGACGACGGACATCGTGGGTGGGGTCGGCGCGGCGGACCGCCGCAGACTGCTCGGGAGAGCACTGCGGAAGGAATCCGGGTACGTCTGGCGACATGGAGGGGACGGCGGTGGAACTCGACGCGCGAGAGGCACTGATCCTCAGCGGCCACCTGGACGTCGCGGCGACCGGTCCGCCGCTACCCCACGAGGTCGTCTGGACACGCCTGGTCGAGACAATCCGGCTGCATCGGATGATCGGCGGATTGTGTCAGGCGTGTGGCGAGCGGGCCGGTCCGGAGGGCCGGTGCTTCAAAGCCGCGATAGCGGTGGAATGGTGCCGGCAAAACCCGATGACGCTTTTCGATCAGTCCGCGTCCGGCGGTTCCTGATCGGCGTGTCGGGCTGCTCGGAAGGTTCCCGGGGTCGTGGAGTCGGTCCGTCGCGGCAACGACGGTCCGACTCCACGACCCCGGGAGCCCGGGAAGCCGAGTGACCGGCGCCGTCAGGCGAGGGCCAGCTTCACCCCGACGGTCAGCACGAGCTGGCCGAGCGCCACCGGGACCAGCACCAGCCAGCAGAGCCGCTGCAACTGGTCCTCGCGCAACCGTGGGTACGTCACCCGGAACCAGATGATCACGAACGAGACGACGAACACCTTGATCAGGGTCCAGAGCCAGCCGAGGTATTCGTCGCCGAACGGCCCCTGCCAGCCGCCGAGGAAGAGCACCGTGGTCAGCGCGGCGATCACCACGATGCCGACGTACTCGGCCAGCAGGAAGAAGGCGAACCGGAGCCCGGTGTACTCCGTCATGTACCCGAAGACCAGCTCGGAGTCGGCGATCGGCATGTCGAACGGCGGGCGGCGGATCTCGGCGAGCCCGGCGACGAAGAAGACCACCATCGCCGGGGCCTGCCAGAGCAGCCACCACGGCTGCCACGCCTCGACGATGCCGGGCAGGCTCAGCGTGCCGGCCGCCATCGCCACGCTCGCCGCCGCGAGCACCAGCGGCAGCTCGTAGCCGAGCAGTTGCGCCGCGCCCCGGATCCCGCCGAGCAGGCTGTACTTGTTGGCCGAGGCCCAGGCCGACATGAGTACCGCGACCACCCCGACGCCGACCACCGCGAGTACGAAGAACAGTCCGATGTCCAGCGGCTGCCCGACCAGGTCGTTCGGGCCGAGCGGGATCACCAGCAGGGCCAGCAGGTAGGGCACCAACGCCACCACCGGGGCGAGCCGGAACACCGCCCGGTCCGCCTCGCGCGGGGTGACGTCCTCCTTCTGCACGAACTTGACGCCGTCGGCGATCAACTGTGCCCAGCCGTGGAAGCCGCCCGCGTACATCGGGCCGAGCCGGCCCTGCATGTGCGCCATCACCTTGTGCTCGGCCTGCCCGACGACCAGCGGCAGGACCAGGAACGCCGCGACCACCCCGACGACCCGGACCAGCAGCTCCAGCCAGAGCGGCATCACGCACCCCCGTCGCTGCCGTCGTCCGCCGCCCCGGGTCCGTCCGCCGCCCGGCGCCCCTCGACCGGCGGACCCGAAGCGGGCGCGGGCGGAGCGGGCGCGGCCGGCGGAGCCGAAGCGGGCTCGGCCGGCGGGCCGGAGGCGGGCGCGGCCGGCGGACCCGAGGTGGGGCGCCGGGTGCGGGCCGGTCGGTCGGAGGCGGGAGCGGGGGCGGCGGAGACCGGTAGGGCGGCGGAGACGCCCCACTCGCCCGGCGCCGGTACGCCAGGTGGGCGCATCGCCTGCCGCCGGGCCGTACCAGCCCCGGACTCGCCCGGCTCCTTCGCGCCCGGCCACGCCTTGGCCACCCGGGAGGCGAGCACGAACTCCTTGCGCAGCGGATGCCCCTCGAACTCCGGCGGCAACAGCAGGGGCGCCAGGTCGGGATGGCCGGCGAAGTCGATGCCGAACATCTCGTGTGTCTCCCGCTCGTGCCAGGCCGCCCCGGGGAACAGGTCCACCACGGACCCGACGGTCGCGGCGTCCCGGGGCACCCGGGTCCGGAGCAGTATCCCGTGCCGGTGCCGGGTCGACCAGAGGTGCGCCACCACGTCGAACCCGTCGGCCAGCTCGTCGACGGCGGAGAGCCAGTCGAAGAAGTCGCAGGCCAGCTCGGTGTCGTCCCGGGCCGCCCGGACGGCGTCCCGCCAACTGCCGGCCGGCACGTCCACGGTCGCCCGGGCGTACCCCTGGCCGCCGGACTGCCCGACGGTCACCGATCCCCCGCCCGCTCCCGACTGCGGGGCTCGCAAACCCGGCTCACTCCTCGCGGTCACCTCCGCGTCCGCGAGCAGCGTGCCCAACCGGTCACCGACCTGTTCCGGGGTCATGTCCGCGATCCTAGGGCCATCTCCGGCCGTACCGCCGGGTCGCGGACCGGTTATTCGGCAACTCCCCGGCTACCGGGCGGGTCGGCGGGGAAGAATGACCAGGTGCGTGCGATTACCGTGACCCCGGGTCGGGCCGACTCGCTGCGGCTGGCCGAGGACTTCCCGGAGCCGAGCCTCGACGAGGGCGCGTTGCTGGTGGAGGCTGTCGCGGTCGGCATCTGCGGCACCGATCAGGAGATCATCCGCGGCGAGTACGGCGAGCCGCCGCCCGGCAGCACCGAGCTGGTGCTCGGGCACGAGTCGCTGGGCCGGGTACTGGAGGACCCGAGTGGATCGTTCGCCCCGGGTGACCTGGTCGCCGGGATCGTCCGGCACCCCGACCCGGTGCCCTGCCCCAACTGTGCCGTCGGCGAGTGGGACATGTGCCGGAACGGTCTCTACACCGAGCACGGCATCAAGTGCCTCCAGGGCTTCGCCCGGGATCGCTGGCGGATCTCGCCGAAGTTCGCCGTACGCCTCGAACCGGGGCTGGCCGAGCTGGGCATGCTGCTCGAACCGACCAGTGTGCTGGCGAAGGCGTGGGAGCACATCGAGCGGATCGGCGCCCGGTCCGCCTGGGAGCCGAAGCGGGTACTGGTCGCCGGGGCGGGACCGATCGGCCTGCTGGCTTCCCTGCTCGCCGCGCAGCGCGGCTACGAGTTGCACGTGTTGAACCGCTCGGCGAACGGTGAGAAGCCCGGACTGGTGGCGGCGCTCGGCGGGGAGTTCCACACCGGTACGGTCCCCGAGCTGGGCGTCGAGTTCGACATCGTGCTGGAGTGCACCGGCGCCCCGGCGGTGGTGCTGGACGTGATGTGCCAGGCGGCACCGAACGGGATCGTCTGCCTGACCGGCGTCTCCTCCGGCGGCCGGACGATCGACTTCGACGCGGGCGCGCTCAACCGGGCGCTGGTGCTGGAGAACAACGTGGTCTTCGGCACGGTCAACGCGAACCGTCGGCACTGGGAACTCGCCGCCGCCGCACTCGCCGCCGCCGACCGGGACTGGCTGGCCAGGATGATCACCCGCCGGGTGCCGGTCGACCGGTACGCCGAGGCGTACGCTCCGCAGCCCGACGACATCAAGGTGGTCCTCGAGTTCCCGCACTGACCGGCCGGGTCCGGTTCAGCGCGCAGCCGGGGCGAGTGCGGAGACGGCGGCGGCCATCAGCCGGAGCAGTTCCTCGTCCTCGCTGACCTGCCCACTGCTCCAGCCGTTGTCCCGGGCGGTGTGCCGGCGCGGCCGGGCCTGCTCGGCGCGGAGCAGTGGCAGCGCGGCGGCGGCCGGCGGGCCGATCTCGGCCCAGCGCGTCGCCACCACCCGCCGGGTGTGTACGTTTCGTTCCCAGACCCGCGCCAGCACCGGCAGCACGGCCTCGGCGTCGCCACCCACCCGCCACACCGCCCCGGCCGCTCGCAGGTGCAGCCAGCCGTGTGGGTCCGGCCGGCCGAGCAGGTCCCGCAGCCGGGGCAGCCACTCGACGGCGGCCGGGCCGATCTCGGCGATCTCCTGGGCCGCGTCGGCGGCGTCGTGATGGTCGCCGGCGAGGAACCGGCCGAGCACCGGAAGCAGGGGTGCCGGATCGCCGGTGATCCGGTGCAGCACCGAGGCGGCGGCCAGCGCCGGCCCGCGCTCCGGGGCGTCGAGCAGCGGCCGGAGCACCGGTACGGCGTCCCGGGCAGCCGGGCCGAGCCGGCCCAGTTGGCGGATCACCCACCCGTCGGTGGCCAGCGGCAGCAGCTCGGGCAGGGCCGCCGCGCCGGCCGGACCGAGGCTGCCCACCGCCCGGGCCAGCCCGCCGCGCCGCTCCTGGAAGTCCCGCTCCGTCGGGGAGAGCCGCCGCAACTGCCGGCGGAGCAGCGGCAGCAGCTCGACGGCGGCCGGGCCGAGCCCGCTCAGCGCGGCACCGACGTCCTTCGGCGGCTCGTCGCGCTCCAGCGCCCAGCGCAGCGGTGGCAGCGCGCGGAGGTCACCGAGCCGGGCGAGCGCCGACAGGGTGCCGCCGACCGTCGGCCCGTGGCTCGGCCAGACCATCACCCAGGCCGGCAGCCCGGCCGTGCTGTTGTACGGCTCCTCCCGCGCCGTTCCGGACACGGCGTCGGCGAGCGCGTCCGCCGCTGGCCGGTTCAGCTCGCCGAGGTGTACGAGGGCTCGGGCCGCCGCCCGGGAAAGCTTCGGCTGCGGCTCCGCCAACTGCCGCCCGACCAGCGCGACCAGTCCCCGGTAGTCGCCCCGCCAGCCGTCCACGAGCTGACCGGCGGCCGGCAACGCGTCCAACCGGCGTTCCCAGTCGGAACCGTCCAGCAGTGTGCCGACCAGCCGGATCCGGTCGTCGACCCGGTCGCCGAGTGCCCGGCTCAGGCTGCCGACGGCCGGCCCGAGCCGGGCACCCTGCCGGCCGGCGTCGGCCCGCTCGTGCAGTACCCGGACGGCGCCGATCAGGGTGTCGGTGCTGAAGCCGGCCGGCTCGGGTGCGGGGGACGGCTCCTGGTATGCCCCGTCCAGCAGCGCCAGGGCCCGGGGCACCAGGTCGGCCGGCAGCATCCTCGGCGCTCCCGCGCTGACCGAGGTGAGCGCGGTCAGCCGCAGGGCCGACCCGGCCGAGTTGTCGTCGACCAGCTCCAACAGCCAGGTGGTCGCCGCCCGCAGGCTCGGCTCGGGCACGCTCGGCAGGTGGCCGGCGGCGGCCCGGCGGACCAGGGTGCCGACCGCCTCGACCAGCGCGGCCCGGGCCTCGCCGTCCGGCTCGGCGGGCAGCCGGTGCCGCAGGGTGTCGAGTATCCGGGGCGCCTCGGCCCGGCACACCAGCAGCGCCTCCGGCACCGCCCGGCGTACCGCCGGATCGGGGTCGGTGAGCAGGTCGAGGAAGACCGGCAGGCCGTCGGCGACCGCCGTCTCGGCCCGGCGGTAGTTCTCCGCCCAGCCCGCCTCCTCGTCGTCTTCCTCGTCGTCGCGGCTCGCCTCGGCCGACCGGACCAGCTCGTCGGGATCGTCGACCTCGGCGCCGCCGATGCTGGCCAGCAGGCTCACCACCGGGCCCCGGCCCGGCCCGCCGTGGGTCACCACCTCGAAGAGGTACGGCACGCAGGCGACCGTGCACGGATAGACGTCGCCCTGGTGGTGCACGGCGCCGTACATGCCGTCGAGGGCGACCTCCCGGGTGGCGGGGTCGGCCGAGACCAGTCCCCGGAGCAGTTCGGGCACCTCGGTCGCCGGCCCGTACGCGTGGGACATGCCAGCCCAGTCGATCTCGTCCAGTCCCGCGAACACGCCGCCCCCCGGTGCCGGTCCCCGCCCCGACGACCGTCGCCGGGACGCGGGGCGGAGCCTATCGACCCCGACCGACGAAACAGCCCCCGCACCGGAGGTCGGGCCATCCGGTGCTGGCGTCGCGGCAAGCTGCCTCGGCCTACCGCACTAAAGCCCCGGCAGTTCGCCGTTGCGGAACAGGTCCACGAAGATCTGGTGGTCCTGCCGGGCCCGGGCCCCGTACGCGTGGGCGAAGTCGACCAGGTGCGCGACGAACCCGGCCTCGTCGGCGGCGACCACGGCCACGATCGCCTCCTCGGTGGAGAAGTCGACCAGGTCGTGGCTGGACTCGTCGTCGGCGACCGAGTGCATCCGGGCCACCGCCCGGCCCAGGTCGCCGAGTACCCCGGCCAGCTCCTCCGGCTCGTTGACGTCCGACCAGTCCAGATCGGCGGCGTACGGGGAGACCTCGGCGACGAGCTGGCCGTGCCCGTCCAGCTCGGTGAAGCCCAGCCACGGATCGGCATGCGCCTGCAACGCCCGCTGCGACTCGGCGGTCCGGTGTCCCTGGTGCCGGAAATAGCTCCGGACCCCGTCGTCGGTGACGTACCGGGCCACCGCCGGCACCTGGGCGCGCTTCATGTAGATCACGACGTCGTTCTCCAGCGCCTGGGTGTGCCCCTCCAGCAGCAGGTTGTACGACGGCAGCCCGGCCGAGCCGATCCCCACGCCCTTGCGGAGCACCACGTCCTTGATCTGCGTGCTCACCGGACGTTGCTCGGCGGTGGCCGGCGGCAGCGTACCCAGGTAGTGCGCGAAGGCGGCCACGACGGCGGCCCGGACGTCCCGGTCGACCTCGTAGACCCCGTCGCCGATCGAGAACCGCCGCTCGTACTGGTCGACGGTGGTCTGCTGGGCGAGCAGGTCGACCCGGGTCCGCAGCCGGGCCTGCTGGAGTACCCGGCGGAGCACCCCGTCGGCGTTGTCCAGCCGGATCGACCCGATCGCGTCGTCCCCGCCGCTGGCGATCGCCCGCAGCTCGGTCAGGTACGCGGTGGCGAACCGGGTCACCAGGTCACCGATCGCGGAGTCGGAGAGCGCCTTGCCGTACCCGAGCAGCGCCACGCTGGCCGCGAAGCGCTTCAGGTCCCAGGAGAACGGCCCGACGTACGCCTCGTCGAAGTCGTTGACGTTGAAGACGAGTTGCCCGGAGCCGTTCATGTACGTGCCGAAGTTCTCCGCGTGCAGGTCGCCGTGGATCCAGACCCGGCTGGTCCGGCCGTCGAGGAACCGCTCGTCGGCGAAGTCCTCGGCGAGGTCGGCGTAGAAGACCGAGGCGCTGCCCCGGTAGAACGCGAACGGCGACGCGGCCATCTTCCGGAACTTGCGCCGGAACGCGGCCGGGTCGACGGCCATCGACTCGCCGAACTCGGCGATCAGGACGTCGACCAGCCATTCTGCCCGACGACCGAGGGTGCTAGCCATGATCGCAGGCTAGTTCCGCTCCGCCACCTACGACGGTGGTCAGGCTTACCGACGCGCCGTGGCGCGGCCAACCTCCGGCCTGCGCGCCCACCGATCAGTGCCGGGACGGGCCGCCTACGGGGTCAGGGCCGCCTACGGGGTCAGTGCCCGGACGGGCCGGCTACGGGGTCAGCGCTGGGACGGGGCGCCGCACCGGGTCACTGCTGCGCGGCTGGCGGCGGCACCGGCGGCGCGGTGAGCGACTCGGTGCTCCGCCCGACCGGCGGGCCGACCCGGTCGGCCGGCGAGGCCAGCTCGTCGGGGCGGGCCACCCCGCCGAGGCCGGAGTGCTCGGCAGCGATCTTGTCCTGCAACCGCAGGATCCCGTGCAGCAGCGCCTCCGGGCGCGGCGGGCAGCCCGGCACGTAGACGTCGACCGGGATGATCTGGTCCACGCCCTTGGTCACCGAGTAGGAGTCCCAGTACGGCCCGCCGCAGTTGGAGCAGGCACCGAAGGAGATCACGTACTTCGGCTCGGGCATCTGGTCGTAGAGCCGCTTGATCGCCGGGGCCATCTTGTCGGTGACCGTCCCGGAGACCACCATCAGGTCGGCCTGGCGGGGGCCGTGCGCGAACGGGATCACGCCGAGCCGGATGAAGTCGTGCCGGCCCATGCTGGTCGCGATGAACTCGATCGCGCAGCAGGCCAGCCCGAAGTTGAAGACCCAGAGCGAATAGCGCCGGCCCCAGTTGAGCACGAACCGGATCGGTTCACCGAGCACCGCGGGTAGCTGCACGGCCGGCCTCCTTCCCGTCGCCCACCCGACAGTGAACCACAGGACCGGGTACCACCGGACCGGCGCCGACCCGCTATCCGGCCGACCGCAGCATCTTCAGCATCTGGTCGATCTGGGCGGTCCGGGACAGGTCGATCCGCTGGGCCAGGTCGCGTACCTCCGGATGGACGCCGGACTTCGTCTCCATCCGGGCCAGTTCGACGGCGCTGTGCTGGTGCCCGATCAGCAGGTTGAGGAAATCCGTCTCGAACGTCGCCCCGCTGTTCCGGGAGAGCGTCGAGAGCTGTTCCGGCCCGAGTACCGGCAGCCCGCCGTGGTCGGCGTGCGCGTTCGCGTCCGGATCCGCCGAGGTGCCCCGGCCCCAGCCGCGCAGCCAGGCTCGCATGGTCTGCTGCTCCGCCTCCTGGGTGACGTCTATCGCGGCGGCCAGGATCTTCACCTCCTCCCGCTGCGCACGCTCGGGCGCCAGCCGGACCAGCGCCAGCCCCTGACCGTGCGAGGTCACCATCATCTGGAGGAACATCACGTCGGTGTCGTTGAAGGCGCCGCCGGGCGCGGTCGCCGCCGGGGTGGCGCCGGTCGGGGCGGGTGCCGGCCCGGCGACCGGGGCGCCGGTCCCGGCCGGTGCGGGCGCGCAGCCGCCGAGCAGCAACAGCGTCGTGACGATCAGGGTACGGCGGAAGCGGTTCATCAATCGTCTCCAGGTACGGCCCCGGGAGCGGACCGGTGGCGGATACGGACCCGCAGGGGGTACGGGTCCGTATCCGCGAACGGGTGCGTCCAGGCGGGCGGGCTGGCGTCAGACGCGCTGCCAGAGCGCCGGCACGTTCGGCGGTTCCCAGCCGGCGATCGCGGTGTGCGCCTGTATGCAGCGGTACGTCGCGCCGCCGTAGGTCACCTGGCTACCGACCTGGTACGCCGTACCGGCCTGCCAGGTGCCACCGGCCGGCGGTGCGGTGGTCGGCGGCGGGGTGGGCGGGTTGGTGGTGCGGGTGGGCGTGGGGGTGGGGTTCGGGTTGCCTCCGCCGCCGCCGATCTGGAGGTCGACGCAGACGTAGAAGGCGTTCGCGGTGTCGGCGATGTTCCAGATCGCCAGCAGCTTCTGCCGGCCGCTCCGGCCACCCATGTTCACGTTGTGCGAGACGGTGGCACCGGGCTGCCGCCCGCCGTCGTCGAAGAGGGCGATCCGGGAGCCGCCGATGTAGTACTCCCAGGTGCTGGTGGCGTGCCGGGCGGTCAGTACCCAGTTGAAGTTCACCGTCTGCCCGACCGAGGTGGCCGGCCAGGGCCGGCTGTCGTCGTTCAGCACCGCGAAGTGCCCGATGTTGGCGTGGCAGTTGCGCAGCCCCTTCGGGCCCTCCACGCTCTGCGGCTCCCACTGGATCTGGCCGCAGTCGAACGACACCGCCCGCTGCGCGCAGAGCGCCTGCCGGCTCGGCGGCGAGGAGATGTAGCCGTGCGCCTGGGCGGCCTGCGGGGCCACGAGGAGGGCGGTGATGACGGTCGCCGCCGTCGTCACCGCCAGGACCACGGTTCTTCGCATCGTGGGCTCCTTACTTCATCGGGAAGGTCTCCTCAACATAAAAGAAAGATTGTTAACAGTAAATAGCCAGCGGCACATTCGTCGATGGATTGCCGGCAGCGAGCTGCCGGCCACCGGAGCGTCCGGCCAGCAGCCGGGGCGAGCGTCCGGTCAGCAGCCGGGCCGAGCGTCCGCTCGGTAGCCGGGGCGCTGGAGCAGGCCGAGGAACTCGGCCAGCAGCCGTTCCCGGACCGCGATCGGTGCCGCGTCCAGCAGGGTGTTCACCGGTGCCATCCGCTCCGGCGGCCGGCCGGCGGCGGCCGGGTCCAGGCCCAGCCCGGCGGCCACCCCGGCGACCAGTTCCGGGGTGAGCAGCTCCGGGGTCAGCACGCCGAGCGTCTCCAGCAGCTCGGCGGGCAGCTCGACCGGGCCGGCCGACCGGGCGTCCGCCACCGCTTCCCGCAGGTCCGCGCCGAACTCCGCCACCCGGGGCGCCACCGAGGCGGTCACCGACAGGTGGATGTTGGCCGGCAGACCGGCGTACGAGAGCTGGGGCTGGGTGTGCCAGCCGCGCCGGGTCAGCTCGTCGGCGAGGACGAACAGGTCCAGCCCCGGGTCGGTGCCGGTGAAGCAGACCACCGTCGACTCCGGTTCGGCGAGCAGCCGCAGTCCGTCCACTCCGGAGACCGCGTCGGCCAGTCCGCGTACCGCCGTGAGGGTCCGCTCGGCCAGGGTCAGGTAGCCGGCGTCGCCGAGGTATCGCAGCGTGGCGTACGCGGCGGCGACCGGGCCGCCGGACCGGGTGGACGAGAGCACCGGGTTGACCATGGTGTAGCCGGGCCAGCCGGCGAAGGCGAAGTACTGCGACCGGCGCAGCTCCGGATCGCGGTGCAGCAGGATCGAGACGCCCTTCGGGGCGTACGCGTACTTGTGCAGGTCCACCGAGATCGAGGTGACGCCGGGCAGGCGCAGGTCGAACGGCGGCACCGGTACGCCGAGCCGGCGCAGATAGGGCAGCGTCCAGCCGCCGAAGCAGGCGTCCACGTGGCAGCGCACCCCGGCCACCCGGGCGATCTCGGCGATCTCGGCGACCGGATCCACCACCCCGTACGGATACGACGGCGCCGAGCAGGCGACGAGTACGGTCTCCGGGCCGATCGCCGCGGCCACGTCACCGGGCTCCGGCCGGAGCGTACGCGCCGAAACCGGCACCTGGTCCAGGGTGACCCCGAGGTAGTGCGCCGCCTTGGCGAACGCGGCATGCCCGCTGGTCGGCACCACCAGCCGGGGCCGGGTCACCTCCGGCCGGGCGTCCCGGGCCGCCTTGACGGCCAGGATCAGCGACTCGGTGCCGCCGCCGGTGACACTGCCGACCACCTCCGGTGCCGCCGTGCCCGGCCCGGCACCGAGCAGTTGGGCAGCCGCCCCGACGAGGACGTTCTCCAGCGCCAGCAGGGACGGGAAGGCGGTCGGGTCCAGCCCGTTGACGTGCGCCGCCAGCGCGTACGCCGCGTTCGCCAGCTCGTCCAGCCCCGGTACGGCGGAGTCGTAGACGTAGGCGAAGAGCCGGCCGCCGTGCGTCGGCAGGTCCGCGGCGCGCAGGTCGCGGAGTTCGGCCAGCACCTTGTCCGCAGGTACGCCCACCGGCGGCAACGCCTCGATCATGGCGGCCACCGTAACAGTCGAAACATCGCGCACGAGCCCGCTAAACCCGCAGACCACGGCACGATTCCCTGCCGTCATCCCGGCCCGGCGCGCGGGCGGCGCGCAAGATCGTGCTACTTCCCGGAAGTAGTGGCCCTCAACGCAGACGGGTTCAAACCCCGTTGCAACAACCACCTGAAGCCAAGGCGCATAGACGCCACAACTTCCCTGATACTGCGTGATCTCCTACCGGCGGGGCGGCGCCGCCAGGCGGTCCGGGGTGAGGTTGTAGTGGCGCATGGTCAGCGGGGCGAGGCCGACCAGCAGGGCGGGCAGCACGGTGAAGCCGACCAGCACGCCGGCTCGGGCGGAAACGGACTGGGCCGCCGCCTGGCCGGTCGACGAGGAGACGTAGCCGGAGAGTTGCAGTACCAGGCCGTAGATGCCCGGCCCGAGGGCCAGCCCGAAGGTCTCGCCGGCCGTCCACACCCCGGTGAAGACCCCGGCCTGGCGGCGGCCGGTACGCGCGGTGTCGTACGCGATGCAGTCCGGCAGCATCGCCAACCCGAAGACCTGCTGGCCGGCGTACCCGCAGCCGATCGCCGCGACGACCAGATAGACCGCCGGGGCCGGCAGCACCGGGGCGGCGACCAGGGCCAGCGCGCCGGCCGCGAAGAGCAGCGACGCCACGGTGAACGCCCGGGGCTTGCCCAGCCGGGCGCCGGCCCGACTCCAGAGCGGCATCACCAGCAGCGCCGGCCCGACGAAACACCCGAAGAGCAGCGTCGGCCCGGTCTCCGGATCGCGCAGCACGTGTTCGGCGAAGTAGTTGACCCCGGCCAGCACGGTCGCGATGCCGGCCGCCTGGACCACGAAGCAGACCAGCAGCAGTCGGAACGGCCGGTTGGCGGCGGCGACCGCGAGCTGGGCCCGCAGGCTCGGCTCGCTGGCCATCGCCACCCCGGTCGGCGCGGCCCGGGTGCCGAGGAACGCGCCGACCGCGCCGACCGCGATCAGCACCGCCACGAAGAGCCCCAGCCAGCGGTGCCCGGGTATGCCGTCGCCACCGGCGCTCACCACCACCGGGGCGAGCGCGCCGGAGACCAGGATGGCCAGCGCCAACACCGCCACCCGCCAGGTCATCAGCCGGGTTCGCTCGGTGTAGTCGTCGGTCAACTCGGCCGGCATGGCGACGTACGGGACCTGGAAGAAGGCGAACGCGGTCGCGGTGAGCAGGAACGCCAGCGCGACGTACCCGGCGGCGGCCGGGCCGGGCGGGAACGGCGCCGCGAAGATGGCGGCGAAGAGGACGGCCAGGCCGAGCCCACCGCCGAGCAGGTACGGCCGGCGGGCGCCCCAGCGGGACCGGGTCCGGTCCGAGATCCGCCCGGCGACCGGGTTCACCAGTACGTCCCAGGCTTTCGGCAGCAGCACCAGCAGGGCGGCCAGCCCGGCGGCCACCCCCAGGGTGTCGGTCAGGTACGGCAGCAGTACCAGGCCGGGCACCGTACCGAAGGCGCCGGTGGCGAGCGAACCGAGGGCGTACCCGGCGTGTACCCGGCGGGGCAGCCCGGCCCGGGGTGGGGTGGCGGCGGAGTCGGCGCGAGTGCCGGGCACGGCGTCCATGGCCCGGGAACGTACGCGAAGGTGGCCGGTCGACGTATCCGCCGACCGGCCACCCCGGACACCCGGGTCAGGTCAGCGCTGACCGCCCAGGTACATCGCGTTGAAGAGCAGCCGGTACGTGCCGTGCGACTGGGCCCGGTGCTGCGGCTTGAAGCCGAGCAGCACCACCTGGCCCTGGCCCACCTTGGCGGTCACCACGGCGCCCTTGCCGCCGATGACGTCCTCGCCGAGCAGGAAGCCGCTCTTCAGCACGTTGCTGGTCGGCCAGGTGGCCGCCACCGAGACGCCCTTGGCACCCTCGGTCACCTCGAACGCCGGGCCATTCGCCACGAACGCCGAGGCGGTCGGGGCGAAGCCGGCCGCGACCGGGTCGCTGGCGTCGACGTTCAGGTTCAGCACCGAGCCGGGGATGTTGAACTCGGTCTCCTCGACTCCGGCGGTGAAGTCCTTGACCGGTACCCCGAACGCCTGGATCGGCAACTGGGCGGCCCGGTTCAGCGTGACCACGGTACCGCCGGCCTCGACGAACGCCTTGAGGTTGGCGATACCCGCGTCGGTCATCCCGCCGGTGTACGCGTCCGGCAGCGAGCCGGCCGCCCGGCCGTTGCGCATCGAGTTGTAGGTGGCGTCGGGCAGCACGATGGTGTCGTACCTCGCCCGCAGGTCACCGGCCCGCACCTGCGCGTTGGTCAGCTTGGCGTACCCGAACCGGAACTGCTCCAGGATCAGCCGGGTCCAGCCCTCGTCGTAGTTGTTGAAGCCGTCGTACAGGCCGATCCGGGGCGCGGCCAGCGCCGTGACGCCGGCCGGCTTGGCGTCCACCGCCGCGACGCTCAGGCCCAACTCGGTGGCGAGCGCGGTGACCCGGTCCCCGGTGTCCCGGCCCGCCTTCACCAGGAAGGTGCCGGCCGGCAGCTTGCCGGTGCGGGTGGTCACCTCACCGGTGCTGCGCGACACCTGCTCCCCCGCCGCCAGCAGCGCGTTCACCGCGGTCGCGCTGTCGTTGACCCGCGGGTCCAGCGCGTACGCGTGCTTCGGCGCCCCGGCCACCACCCCGGTCGGCACCTTCGGCCAGCCGACCTCGCTGGTGCTGACCCGTACGTTCTTGTCCAGCTTGTCGACGGTGACGCCCATCTGGAACGACAGGGTGTAGCCGGTGATGTCGTACGGCGGCTCCAGCGGGCCACCCGGATAGAGCCGCCGGTCCGGGTAGACCTGCGGGTTCAGCAGGTCCAGCACGGCCGCCCGGTAGGGCTGCGCCTCCCGGACCAGGTAGGAGCCGGCCGGGTAGGTCCGCTTGCCCACCTTGAACGAGCTGAGTGCCTGCTCGACCCGGATGTTGTTCCAGCGCAGCTTGTCGACCAGCTTGGTCGCGGTCGGGAAGTCCGCCTGGTCCGCCGGGATCACGTAGGTCACGCCGGCACCGTCCCGGGCGCCATCCCGGGCCATCTGGTACGCCCCGTAGAGCCAGCCCTCACGGTCGTCGCTGGCCAGCCGGAGCATCGCCCAGGAGGCGGTCTTGATGTAGTCGCAGCTCTGCGACAGGTGCCACTCGCCACCCTGCCACGGGCTCGGGTAGAACACCGACGGCTTGCTGGTCGAGGTGCCGTCGGCGAACGTCGCCGGGAAGTCCTTCGGGTCGTACACCCTCGGGGTCGCCGAGGCGTGTGCGGTCTCGGTCAGGATGCCGACCTGGTTGTGGTAGTACGGCGCGGTCCGCGCGCCGCCGTTCCACCAGATGTCGTACGACTGCCGGGCCAGCGCGCCGCCCTTGTCCTCGCGCTCCAGCCGCTGCCCCATCGCGTCGCCGACCAGGTTGACGCCCCGGACCACCTGCGGGTGGATGTTCGGGTTCAGCGGGTCCTCGAACGGCGGGATGCTGATCCGGGCCGGGAAGACCGCCGTCTGGTGCACGTTGTGCATCACCTGCGGCAGCCACTCGTGGAAGAGCTGCTTGCCGACGTTCTGGGTCTCCTGGAGGTTGAACATGTACCAGTCACGGTTGTTGTCGTGCCCGGCGTACTTCTGGTAAAGCTCCGGGTAGCCGGCGTCCTGGTAGGGACCGCCGAGGTTCTGCCGGTACCACTCGGCGACCTTGGTACCGCCGTCCGGGTTGGTGTTCGGCACCAGCAGCGTGATGACGTTGTCCCGGATCTCCCGCGCCTCCGGCGTCTCACTGGTCACCAGGTCGTACGCGAACTGCGGCGCGGTCTGGTGCCCGGCGACCTCGGTGGAGTGGATGCCGAAGTCGACCCAGGCGACCGCCTTGCCGCTCTGCGACAGCCCCCGGGCCACCGACTCGGAGAGCCCGTCGCCCTGGGAGAGCCGCACCGAGGTCTGCCGGTAGCGCTCCAGGTTCTCGGCCTTGAGGTTCTCCTCGGAGGAGACGACGGCCATCAACTGCGGCCGGCCCTCGCTGGTCTTGCCGATCTCGACCAGCTTCATCCGATCGCTGGCCTGGTCCAGTTTGCGGTAGTAGTCGGCGATCTGCTCGTAGGTGGCCAACTTGTAGTCGGTGCACGGCGCCCAGCCGAGCACCGACTGCGGCTTGGGTACCCGGCCGGCAGCGGTGGCCCCGCCGGCGCTCGCCGTGGTCAGCAACGGCGTGCCCAGCAATGCCACCGCGACCGCGGTCGGCATGGCTATTCCGGAGAGTCTTCGGTTCACCAGCAAACCCCTTCATTCGACGATGTACGACGGAAAAGGGTCCGGCAGGGGCGGCCGCGCCAACTCGGATGATGTTGATCTAACGCCCGCCACCGCAGCTCACGGAACATCGAGGCAGGGAAATTGAGCCAATCTTGAGTGTCTCGGCATTCCGCCCCGCTGTGTTCAGCCGGGTCGATGCGGGATGATCGCAGCGGCTGGTACGACAGATTAGGAGCGGCCGGCATGCGGATCCTGTTGGTCGAGGACGACGCCCGGGTGGCCGGTGCGATGGCCGCCGCCCTGTCCCGGCGGGGTTACGACGTGGAGCGGGCCGGTACCGCCGCTGCCGCGCTCGCCGCCGCCCCCTGCGACCTGGTGCTGCTCGACCTGACCCTGCCGGACGGCGACGGGGTGGAGGTGTGCCGGTCACTGCGGCAGCGCAGCGCACAGCTCGGCATCATCGCGGTGACCGCGCGCGGCGAGGAACGCGACCGGGTGATCGGGCTGCGGATGGGTGCCGACGACTACGTGGTGAAACCGTTCTCGATGGCCGAACTGGAGGCCCGGATCGTCGCCGTGCTCCGCCGGGCCCGGGCCGGCGCGCCCCGGCCCGAGGTCGTCGAGGTCGGCCCGATCTGGATCGACGTCGCCGCCCGGCTGGTCACCGTACGCGGCGGCGCGGTCGCGCTGACCCGCAAGGAGTTCGACATCCTGGTCTCGCTGGCCCGGCAGCCGGGCGTGGTGGTGCCGCACGAGCGGATCGTCCTGGACGTCTGGCCGACCACCGGCGCCGCCCGGCACACCGTGGAGGTGCACGTCGGCTCGCTGCGCGGCAAGCTCGGCGATCCCGACCTGGTGCAGACCGTACGCGGTGTCGGCTACCGGCTCCGGGCCGAGTGACCGGAGTCCGTCCGTGCGCCGCCGCCTGGTCTTCAGCTACTCGTTGCTCATGATCCTGGTCCTGCTCGCCCTGGAGACCCCGCTGGCGATCACCCTCGCCAACCGGGAGACCGAACGGATCCGGGCGGACCGGCTCGCCGACGCCAACCGGTTCGCCTCGCTCTCCGGCCCCGCCCTGCGTACCGGTGCGGTCAGCGCGATCAACGATGAGTTGCAGCGCTACCAGGAGCTGTACGGGATCAGCGCGGCGGTGATCGACCGGGAACGCCGTCAGGTGGCCGCCCCCGCCGGCCCGCGCCTGGACACCGAACTGATCGACAGGGCGATCTTCGGCGCCCTGGCCGGCCGGCAGATGACCGTGCCGGAGGTGCTCTGGCCCTGGCAGGTCGGCCCGCTGGTGGTGGCCGTACCGGTGAACGACGGCGGTGAGGTGATCGGCGCCGTCATCACCGTCTCCGCCACCGAGCGGGTACGCCGGACCGTCACCATCTGGTGGGCGGCGCTGGCCGCCGTCGGGCTGCTCGCCGTCTCCGCCGGGGTGATGACGGCGTTCCGGCTGGCCGGCTGGGTGCTCCGCCCGGTGACCGTACTCGACGTGGTGACCCACGACATCGCGGCCGGCGACGGCAAGGCCCGGGTACCGACCCAGCAGGGTCCGCCCGAGCTGCGCCGGCTCGCCACCAGCTTCAACGAGATGGCCGACGCGGTCGCCGACGCCCTGGAACGGCAGCGGGCCTTCGTCGCGCACGCCAGCCACCAGCTCCGCAACCCGCTGACCGCGCTGCGGCTGCGGGTCGAGGAACTCGGGCCGAGCCTGACCGACGAGTACGGCCGCGACGAGCACAAGCTGGCACTGGAGGAGACCGACCGGCTGGCCCAGGTACTCGACGGGCTGCTCACCCTGGCCCGCGCCGAGCGCGCCCAGCACACCATGGTGGTGGTGGACGCGGCGGCGGTGGCCCGGTCCCGGGTCGCCGCCTGGCAACCGCTGGCCAACCACCGGGGCATGACCCTCACCCTCGATCCGGTGACCGGCCCGGTCCCCGCCCGGGCGGTGCGTACCGCCGTCGACCAGGTGCTTGACGCGCTGATCGACAACGCGGTCAAGTTCGGCCACCCCGGCGGCCGGGTCGAGGTCTCGGTGCACCGTGCCGACGACGGCGTGGTCGTCCGGGTCACCGACGACGGGCCCGGGATGACCGGTGCGCAGCTCGAATCCTCCACGGAACGCTTCTGGCGGGCCCCGGACACCCAGAACATCGACGGTGCCGGACTCGGCCTGACCATCGTGGCGGTCCTGGTCGACGCCTCCGGCGGTCGGCTCGCCATGCGCCCCGCCGAGCCGACCGGACTCACCGCCGACGCCTGGTTCAGGGCCGGCGAGGCGTGAGCGGTAGTGGTCAGGGCCGGCGAGGCGTGAGCGGTACCGGTCAGGGCTTGTGCCGGCTGGTGGTCGCGGGCGGCGCCCGGGTGCAACGCCGGTTACGGGCCGGCGAGGCGTGCAGGTGGCGCTCAGGGCTTGTGCGTCTGGTAATAGCGAGCGGCGCCGGGGTGCAGCGCCAGCGGGGTGGTGGTGATCGCCGACTGGACGTTCAGCCGAGCGGCGGCCGGATGGGCGCTGCTGAGTTCGTCCCGGCGCTGCATCAGCAGCCGGGTCACGTCGTAGACGAGCTGCTCCGGCATGCTGGTGGCCACCACCAGATAGTTCGGCACCGCCACCGTGGTCACCGGCGCCGACCCGTACGCCGAGGCGGGGATGTCCCGCTGGACGTACACCTCGCGGTAGGACTGGCGCAGCGGCTCGACCCACTGTCCGAGGTCGACGAAGCGGGCCCGGGTCTGGGCGGCGAAGTCCGCGACCGCCTTCACCGGCAGGCCACCGGAGAAGAAGAACGCGTCGATCTCGCCGGCCCGCAGCGCGGCCACCGAGTCGTCGATGCCGAGCCGGAGCGTCTCGGCCAGCTTGTCGCCGACCTTGGCCACGTCGAGCAGGCGTTCGGCGGTGACCGCGGTGCCGGAGCCCGGCGCGCCGATCGCCACCCGCTTGCCGCTCAGGTCGGTCAACTGCCGGATCGGCTGCTGGGTCAGGGTGACCAGGTGCAGCAGGTCGTCGTAGACCCGGGCGACGGCGCTCAGCTCGGCGCCCTGGCCCGGCTCGGCGGCCAGGATGTCGGCCTGGGTGAAGCCCAGCTCGGCCCGCCCGGTGGAGACCAGCGAGACGTTCTCCGCCGACGCGGCGGTCACCACCACGCTCGCCGTGACGTCCGGCAACTCCCGGTTGAGGATCCCGGCCAGGGACTGACCGACCGCGTAGTAGACCGCCGTCGCGCTGCCGGTCGCGATGCGCAGCCGGGTCGGCTCGGCCGGCTCCGCGGTGCAGCCGGCGGTGGCCGGCAACGCGATCGTGACCACGACCAGCGTCACGGCGAGCGTGCCGAGCCGCCGACCGGGCAGTCCCCGGCCAGCGCGTCGGTGCCACCGTGCCCCGCCCACCCCACCACCACCCCGGCGATGATCGACACTCAGCGCAAATTTTGCTCAAGCCTTCAACGGATGTCTACCGCCTGGGCGCGGTAACGGCCACCGTTGAAAGTAGTTGGTCGTCGCGAATACGGGGGGCGACAGAGATGGTCTGGAGCACCGGGGCGTACGCCTCAACGCGGCCGCCCCTACGGCCGTCCGGCAGTACCAGCCTGCTGGACCGGACGTCGCTGGCAGACGCCTTCGAGGCGGCGTGCCTGATCAGGTGCATCCAGGTGGAGGGGGTGCGGCAGCCGACCACCATGGTGGCCGAGTTCAGCTCGGAGGCTGCCGCCACTCGCCTGGCCGAGCTGCTGGCCCGGCTCGGCACACCGGCCCGGTCGGAACGGATCACCGCCGGCGTCCGCCGCCGCTACGAACTGCACCGGCTGCACCTCACCGAGCCCGGGCAGCCCGCCGTACTGTCGATGGGCTGGCGGCAGGGGCGGACGGCCCTGCTCGACCCGGCCGCCGTCGGCGCCTCCGCGCCCCGGAACGCCCGCCGGCAGGCGCTGGCCGCCGCCGCCTGGCGCGCCGCGCTGCTGGCCGCCGGCCGGCACGTCCGGACCACCATTCTCGGGGTACGCATCCGCGACACCGAACTCGCGGCGGTGCTGGTACGCAGCGCCCAGTTGCTCGGCTCGCCGGCCTCGGTCGCGCCCCGCTCGGGGTGCCTGCTGGTGACCGTGCCGGGCGGCCCGGACAAGGAACGCATCCTGCGCCGCAGCGCCCAGCCGGTCCCGCTGGCGAGCTGACCGCCGGCCGGGTCACGCCGGAACCGACCGCCCGCCCGGCGACGCGAGTCCTCCAGATGGCGATGCTGCTCGACCCGCCCCGGCCGAGCCGGTCAGCCGGATCACCGGGCTCAGTCGGTCGGCTCCCAGTCGGTCGGTTGCCAGTCGGCCGCCGCCAGGTCGACTCCGGCGCCGCGCAGCGGGGTGCCCTCGGCGCGCAGTCGAGCCCGGGCCTCGTTCTCGTGCCCCGGTGGCAGCCGGCCGGTCGAGTTGACCACCCGGTGCCAGGGGACTCCGCCACCGTGCCGAGCCATGATCGAGCCGACCAGTCGGGCCGACGCCCGGCCGGACCGGTCGGCCAGGTGGTCGGCGATCGCGCCGTACGACATCACCCGGCCGGGCGGGATCCGCTCGACCAGCGCGAGCACCTCTTCGACGTACTCCTCGGGCGTCACGAGCTGTCACGATATGGGAGTACGGGACGGGCCGGCGGGGCGGGCCGACCCGGGCACCGCAGAATGGGCGGGTGCGGGAAGCAGTTACCACAGCTCGCCGGATCGTGGTCAAGGTCGGCTCGTCCTCGCTGACCACCGCCGCCGGTGGCCTGGACGCGGCGCGGGTCGACGCGCTGGCCGACGTACTCGCCGGCTGGCTGGCCGACGGGGCGGCCGACGCCCCTCCGGCGGAGGCCGGTGCCCGACCGTCCGGGGCGGGCCGCAAGCGGGTCGGACCGGCGGACCGGCGGGAGCTGGTGCTGGTGTCGTCCGGGGCGATCGCCGCCGGCCTGGCCCCGCTCGGGCTGGCCGCCCGCCCCCGTGACCTGGCCACCCAGCAGGCCGCGGCCAGCGTCGGGCAGGGCCTGCTGATCGGCCGCTACTCGGCCGGTTTCGCCCGGCACGGCCGTACGGTCGGCCAGGTGCTGCTCACCGTCGACGACGTGACCCGGCGGGCGCACTACCGCAACGCCTACCGGACGCTGCGCAAACTGCTCGACCTCGGCGCGGTGCCGATCGTCAACGAGAACGACACGGTGGCCACCGACGAGATCCGGTTCGGCGACAACGACCGGCTGGCCGCGCTGGTGGCCGCGCTGGTCCACGCCGACCTGCTGGTGCTGCTCTCCGACGTGGACGCCCTCTACACCGGCGACCCGGCCCGCCCCGGCACGGTCCGGATCGAGGAGGTCCGCGACGAGCAGGACCTCGCCCAGGTGGCGGTCGGCCGGGCCGGCCGGGCCGGGGTCGGCACCGGCGGCATGGTCACCAAGGTCGAGGCGGCCCGGATCGCCACCGGCTTCGGCATCCCGGTGGTGCTGACCGCCGCACCGTTGGCTCCCGAGGCGCTGGCCGGCGAGCCGGTCGGCACCTTCTTCCACCGGGTACGTCAACGGCCGGCGGCCCGGCTCTTCTGGCTGGCCCACGCGACCTCGCCCCGGGGCCGGCTGCACCTCGACCCCGGGGCGGTGCAGGCGGTGGTGGCCCGGCGCAAGTCCCTGCTGCCGGCCGGCATCACGGCGGTGGACGGTACCTTCACCGCCGGTGATCCGGTCGACCTGGTGGACGACGCGGGGGCGGCGGTGGCCCGTGGGCTGGTCAACTACGACGCGGTGGAGTTGCCCGGCCTGCTCGGCCGCTCCACCTCGGAACTCGCCGCCGCCCTCGGCCCCGGGTACGAGCGCGAGGTCGTGCACCGCGACGACCTGGTACTGCTGGTCTGAACCGGGCCGACACCGGTCCAACAGCCCTGGCGGTCGGCTCAGGCCGTGACGCGTTCGGCGGCCCCGATCCTCGGGAAGGGCTCGGTGGAGAAGACCACCTCCACCGAGACCTCGAAGTATCGCGCGATCCGCAGCGCCAGGTGCAGGCTCGGGTTGTATTCGCCGCGCTCCAGGTAGCCGATCGTCTGGTAGTGCACCCCGAGCGCGTCGGCGAGGTCCCGGCGGGAGATCCCGCGCTCGGCCCGGAGTACCGCGATGCGGTTGTAGATCGCCTCGCTCATCAGTTGATCCTCTGCATCGCCTTCTCCTTCCGAGCGGCGACGCTCGAACCGGACTCCCGCCGGGCCATCCGGCGCAACACGATCGGCGCCACCACCAGGCCCAGCACGGCCCAGCCGGCGAGCATGCCGAAGGTCTCCAGGTGTCGCCAGGACTCGCCGATCTCCACCGCCGCCAGCTCGGGCGGCAGCAGGGCCGATCGGGTGCCCAGGCCCAGCCAGTAGACCGGGAACGCCTGGCCGATCCACTGCAACCAGACCGGGAAGGTGGTGATCGGATAGAAGATCCCGGAGGTCGCGACGAGCCCCATGATAGGCAGCATGATGACCCCGACGTTGCGGGGGTTGGCGAAGAGCGAGCCGAGAATCGCACCGATCGGCAGGCAGGCGACCAGACCGAGGACGAGTACCCAGAGCAGGGTCAGCCAGGCGCCCGGACCGCGCAGTTCCACGCCGTCCACCAGCAGCACTCCCGGGATCACCAGGATGACGGAGCCGATCAGCGTCATCCCGGAGACCTGCACCACCTTCCCGACCAGATAGCCGAGCATGCCGTTCGGGATCGCCTTGGCCCGGAGCAGGGTGCCGTCCTCGCGCTCGATGGTGAGCGCCATCATCATCGTCACCAGCGCCCCGAACGCCAGCCCGCCGCCGAGCACGCTGGGCAGCGTACGGGCGCTGAGCGAGAAGGTCGTGCCGGGTACCGTGGCGTCCCGCATGAAGAACATGACGACCAGGAACGTCAGGTTGGGGAAGAAGTAGTTCCACAGGTCCTGCACGTTGACCAGGCTCTGCCGTATCTCGATCCCGCCGCGGCGTACCCCGGCCCGCAGCCCCACCACCGTCGGGTTCACCGGCTCGCCTCCTCGAACTCGCGCAGCGTGGCGAGGCTCCGGCCGGACTCGAAGTCCCGGACCAGCGCCATGTAGGTGTCCTCCAGACTCGCGCGCCGGACCTCCAGGTCGGCGATGCCGTCGCCGTACTGCTGGAACAACTCCCGGACGAACGTGGTGGCATCGGTGGTGGCGTGCACGAACCGCTGCCCGTCCCGGCTCCACTTGACCTCGGCCTCCGAGGACATCCGCCGGGAGAGCTGGTCGGCCGAGCCGTCCGCGATGATCGAGCCGCCGGCCAGGATCAGGATCCGGTCGGCGAGCTTCTCGGCCTCGTCGAGGTCGTGCGTGGTGAGCAGGATCGTGGTCTGCTCCAGGTCGGTGAGCCGGTGCACCAGGTCGTGGAACTCGCGCCTGGCCTCCGGGTCGAACCCGGCGGTGGGCTCGTCGAGGAAGAGCAGCTCGGGACGGCCGACGATGCCGATCGCGACGTCCAGCCGGCGCCGCTGCCCGCCGGAGAGCTGGCCGATCCGCTTGCCGGCGTGCGGGTTGAGCCCGACGGCGTCGATCAGGTCGTCGACGTCCCACGGCCGCCGGATCTGGTCGGTCGAGTAGGGCAGGTAGTAGGAGCCGAGGTGGGCGAGCAGCTCGCGTACCCGCCACTTGGCGTGGTCGCGCCAGGACTGGAGCACCACGCCCAGCCGGGCCCGCCAGCGCTCGTCCCCGTGTGCCGGGTCCGCGCCGAGCACGGCGACCTCGCCGGCCGAGCGCATCCGGAACCCCTCCAGGATCTCGATGGTGGTCGTCTTGCCGGCACCGTTGGGACCGAGCAGCGCCAGCACCTCGCCGGGCCGGGCCGTGAACGTGACGCCGGTCAGCACGTCGGTGCTGCCATAGCGCATCCGCAGATCACGGACGTCCAGCACGGGCTGCTCGACCGGGGACCCGGCGGGCTCGGACGTCCGGCCCGGGGTCTCGGCGATGGTCATAGATCTACACCCCCTCGTCCAATCTATACGCGAGGAGATAGTACATCTACTACATCACAGAGCAAGAGTGCTCTGCCGGAAACGCGACGCGGGGCAGCTCCGGGAGGGAGCCGCCCCGCGTCGGGATGACCGGGAGGTGAAAAGGTTCAGTAGGCGGGCAGCGAGGGGTCGATCTGCTTGATCCAGGAGAGCACCCCGCCCTGGACGTGCACCGCGTCCCGGAACCCGGCGGCCTTCACCGCGGCCAGCGCCTCGGCGGAGCGTACGCCGGACTTGCAGTGCAGCACGATCTGCCTGTCCTGCGGCAGCGTGGCCAGCGCCGCGCCGGAGAGAATGTCACCCTTGGGGATCAGCGTCGCGCCGGGGATCCGGACGATCTCCCACTCGGCCGCCTCCCGGACGTCGACCAGGAAGATGTCCTTGCCGGCGTCCTGCCACTCCTTCAGCTCGCGGGCCGTGATGGTCGAGTCGGCCACCGCCTCCTCGGCCTCCGGCGAGACCGCGCCGCAGAAGTCCTCGTAGTCCTCCAGCAGGGCGGTGACGGTCGGGCTCTCCCCGCAGAGCGCGCAGTTCGGGTCCTTGCGGACCTTGATCTTCCGGTACGACATCTCCAGCGCGTCGTAGACGGTCAGCCGGCCGACCAGCGGCTCGCCGATCCCGGTGAGCAGCTTGATCGCCTCGGTGACCTGGATCGACCCGATCGACGCGCAGAGTACGCCGAGCACCCCGCCCTCGGCGCAGGACGGCACCATGCCGGGCGGCGGCGGCTCCGGGTAGAGGCAGCGGTAGCAGGGGCCGTGCTCGGCCCAGAACACCGACGCCTGCCCGTCGAACCGGTAGATCGACCCCCAGACGTACGGCTTGCCGAGCAGTACGGCCGCGTCGTTGACCATGTAGCGGGTGGCGAAGTTGTCCGTACCGTCGACGATCAGGTCGTACTGGCCGAAGATCTCCAGCACGTTGTCCCGGTCCAGTGCGGTGTTGTGGATCTCCACCTGCACCAGCGGGTTGATCTCGCGGATGCTCGCCGCCGCGGACTCGGCCTTCGGCCGGCCGACGTCCGACTGGCCGTGGATGATCTGCCGCTGGAGGTTCGACTCGTCGACGGTGTCGAAGTCGATGATGCCGAGCGTCCCGACCCCGGCCGCGGCCAGGTACATCAGGGCGGGCGAGCCGAGGCCGCCGGCGCCGACACAGAGCACCCGGGCGTTCTTCAGCCGCTTCTGCCCCTCGACCCCGACGTCCGGGATGATCAGGTGGCGCGAGTAGCGGCGGATCTCGTCAACGGTCAGCTCGGCGGCGGGTTCGACGAGCGGGGGCAGCGACACGGTGGACTCCCCGGTTCGGATCCTCGCTCAGCCGGCGGCTGAGCGCATCGACAGTGGCATGTTCGGCCATTGTTCCTCGCCCGGGCGCGAATAGACCATGAGCTGAAACACCTGCCCGAAATCCGGGAGCGGGGAATACGACCGCCGGTCAGGGGGTCGGCGGACCGACCCACCGCCTCCGTTCCATGCCGAAGGGTCAGCGGCCAGGATCGCGTCCCGGCCGGCTACAGCGAGGGGCCGGCGTACCGCTCCCCCTCCAGGTACGGCCACGGGTTCGGCACGCAGCCGTTGAGGAAGAGCGTCTGCTGCATCATCACCGGGGCGGCCCGACCCCGCCGGGGACAGCGCTCGTGGCCGTGCCCCAACTCGTGCCCGACCTCGTGGTTGACCACATATGTCCGGTACCGCTCCAGCGGCACCTTCGCGGAGACGTAGTGCGGGACGGACCGCATCCAGCGGTCCAGGTTGATGATCACCCGACCGCTGCCCCGGCAGGAGGTGTACGGCTTGCCGCCGACCCGGATGTCCACTCCGGACGCGGCGCACATCTGCCGGGCGGTACCGGCGGTGACCAGGTACACCGTGAAGTCGTGCCCGGCCCGGTCCGGTACCCGCTGCAACCGCAGCCGCCCGGAGCCGATCCAACTGCGCGGGTCGGCCAGCGAGGCGTCCACCTTCGCGGCGAACTCCGCGACGTGTTCGTCGACGTTCCGCTCCACCGCCACCCGGTAGCGCCGCAGCGTCCCGGCCCGGCCCAGCACCTCGCCCCGGCCGGTGGCGTAGGTGAAACTGCCCGGCCCGGTCGACGGCACCGGGTCGCTGAGCCGCAGTACCGGGGTCACCACCGGGCTCGGCGTGGGAGTCGGGGTGAGGGTCGGGAGGGCGGCCGGCGTCGTCGTCGGCGCGGTCGGCTGGGTGGCGGCCTGCGACTCGTCCCCGGTCAACCGCTCGGCCGGTGGGACCAGGATTCCCACCACACCGACCGCGCCGGCCACCGCCAGCAGGAGCACCGCCAGCACCCGGCCGTGCCGGAACCGCCGGGTCCGTCGCCGGTGCGGCTGGTCGGATGCCTGGGGTACGACACCCGGTGCCGGGGGGCGGCGACGCTCTCTGTTCCACACGCTTACTTAGTACGCCTGACCCACCCGGTTGGTTGCACCCATAACTCCGGATCACCTGCCGAGATCGGGAGACGATGATCACTCCTGGGCTGGCGGGTGACCGTCAGCGGGGACGGTCAGCGGGGGACGGTCGTCGGCAGCGGGCTGGTCTCGTCCAGCAGCGCCAACGCCGCCCGGGCCACCGTCCGGGGCACCTCCATCTGCGGGACGTGCCCGACGCCGGCCAGCAGCAGCAGTCGACTGTCCGGGATCAGCCGGGCCACCTGGGCCGGTACCCGGACGTCCACCAGCCGGTCCTGCCCGCCGCCGATCACCAGCGTCGGCGCCGTGATCAGGCTGGCGATCCGCCACAGCGAGCCGGCCCCCGGCAGGTACGCCCGGACGAAACTGCCGACCAGGCCACGCAGGGTACCCAGGTAGGCCCTCGGGTAGTGCGCGGCGGTGTACCGGATCCGGATCTCCTCGACCGCCTCCACCCGGCGCTGGTCGCAGATCCGCGCGGTGTCGGCGACACACGCCTCCATCACCTGCTGGGCCATCTCCTCCGGCGGCAACTGGGTCAGCCAGCGCGAGGCGAACAGTTCCGCCCGGGGCACCGCCAGCAGCGGCAGTACCCGACCCTGGAGTGACCGGCGCGGGTCGAGGAACGGCATCGCCGGTGAGACCAGGGTGAGCGTACGCACCAGGTCGGGGCGGAGGCCGGCGACGCGTACCGAGACGGCTCCGCCGAGCGAGTTGCCGAACAGGTGCACCGGTCCCCGGTCGGCGTGTTCGAGATACCGGATCACCCGGTCGGCGAAGGCCGGGATGGTGTATCTCCGGGCCGGGTCGCTGAGCCCGAAGCCGGGCAGGTCGATGGCGTGCCCGTCGAGCCGGTCGGCGAGCAGACCCGCGAGATCCGTCCAGTTCTGGGCCGAGCCGCCCAGCCCGTGCACGTAGAGCGCCGGTTCGGCGTCCGACCGGGTGGCCGGGGTCTCCCGGACGTGGGTGATCGAGCCGTCGATCCGTACGCCCCGGCCTGGCCAGGGCGGCGGCATCTCGTCCCGGGCGATCGACTCGTCCGCCGCCAGCAGCGCACGTTTCATGAACCAAGTGTGCCGGCCGTACGGAGATCACGAGGCGGGCCGGAGCAGGCCGGGGCGGGAACGGTCCGGGGCGGACGCATCGTCTGGATGACTCCGCCCCGGTTCGTTCCGTTTGCCCCGCCGGTCGGACCGGCCGGCGCTCGGGTCAGGTGAGCAACGCCTCAAGCCGGCGGTTCACCGCGGCCAGGGTGGCCCGGACCACCGCCTGACGCGGGTCGCCGGAGACCAGCGCCGAGCCGGCGAGCTGCTCGACCCAGCCGTCACAGACCAGCAGCACCACCACGGTGGCCACCTCGCAACTGCCGAACGGCACCACCGCCGCGTGCTCGACGAAGCAGCGACCCCGCTCGGTGACCCGGGTGGAGGCGCTGAGCAGCTCGTCGATGGCCGCAGCCGCCGCCACGGCACAGAGCCGCAGCACGTACCCGTCAACGGCGGGGCCGGTGGCCAGCCCGGCCGCCGGCTGTTTCCCGGCGGCGAGGCGTACCTCGACGGTGGCGTCCAGGCCGAAGGTGCTCACCTGCACGTGGTCGATGATCACCCGGGGACCGGGCGGCGAGCCCGGGTTCAGCGGCCGGGACGGCGCGGTCTCGGTGCTGGTCACCGGGCTGCCGGAATAGGAACTGCCCCCGGTGCTGGGCTGCACGCCGAGCGGAGACCCGCCCCGGGTGGCCTCCGCGGGCTGCACCGTCGCCGGCTCGCCGACGGTGGCCCGACCCCGGTGCCCCGGTGCCTGGTGCCGGCGGCGTGGCTCCTCGGTCGCCGGCTGGGGCCGGGGGTCCGGCTCGGCCGGCGGCGTCTGCCGGGGCTGCGCCACACCGGGCCGGGTGGGCGCGGCGGTCCCGGTGAACCCGGGCGGGGTCGGCGCGGCCGTCCCAGTAAAGCCGGGCGGGGTCGGCGCGGCCGTCCCGGTGAAGCCGGGCGGGGTCGGTGGCGGCGCGCCGGGCAGGTTCTGCGGGGCGGCGGCCAGGCCCATCCGTTCCTGGAGCAGCCGTGCCACGTGCCGGCTCACCTCGGCGGGATCGGCGCCGTCGGCGAGGTCCAGGCGCAGGCTGTGCGCCCCGGCCGGGGTGGTACGCAGCGAGGCGTCCCGTACCCCGGCGACTCCCCGGACCGCGTCCAGGATCGCGTTGACGTCGAAGCCGTCCGGTCGCTCGCGCAGCTGTGCCGCTCCGTCCTCCCGACGCAGATGGGTGGCGATCCGGGCCAGTTCGGGCGTCTCGGCGGGCGGCTCCACGGCGGGTGGCTCCGGCACGGTGGGCACGTCTGGCTCGGCGGGGACGCGTTGCGGCAACACGTCGCCCGGATCCGCCGGCCGGGCGGCGGGCGCGGGCTCCGCCGGGGCCGACTCCGGATAGCGGTACGGCGCACCCGGATAGCTGGGCCCGGTCGGCAACGCCAGGGCCTCCCGCCGGTACGGGTACCCGGGCGCCTGCCCGACCGGCGGATAACCGGCCGGCTCCACGCCGTGCGGCGGGCCGGACGGCCCGGATGGATAGCCAGCCGGCTCCACGCCGTGCGGCGGCCCGGACGGCCCGGATGGATAGCCAGCCGGCTCCACACCCTGCGGCGGCCCGGACGGCCCGGACTGATAGCCAACCGGCTCCACGCTCTGCGGCGGCCCGGACGGATAGCCGGCCGGTTCGGCACCCGGCGGCGGGCCGGACTGATAGCCAACCGGTTCCACGCTCGGCGGCGGGCCGAACTGATAGCCAGCCGGTTCGGCACCGGGGACGGGCCCGGACGACGGATGATTCGCCGATTCCGTACTCAGGGTCGGCCCGGACGACGGGCCTGGCGGGCCTGGCGGGCCCAGCGGCTCCGCGCCCGGCGGCGCCGAGGGGGCCAGCCCGGCCGGCCCGGTCAGGTAGCGGGGTGGCTCCGGCCCGGGCGGCCCGGACAGCCCACCGGGACCCGGCAGGTAACCCGGTGCGTCCGGCCCGAGCGCGGCCGGCCCGGGATAGCCGGTGGGCTCGTTCGGCACCGCCCGCCGGCCCGCGCTCTCGGGCATCGTCGGGACGTTCCGCGGGGCCGCCGGGTTGGCGGCGAAGCCCGCCCCGGTCGACGGCGACAGGGCGTGTCCCTCCCGGGAGATCGGCCCGGTCGGCGATTCGGCCACCCGCTGCGCCGACTGGTCGGCCCAGCTCGGCGACCAGTGCTGTTCGCGCCCGCCGGGCATCTCCGGCTCGTACGCCGGCTCGGCCTGCGGAACGGCGTCGGCGGGGTGCTGGCTCTCCGGGTGCCGGGCACTCTCCTGCTCCGGGGGCACGCCGGTCGGGGCCCACGGCGGAGCCCAGCCGGGCGACCAGTTCGCCGGTTCCTGGCCACGGACCTCGGCCGGATGGATCGGCACCGGCCCGCGCTCGTCAGCTTCCGCCGGACGCCAGCCCGGTCCCGCCGCCGGGCCGACCTGCTCGGGACCGGGCGGCGGGGCCGAGGAACGGTCCGGCTGCCGGGGTACGGCGGGCATCAGCGCGGTCATCTCGGTCACCGGCGGATGGTCGTGCTCGGACGGCGGCCGGAAGCCATGCCCGCGCTCGAAGTCCGTCGCGACCAGGTAGTCGGGGGATGCGCCGCCGCCCACCTGTCCGGGCGGTCCGAGCGGCGGCCCGGAGGTCACGGCCGGTAGCCCGGAGGTCACGGCCGGCGGTCCGGAGATGGCTGCCGGCGGGCCCGACGTCACCATCGGTGGTGCCTGCGCGGCGCTGGGCGGTCCCGAGACCGCGGCCGGCGGGGCGGAGGTCGGACCCGGGTGGGCCGATGACGGCGGCTCCGCCCAGCGCGGCGGTTGGCCGGCCGGCCCGGTGCCTGCGCGCTCCGGCTCGCCGTAACCGGGGTCGCCGAAGGCGTGCCGGGCGGTACCGGCCAGATCCGGCTCGCCCGGCGGAAGGAGTTGCCCCGGCTGCCCCGGATAGTCCGTGACGGCGGCGCTCGGCAGCTCCGGCCCGGCTCCCTGCCGGCCGGCCGGATCGACCCCCTCCGCCTCGTACGGATAGCCCGGTCCGCCGCTCCAGCCCCGCTCCGGCTCGGGCACCTCGCCCAGGTGCACGCCGTTGACCGGTTGCCGGAGTTCGTGGATCGGGATGCCGGGCGACGCCGGTAGCGGCCGAGGGCTGTAGGCCGCGCGGTCACCCCAGCCCCGGCTCACCGCCGGCTCGACCGCCTGGTGCCACCGCCGTCCACTCGGATCGACGCCCATCTCGGCGCCGGACCAGCCCGCGTCGGCCGCCCAGCCGTTGGCCGGACGGGCCGGGTCACCCTGCGGGCCTGCCCCGTTACCGTTCTCTCCCGGTGTGGGGGCTCCGGGTTGCCCTGTTTCGTCCACCGTGCGCTCCTTGGTCGCCCCCGCTGAGGCTACCGTGTGGTGGCAGTGCCGATAAGTTACAGCGGCGGGCTAATTCGGCAGTCGAGTGACGGATCCCTGCTCCCGGTCGGAATGAGTCGACGGCGTGGGAGGTGAAGCGGAGGTGACCATGACCCAGGTGGGAAACGGCGCGCAGACGGCCGGCCGCCCAACGCGTCTGCCGCGCTCGGCACGGCGAAAGCAACTGTTGGCGGCGGCCCAGGAGGTGTTCGTCGCCCAGGGATACCACTCGGCCGCGATGGACGACATCGCCGAGCGGGCCGGGGTCTCCAAGCCCGTTCTCTACCAGCACTTTCCGGGAAAGCTGGAACTCTATCTGGCGCTGCTGGACACGCACTGCGACTCGATCGTGGCCAAGGTCCGGGAGGCGATGGCCGCGACCACCGACAACAAGGAACGGGTCAGCGGGGCCGTCCGGGCGTACTTCGACTTCGTCGACCACGAGAGCGGCGCGTTCCGGCTGGTGTTCGAGTCGGACCTGCGCAACGAGCCGGCCGTACGCGAGCGGGTCGAACGGGTGGAGCAGGGCTGCATCGCGGCCATCACCGACACCATCATCTCGGACACCGGAGTGAGCCGGTCCCGGGCCGAGTTGCTCGCCTCCGGACTGGTCGGCGCGGCCGAGACCGCGGCCCAGTTCTGGCTCGCCGGCGGACGGCAGGTGCCGAAGGCCGAGGCCGAGGCACTGCTCACCGGACTGTCCTGGCGCGGAATCGCGAGCTTTCCGTTGCAGGGCGAGTCAGCCTGAACGTAACCGGCGCGGATCGGATAGCCTTTCCGACGGCGGATCTTTCGCCCCGAACGAGGAGGTCACGTGGAGGTCAAGATCGGCGTGCAGTACGCGCCGCGCGAGCTGGTACTGGAGAGCGCGCAGACGCCGGCCGAGATCGAGCAGATCGTGACCGACGCCTTCAGCAGCAACGACGGCACGCTGTCGCTGACGGACGAGAAGGGCCGTCGGGTCATCGTGCCGGTCGGCAAGGTGGCCTACGTCGAGATCGCCGAGGCCTCGCCCCGCGCGGTCGGCTTCGTCGCCCGCTGACCCACACCGGCCAGGCCGAGCGACCAGCCGACCAGGCCGGAATCCTTGACCCGACCTGCCGGGGTCAGTTGTTCAGGCCGACCGCCGACATCCGGGCGGTGTGCGCGGCGGTCAGGCGCTTGAAGAGCGCCTGCACCCCCGACTGGTCGTCGAAGCCGGTCGCGATCAGGGCGGTCAGCGCCACCCGTTCGCCGGCGGTCCGTCCCGCCTGGGACAGTCCCTCGCCGACCAGCCGCCGGGCCCACATCGAGAGCCGGTTCGCGATCTTCGGGTCGGCCTGGATGGCGAGCCGGATCTCCTGACCGGCGAACTCGTCGTACCGGGAGCCGTGCAGCACGTCGCGCACGAGTTGGCGGTCCGGCTCGGCCAGGAAGCCCGCCATCTCCCGCAGGAAGTCGTCGGCGACGGCGTCCCCGACGTACGCCTTGGTCAGCGCCTCCAGCCAGTCCTTCGGCTCGGTCGAGTCGTGGTAGGACTGGAGCGCCGGCACGAACGGGGCCATCGCCTCGCCGGGCGGTACGCCGAGGGCGGTCAGCCGGTCGGCGAGCCGCCGGTAGTTGGTGATCTCGACGGCGGCCATTTCGCACAGCACGGCACGTCGGGCCAGATCAGGTGCCAACCGGGCGTCGGCGGCCATCCGGTCGAAAGCCACCAGTTCCCCGTACGCGACCAGGCCGAGCAGGTCGACGACGGCGCCCGGGACGATCGGGGCGACCGGCTCGGCGGGGGCGCGGGACGGCGTCGGGGCAGGCTCTGCGGGGGCGGACACGCCCGCAGGGTACCGCCCGACCGCCCGGGCCGCTGGCCGACCGAAAGAGGCTTGCCAGGCCGACCGGGAAAGAGCTGTCCGGCCGACCGTCACCGCCACCGCCCGGGCGGCGGTCGCCGTGTCTGTCGGTAACCCGATGGGGCTAACGTGTAACGGACGTCACATCGGCGGACCCCGGTCGGTGGTCGTCTCCGCGGACCGGAGACGTCGTTTGCCGGGCTCAGGTAGCATGGATCAGTTGCCGAAGGAGGCAGAGGCCCGGAAGACCTCAACCGTTTCCGGAAATTCTGTCCTGCGGCACGCGCGTGCGGCCCGGTCTTCTGCTCGGCGTTCAGCCGTCGACCGTGTGGCCCGCGCCATACCGACATCGCGCCCTACGGACGAACGGGGCGCACCACGAGAGGGCACCCCCACAACCACATGAGCGATCACATCGAAAACATCATGGCCGGCCAGGCGCTGGCCGCCGACGCACCGGTCCGACCCGAGGCACCCACCTTCGCCGAACTCGGCGCCCGTCAGGAGACCGTGGCCGCGCTCGAGGCGGTGGGCATCACCCGGGCCTTCGCCATCCAGGAATACGCCCTGCCGATCGCGCTGCGCGGCACCGACCTGATCGGCCAGGCGCCGACCGGCACCGGCAAGACCCTCGGCTTCGGCGTACCGCTGCTGGAGCGGGTCTTCGCGCCGGGCGAGGGCAGCGACGGGCTGCCGCAGGCGCTGGTCGTCGTACCGACCCGGGAGCTGGGGCTCCAGGTCGCGAAGGACCTCGCCGCAGCGGGCAAGACCCGGGGCGTACGGGTGCTGCCGATCTACGGCGGCGTGGCGTACGAGCCGCAGGTCGAGGCGCTGCGCAAGGGCATCGAGATCCTGGTCGGTACGCCGGGTCGACTGCTCGACCTGGCCAAGCAGAAGCAGCTCCGGCTGGACCGGGTGCACGCACTCGTGCTGGACGAGGCGGACCGGATGCTCGATCTGGGCTTCCTGGACGACGTCGAGAAGATCCTGGCGATGCTGCCGGAGGACCGGCAGACGATGCTCTTCTCCGCCACCATGCCGGACCCGATCGTCGCGCTGTCCCGCCGGTTCCTCCGGCACCCGGTGACCATCCACGCCGGGCACACCGCCGAGACCGGGCCGTCGCCGCAGACCGAACAACTGGTCTACCGCACCCACTCGATGAACAAGATCGAGATCGTCGCCCGGATCATGCAGGCGCGGGGTCGCGGGCTGACGATGATCTTCACGCGTACCAAGCGGGCCGCCGACCGGGTCGCCGAAGATCTCGACTTCCGTGGGTTCGCGGTCGCGGCCGTACACGGTGACCTGGGTCAGGGTGCCCGGGAGCGGGCGCTGCGGGCGTTCCGGGCCGGCAAGATCGACATCCTGGTCGCCACCGACGTGGCGGCCCGGGGCCTGGACGTCACCGGCGTCACCCACGTGGTCAACTACGACTGCCCGGAGGACCAGGACACCTACACGCACCGGATCGGCCGTACCGGTCGGGCCGGCGCGACCGGGGTCGCGGTGACCTTCGTCGACTGGGACGACATGCCCCGCTGGCGGATCATCGACAAGACCCTCGGGCTGGAGATGCCGGAGCCGCCGGAGACCTACCACACCTCCGCCCACCTCTACACGGACCTGGACATCCCGACCGACGTCGCCGGTACCCTGCCCTCCGCGGAGCGGACCCGGGCCGGGCTGTCGGCGGAGGTCGAGGAGGACCTCGGCGGTCGGTCCCGGAACGCCGGTGGCCGGCGCGGGCCGGGTCGCGGCGACGGCGCGGGCCGGTCCCGCAACCGGCGCGGCGGCAGCAGCCGCAGCGGTGGCAGCGCCGACCCGGTCGGCCCGGAGGCCGAGGTCACCGGCGAGGACGAGCCACGCCGCCGGCAGCGCCGTCGGCGTCGGGCGGGCGAGGTCGTCGCCGGCCAGCCGGGCTCGACCGAGGCGGGCGAGGCCGGCGTGCCCCGGGCCGAGGCGACCGAGGCCGGCACCGGTGGCGGTGGTGGTGGCGCGTCGACCGCCGTCGACGCCGACGGGCCCGCCAAGCCGCGCCGCCGACGCCGCCGCAGTCGCCGGGGTTCCGGTGCCGGTGGCGACGCCGCCGGCGAGTAGATGCCGCACCAGCTCGACGCCGCGCTCGCCGAGGTGCGGGCGCTGCTGCTCGATCCCGGGTTGACCCGCGCCGTCGCCGCCGGGCGGCGACGCGGGCAGCCCCCCACCGTGGTACGCGCCGAACTGCGCCCGGTAGCCCTCAAGTCGGGTGCCCGGCTCCAGATCGTCACCGACGACGGCGCCCGCCCGTTCACCCGGAACGTGCCTCCCGGCCCGGAGGCGGACGCGGCGGTCGACGCGCTGCTGGCCGAGCCGTTCGGCAACTGGCACGTCGAGACCGCCAGCGCCACCCTGCAAGTGCGGGTGACCAAGCGGGGCGAGGCGCAGTTGCACCGGGTCGCCACGCAGCGGACCGCGACCCCGGCCGGCTCGCACGACCGGGTCCGGGAGCACCTGCTCGACCCCGGTGACCCGCTGTTCGCCGCGATCGGTGGCAGCGCGGCCAAGCGGCGGCAGGTCGACGCGTTCCTGCGCGCCCTCGCGGCCACCCTGCCGGCGGAGCTGACCGGCCCGCTGCGGGTGGTCGACCTCGGCTGTGGCAACGCCTACCTCAGTTTCGCGGCGTACCGGTATCTGGCCGGGCGGGGCATCGAGGTGGAGTTGGTCGGCGTGGACGTACGCGAGGACCAGCGGCGCCGCAACACCGCGCTCGCCGAGCAACTCGGCTACGCCGACCGGGTACGCTTCGTCGCCGGCAGCATCCTGGAGGCGACGGTGGAACCCGCCCCCGACCTGGTGCTGGCGCTGCACGCCTGCGACACCGCGACCGACGAGGCGCTGGCCAGGGCGGTGCGCTGGGGTGCCCGCTGGGTGCTCGCCGCCCCGTGCTGCCACCACGACCTCGCCGCGCAACTGCGGGCGCACCCGGCCCCGGGGCCGTACGACCCGCTGGTCCGGCAGGGCATCCTGCGGGAGCGCTTCGCCGACGTACTCACCGACGCGCTGCGGGCGGCACTGCTCCGGCTGCACGGCTACCGGGTCGAGGTGGTGGAGTTCGTCGACTCCCAGCACACCCCGCGCAACCTGCTGCTCCGGGCCCGGCACACCGGTGCCGAGCCGACCGACCGGCTGCGCGACGACTACCGGGCGCTGGTCGGCGACTGGCGGCTCACGCCACGGTTGCAGACCCTGCTCGGTTCGCCCTGACCGCACCACCTGGATCCGACCCTGCGACGCCCTGACCGCACCACCCGGGTCCGACCCTGCGAAGCCCTGGTCGGGCCGCCCGGGTCCGACCCTGCGAAGCCCTGACCGGTACCACCTGGTCCCACCCTGCGACGCCCTGGTCGGGCCGCCGACCGGGGGTTCATCGGCCGTACCGGCGGAACTCTCCGGATGATCGGGTAGCCGGGGGCGAGGCCGGCCGACCGTTGGTACGGGCGGGGTGGGTGCGATCAGTCGGGGTTGCCGGACACGCTTCCGGATTACCCTCGGAAGACCACCCGAAGTCCGGGCGAAAGGGTTTTCCGCTGAGCATCGGTGCCGCACAGGACTCGCCGCAGGCGGCCTTCGCCCGCTTCGTCCGGCGGGCCATCGACGACGCCAAGAGCGAGCGCGGCTGGACCGTCAGCGACGTGGCCTCGCACACCGGAGTGGGTCGGTCCACCCTGTTCCGCTGGCTCGCCGGAGACTGGCAGGACTATCCGGAGCTGGCCAAGGTACGCGGCTTCTGCACCGCCCTGGACGTACCGGTCGGGGTGGCCTTCCGGGCACTCGGCCTGCCCGACGGCGAGCAGCCCGGCGTACCCCGGCGGGAGCGGATCGAGTCGCCGGTGGAGGCCGACCTTCGGGTGATCATGACCCGGCTCGCCGACCCGGGCGTACCGCCGGAGGAGAAGAAGCTGATCCGGGACATGCTGCGCTACCTCGCCCACCGGCAGGTCCGCCGCGCCGGCTGACCGGACCGGCCCGGTGTCGTCGCGCCGGTGGCCACGGTAAACGGCCGGCACGTCCCAGCCCGCTTCGACCGCACGTCGGGCTCAGGGCACCGTCAGGGTGTACTCGGCCGTCCGCACCGCACCGGCCACCTGGAAGTCGAAGTACATCCGGTAGCGCCCGGAACTCGGCGCGGCGAGCCAGAACTTCACCGCCCCGCCCACCAGCTCGGTCTCCGGGTGGACGTGCACGTAGCCCAGGTCGCCCTCGCGCAACACCACCAGGTGCCCGTACGCGCCGAGGTAGGGCTCCAGGGCGGTGACCGGGTTGCCGCCGGAGAAGACCCGGAACAGCAGCGGCGCGCTGGCCCCGACCTGCGGAGTGCCCTCGTAGGTGACGATGAACCCGTCGACCGGCGCCTCCCGGGCTGCCGCCGGCAGCGGTCGGGGGGCGTAGTCGCCGGCGACCACCAGGTCCACCCCGAGGGTCAGCGGCACCTGCCCGCCGCTGCTGTCGAGCGCGGTGAAGTCGGCGTACGCCCGCCAGACGCCCGGGGCGGGCAGGGTCAGCGGCACGCTCCAGGTGCCGTCCATCCCCATCGTCGGATGCAGGTGCTGGTAGCCGCTGAGATCCCGACGGGCCACGATCATGTGCAACGGCTTCTCGTGCACCACCGCGTACCCGGTCACCGGCTGGCGGTCCGGGCCGCGTACCTGGAACCGGAAGTCCTCGGCCCGACCGGCGGTCCGGGTCGTGGCGGTCGGTACCAGGGTGTAGCCGCTCGCGCTGAGGCTCAGGCCGCCCGGCTCGGCACCGCCGGCCGGACCGCCGGCTGCCCCGGTGGGATGCTCGTGCGCGCCCGTTCCCGCCGGATGGGTGTGGTCGGTGGCGCTGGGCGCGGCCTGGGCGCCACCGCCGGCCGGCGGAGCGCCGCCGCTGTTCACCCTGCCGAGGCCGAAGCCGGCGAGCAGGGCCAGCGCCAGGCCACCCACGGTGAGCGCGAGGCGCACGGTGCCCCGGTCCGGCACGGCCGACTCCGCCGGGTCGCCGGGATCTGCGGGACCGCCGGCCGGCCGGCGGTCCCGGGCAGGATCGGCCGGCGCCCGACGGGCGGCGCCCGACGCCGGCCCGGGCCGGCCGGTCTCCGGCACCGCCGGCTGCTCACGCGTCACGACCGGAGGTTACCGTCCCGGTCCGGCGGCACCGCGAGGCCGGTCACCGACGGTGGTCGCGGTGTGGTCGCGGGGCGGGCGAAGGTGCCGGACGGACCTCCGGGAAGCGACTCACCGACGATCTCCGGAGAGCAACATCCATCACGGTACGGATCTGAATGGCTTCGATGCGTGGCCTCCGGTCGGCATCGATCGTTGGACAGATCGTGCCGACCACCGCATTGCCACGTCGCGCCGCAGCCCTCGCCGCCGGGATGACCGTGGCGCTGTCGCTCGCCCCCGCGCCGGGCCGGGCAGCCCCGGTCAGCGATCCCGCCGAGCGGATCGCCGGCGCGGCGGAGCAGTTGGAGATCGTCGTCGAGCAGTACAACGACCTGCGCGAGGCGTTGCGGGAGACCCGGGCGAGCAGCGCGGCCATCCAGGCCGAGATGGGGCCGCTGGAGCGCGGGATCGAGGAGCGCCGTACCGAGGTCAGCCTGATCGCCGCCCGGGCGTACCGGACCGGCGACACCCACGCGCTGGGGATGCTGGGCAGCCTGCTCGGCGCCGCCACCCCGGAGAACCTGCTGGATCCGCTGATCCTGCTCGACCGGCTGAGCCGGGAGCAGCACCGGGTGATCGGCGCGCTGACCGAGGCGCACGACCGGCTGGCCGAGGCCCGGCGCACCGTCGAGGCGCTGGCCGCCCGGCAGCGCGGCCAGGAGCGGCGGCTCGCCGCGCGGAAGCTGGCGATCGAGACCGAGTTGGCCCGGCTCGCCCGACTGCCCGGGCCCGCCGAGCCGCCGGCCGGGGCGGTACCCCGGCTGCCCGAGTCGCCGCCGAGCGGGGCCGCCGGCAAGGCCGTCCGGTTCGCGTACGCCCAGCTCGGCAAGCCGTACCGGTGGGCCGGGGCCGGCCCGGACGGGTACGACTGCTCCGGGCTCACCTCGGCGGCCTGGGCGGCTGCCGGCGTACGGCTGCCCCACAACGCGGCTCGGCAGTACCGGGCGGTGACCCGGATCAGCAGTGCTGCTCGGCAACCCGGTGATCTGGTCTTCTACTACCGCGATCTGCACCACGTCGCGATGTACGTCGGCGGCGGGAAGATCATCCATGCGCCGCGTACCGGCACCCGGATCCGGATCGACCGGGTCGACCACCAGCAGATCGTCGGTTACGGCCGACCCGGCTGAGCCCCCGGCCCGGCACTCCCGCTGGCCGCTCACCGCCGACCGGTGACTGGCGATGGCGGATCGGGTCAACCGGCGACGGCGAGCGCGAACGGGAGCACGCCCGGGGCACCGGCCTGGCGCAGCAGCCGGGCGACGACCGTCATGGTCCAGCCCGAGTCGACGAGATCGTCGACCAGCAGGACCGGACCGGTCAGCCCGGCCAACGCCCCGACCAGCGGTTCCGGCAGCTCGAAGGTGCCGTGCAGCGTGCGTACCCGCTGGGCGCTGTTGCCCCGCGCACCGGCACCGGCCGCCGCGCCGACCCGGGGCGGCACCTCGCCGAGCAGCGGCAGCCGACCGACCCGGGCGATCCGGTCGGCCAGCCCGTGTACCAGCCGGGGCCGCCGCCGCGACCCGACGGCGAGTACGCCGACCGGCCGGGCCGGCCACGGATCGTCGCCGTGTGCCCACGCCTTCAGCACCTCGACCACGGCGGTCGCCACGTCCTCCGGCACCTCCGCGTCCGGCGCCTCCGGCCCGGTCAACGCGCGCAGCCGGCCGCCCCAGCCGAGGTCGGAGAGCCGCCCGACAGCCCGCCCCGGGTACGCCTGCTCGGCCGGCCCGATCCTGCCGCGCAGCGGTACGCCGACCGCCTCCAGCCCGGTCGGCCAGAGCTTCTTCGCCGGGATCTCCACCCCGGGGCGGCCGAGGAACGCCTGCGCGGCGGCGAGCGCCGGCACCGACACGGCGGCGTCGAACCGGGCCCCGGTGCAGCGGTCGCAGCGCCCGCAGGCGGTGGCGGCCGGATCGTCCAGGCAGCGGCGGAGGAACTCCATCCGGCAGCCGCCGGTCGCGGCGTACTCCCGCATCGCCTGCTGCTCGGCGGTACGGGCCTCGGCCACCCGGCGCAGCCGGGCCGCGTCGTAGTGCCACGGCTCGGCGGTGGCCAGCCAGCCGCCCCGGACCCGGCGTACCGCGCCGTCGACGTCGAGCACCTTGAGCATCAGCTCCAGCCGGGTCCGGCGCAGGTCGACGATCGGCTCCAGGGCCGGTGTGGAGAGTGGACGGTCCGGGTGCAGCGCGCCGAGGACGGCCCGGACCTGCTCCTCCGGTGGAAAGGCCAGCGAGGCGAAGTAGCGCCAGATCGCCTGGTCCTCGACACCGGGCAGCAGCAGCACCTCGGCCGCGCCGACCGCCCGACCGGCCCGGCCGACCTGTTGGTAGTAGGCGATCGGCGACGGCGGCGCACCCAGGTGCAGCACGAAACCCAGGTCCGGCTTGTCGAATCCCATCCCCAGCGCCGAGGTGGCGACCAGCGCCTTGAGCTTGTTGTCCAGCAGGTCCTGCTCGGCGGCACGGCGGTCGGCGTCGTCGGCCTGGCCGGTGTACGAGGCGACCGGGTAGCCCCGGGCGCGCAGGAACTCGGCGGTCTCGCCGGCCGCCGCCACGGTGAGGGTGTAGATGATCCCCGAGCCGGGCAGCCGGTCGAGCTGGTCGGCCAGCCAGCCGAGCCGGTGTGCCGGGCTCGGCAGATCGAGTACGGCCAGCCGCAGCGACTCCCGATCGAGCGGCCCGCGCAGCACCAGTGCGTCGCCGAGCTGCTCGGCCACGTCGTCGGTGACCCGGCTGTTGGCGGTGGCGGTGGTGGCCAGTACCGGCGTACCGGCCGGCAGCCCGGCCAGGAAGGTACGCAGCCGCCGGTAGTCGGGACGGAAGTCGTGCCCCCAGTCGGAGACGCAGTGCGCCTCGTCCACCACCAGCAGTCCGGTGGTGGCGGCGAGCCGGGGCAGTACGCCGTCCCGGAAGTCGGGGTTGTTCAACCGTTCCGGGCTGATCAGCAGTACGTCGACCGTGCCGGCCTCGATCTCGGCGACGATCTCGTCCCACTCGTCGAGGTTCGCCGAGTTGATGGTGCGGGCCCGGATCCCGGCCCGGGCCGCCGCCTCCACCTGGTTGCGCATCAGCGCCAGCAGCGGCGACACGATCACGGTCGGCCCGGCCTGCCCCTGCCCCGCCCCGGCCTCGGCCGGCTGTCGCAGCGGTTCCACCGGCTGTCGCAGCAGCGCGGTGGCGACGAAGTAGACGGCGGACTTGCCCCAGCCGGTCCGCTGTACGCAGAGCACCCGGCGCCGGTCCACCACCAGTGCCTCGATGGCCCGCCACTGGTCGTCCCGGAGCCGGGCGTGCTCGCCGGCCAACCGGCGCAGTACGGCCTCGGCCCGCTCGCGTACCGACCTCGGCTCCGCGCCGACCGGTCCCCGGTCGTCGGGCTGCCCGCCGGGCAGCCGGGTGACCAGCTCGGTCGGGGTGTCCCCGGCCGAGGTCGGTTCGGGATCGTCGGGCCTCCGGTTTCCGTCCATCCGGCCTTTCTACCAGGGCGGCCCGACGGGGTCCCGCGGACCGTTACCGGGGTGAGGCGCGACCCGCCGACCGCCTCGCCGCCCGCCACGCTGACCCGGCGGAGTCGCGCCGCGCCGGGTCGGGCCGGGTCAGGTCGGGCCGGGTCGGGCCGGGCCGGGTCGGGCCGGGTCGGGCCGGGTCGGGTCGGGTCGGGCCGGGTCGGGTCGGGTCGGGTCGGGCCGGGCCGGGTCGGGTCGGGTCGGTCAGCCAGGCTGCCCGCCGGGTTCCGGCTCCGCACAGGGGTCCTCGAACGAGTCGGCGATCTCGGCCATCCACGGTTCGGGTGGTACCGCGCCGGGCCCGAGCACCTGCATCGAGGTGAGTACGGTGAGCAGCATCCCGGTGGCCAGGAAGTCCCGGGCCTCGGTGGCGTCCACTCCGGTCAGCTCCCGGACCAGCCGGTAGATCCGGCCGAAGCAGGTGCGTACGGCGCTGCCGATCACCGGGTCGGAGCTGGCCGCGAAGCCGTGCAGCAGCAGGGCGAGCAGGTCCCGTTCGGCCAGCAGTTCGTCGTACGCCTCGCCGAGGGTCTCCAGGTCGGCCGAGCGCTCGGCGGCATCCCGGAACACCTGCTCGATCCGGGTGGCGGCGTGCTCGACCGCGGCGATGAAGAGCCGTTGCTTGGAGCCGAAGAGCCGGATGACGTACGGCTGGGAGACACCGGCCAGTCGGGCCACGTCGTCGGTGGAGGTGCCGGCGTACCCGGAGACGGCGAACGCCTGCACGGCGGCGCCGGTGAGTTGCTCACCGCGCTCGGCGGCGGTCAGCCGGGTCCTGGTCATCGTCGCCCTCCGTCCGTCCTCCGCACGTCGGGCGCTCCTCCGTGGGCGGGACGTTGACATGTTATCAGTCGATAACTACTTTGGGGGAGGCTAGTTATCAGTGAATAACAACTAAGGAGTGATCATGACCAGCGCACCCGTCCTCGGTGCTGCGCCGCCCGCGCCGGGACGCCCCGCCGGGTCGGTCGCCCGCCCGCTGGCCGCCGTACTCGCGGCGGTCGGCGTACCGATGTTCATGGTCACCCTGGACAACCTCGTGGTGACGACGGCGCTGCCGGTGATCCGGACCGAACTCGGCGCCTCCCTGACCGACCTGCAATGGTTCGTCAACGCCTACACGCTGCCCTTCGCCGCGCTGCTGCTCACCGCCGCCGCACTCGGCGACCGGATCGGCCGGCGGCGGCTCTTCCTCGCCGGCATCGCGCTGTTCACCGTCGCCTCGGCAGCCTGCGCACTCGCCACCGAACCCTGGATGCTCACCGCCGCCCGGGCGGTACAGGGCACCGCCGGCGCGGCCGTGATGCCGCTCTCGCTCACCCTGCTCGCCACCGCCGTCCCCGACCGGCTCCGCGACGCCGCCATCGGAATCTGGGGCGGGATCAGCGGTCTCGGCGTCGCGGTCGGCCCGGTGGTCGGCGGCGCGGTGGTCGAGGGACTCGACTGGACCTGGATCTTCTGGCTGAACGTACCGGTCGGGCTGCTCGCCCTGCTGCTGGCCGCGACCGTGCTGCGGGAGTCGCACGGCCCGGCGGCCCGGCTGGACCCGGTCGGACTGGTCCTCTCCACCACCGCCGTACTCGCGCTGGTCTGGGGAGTCGTGCACGGGCAGGACCACGGCTGGACCTCCGCCCGGGTCCTGGCCGCCCTGATCGGCGGCGGCGTACTGCTCGGCGCGTTCCTCGGCTGGGAGACCCGTACCCCGGTGCCGATGCTCCCGCTGCGCCTCTTCCGGTCCCGGAGCTTCAGCGTGGTGAACATGGTGGCGTTCACCTTCTCGGTCGGCGTCTTCGGCTCGGTCTTCCTACTCGCCCAGTTCTTCCAGGTGGCCCAGGGGCACAGCCCGCTCGACGCCGGAATCCGGACGATGCCGTGGACCATGGCGCCGATGGTGGTCGCCCCGCTGGCCGGGCTGCTGGTGGGCCGGCTCGGCGTGCGTACCCTGGTCGTCGCCGGGCAGGCGATGCTGGCCGTCGCACTGGGCTGGCTCGCCCTGGTCAGCACCGCCGACGTCGACTACGCGGTACTGGCCGTCCCGCTGGCGTTGGCCGGGGTCGGCATGGGCCTGACCTTCGCGCCGTTGAGCACCGCCACCATGGCCAGCGTGCCCGCGGAGTCCCGTGGGGTCGCCTCCGGCACCAACAACAGCATCCGGGAACTCGGGGTCGCCGTCGGGGTGGCCGTACTGGCCTCGGTCTTCGCCGCCAACGGCGACTACACCAGCCGTGCGTCCTTCGTGGACGGTCTCGGCCCGGCCGTACTCGTCGGCGCGGCCGTGGTCGCCGCCGGCGCCCTCATCGCCCTCCGCCTCCCCCGCCGCTGACCCGCCGCCTTTCGGCCCGGCCCGCCCGCGAGCGGGCCCGCCGGGGGCGCGACAGGTTCGTGTTCTTCTGCTACCCCTCTGGGGGTAGTGGGAGCACACGAACCTGTCCGGCTACCCGCCGGCCGGAGGGCGGCGGGTGGGGTGGGTGGGGCGGAGGAGGGAGCGGAGGAGGGGGCGGAGGGGGGTTAGGCGGGTGGAGAGGCTGGCCAGGCCGCCGGGGAAGAAGTAGACCGCCAGGATGAAGACCGTGCCGAGTACGAAGAGCGGCTGGGAGAGCGGTCCGCTCAGCACCCCGGGCAGCGAGTCCACCGCCGACGAGGTGCCGAACGCGGTCAGCCGGTGGTCCAGGTACATGTAGAGCATGCCGCCGAGCACCGGGCCCCAGCGGGTACCCGGGCCGCCCAGCACCACCATGACCAGCAGCGAGAGGGTCAGCTCGGAGGAGGTCACGTGCGGCGAGGCGCCGCCGACCAGCAGGCAGTAGATCGACCCACCGGCGGTGGCGAGCCCGCCGGCCAGGGTGAACGCGAGCAGCTTGAACCGGTACGGGTCGAGCCCGAGTACCCCGATCCGCCGCTCGTCGTCGCGCAGCCCGGCGAGTACCCGACCGGTGGGCGAGCCGGCCACCCGGTGCACCACGAAGACGACCAGGGCGAGGTACGCCAGCGCCAGCCAGTACAGGTTGACGGTGTTGCCCACCCCGACCAGCATCGCCGGCAGCCCCGACACGTCCAGCGACAGTCCCTCCTCGCCACCGGTGAGCCCGCCGAAGTCCCGGGCCACCAGGATCGCGCCGACCTGGGCGAACGCCAGGGTCACCATGGCGAACGCGATCCCGGCGGTACGCAGTGCGATCGCCCCGAGCAGCCCGGCCAGGATGGTGCCACCGACCAGGGTCAGCAGCGCCGCCTGCCACAGCGGCAGCCCGGCCTTGGTGACCAGGATGTCGGTGCCGTAGACGCCGGCCGCGAAATAGAGCGCGTGCCCGAAGGAGAGCATGCCGGTCCGGCCGAACAGCAGGTCGTAGCCGGCGGCCAGACCACCGAAGACCAGACAGATGGCGAGCAGTTGCAGCGTCCCCGGCCCGTTGAGCGGCCCGTCGAAGACCCCCGGTACGGAGACCGTCGAGTAGGGCAGCACCGCGAAGACCAGCAGTACCAGCAGTGGTGACCAGGCCCGCAGGGCCGACCGCCAGTTCCGGCGGGGTGCCGGCGCGGAACTGGCGGTCGGCGGTACGGCGGGCGGGTTGGCCGCCGCCGCTGTCTTCACCCCGGTCGTCATCTCGGCTCCCTTGGTCACGTGGTCGCCGCCCTTCCGGCGATGCCCTGCGGGCGGAGCAGCAGCACGATCGCCAGCAGCGCGACCACGCAGATGTCTCCGGCCCCGGAGGTGCCGTAGTAGTTGACGAACTGCTGGAGCAGCCCCACCGCGACGGCGGCGTACGCGGACCCGACGACCGAGCCCATCCCGCCGATCACCACCACGATGAAGGCGAAGATCAGCAGCGAGCCGCCCTGACTCGGCGAGACCGAACCGAAGTAGACCCCGCCGAGCGCGCCGGCCAGCGCGGCAGCCGCCCCGCCGATCGCGAAGACCAGGGTGAACGCCTTCCGGACGTCGATGCCGAGCGCGGTGACCATCTCCCGGTTCTCCACCCCGGCCCGGATCACCAGCCCGTACCGGGTGTAGCGGAGGAAACCGAGCAGCGCGGCCAGCACCAGCGCGGCGGCGAGGATCAGCAGGATGCCGGAGTTCGGCACCTTGGCACCGAGGACGGAGGTGACTCGCTGGGTCCAGTCCGGGCGCGGGAACGGGCGCGGGTCCGCACCCCAGGTGGCCTGGAGCAGCGCCACCCCGGCCAGCGAGAGCCCGACCGTGACCAGCACCTGTTCGATGGTGCGGGAGTAGAGCGGACGGATCATCACCAGTTCGACGGCCATCCCGACCACCGCACCGGCGGCGACACCGAAGGCGACCGCGAGCACGAAGCCGAACCCGGACGGGCCGGCACCGGGCAGGTTCCCCGCCGCCCACCAGGTGGCGTACGCCCCGACGGAGAGGAACAGTCCGTGCGCGAAGTTGAGCACGTCGGCCAGCCCGAAGACCAGGGAGAGCCCGGAGGCGACCAGGAAGTAGAGCGCGGCCAGCCCCAGCCCGGTCAGCGTCAACAGCACGATCGTGCTCACCGCCCGGCCACCTCCGCATCCGACGAGGACGACACCGGGACCGAGCCGTCGGTCGGGGACGACAGCGCCGCCGAGCCGGGGGCCGGGGTGGACAGGGGGACGTGCGACTCGCCGGCCACGCCGACGCCGAGCAGGGATCTGGTCAACTCCGCCTCCCGCAGCAGTTCGTCGGCGGCGCCGGACCAGGCGACCCGGCCGGCGGCGAGTACCACCGCGTCGCTGGCCAGCCGGCGTACCACCGCGAGGTTCTGTTCGACCAGCAGCACCGGCACGGCGACCGCGACCCGCTCCAGCACCTCGGCCACCTCGGTGACCACCTTCGGCGCCAGTCCCTTGGTCGGCTCGTCGACCAGCAGCAGCCGGTTGTCGTTGAGCAGCACCCGGCCGATCGCCAGCATCTGCTGCTGACCGCCGGAGAGCGAGCCGGCCCGTTGCCGGCCGCGCCGCTTCAGCTCCGGAAACAGCTCGAAGACCCGGTCGTACGCCGGGCTGCCGCCGCGCCGCTCGGCGAGCCGCAGGTTCTCGGTGACGGTGAGGCCGGCGAAGACGCACCGGTCCTCGGGTACGTAGCCGAGGCCGTCCCGGACCAGCCGGTGGGTCGGCTCGCCGGCCAGCGAGCGGTCGCCCATCCGCACCGTGCCGCGTACCTCGCCGCCGCGTGGGGTCAGCCCGAGGATCGCCCGCAGCGTGGTGGTCTTGCCGACCCCGTTGCGCCCGAGCAGCACGGTCACCCCGCTCGGTGCCACGGTGAAGGAGACGCCTTGCAGGATGTGCAGCCCGGCGATCCGCACCGACAGCTCGGCGACCGCAAGGATCGGGACAACCTCACTCATAACGATTCACCTAGATATGCCTCCTGCACCACCGGGTTGGCCATCACGGTCGCCGGGACGTCGCAGGCGAGCAGCGCGCCGTGGTGCATCACCGCGATCCGGTCGGCGAGCCCGAGGATCACGTCCATGTGGTGTTCCACCATGAGTACGGCCCGACCACTGTCGCCGGTCAACGACCTGATCACCGCGACCAGCTCCGGTACGTCCTCGGCGCTCACCCCCGCCATCGGCTCGTCGAGCAGCATCACCCTCGGCTCGCCGGCCAACAGCAGCGCGATCTCCAGTTTCCGCTTCTCGCCGTGTGCGAGCGTGCCGGCCAGCGCGTCGGCCCGGTGCGCCAGGCCGACCCGGTCCAGTGCCGTGTCGGCGGCGGCGACCACCTCCCGGTCGGCCGCCGCCCGCCGCCACAGCCGCATCGAGCCACCCCGCTGCGCCTGCACCGCCAGCCGGACGTTCTCCCGCACGCTCAGCGAGCCGAAGACCGAGGACGCCTGGAACGTCCGGCCCAGCCCCAGCCTGGCCCGCCGGTACGGCGGCAGCGCGCTGATGTCCGTACCATCCAGCAGCACCTGGCCGGCGGTCGGCCGACGCAGGCCGGAGACCAGGTTGAACAGCGAGGTCTTGCCGGCGCCGTTCGGGCCGATCACCCCGAGGAACTCTCCGGGTGCCAGCTCCAGGTCGACGCGGTCCACGATGGCGACCTCGCCGATCCGCCAGGTCAGGTCGCGGGTGGCGAGCACACCTCAGCCCCTCATCGCCACGGCCGGCGGCGCCGTCTCGTCCGGGGTGAGCACCTTCGGCGACTCCGCCTTCATCGCGTCGCCGGTGCCGCTCAACCTGGCCTGGAACATCGGCTGGAGCAGCGCGTGGTCCTCGGCCCGGACGGTCATCTTGCCCTTGATCCCATCGAAGCTCCAGCCCTCCAGCGCGGTGACCATCTTGTCGACGTCGTCGCCGCCCTCCCGCACCGCTCGCACGATCATCTGGGCCGCGGCGAACCCGTCCGGGTGGAAGAGGTCCAGCACCCCGCCGGGTACCGCCTTCTTCGCCGCCTGCGCGGCCGGGTTGTCGGCGGCGCCGTCGAAGAAGTGCGACAGGAAGGAGATCTTGGTGCCGGCCGCCCCGAAGGTCGGCCAGGAGGCCCGGATGTCCAGCCCGGTGACCACGGTGGTGGAGCTGAGTACGCCCTGCTGGTCGAGGGTCTGCCACATCGCCGGGGCGGTGGTGCCGGCCCAGGCCACGAAGAGCAGGTCCGGCTTGGCCGCTGTCAACTGGCTGGCGAACGGGGTGAAGTCGGTGGCGCTGGCCGGGGCGAGCACGCTGCTCACGGTGGCGCCGGCACCGCCGATGACCGCCTTGACCGCCGCCTCGTTGCTCTTGCCGAACGCGCTGTCCTGGGCGAAGACCACGACCTTCTTGCCGGCCGCGTCCCCGATGAACGACTTCGCGGTCAGCACGTCCTGGTACGACTGCCGCCCGGACCGGAAGGTGTACTTGTTGACCCCGGTCGCGCCGTCGGTGGCCGCCGGCCCGGAGATGAAGAGCACCTTGTTCTGTGCGGCTATCGGCGCGACCTGGAGGGCGACGCCGGAGGCGGTCGAGCCGGCGAGGATCTTGTGACCCTTGCCGATCAGGTCCTTCGCCGCCGAGACCGCCTTGGCCGGGTCGCCCGCGTCGTCGACCTCGGTCACCTCGACCGTACGGTCACCGATCTTGTTGGTGCCGTCGGTGGCGTACGCCAGCCCGGCCCGGAACCCTTCGATGTACTGCTTGCCGTAGCTGGCCAACGCCCCCGACTGGGAGTAGACCAGACCGACCTTGACCGGTGCGGCGCTGTCGCCGCCACCGTTCGCGGTGTCCTGCGGGCTGCCGCAGGCTGTCGTGGCGAGCGCCCCTACCAGCAGCGTGGCGGCGGTGACCAGTACCCGCCGCGTCGTCCGGACCGTCATCATCGCTCCGCATGAGGGTGAAGTGGGAGAAGCATCGTCGGCCCACGGTAGGGGTGACGTCACGCACGAGCTATGTGGCCGAAACCCACAAGTAACCGCTGGCGCGTGGCTGCGGCAGCCAGTCCGCCGACCGGACGTACCCGGGCGACCGGCACTTGTGGCGATCGGGCGTGCGACCCGGACTATCGGTTCAGAATGGGACGATGGGTCCGGCTTTGCGGCGTCCCACCCGGCTGGTGCCGCTGGCCTTCCTCGGCGTCATCGCGATCGGCACGGGGCTGATGATGCTGCCCGTGTTCACCGCGGGCGCCCCGAACGCGCCCTTCGTGGTCGCGCTCTTCACCGCGACCTCCGCCGTCAGCGTCACCGGCCTGACGGTGGTGGACACCGCCACCTACTGGTCCGCCGGCGGTCACGTGCTGATCACGGTACTGACCCAGATCGGCGGGTTCGGCATCATGGCCCTGGCCACCCTGCTCGGCCTGCTGGTCTCCCAGCGGCTCGGGTTGGCGGGACGGCTGTCGGCCCAGGCCGAGTCCAGCGACATCGCCCTCGGCGAGATCGGTCAGGTGCTGACCCGGGTCGCGGTCGCGATGCTCGGCTTCGAGGCGGTCATCACGCTGATCCTCGCCGGCCGATTCTGGGCACACTACGACTACTCGCTCGGCAAGGCTCTCTGGCACGGGCTGTTCTTCGCCGTCCAGACCTTCAACAACGCCGGGTTCTCCCTCTACTCGGACAGCCTCCGCGGTTTCGTCGGCGACTGGTGGATCTGCCTGCCGGTCTCCCTGGGAGCGACTCTCGGTGCCATCGGGTTTCCGGTGCTCTTCGAGCTGGCGCGGGAGCGCCGGCACCCGAGCACCTGGTCGATGCACACCCGGCTCACCGTGTGGGGCACGCTGGTGCTGAGCGCGTTCGGCTTCGCCACCATGCTGATCTTCGAGTGGGCGAATCCCCACACGCTGCGCCCGCTCGGCGTCGAGGAGAAGGTCCTGGCCGCGTTCACCCAGGACACGATGGCCCGATCGGGCGGCTTCGAGACCGTGCCGGTCGGCGCGATGAACACCGAGACTCTCAGCATCCTCACCGGGCTGATGTTCATCGGGGGCGGCAGCGCCAGCACCGCCGGCGGCATCAAGGTCAGTACCTTCGCCGTACTGATCTTCATCGCCTGGTCCGAGATCCGTGGCGAGCCCGACGTGGTGGTCGGGCGGCGGCGGATCGCGACGGCGACCCAACGGCAGGCGATCACCGTCGCCATGCTCGCCGTCGCGCTGGTCGCCGCCGCCGCCATCGCGCTGCGTTCGCGGATCGAGCACGCCGATCTGCAACGGGTGCTCTTCGAGACCGCGTCGGCGTTCGGCACCTCCGGGATGACCACCGGACTCACCGCCACCCTGCCGGCGAGCGGCCAGCTCATCCTCGTCGTCGTGATGTTCGTCGGCCGGGTCGGCACCATCACCACGGCGTCCGCCCTGGCGTTGAACATCCGGCACCGGCGCTATCGATATCCGGAGGAGCGGGCCATTGTCGGTTGACGACAAGATCCCGGTACCGGCGGCGGGCGGCAAGGCACCCACCGCTGGCGAGGGCGTGACCGTGATCGGGCTGGGCCGGTTCGGCGGGCAGGTCGCGAGTACGCTGCGCGCCCTCGGGCACGACGTGCTCGGCATCGACGTCGAGCCGCAGCGCGTACAGCAGTGGTCGGACGTGCTGCGGCACGTCGTACAGACCGACTCGACCGACGAGGTGGCACTGCGCCAACTGGGCGTACCCGACCTCGGGCGGGCGGTGGTCGGCATCGGCGAGAACATCGAGGCGAGCGTGCTGACCGTGCTGGCCCTGGCCGAACTCGGGGTCAAGGAGATCTGGGCCAGGGCGAGCAGCGCCAAACACGGCAAGATCCTCTCCGCGATGGGCGCCCATCACGTGATCTATCCCGAGGCGGCGATGGGTGACCGGGTCGCCCATCTCATCACCACCAGGATGCTCGACTTCATCACCCTGGACGACACCTTCTCGCTCGCGATGACCCGCGCGCCGCAGAACCTGGTCGGCCGTACCGTCGGGCAGAGTTCGCTGCGGGAGAAGTTCGGCGTACTCGTGGTGGGGGTGAAGGCGGCCGACGACACGTTCGCGTTCGCGCTTCCCGAGACGGTCGTACCGGCCGACAGCATGATCGTGGTGGCCGGCTCGGCCCAGCAGGTGCAGGAGTTCGCCGCGAGTACCTGACCCGGCCAGCACCTGCCGCGACGCACACCGTCCCGGCCGCCCGGCCGTGGTCAGGCGGTGGCCAGGAGCTGGTCGACCGGGGCGTACTCGTCGGTCAGCACCATCGCGTCGTCGACGAACTCGTCCAGCGCCGGGCCGGAGAGCACGGTGACCGGATCGTCCGCCGAGGTGATCAGGCGTTCGCGTACCTCCTCGACCGGCAGCGGCTGGTCGGAGGCGAGGATCACGAAGTTCGCGCCCTGCGAGCCGGCCAGCGCGGCCGGTGGCGCGACCAGGGCGACGTGCGGGAACTCGGCCGCCACGGTGGCCACCTCGGCCCGGATGAAGCGCAGCGGCGGCTGGTCGATCACGTTCTGCGCGTAGATGCCGCCGGGGCGGACCACCCGGCGGACCTCGGCGGCCATCTCCCGGGTGGCCAGGTGCCAGGGCACGACCAGGTGCCCGAACGCGTCCCCGACCACCAGGTCGGCGCTGCGGGTTGCCCGCTCCCCGATCAGCATCCGGGCGTCGCCGACCCGGGCGCGCAGCTCCGGACCGGTCCGTACGTCCAGCTCGCGGCGACCCAACTCGACCAGCTCGCCGTCGATCTCGTAGACCTCGTTGCGGGTGCCGGGCCGGGTCGCGGTCAGGTAGCGCGGCATGGTGAACCCGCCACCCCCGAGGTGTACGGCGTCCAGCGGTGCCCGGGCCGGCGCCATCACGTCGGCGACCGCCCCGATCCACTTCGTGTACTCGAACTCCAGGTGCCCCGGGTCGGCCAGGTCCACATAGGAGTGCCAGGCCGAGTTGAGCACCAGTAGCCGTCCGGTGGAATTGTCCGGATCTGCCTCGACCGAGGCGCAGTGGTACGCCGTCTCCACGTCGCACGGGGTCGGCGCGACCGCCGAGAGGGAAGCACCGGCCAGGCCGAGTACGGCCGCGGCGGCGGTGAGCCGGGACGGCTTCGGCAGCGCGTCCCGGGACTGCCGGCGCAGGTAGCCGGCGAGCACCAGACCGGTCACCCCGAGCAGCACCGCCAGGCTGATGATGATCGCCGTACTCGGCAGGGCGGCGACCAGCACGAATCCGGTACCCAGCGTCGCGGTGATCGCACCGAGCGTGCCGATGCTGGAGAGCCGGCCCACCACCTGCCCGGTCTGCCGCAGGTCGCCGAGTTGCAGCTTCACCACCAGCGGGGTGATCGAGGCGAGCAGGGCCGCCGGCAGGAAGATCGCCAGCGCGGTGAGCAGCAGGATGCCGACCGCGGCACCGCCCCGCAGCACCTCACCGGCGTACCGGACGATCGGCAGGGTCAGTGCGGTGCAGATGCCGGCGAGCACCAGGGCCGGGGCGAGCAGCCGGCGCGGGTCCCGGCGGTCGGCGAGCCAGCCGCCGATCCATGCGCCGTACGCGATGGCGGCCAGCGCCACCCCGATCACCGAACTGGTGACCTGGAGGGTGACCCCGACGTACGGGCCGACGAGCCGCAGCGACGCCGTCTCCAGCACGAGTACGGCACCGCTGGAGACGAAGACCAGGGTGGCGGCCAGGCCGGCCGGCAGGGCCCGGGCCGGAGACCCGGGCGCCTCGTCCGAGACGGTGGCGGGGTCCGCCACCTCAGGTGGTGAAGAGTCCATCGCAGCGATGGTACGCATCCCACCGCCGGCGCCGGGCTACAACATCGACAGATGAACGTGGTTCGTGTGGTCGGAGGCGGGATCACCGTTGCCGTTGTAGGCCCGCCACCCGTTGCCGGGCATCCAGATCTGCCGGTACCAGATCACGTAGAGCACCCCGAGCCGGCTGGCGTTCTTGACGTAGAACGCGGCGAGGTTGTTGCCGTACGTGCGGTCGCCGCCGCTCGCGTCGACGTTCTCGAACCCGCCGGTCGCGGCCGCGAAGTCGCAGGCGCGCCCCTTGGGGTGCTCACCCCCGCCGCCGCTGCGGTGGCAGGAGACGTACCGCTTGAAGTTGTTGGCCTTGGCCTGGTTGAGCGCGTGCAGGGTGCGTGGCGTGATGCAGCCGCTGGTGGTCGGGTCGTTGATGGAACAGGACTCGTTGGGCCAGGAGCCGTCGGAGTTGCGCGGGGCGGCCTTGGCCAGCGGCGAGTTGGCGCTGATCAGCCCGCCGGACGGGTTGCCGCCGACGGCGGCCAGGGCGCGTTCGGCGTCCTTCTTCTTCCGGGCGATCACCTCGACCTGGCGCTGCTGCTCGCGTACCTCGGCGTCGATCGCCTTCTTCGCCTGGGTCGCTTCGTCCAGCGACTCGGCCAGCTCGCGGAGCTTCCGGTCGTCACGCTGGGCGATCACTTCGAGCCCGGCGGCCCGCTCCACGAACGACTCCGGCGAGGCGCTGTTCAGCAGGGCCGAGATCGGGGTGAGCCGGCCCCGGCGGTAGGACTCGGCAGCGATCACCCCCACCTCCTGGGTGAGCGTGGCGACCCGGGTCTCGACCTGCTTGAGCTGCGTGCCGAGCTGGCGCTGCCGCTTCTTGGAGTTGTTCAGCTTGGTGGTCGCCTCGATGTGCCCCTTGGAGGCGGCCTCCAGGGCGTCCCGGAGCTTCTTGGTGCCGCCCTCGTCCCCGGGCGAACTGGGCGCGGCGGTCGCCGGAGCGGCGGCCGTGCCGACCAGGGCCACAGGGGCGCCGACGAGGACCGCGGCGGCGACGAGCAGCGCCGTGAACCGGCGTGGGCGGTGCAGCCGGGCGATGGCCGTTGAGCGCACGAAAGCCGTTCCTTCCGTAGGCCGCCGACCCCGCGGGGTCCACAGTGACCATTGAATCTTTTTCCACCTCCCCTGACGGCCCGGCTGGCCGCAAGGTCGGACGCGGTACGTGAGCGCCGCGCGGTTCAGGTGGAAAAGGTTCGTTCGGCGGCGGTCACCGCCGGCACCCTCGACGGCGCCACCTGGCGGAGACCGCCGGTCAGCCTACCGGAAGCGGGCCGCCCTGTCGGCCCGGCTTTGACGTACCGCAATATCACATGAAGGGCTATGTTGTCGGCAAAGAGGCTGCTTGTCGCGGGTCAGGGCGTGGCCAGGAGTACGGCGTGCACCGTGTCCCAGATCGACTCGTTGGCGGCGACCAGCAGTCCGGCCCGCCCGTCGGCCGGGTCGTACGGGGTGCCGTCGAGCCGCCGGACCACTCCGCCGGCAGCCTCGACCAGCAGCGCTCCCGGCGCGTGGTCCCAGGGCAGCGTCCGCCAGAAGATCGCGAAGTGCTGCCGGTTATCCACAATATCCGCATATTCCTGCCCAGCGCAGTGTTGCCCGGGCAGCACCGCGCCGATCCGCCCGGCCCCGGCCGCCACCCGCTCCCGGAGTTCCACCGGCAGGAACCGGGCCGCCACCACGCCGCGCAGCGACCCGGCCGCGAGCGGCTCGGCGGTGGTCCGTACCGCCTCCCCGTCCCGGTACGCCCCGTCCCCGGCCCGGGCCACCAGCAGGCGGTCCGCCATCGGGTCGAGGATCCAGGCCGCCTCGGTACGCCCGCGTCGCCGCCGCGCCGCCATCACCGCGAACGGCTGCCGCCCGGCCGCGAAGTTCGCCGTACCGTCCAACGGATCGACCAACCACACCTCGCCCGGCCCGGCCAGCCGGTCGAGTACCTCCGGATCGGCGGCCACCCCCTCCTCGCCGACCACCTCGGATTCCGGCCGGAGCCGGCGCAGCCCGGTGGTGATGATCTCCTCGGCCCGGCGGTCGGCCACCGTCACCACCTCGCCCGGAGCCTTCTCCGAGACGTCGGAATCGGCCAGGTGCCGGAACATCGGCAGGATGGCCTCGGCGGCGGCCCGGCGGAGCAGCGCCCCGACCTCCTCGACGAGCCGCGAATCGGGGTCAGCCACGCGGCGGAAGCTTCACGACGCTGACGAAGAACTCGTCGATCTGCCGGACCACCGAGATGAAGCGCTCGAAGTCGACCGGCTTCGTCACGTACGCGTTCGCGTGCAGTTGGTAGCTGCGCAGGATGTCCTCGTCGGCCTGCGAGGTGGTCAGCACCACCACCGGGATCCGGCACAACTGCTCGTCGCGCTTGATCTCGGCCAGCACCTCCCGGCCGTCCCGACGGGGCAGGTTGAGGTCGAGCAGGATCAGGTCCGGCGGTACGGCGTCGGCGTACTCGCCCTCCTGGCGCAGGTACGCCAGGGCCGCCGCGCCGTCGGAGACCACGGTGAGCCGGTTGCGCAGCTTGTGCTCCTCGAACGCCTCCTGCGTCATCAGCACGTCACCCGGGTCGTCCTCGACCAGCAGCACCTCGATCGGGCTCTTGCCGTCCGCCGGTGCCGTCATCGGCCCCCCTCGTCGATCCACTCGTCCGTCAGGTCAGTCTGCTTCATGTCGCCGGCCGGCCGGGCCGACTCACCCGGCGCGGTGGCCTCGGCCTCCTTCCCGCTCGGCGACCCGGTGGCCGGGGCGGGCACGACCGACCCGGCCCCTTCCGCACCGGTGGCCCCGGACGGCTCGGCCGGCTCCCGCGACTCTGGCGGTACGGGCAGGGTGAACCGGATCATCGTGCCCTCGGCCACCGCATCCGGGTCCACCCAGACCCGGCCGCCGTGATATTCGACGATCTTCTTCACGATGGCCAGCCCGATGCCGGTACCCGGATAGGCGTCCTTGGCGTGCAGCCGCTGGAAGATCACGAAAATCTTGTCCGCGAACTCGGGCTCGATGCCGATCCCGTTGTCCTGGCAACTGATCTCCCACTCGTCGCCCAGCCGTCGGGCCGAGATGTGCACCTTCGGCGCGACGTCCGGCCGGCGGAACTTGAGCGAGTTGCCCACCAGGTTGGCCAGCAGGTTGGCCAGCAGGGTCTCCTCGCCCCGGATCACCGGCAGGTCCGACCAGGTGAGTTCGCCGCCGACGTACCGCCGGGTGGACTCGGTCTGGCCGGCGACCTCGGCCATCACCGCGTTCAGGTCCACGTCGGTGAAGCCGGTGGTGAGCCGGCCGATCCGGGAGAACGCCAGCAGGTCGTTGATCAGCCGCTGCATCCGCTGCGCCCCGTCGACCGCGAACGCGATGTACTGATCGGCGCGCTCGTCGAGCTTGCCCGCGTACCGGCGTTGCAGGAGCTGGCAGAAGCTGGCCACCTTGCGCAGCGGCTCCTGGAGGTCGTGCGAGGCGACGTAGGCGAACTGCTCCAGGTCGCGGTTGGACCGGACCAGTTCCTCGGCCTGCTTCTCCAGTTGGCTGTTGACCCACTCGATCCGTTCCCGGGCCTGCCGTACCTCCGCCAGGTCGGCGGCGATCCGGCGGCGCATCCCGTCGATGTCGCCGGCCAACCCGGCCAGCTCCGGCGGCCCGACCTGCTCGATCTCCCGCTGGTAGGCCCCGCCGGCCACCTCCCGCACCTGCCCGGCCAGCGCGGTGACCGGGCCGATCACCAGCCGGTTCAGCGAGGTCAGCAGGGCCAGCCCGGCCAGCACCACCACGACCGCGGCCAGGATCAACAGCAGCACGAGGGCGTTGCCGGTCGCCCGGGCGTTCGTCGCGACGGTGTTGCGCAACGCCAGGAGCGACTGCTGCAACGCCTCCACCTCGCCGCGCAACGCGGTGAAGCGGGCGTTGGTCTGGGCGGTCAGGTACGCCTGCGCCACCTCCGGCCCGCTCCGCACCGTCAGCTCGATCGCCGGCTCGGCCACCACCGCCCGCCACTGCCGGGCGTGGTCCCGGACCGCGTGCAGCTCGCGGCGGATCTCCGGGTGGTCGTCCAGGAGCGCGTCCATCGAGGCGATCAGCGCCGCCTCCCGCTGCTGGCCGTCCCGGTACGGCGCGAGGTCGGCGTCGTTGGCGCTGACGGCGTAGCCGCGTACCCCGGTCTGCTGGTCGACCAGGGCGCTGAGCAGTGCCTGACCGTCGGTTCGCAGCGGGCCGGTCTTGGTGAGCAGGGTGTCCAGGTGTTGCCGGTTGCTGGTGGCGACCACCGCGGCGCTGACCGCCAGCAGGCCGAGCACCACGCCGACGATCACGCAGAGCGCGGTGACCCGGCGGCGCAGCGTCCACCGTACCGGTGCCCTCACCGCCCCTCCCCCCGGCTGACCAGCAACATCGCCACGTCGTCGGCGAGCGGACCGCCGTTGTACTCCTCGGCCCGCTCCACCAGCCAGCCGGGCAGCTCCGGCAGGCCCACCCGACGGGTGTCCGGATCGGCCACCAGCCTGCTCAGCCCGGATACGTCCAGCCGCTCGTCGCCGTCGCCGATCCGCCCCTCGATGAGCCCGTCCGTATACATCAGCAGCGACCAGTCCTCGGTATCGAAGCGCAGCTCGTGGGCGACCGGCGGCCGGGGGCGTACCCCGAGCAGCAGCCCGTGCGGCGCCGGCACCGGTACCACCCGGCCCCCGGCGAGCAGCAGCGGCGGCGGATGGCCGGCGAGCCGTACGGTGGCCCGGTTGCCGGCCAGGTCCAGCCGGACGGCGGCGACGGTGGCGAAGATCTCCCGGGCCGACCGCTCGCTCATCAGCACCTGCTCCAGCGCCGGCAGTACCTGCTCGTCCGGGACCCCGGCGAGCACCAGGGCCCGCCAGGCGACCCGGAGTTCGACGCCGAGCGCGGCCTCGTCCACCCCGTGCCCGCAGACGTCGCCGACGATCAGGTCGATCCGGTCCGGGCTGGTCTGCACCACGTCGTAGAAGTCGCCGCCGATCAGCGCCTCGTGCCGGCCGGGGCGATAGAAGGGGTGCACCTGCACCAGGTCGGTGTCGATCAACGGCTGGGGCAGCAGGCCGCGTTCCAACCGGGCGGACTCAGCCTGGCGCAGCTCCACCTCGCGCAGCCGCCGGGTGTTCTCGTCGGCCCGCTTCCGCTCCACCGCGTAGCGCAGGGCCCGGGCCAGCAGCACCCCGTCGACCTGGCCCTTGACCAGGTAGTCCTGGGCGCCCTCGGCGACCGCGCCGATGCCGAGGTGCTCGTCTGAGCGGCCGGTCAGCACGCAGACGGCGGCACCGCTGGACATCCCGAGTACCTGGCGGAGCCCGTCCAGGCCCTGCGCGTCCGGCAGGCCGAGGTCGAGCAGTACGCAGTCGACACCGGAAACCTGCGACCGGGCGGCGTTCAGACTGTTCGCGACGAGCAGGTCGATGCCGTCGCCGGTCTCGGCGAGCAGTTCGCCGACCAGGAAGGCGTCGGCGTCGTCGTCCTCGATCAGCAGCACGCGCAGCCGCTCCCGGGGCGGCAGCTTGGCGTGCCGCCCGAGCCCGCCGTGCGGGTACGCCGGCGCGGGTACGACGGACGATCCGGTCACCGGGCCGCTCCCCTCGATCCGGTCACGACGCCTCCTCGATCCGCTCCTCGCCGTCACGACCGAGCCGTTCCGTCACCCGGCCCTCCGTGCCCCGTCCGGTCGGGTCCGGCCCACGCCCACGACGACAATCCGCGCCGATCCTGTACCACCCAACGCTGCCACACAACAGAGGTGGCGCCGACCCGGCGCCCCGGCGTCACCGTGGGGCTTCCGCCGAGCCGGCCGGGTCCCGCAGGCGTACCTGTTCGGCCTGGTCTGCGATCACCTGCCCGAGCACCCCGTGCAGCCGGCCGCAGTCGAGGCAGTGCAGGTTCTCGTCCAGCCGACGGCTCCCGCAACTCGCGCAGGTGCCCCGGTCGGCCCGGTCCCGATAGCCGGCCAGCGCCTCGGCCAGCGCCCGGGCCAGGTGCGGGGTGAGCGGAATCGTCCCGGCCTCTCCACCGGACCGGACGTCGACGACGCCGACCGGCGCGGCATCCGGCTCGGGGTCGTACGGCGCGACCCGGGCGACGAAGTCGCGCAGCACGGCGACGGGATCGGTCACTCGGTACCTGGACATGCGTATCACGCTATGCGACCGGTCGTCCGCAGGGTGACCCGGCCGGCCGGGGAACGGGCCGACCGCGATGATGGCAGTCGCTGCCGACCCCCCTGGAGGCACCCGTGCCCACCCCCGAGCACCACTCCCCCGCCGACCCACCACCTCCCGACCCGCCCGCCGACGACCCGGCCCGCACCGGCCCGCCCGACACCGATCCACCGCATTCCGCCGCCCCTCGGGCGATCGAGCCCTCGGTGACAGTTCTGCCCGCTTCCGAGCGGGCGCTGGCCCGACCTCGGCGTCGGTTGCCGGCCGCGCTGGCGGCCCTGGCCGCGCTGCTGGCCGTCGGGGTGGTCACCGGGCTCGGTCTGGGTACCCCGGACCCGGCCGGGCTCGACGCGCCGGCCGACGAGTTCAGCGCGGAGCGGGCGTACCAGCACCTCCGGACGATCGCGGCGGAGCCGCACGCCGCCGGCAGTCCGGCCGCGGAGCGGGTACGGAGCCACCTGGAGAGCACTCTGCGGGATCTCGGTCTGGCTCCGGAGTCGCAGGACACCGTCGCCGAGGAGGCGGGGCAGCTCAGCGGCGGCGCGGGCGGCGCGACGCTGGCCCGGGTACGCAACGTGGTCGCCCGGATCCCCGGCACCGATCCCACCGGACGGGTCTTCCTGGTCGCCCACTACGACTCGGTGCAGACCGGCCCGGGCGGCAACGACGACGGGGCCGGCACCTCGGCGCTGCTGGAGGTGGCCCGGGCACTGACCGAGGGCGAACGCCCGCGCAACGACGTCGTACTGGTCTTCACCGACGCCGAGGAAGCCTGCCTCTGCGGCGCCTCGGCGTTCGCCGCCGACCATCCGCTGGCCGCCGACGGTGGCGTGGTGCTCAACCTGGAGGCGCGGGGCAGCACCGGTCCGGTGATCATGTTCGAGACCTCGCTGCGCAACGCCGGTCTGGTGGAGGTCTTCGGCCGGGCCGCGCCGTACCCGGTGGGTACCTCGTTCGCGGTCGAGGTCTATCGGCTGCTGCCCAACGACACCGACTTCACCGCCTTCCTCGAACACGGTTTCACCGGGCTGAACGCCGCCTACATCGACGGCGCCGCGCTCTATCACACCCCGCTGGACACCCCGGCGAGCGTCGACCGGGGCAGCCTGCAACAGCACGGGGCGAACGCGCTCGGGCTGGCCCGGGAGTTCGGCGCGGTCGACCTGACCCGGCTGGACGCCAGCGGGGACGCCACGTACTTCCCGCTGCCCGGCGGGCTGGCCCGGTATCCCGGATGGCTCACCCTGCCGCTCGCGCTGCTGGCGCTGGCCGGGGTCGGGGTACTCGGCTGGGCCGTCCGGCGGCGGGGGCGCGCGTCGGGGCCGCGACTCGCCGCCGGGTTCGGGCTGGCGCTGCTGCCGATCGTGCTCGCGCCGGTCGGGGCGCAACTGCTCTGGGTCGGGATCACCGCGATCCGGCCGGGCTACGCCACGCTGCTCGACCCGTACCGTCCACTGTGGTACCGGCTGGCGGTGCTGGCGCTCGCCGCGGCGGTGCTGTTCGGCTGGTACGCGCTGACCCGCCGACGTACCGGCCCGGCGGCACTCGCCGTCGGCGGGCTGGGCTGGCTGGCCGTACTCGGGGTGCTGCTCGCCGTCGTCGCCCCCGGCGGGGCGTACCTGACCATCCTGCCGGCGCTGGCCGGCGTGCTGGCCGGACTGCTGGCCCTGGCCGTACGCCGGGACGGCCCGTGGCCGGTGGTCGCGGTGACCGCCGGCGCGGCGGTCGGAGTACTCGTGCTGCTGCCCACCGTCGTGCTGCTCTTCCCGGCGCTCGGCATGGCGATGGGCGGAGTCGGTGCGCTCTTCGCGGTGCTGCTCGGGCTCGCCGCGCTGCCCGTGGTCGACCTGCTGCACCCGGTGGCCGGCGGACAGCGTGGCATGGCCGCGCTGCGGGCCCGGCGGCGCGGCGCGCTGCCCGCGCTGGCCGCGCTGCTCGGCATCCTGATCTTCAGCGGTACCGGCCTGGTGGTCGACCGGTTCGACGCCGCGCACCCGGTGCCGACCCACCTGATGTACGCGCTGGACGCCGACACCGGCACGGCCCGCTGGCTCAGCGAGGAGACCGATCCACAGCCCTGGACCGCCCAGTACGTCGACGGTCCCAGCCGGATCGGCGACACCTTCCCGGTCTTCGGCGACGAGGAACTGCGCGCCGGCCCGGCCGAACCCGCCGCCCTGCCCCCGCCCCGGCTCGACCCGCTCGCCGACGTCACCGAGTCCGGCGTGCGTACGCTGCGCGTCCGGCTCCTCCCACAACGCCCGGTACGGTTCGCCGCGCTGCACGTCGACCCGGCGACCGCCGTCGTCGTCTCGGCCCGGGTCGCCGGCCGGGAGATCCGGGTCGACGGCCCGGAGCCGTTCGGCGTGGTGTTCCACGCCCCGCCCGCCGAGGGTATCGAGATCGAGCTGCGGCTCCGCCCGACCGGCGCCGGCCCGGTACGGCTGCGGGCGATGGACGCCAGCGACGGCCTCGCCGGGCTGCCCGGCTTCCGCCCACGCCCGCCGGACGTCGGCGTGGTCGGATCGCACAGCTCCGAACTGGTCGCGGTGGCCCGGACGTATCCGATGTAACACGATCGTCGCCCGGAACGCCTTCCAGGTACCGGACATCCGAGATGTCCGGCTGACGGCCCATCGCATTAGAACGGGCCAGGTGCGGTGGGCCGGTCTCCGGCCGGCGGCGGCCAGCCGCCGGCCGGAGTCCACGCGCTGGATCGTCCGGCGCGGCGGCCGGGCGCCGCCGCCGTCCCGTCAGCGCCGGTGGTGCCGGGCGTCGCCGTTGTCCTGGTCGGCGACGAAGGCCGCGATCCAGGCCAGTGGCGCGTTCCAGTTGATGGTCAGCTCGTTCGTCGCCCACGACTCGATGTCGTCGATGTAGCAGAACTGCGGCGCGCAGCCGCGCAGCTTCTGCTGGGCGACCGGGTCCTGGATGGCCGAGTTCGGGCCGCCGGAGAGGGTACCCCGGGGCGGGTTGGGCAGCTCGGGGTTGAGCTGGCGGGCATACCAGCGGCTGTGCTGGTTGCGCGAGGCCACCTCGCCGTAGCCGGTCACGTACGACTGGTTCAGGGCGTTGCGGCCGAAGATGTAGTCCATCGTCTGCGCCACCCCGTCCCGGTAGCGGTCCTTCCCGGTCAGGTCGAACGCGGTGGCCAGCACGATGGCGTTGTTCACGATCAGGTTGTTGGAGCCCCAGTCGAAGAGGTTGTCCGACGGGTCGTACGGGATGCCGTACGGGTGTGCCGTGAGGGTGGCCAGGTAGCGGTCGGCGCCCTGGGCGACCGAGGCGCGTACCCGGGCACGGTCCGGCAGGTTGTTCGGCACCGTCGCCAGTTGCAGCCGGCCGAGCGCGGCGGTGTTGCCCCAGTCCATTCCGCGCTCCCGCCAGACGTCTCCGGTGTGGTGCGGCGAGCGGAGCACGAAGTCGCGGTACTCCCTCGCCCCGGTGCTCAGGTAGAGCTCGGCGGCGGCCCAGTAGAACTCGTCGCTGACGTCGGCGTCGTTGTACGCGCCGCCGCCGTTGGCGTCGGCCGGGTCGGCGTACCGCTCGGGGTTGGCCAACGCGGCGGCCCAGGCCGTCTTGGCGGCGGCCAGGTTGCGGTCGGCGAACCGCCGGTCGTACGGCCGGAAGACCCGGGCCGCCTGTGCGGCGGTGGCGGCCAGGTTGAGGGTGGCGGCGGTGGACGGCGGGTGCAGTTCCCGCCGCTTCTCGTCGAGGTGCGGCAGCAGCGGCAGGCCGGTCCACGAGTCGTCGTGGATCTTGTGGTGGGCCATCCCGGCCAGCGGCTTACCGGCCGGCACCTGCATGCTGAGCAGGAACTCCTGCTCCCAGCGCGCCTCGTCGAGGATGTCCGGCACCCGGTTGCCGCTCTCCGGCAGGTTCAGGGTCCGGTCGCCGAGCCGCCACGGCTGCCCGGTGCCGGCCCGGGTGGAGCGCTCGTACTCGCTCATCAGCTGGTGCACCGAGATGCCGCCGTTGACCACGTACTTGCCGTGGTCGCCGGCGTCGTACCAGCCGCCGGAGACGTCCAGGGTGTAGTCGCAGACGCCGGGCTGGCAGGGCACCGAGGTGTCGCCCTGGTTCGGCGCCACCCCGACGTGTCCGGCCGGCCGGCCGTAGCCGGGGCGGAGCGCGTCGGAGATCTCGGTGCCGCTGCGCTGGGTGTAGTAGAACTTCAGCGCGTCGGTGCGGAGCTGCTCGTAGAAGTCGGCGCCGATGTCGAACGGCCGGCTGGTCTCGCCGTCGGCGGTCAGCGTGTAGCCGGTGCCGGGCCGGGTGAAGTGCCCGAAGTCGATGGTGTGCACGTTCTGCCCGGAGGAGCGGTCGACGCCGCGCGGGGTCGTCCGGCCCTGCTTGACGAGCCGGCCGGCACCGTCGCGGAGCTGGAACGGCAGCGGGCTGGTCGCCTCGGTGACCACGGTGGCGTTCTTCGGCCCCTTCGGCAGGTAGCCGACCTGGTTGACCCGGACTCGCGGACCGGTGTCCGGGACGTAGACGTCCGGCTCGGCGCCGCCGGTCAGCGAGATGTCGTCCAGGCAGACCGTCCACGGCTCGACACTGCCGCCGAGTTGGAAGGCGACCTGGGCGTTCGGCAGGTCGACCGGGGAGGTGAAGGTGTAGCGGTACCCGTTGCCGGAGACGCTCAGCTCGGGACTGGCCGACAGATACTGCGTGTACGGGTCGACCGGCAACTGGACCAGGGCCCGGCCGACCTTGTTCGGGGTGGCCTGGCCGAAGAACCGGAACTCGTACGACTCACCGGCGACCAGCGCCACGTTGTCCTGCCCGATAATCACGTCCCACGGATTGACCGTGCCGCCGGGAATCCCGGCGCAGAGCTGGCCGGTGCTGGAGTCGAGGGTGAGGTTGCCAGTGCCCCACCAGGGGGCATGGCCGTTGTCGAAGGTGCCGTTGACGATCTGCTCCGGCGCCTCGTCGGCGGCGGACGCGGCGGTCACGGGTGCGGTCAGCACACTGGCGGCCAGCGCCGCGACGCTGACGGCGGCGAGTGGGACGGTACGCGGCGAGCGGGGTCTGAGCACGTCATTCCTTCCGGTGGGCGCGGTGACCGGGTGGCCGGTACCGCCGGGCAGGGGTGGTACGACGTGAACCGAGATCTATGGAAGCGCTCCCAGTCCGGGAATACCGGGAGATTGACATCGAGTTTCCGACCTGTCAACCGGCCGCTCGGCAACGCGGCGACGGATGGCGGACGGATGGCGACGATATATCCCGCCGAAGCGGGACAGCCCGGCTCCGTCCACCCCGGACGATCGACCGATCGGCCGACGACCGGCCCACCGACCAGCATCCTCCGGCCGACATCCTCCGGCCGGCGGCGTGCCGGTTGAGCGGCACGTCGACCCGGAACAGACCGAGATCGCCACCGCACGAAGCCCTGCGGTCACTTGGAGTAGTCGCCAAGGGTTGGGGTGAATGAAACTCCCTGGTCGCCGCGAATTGGACCGGCCGAGCGTCCGGGAGTATCGCCACTGACGGTAATTGACGGCTGCAATTTCCAGCCGGCGCCGGCGCCGGCGAATCCAAATTGACGTGTCGAGGTGCCGACCGGCGCCTCCGCAACCGGGTATCCGGCAGCAGACGCCCACTGCACGGGTATGACCTCCGTTAATATGGCCTAATGGCAGCATCCCGACGGCCCGACGTTCTCGTTATCGGCGCGGGCGTCATCGGACTGTCCACCGCGGTCCGGCTCGCCGAGGCGGGGCTCTCGGTCCGGATCCGAGCCGCCCGGCCGCCGCAGGACACCACCTCCGCGTCCGCCGGGGCGAGTTGGGGGCCCTACGAGTTGACCGACGCGCGCGTCCTGCACTGGAGCGAACAGACCCGGCTGACCCTGGAGAAGATCGCCGAGGACCCGTCGTCCGGCGTACGGCTCGTGCGTGGTCTGGAGGTGGCACCCTTTCCGCTGGAGCCGCCGGCCTGCGTCCGCGACCTGAGCGACTTCGAACTCTGCCCCGCCGACGAACTCCCACCCGGCTACGTCAGCGGCTGGCGTTACACCAGTCCACTGGTGAACATGCCGGCCTATCTGGAATACCTCACCGAGCGCCTGATCAGCCGGGGTGGCGCCATCGAAATCGGCACGGTCAGCTCTTTCAAGGAACTCGCCGGTGCCGCCGGCGTACTGGTGAACTGCACCGGGCTCGGTGCCCGTTATCTGGTCCCGGACGACCAGGTCTTTCCCACCCGGGGCCAACTGGTGGTCGTCGACAACCCGGGAATAGACACGTTCTTCCAGGACTGGGCCGAGCACGAGGACATGACCTACATCCTGCCGCACGGCAGCCACGTCGTACTCGGCGGCAGCGCGACGCCCGGCTCGGAGGACCTCACCCCGGACCCCGCCCGGGCAGCGGCGATCATCGAGCGGTGCGCCGCCGTCGAGCCGCTGCTCCGGTCCGCCCAGATCCGGCGCATCCTGGTCGGACTGCGTCCGAGCCGGCCGAGCGTACGCATCGAGCGCGATCAGGTCGACGGCAATGTCCTCATCCACAACTACGGTCACGGCGGCTCGGGGCTCGCCCTTTCCTGGGGATGTGCCGACGAGGTACTCGCACTGAGCGAATTGGTCTGACCGGAGTCCGGAGTTCGGCAGTCCGGAGTTCGGCAGTTCGGCAGTTCGGCAGTTTCCGCAGTCCGGAATGGATCGCGGAAATGCCGGCCGCAGAGCCGGTGCCGCCCCGGCAGGAAGTCCGACCGTACGGCCGCAGATATCCGACTGACAGGCGGCGTCGGGCTGTTACACCATGGCGCCACAGCAGCCGGTAAGGTCCGCGTCCGGTTGACCCACCATCGGAGAGGTACGGTGAGAAACCCATGATCCGCAAGTACGGCAAGGCCCTCGCCGCCGTCGCCGGGGCGGCGCTCACGGTCGCGTACGGCGCCCTCTCCGGGGACCAGCGCATCGAGCCGGCCGAGGCGGTGCAGATCGCCATCGCCGCCGCCACCGCGATCGGTGTCTACCTGGTGCCGCTGACTCCGCAGTACCGCTGGGGCAAGACCGCCGTCGCCGTGGTGCTGAGCGTGCTCCAGGTGCTGGCCACGGTGATCCTCGGTGGACTGGACTCGAACGAGTGGATCGCGCTGCTGCTGGCCGCGCTGACCGTGCTCGGCGTCGGAGCGGCACCGGCGGTCTCCAAGAACGGGACCAGCAACTCGACGCCTCGCCAGCCCACCCCCACCACCAGCCAGCCGGCCTGACCGGCCAGGGCCGACGCCGGGGCGGCGCCGACGAGCCGACGACGGGACGGCGCCGACGAGCCGACGGCGGGACGTACCCGGAGAGCGGCCGGACCAGGCACCCGGGCGCCCGGCATTACGGCGCGCGTCGATGGCCGGTCACGTGACTGTGGCGGTCCGGACACGATGATCAGTTACGTTGATTCCTCCCGTACCCCCAAGTGCCTCGGGAGGCATCCGTGTTGCAGATCCGACGTCGCCGTATCCGGCTGACCCTCACCGTCACCGCCGCCACTGCGGCGATCGCCGCGTCCCTGCTGGTCGCGACCCCGGCCGGCGCCACCCCGCCCGGCATCCCGTCCAAGGCCACCGCCCAGTCCAACCTGAACGCGCTGACCGTCGCGACCCAGGGTTCGATGACCGGCTACAGCCGCGACCTGTTCCCGCACTGGATCACCATCAGCGGCGCCTGCAACACCCGGGAGACGGTGCTGCGGCGCGACGGCAGCGGGGTGAGTGTGGACAGTTCCTGTTATCCGACCTCGGGAAGCTGGTACAGCCCGTACGACGGGGCGACCTGGACCAACCCGGCCGACGTCGACATCGACCACATCGTGCCGCTGGCCGAAGCGTGGCGCTCCGGGGCCAGTTCGTGGACGACCAGCCGCCGGCAGTCCTTCGCCAACGACCTCAACGGGCCGCAGTTGATCGCCGTCACCGACAACGTGAACCAGTCCAAGGGCGACCAGGACCCGTCCACCTGGAAGCCGAGCCGCACCGCCTACCACTGCACCTACGCCAAGATGTGGATCCGGACCAAGTACAACTGGGGCCTGCACCTCCAGTCGGCGGAGAAGAGCGCGCTGCAGACCATGCTGAACACCTGCACCTCCTGATCCGACGGCTCGCCGAGCCGGCCGGTCCCGAGCGCTCCGCCCGGGGCCGGCCGGGCTCGTCACGCGGGCGGCGCTTCCGGCGACCGCCATTCGGTGGCCAGCAGGGACCACACCTCGATGTCGTGCCGGGTGCCGTGGAAGGGAAACACCTCACGGAGTACGCCGTCGCGCGTCATGCCCAGCCGCTTGGCGGCGGTGATGCTGCGGGTGTTGGTCGGCACCACCCGCCACTCCACCCGGTGCATGCCGCGTTCCCGGAACGCCCACTCGACCATGTGCTCGACGGCGCGGCCGACCAGCCCCCTGCCCTGCACGGCGGGATCGAGCCAGACCCCGACCTCGCAGAGGCCGGACTGGGTGTCGAAGACCCTGAACAGGGTGCCGCCGACCAGTGAATCCGAGACCCAGATGCCGTAGACGCGACCGCTGTCGTCGGCCTGGCGGTCGGCGTAGCGCTGCAACCAGGCCCGGGCGCTGGACTCGTCGACGATCGTCTCGGCCCAGGGCAGCCAGGGCGCGAGGTGCGGACGCGCCCGATCGACGTACGCGGCGAACTCGGCCGCCTGCCACGGCTCCAGCGGGCGCAGGGTCGCGTCCGGGGTGAGCGGATGACGGAACACACGGACTCCCGAAGTACGTACCGAACGGTTTGCTACGTACTATCGCGCAAGGTGCTCTTGGACCCCGAGCGATTTCCAACCACCGGCAGGACCGGCTGGCGCCACTCCGGCCCACGGAATCCGGCTACGGAATCCGCCCACCGCAGCCGGCCACGGCAGCCGGCCCGCGACTTCCGTAGCCTGGGGCGGTGAGATTCGGGGTGTTGGGGCCGCTGGCCGTCTGGACCGACCACGGCGAGCCGGTGACGATCCCCGGCCGCAAGGTCCGGGCCCTCCTGGCCGACCTGCTGATCTCGCGGGGTCACCCGGTCTCGGTGGACCGGCTGGTCGAGGACATCTGGGGTACGACGGCACCCGCCGACCCGACCGCCGCGCTGCACGTACGGGTCTCGCAACTGCGCCGGGCACTGGCCGGGGCCGAGCCGGACGCTCGGGAGTTGGTCGTCTCGCAGCCTCCCGGATACGAGCTGCGGACCGGGCCGGAAGCGGTCGACGCGGATACCTTCGCGGCGCTGGTCGGGCAGGCGCAGGCGGCTGACGATCCGGGTACCCGGGCCGGGCTGCTCGCCGACGCGCTGGCGCTGTGCCGGGGTGCCGCGCTGGCCGACTTCGCCGACGAGGAGTTCGCCCGTACCGCCGTGGCCCGCTGGGAGGAACAGCGACTGACCGCCGTGGAGGCGTACGCGGAGGCGCGGCTGGAGCTGGGCGAGCACGGTGAACTCGTCGGCGAGCTGGCCGAGCAGGTGGCCCGGCATCCGTACCGGGAGCGGCTGCGGGCGGCACACATCCGGGCGCTGCACCGGTCCGGCCGGGCCGGCGAGGCGCTGGACAGCTTCCAGGAGTTGCGGCGCAGCCTCGCCGACGAACTGGGCCTCGATCCCGGGCCGGAGTTGGCGGCGCTGCACCGGGCGGTCCTGGCCGGTGATCCGGCCGAGGACCCGCCCGCACCGACCCGGCGGCGGGTACGGGCCGGCGCGACCCTGCCGGCACCGGTGACCGAGCTGGTCGGCCGCGACCACGCCGTCCGGCGGGTACGCGAACTGCTGGCCGCCGGCCGGCTGGTCACGCTGACCGGGCCGGGCGGGGTGGGCAAGACCAGCGTCGCGGTCGCGGTCGCCCGGGCGCTGGTCGAGGCGTACCCGGACGGGGTCTGGCTGGTCGACCTGACCACCTGGGACGGGTCGGGCGACCCGGCCGAGCCGGTCCTCTCGGCACTCTCCATTCCGGACGGTACCGGCGGCGCGGAGTCGCCGGGCGAACGGCTGGCGACCGCGCTGGGGGAACGGCGGATGCTGCTGGTACTGGACAACTGCGAGCACGTCGTCGAGCCGCTGGCCGGGCTGGTCGGCGAGCTGCTGCCGGCCGCACCCGAGCTGCGGGTGCTGGCCACCAGCCGGGAGCCGCTGCGGCTGCGCGGCGAGGCCCGCTGGGAACTGCCGCCGCTGGACCTCCCGGACACCGACGACCCGGACCGGCTGGCCCGGTCGCCCGCGGTACGCCTCTTCCTGGCCCGGGCCGGGTTGGCCGCAACCCCCGAGACGATCGCCGGGGTGGCCGAGGTGTGCCGGCGGCTGGACGGCATCCCGCTGGCGCTGGAGCTGGCCGCGACCCGGGTACCGGTGCTGGGCGTGGCCGAACTGGCGGCCCGGTTGCAGGTGCCGCAGGACCGGTTCGGGCTGCTCGCCACCGGCCCGCGCGACGCACCGGACCGGCAGCGCACCCTGGCCGCCGTGATCGACTGGAGTTGGCGACTGCTCGGCGAGCCCGAACGGGCGGTGTTGCGCCGGCTGGCGGCGCACTCCGGCGGCTGCACCCTGGCCGCCGCCGAGGCGGTCTGCGCCGGGCCCGTGACGCCCGACGGGATATCGGTCCTGACGCCCGACGGGATATCAGCCGTGACGCCCGACGGGCTGTCCGCCGCCGTGACATCCGGCGGGATATCGGCCGGGGCGTCCGAGGGCATATCCGCCAGGGCGTCCGGCGGGATATCGGCTGGTGAGGTGCTGGATCTGCTGGCCGGGCTGGTCGACCGTTCTCTGGTGGTACGCGCCACCGCACCGACTGATGGCGACGGGCCACGGTTCCGGCTGCTGGAGTCGGTCTCCGCGTACTGCCTGGATCGGCTGCGGGAGGCCGGCGAGGAGGGGGCGGTGCGGCGCCGGCACGCTGATCACTATCTGGCGATGGCCGAGCGGGCCGACCCGGAACTGCGTGGGCCCGGGCAACGGGAGTGGCTGCGCCGGCTGGACGCCGAGGCGGCGAACCTGCGGGCCGCGCAGGAGACGTACCGGCGGGAGGGCGCGGCCGAGCCGGCGCTGCGGCTGGCCAGCGCGCTGGTCTGGTACAGGTTCCTGCGCGGCCGGCTCGGCGAGGCCCGGCGGGCCCTGGCCGGCGCGCTGGCCGTACCCGGAGAGGCGCCGGACGTGGTCCGGGCCGCAGCCGAAGCCTGGCACGCCGGCCTGGCGATCCGGCAGGGTCGGGCCGGGCCGGAGTTGGCGGCCGAGGTGCTGCGCGGGTACGACAAGGTGGCGGACCCGCTCGGCCAGGCCCGCGCGGAGTGGTTCCTCGCCAGCTCGACGATCGACTTCGGCGACCTGGCCGCCACCGGTGAGCTGCTGGCGCGGGCACTGGAGACGTTCCGGTCCGCCGGGGACCGCTGGGGCGAGGCGGCGGTACTGAGCAGCCGGGCGATGCTCGCGCACATCCGGGCCGACCCGGTCGCGGTGGAATCCGACGCCCGGCGCGGCGCCGAACTCTTCGCCGAACTGGGTGACGACTGGGGAGTACTCCAGGCGACCGACTGGTTGATCGGCCTCGCGGACCTGACCGGCGACCAGACCGAGGCGGCCCGACTGAGCCGGCAGGGGCTACGGATCGCCGAGGAACTGGGCCTCTGGTCCGATGTGGCCGGTCAACTGGCCTGGCTGGGCTGGATCTCGGTGCGGCTCGGCGACTATCCGCACGCTCTGGAGTACGCCGAGCAGGCGCGGCGGCTCGCCGCCGAGCAGGGGCAACTGGCCGGAGAGGTGTTCGCCACCATCGGACTGGCGTACGCCGCCCGCCGGGGCGGCCGGCTCGACCTGGCCGACGAGCACCTGCGCTGGCTGCTCGCCTCGGCCCGGCAACAGCAGACCGGGGACGCGCACCCGCCGTACCTGGGAATGGTGTTGACCGAACTGGGTCTGCTGGCCGGGCAACGGGGCGCTCCGGCAGCGGCGCTGGCCTGGCACCGGGAGGCGTTCGACGTGGCCCGGGACCAGGATTCGGTGCCGGAGCTGGCATCGGCGCTGGCGGGGATGGCCGACGCGCTGGTCCGGGATGGCCAGGCCGGCTGGGCCGACCTCGCCGGGCAACTGCTCGGCGCGGCCGATGCGGCCCGGCGGGAGTCCGGCCATCAGCTCTCCGACCCGGACCGGGCCGAGCTGGATCGGCTCACGGCGGCGGTTCAGGCCGCCGCCGGGCCGGACTTCGCCGCGCTGTTCGCGCACGGCGGCGGCCTCACGCCGAACCAGGCCCAGTCCCTGCTGTACGGGGACCGGGCCTGATCGCTGGCTGCGGGGCCTACTTGGGTACGTAGACGTGCACGACTATGCCGGAGTCGAACCGGTTGACGTCGGCCAGCTTCAGGTGGGTGGTGTCGAATCCGGCACCCTCGAAGAGGTGCTTGCCGGCGCCGACGATCACCGGGAAGTACCAGAAGTGGAACTCGTCGACCAGCCCGTGCTGCACCAGCGTGCGGTCCAGCTCGCCGGTGCCCCACTTCAGGATGTTCTTGCCCGGCTGCTCCTTCAGCCTCGCGACCTCCTCGGCCACGTCACCCTTGATCAGGGTGGCGTTCCAGGTGGTCTCGGTCAGGGTGCGCGAGGCGACGTACTTCGGCATCGCGTTCATCACGTCGGCGCCCGGGTCGCCGGCCCGGGCCGACCACGCCTCGGCGAACCCCTGGTACGTCACCCGGCCCAGCAGCATGGCGTCGCCCGACTCCATCAGCTTCTGGGCGTAGCCGGCGTGGTCGGTGTCCCAGTACGGCTGGCCCCAGTGTTGCGGCTCCGCCCGGGACGCGCTGGACGGGCGGGTGTCGTCGATGATCCCGTCCAGCGAAACGAAGGTCGACTCGATGAGCTTGCGCATGGTCTCTGCTCCCTGTGGTCTCCGCCGGCGCCCCTCGTTGCCGCCCGCCTGATGACCTCACCCTGCCGGTGGCCCCTTACGGTTTCCTTCCACCGGCCCTACGGTGCACAGCCGTGGCTTACGTGCTTAACCGTCGCTGAGCGGCTGCAAGGCGTCGACGAGACCGTGACCCCGCGAGCGGCGGAAGCCGCCGACCTGCCGGCGGTACTCGAACTGTGGCGGAGGGCGGAGGACGCGCGGATAACCGGCCGCCCTGTGGACGAACGCCTGATCGTGCCCCGAATGTGGTACGGCCTACCTACACACCGGGCAGGTGACCTTCGCGGGGTCGGTTGTCGTCCCTCCGTCGGCGACAGATTGCTGACCGGCTCGTTGCAGTCCGTCCGCTTGCTGCCGGGCCGGATCCGATGCACCACCATTCCGGGTCTCCTCTCGACAGTCAGTCCATGCCGGTGATCCGGCGCAGCTCTTCGTCCGTCGGCAGCGCAGACCGCATCAGGATCGCCACCGACGGCGGCACCCACCCCGGGTCGTGGACCTCCAGCCACGTCCCGGCGAGCTGGACCCGACCGCAGTCCGGCAACCCGCACGGCCGGCATCCGTCGACGGTGCGCGGCCAGTGCGCCAGCATCACCTGCCGGGCCACCACCGTGACGGGCTGGCGGCGGTCCTTGGGCACGATCCGGTCGGTGATGACGACCCACAGCGCCCACTCGGCGGTCGGACACCAGGTGCCCCGACAGCCAGCGCAGTGGCCTGACTCGGCGTGGTTGGTGATCGTCGCCCACGCCCAGTCGACGGCCAGGCCGGGCGCGCTCTCCTGGCCGTTCACCGGACCCGCTCCAGCGCCGCCCGGACATCCCCGGCCGTGACCGCCGCCGGCAGTGTCCCGCCCAGTAGCACTTGGACCGCGTGCTCCCGGCGGTGGACCTCGGTCGCCCAGGACCAGAGCGGGCAGCCGTCCGGCCCGCACCGGACACACTCCCGCAGCGCGTGGGCGCCGAGGACGAGACGGGCAAGAGCGCACTCGACCGGCACCGGCCACTCGACGGCCAGCCAGCGCCGTAACAGCCGGATCACCACACCAGTCGCCCGGGCCCGTGACGGACGCCGGCGACGGCCGCAACGAGGTCGGCGTGCTCCTGCCGGCGGCGGATGATTTGAAGCATCCGCATGCAGCCGCCCCGGGGCGCGCACTCCGGACACCGGTGGCCGGCAAGATGCTCGGCCACGACCTGCTCGTCAGTCTGCTGGGCCTGGGTAAAGATTCCGTTCACTGCCGCCCTTTCCGGCCCGTGGCGCCCCGGAGCCTTACGTCACGGAGCGCCACTCTCAACCTGATCCGGCGCCGGTCCGGGATGCTCGGGTTGGGACACAGGAACGCCGGGCCGGCCGGGCGGACGTGACTCGGATACCGGTTGCCGCCGGGTTGTCACGCCGTGCCCTTGGACCGATGCTCCGCCTTGCCCGGGTAAGCTGTCAAGCAATTGCGCACAATTGTCGGAGCTAGGTGAACGGGCCTGGGGCAATCGTTGCTGGATGGTCCGAGCTCGAAGTGGCAATTGCGGGCACGTGCGCAAGGTGGAAGCATCAGTGTCGCCCTGCACGAGAGCGACCGCGAGGAGGATCACGATGCGCAAGTTGGAGTTCATGTGGAAGGACCCCGGGTCAGGGGGTGGCGGATGCCCGGCGCTGTACCGCACCGACGGCGGCTACGTAGTTCAGGGGATCAAACTCGATGACGGCACCCGCGCCCAGCTCCGCAGCCTCGCCGAGAACGAGGATGGCGTGTTCGTGCCTGCGGCTGTCCTCGATCGGCTCCGGAAGTTGGACTGAACATGCCCACCCTGCTCACTGATGTCGACTTCGCCGAGCACCTACGGACCTTCACACGTACCGCCTGCAGGTTGGAGCTACAGCCGGTCTACCTTGAGCCGGAGGAGGAGGCGACGGTGGCGAAGTTCGTCGACGGGCAGCCCGAACCGCCAACCGAGGTGCCAGGGCTGCGCTCGTGGTTCGAGCAGATCGCCGAGCTGACTGTGGCCGGCAAGCACGTCGAGCGGGTGCGCGTTCATGAGGACCTGCCCACCGACTACCAGCGGTGGGAGCGGTGGGCCGGCCGGTGGAACACAGCGGCCGGTGAGACGATCCGGTACATGACTCGGAGTCAGGCGCACGCCATCGGCCTGCTTCCAGCCGCCGGGGACGTCGACTGGTGGCTTCTGGACTCCGAGCTACTGATCATGATGATGTTCGACGGTGACGGCCATCGGACCCGCAACGAGTTGGTGGCCGATCCTCTGATCGTGGCGCAGGCGCAGGTGTGGTGGGATCTGGCGGTTCGGCGCAGCACCCCGGACCCAGACCCGAGCGCCGCTGCTTGAGGAGTCAGGTGAACCCGATCGAAGAGTGGCTGACCCAGCCTGACGGACTGGCGGCCCGCCTGCGTGCCCTGCGTACGCGGGCGGGCCTGTCCGGCAAGGAGCTGGCGGAGCGTGCCCGGTGGCAGCCGTCGAAGGTGTCCCGCATCGAGAACGGCAAGCAGATGCCGACGGCGGTCGACCTCGCTGCCTGGGCTTCGGCTTGCAACGCCGAGGCCGAAGCGGATGACCTCATCCGCCTGCTCGGCGAAGCGCAAACCGCCCGCCACGATTGGAAGCGTCGGATGCGGCGCGGTCAGGTCGCCGTGCAGACCAGCTACAACGAACTTGTCCGGAACGCCCGGCTGGTCAGGCACTTCGAGACCGTCTACATGCCGGGGCTGCTCCAGACCGCCGAGTACGCCCGTCGCGTGCTCAGCGAGATGGTCGACCTGCACGATCTCGCCGTCGCCGACGTCGACGAGGCCGTGGCAGCCAGGATGCAGCGCCAGGCATACCTGTACGACACCACGAAGCAGTTCGAGTTCCTGCTGGCCGAGCCCGTGCTTCGGTGGTTGCTCTGCCCGCCGGACGTCATGCGCGGACAGCTCGACCGGCTTCAAACGGTCGTCGGGTTGCCCAACATCCGGTTCGGCATCGTCCCGATGGGTGTGCCGCTGACCACCGCACCCCAGCATGCCGTCCAGTTGTATGACGACCTGGCGATCGTCGAAACCTTCCTCGGTGAGATCACCTATCGCGGCGATGACGCCGACGCGCACGCCAGGGTGGTTGATCGGCTGTGGGAGCAGGCGGCGGTCGGCGAGGACGCGCGCCGCCTGATCCTCCGGGCAGCAAGCGACATCACCCACGCCACCTAGCTACAGGAGGAGGCACAGATGACACCATCCCGAGGAACACCGACACGGCCGATCCGGTTGAGTAGCTAAACCGCAGGTCAGGGGGCCGCATGTGAAACAGCCCGGCAAGTCGCGGACCTGCCAGGGTTATTTCCAGCGGAAGTGTACGAACAGCCGGCCGAAGTTCTTGGAGTCCTTCTCGACCCGGTGGTAGAGCTGTTTGATCTCCTTCTGGTCGAGGAACCGCAGTACCCGCTTCTTGAGCTGCCCCGACCCCTTGCCCGGGATGATCTCGACCATGGTCGCCTTCTTGGCCACCGCCTCGTCCATGATCCCGCGCAGCGCCCGGTCGATGTCGTGGCCACGGTTGAAGATGTCGTGCAGATCGAGCTTGAGCTTCATCGGCGGGTCACCGGCCGGGCAGCGTCCATGGCAGCCGATCGTAGGCGCAACGGCGGGATGGCCGTCACCGCCGACCGCCGACCCGGGTCTCGACGCGTTCCAGGGCGATCCGGTAGTCGTCGTTCTCCGCGTACATGGCGGCGGCGATCCGGAGGTGCCGGAGGGCTTCCTCCGGGCGGCCGACCCGCTCCAGGGTGCGGCCCAGTACGTGGTGCGCGTAGTGGTCGCTCGGGTCGCGCTGCACCAGCGTGCGCAGGTGCTCCTCGGCCCGGGCGAGCTGGGCCGACTGGAAGTACGCGCGGGCGAGCAACTGCCGTACGGAGGCATTGTCGGGCTCGGCCTCGACGATGGGCTCCAGCAACCGGGCAGCTCCGGACGGGTCCCCGGTCTCGAAGTACATGGTCGCCCGCCGGTACTCGGCCAGAAGATCCACTAGACCCACCTCCTCGTTGTCGCGACTACTTCCCCTCGACGCTGGCACAACACTGCCACTACCGCGACTGTTCCAATCGACGGATCACCACCGACGCTGCCGCCGCCGACCTGGACACCAGATGCGCTACCGCTGTCGGATAACGCCCACCGTGTCCAGGTCAGGCGGCGGAGGGGTGGCGGGGTGGAGGGGGTGGTCAGGCGCGGCGGGGGCGCAGTTCCCAGGCGCGTACCCCGCCGAGGATGCCGGCGCTGTTCGGTACCACCACCACGTCGTCGCCCATCCGGGCCACCTGCTCCGGGCGGACCAGCCGCGAGTTCCCGCCGCCCAGGTAGAGCCGGTCCCAGAGGAAGACCGGGCGCAGCCCGTCCACCACCCCCCGGACCCGGCGCGACCAGAACGCGTCGCCGAGCCGGCGCCGCTCGTGCTCGCCGATGTAGGTGTCGTAACTCATCCCCCACCGGACCGGCGCCTGCGACAGCTCCAGGTGCGGGGCGAGCAGCCCGCCGTCGAAGAGCGCGCACCCGAGCCCGGTGCCGAGGGTGAGCACCAGCTCCAGGCCGGTCCCGGCGACCACCCCGGCACCGTGCACCTCGGCGTCGTTGAGCACCAGCGTCGGCAGCCCGAACGCGTCGGTGAGCGCGCTGCGCGCGTCGAAGCCCGACCACTCGGCGACCAGGTCCGGATCCGGCCTGGTGCGCGGCCCGGCCCGGGTGACGTAGTGCGGGGTGGCCACCACGACGCCGTGCCGGAGCATCCCGGGCATCCCCACTGTGACCCGGTCGGCCGCCGGCAGCCGGCCGCTGAGATCGATCAGCGTCTTGACGAAGAGCGCGGTCGGCAAGGGGTACGGGGTCGGCACCCGCAGCGGCCGGGCGCGCATCGTGCCGGCGTCGTCGAGTACGGACGCCTTGATCCCGCCGCCGCCGCAGTCGATCGCCAACGTGGTCATCACAGGGGTCAGTCTGCCCCTCCACCGCCGGGCCGCACCCGGGCGGGCGGATAGCATCTGAAGCCTCATGAGCGCCACACTGATCGCCAAGGACATCGCCGCCGGCCACGGGGACCGGGTCCTCTTCGCCGACCTCGAACTCGTCGTCGCCCCCGGTGACGTGATCGGGGTCGTCGGGGTCAACGGCGCGGGCAAGTCCACGCTGCTGCGTACCCTGGCCGGTTTGCAGCCGCTCGAACACGGCACCCTGGCCCTCAACCCGCCGTCGGCGGCCGTCGGCCACCTGCCGCAGGAGCCCGACCGGCGGCCGGGCGAGACGGTCCGGGCCTTCCTCGGCCGGCGCACCGGGGTGACCGCCGCGCAGGCCGAACTCGACGCCGCGACCGAGGCGCTGACCGGCGGCGCCACCGGAGCCGACGACCGGTACGCGACCGCTCTCGAACGCTGGCTCGGGCTCGGCGGTGCCGACCTGGACGAGCGGGCCGAGCAGCTCGCCGCCGAACTCGGCCTCGCGGTCGACCTGGCACAGCCGATGACCGCGCTCTCCGGCGGCCAGGCGGCCCGGGCCGGGCTGGCGTCGCTGCTCCTCAGCCGCTACGACATCTTCCTGCTCGACGAGCCGACCAACGATCTCGACCTGGCCGGGCTGGACCGGCTGGAGGAGTTCGTCACCGGGCTGCGCGCCGGCACGGTGCTGGTCAGCCACGACCGCGAGTTCCTGACCCGGACGGTGACCCGGGTGCTCGAACTCGACCTGCACCAGCAGCAGGTGCGGCACTACGGCGGCGGCTACGCGGCCTACCTGGAGGAGCGCGAGGTGGCCCGCCGGCACGCTCGCGCCGACTACGAGGAATACTCCGACACCCGCGCCTCGCTGGAGGCCCGGGCGCGGTCCCAGCGGGCCTGGATGGAGAAGGGCGTCAAGAACGCCCGGCGGAAGGCGACCGACAACGACAAGATCGGCCGGAAGTTCCGGGCCGAGGCGACCGAGAAGCAGGCGGCCAAGGCCCGGCAGACCGAGCGGCTGATCGAACGGCTGGACGTGGTCGAGGAGCCGCGCAAGGAGTGGCAGCTCAAGATGGAGATCGCCGCCGCGCCCCGGGCCGGTGCGGTGGTGGCCGCGCTGCGCGGCGCGGTCGTCCGGCGCGGCGACTTCACCCTCGGCCCGGTCGACCTCCAGGTGGACTGGGCCGACCGGGTGGTGATCACCGGTGCCAACGGCTCGGGCAAGTCGACGCTGCTGGCGGCCCTGCTCGGCCGGCTGCCGCTGGACGCCGGACACGCCTCGCTCGGCCCGGGCGTGGTCGTCGGCGAGGTCGACCAGGCCCGGGGACTCTTCGTCGGCGGCCAGCCCCTGCTGGACGCCTTCGGCGCGGCCGTACCGGAGCTGGCGCCGGCCGACGTGCGTACCCTGCTGGCCAAGTTCGGGCTGCGCGCGGTGCACGTACTGCGGCCCGCCGACAGTCTCTCGCCGGGTGAGCGGACCCGGGCGGCACTGGCCCTGCTCCAGGCCCGGGGCGTGAACCTGCTGGTCCTGGACGAGCCGACCAACCACCTCGACCTGCCGGCGATCGAGCAGCTCGAATCGGCGCTGGAGTCGTACCCGGGAACGCTGTTGCTGGTCACCCACGACCGCCGGATGCTGGAGACGCTCCGGGCCACCCGGCGCGTCCGGGTCGACGCGGGCCGGGTCACCGAGTCCTGACAGCGGCCGGCCCCGTCGACGGCTGTTTCCTCCGGCGCCCGACTGGGCAAGGACTACGCCATGCTCAGATGGGAGTACGCCCTGTTGGTACGCCGGCGCCAGCCCCGGCTGGACGAGACCGGCTGGGAACTCGCCTACACCTGGTACGGCCCGGACGGTGCCGTGCTCGACGTGTCTCCGTACGGGGACACCGCGCTCGCCCACCTCAACCGGGCCGGCGCCCAGGGTTGGGAGCTGGTCTCGGTGACCGAGGACGGCAGCCAGCAGGGCAGCGCCGAACTGCACCGCTACCACCTGAAACGGGTACTCCGGGCGGTCACGTCCCGGCCGAGACTGCGCAACCTGGGGCGGGCCGGCCGGCGCGTCACCACCGGCTGACCCCTCGGCCCCACCACCGGCTGACCCCTCGCGGCCCCACCGATCGGGGAAGCGGGCCGGGCGAGGCGTAGACCGGAGCATTCCGGGTAGCCCCGGCCCGGGAGGTGGCGATGGTCGCGCAACTGCACAGAGCGCCCTCCGGCGATCGGTTGCGGGCGATCGACGAGTTCCTCGGCATGGCGTACGCCGACCTCGTCAAGCACGACGACCGGCTGCGCGGCACGGCGGTGGACGTACGGTTCGACCGCGGCGTCGCGCACCTGACCGGCGACGTGGCCGACCGGGACGAACTGGCGCTGGTACGGCGACTCGTCGGCCGGCTCGACGGCGTACTGGCGGTCTGGTCCCGGGTACGGGTCGGCGGGCGGGACCCAGTGGTGATGGATCTCGGCTGCGGCGCCGCCAAGCAGTACCCCGGCAACCTCGGCCTCGACCTGCGGGTGGCACCGGGGGTGGACGCCCAGGCCGACCTCTCCGGCCCGCTGCCGCTGGCCGGCGACTCGGTCGACGTGATCTTCACGGTGCACATCCTGGAGCACCTGATCGACTTCCTGACCCTGGTCGACGAGTGCCACCGGGTACTCCGGCCCGGTGGCGTACTGCACGTGATGAGCCCCTGGTGGGGACATGTCAACGCGGTCGCCGACCCGACCCACGTACGCCTGCTCGACGTGCAGACGGTCAAGCACATGTGCCACCGCCATCCCGGTGCGCCCCGGTGGTACCCCCTGCACGCCGGCTGCGACGGCGCGTCGATCTTCGCCGACCTCACCCCGCTCGGCCCGGACGACCCCGGCCCGGAGCCCAGCCACCTGGCCCGGTTCTTCGACTGAGGCGGACGGGATACGCGGTCGCCTCCGGCGCGGCGTCGAGCGTCGAGGGGGCGAGGGTCGAGGGGGGCGAGGGTCGAGGACCTCCCGGGCCGGTGCGCCCGAGGGCAGGTATCCGCCGAGGTGGAAGGCATGTAGCGGAGCCCGGCGGGAAAGCGCCGGTGTCGGATCGGGTGAGCGTCGGGGAGGGCCGGTAGATGCGTGCCGTCATGTCTGAGTCGTTTGGGGCGATGCCGGAGGTCCGGGAGATGCCGGAGCCGACGCCCGGTGACGGCGAGGTGAAGATCGAGGTACAGACCTCCTCCCTGAACGGCTTCGACGCCAAGCTCGCCGGGGGCTTCCTGAACGGCGAGATCGAGCACCAGTTCCCGGTGGTGCTCGGCCGGGACTTCGCCGGCATCGTGACCGAGGTCGGGCGGGGCGTCAGCGGGTTCATGCCCGGCGAGAAGGTCTTCGGCGTGGTGGCAAAGCCCGGGCTCGGCGACGGCTCGTTCGGCGAGTACGTGGTCGTACCGGAGGAGATCGGCCTCGCGCCGCTGCCGGCCGGGCTCGACTACCGGTCCGCCGGCGTACTCGGCCTGGCCGGGGTCGCCGCGCTGGCCAGCGTGGACGCGGTCGCACCGGTACACGGCGAGACGCTGCTGATCTCCGGCGCCACCGGCGGGGTCGGCCACTACGCCGTCCAACTCGCCGCCGCCCGGGGAGCGACCGTGATCGCCACCGCCGAGGCGGGGCCCGCCGCCGACCTGCTGCACGAACTCGGCGCCGCGCACACCGTGGACCATCGGTCCGACCTGGCCGCCCAGGTCCGGAGGTTCGCCCCGGACGGGGTGGACAGCGCGGTGCACCTGGCCGGCGACCCGGAGTTGATCGCCGACCTGGTCACCCCCGGCGGCCGGTTCTCCTCCACCCTGCGGGTGAGCTCCGAACAGCTCGGCGACCGGGCGCTGGACGTCACCGCGGTCGAGGCGATGCCGGACCGGATCGTGCTCGACCACATCGCCACCGAGGCCGCCGCCGACCGGCTGCGCCCGTCCATCGCCCGCACGTACCTGCTGGACGAGGTTCCGCAGGCGTTCGCCGACTTCAACAACAGCGGTACCGTCGGCAAGCTCGCCGTGGCGATCGGCCCGGCCGGCTAGCGACACGAGATCTCCGCCCCCACCCATCCCCCACCCGTCAGCAGGTCGCGGCGGCGCGGGCGGCCAGGAGTTCCGGCGCCAGCACCACCACCGCGCCCGGCTCGACCCGGACCAGCCCGGCGTCGGCGAGGGTCCGCAGCGCCCGGTTGACCGACACCCGGGTCATCCCGACCGACTCCGCCAGGCCCTGCTGCGCACCGGGCAGCGGCACCCGGCGCCCGGTCCGGCCGGCCGCCGCGACCAGCCAGGCCGCCACCCGGGTCCCGGCATCGGCGTACGAGGTGCGGACCAGCTCCGCCTGCCGGTCCCGCAGCCCTCGGGCCAGGTGCGCGAGTACGTGCCGCCGGACCGCTGGTACGTCGTCGATCAGCCGGAGCAGTTCGCCGGCCGGCACCAGCCGGTAGCGCAGTACGGTGGCGGCGAGCCAGGTCGCGGTGTGTCCGCCGCCGTCCAGCACCGCGCTCTTGTCGACCGCGCACGGAGCGGTGAAGTCGCCGAGCCGCAGCCGCTTCCCGTCGGCGGTGTCGTGCACTCCGGTCAGGGTGCCCGCCTCCACCACTATCACCTGCTCGGCGGGCTGGCCGCGTACCGCCAGTACCGTGCCGGGCCGGGCGGTCCGGAGTACCGAGCGGTCGAGCAGCCGGCGCAGCTCCGCCGGCCCGAGCCCGGCGAAGACGGGTACGGCGGCCAGCCGTCGCAGGTCCGTCGGTTCCATCCCTGAATTGTTCCCGACGGGCCGGGGGTCCCGCCGGCTCGGAGTGGCGCGGCTCGGTGCTCAGCGGCTGTATCAGCGTTTACTGCGCCGGCCCGCCGGATGGTCGTAGGGTCTGCGCATGATCGTTGTGGAAGTGCGCTTCACCGGCGACCCCGCCGTCCGGCTGGCCGCCCGGCCGGCCCACCGGGAACTGCTGGCCCGGCTGCACGCCGAGGGCGGCCTGGTGGCGGCCGGCCCGTGGGCGGACGACTCGGGCGCTCTGCTGCTCTTCGACGCGGACGAACCCGCAGTACGGCAGGCTCTCGACGCCGACCCCTACTACCGGCTGCCCGGGGTCAGCGTAATCGCGGTACGGCCCTGGACGCCGGTCGTCGGCGACCCGACGACCGCCGGCGACGCGACCTGAACCGCGCCGTCCATACCGGCGCCGTCCATACCGGCGCCGGCCGGAACCGGGCCGCCGGAACCGGGTCGGCCGGAACCGGGTCGCCGGATACCGGCGTGGCTGCGGCTACCGGCGCGGCTGCGGCTGCGGCTGCGGCTGCGGCTGCGGCTGCGGCTGCGGCTGCCGGGACTGTACCGCCTGTACGGCCCAGTTCAGCGCGTAGTCGGCGACCTCCTCCCAGCCCGGCTGGCCCACGATGTAGTGCGGCCGGCCGGGAAACTCCTTGTACCCGGTGACCGCGGTCGACTTCCGGTAGCGGCCGGCGGTCGCCTTCGTCACCGTCGGTGGTACGACGTGGTCGGCACCGCCCGCGATCAGCAGCAGCGGCGCCCGTCGCTCGTTGCCGAAGTCCACCCGCAGTGCGGCCCGGGGATTCAGGTTCGCCAGCGCCGCCTCGAACAGCACGTGCCCGGCGGCCGGTACGTGGTAACGCCGGTAGACCCGCTCCGCCTCGGCCCGGGACATCGTGTTGGTGAAGGCGTAGTGGAACTCCTCCAAGCTCAGCGGTACGGCCCGGTGCCGGTTCGCCGGGTTGCGCAACACCGGCAGGCTGGCCTTCAGGGCGGAGAGCGGCAGCCGGAGGACCCCCTTGACCGCCGCCGGGTCGATCGCGACCCCGACCGCGCCCAGCCCTCGATCCAGCAGCATCTGGGCGAACGCGCCGCCGAACGAGTGCCCCATGATGATCGGCGGGCTGGGCAGGTCCCGGATGATCCGCTCGTAGTGGTCGACGACCTGACCCGAGGTCAGCTCGGCGATCGACGCGGGGTCGCGGCGCAACGCCTCGACGTCGGAGTCCATGCCGGGCCAGGCCGGCGTCAACACCTGGAACCCGGCATCCCGGTACCGATCGGCCCAGTGCTCCCAACTCCGGGAGGTCAGCCACAAACCGTGGATCAGCACGATGGTGTCGGGTCGGGTCGATTCAGCGGGTAGCAGGGGCATGATGTCCTCTTCCGGCGTGTTGGCGGCCAGTTGCACTTCCGGGCGCTGTCCACCTGGTGCCGCCCTGTCCGGCTCCGACACCGTGGTCGCGCCGACCTCTGCGGGATACCCCTGGCCGGCCGCCACAACCCGGCCGAACCGGCCGAACCGCACGGCGGCACAGCCATCGCGTACGCTGTAAGGAGTTCGAGCCCGGGGAGGATGGCGGGGTGACGACGGAGTACAGCGGCGGTGGTGACCCGAAGCGGAGCATGGAACTGCTCTGGGGCGTACCGGATCGGCCCCGCCGGGGGCCGAAACCCAAGCTCACGGTGGACCAGATCGTCCAGGCGGCCATCGCGATCGCCGACCGCGAGGGGCTGGCCGGGCTCTCCATGAGACGGGTCGCCGACGAACTCGACGTCACGGCGATGTCCCTCTACACGTACGTGCCGGGCAAGGCCGAGCTGGTCGACGTCATGCTCGACACCGTGCACGCCCGGACCGCCGAGCCGGACGACGACCGGGGCGACTGGCGAAGCCGGCTGGAGCGGCTGGCCCGGGAGAGCTACGACCGCTACCGCCGCCATCCCTGGCTGCTCCAGGTCGCCAGCGGGGTGCCGGTACTCGGCCCGAACCTGCTGGCCAGGTACGACCGCGAGCTGGCCGCCGTCGACGGGCTGGGCCTGACCGAGATCGAGATGGACCTGCTGGTCAACCTGGTCGCCGACTACGTACACGGCGCGGTACGCGGTGCCGTGGAGACCGCCCGGATGCGGCAGCGCACCGGGATGACCGTCGAACAGTGGTGGCAGAGCTACGAACCCCTGCTGGCGCAGGTGTTCGACCCGGAGCGCTATCCGGTGGCGGCCCGGGTCGGCTCGGTGGCCGGCGCCGAATACCAGGCCCCGGCCGACCCGGCCCGCTCGTTCGAGTTCGGGCTGCACCGGGTGCTCGACGGGATCGAGGCGTTCATCCAGAGCCGGGCCGGCGCCTGACCGCGCCCCGGCCGACAACCTCCGGAGCTGGGAGGGAGCCTGGTCGAGTCCCGGCCGACGACCTCCCGAGCCGCGCCGGAGCCTGACCGGGTTCCTGCCCGACGGTCCACACCGAACCCCTCAGCGGGGTTGCCGAGGCGATCCGGCGGTGCTTGGCTGAGATCCCTTCCGGTTCCGTTGGGGGTGTCCGTGCCGCCGCCGTCCCTCGACGATCCCGCCGCGCTGCGCCGTGGCCGGGTCGCGGTGTCGCTGCTGTTCCTGCTCTTCGGGATGGCCATCGGCACCTGGACGGCCCGGATCCCGGCGGTCAAGGAGGAGCTGGGACTGACCGACGGCCAGCTCAGCGTGGGCCTGCTCGGGCTCGCCGCCGGCGCCATCACCGGCATGCAGCTGACCGGGCGCCTGGTCGACCGGTACGGCAGTGCCCGGGTGATGCTGCCGGTCGCCTTCGCCGAGGCCGGTTGCCTGCTGCTGCCCGGGTACGCCACCAACCTCGGCACGCTGGCCCTGGCCCTCTTCGTCTTCGGCACCGTGCACGGCACCCTGAACATCGCGATGAACGCCAACGCGGTCGAGGTGGAACGCGCGCGGCGCCGCCCGATGCTCTCGTCGTGCCACGCGGTCTACAGCATCGGTGGCTTCCTCGGCGCCGCGGTCGGCGGTCTCTTCGCCCGCGCCGACGCCAGCGTCCCGGCCACCTTCTGGGCAACCGCGCTGGTCGCGCTCGGCCTCGCCAGTTGGTCCACCCGCTGGGCCCTGCCGCGCATCGCACCCGCCGAGCCGCCGACGACCGCCGACGCCACCGAGGTCGTGGGCGCGGGGCAGCCCGGACAGCGACGGGAGCCGCCAAGCGTGCTGTTCCTCGGCGTACTGGCGTTCTGCTGCCTGGTCGGCGAGGGTGCCGCCGCGGACTGGAGCACGGTCTACCTGCGGGACAATCTGGGCAGCGGTCCGGGCTTCGCCGCAGCCGCGTTCGCGGCCTTCTCGATCATGATGACCGCCGGTCGGCTCGTCGGCGACCGGCTGGCCGCCGCCCTCGGGCCGGTGGTCCTGGTACGCGGCTGCGGGATCCTGGCCGCCGTGGGGCTCGGCGGCGCGCTGCTGGTCGACCACCCGGTCGCCGGGTTGGTCGGGTTCGGCTGCCTCGGCGCCGGCCTCTCCTGCATCGCACCGCAGGTCTTCTCGGCCGCCGGAAACCGGGACCCGAGCCAGGCCGGCCGGGCCCTGGCCCGGGTCGCCGGCCTGGGTTACCTGGGCTTCCTCGTCGGGCCGGTGGTGATCGGCGGCGCCGCCGAACTGTTCGGGCTGCCCCGCGCCCTGGCGCTCCCGGCCCTGCTCGCGCTCTTCGTCGCGCTCGCCGCCGGAGCGGTCCGCCCCCGGCCGGGGCGGTCGCGCCCCGCCGAACCGGTCAGCGCGGACCCACAATGAACCTTTTCCACCTCCGCACCGGCCTCCCCGCCCGGAGCCCTTGAACCGGCCGGGTCAGGTCCCGTTGCCCACCCCGAGCGGTACTGGATATATTTACCTCCGTCGTCGCGTGGGAGCGTTCCCATACGAGGTAGCCGTGAGTACGGGACGGGGTGAGGTCGGCCGCATGAGCACGATCCGGCTGCTCGTGGTGAACGGGTGCAGCTTCGCCCGGGGCGCCGAACTCGCCGACCCGGACCGGGACGCCTGGCCGGCCGTACTCGGGCGGGAGCTGGGCGTCGGCGTGGTCAACCTGGCCTGTGACGGCGGCTCCAACCGGCGGGCCGTCCGGACCACCGTGCAGCACCTGGAGTCGATCCGGGCGGCGTACGGGGTCGGGTACGACCAGATGCTCTTCGTCAACATGTGGACCGCGCTGAGCCGCAACGAATACCACGACAGCGGGATCGAGGACGGCCCGGTCCGCCCCGACCTCGGGGTACGCCCGGCGCTCCCCGGTGAGCTGCACTGGCAGCGGGTCGCCGACTGGAAGGCCGCCGAGGGGGACAAGCCGTCGAAGGCGTACCTCCGGCACCTGTTCAGCACCACCGGCGAGACGGTGAACTTCTTCGTGGACTGGCTGCTACTGGAGCACCACCTCACCGGTCGCGGCGTGCCGAGCCGGTTCGCGTTCGCCTGGGAGATCCTGCCCGACCCGATCCCCGCCGAGGCGGTACCGGTGATGCGCGCGCTCCGCGCCGACCTGGTCTTCGGAGCGCTGCCGCCCCGTCCGGAGGACACCTTCCGGGAGATGGTCTTCGGCCGGGTCCCGTTCGGCGACTGGGACCATCCGCTCCGGGAGGGGCACCAGCACTTCGCCGCCGCGATGCTGCGCTGGCTCGGCGGTGACGAGCGGCTGCGCTTTCCACCGAGCGGACGGAGCCGGCGATGACCGTACCGTCGATGACCGCGACCGTGGCGAGCCCGGCCGGAGATCTGGTGGCGAGCCCGGCAGGAGATCTGGATGGGCGGCCCCGGCCCGGGCTGGTGTCGGTGATCATGCCGGCCCGCGACGGCGCCGCGACCATCGGCGCGCAACTGGCGGCGCTGGCCCGGCAGACCTACCCCGGACGCTGGGAACTCGTCGTGGTCGACAACGGCTCCACCGACGGTACGCCGGAACTGGTCGCCGCCTTCGCCAGCCGGCTGCCCGGGCTCCGGCTGCACCGGGCGGGCGGCCGGGCCGGCACCAGCTACGCCCGCAACGAGGGCTGCCGGGTGAGCCGGGGCGAGTTGCTGCTCTTCTGCGACCAGGACGACGTGGTCGCGCCCGGGTGGGTGGCCGAGATGGTACGCGGACTCGCCGAGTTCCCCGCCGTCGGCGGCCACGTCGAACGCCGACTGCTCAACGACGACGTCTCGCTGGCCACCCGCCCCGAGAAGCCGGCCGGCTCGCTCCAGGAGGGATTCGACTTCCTCCCCTACGCGCTCGGCGCCAACTGCGGGGTACGCCGGGGCGTCTTCGAGGAGCTGGGCGGCTTCGACCCCGCCTACCGGTACGGCTCGGACGAGGTGAGCTTCTTCTGGCGGGCGCAGCTCGCCGGGTACCCGATCGGGGCGCTGCCGGACGCGGTGGTGCACTACCGGCTGCGTCGCCGGCTCCGGGAGATGGCCCGGCAGTACTACTCCTACGGCCTCAGCCACCCCCGGCTGTACCGGGACTTCGCCGCCGCCGGGCTACCCCGCTCGGTCCGGCCGGCCGCCCGGGAGTGGCGCTGGCTCCTCGGCCACCTGCCCGACCTGGTCCGGTCCCGCAAGTCCCGGGCCGTCTGGGTGACCCGGTGCGCGATGCGCTGCGGCCGGATCGTCGGCAGCCTGCGTAACCGGGTCGTCTTCCCGTAACCGGACCGGCGGACCGGCAGCCGGGGCGGGCCAGCCGTCCGCCACCGTCGGCCGTTGGTCCTGCACCGCCGGCCGGTGGTCCTGCGCCGCCAGCCGGTTGTCCTGCGCCGCCAGCCGGTGGTCCGCCACCGCCGGCCAGTGGTCGTCGGCCGGATAGCGCACCCCGGTGCGGGCCCGGACGGTGTCCAGGATCCGCAGCACCGCCACGGTGTCGGCCAGGGTGGCGAGCGGGCTCTCGGTCAGCCCGGCCCGCAGGCAGCGCATCACCTCGACCGCCTCGTGCACGAACCCCTCCCCCTGATAGGGCACCTCGACGGTCCGGGGCTCGGCATCGCCCCGGTGCAGGGTCAGCCAGGCCGGTCGGAAGAACCCCCGGCCCAGCTCGATCCGGCCGGCGCTGCCGCAGACCGTGGCCGTCCACGGCGTGTCGGCGACGATCGAGCAGGAGAGGCTGGCCAGCGCCCCGTCCGGATAGCCCAGTACCAGCGCGGTGGTCTCGTCGACGCCGTACGGGCTCAGGGTGGCGGCCCCGGTGACCGAGTCGGGCACCCCGAGCAGCAGATGGGCCAGGGTCACCGGATAGACACCGAGGTCCAGCAGGGCACCACCGCCGAGCGCCGGGTCGCGCAGCCGGTGGCCGGGGTCGACCGGCCCCACCAGGCCGAAGTCCGCCTGCACCAGCCGGGGTACCCCGATCGCGCCGTCCCGGACCAGGGTCACCAGCCGGCGGATCGCCGGTACGCAGCGCATCCACATCGCCTCCATCAGGAAGAGGCCGGCGGAGCGGGCCCGGGCCACCAGTTCGACGGCCTGGCCGGCGTTGAGGGTGAACGGCTTCTCGCAGAGCACCGCCCGGCCGGCGTCCAGACAGAGCGCGGTCGCGGCGTGGTGACTCGCGTGCGGGGTCGCCACGTAGACGACGTCGACCCGGTCGTCGGCGGCGAGCCCGGCCCAACCGCCGTGGGCGTACGGGATCGCGTACCGGGTGGCGAAGCGTTCGGCCGCCTCCGGGGTACGCGAGCCGACCGCCACCACCTCGGCGTCCGGCAGCCGGTGCAGGTCCTCGACGAACCGTCCGGCCATCCAGCCGGTACCGAGCACACCCCACCGGATCGGCCGGACGGGCACGTCCGCCCCGCTCACCGGCCGGACCCCGCCGCACCGGCCAGCGCCGCCGTACCGGTCGACGACAGCTCCCCGGCCGCCTCCGCCGCCTCGGCCGACGCGTGCCGGCGGGCCAGGTCGTCGCGGAGCGCCAGGCAGTCGCGTACGTAGTCACCGGCTCGGGCGATCGGCGGATGCGGGTCACCGTCACCGCAGTACTCGACACAGATCGCCGGTACGCCGAGCGAGTCCGCCCTGGTGATCCAGGCGTAGTTGTCGAGTACTCCGTCGGCGGTGTCCACGTTGAAGTCGGCCCGACCGCCGTCCGGGCGCAGGTTCTTCAGGTGGAAGTAGCCGAGCCGACCGGCGAGCTGGTCGAGCACGGCCGGATCCCGGTCGGCCGGACTGACCACGTAGGCGTTGCCGGGGTCCGCCGTGGCGACCACGGCCGGATGGTCCACCATCGCCAGCAGCTTCGCGGTGCCGGACACCGTGTCGTGCACCGAGCCGGGATAGACCTCCACCCCCACCCGTACGCCGTGCCGGGCCGCGTACTCGCCGAGCCGGCGGTAGCCCTCGGCGGCCCGCTCGTAGTGCACCGGTCCGGCCAGGGCGCTGCCGTTGACCCGCCAGTCGTCCGGGTCCCGTTCCAGCGTCCCCGACCAGCCGTTGACCAGCGCGATCCCCTGCTCGGCGGCGGCGGCGATGGTGCGCTCGGCCAGGGCCAGCGAGGCGGCCCGGGCCGCCGGGTCGTCGCCGACGAAGTCTCCGGTGTAGCCGACGCAGTACACCTCCACCCCGTAGTGCCGGCCGAGCGCCGCCGCTGCCGCGACCTCGGTCTCGACCCGGGCCGGGTCGAAGTGGAAGTGCACCAGCTCGACGCCGTCCCAGCCGTGCCGCGCGGCGACCGCGAAGACGTGCCGCAGCGGATAGCGGCGGAAGGTGTAGCTGTGCAGGACGAGCTTCATGGGTTCTGCCCTCCGGTCAACGCCAACCGCACTCCGCCGTTGGCAACGCTTCGTTCGAGTGCGTGCAGTACCCGCAGGTCCCGCAGCCCGCGGGCGACACCCACCTCGACCGGTACCGGCTGGCCCGCCGCGCTGGCGGCGAACGCCCGGTACTGGGCGAGGTACGGATCCACCGGCTCGGGGCGCAGCCAGCGCCGCCCCCGTTCGTCGCAGACCAGCACCGAGCCGCCGGAGTCCATCGCCCACGAGTTCCGGACCACCAGCAGGCCCCGCTCGCAGACGACGGTGTAGCGCGAGATGCCGGTCTCCGGTGGCTCGGTGAAGGACGACTCGACCTGGAGCCGCCGCTCCTCGCCGAACCAGACGGTCGCCTCGACGAAGATCTCGGTCTGCTCACGATCGCCGGCCGGATAGCCGGTGGCCCGGCAGGCGGTGGGCGCCGCGTCGAAGACGTCGACGGCGGTCAGCAACGGATAGACCGCCAGGTCACCGAGGCAGCCGAGGCCGCTTTCGGCCCGCCGGTTGCGCCAGTCCCGCTCCCGGTGCCCGAGGTGGCAGGCGGCGATCGACCGGGGCGCGCCGAGCCGCCCGGAGCGGACCAGTTCCACCACCGCCCGGTTGTAGGCGTTGTACCGGGACATGTAGCCGACCATCGCCGGCGCACCCGAGGCGGTGGCGGCGCGCAGGATCCACTGTCCACCTGCGACGGTGTCGGCGAGCGGCTTCTCCACCAGGGTCGGGATGCCCCGGGCCAGGGCCCGGCAGGCGTACTCGGCGTGCCGCCGGTTGGGCGTCGCCACGTGCACCCCGTCCAGCGGCGTACGCAGGAAGTCCCGTACGTCCGTGCCGGACCAGATCCCCGGCACCTCGGCGCCCACCGCCCGCAGCGCCGCCTCGTCGGAGTCCAGTACGGCGACCAGGCGCAGGTCGTCGGCAGCGGCGATCGCCGGCAGCAGCGCTCGGCGGGTCAGGAACCCGGCGCCCACGATGCCGATCCGGAACGTCATCCGTCCCGCCCCGATCCACCGCAGCGGTGCCGCAGCCGGAACGTCATCGGACCGGCTCCGGTGCGCCGCGCCAGTGCAGCAGCAGGCTGCGCGGGGCGAGCGAACGGTGGGTGGCTCCGGCGATCGCGTCCAGGGTGTGCCGTTGCGCCGCCAGCGCGCCGTCCAGGGCCGGGTCACCGATGCGGACCGGCCGGTCCGGGTCGAGCAGTACCGCCACCCCGATCGAGCGGGTGTGCCAGACGAGTTGGTAGGAGTGGTGGTTCCAGCCGCTGCCCTCGTGCACCTCGACGGGGCGGCCGAGCCGCTCGGTCAGCAGTTCCGCCCCGAGCGCGGCGGCCGGGCCGGCGCCGTACGCGACGACGTGCACGGCGGTCAGGTCGGGGCGCCGGGCGAGCCAGTCGGCGAGTACCCCGGTCAGTTCGTCGGTGCCGGCCACCGCGCGGGCCCCGGCGGGCCGGTCGGCGGCGGTCGGTGTCGCCGGCAGCAGCCGCTTGTAGTGCGCGACCGCGTCGTGGGTGGCGAACCGCAGCCCGTGCCGGACCGCGACGCAGGCGACCAGGGCGGCGACCGCGTAGCAGGCGGCCATCGCGGCGGCGACCGCGCCGGCCGGCCCGGCAGGCCGGGACAGCCCGGCGATGCCCGCCGCGACGTCGACTACGAGCGCACCGGCGGCCGGCTCGGCCGCCACCTCCGGCCACGGCCGGAACCGCTCGGACTTGCCGCCCCAACCCTGCCGGGCCGCCTGGAGGGTCCAGAGCCGCAGCCCCGGGCCGGCGCCGGGCGGCAGCCGGAACAGCACCCGGGGTCGGCCGGTCGCCGGCAACCGGGCGGACTCCTCGCCGGCCCACTCGCCGATCGTCCGGGCCGCGCCGGCGAACGCCCGGTAGGCGTCGTCGAAGTGCGGCCCGCTCAGCATCCGGGCGGCGAGCAGCGCCGGCACCGAGAGCGGGGCGTGGTAGAGGGCCACCTGGTCGCGCCCACCGCCGACCGAGAGGGTGCCGCCGCGCTCGCAGAGCCAGGCCGGGGCCGTCCCGCCGGTCCGCTGCCGGGCCAGCGCGAGGGTGGCGGCCAGCAGCCGGGTCTCCCGGGTACGCCCGGAGGCGCTGACCGCGAAGCCGGCGGTGTCGGGCCGTCCATCCAGTTCGGACAGTGCGCGATGCACCGTCGCCGGGTCGAGGGAGTCCAGCACCCGGATCGCGGACTGTCCCGGCACCGCCTCGCAGATCGCCCGCAGCCCGAAGGCCCAGCCCCCGGTGCCGGCGAAGACCGCCCGGCGGCAGCCGCGCAGCAGGGTCCCGCCGGCGCCCCGTTCGGCGGTCAGCCGGGAGACCTTCGGCCAGGCCGGCGGGTGTACCCAGCCGAGCCGGGGCACTCCGGCGAGGCTGGCGAGCGCGGCGACCGTACCGGCCGGGCCGTGCCGTTCACCGCTGGCGGCGGCCCGCAGGTACGCCCAGAGTTCGGCGCCGCTCGGCTCGGCTCCCCAGCCCCGCGCGGTCACGGCGTACCCGGGCGGGGCGGTGTCGGCGGCGGGGCCGGGGCCACCACCGTGCCGTCGAGCCGGAAGTCGACCACGACCCGCAGCGGGGAGCAGCCGGCGACCGTACCGTGGTCGAGCAGCTCGGTCGCCACCCCGGGCAGCGCGGGCAGCGAGACGAGGTGACTGACCAGCGGCGCCAGGTCGAGGGTGGGAGTGGCCGGGGCGTCCGGGGTGTCACCCCCGGTGAGCAGTTCGTGGGCGGCGGCGAAGTCGCCGGGCCGGCCGCCCCGGGAGCCGACCACGGTGCACCGGCCACCGGTCGGGTTCCGCACGACCCGGTGCCCGCCGCCGGCCCGCACCGGCCCCGGATCCAGCGCCGTGCCGCCGCCGACCCGGAGCAGCCGGCCGGGCCGGAAGCCGCCGAACAGGTGCAGTCCGGCCCCGTCGGCCAGCGCCGGCCAGGTGAGTTCGGCCGCCGCCGGCCCGCCGTCACCGGCCACCGCCAGCACGGCCAGCTCGGCGCCCCGGCCACAGGTGGCCGAGCGGACTCCGGCGGCTAGCCCGGGCCCGAGCGGCAGTACCGCGTCCGGGGTCGGCAGTCCACGCTGGATGGCCGCCCGAAGTCTCCGGTCGGTCCTGCCCGCCACGGTCACCGTACGGGCGCCCCGGGCGCGGGCGACGGCGACGTGCAACAGCCCGAGTACGCCGGCACCGACGACGAGGACGTCCCGACCGGCCCAGTCCGCGGCGAGGGTCCGGTGCGCCCGCAGTACCGCCGCCAGCGGCTCCAGCAGCACCCACTCCGGACCGCAGCCCGGCGGTACCCCGACGAGCTGCCCCTGGGCCAGCGCACCCAGGTCGCTGACGAGGACGTCCCGGAACACCCCGGGCAGGTTGTGGCCGAGTTTGAGGTAGTCATCGGTCGGGTGGTTGGGGTTGAGCGTCACCAGGTCACCGGGGCGGAGCCCGGGTACGGCGGCACCCACCTCGACCACCTCGGCGACGCACTCGTGCCCGAGTACCCCCGGCTCCAGCCCCCGTTCGCCGCGCAGGATCTCCAGGTCGGTGCCGCAGAGGCCGGCGTACCTGGGTCGGAGCAGCACTTGCTCGGGACCGCAGCGCGGCCAGGTGCCGGTGGTCAGCACGAGCCGCGACTCGCCGACCGGCTTGACCACCTCGCGGGTCTCGGCCCGCCGCGCGTCGAGATAGCCGGCCATCCCGGCCAGGGTGGCGTGGTCCGCGTCCTCGGGTACGTGCAGCAGCCCGTCCCGCTCGGCGGCCGTCCAGCCGGAGAACCAGCCGGCGTCGACGCAGAACTCCGCCAGCCACCCGCGCAGCGCGGCGAACCAGGGTACGCCGACCCCGTGCGCGAAGCCGCCGACCACCACCACCGAGCGGAGCCCGAGCTGGGCGCAGACCTGCAACAGTGCCACCGCGAGGTGCCGGGTCGCCGCGTGCAGCAGGTCGGTGACGAACGCGTCGCCGGTCCGGGCCGCGTCGGCGAGCGCCCGCCCGTCGATCCGGTCCGGGTCGCCGCCGACCAGCCGGTGCAGTACCGAGCCGGCGAAGTCGGCCGGATCGCGCCGGGCCCGCCGTACCGCCGCCCGCAACACGCCCGGCCCCGAGCTGTACGCGCAGAGGTCGGCCACCGCACCGCAGTCGCACCACGGCAGGTCCAGCCCGGCCAGTTGCTCGCGGGCGGCCCGGTCCCCGGCGGCGGCGGCCCGACCGAGCCGGGCGGCCCCGGCCGGTCCACCGGGCACCGTGTCGAGCCGGCTCGGCTCCACCGGCACGTGCCCGATCTCCCCGCCCAGCCCGGCCGGGTCGGCGAGTACCTTGGCGGTGCCGGGAAGCCGGTCGTCGAAGACCTTGACCGCCACCCCGGTACTGACGGTGAGCAGGGCGAACCGGCCGAGTCGCCGATAGTGCCAGGCCGCGGCGGCCACGTCGTTGAGTACGGTCACCCGGGCCCACGGCAGCCGCGCCCGCAGCGCCGCCCGTACGTCGTAACCGGTCGACCGCGCCTGCCAGAGCACGCTGGCGTCCCGCACCACCCCCTCGGCGGTGACCACCGCACCGAAGGCGACCCCCAGCTCCCGCCGTCCGGTCGGCTCGGCGGCCCGGTGCAGCCGGTCGGCCTCCTCGGCGATCCGGTCCAGCAGACCGTCGCGGACGGTGGCCAGCGGAACGTCCGGCCGCCCTCGCCGGCTCGGGGTGGCGAACCGGACCACCTCGCCGACCAGCCGTCCCGCCTCGGCCAGCGCCAACCGGGTCCAGGTGCCGCCGACGTCGACCACCACACTCCGCTCCGTCAGTCCGGTCACCGACCGCTCCACGCCCAGGCCGGCTCACCGGCTCCGCCGGCCGGAGCCGGGGCCGGGGTCGGGGTCGGGGTCGGAGCCGGCGTCGGAGCCGGGGTCGGCGTCGGCGTCGGCGTACCGGACCGGCGGCGCAGCGCCGACCAGGCCCGGTGCAGGTCAGCCGGGCCGATCTCGTCGATCGAGTCGACGAACCCGCCGACCCCGATCCCGACCGGTACGGCCAGGTGCAGCTCGCCGCCCTTGTGCGGCAGTACGTGGCTGCGCAGTGCCCGCCACAGCTCCGCCGCGTCGCAGCAGTCGTCGTACGTCGGCAGCCCGATCCGGCGCAGCAGCGTCTCGGTACGGTCGGCGACGGACTCCGGCAGCCGCCCCGCGGCCACGCCCAGCCGGCAGGAGAGCGCCATCCCGATCGCCACCGCCTCGCCGTGCCGGAGCCGGTAGCCGGACCGCTCCTCCAGTACGTGCCCGAACTCGTGGCCGAAGTCGGCCAGCCGGCGCAGCCGCCGCTCCCAGGGGTTCTCCTCCAGCTCGACCAGCATCGCGGCGACCGCGCGCCGGAGCACCTCGTCGAGCACCGGGGCGGCGCCGGGGTCGCGCAGCACGGCGTGGTGCTCCTCGACCAGGCGGTAGAGGTGGGCGTCCCGGACCAGTGCGATCTTGACGATCTCGGCCAGCCCGCACCGGAACTCGGCATCCGGCAGGGTCGCCAGGAATCCGGCGTCGCAGAGGCAGGCCAGCGGCGGATGGTACGCCCCGAGCAGGTTCTTCCGGCCGTCCAGGTCGACGCCGACCTTCAGCCCGACCCCCGCGTCGACCAGCCCGACCAGGGTGGTCGGGACGCGCAGGTACGGCGTACCGCCGGGGTGGCAGGCGGCGACGTAGCCGACCAGGTCGAGCACCGTACCGCCGCCGACCGCCAGGATCCGGTCGCCGGGCCCGAGGCCGAGCCGGCGTACCCGCCGCAGCAGCCGCCCGGCGGCGTCGAAGGTCTTGCCCCGGGGCGAGCTGCGTACCGGCAGCACCGTGCAACCGGCGAGCCGCCCCTGCCGGTACCGCCGGTCGAGCGCGTCCCGGACGGCGGCGGTGACGGCCGGCGAGTAGTCGTCCACCACCGCCAGCACCCGGGCGCCGGCCGGCAGGTATCCGGAGAGCACCGGGTTGTCCGGGGCGAGGACCCCGGCGGTGAAGCTGACCCGGTAGCCCAGCTCCCGAATCCGGTGCACCCGGACCGGCGCCGGCACCGACGACCGCCGCCCCGGTCCCGGCACGGCGGAGGCCGAGGACGTGCCCGGCAAGGACGTGCCCGGCAAGGACGTGCCCGGCACACCGGACGCCGGGAGCACTGCCGGCCGCCCCGGCGCCTGGTCGAAGCCGGCGTTCGGTGTGCCGGGTGCCGGGAGCACTGCCGGCGCTTCGGACGCCGAGGAGACCGCCGGGGCGCCGGCCGCCGACGGGGGTGCCGGTGGGTGCGCCGGCCAGATCCGGTGGTCGCCGGGGCCGTGCCGGTGCAACAGTCGGGCCACCGCGGCCAGCGCCGCCCGCCGGATCAGTGCCGGGTCGGCAGCCCGGTCGAGCTGGTCGGCGAGTACGTCGTCGTGGCCGGCGAGGTGGCGGAGCGCCGACTCCTCGTCGGGGCGTACCGGGGTGGGATCGGCGAGCAGGGTGTCCACGTCGACCAGCAGCACGGGATCGCGTGCCTCGGCGGCGAGCGCCGGTTCGCCGGCCAGCACCCGGGCGCTCCAGTGCAGGGAGGCCAACAGCGACGGCAGGTCGTCGTGCACCCGGACCGCGTGGGCGTACCGGCGGTACATGGCGGCGGCCAGCGCGGTGGTGGCGGTTGCCGGCGGCCCGGCGAGGGAGACGAAGGCGTCCCGCCGGCCGAGCCCGGTCGCGACGGCGGCCCGCACCACCGCGCGTACCGGATCGGGGCCGTCCGGCGCGGCGAGGTCACCGGCGTCGACGGTTCGGTGCTGGTCGAGCGCGCCGCGTTCCCGCCAGTACCCGAGATAGGTGTCGAGCCGGCGGCGCCGCTCCGGCCGGTCGCCGACGGCGAGGACCCGGCGCGCACCGCCGAGCGCCCGCAGCAGGGTGGCGTCGCCGGGCCGCCACAGGTCCCGCCGCATCCGCAGCTCGAAGGTGTCGATCAGCTCGGCCCGGAGCGTGTCCTTGTGCCCGGGCGGGGACACCGCCGGGCTGGGCAGGTCGCGGGGCCGGGCCAGGGCCGCGGCCCCGGAGGTCGACGACATCGCCTCACACCGACGCTTGCTCGGCGCAGGCCCGGCGCAGCAGCTCGACCAGCGGCTGGCGCGGCCGGCACCGGTCGAACCGGAACGAGCGCATCAGCTCGTCGATCGCCGCCTCGTCCATCCCCCGGAACAGCTCGCCGAACTCCGGCAGCAGCGCCTCGGCGAAGAGGATCTGCGGCACCAACCGGCCGATCAGGAACTCGCTGCCGAACGGAAACGGCAGGTAGTCCGGGAACTCCCGGGCGAACAGCTCCTGGAGCGGGCGCATCACCTGCTGGATCTGGTCGTGCCGGCCGCCCCAGAGGTCGACGCCGAGCCGGGCCTTCTTCTCCAGTACCGGCCGGATCCGGCGCATCCACGGGCTCTCCGGGTCGACGGTCAGCGGCGCCGCCACCCCGATGTCCTTGTAGGGCCAGAACGCCCAGTTGGCCCGGTGCCGGGTGTAGATCTCGAACTGGTCGGCGAGCAGGTCGAGCCGCATCCGGTCCCGTTCGGGTTCGCCGGTGAAGACCGCGTTGAACTCGCCGACGTAGACCGGCGTACCGGTGCGGAGCATGTACTCGCTGCGCTTGAGGTAGGTCCGCTCCAGCACACTCGCGTCGAAGTACTGGTCCCGGGACTGGTCCGGCAGCAGGATGCCGTGCTCGTAGCCGATGCCGTCCGGGGACTCCCAGACGTGGGTCAGGTGTGCCACCCCGGGGTAGCGACCGTCCGGTACGTAGCCGGGCGGCGCGTAGTCGTGGTGCGAGTAGACCACGTTGGGCAGCGGTTCGGCGTAGACGTCGAAGTCGTTGGAGTAGCGGTTGCCCTCCAGGATCACGATGTGCTCCGGGTCGACCTCGCGGATCGCCTCGACGAGCCGGCGCGAGTACGGCCCGATCACCTCCCCGGTCGGGTCGGCCGGCTCGTTGACCGGGTTGTACGCGGCCACCCACGGCTCGTCCCGGTAGCGGCCGGCGATCTCCCGCCAGAGGTGTACGACCCGGTCCTGGAAGTGCGGGTGCTGCCAGAACTGGGCCACGTGGGTGGGGTTGTCGCTGTGCCAGTCCTGGTTCTGCCAGCCGGGCAGCGCGTGCAGGTCGATGATGGTGCGTACGCCGACCGCGGCGAGCAGCTCGATGGCCCGGTCCAGGTGGTGGAAGCCGGACTCCACGATCTCGAACGGTCGCCGGTCGTCCTCCAGGTGCCGGTAGTTGACCGGGATCCGCACCACGTTGCAGCCCAGCCCGGCGATGAACCGGGCGTCGTCGGCGGTGAAGAAGTGCTCCAGGAAGCGGTCGAAGAAGAACCGTGCCCGCTCCGGCCCGAGTACGTCCCGCACGGCAGCCCGCATGCCCTGCTCGTACGCCGGGAATCCGGTCATCCAGTTCTCGAAGTTGAGCCAACCGGCGAGGCCAATGCCCCGCCAGATAACCGGCTGCCCGTCGCCGTCGACTATTTGATCGCCATTGGTCCGGAGAAATCCTCCGGGGCATGCCAAAGCAAACCGGGACACGGACATGCCACCCCCTGCCTTTCCCGTCGTCGGGTGCATTGCCCGTTCGGATCGATATTGACTCAATACGATGGGGCGACAATCGTCAAGGGGTCGAGCATGATCAAATGGACGCGCTCCCACGGCGTACCTGTCGAGCCCGGAGCGTTGCACCGCGAGCCCGAGCCGTCGGCGGGGCCAACCGCCCCGAGGTTGTTGCCGGGCGCGATCCGAGGCGATATTTTGCGCGGGGATGTTTGCGATCCCACCACCGGTCCCCACCGCACACCTCGGGCGGAAAAATGGTTTGGCCGCGAGCGTTCAGGTCGGTCCTATCCGTCGTACGGCGCCTGATGAGGCGCCGTCGCCGGCGCAACCGCCGTGACCCGTTTCTCTACAAGTGAGGTGCGACGCGAATCCGGAATCACCCGCCGCCGGGAGCCGCTCGCCAGGCGCCTGCACAGGCCGGACGCGGGGCACGTCCGCCCGAGCCGGGTCCGAGGACATAGCATCGGCCGGATGGCGAGCCCTCCCGACCTGCCCGGGCGTGATCCGCAGCTACGCCGGCCTCGGATCGCCACCCTGGTCGCGCTGGTCAGCACGCTGCTGACTGCCCTGATGCTGCCGGGGATCGGGCTGGCCCGCGAGTCGGACCCGGTGTGGATCGTGCTCGGCTCGATCGGCATCGTCGCCGTCGCCACCGCCCAGATCGTGGCGCTGTACGTCCTGCTCACGCCCTGGCTGACCACCTCGACCCGGCACCGGGCCCTGGCCGGATACCTGGGAACCGCCGTCGCCTCCGTACCGCTGGTCGGTCCGGTCGCGGCCGGCGAGTGGCCGACCTGGGCCTGGCTGGGTGCCTCGATCGCCGCTACCGCGCCGCTGCTGCTCGGCCGCTGGGCCGCGGCCCTGGCGGTCACGGCGACCGTCGGCGTCACGGTCGTACTGGCCTGGTCGACCGGGGGCGAGGTGGCGGACAACCTCCTGATCACCGGCGGCATCGGGCTCTCCGTCGCGGCGATCGGCTGGCTCCAGGTGTGGTTCTGGGACCTGCTGGTGCAGGCGCAGCAGGGCCGGGCCGCCCAGGCCCGGCTGGCCGCCACCCAGGAGCGGCTCCGGTTCGCCCGGGACGTACACGACCTGCTCGGGCACCACCTCTCGGTGATCGCGCTGAAGGCCGAACTCGCGGCCCGGCTCGCGCCGGTCGACCCGCAACGGGCCGGGCGGGAGGCGGCCGAGGTGCAGCGACTGGCCGTCTCGGCCCTGGCCGAGGTACGCGAGGCGGTGCACGGCTACCGTGCCGTGGACCTGCGCGAACAACTGGCGGCGACCGCCGAGGTACTGCGCTCCTCCGGGGTACGCTGCACGGTCGAGCAGCCGGCCGACGACGTACCGGCGGAGGTCGCCGCCCAGCTCGCTCCGGTGCTGCGCGAGGCGAGCACCAACCTGCTGCGGCACAGCCGGGCCACCTGGTGCACGATCGAGGTCGGTCGGGAAGCCGACCGGTTCCGGCTGACCGTCGCGAACGACGGGGCGGGGCCGACCGCACCGGACCGGCACAGCTCGGGGCTGCGCGGTCTCGCCGACCGGCTGGCCGACGCCGACGGGACGCTCCGAACGGAACACCGCGACGGCGTCTTCACGATCGAGGCCGTCGTACCGGCCCCGAAAGTGCCGGACGGTTCGGACGTACCGAACGACGCGGAACCGGGTAGCACGGAACCAGGCGGGGCGGGGCCGGGCGGCGGCGATGGGGTGGAGCCGCGGGTTGCGGGATCACGGACGGGAGGCGAGGGCGGTGGGCGAGATGACGGCGGTGGGCGGGACGGGTGAGTGGCGGGCACCGGCACCGACCGGGGAGGGCCGGCCATGATCCGGGTACTGCTCGCCGACGACGAGGAGCTGATCCGGGTCGCGGTCGCCGCCCTGCTCGACCTGGAACCCGACATCGAGGTGGTGGCGCAGGCCGCCGACGGCCGGGCGGCGGTGCGGGCCGCGTTGGCGCACCGGCCGGACGTCGCGGTGGTCGACCTGGAGATGCCGGCGCTGGACGGGCTGGGCGTCGCCGCCGAACTGGCCAGGACGCTGCCGTCCTGCGCGGTGGTCATCCTGACCGGTCGCGGCCGGCCCGCGCACCTGCGCCGGGCACTCACCACCGGCGCCCGGGGCTTCCTGGCCAAGGGCGCACCGGGCGGCGCGCTGGCCGACGTCGTGCGGCGGGTGCACGGCGGGGCGCGGTACGTCGACCCGACGCTGGCGGCGGAGGCCCTGACCGCACCCGAGTGCCCGCTGACCCCGCGCGAACTGGAGGTGCTCCGGCTGGCCGGTACCGACGTGCCGGTCTCGGTCATCGCCCGGCGTACCTCCCTGTCGCAGGGGACGGTACGCAACCATCTGGCCGCCGTTGTCGGCAAGCTCGGGGTCGCCAGCCGGGCGGAGGCGTACCGGATGGCCACCGACAACGGCTGGCTCTGACCGACCACCGTCGTCGTGGCGAGGAAGCGCCGAACGGGCGACCATGGCGGGGCGCGGCTCCCGTACCGTGATGGCTGTGCGTGGCGCGGGCGCGAGACTGGGCATCGACTTCGGCACCTACAACACCGTGGCGGTACTGGCGCTGCCGGGCCGGGAACCCCGTCCCCTGCTCTTCGACGGGTCGCCACTGCTGCGCTCGGCGGTCTGCGCCGACACCGGCGAGCGGCTGCTGGTCGGCCAGGACGCGCTGCACACCGCGCTCTCGCTGCCACAGTCCTACGAGCCCTATCCGAAGCGCTGTGTCGACGAGGGCACCGTGCTGCTCGGCGGCCGGGAGATGCCGGTCGAGGACCTGTTCGCCGCGCCGCTGCGCCGGGTGGCCAGCGAGGTACGCCTGATCACCACCGAGCCGGTCACCGAGGCGGTACTGACCTATCCGGCCGCCTGGGGTACGCACCGTCGGGGCACCCTGCTGGCCGCGGCCAACAAGGTGCTGCCGACCGTACGCCTGGTCGCCGAGCCGGTCGCCGCCGCCAACTTCTTCGTCGAGGTGGCTGGGAGGGACCTGCCGGTCGGGCGGTGTGCGGTGGTCTACGACTTCGGTGCCGGCACCTTCGACGTGACCGTGGTACGCCGCTCCGCCGACGGGTTCGAGGTGCTGGCGACCGAGGGGCTCGCCGACTGCGGCGGGCTCGACGTCGACGCCGCGATCGTGGAGCGGATCGGTGCCACGATCGGCAGCCGGGACGAGTCGCTGTGGGCCCGGCTGACCAGCCCGGAGACCACCTCCGACCGGCGGGCCAGCCAGCAGCTCTGGTCCAACGCGCGGGCCGGCAAGGAGATGCTGACCCGGAGCACCACGACGCTGATCCACGTACCACTGTTCGATGTGGACATGCCGCTCGGCCGGGAGGAACTGGACGAGCTGGCCGCGCCGGTCGTCGCGCGTACCGTGACGACCACCCGCAGCCTGCTCGGCCGGCTGGACGACGCGGAGTCGGCGCTCGCGGCGGTCTTCCTCTCCGGCGGGTCCAGCCGGATGCCGGCGGTCGCCACCGCACTGCACCGGGCGCTGGCCATCGCGCCGAGCGTCGTGGAGCAGCCGGAACTGGTGGTCGCCGAGGGCAGCCTGCGGATCCCGGCCGGCTCCGGCGGTCCGGCCACCGGCGGTACGACGGCGGCGCTGCCGACCCCCGAGCCCGCGACCGCCGGGGCGGGCGCCGGTGCGCCGGGCGGGCGGTTCGGCCGGTGGGCGGCGCTGTCCTGGTCCCGGCGGGTCCAGGTCGCGGGTGCGGCCGTGGCGGTCGCCGCCGTCCTCGCCGCGGCCACCGTCGCCGCCGCCGTCGCCGGGGGCGGCGACCGTGACCGGGGTACGGAGTTGGCCGGTGCCGGGCCCAGCGGTTCCGCGACCCCCAGCTCCAGCCCGACACCCCAGCCGTCCGTCACGCCGACGGTGACCGCGGCCGGCGTGGACAGCTGCCTGGTCGGCACCTGGCGGAGCGTCAACAGCCAGTCGTTCAAGAAGATCGACAACCAGGAGGTGCAGTTCAGCGGCGGTGCCGGCACCATTCAGACCTACACGGCGGACGGCAGGGTGACGCTGAACTTCAGCAAGACCACGGACACGACCGCGAACTACAAGGGAGTCCGCTGGAGAGAGCGGACCAGGGGTACCGCCTCGGGCAACGTGTCCCATCGCGGTGGCGTCGAATACATCAGCGGCGTACGGGCCAAGGGGAACGTCGTGCTCTACCGGGGCAGCAGCCGGAACGCCAGTGTGCCGCTGTCGCTGGTGCTGGATCCGAGCGAATACATCTGCTCCGGCGACACGATGCGGTTCTTCGGCAGCGGCACCAGCGAGTGGGTCCGGGTCCGCTGACCCACCGACCGCCTCGGCGAGCAGACCGAGTCGCGGCTCAGAAGAGGGTCAGCGGGTCAGAAGAGGGTCAGCGGCTCGGCCGGGATCGGCTCCGGCAGTGCGTCGAGTTCGGGTACCCGGGCCCGCACCTCCTCGTGGAAGCGGCGTGCGAGCATCGGCGCGTCGGCGTTGTCCGGGGTGTGCACGAAGACGGTCGGCGAGCGGCCCTCCCGCAGCCAGCCGACGGTGACGTCGACCCAGTGCCGCCAGCCCTCGACGGTCCGGGCGGAATCGTCGCGGCCGAGGTACCGGACGATCGGCCGGTCGGTCAGCGGGACCGTCCGGAGCGGCATCCGGGGTTTCTTGGTCCAGGCGTCCCGTTCCGCGTCGCTGGTCGGAGGATCCTGGAAGAACGCGGTGGTGTCGAACGGGATCCACTCGGCGTCGGCGTCGGCGAGTACCCCTTCGAGCAGCCGCGTCGCGCGCGGGTCGACGAAGAACGCGGGGTCGCGGACCTCGACGGCGTAGCGGTGCGAGCCGGGCAGCCGGCGCAGGAAGCGGGCGAGTACGGCGACGTCGTCGGGGGTGAACGAGCCCGGCAACTGGATCCAGAGGGCGTGCGCCCGGGGGCCGAGCGGCTCGACCGCGTCCAGGAAGGCCCGGAGCGGCTCGTCGACGTCGGTGAGCCGGTGCTCGTGCGTAATGAGCTTCGGGATCTTGACCACGAACCGGAAGTCGGGGTCGGTCTGCTGCGCCCAGGACGCCACGGTCTGGATGGTCGGGGTCGCGTAGAACGTGGTGTTCCCCTCGACCGCATCGCACCAGCTCGCATAGCACCGCAGCCGCTCGGAGGCCGGCAGGGGATGCGCCAGGAACCGCCCCTGCCAGGACTTGTGCGTCCACATCGCGCACCCCACGGACAGCCGCATCCCGGATCCCTCCCGCCGAACGGAGCACGCTCGGACCGGCCTGCCCCGAGGTCGCCGCCCGTCGGGTCGTCCACCCCGGGGACCCCGTGGCGTCGGCGGGCGGGTCGCTCCCGAGCAACCGTATACGGGCGCCGCCGATCGGCCGGGGCGGCGGTCCCGGACTGCGGCTTGACCTCACCCCCGGGGCGCACCGCAGACTTCAGGGCGCCACCCGTACGAGATCTACCCGGGCACCGACGCGCTCTTCGACGTCACGTACCCGGTCTCTTCCCAGTCTCTTCCCGGCTGAAAGGCAGCTTTCCATGCGCCATACCCCCTACGTCGGCAGCGGCCCGTACTGCTACGCCAACTCGTTCGCGATGCTGCTCGGCGAGCAGGCCCCGTCGACCGCCGTCATCGAGGTCGCCACCGGTGGCCCGTTCGGCATGCAACTGATCGGCGGTACGACGGTGTTCTTCGACGCGTACGGCTGGAACCCCGAACTGGGTTTCGACCGGGCGCTGGACGCGATCGGCTGGACCTCGACGGTCAGCAGCGGCGGCGAGGCGGCCGAGGCACTCGCCCGGCTCGCCGAGGCGGCCACGAACGGTCCGGTCTGGGTCGGCCCGCTGGAGATGGGTCATCTGCACCACCAGCCCGAGATGACCGGGCCAATCGGCGCCGACCACTTCGTGGTCGTCCTCGACGTGACCGACCAGCGGATACTCGTGCACGACCCGCACGGATACCCCTATGCCCAGGTACCGGTCGACGACTTCCTGGTCGCCTGGCAGGCGCAGACGCTGACCTACGGCGACCCGTACACGATGCGTACCGACTTCCGGAAGGTCGCGGACGTCGCCGACGCCGAGGCGATCCGGTCGATCGTACCGACCGCGATCAGGCGGCTCGCGATGCACAGCGAGGTGGAGATGCCGCCCGGCAGCCTCGGCAACGGCGAGGCGGCGGAGCGGGTCGCGCAGATGATCGAGGCCGGTGCGGGCGACGGACTGCGGGAACACCTGATCTACTTTGCGATCCGGGTCGGCGCGCGACGGCTCAGCGACACCGCCGACTGCCTGCTGCTGGCCGGATATCCCGACGCGGCCCAGATCGCGGCGACCCAGGCTCGGCTGGTGGGCTCGATGCAGTACCCGATGGTGGTCCGCGACCTCCCGGCGGCGGCCACCGCACTCCGGGAACTCGCCCCGACCTACGACCGGCTACGCGCCGCCCTCGGATAGCGGCAGAGTCTGCTGAGGGGCCGGTGGACAAGCCCCCGGACTGCCGAAGGCGGGCCGGTCGAGGCGAGCGGCGAGGCTGTCGTGGAGGCGGGTGAGAGTGTGCAGGCGTTCGCGCAGCAGGGTCAGCCGTTCGTCGGCGACGCGCATCGCCGTGGCGCAGCCTCCCGAATCGCCGAATGTCGGCGGAAGGTCGCGGTCGAGAAAGCGGAGGAATGCGCGTACGTCATTGATCGTGAAGCCGATGGTGAGCAGCTCCCGGATGTTGCGTACCCGCAGCAGCGCCCCGTCGGCATAGTCGCGGTATCCGTTCGGGGTGCGAGTGCTGTCGAGGAGACCCTCCTGTTCGTAGAACCGCAGGGTGCGGGTTGTCGTTCCGGCGGCGTCCGCCAGTGCCCCGATTCGCATCGGTCCACTATGCCTCGGGGTGCAGTCGGACCAGGACCGTCCCGAGGTGGCGCCCGGCGGAGATGTCGAGCAGCGCTTGTGGAGCCGACCTGAGGCCATCGACAATCGTGTGGGCCACGTCGATGCCTGCCTCGCGTATCAGGCGGAGGTAGTCCGCTTCGGCTCCCGGGTGGTCGGCGGCCGTGAAGCCGTGCACCGACAGGCGCTTGCCGATGACGGTCAGCAGGTCCAGCGGCGGGTCGGCCTCGTCGCCGAGTTGCTGTGAGAGCGTGCCGCACAGCGCGATCCTGCCGCGCGGGTTCATCACCTCGATGGCAGCCGCGAGGTGCCTGCCGCCGACGTTGTCGAAGAACACGTCAACGCCGTCCGGAGCGCAATGGCGGAGTTGGTCGGCGAGTGCTCCGGCGCGGTAGTCGAACGCGGCGTCGAAGCCGAGTCGTCCGGTGAGTGCGGCGATCTTGTGTCCGGAGCCGGTGCTACCGACGACCCTGCCTGCGCCGCTGGCTTTGGCGATCTGCCCGGCGAGGCTGCCGACAGCGCCGGCCGCGCTGGAGACGTAGACCGTCTCGCCGAGCCGCAGTCCTGCCGCCCGGAGCCCGACAAACGCCGTCAACCCGCTGGACAGGTACGCGAACGGGTGGTCCGAATCGACGACGCGGAATCGCGCGGCCTCGCCCACCGCGTGCTCTCGCCAACCGAGCATGTGCAGCACGTTGGCCCCGACCGGTAGCTCCGGGCTCGCCGAGCGGATCACCTCGCCGAACGCCTTGCCGAACAGGGCCTGGCCGACCTGATAGCCCGGCATCGGCCCGATTCCGCCGGACAGCAACGAGCGCATGACCACGCTGAGCACCATGTACCGGTTGCGCACGACCACCTCGCCGGCGCCAGGCTCGGGCAGTTCCTTCTCGATCCACTCGAAGTCGTCGAGCGTGGGCGCACCCACCGGGTGCCTGGCCAATCGGATCTCCGCTGTCCGCATCGCCGTACCGTAAAGGTTGACGCGAACGTCAAGGTCAACCCCGATCATGGACATCTCGTGACGCCCCCGCTGGAGCGCGCGGCCAGAAAATTGGGGTACCAATGTGGACGGCCGGGGGCGGGCGCGCAGGGCGTGAAAAAAATCTACTGAAGTCCCGTACAAGCCGACAGATCTTGACATCTACCCGGCGGACGGGCACCATCTTCAGCCGTATCTATGCCGTACGCACATGTTGGACGGACCGGGGGAGGAAGGTGACGGTTCGCGCGTGACGAGCAGAATGCAATGCCTTCAAGTCTTTCGTCATCGAACCGGCGCCTTCGTGTTCTGGGAACAGGAGTATGGGTGGGCAAGGGGAGGAGATACGTGAGGCGAGTACTACGAGCGGCGTCCCGGATCGGGGTCGCCGCTCTCACGAGCCTGGTGCTGGGCGGCATCGCCGGCACGGCGGTTCACGCCGCCGAGCCGGCCGATCCGATCGGGCCTCAGGTCGTCGGCGGCGAAATCGCGCAGCAGGGTGAGTTTCCGTGGATGGTGCGCCTGTCCACGGGCTGTGGGGGTGCGATGTACACCCAGACGCTCATCCTGACCGCCGCGCACTGCGTGGCCGACCTGGGTACCGGACCCAACCGGTCGGTCACGGTGACCTGGGGCGTCATCGACCTGGAGGACCCCAACCGCGTCACCCGCACCTCCGACTACATCCACGTGGCGGACGGCTACTACGGCCGCGGCAAGGACTGGGCACTGATCCGCATCTCCCAGCCGATCAACAGCCCGGTGCTCAAACTCGCCACCGATACCTCGCTGCACAACGGGGCCTTTACCGTGGCTGGCTGGGGCGCGAGCGACGAGGGCGGGCCGCAGCTTCAGTACCAACTCAAGGCGGACGTGCCGTTCATCAGCGACACCCAATGCGCCAGCGCCGCCGGCTACGCCGGCCTGGTCCCCGACGAGGAGATCTGCGCCGGTAACTGGACCAGCGGCGGGGTGGACACCTGCCAGGGCGACTCCGGCGGCCCGATGTTCAAGCGGGACGCCAACAACGAGTGGGTGCAGATCGGGATCACCAGTTGGGGCGTGGGTTGTGCCCGGCCCCAGAAGCCCGGCGTCTACACCGAGGTGCGCTCCTTCGCCGACGACATCTGCACCGCGGCGGCCTCGTTGGGCGGATGCCAGGTCGGCGGCGGCGTGTCCGTCAGTTACCCAGGCAGCCAGGACGGCACGGTCGGTACGGCGATCTCGCCGGTCAACCACACCGCCTCCGGCGGGACCGCGCCGTACTCATGGTCGGCGACGGGTCTGCCCCCGGGCCTGTCGATCAGTTCGTCCACCGGTTCCATCACCGGTACCCCCACGGCAGGCGGCCGGTACCGCGTGACCGTGACGGCGACAGACAGCTCGTCGCCAGCCAAGTCGGGGATCACGTTCTACTCGTGGTCGGTCGCGTTGGCCGTCAGCAACCCCGGCAAGCAGACCAGTGCGGTCGGCACCGCGATCTCGCCGGTCGGCCACACCGCCTCCGGCGGGACCGCGCCCTACTCTTGGTCGGCCTCTGGCCTACCCACCGGTCTGTCGATCAACTCCTCCACGGGATCCATCTCGGGTACCCCGACGGCCGCCGGGACCTACAGCGTGACCGTGACCGCGACAGACAGCTCGACGCCGACCAGGACCGGGCGTGCCCTGTACCTGTGGACGGTAAGCCCGGCACCCACACCCGGATGTTCCGGCATCAACGGTAGCGACGTGGCGATTCCGTCGGCATCCACTGTGGATTCCGCCATCGCGATCTCCGGCTGCGCGGGCATGGCCTCCACCCGGGCGACGGTGGAGGTCCACATCCTGCACAGCGCGGTCCACGACCTCGTGGTGACCCTGGTGGCGCCGGACGGCAGCACCTACGTGCTGCACAACCGGGAACTCGGCTCCACGGGCGGCATTCACCAGACGTACGTCGTGAACCTCTCCTCCGAAACCGCCGAAGGTACCTGGAAGCTGCGGGTGCAGGACCTTTACGAGGGCTACTCGGGCACCCTCGACAGTTGGGCGTTGAACGTGAGCGGCGGCACGCCAGACTGCACGGGTACCAACGACGCCAACGTTTCGATCGCCGACCTGTCCACGGTCACCTCGACCGTCGAGGTATCGGGTGGGTGCGCTGGCAACGCCTCGAAGACCTCGCAGGTGAGGGTGGACATCGTCCATTCCTACAGCGGTGATCTGGTGGTGACCCTGGTGGCGCCGGACGGCAGCACCTACCTGCTGCGCGACCGGGCCGGCGGCGCTTATGCCGACGTTCACGAGACCTACACGCTGAATCTGTCCTCGGAACGGCGAAGTGGCAGCTGGAAGTTGCGCGTGCAGGACGTGGCCTTTGGATACACCGGTTTCATCGACAGCTGGAAATTGAACCTGGGGAACGGCAACAGCAACGGCTGACGTCGACGGCGGCCCGCCGGACTGAGTACGCGCCGACGGCAACCGACGTCACGTAACCGCCCAGGGGATGGCCCCGCCCGAAACGGGGCGCGGCCATCCCCTTCCAGCCGGCGCGATCGCGGTGCCGATCGCGCCGCATCGCGGGGTGACCACGGCGGCGGCCAGTTGAACGCCGTCGGAGTCGGGGAAGAGGAGCGGCTCCGCAGGCTCGAACACCTCGCATGCCGGCCCACCGTCGAGGTCGCCCTGCGCATCGAGGTCCTGCGGCGACGGTACGCCGAGCAACCGGCGCGCCGGCACCGGCGATTCGGACAGGCCAACCGGCAGAGGCTGCGGCAACAGCGCAGCGGATAGCCTGCCGTCATGAGCGCCGAACTGGATGAGTTGATCGTCGCGGACGCGGACGCGCTGCGCGCGTGGTTGTCGGCCAACCACGCCACCTCGCCCGGCATCTGGCTCGCCCTGACCAAGAAGGGCGGCACCGTCACCAGTCTGACCTGGCAGCAGGCGGTCGACGAGGCCCTGTGCTTCGGCTGGATCGACGGGCAGGCCCGGAAACGGGATCAGGAGACCTCCTGGATCCGGCTCACCCCTCGCCGGCCCCGCAGTACCTGGTCACAACGCAACGTCGCCCACATCGCCCGGCTGGAGGCGCAGGGGCGAATGCTGCCCCCGGGCCGCGCCGCGGTGGAAGCCGCGCAAGCGGACGGACGCTGGGCGGCCGCCTACGCCCCGCCGTCGGAAGCCGAGGTCCCGGCCGACCTCCTCGCCGCCATCGCCGCCGATCCCGCCGCCCAGGCCATGTTCGAGGTACTCACCAGAACCAACCGGTTCGCTCTCATCCACCGCCTCAACGCCGTCAAACGGGCGCAGACTCGTGAGCGAAAGATCGGCGAGTTCGTCGCCATGCTGGCCCGCCACGAGACGATCTACCCACAGAAGGCCAAGCCGCCAGAGTCGCCGTGCTCGTCATCTTCATGATCAAGTGAACTCACCTCCCGCTGATCGAGCGGCGCCCGGCCACCATCGCCTCGGCCACCTCACACAGGATCTCCGGCCCTCCCTCGAACAGGTACTTGTCGAAGTGTCCGCAGAGGGTCTGGCCGGGACTGCCGGGCTCGATCCGGAGGGCATTCGAACCCCGGTGGGGCGTGGCACGCGGCGGCCCCACACACCTTCGAGCCGCCGGCGGGCAGGATGGTGGCGCCGAAGCCGTGCGTCCTCGCACGGCTTCGGCGCCCGTCAGGCCGAGCCTAGAACTGACCGCTGGTGCACGCGGAGCTGGCTTTGTTGCAGTAGGCGTACCCCTGACCGTCGTGGGACGCGTCAAGGACGTAGACCCTGACCTGGGTGATCCCGCCGGAAACCTGGCTGCCGTCGAGCGCGATGTTGCCGACGGTGAACCACCGGCCGGTCGCGCCGCCGCAGTAGTAGTCCTCGTCCGCGGGCGGATGGTAGGAAAAGTCGATGAACGTCGATCCCTGCCAACCCTCGGCCGCGAGGTATCCGCATTCGCCGGCGTTGGCGTAGAACCGCACCGAGGTAAGCGTGACGGACCGGCTGTACCAGGCCAGCCCGCCGGTGGCCTGGACCCCCAGCGCGCCCGCCCCGCCGGCGTGGACCGCCTTCGCGACGAAACTGGTGGGAGCGGCGTTCGCGGCGGGGCTGAACCCCAGTAGGGAAGCCGCGAGTACGCCGATCGCGACGCCTGCTTGCGCCAACCGTCGTCTGAGCACTGTCATCTCCTCTTGTTCTCGGGTGGAACATCCGGCACCGCCGCTCGACAAGACGCACCGGGTGCCCTCAGCGACTGAACACGAGCGGCTGCCAGGGTGGCGCAAACCCGACCGAATCCGAATGCAGCCGGGAACGGGCCGGTCGATAGCCTGGGACCGTGCCTGCTCCACCGAAGTCGGCCGCCTTCCACCAGCCGCCCGATCCCGGGCAGGCCGCCACCCTCGACGACGTCGTGGAACGGCTGCGACTCCTGAAGGTCTGGGCCGGGGATCCGTCCTACGAGATCATCAAGGACCGGATCAACGCGACGTGGTCCGAGGCAGGCCGGCCCGCCGTCGAGTTGGCCCGCAAGACCACCGTGGTGGACTGTTTCCGGCCCGGCCGTCGCCGACTCAACACGGATCTGGTCGTCGCGATCGTCGACGCGTTGCATCCGGACGTCGGCTACGTGAGTCAGTGGCGGCAGGCGCTGCGGATCATTGGCGGCGAAACCAGCGCCGCGTCCCAGGTACGAGTCCACCACCAACTCCCGCACGACCTCGCGGGCTTCACCGGGCGTACCGGCGAACTCGATCGGCTACGTGCCGGACTCCGCCGCCGCGTCTCCACCGGGATGGTCGGCGCGATCGAGGGAATGGCGGGAATCGGCAAGACGCGTCTGGCCGTCCGCGCCGCGCGGCTGCTCGCCGAGGAACAGCCGTTCGACCACCTCCTCTTCGTCAACCTGCGGGGATTCCACCCGGATCCGACCCAGCCTCCGGTCGACCCGGCCGCTGCCCTCGACGGCTTCCTGCGGGTCCTCGGCGTACCCGCGCAGCAGATCCCGCACGCTCTGCCGGCTCGCGCAGCCGCGTACCGCCAGCGGATCGCTGGAACGCGGACGCTGGTCGTGCTCGACGACGCCGCAGACGCCGATCAGGTCCGGCCACTGCTCGCCCAGGTTCCCGGCTGCGTCACCCTGATCACCAGCCGGCGCCGCCTGGTGCCGCTGCCGTCCGCGGTTCGGCTGCCACTGGACGTTTTCACCCCGGACGAGGCCATCGCGTACCTCGCCGACGCCGTCCCCGGCACCCCGGTCGGCGTGGACCCACGGGCCATGGCCCGAATCGCCCGGCTCTGCGGCCATCTGCCGCTCGCTCTCGGCCTGGTCGCCGGCCACATCCGCGGCAGACCCGGGTGGACGCTCACCGACCACGCCGACCGGCTCACCGAACGCCACCAGGACCGCCGCCTGGACACCGGTGTCGAACTCGCGCTTGATCTGTCCTACCGCCGCCTGCCCGACAGCCACCGCCGAACGCTACGGCTCATCGCACTGCACCCGGGGCAAGACCTCGACTGGTACGCCGTCGCGGCGCTCGCCGACGTCACCCTGCCGACTGCGCGGGCTCAGCTGGACGAGCTGCACCGCGACCACGTCGTGCAGTCGGCTGCGCAGGGAAGGTACGGGCTGCACGACGTCCTCCGGGCATATGCCCTGAACCAGGCCGGGGACGAGGACCCGCCGTCCGTACGCCGCGCCGCGCTGACCCGGCTGTTCGACTACTACCTGAGCACGGCCGCCGCCGCGATGGACGTCCTGCACCCGGCCGAGGCACACCGCCGCCCCCGGGTCCCCGCGCCGACCACCCCGGTGCCGGCCCTGCTCGACGCCGACCTGGCTCGGGCCTGGCTGGACGCCGAACGGGACACCCTCGTCGCGGTCGCCGTCCATACCGCGGCACAGGGCTGGCCCCAGCATTCCACGCGGTTGTCGGCGACGCTCTACCGCTACCTCAACGGCGGATACCACACCGAAGCCCTCATCGTGCACGGCTGCGGCCACGACGCCGCCCGCGGCCTGCGGGACCTGGCCGGGCAGGCGAGCGCCCTGATCAACCTCGGCGCGGCCTGTGTCCAGGTAGGACGGTTCGAGGAAGCGGCGGACAACCTGGAGCAGGCCCTCGATCTGTACCAGCAGGGCGACGACGACACCGGGCACGCGCGGGCCCTGACCAACCTGGGGGTTCTCGAGGCACGCCTGGGCCGCTACCGGCAGGCGACCCAACGCCACGAAGCCGCCCTGGCCGGCTACCGACGCGCCGGTGATCTCACCGGCGAGGCCCGCGCCTTGGGCAACCTCGGCTTCGCCGAGGCGCGACTCGGCGAACACCTGAACGCCGCCGAACGCTACGCGCAGGCCAGGGACCTGTGCCGACAGACCGGAGATCGTACGGCCGAGGCGTCCATGTTGGGCAACCTCGGCGACGTGGAGCTGCAACTCGAACGCTACGACGCCGCCCGGGAACACATCGGACAGGCCCGCAGCCTCTACCAGGAGCGCGGCGACCGGGACGGGGAAGCCTGGACGCTGACAAGTCTGGGCGTCCTCGAAACCCGCCTCGGCAACCCGGCACCGGCCACCGATCATCATCGGCAGGCGCTGGAAGTCTTCCGCCGAGCCAGTGCCCGAGACGGCGAGACGTACGCGCTCAACGGCCTCGGCGAGGCCGCCGACCCGGCCGACTCGCTGGCCCACCATGGCGCTGCCCTGGACATCGCCACGGAGATCGGCGCGCCCGACCAGCAAGCCCGAGCGCACGCGGGCCTCGGCCGTGCCTGGCAGAACCTCGGTGACGTCGGCCGAGCCCGGCATCACTACCGCACGGCGCTGGCGCTCTACGGTCAGCTCGGCATGCCACAGACCGGGAAGATCCGGGTACAACTCGACACCATCGCGGCGGAGGCCGCAGCGTCACCCGGTGCTCAGCTACCGGAGTTCGACCCCTGACCCTCGACCGCCGAAAGCCACGTTACGAAGAAACCCACCCCAAGCGAGTGGCCGTATCCCTGTCAGCGGTCCCCCGACGCCACCCGGCCCGGCGACAACACCCCGGACCATCCGCACGACAGGGGCGGTACGTCATACCGAGCCGGGCGACCGAGGCTCCCCGGGTCTGTGGCTTCAACGGCACCTCTACTACCAAGGCATTGACAAGAGAGGTGCCGTTGGCGAGACAGACCTGGAGCACTAGCCCGACGTTCGCTAGCCGCAGGTTCCGCTGACGGTGAACCAGCAGGCCGTGTGGGGAGAGGTCTTGAAGAAGCGCAGCAGCAGAGCCCCCACCTTCTGTCGTCCGGAACTGGACGGGTGCGTTCCGTCGGCGACGAAGTCCGACCGTGCCCAGGTGAGCCCGTCGGAACGGGGCTGGAGACCGTTGGCCCAGAGGTATGGACCCCAGGCCGCCCATGCCACCCTGCTGTTGTAGTCCAGGTTTCCGGCGCGAGGATCGACGCCGCCGCCCGACATCTGGTTGATCTGAGCCTGGAGCACCCACTTGACGCCGAAACCCGTCTCGTAGGCGTACGGCTCGGGGTTCAGCCCGGTCGAGGCGTAGCCGCCGTAGATCCGGCTGGAGAAGAAGACCTGTTGCAGGTTGGGGTAGCGCGCCTTCAACGCCCGCAGGATGTTGCCCTGCTGAGTGACGAGTTGGTACGCGTCGGCGTTGGCCGCGGGCAGCGAGACCGACGGCTGGGCGTTGGCGACCTTGACCCAGGCGATCTGAACCTGCTGCTCCGTCAGGCCGAGGGGCGCGAGTCTGGTGTCCCGGACCCGGTTGTAGTTGGCGTCGCTCGGGGAATCCCAGGTGCCTGCGGTCTGGCCGCCCTCGGCGCCGTCGACGATGACGAGCTTGTCGCGGTTGACCTGCGGGTCCGCGGCGGCCTGGCCGATGAAGGAGTACGGGGCGCACTGTCCGCCGGCCTCCGAGGAGCAGAACTCCTGGGTGGTGTTGGACATGCCGATGGAGAGGAGGACGTACTTGCCGTTGGTGTGGGGTGTGCCGGCGGTGTCGACCGGGCGTACGCGGAGGGCTCGGTTGACGCCAATCGTACGGTGGGCGCTGGGCATGGCGTTGCTGCCGTCCGGATACAGCCCGCCCCGGAAGCCGAGGTAGGTGCCGCTGCCGAGGTCGTTGATGGGCAGCGGGCCTGCGGCAACGGCATCGGGCATGCCGACAACGGTGACCGCCACGAAGGCGGTCAGCATCGCCAGAAGTCGACGAACATTGACAATCATGGCGACGAACCTAGGAACAAAAGTGGCATTGGTCAATTCCCAGAGCCGGCTCTTACATGACTCTGACCTAGCCCTCCACCCCTGGCCCTGCCTGGCCTTTCGTCACTGGTGCGCGCGACCCCGCAGATGGCGATGGATCTGAACGGCCGAGACCGCCTATCAGTTGGGCAGCTGGTAGACCCGCTGCGCGGTGCCGCAGCTCACCCCACTCCTACCCATCCTGAAGTGTTCGCGCATGAATCGAGGTCGACTCAGGGAGCCGAGCTAGCCCGGTTCGCTCCTCGGATGGCTCCATGGGTCCTCGCCCCGGGCGATCGATCAAGGCTGTGACCTGGGTGCGCCCAGCACGCCACAATACGAACCTTCAACCGATGCTTGAGGGTCCCGTGCTGGCGGTCTCGGCCGCGCACACGAGGGTTCGTCGAGACGGCTACCGCACCCGGGCCGGACGTTGATCGTGCGCGGTCGTTGCCGCGTTGGTCACGTGCCTGAGCAGATGGGCGTGACCGCCGACGTCGATCGGCGTTGTCCTCGGCGTGGCGAGGGTTAGGAAGGCCGGGCAGGGTACGCGGACCCGGCCGGTTGGAGTGGAGTCGCCGGTGTTGCTACCGACCGTGTCCGAGGAGGGCCGGGCGGCGGCAGTGGCGGCGTTGACGGACCTGTTGGTCGCCTGGTTGGCGCGGCAGCCGTTGAGTGATGGCCAAGATCGGCGGGGTGTCGATCGTGAACCCGCCAACGGGTCGGACGGTGAGCTGGATCCGGGTAGTCGGTAGTTGACGAAAACTACACACGCTCATGCCGATGAGCGGATGCCGCGAGGGCGGCCAGTGGCGGGCCAGCCGTACCCGCCATGTCCTCGACGACTCCCGCAGTTGCTGGAAATCCTGCCGCTCAGTGCGGTTGAGGGGCAAGGTCCCAGACCCTGACCGTCCGGTCGTCGCCTGCGCTCACGGCCACGTGCCGGCCGCGCAGGGTGCTGGTCACCACCTTGCGTACCGAATCACGATGGCCGGTCAGCGGAGCGCCGATCGCTTGCCCGTCGGACAGGTCCCAGACTCGTACGGTTCCGTCGGTGCCGCCGGTGACGACGACCGGGCGGTCATCGACAACCACGGTAGCCAACGTGGATATGGCGCCCTCGTGCCCGATGAACGGGTCCCGGATCGGCCCGATCTCTTCGTCCGGCTCGTCGAGGTCGTCAGGCAACCCGGCCCGGACCCGCTTGAGCCGTTCGACGGCGAGCTCACGATCCGTCCGGGCCGGGCGGGGCGACGGAAGCGTCCAGATCTGGACGCTCCCGGAATCCGTCAACGCGACGACCGCCAAGCCAGTGCCTTGCTGGGCGATGGCGACGGCATGGATCCGCTCGTCTCCGGTGTCCTCACCGTCGTCTTCCTCGCCCTCGTCCTCGGCGTACAACGAGGCCCATCGCTCACCCGAATCCACGTCCCACAGCGTGACGCCCTCACGGGTGCCCGCCACGACCAGCGAACGACCCTCGAAACGGCCGGTACCGAGCGCGTCCACGGTGGACTCGGGCAGTTCGACCGGGGATGGCCCTGCGACTGGTTTCCAAACCATGATGCCGTCCCAGTGCACTCCGCTACACGTCACGAACCGCGCCGAACCGTCCCCACCGTCCAAGGTCGCCACGGCCGCGATGTACGGGCCGTTGAGGGTCGTTCCGCTAATCAACTCGCCGGTGTTGACATCCCAGAACGCGACGCCCTGCTCGTCGCCACCGGCCGCCAACACCAGCCGCCCGCCAGGGACGGCCAACGCCAGCCAGTCGAACTCGTTTCCGGCGTCCGGATACTGTGCCGCCACCGGATCCCCGGCACAGGCGAACGGCAACGTCAGGTTTCGCCAGACGTTCTGTGCCGGCTCCCAGACCCACACCCCGTCCCGACCCCAATGGGACACGCATACTACGGTCAGCGCGCCATCCAGCTCGACCGCCGCGATGTCCCCTATCCCGCCGCCGGGCATCTCGTCACTGACGAACAGTGCTGAACCGATCATCGCGGAACTCTAACAAGTGGAGCGCATCCTCTTTCTGCGGCAGCTGGTGCACGCCAGCCAGCCTGGAGTCGTCACGCCCGGTGGCCAGCCTCTCGTTTCCGGCCCTACGCGCCCGTCAGCGGCTGATTCGCCAGTTCGATGGCGTGGGTGTCGGTCGCGTCGATGTCGGCGACTGCCTGCTGGGCGGCAGTCTGCTCTCCACGCGCGCGAAGCAGACGTACCAGAAAATAGAGGGCGGTCTTGTCGCCGCGCTCGGCACGCCGCCGTAGCTCGCTGTCGTGGCCTTCCTCATACAGGAACCTGTCCAACCGGCGCCGTGCGTGAACGTCGGTCTTGGCGAGCTCGGCCAACTCGTGCAGAAGCCCGGCCTTTACGAGTAGCTCCATATGCCACAGGTGCGCATCGTGTCGGTAGTAGTCACGGCTGTAGCACTCGGAGAACCCACTGACCATGGCGATTGCCGTAGCCCAGTCGCCACGCCCTTCGGCCGCTTCCGCCGATGTCTGGTCGAACGGTGCTTCCATCGCAACAGTATGAGGAGTTCCACCGAGCCGGCCACAGTCGGTGCTGCGCCGCGGGATCTGCCGCCGCAAGAACGGGCATCACGGCCAAGATCAGATATCCGGATCTTAGCCGCGATGAGCGCATGGCCGCAGGTCGTCTTGCTATGCTCCAATGCGGAGCTGGGTGACAGATTGTGGCGATTCGGACAAGTCATGTCAAGTCATGATTTATGTGGATGGTGCGCCCAGCACGCTACAATACGAACCTTCAACCGATGCTTGAGGGTCCCGTGCTGGCGGTCTCGGCCGCGCACACGAGGGTTCGTCGAGACGGCTACCGCACCCGGGCCGGACGTTGATCGTGCGCGGTCGTTGCCGCGTTGGTCACGTGCCTGAGCAGATGGGCGTGACCGCCGACGCCGATCGGCGTTGACCTCGGCGTGGCGAGGGTTAGAAAGGCCGGGCGGGGTGCGCGGACCCGGCCCGTTGTTGTGGAGTCGCCGGTGTTGCTACCGACCCTGTCCGAAGAGGACCGGGCGGCGGCGGTGGCGGCGTTGACGGACCTGTTGGTCGCCTGGTTGGCGCGGCAGTCGTCGAGTGATGGCCAAGATCGGCGTGGCGTCGGTCGTGAACCCGCCAACGGGTCGGACGGTGAACTGGATCCGGGTAGCCGGTAGTTGACGAAAACTACACACGCTCATGCCGTACACCGCGGTGCTTCCGAGGTAGGGTCCGATCTGCGTGAGCAGGGCCCTGGTGCCCTTCCGGTCATGCCCGGCCAGGTAGTTGGCCAGCGCCAGCCAGTGCCGAAGCGTGATGCCCCGACCGATCAGGCGAGGCTCGCCGGCCCCGCGCCACTTGGCGGCGCACGCCTCGATCTCCCGGATCACCTCGGGCCGGCGGAAGTAGCTCGCCTTCGCCGTCAGCGACTCCGCGCGTGTGTCGAAGCCGTACTCGCGCAATGCGTACTCGAAGTGGGCGAGCAGCGGCAGCATCGCCACCGACGAGCCGACGGGCGCGGCGGCGGCGGGCTCGCGGGCCGCGGCGAACATCTCCTCGTGCGAGCCGTACCACTTTTCGCAGAGGAAGGTCGCCGCCATGAGGTGGGTCTCGAAGTTGTACGGGTCGCGTGTGACCGCCTCGCCCATGGTCGCGAGGAACTCGTCGCGCTGCCGGTGGCCGTTGGCGAGCATCGAGGTCAGGCGGGTCGCCCACGGATAGGGGTCGTCGGGGTTGAGTTCCACCGCGTGCTCGCTGGCCTGGGCGGCGAGGGTGGAGAGCCGGGCGAACTCCTGGAACTGCTCCCGGCTGGTGTTGCGCGCGGAGGCAGCGCCCCGGGCCTCGCCCGCCTGGTCCATCAGGGCGTCGGCTCGCAGGATGGCAACCGTCGGGTCGTGCGGCGCACCGGCTGCCCACGCGTCCAGCCAGTGCGGGGACTGCCCGGCAGCGGTACCCAGCACCGAGAGCCTGCGGCCGCGCAGCTCCCAGTCCCGGCCGGTGGCCTCGATCAGGTTCCGGGCCGCTGCCCAGTCACCCGCGAGCGCCCGGTCACGCGCGGTCCGCAACTCCAGCTCGGCCTGGCCGTAGTCGGTATCTGGCGTGGGCGGCCTGCGGAAGGGTCCGAACATCCGGCGATGATAAGGATCGGCGCGACCACACCGTCCACCCGCCCTGGCCAGCTCGGGAGGCCGGGACCAGCGCGGCGCGCGCGGGAATTTCGGTACGGGTATCCGGGGACACCGCTCAACCTTCCCGCCCGACCCGTCGTCCTTGGTGGCGACGGAAGGAGAGCCCGTGCGATGGAGGAAGAGCTTCGTGGGGTTGGACACCCTGGTGGCTGAACGGGGCGATGCCCTGCTCGCCACGGCAGTGCTGCTGACCGGCAGTCGTCCGGCCGCCGAGGACCTGCTGCAAGCGGGGTTGGAACGGCTGATGCGGCACTGGAACCGGGTACGCGGCGACAAGGAGGGTTACCTGCGCCGCACGATGTACCACCTCGCGGTCGACCAGTGGCGGAGCCGCAAGCGGCGGCCGGAGGTGCTGACCAGCGTCGAGCCGCCGGGCCGGCCCGACGGCACCGACGAACTGCACCTTCGGCAGGTGCTCATCCAGGCGCTCGCCACGCTTCCGCCGCGCCAGCGGGCCGTGTTGGTGCTGCGCTACTGGGAGCAGTTCAGCGAGGCGGAGGCCGCCGAGATGCTCGGGTGCTCGATCGGCACCGTCAAGTCCACCGCCTCCCGGGGGCTGTCCCGCCTTCGCGAGGTCATGGCCACCTGGGCGGTCGACGACGCCCCGGCATGGAATGGAGCGGGAAGATGACCACTGACATCGAAGACCAGTTGATCGCCGGCATGCGCCAGGAGGTTGCCGGGGTCACGCTGACCTCGGATGTCCTCGGTGCGGCGAAGCGGCGCCACCAGCGCCGGACGACCCTGCTCGCGGCGACGTACGCCACGGGTGTGCTGGGCCTGGCCGGGCTGACCGCCGCGGTGCTGACGGTCGGCGGGGGCGGGCAGCCGGGACCGACCGGGGATCGGCCGGGCGCCAGCGCCACGGCGCCGCGGATGGAGCTGGCCGCGGCGGCGGCGGCCAGCGAGAACATCAGCTACCGGATGCGGCTGACCGAGTCGGGGCCGGATGGACTGACGTACGAGGGTGCGTTCGACCCGAGGACCGACACCGGTTACGTCCGGGTGCCGATGGAGGACTCGGTCATGACCGAGCTGCTGGTCAACGGCACCCGGTACGTCGGCGGGGAGCCGCCGCTGGGCCCGCCGCCGCCCGACCGGGACGGCCCCGGTGAGACGTACGGCCGGTACGGCCAGTACCCCGGTAAGCACGACCGGTTGTCCCTGTACGGCAGTTCGGACAGCGCGTTGGGCGCGGCGGCACCCGACCCGGCGGCGCTGTTCAAGGCGTTGAAGGACGCGAACGCCACCGTCACGGAAAACCCGGACGGCACGCTGCACTTCGAGTACGCGACGCAGTTCGAGCACGGCTCGTCCACCACGTCAGGCGACATCACCCGTGACGGCGACGGCCGGGTCGCGAAGGTGCTGTTCACCTTCACCTGGCAGTCGACGGCGAAGGGCCGGACCGACACCGGCACGTCCACGGCCACGCTGGAACTCTTCGACTACGGCGTCGAGGTGAAGGTCGAGCGGCCGACCGACGTGGTCCCGGCCCGGTAGCACCCGTTCGGGACGGCCGCCGCCGTGGCCGTCCATTCCACAGTCGAGCTGCCCGCGACCGGACGGGTCGCGGGCAGCGTCGACCTTCGAACAGGCAGGAGAGGAAGAGTGGACGTACGACGTTGGCTTGCCGCCGTGGCGGTCGGCGCGGTCGCCGTACCTGGTGCGGTCGCCGGGTCGGCCGGGGCAACGCCCGATGCGCGGACGGCACCCGGTACACAGGCGGCGCCCGGTACCGGCGGACCTCCGCAGGCCGGGACACCGGGGACCGGCGCGAAGACGGGTGACTGGGTCACGCTGGTCACCGGAGAACCGGATCCTGGTCGGTGCGGGACCGAACGGCGATCAGGTGGTCAGCACCAAACCGGGTGAGGGCCGCGAGGACGTGTCGTTCCGCCAGTTCCGGGAGCGGGGCGACCTGATCGTGATCCCGTTCGATGGAGCCGCCGGTCGCCGCCGGCACGCTCGACCGCAGGTTGTTCAACGTCTCCAAGCTCGTCGAGTTCGGCTACGACGACCGGTCACGCCAGGACATTCCGCTGATCGTCACCAGGACGGCCGGGACCCGTACCACCGCGCCGGACCCGGTGGCCGCTGCGGGCGTACCGGTGGATCGGCACCTGCCGAGCGTGCGGGGCGAAACGGTCCGCGCGAAGAAGGACGTGGCGGGCCGGCTCTGGTCCGCGTTGCGAAGCGCACCCGGAGTACATGGCCTGGCTGCCGGGATCTCCCGTGTCGCCCTCGACGGACCGGTCCGGGCCAGCCTGGACCGGAGCGTGCCGCAGGTCGGCGCCCCGGCGGCATGGCAGGCCGGACACACCGGGCAGGGCGCGACGGTGGCGGTGCTGGACACCGGAATCGACCCGACCCATCCCGATCTCGCCGACGCGGTCGTCGGGTCGCGGGACTTCACCGGAAGCGAGAGCGGCGCGACAGACAGGGCCGGCCACGGTACGCACGTCGCCTCCATCATCACCGGCAGCGGCGCGGCCTCGGGCGGCCGGTACGCCGGAGTGGCCCCGGACGCCCGGCTGCTCAACGGCAAGGTCCTCGGCGACCACGGCGGCGGCCTGGAGTCGGACGTCATCGCCGGCATGGAGTGGGCGGTCGCGGAGGGCGCCGACGCGGTGAACCTGAGCCTCGGCTCCAGCTTCCCCAGCGACGGGACCGAGGCGTTGGACGAGGCCGTCAACCGGCTGAGCGCGGCATCCGACGTGCTCTTCGTGGTCTCCGCCGGCAACTCCGGACCGGCGCAGGGGTCGATCGCCAGCCCCGGGGCGGCCGACGCCGCGCTGACCGTCGGCGCTGTCTCCGCCCGGGACGAACTGGCGGAGTTCTCCAGCCGAGGGCCCCGGCTCGGCGACAGCGCGATCAAGCCCGACATCACCGCGCCCGGCGTGGACATCGTCGCCGCCCGCGCCGACGGTTCGGACCGCGGTACGCCGGTCGACGACCGCTACACGAGCCTGTCCGGTACGTCGATGGCGGCTCCGCACGTCGCCGGCGTGGCCGCGATCCTCGCCGGGCAACGGCCCGAGCTGGGCGGCGAGGATCTCAAGTCGATCCTGATGGGCACGGCCGTACCCGGCGACGGTCTGACCGTGTACGCGCAGGGTGCCGGGCGGGTGGACGCCGCGCGGGCCGTCGGGCAGGGCGTCTACGCCCAGCCGGCGACCGTGAGCAACGGGATCGCGCGCTGGCCGCACCAGGACGACACACCGATCGAAAGGACCGTCACGTACCGGAACGTGACCGACGCCCCGGTGACCCTCGCCCTGGCGGTCGACGTACGCGGCCCGTCCGGGGCGGCGGCGCCCGCCGCCATGTTCACCATGGACTCGTCCCAGGTCACCGTGCCCGCCCGGGGCAGCGCCCCGGTACGGCTCGTCACCGACACGTCGGTGTCCGCCCCGGACGGTGTCTACGGCGGGGTACTGGTCGCGACCGGGCCGGACGGGCGGGCCGTCCGTACCCCCGTCGGCGTCGTACGCGAAGTCGAGAGCTACGACGTGACAATGACGTTCCTGGACCACGACGGCGAGCCGACAGCCAACTACTTGTCCACGCTCACCGACCTCGCGAACCCCACGGCCCACCACCCGTACGACCCGTCAGGCAGTGTGGTCGTGCGCCTGCCGAAGGGGCAGTACTGCCTGAGCGCCTCCATCCAGACGGGCAGCCGGGGAGAGGACCGTTTCCTGGATACTCTCGTGTCCGAGCCCACGGTGCCCGTCGTCGGGGACATGGCGCTGACCTTCGACGCCCGGGAGGGCAAGCAGTTCGGCGCGATCGTCGACCGGCCGGCGACCCAACGGGTACTGACCGACGTGGGATTCGGCCGGCAGACCGCCTGGGGCGGGTCCAGCGAGATCCTTTCGGGCTGGGACATGGCGCATCTGCGGGTACGTCCGTCCGCCACACGGGCGCCGGACGACGAGTTCGAGTTCCGGGTCAGGACCACCCTGGCCGCACCAGACGGTTCCGGGGGCGTCCACCCGTACCTCTACAACATCCAGTGGTCGGGGTACGGGCGGGTGCCGGCCGACCTGACGCCCCGGGTACGCGACCGGGAACTGGCGGTCGTCCACACCGAGTTGGCCGCCACCGGCGCGGACAAGAAGGTGGGCAAGGACAATCCGCTCGTCGCGTTCCCGACTCCGGCGCGGATCACCGAGTACTTCACCCCGGACATTCCCTGGCATCGCGAGTGGGTGCAGTACGGACCGGACGACCCGGAATGGCCGGAGGCCGGGCTCTACACCTCTACTCCCCGGACCTTCCACCTCGGCCAGCGGGTGACCGAGCGGTGGTACGCCGGGGTGTTCGGGCCCGCGTTCCCCGTCCGAGACACGTGGGTGGGCCGGAAAGAGAACACGATCGCGGCGCAGCCCCCGCTCTTCGTCGACCAGGCGCCCGACCGCTTCGGCCGCTCCCGCGTCGACGGCTTCCGGGCCACCCTCTACCGGGACGGGCAGCGGATCGGCGAGTCCGACGACGGCTACTTCGACGTACCGGCGGACCCGGCGACGTACCGGCTGGAGGTCGAGTCGACCCGCTCGACGGTCGAGCTGTCCACCCGGGTCAGCTCGGCGTGGACGTTCCGATCCGAGCACGTGGCGGTGGAGGATCCGAAGGGGCCGGCGAGCCCACTGCCCGTGATGGCGATCCGGTTCGCGCCGAAGTTGGACGACCACAACCGGGCGCCGGCCGGGTCTCGCTTCTCCTTCCCGATCTACGTCCAGCGCCAGGAGGGAGCGAGGCACGGAACCCTGACCAATGTGACGGTGCAGGCCTCGTACGACGACGGCGCCACCTGGGGCCCGGTACCGCTGAGTGGCGAGGGCCTGAACCGGACCGCCCACCTGATGCATCCGACCGGCCAGGGATTCGTCTCGCTGAAGGCCAGCGCCACGGACTCCGCCGGCAACGGTGTGGAGCAGACCATCATCCGCGCGTACGCGGTGGAATGAACGGGCGGCGCGCGCCCGGCCAGGAGACCGGTGGGTCAGCCGGGCGCGCGGCCTTGTCGACACCAGGTACGTCGTTGCGTGGCCCGGCGACCCTGACTTCAATGGACGATGCCCGGATCGGCAGTCCTGCATGCTCCGGTCGCCCTGTCGCGAAATGGGGCGGCGGTCCGGGCCCGGCGCACCCTGCGAGGCCAACGCGTCCTCACCGCCGGCAACTCAGGCCCGCCGCCACGCGTACGCCGATTTGTCGACACCTCCAACACGGCCGCGACCTGCACCGTGCTCATCCCATCGGCGAACATCCGCGCCGCCTCACGGCGGAGCAGAAGCTCTCCGAACTGCTCGGCGATCAGGTCTGGCGCGAGAGCGGACTGGGCGCATCCGACGACATCGAACAGCTCAAACGACACATCACGCAGCTCGAACAGCAAGTCATTGCCCTCGGCGCCGATCTGGCCGACCGCGAAGAACAACTCGAAGCAGCCCGAGAAGCCAACCGCGACCTCATCAAACAGTTCAACCGGAATTGACCACCGATGAATTCGTACCTTGGCCCCGTGCACGACATAGGGCGCCAGATCCTTGCGGCTTGCCGCGCCTCGTTGCCGATGTCGCGGGCCGAGGTGTTCGTGCTCGATCGCCGGTAGGGCCGGCAGTAGCTCCAGAGCCCGCTCACCCTTCGTGCAATCGATCATGAAGCAACCCGGGTGCAGGTGCGCGGATCTGCCGATGAGCGGATGCCCAAGGTTGCCCGACTACACACGCCGAGGGGGTGCCCTCCTTGCCGACGCTGGTAGATTTTCCCGTATACGTTCTTGACGACGCGAGCCTGTCCGGACGTGTCCGGGCATTCCTCGAGCAGCGGTCTCGCCGGATGCCCCACATGGCCGCCACCGATATCCGCTCGATGGCCGTACTCCGCCTCGACGACCGGACTGAGCCGGCGCCCTCGGAACTGGTCGAGGCAATGGTCAGGTTCGAGGTGCGCTACGGCGGCCTGTGGTATCCGGCTGTTGGCCCCAACGGTATGGAATACGGCCTCGACGGTGATGCGACAGTTCACCGCAGCCCGCTCGGCCTGGCCTTCACCGGCATCATGGACGGGGCCCGGACCTCGGGCATCGACATTCTTGCCGACGGCCAGACCGCCTGGGGACCTGGCAGATGGTCCTATCGGGTGATCGACCGTTCCGTCGACCAGCGTCTGGAGAGTCACGCACTACTCGTCGCGGTCAGCGACTGGTGCCACCGGACCTTCACCTGCTACACCCCGCGTGATGTCAATCCGGTGGTGGACGAACGGCGCTTACCGCAACCCGTGTCCGAGGCAACCAGCCCGACCGAGTTCTGGTGGCTGGACGACGACGCCGACATCGCCGTCCAGGCCAGACTGAGCGCCTGGCCGCCTGAGCGAGACGAGTGGACCTTGCGGTACTTCGCCCGAACACCGGCTCAGGCCGCCGAAGCCAACCCGACTGTGTTCGGGGCGACAGTCCACGAGACGGTACCCGCCCTGTGGTGCACGCTGTGTTCCCAACTGATCGAACCGGGACGCACCTGCCATCGCAAACGGGGGCGGTGAGCCCTGTCCCCAGCCGGCGAGAACCCGGCCCCGGTGTCGAAAACTAGCGAGAACATCAGTTGTACGCGGTTCTGCCGCTGATCGGGCGTCCGTCTTTGCCGCCGCTGGGCGGGGTCATAGCCGACGAGCGAGCGCCAGACGGCCTACCGCCGATCCAACGAGGGGTTGACAGCGGTCCCTGGGTCTCACCGACCACGGTCGTGTGACCGACGAAGCTCTGGACCCCATCACGCTCAGGTCGGGCTCCTACGACGACCGCGCC
>NZ_BONX01000045.1 GCF_016862935.1 Plantactinospora mayteni
TGACCACAGTGGCCGGCGGCACCGGGGCGGCGACCACCGACCGGGACGGTCCGCTCACCCGGGCCGTGCGTGAGCTGGCCCGCTCGCTGCTCGACCGGTACGACCGGGCGGTACCGTCGGCCGGCACCCGGCTGCGCCGGCCGGCGGTGGTGTCCCTCGGCGCGGCCAACGTGCTGGACCGGCCCGACCCGGTCCGCCGGGACGCGAACGTGCACCTGACCGCCCGGGCGGTCCTGGTCGGTCCGTGGGGCGGCGGCGACGCGGAGGCGGCTGCCTGCGGGCACTGTCTCGGGCGGCGCTGGCAACGGCTGCGGGGCCGGTCCGAGCGGGAGGCGCTGGAGGTCGGCTCGGAGATCCGGGGCGCCGTGGACTGGCCGATCCTCACCGGCCACCTGCTCGACGCGGTCTGGTCGCTCTGCCAGGCGGTCCTGACCACGTCGGGCAGCCCGAGGATTCCGACCGACCCGGGGCAGCATCGCCCCGGCGGTGGTGCGCTGCCGTACGTCGGGGTCCCGGCCGGTCGGTCGGCACCGGACGGGCTCCCGACCCGTCCGGTGCCGGCGGACGCCGCCCTGCCCCGGGTGTCCCGGCTGGACCTCGCCACCCTGCGGGTGGCCACCCATCCGCTGCTCGCCGACCCGCTCTGCCCGAGCTGCGGCCGGCCGTCGCCCGACCTCGACGGCGACCGGAGGCTGGTGTTGTCGAGTCGGGCCAAGCCGGATCGCGCGACGTTCCGCACCGTCGGGTTGGCGGAGTTCGCGTTGCCCGGTACGGCGCTGGTCAACCCGGTCTGCGGAATGCTGGGCGCCGGAACCGTGGCCAACGTGACCTCGCCGACCACGGCACCGGTCACCGGCAGCGCCTTCGTCCGGGGCTATGCCGGGCTGGTCGACGTCTCCTGGAGCGGGCAGGGCAACTCGTTCCGGTCCAGCCACACCCTGGCGCTGCTGGAGGGCCTGGAGCGGTACGCCGGGACCCACCGGCGCCGAGCCGACCCGGTGGTGGTCGACTCCTACCGCAACCTCGCCGACGACGCGTTGAACCCGGTCGACGTCGGCCACTATCCGGCGGAGACCTATCGGACCGACCCGCTGGCCACCGCCTTCTCCCCGGACCGGCCGATGCCCTGGGTGTGGGGCTACTCGCTCCGGGACGACCGGCCGGTCCTGGTGCCGAGGCGCCTGTGCCACTACAGCAGCGGTACGCCCGACGACGGCTTCGTCTTCGCCACCTCCAGCGGCTGCGCCCTCGGCGGCTGCCTGGAGGAGGCCGTCCTGCACGGGCTGCTCGAACTCGTCGAACGGGACGCGTTCCTGCTCGGCTGGTACGGCGGCGCGCGGCTGCCCGAGATCGACCTCGCCTCGTGCCGCAGCCCCCGGATCCGTGCCATGGTCGACCGGGCCCACCTGCACGGCTACGACGTACGCGCCTACGACAACCGGGTCGACCTCGCGGTGCCGGTGGTGACCGGGCTGGCGGCGCGCCGGGACGGCGGTCCGGGTGCGCTCTCGTTCGCCGCCGGGGCCAGCCTCGATCCGGAGGGGGCGGTCGAGGCCGCGCTCGCGGAGGTGCTGACCTACATCCCGCACCTGCCCCGGCAGGTCCGCCGCCGCGAGGCCGAACTCGACGCGATGGCCGAGGACTACCACCTGGTCCGGCAGCTCGCCGACCATTCCGCGCTCTTCGGCCTGCCCCGGATGCGCGAGCACGCCGCCGCGTACCTCGGGCCACGGGAGGCGGCCGGAATGGCGGAACTCTATCCGGAGGGGGTGCTGCCCGGCGGCACCGACCTGCTGGCCGATCTGCGCTACTGCCAGCAGGAACTGGTCCGCGCGGGTTTCGACGTGATCGTCGTGGACCAGACCACGCCGGAGCAGCACCGGATGGGCCTGTACTGCGTCTGCGCCATCGTGCCGGGCCTGCTGCCCATCGACTTCGGCTGGCGGCGGCAGCGGGCGCTACGGATGCCCCGGCTGCGTACCGCGTACCGGCGGGCCGGCTGGCGGTCGACCGACCTGGCGGAGGCGGAGTTGCACCGCGTACCGCATCCGTTCCCTTGAGCGGGGGTGAGGGCGGGGACGGTGCCGGGGGCGGTCGGGCGGGCCCGATGGGTGGGCGCGGGGTCGGCGCGACGAAACCGGGGTGGCCGGCCGGACCAGGCCGGCACGACCACCCCGGGCGATACCGAGTGTCAGGCGCTGCAACTCGTCGTCGAGGTGGTGCTGCTGCACGTGCTGGTCGTGCCGGAGGACGAGCAGGAGGCGAGGATCGCCTCCGAGGCGTCCGCGTAGTCGGAGACGGAGAACGTCTCCGACTCCAGCTCCAGCAGCTCCTCGGCGAGGGAGGCGAGATCGCCCTGCGACTGGCCGAATTCGTTGACCATGGATCCTCCTTGGCGGATAGTGCCGGCACGGATGGTGCCGGCGAAAAGCGGCGGCACGATCGGTGCCACCCCCATCCCACCGGACGGCGCTCACGAGCCGGTCGTCGTCCGGCTGTCAATCCGCTCACCACTGTTGTCAGCGCCCCGGCACGATGAGCGCTGATCCGTCCGTGGCGCACCGGGCCGCCGCGATCCTCGCCGACTCCCGACCGGTGACCACCCAGGCCGCGGCGCTCTATCTCGACCTGCACGCCCACCCGGAACTCTCCGGCGCCGAGCGGCGCACCGCCGGGCAGTTGGCGGCCTGGCTGGCGCACGACCGGCTGCGGGTGGTCCGGGACGTCGGCGGGCACGGCGTGGTCGGAGTACTGGAGAACGGGCCGGGGCCGTCGGTCCTGCTGCGGGCCGAACTCGACGCCCTCCCGGTGGCCGAGCGGACCGGACTGCCGTACGCCAGCACCGTGACCGGGATCGACCCGGACGGCCGCCCGGTGCCGGTCGCGCACGCCTGCGGCCACGACCTGCATCTGGCGGCGCTGGCCGGTGCCGCCCGACTGCTGGCCGGCGCGCGGGACCGCTGGCGGGGAACCCTCCTGGTCGTCGGGCAGCCGGCCGAGGAGACGCTGTACGGTGCCCGGGCGATGCTCGACGACGGGCTGTACCAGCGGTTCGGACGGCCGGACGCGGTTCTGGCCCAGCACACCGCGCCCATTCCGGCTGGGATGGTGGCGCACGGTGCCGGTGCCATGCTCGCGGGCAGCAGGACGTTCGAGGTGGTCATCCATGGCCGGGGCGGGCACGTGGCGACCCCTCACCTGACCGTCGACCCGATCGCCGCCGCCGCCGGGGTGATCCTGCGCAGCCAGGCGATCGTGGCCCGGGAGGCGGCCCCCGGGGAACCGGCGGTGGTCTCGGTCGGCTCGGTACGGGCCGGCAGCCGGAGCAACATCGTGCCGGACGAGGCCCGACTCGACGTCACGCTGCGGGCGCTCCGGCCGGACCTGCTGGACCGGCTCGCCGCCGCGCTGGACCGGATCGTGCGCGCGGAGTGCGCGGCGGCCGGCTGTACCGAGCCGCCCGAACTCCGGGTCGTGGCGGAGTCGCCGGTCACCGAACCGGACCCCGCCCTCACCGCGGCCGTACGCGCCGGTCACGAGGAACTCCTGGGGACGTCCCGGGTCACGACCTGGCCGCCGTCGCTGGCCACCGAGGACTTCCCGTACTTCGCGACCGACGGCGTCCCCGTCGCGTACTGGATGCTCGGGTCGGTGGGGCCACGGCAGTGGTCCGCCGGTCGGGCCGGTGGGGAGCGGGGCGCGGGACCGGCGGTGATCCCGGGGAACCACTCGCCCCGGTTCGCCCCGCAGCTCGCCGGTACCCTGTCGACCGGGATCGCCGCCCTGGTCACCGCCGCGCTGACCCGACTCGGGCCGGGGGCGCCACCGGACTGACCGCGATCACCGCTCGATCGGCCCGGGTCAGAGTGCTCGTCGACGAACCTGGTGACCGCTGTCGGGCCGGGGCGACCCCGGTCAGGCCGAGACCTCCAGCTCGGTACGCACCGTTGTCTGGTCCACATCGGACGTCCGTACGGTGATGCCCACCTCCCAGCGGCCGGGCAGCGGCAGCGTGACGGTACCGAGGTAGTGGCCCGGCCCGGCGTTCGTCAACGGCACGGTGAGTGGACCGAGGTCCTTTGTGGGCAACCGCAGTGACACCCGAAGTTCCGGTACCGCCTTGGCGCGGCCGGTCGGGTCCAGCACCGAGACGTGCACGGTCGCCGGGCCGACCCGACGCGGCAGCATGTCCACCGCCAGCAGGCCGGTGGCGGCAGCTCCGGAGCCGGTGTCGAACGGGATCATCCCCCGGGGCGCCGGGGCGCCGCCGGTCTGGCCACCGGCGGTAACCGGCCGACCGTCGCCGACCGTCGCGGCGGACCCGTCGACGACTCCGGCCGGACCGCGCTGGCGGGCCTCGTACACCACCTTGGCCGGCGGCGTGGCGACCAGTGCCGCGGTCAGACCCAGTACGGCCAGCCCGAGACCGCCTTCCATCGACACCCGACGTCGGAAGTGGTAGAGCTGGTGCGCGTCGGGCCCGCCCGGGTTGCCCCGCCGCCGGCCGGGCCCGGCCACGGGATACTGCCGGTGCACCCACGAACGGGCGAGACCGCCCAGGGCGAGCAGCAGGAAGACGACGCTCACCTTCGCCAGCAGCAGCCGGCCGTAGGAGGTCTCCAGCAGCGCCGGGAGGGTCCCGACCTGGCGCCAGAGCTGGAACAGGCCGGTGACGACGAGCAGCGCCACGCTGATCACCGCGCTGCGGGAGAAGGCCGGAACGGCGGTCCGCATCGCGGCGAGGTCCCGAGCCGGCAACAGCGCCCCGACGAGCACCGCCAGGCCGCCGAGCCAGACGGACATCGCGACCAGGTGGACCACGTCGGCGGCGAGCGCCAGCGCGGTGAACTCCCCGGCGGCGCTGTGGTTGGCCAACCCCCACGTCGCGGCCAGGGCGGCACCGGCGCAGAGGACCGCGACCGGCGGCAGCCATCGGGTACGTCGGTCCCGGTCCTCGTCCCGGGCGGCCGGCCGGCGCAGCAGCAGTACCAGCGCGGGTGCCAGCAGGAGCAGCAGCCCCACCCGGGCCAGCAGGGCCACGCCGAGCCGGGTGTCTCCGGTGGCGGCCAGCAGGTCGGGGTCGAACGCACGACCCAACGGCAGGTCCGCCGAGTATGGTCCGTAGCCGAGGAAGGCACCGACAGCGCCCGCCAGCGAGGCTGCCCAACCGGTCCAGAGCAGGCGGCGTACGCCGCGTCGGGCGGCACCGGCCGGCCAGCCGTGACTGACGAAGAAGGCGGCGCCGACCAGCAGCGCCAGGGCCAGGAAGGCGACCCACCGGACGATGCCGTACACCGGGCCGGTGGCGGAACCGGACGACCGCGCCGCCGGCGGTCCACTCGGCGCGGTGCCGCCGAGCCCGGCGCTGCCGACCGTGAACGTGTACGCGCCGCTCACCGGATGACTGTCCGCGGAGACGACGCGCCAGGAGACGGCGTAGCCACCGTCGGGCAGCTCGGCACGCAGCCGTACGTCGACCGTGGTCCCGTCCCCGGATGGATGGCCCGGCTCATCGGTGGCCACGAGTTCGCCCCCGGAGTCGTACAGCCGGAACCCGTCCTTCGGTACGCTGACCGGCTCGGTGAACTGTAGTTGCAGCCGCTGCGGCGACCGCTGGTAGACCTGCCCGTCGGCCGGGGTGGACCGGATCAGGTCGGCGTGCGCCCAGGCCGGTGTCGGGGCGGCGAGCCAGGCCAGCACGGTGCCGACCAGGCCGGCCAGCACGGTGGCCACCAGCCTGGCCAGCCTGCCCCGGGTGCTGGGCACGGCGGTGGGTGGACGGAGCGGATGACGGGTCATCGGGTGTCCTTCCATAGTGGAGGGCGCGGGTGGTACCGGCCCGGTCGGGCGTTGGCCGGAACAGGGCCGGTACGCGGAGCCGTCGGGCCGGCCGCGCCGAGGTAGGTCGGGCGGCCGGACCCGACATCCGGTCGGGCGACCACGGCCACGCTCCGTCGAGCCGGATCACGGTCGCGGTGAGACCGGATGTTCCGATGGAGGTCAGGCGGTTACGTTGACGACCGTCACCAGGCCGATCATCCCGTCCGGTCCTTCGGAGTGCGAGAAGATGTGGCAGTGCAGCAGCCACTTCCCGACTTCCTTCGGCTGGAAGATGATGTCGAAGGTCTGCCCCGGCGCCACGGTCAGCGTGTCCGCCGCGTACGGCGTGCCGAGCTTGGCGCCGTCCTGGGCGACCACCTGGAATGACATGCCGTGCAGGTGCATCGGATGCATCTGCTCCGGGCCGGTGCCGACCAGTCGGATGTGCACCCGTTGGCCGACCCGCGCGGCCAGTGGCGCCGTCGCCGGGTACGACTTCCCGTTCAGGGTGAAGCCGTTGGAACCGTCCCCGATGGTCAGGGTGTAGTGCCGGTCGGCGGTGATGTCACCCAGGGTCGGCGTGACCAGCAGGGCGCCGTACAGGCCCTTGCCGACCTGGTTGCCGCCCATGTGCGAGTGGTACCAGTGGGTGCCGGTGGTCTTGACCGTCCACTCGTAGGTGTAGGTCTCCCCCGGCATGATGTGCGGCTGGGTGATGTCCGGGACCCCGTCCTGCGGGTTCGGCAGTTCCATGCCGTGCCAGTGCACCGCGGTGTGCTCCGGCAGGTTGTTCTGCACGATGAACCGGAGCCGGTCCCCCTCGTTGACCTTGAGAGTGGGGCCGGGGACGATGCCGTTGAACGCGTACGCCGGCCGTACCACCCCGGCCGACACCTCCAGGTCGAGCGGTGCCATGCAGAGTTTGAACACCTTCACCCCGCCGACCAACTCGAAGGTCGCCAGCCGGGTGCCGTCGCCCTGTTCGGCGCCGACCGTCGGGTTCTGGCACGGCGCGCCGCCCGGCGGCGGTCCGGTGGGGGTCGCGGTCGGGGGCGTGGTGGGACCGACCGTCGGCGTGGCGGTGGGGCCGACCGTCGGGCTCGGGCCCGGCGTGGTGGGTCTGGGTGTGGTCGGGGTCGGCGCGGCGGTGGTCGGCGGCGCGGTGCCCGCGTTGATGGTGCCGAGCATGTACGGATGGTTGCCGCAGAAATAGGAGTACGACCGGGCCGCGCTGACCGTCACGGTGAAGGTCGCGCCGGGCGGCATGTCCGGAGACGTGAAGTCGCCCCGGATCATGTGCACCGTTCCGTCGGTCTCCTGGTTGACGAAGGTCACCGTGTCGCCGGGGGCCACGTTGAGCACCTCCGGGCTGAACGCGAAGTTCCGGATCGCGACCGTGTGGTTGGCTGCCATCGCCATCCTCGGGGCGAAGATCGCCGCGCCGGCCGCGACGACCGCGAGCACCAGCAACACCGCCAGGACGAGCCGGCGTACCGGTGGAGACGTACTCCTCAACACCTGCCGGACGCCCGGCAAGCTCAGGTCGGACATGGGGTCTCTCCTCATCTACCCTGGTGAGAGCGCGCGGCATCGCGGACAGCCGACGCTGGCTGTCCGGCAGCACGCGATGTCGTCCGCCATGCGGGAGGGACCGTCCGCTTTACGGTCCCTCCCGCACCCTTGCGGCGGCCCCGGCTAGGAACAGATACCGGTGTTGATGGGGTTGAGCTGTGCGCAGGTGAGCTGGTTGGCCATGCTGGCCGGGGTGTTCTGGACCCAGCCGTTGTAGACGATCGGGAATGCGAAGACGCCCTGGCCACCCAGGCCGTTGTAGCTGGTCACGGTGTCGTCGGTGACCGTCCCCGGCGCGGAGTTCAGCACCATCCGGCCGACGATCGTCGCGTCGATCGGATTCCCGTCACCGTTCGGGTCGCCGTCGACCACCGACAGCGCGTTGGAGAACTTGCTCGACACGTACGCGTAGTAGCCGCCGCCCTGCTTGGCCCCGAAGTTGATGCCGTGGCAGCCGGAGTCGCAGGCCAGGGTCTTGACGACCTTGTCCGTCTCGGTGTCGATCACCATGATGTTGCTGGTCAGCGTGTTGGCCACCAGGACGTACTGGCCGTCCGGACTGACCGGGATCTGGATCGGCAGCCCACCGAACGGCCCACTGGTGGCACCGCTGACCGGGTCGTAGGTGTCCCACAGGTCGATCGCCTTGTAGCCGACCGTGCTCCCGCTGTCGGATCGGCAGGCGGGCCCGGCCAGCGAGATGCAGGAGACGCTCTGGCCGAGGAAGTTCGCCACGTAGTACTTCGAGCTGTCCGGCATCATGCCGGTCGCGATCGGCAACTCCTCGGTCTGCATCTTGGTGATCCCGCCGGTGGGCACGTTCACCACCGTCGAATCGTGATGGTTGACGTTCGGGGTCACCATCGTCTGGCCGTCCGCGCTCATCCAGTGCGCGTGCGGGTGCGCGGGGGTCTGGCCCGGGCCCTGCACCAGGATTCTCCGGTCGATCGCCGTTCCGCCGGGGCTCAACTCGACCACGGCGTTGCCGGCGTTGATCGCCACGTGCAGTTGGTCGGTGTCGGTCCGGGTCATCACGTGCGACGGGTCCGGGCCGACCTGGATGGTCCGGACCAACTGCCCGGTCGTCCGGTTGAACACCGTGAGCCGGTCGGAGAACCACTCCGTCTGGTAGATGTACTGGCCGTCCTTGTCGCTCCACATGTTGTGCGGGTTGTTCATGTTGATCTGCGGCAGCGCGACCTTCCGGGCCACCGTCCAGTTCTGCACGTCGACCCTGGTGGCCGCGCCCGACTTGGTCTTGCCGGCGTACTTCTCCATCTGGGTGTCGATCCAGACCTCGCCGACCCCGGGTACCGCCGGCCGCTGGGTCAACGCGGGCAGGGTCACCCCTTCACCGAACTTGCTCTCGTAGAAGGCGTCCAGCAGCGGGACCAGTACGGGTTGGCCGCTGCCGTCGTACATCAGGATCGGCGCCGGTGGGTACGACGGGTTCCACTGCTGTTCCTCGGTGTTGCTGTAGTTCTGCCAGTTGGTCGGCGAGGTGATCCGGAAGAACTTCTGCACCAACTGCTGCACCACGTCCGAGGAACTGGGTACCACCAGCCCGCCCTTGACCGCGACGTTCAACCGCTTTCCGAAGTCGAGACCGGGCGTCAACGGATCGTCGACCACCACCGCCCCGAGCATGTACGGGTGGATCTTGCACGCCCAGGCGTACAGCCCCGGCTCGACCAGCGACGTCTCGACGTCACCGATGAAGGCGCTGCCCTGGTCGAACGCCTGCGCGCCGACCGGCCAGATGAGACTGGTCACCGAGTGCGCGGAGGCCGCGTCCGGCGCCGCGACCTTGAACTTCGCCTTCGGGGTCAGGCTCAGGTCACGAGGTGCCAACTCCTCCAGATCCGCCAGGGTGTCCATCAGGCTGAGCCCGACGGGCAGGCTCGACAGCGGTATCGCCTCGCTCGAACTTCGGGTACCGAGCTGTTGCCGCAGTTGTTCGACCTGCGCCTTGGCCTGCTGGACGGTGGGGTTGAGGAAGCCGAGCAACCCACCCGCGTCGTCGATCGCGTCGGTGAGCTGATCCAGGTTGAGCAGGGTGGTGAGGTCGACGCCGAGGCTGCCCAGCAGCGGCGCCTCGCCGTCGATGATGGGCAGGTTGACCAGTTCGCCGAGGTTGCCGTTGAGCAGTGGGACGGAGTCGAGCGGCAGGTCGAGCAGCCTCGTCCGAGGCGTCACCGCGACGCCCAGCGAGTTCGTTCCGAACAGCGTCGTGCCGGTGTCGAACCAGGCGCCCTGGTTGTCGGTGAGGTCGAACATGACGGGAATGCCGACGCCGACCGGGGTGGCCCGCGCCGACACCGGTACGCCGAGACCGGCGACGACCAGCGTCGGCACCAGCAGCCAGGACCAGCGTTTCCGGGTGGCCTCTCTCCGTGCGGCGCGCACACCGTCAGGTGGGGGATGCATCTGGGCTCCTCCTAGGCAGACAAGAGACATCTGCGGCGGTGGACACGCCGATGCGAATGCGAACCCCACCACCGCAGTCGCCGGGGGACCGACGGTGGCCGGCCTGTCCGTTCGTCCGGCCACATTGCCAGCAGGCCAGTTCGCAGTTACGCCACTTCGCCGAAAGCGCGAAATACTCGATTAACGAAACTCTTCAATGGCTTGGGCGCGAATGTGCGCGGGACGTAACACCGAGGATCGCGCCGCCAAAGATCGCGACAGACACCACGGAGATCACGACCGTGGCCGAGACGCGGCGCCGAATCGGGCCGCCGCGAACCCACGTTACCCGGCCCGGTCGCCAGTGAGCTTCTTCAACCTCTCCTTGCGGTCTGACGGACCGCAGGGTCGGACGCGGTGCGTGAGCGCCGCGCGGTTCAGGTCGAGAAGGGTTCGGTGCCCAGGGAGGTGCTCAACCGCGGGCCGGGCGCAGCACGAGCTGCCGCGGTGCCTGCGCCGGGTCGAAGACCGGGCGACGGTCGATCCGGGCACGAACCTCGTCGGAGCCGAACCGGTAGTCGATACGGCGCACCACCTCGGCCCAGTCCGTCCTGGTACGGATGCCACGGATGCACTCCTGCACCCACGGGTCGTCCCACCGGCTGCGGGAACGTTCCCACAGGACGTACGGGTCCTCGGTCAGCAGGCTGCCGACCGTGCCCTCGTAGATCGGCATCGCCCGTACCCTGCCGTCCGGCTCGATCTCCAGGGGCCGGAAGTCGGGGTGGCTGGCGATGTAGTCGGGGTGCATCTGCACGCCGAAGTTGTCCGTGGTGCTGACGGTGACCGTCGCCGGTGCGGCTTGGGTGAGCCGCTGCCTCGTCCCCTCGTCGACCAGTGCCGCGACCTGCTCGTCGCTCAGCATCTCGTGCTCGCCGTACGACACCCGGCTGGCCAGGCCGGTGGGCACCACCGCGCCGAACGCCACCTCGCTCAGGTGTGGGAACCGTGGCGCGACCGAGGCGCACATCTCGTCGAGCTGGTGGTAGTTGCTCCGGACCACCACGTTGTCGATGCCGAAGCGCAGCGGCGACTCCCCGGCCGCGACCCGCCGGGCGCACTCCGCGTCGAGCAGGGCCAGCGCGGCCATGCACCGGTCGAAGGAACCGGCCCGGCCACGGATCCGGTCGTGCACCTCCGCCGTCGCGCCGTCGACGCTGACCACGATCTTGGCGACGATGGGGGCCAGATCCCGTACGGTCTGCTCCGGCAGTGACCATCCGCTGGTGTAGAGGAAGACCCGTACGCCCGCCGCCGCGAACCGTTCCACCACCTCCACGATGCGCGGCAGGGTGAGCGGTTCACCCCCGCAGAGCGTGATCATGATCGGCCGGAAGGTGATCAGCGCGTCCGCCACCTTCAGCATCTCCTCGTGGCTGAGGTTCTGCGGACGGCGCCGGCCCGACTCGGTGTAGCAGTGCGAGCAGCGCAGTGGACAGGCGAACGTGACGTCCCAGATGAGGACGTTGGGACCTGCGTCGACATTCATGGGACGGGTCTCCCGACAGGATCGGCAGTTCGGTCGCCGGAACTGTACGGGCGCCGAACCGCCCCGGGCATCGGCGACGACTACGCAAGGCCCACGACCGGATACGCAGGCCGGGAGCCCCGACGACGTGCGCGTACCGGCCGGCTGTCGGTGGTTCCGGCCGCGCGGTTGCGTACCCGACTACCGATTCCCCGGTGCGCCGGGGCACCTAGCGTTCTGGCGTGGCGGCCGCCACGGTTCACTGCCCGTCGCCAGTAGAGGAGGTGGATCATGCGCGCTTACCCGCCGGTCGACGCCTCGTAAGAGGGCAGCTACCTGATGGCGGTGGCCACCCCGCGCGGGTGGCCACCGCGGGGCTGGACGACCGAAACCGTCGACGTCGCAAGGAGTGTGCCCGTGTCGACCTCACCGACAGCCGGCGTGACCCGGCGCCCCGGCAGCGTGTCGGCGCTCGTCCGTGAGCTGCCGCGCGTCAGCACCCCGCTCACCGTGGCGCTCGTCGCGCTCGTCGCCGCGCAGGTGGCCGGCGTCGTACTGCTGCCACTGGCGATCGGGCGCCTGGTCGTGGCGCTGACCGCCGACGGGGGCCCGGCGGCGTCCCGGGAGGCGTGGACCGGGCTCACCATGCTGGCGCTGGCGCTCGTCCTGGACATCGCCCTGGAGCCGATCCGGGCGATGGTCACCGCGAAGCTGAGTACCGCGGTCGACGGCAGCCTGGCCCAACGCACCGTCGAGGGTGCACTGCGCCCGGCCGGGGTCGCGCACCTGGACGACCCGGACGTCGCCGACCAGATCGAGCAGGCGCGCGGGGTCGGGATCGGCGCGCACGCCCCCGGGCAGGCCGTCAACGCGCTGGCCTACCTGGTCCCGCTCCGCCTCACCGGGTTGGCGTCCGCGGTCCTGCTCGGCTGGGCCGGGCAGTGGTGGATGCCGGTCGTCCTCGGTGCCGCCTGGTTCGTCACCGGCCGCTGGCAGGAGAAGGAGATGGCCCGCGCCGTCGTCGCCAACACCGCCAGGACCGTCCAGCTCCGGCACGCGGCGTACCTGCGCGACATCGCGGTCACCGCGCCGTCGGCCAAGGAGCTGCGCCTGTTCGGCCTGCACCACTGGCTCGTCGAACGCTTCACCCGGGAATGGTGGGACGGCATCGTCGAGATGCGCCGAAAGACCACCGACGGCCGGCGACACCTGGCGGCGAGCGCGCTGCTGCTGGCGGCACACGTCGTGGTGGTGGTGCCGCTGGCGTACGGGGCCAGCAACGGCGAGCCGTCGGTCGGGCACCTGACAATCGCCCTCCAGGCGCTGCTCGGGCTCTTCGCCCTGGGGTTCACCGGCGACCTGCAACGGCGGCTGCACCTGGCCAGTGCGGCGGTACCGCCGGCGCTCGCCGTGAGTGCGCTCGGCACCCCGGTGACCGAGGTCGCCGGGCCGGCCGCGACCGGGCTGCCACACCGCGAGATCCGCTTCGAGCGGGTCTCCTTCGGATATCCCGGCGCCCGCCGCCCGGTCGTCGACAACCTGGACCTCGTCATTCCGGCCGGGTCATCGCTGGCGATCGTCGGGGACAACGGCGCCGGCAAGAGCACCATCACCAAACTGCTGGCCGGGCTCTACCGGCCGGACGCCGGCCTGATCCGCGTCGACGGGCGGGACCTGCACGACTACGACCTCGCCAGTTGGCGCCGGCAACTGGCCGTGGTGTTCCAGGACTTCGGGCGGTACCCGTTCTCGGTGCGCGACAACATCGCCTTCGGCGCGGTCGAGGCGACCGCCACCAGCGACGGGGTGGTCGAGGCGGCCCGGCTCGGTGGCTTCCTCGGCGTCGAGCAGGGGCTGGCGGACGGCTGGGACACCCCACTGACCAGCGCTTACACGGGTGGGACGGAGCTGTCCGGCGGGCAGTGGCAGCGGCTGGCGCTGAGCCGGGCGCTCTATGCGGTGCGGCAGGGTGCCAAGGTCCTCGTCCTGGACGAGCCCACCGCGCACCTGGACATCGAGGCGGAGTACGAACTCTACGCACGGTTCCTGGAGATCACCGCCGGCATCACCACGATCCTGGTGTCGCACCGGTTCGCCACCGTCCGGCTCGCCGAGCGGATCGCCGTGGTGCAGGGCGGCCGGGTGAGCGAGTACGGCAGCCACGACGAGTTGCTCGCGGCCGACGGCCGGTACGCCCAGATGTTCCGGGTGCAGTCCGCGCCCTTCACCGATTCCGCAGGAGGCCGTCGTGGGTAGCTGGCTGAGCGCCGCCCGCCTGGTGGTGGGCGTCGCGGTCCGGGCGGACCCGCGACGCGCGGTGCTGGTCCTGGTGCTCGTCCCGCTGTTCAACATCATCGCGGCGGCGCAGGCGCTGGGGCTGCGCAGCATGGTCGACGGCGCGGTCGCCCGGCAGCTCACCGAGGCGCTGACCGGTGGACTCGTCCTCGTCCTCGTCACCGTCTTCGTGCACCAGGCGAGCGCGGTCGCCACCGACCTGCGGCAGGTACTCCAGCAGCGGGTCGGGCTCGAGTTCGACCGCCGCCTGATGGCCCTGTGCTCCGGGCCCGCCCACGTCAGCCACTACCACGACCCCGAGTTCCTCGACACGGCCGAGCTGGTGAGGCAGCGCCGGACCGAATTCGGCGGCGCGTTCGCGGCGCTGGTCGAGAACGCCGGCCTGCTGGCCCGGTTCGTGGCCGCGGTGGTGCTGATGGCCCTGGTCAGTCCGATGCTGGCCCTGCTGCCGGTGTTCATCCTGCCGCTGGCCCTCGCCATCCGCTGGCAGGCGACCATCGTCGCCGCGGCCGAGGTGGCCGGCGCCGAGGCCGACCGCCAGCGTGCCGCCCTGCTCACCCTGGCCACCGATCCGGCCGCCGCCCCCGAGGTCCGGCTCTACCGGCTGGGCGGCGAGATCGCCACCCGGCACCGGGCGGCCTTCGCCGTCTCGGCACGCCGTCGGGAAGCGGCCCGGGCTCGTGGCGCCGTCGCGATGGCGGCCGGTTGGCTGCTGTTCTGCGTCGCGCTCGTGGCCGGGCTGTACCTCGTCACCCGGTCCGTGCTCTCCGGCACCGCCTCGGCCGGCGAGGCCGTCCTGGTGCTGCTGCTCGGCACCCGGCTGGTCGGCGCCACCACCGGGCTGAGCTTCCTGATCGGCTGGCTGCGCCGTTCGCTGCACACCGTGGCGCTCTACCAGCGGCTGGCCGGATATCCGCACCCGGGTGCCGCCGGCGGACGGAGCCAGGAGCTGCCCGAGCGCGGCGACCTGGTCCTCGACGGCGTCACTTTCCGGTACCCCGGCGAGGCGACGCCGGCGCTGGGCCCGATCGACCTCCGGCTGCCCGCCGGGGCCACCGTCGCGGTCGTCGGTGACAACGGTGCCGGCAAGTCCACCCTGGTCGCGCTGCTGGCGGGTCTCTACCCGCCGTCGACCGGGCGGGTCACGTTCGGCGGGCAGGACCTGGCGCAGGTGGATCCGGAGCTGTGGCGGAGCCGGGTCACCGCGACCTTCCAGGACTTCTGCCGGTTCGAGCTGCTGGCCAGGGAGTCGGTCGGGGTCGGCCGGCTCGGCGCGATCGACGACCGGGAGGCGGTCGGCAGCGCACTGGAATCGGCGGGCGCCGCCACCATCGTGGCCGAACTGCCCGCCGGCCTCGACAGCCGGCTCGGCCGGACGTTCCCGGACGGTACCGATCTGTCGTCCGGGCAGTGGCAGAAGCTCGCGCTCGCCCGGGGCCGGATGCGGACCGCGCCCACGGTGGTGCTGCTCGACGAGCCGGCGGCGAGCCTCGACCCGGACAGCGAAGCCGAACTGCTGCGCAGGTATCTCGCGCCGAACGGGTCGACCGCCGACGCACCGATCACCGTCGTCGTGTCGCACCGGCTCACCACGGTACGCGACGCGGACCTGATCGTGGTGCTGCACGAGGGCCGGATAGTCGAGTACGGCCCGCACGCCGAGCTGCTCGACCGGGCCGGCCGCTACGCGGAGATGTACGCGCTGCACGCCGCCGCGTACGCCGACGGGCCGGCGGTGCTCTCGGCCGCGGCGGCCCGGGGCGAGGTGGCGGCAGGTTCGGGTCAGACCAGGTAGGTGTCCGGGGCGGTCGGCATCCCCGGACCGTCCTGCACCGCACGGCTGAACCAGTCCGACCGCAGTTCACGACGGGAACCGATGCCGAGTTTCCGGTACACCCGGGCCAGATGGCTCTCCACGGTCCTGGCCGACACGACCAGCCGGGTCGCGATCTCCCGATTGGGTAGCCCGGTGGCGGCCAGGGCCGCGACCTCGTTCTCCCGGGCCGTCAGGGTCGGCGACGCCAGGTTCGGTGCGGGCAGACCGAGGGCAGTGCGGAGCCGACCGGCCAGCGCGACAGCCCCGGCGTAGTCCTGGTCGCGCCCGGACAACACCCTCGTGGCGGCCTCGGCCAGCCGCCACGCCCGCCGGTGCAGCCCCATCTCGGTGAGCCGGGTGGCCTGTTCGAGCAGGCCCGCACGGTCGCGGTCGAGCAACGCCAGTTCGCCGCGCGCCTCGGTCACCAGCCGGCCCGCCTCGACGTACCGGAGGCAGTGCGCGACCCGGTCGGCCAGCGCGACCGGCCGGTCGGCGGGTGGCAGCCGCGCCGCCCAGGTCAGGTACTGCAACTCGACGCTCCAGCAACTCGCCGCGTGTGCCGCCGCCACCGCCTCCTCGAACCGCCGCCCGGCGGACCGGGTGTCGCCCCGGGCGGCGGCGATGGCCCCGGCGGCCCACGGCCCGAGCCCCGGCAGCACCGCCAGCCGATCCGGGGGGTCCAGGTCCAGCACCCGCTGCGCCTCGGCCGGCTGCCCGGTCGCGGCGAGCGACACGGCGAGCCACGCCGACGCCTCCGAGCGGAACGGCCGGAACCCGACGGCCTGTTGCGCCAGTGCCTCGCGCAGCGGCTCGACGGCGCCGGGGTACTCGCCCCGGAGCAGCCGCGCGTATCCGACCAGCAGCGGCCAGTCGACGGCGCGCAGCCGGGTCCCGGGTATCGCCCCCGGTGGCCTCGGCCAGCGACCGAGGATCGGATCGGTGGCCGGCAGCGGCGCGCTGCCGTCCCGCCAGAGCCCGATCAGGGACAGCACCGCCGCGGCCAGGCCCGCCGTGTCCGGGGCCCGGACGCCGCCGGCATCCGCCAGCACCGCCGTACCGGCCGCAGCCGCCTCGTCGGTGCGGCCGACCAGGGCCAGCGCCAGGGTACGGGCGATCCGGCACCGTAGTGCGGACGAGCCGCCGGCGGAACCGGTGCCGGAGAGCCGGTCGGCGGCCCGGATGGCGTCGGCCGGGCGCTGGCCGACCAGCAGGACCAGCGCGTCGGCGCCGTCGACGGCGTCGAGGACCTCGGGTGCGGAGAGCGACGCGACGGCCCGGAGCGCCCGCAGGTCGGCGTGGGCCGACGCCGGGTCACGCTCCGTTGCGCAGCGGTGCAGGGCGAGCGCCGCCGAGAGTACGACGCGTCCGGTGGCCGAATGCTCGGACGCGGTCGCCTGGTGCAGTATCGACTGCGCCTCGCGGCCGGCACCCAGCTCGGCGAGCGCGTCGGCCAGTACGACGGTGGCGCGGGCGGACCGGTCCCGGCCGAACGCGACCCGGGCCAGCCGGAGCGCCTGCTCCGGACTGTGCGGGGACACCTGGCGGGCGGTATCCGTCAACACCGTGGCGGCGACCGGCGCACCCGCGGCCAGTTGCCAGCGGGCGACCGTGACCGGATCCGGTGTGCTACGACCGACCTCGCGCGCCGCCGCGACGAGCGCCGACGCGACCCGACGCCGCCGGGCCGGTGACACCTGCGTCCAGACGATCGCCTGGAGCAACGGGTGGCCGAATCCCACCGACACCCCGTCCTCGGTGTCCGTGGTACGCAACAGGTCCAGATCCTCCAGCTCCTCGACGGCATCCGGCGCGACCCGGTCGATCAGCTCGATCGGCAGGTCGTCGCTCACGGCGACCGCCGCCAGCGCGTCCCGGTGGGTCGGGGTGAGCCGGTTGGGTTCGGGCAGGAACAGCTCGACCAGATGCGGTGGCACGTCGAGCGGACCACGCCACCACCACAGACCCCGATCGTGCACCAGTCGACCGGTCTCGGTGCCGTGCCGGACCAGTTCGGTCGCCAGCCTCGGGTTGCCGCCGGTCCACTGGTAGACGAGCTGCACGGTGGTCGAGGCCACCGGGTGACCGAGCATCGCGTGCATCAGGGTCGCCGTCTCCGTCGGGTCCAGCGGTGGCAGGTCGACCCGACGCAGATGCCGGTCCTTCCACAGCGCCACTACGGCGTCGGGCGTCGCCACGTCCGCCCGGGTGGTGACCATCAGCCGGATCTGACCGTCGTGCGCGAGGCCGAGCAGGGTACTCGCCGACCGGTCGTCCATCCAGTGCGCGTCCTCCACGACCAGCAGGGGCGTACGCGATCGTCCACGTCGTACCAGTTCGGCGCGGATCCTGCCCGGGACGAGGGCCGGGTCGCCGGTGACCGGAAAGAGCTGCCAGAACGGCCCGAACGGAATCGGACGTCCCGCCTCGGTGGCGGTGGTACGGGTCACCGCGTAACGGTCGGCCGACAGTTGCCGGGTCACGAGTTCGACGAGCGTCGTACGGCCGGTCCCCCGCTGCCCCACCAGCACGGCGCCCCGGTCGGTGGTCACCGCGGTGAGGATCTGCTGGACCAGCCCGGATCGTGCGACCAGCGGTGTCCGGATGCGGTCCACGGATTGCCCCCTCCCTGCCGCGGACACCGACATCTCGCCAGATGTCGGCTGTGCCGTTCCGGAATGCGGTTCGGCTACACCGCCTGCGGATACTCCCGGACCGTTCCGAGGATTATTCCGGCGACATATCCGAATCGCGGTCAATCGACGCCCCCACGCCGACCGATCGATTCGACCCCCTGGATCTCGCCGCGCAGAAATGCCGCATTCGGATCCTTTCCAGCATCACGAGCGCTCACTCAATGCCGTTGGATTGGCCGACAATGCCAGGCGCGACTGGATCGCGACTGAACGCGGCCTGGATGGCCGGCACGCACCGATCCGACGGGCCGCGCCGACAACGCGCATGCCATGCGGCACGATCCCTTCTCTCGGCCGGATCAACATGATCAACGACAGTTGGGGGCCGCGCAAGAACCGACCGACTCCGCAAATGCGTCATGCGCCCCTGAACTGATCCGTTCCGATCGCACAAAGTGGGCCGGAGCCAGTTTCACGTGCATGCCACGCTCGCCGTACCGTTCGGAACCCGGTCGCGGATGCTGACGTGCGGTTTTGCCCGGCGTCGAGAAAATCGTAGCGGTCATCCTGATGGCTGGGATGCTGTCTGTCGGATACCCAGCGGGCAGGGCCCGTACGGTGGGCCACCCGCCCAGGTGGGGCGGCCCGCAGGGCTGGACCGTCGGCGACAGCGCGAGGTCGCCGTGCGTCGCCGGCCGCTCGTCGGACGCTCGCCGGCCGCACGTCGGACGCGGTCCTGCCGGCCGCACGTCGGACGCTCGCCGGACGCGGTCCTGCCGGACGCTCGTCGGACGCGGTTCTGCGGGCCGCACGGTCGACGCCGTGTCGGGGGGCGGCCCTAGACTGCGACGCCATGGCGATGGTGAGTTTCGTCGACGAGACGACCGCGGGCGAGCGCAGTGCCGCATGGCACCTGGAGATCTTCGAGGAGCGCCTGCCGCTGCGGGAGGTGATCCGCCGCCGCGTCTTCCAGGAGGTCGCCGAGCACAACGCGAAGGGCGGCGACCTCTTCCGCGGCCTGGTGCAGCCGACCGACACCGAGCGGACGCTCAACGGTTTCAAGTTCAGGCAGCCACGCCGGATCGACCCGCAGGAGCAGGCCGACCGGGCGCTGGAGGCGTTCTCCCGCAACGGTTTCATCGTGCTCGTCGACGACCGGCAGGTCGACGAGCTGGACGCGGTCGTGGAGCTGACCCGCGGGACGCGGATCACCTTCCTCAAGCTCGTGCCGCTGGTCGGCGGATGATGTCGACGCCAGTGATTTTCCCCGAGTGCGGCGGGCGGATGGCCGAACTCGCCCGGCGCGGCGACGTCGAGGGCCTCGCCGACGAGACGATGGCGTTCACCGCCGTCTACACCGGGCACTGGGGTCACGAGAGCCGGCACGTGACCGACGCGCTCGGCCTCGTCGCGCCGGAACGCAAGCCCGAGCTGCTGATGGCGATCCTCGAGCGTTGCTGCCGGGTCACCGATACCGGGCAGCGCCGGGTCACCAACGACCTGTTGCAGATCCTGGTCAGGCCGTACACCAAGATCGCGACACCGGAGTCGGCAGCCGTCGCGCTCGCCTTCGGCGCCCGGCACACCGCCTACTTCGATGCCAAGGAGCAGCGGCGGATGGCCGAACTCCTGCTCGACGCCGGGCGGCCGCTGCCACCGGAGGTCGTCGCCGTGATGCGCCGTACGGTCGCGCACGGCTACTGGAGCTCGGCCGAGGCACTCAAGTCGTTGCTGGTCAAGCTCGACGTACCCGCGCTCAATCCGGGCGAGGCGTGGGCCGACCAGGCCCTGGCCGACGTCGCGTCGCTCGACCCGGAGGAGGCCCGCCACTGGTACGAGCTGTTCCGGCACGCGGCGACCGCCACCAGCGCCAAACCGTCGCAGAGGTGGGAGACGGCCGCTCGCGGGCTGCTCGACGAGCTGGCCGAGCCCGGTGACCGGCTCCGGGGCTGGCTCACGCTGGTCGGCCGACCGCGCACCATCCGCCTCAACCGCACCCAGTGGGAGCACGACGTCACCGAGTCGTTCGACCAGTTCAACACGACGCCGCTGCGTGGACTGGTCTGGATGGTCTCCTTCCTGCCCGACCACCCCGAAACGGCACGGGTGCTCGGCGCGCTCGTCGAGACGGCACTGCGCAAGGTCGCCGGGCTCGGCCCACGCAACCCCAAGATCGCCAACGCCGCGGTCTACGCGTTGTCCCGGGTACCGACCGAGGAGGCGCTCGCCCAGATCGCCCGGCTCGCCGCCCGGGTCACCTTCAAGGGCACGCTCAAGGAACTGAACGCGGCCCTCGACACCCGGGCGGCGGCGCTGGGCCTGACCCGGGACGAGGTCGAGGAACTCGCCGTCCCGGCGTACGGGCTGACCGAGGTGGGCCGGCGGGTCGAACACTTCGGCGACGCCTCGGCGACGCTGGACGCCAGCTCCGGGACGGTCACGGTCACCTGGCGCAGCAGCGCCGGGAAGGTCGTCAAGTCGGTCCCCGCCTCGGTGCGGTCCGGACACCCCGAGCAACTCGCCGAGTTCAAAGCCGCCGTCAAGGACGTCGAGAAGATGCTCTCGGCCCAGGCGGAACGACTCGACCGCCAGTTCCTCGCTGAGCGGGTCTGGCCGTTCGACGCCTGGCGTACCCGCTATCTCGACCACCCTCTGGTCGGTACGCTGGCCCGCCGGCTGATCTGGCTCGTCGACGACGTGCCCTGCGCCTACCGGGACGGCGCGCTGCACACCCACGAAGGCAAGGAGATCACGGGCGGTGAGACCGTCCGGCTGTGGCACCCGATCGGCCGCGAGGTGGCCGAGGTGCTCGCCTGGCGCGGATGGCTGGAGGCCAACCGGGTGACCCAGCCGTTCAAGCAGGCACACCGCGAGGTCTACCTGCTGACCGCGGCCGAGGAGAACACCCGGGTCTATTCCAACCGGTACGCCGCGCACGTCCTGCGCCAGCACCAGTTCCACGCCCTGACCGCGGCTCGGGGCTGGCGTAACAAGCTGCGGATGATGGTCGACGACGCGTACGAGCCGGCCACCCGCGAGCTGCCGCAGTGGGGACTGCGCGCGGAGTTCTGGATCGAGGGCATCGGCGACGACTGGGCGGCCGACACCACCGAGTCGGGGGCATACCTGCGGATCGCCACCGATCAGGTCCGGTTCTATCCGATCACCGCACCCGAGCACTACGCGCACGCCGGTGGCGGCGGCTACGAGCAGTGGGTGCACCAGGACGCGCAGCCGACCGACCCGCTGCCACTGGCCGAGATCCCGCCGCTGGTGCTCAGCGAGATCCTCCGCGACGTGGACCTCTTCGTCGGCGTCGCCAGCGTCGGCAACGACCCGACCTGGCAGGACGGCGGTCCCGACGGACGGTTCCGGGAATACTGGGCGTCCTACAGCTTCGGCGAACTCAGCGGCACCGCGCAGACCCGCAGGGAGATGCTCGAACGCCTCGTCCCCCGGCTGGCCATCGCCGACCGGGCCGAGGTCGAGGGCCGTTTCCTCGTGGTCCGGGGCGACCTACGCACCTACCGGATCCACCTCGGCTCGGGCAACATCCTGATGAGCCCCAACGACCAATACCTGTGCATCGTGCCGAAGCAGACGACCGGCTCCGCGACCGGCGACGTCTTCCTCCCGTTCGAGGGTGACCGGGTGCTCGCCGTCATCCTCAGCAAGGCGCTCATGCTGGCGAAGGACACCCAGATCACCGACCCCACGATCACCCAACAACTGCGAGGCTGACCCCGCCGCCGGCACCACCGAGGGGCTGGCCTACCGCCGCAGTTCGTGCACCGAGCGGGTGATCTCGGCCAGGACGTCCGGCAGTGGTTCGACGCCGAGCCCGGGGCCGGTCGGGACGTCGAGGCCGCCGTCCCGCAGCACGAAGGGTTCGGTAAGGTCGGTCGCGTAGTACCGGTCGGAGGCCGAGAGGTCACCGGGCAGCGTGAAGTTGGGCAGCGCCGCCAGCGCCGCGTTGCCGGCCCGGCCCAGCCCGGCCTCCAGCATCCCGCCGCACCAGACCGGCACGCCGGAGGCGGCACAGACGTCATGGACGCGACGGGCTTCGAGGTAGCCACCGACCCGGCCGGGCTTGACGTTGACGACCTGGCAGGCGCCCAGGGCGATGGCATCGGCGGCGGCGCGGGCCGACACCACCGACTCGTCGAGGCAGATCGGAGTACGGATCCGGCGCCCCAGCTCGGCGTGTCCACGCAGGTCGTCCTCTGCCAACGGCTGCTCGATCAGCACCAGGTCGAAGTCGTCGAGGCGGGCGAGATGGCGGGCGTCCCCGAGCGCGTACGCGGCATTCGCGTCGACCTGTAGCAGCAGGTCGTCGCCGAAGCGCTCCCGGACCGCCCGTACCGGCGCGACGTCCCAACCCGGCTCGATCTTCAGCTTGATCCGGAGGTAGCCCTGGTCGAGATAGCCGGCCACCGCGTCCAGCAGTTCCGGCACCGAGTCCATGATCCCGACGGAGACACCGCTGGGCACGTGCGTCCGGACCGCGCCCAGCCCGGCGGCGAAGGACATGCCGTGAGCCCGCAGTTCGGCGTCGAGCACGGCCATCTCCAGCGCGGCCTTCGCCATCCGATGGCCCCTGGTACCGGCCAGCAGCGGCGCCACGGTGTGCGCGGTGACGGTGTCGGCGGCGAGCAGGGCGGGCACCAGGAACCGGCGCAGGACGTCCCCGGCGCCCTCGGCGTACTCGGCGGAGTAGCTGGCGTCGGCACCGGCCACGCACTCGCCCCAGCCCTCGGCCTCGGCGGTGACCACCCGCACCAGCAGTGCCGACCGCTCGTACTCGATGCTCAGGGAGGTCCGGAACGGGGCCACCAGTGGCATGGCGACCTGCCACAACGTGACGGTTTCGATCCTCATCCCCGCTCCCCCCGGTCCACCACGTAGCCGCCTGCCGTCCGGTCGAAGTCGACCAGCCGGGCACCGGCGTCCAGCAGCGCGCCGAGTACGTCCCGCAGCGCCGACCGCCAGGCCCGGGCGGTGGCGGGATCCCGTCGCCGCAGCTCCTCGATGTTCGGCGGCACCGCCACCAGTACCCGGTCCGCGTCGACCGCCCGGTGGCGTGGCCGGTCGCCCTCGGCGGCCAGCATCGCCGGCGGCGGTGGCCCGGGATCGGGCGGCAGTCCCTCGTCGCAGGCCCGCCGGACCCGCTCGGCCAGCAGTTCCCAGCGCAGCATCAGCCGATCGGTGGGGTCGTCGCCGTTCAACCCGTCCGTCATCCGGCCGTAGTGGTCGACCAGGTAGGTGTGCGATCCGCCGCCGAGCTTGTGCAGGTTGAAGTGGGCGTTACGGGCCACCAGGGGGTCGAAGGTCCAACTGATCTCGGTGGCGCCCTGTTCGAGCGCGCCGGCCCGCTGGTCCAGCTTGAGCGCGAAGCCGATGTCACGACCACGGACCGACTCGCGCACTCCGGCGATGTGGCTGTACAACCCGAGTCGACCGGGCGGGCTCCAGAAGCCGATGCAGGCCCCGACCAACCGTCCGGGGTCGGCCGTCTCGAACGCGCCGGCCACCAGGCTGCCCGCGTCGACGAGGGAGCGGATGACGTCGGCCGCGAGCGGCAGGTGGCCGGCCGGGCTCCGCCACACCTCCTCGAGGAGCCGCTCGCAGGCGACGGTGTCCGCCAGCGACACCAGCGGGCGTACCCGTACCCCGGCCCGGGTCGCGGCCCGGGTCGCGGTCAGCCGGGCGGCGGCCAACTGCCCGGGGTCGTGGCTGGCGCCGAGGTCACGGCTCATTCACGACGCCCCTCTCGTGATCGGAAGGTCCCGGATCGCCGGCTCCGGACGCGCGGGGCGCCGTCAACCCACCCGCGCCTGCCGCTGATCATGTCGTGCCGGCTTTCCGTCCTGGGGTGATCGTGACATGGAACACATCGACGATGTTCGTCACCCTGTCCGGCGGCGAGGAAACCCTGACCGGCCGAGCGCGGACCCGTGCACAGCGGATCCAACAGGCGAACGGATCAGCCGGGCTTGATCTGGGCGAGCTGCACCAGGAGCTGGACCACCCGGTACGCCTCAGCCATGTCGCGGCCGGTGAAGGTGAGCGTGCGGGCGCCGGCCGACCGGGTGACGCCGGGGACCAGGGTGGCAAGGTCCACGGTGTACGGACCGTAGAGGTCGAGTTCGATCCGTACCGGAGTGGGGGTCGGCACGGGGCGGATTCGCCGGCGTCCCCGGACGGCCTCGGCGGCGCCCCGGCGGATCCGGTCCCGGGCCTCCTCCGGATGCAACGTCACCGCCGCCGCCTGGCCGAGCGCCTGCTTGACCTCGACGGTCACCGCCGCCGGCACCAGGTCCCGCAGTTCCGCGCAGGCCGCGTCGTCCCCGCTGAGCAGCACCACCGGTACGCCGTAGTGCCCGGCCACGGCCGCGTTCAGCCCGATCTCCCCCACCGACCGCCCGTCGAGCCGCACGTCGAGTACGGCGTCGCTGATCGTGTGCGCCAGCACGGCCGGCCCGGCACCGGCCCGGGCGTGGTACCCGACGAAGAGCAGCGCCTCCACCCCGGCTTCGAGCCCGGCCACCATGCCCAGCGGGCGCGGCTTGCCCCGGATCAGCCGGGCCCGCCGGTCGAGTTCCTCGGGCAGCAGGTTGCGGAACGGACCGTGCGAGTCCGCGACCGAGACCTCGGCGTCGGGCTCGGCGTCCAGCACGCCGGCGACCGCCGCGTTCACCTCGGCCGTCATCAGCGCCCGTCCGCGTTCGTAGTCGTAGCCACCCGGGTTCGTCTCGGTGGGGTGCACGATCCCGCAGACGCCCTCCAGATCGGCGGAGATCAACATCTTGGGTCGACTCGTCATCACCCCACCGTAGTGAGACCGCGCCGACGAAGATCAGCCGGTGGCCCTCCGCCATCACGCCGGCCAACGGGCCACCTGGCGGCTTCGTAGAGTCTTCGGAGTCGCCGGGGAGTAGGGAGGGGCGGGCATGTTCGACGACACCGGGCTGCTGCGACCGCAGGAGGAGCAGGCGTACCGGCTGCTGCTGCGCCTCTCCGCGGCCCGCCCCGCCGACCTCGCCGGGCTGGCCGAGGTACCGCTCGAGGAGGCCGCCGCACTGTTGGAGGGCCTGCGGAGCAAGGGGCTGGCCATGGCACGCCCCGGCCCGGATCCGGTCTTCGAACCGCTGCCGCCGGACGTCGCGCTCGGCAACACCCTGCTGCGCCGGCAGGAGTCGCTGGAGACCGCCCGCCAGGCGGTGGCCGCGCTGACCGAGGAGTACCGGACCAGTGCCCGGCGCCGCGACGCCGACCATCTGGTGGAGGTGGTCGTCGGCGCGGGTGCGTTGCGCGACCGGCTGCGCGACCTCCAGGATTCGGCCCGCGAGGAGATCCTCTGGTTCTGCCGGGCCAATCCGCTGGCCATGTCCGGTTCGGAGAACGCCGAGGAGTCCGGGGCGCTGGCCCGTGGGGTGCGCTACCGGGCGATCTACGAGCGAGCGCTGCTGGAGGCACCCGGCGAGCTGGAGAGCATCGCGGAGAGCGTACGCGCCGGTGAGGAGGCCCGTACCCTGCCGACGTTGCCGGTCCGGATCGCCATCGCCGACCGGTCGACCGCGATCTGCCCGCTGGTACCCGACGACGAGCGCGACGTCGGGGAGCCGACCGCCGCCCTGGTCCGGCGCAGCGAGCTGCTGGACGCGCTGCTGGCGCTCTTCGAGAGCCACTGGGACCGGGCGACCCCGATCCGCTGGGACGCCGACCGGTGCCAACTCTCGGACGCCGCGCCCGACGACGCCCTGGACGACGGCGAGCGCTTCCTGCTGTCGCTCTTCGTGGCCGGCTTTCCCGACAAGTCGATCGCGTCGCAGCTCGGCGTCAGCCGGCGCACCGTGCAGCGTCGACTGGAGCGGTTGATGACGCTGGCGTCGGTGGACACCCGCACCGGCCTGGCATTCCAGGCCGCCCGCCGTAACTGGCTCTGACGGAACGCACGGCAACCGTCAGGACGGCGGCAACGCGTCGGGACGGTGCCCGGACGGCAACGGTCGAGGCAGTGCCAGCCGCACCCGGTCGGGGCGGTTGGGGGCGGACGGCGCCGGTCCGAGCGGGACGGTGGTGCTGCGCCGTCCCGCCCGGCATCCGCTCAGCGCAGGCCGTACGCCCGGATCACGGTCTGGGTGACCGCGTTGCCGGACCGGTCGGTGGCCCGGACCCGCAGCGACACCGTGCCCTTCCCGGCCGGGACGCTCGCCCGGTAGGCGTTGCCGTGCCCGGTCACCTGGACCGGCCGCCAGGTGGCGCCCTCGTCGAAGGAGACCTCGGCGGTCAGCCTGGTCCCCGACGCGGTGGCGTGCCCGTCCTGGTGCCGGACGGTCAGCCCGACGGTGTGCTGCCGTCCGGTGGCCCGGCCGGTCAGGTCCACCGGCGCGGCGTAGTCGACCTGCAACAGCGGCAGCGGCCGTGCCTCGTCACCGGACCGCTGCCCGGACCGGAACTGCCACACCGTCTCGGTACGGGTGCCCCAGACCCACTCCTCGCCACCGCGCTCGGTGGTCAGGGCCAGCCGGTAGTCGGCCTCGGGCCCGGTGGTGGTCACGTCCTGCCGGGCGTCGGGCAGCTCGGCCAGCAGCTTCCCGTCCCGCCACAGCGTGGCACCGGCCCGGGACGCCTCGCCGATCGTGTAGTGCCCCTCGGGATCGACGAACTCGGGTACCCGCAGCGCGAGTGTGTTGCCGGTGCGGGTGGAGACCAGCTCCGGTATCCCGCGCGGCGCGGCCGGGCGGACCACCGGGGCGAGCCAGGTCTCCTCGGCGCTACGGGCACGGTAGCTGGTGGGCCGTTCGGCCATCCCGCTTTCGAGCGGGCCCATCTCGTTCCACGGCCACTCGTGGCTCACCCGGTGCTGCCAGACCGAGTCGCCGGTGGTCACCCACTCCTCGCGCTCCTTCGGGGTGGCCACGAACCGGGACGTGTCGTTCCATGCATAGGTCTGCCAGGGGCGCCATCCGAACCGCTGCTCCTTCGCCCAGGGGAATCCGCCGTTGTCGGCGTACCGGGTGGTGATCCGTGTCGAGTTGGCCGGGGTCACCCGGTAGACGATCCGATCCGGGATCCGGTTCCGCTCGACGTGCTGCACGTCGTAGAGATAGGGACTGGAGGTGGTGAGGGTCAGGTCCAGCGTCGCCCGGCCCCGCAGCGCCCGGGCGATCAGCCGCTGGCCGTCGTCGTTCGCCACCGCCAGCATCGGGATCGGCTCCCGGTCGCCTAGCGGCGACCACACGGTCCACGCCGACCAGTCCGCCGGACGTACCATCAGGGTCACCGCGGCGCCGGCCCGGGCCGCCGCCGCGGTCACCTCGCTCTCGCTCGGCGCCTCCTCGCCGTCCGGCTCGTTGCCCGACTCGACGAGTACCGCCGCGCCGCGTACCTTCGCCTCGGCCAGCTCCTCCGGGGTGCCCCGGCCGGCGTAGACGAGCGGGAACCGGCGGGGCCCGTCGTACGCCGGGGACTGCCCGATGAGGTTGATGTCGAGCGGACCGGAGACCCCGGCGACCTCGGCGCGCACCATCGGCGCGACGAGCTGCCACCGGGACGAGAACTCGTACTCCCCGCTGGTCAACTTCCGGGTCGGGGTGACGTTGACCTGCTGGACCGTGCTGAAGTGCATGGTGCCGTGGCTGATCCGGCGACCGGTGCCGGTCACCCGGTGCGAGTAGTAGCTCAGCACCGCCTGCTGCTCGGCCGGCTTCGGCGTCTCGATCCGGATCGGGGTGCCCTTGCGGGCGTCGAGCAGCACCTCCAGGTCCCGGTCGACCCGCAGTTCGGGGTCGGTGATCAGGGTGGCCTGCTCGTCGAGTACGCCGCCGTCCTCGATCAGCGCGTGCAGTAGATAGCTACCCTCGCCGACCTCGATGCTCTTGCTCTCCCCCGCCCACAGGAAGTTCAGGTTGTCCCAGCGGTAGCTGTCGCCCATCAGCGCGAGGACCGGCACCGTCACCGGCTGGCCGGCCCGGCCGACCGCCCGGAGGGTGACCCGGTGCCGGGGGCCGTCCAGGGTGATTCCCAGCGCCGTGCTGGCGAGCACGCCACCCGGACCGGTAGCGGTGATCCAGCCCCCGAAGAGTCCCCGGTCCAGTTTCGCCAGGTCGACGGTGACCGGTACGTCCACCGACCCGCCGGCCGGCACGGTGACCGTCCGGGAGCCGGTCGTCACGGCGTCGGTCTCCGGTACCTCGGTGACGACGTTCTCCAACTCGACGGCGAGGGTGAGCGTGACCGGCGCCGGCCCGTCGTTGGTGTACGTGACGACCTTGCCGACCGGCGCCGCCGCCGTACCAGTCCGGGCGGTGGCGGCGGAGTCCGGATCGGTGTGCAGGCCGAAGTCGACCTGGCCGCTGGCGTACACCCGCTGGCCGACCGCCCGGGCGACGTCGACCCGGCCGGTACCTTCGTCGAAGACCGACAACTCCGGGTTGGTCCGGGCGGTGCTGACCAGTGCGTCCTTCAGCCGCGCCGCCGTCCAGTCCGGGTGCGCCTGGGCCAGCAGCGCGGCGGCGCCGGCCACGTGTGGCGTCGCCATCGAGGTGCCGGAGGCGGCGGTGTACCGGTCGTCGACCGGCCGGCCCATGCTGGTACCCGCGGCCCGGGCGGCCACGATACCCACCCCGGGGGCGGTGATCTCCGGCTTCAGTCCCTCGTCGCCGAGTCGAGGACCCCGGCTGGAGAAGTCGGCGAGCGACTCGTCCCGGTCCACCGCGCCGACGGTCAGCGCGGAGCTGGCCGCGCCCGGCGTACCGACGGTGTAGTTGGCGCCCTGGTTGCCGGCGGCCACCACGAAGAGGGTGCTGGTGTCGCTGGTGATCCGGTTCAGCGCCTGGCTGAGCGGGTCGGTGCCGTCGGTCGGCCCGCCGCCGAGGCTCAGGTTGACCACCGCCGCGCCCTGTTCGGCGGCCCACTCCATCCCGGCGATGATCCAGGAGTCGTAGCCGCTGCCGTCGTCGCCGAGCACCTTGCCGGCCAGCAGGCTCGCGCCGGGTGCCACCCCCTTGCGGGTACCGCCGGATCCGGCGCCGGTGCCGGCCACGGTCGCCGCCACGTGGGTACCGTGTCCATGGTGGTCGGTGGTGTCCGGGCTGCCGCTGAAGTTCCGGGCCAGCGTCACCTTGCCGGTCAGGTCGGGGTGGGTCTGGTCGACCCCGGTGTCGAGTACCGCCACCTTCACCCCGGCACCGTCCAGGCCCGCCTGCCAGGCGGCCGGCGCGCCGATCTGGGCGACGCTGCGGTCCAGTACCGGCCGCACCCGGCCGTCCAACCAGATCTGGCTGATCCCGCCGCCGAGGGCGGGGGCGGCGGCGGTGCGGGGCGCGCCGGCGGCGCCGGCCGGGCTGACCGTCTGCCAGAATCCGGCCAGCGAGTCCTTCCCGGCCGTCAACGCGGCGCCGCCGATGCTGGTCAGCGGCCGGGCGTTGGTCGTACCGGCCAGGGTGCGGGCGGTGTCGGCGGGGTTCTGGTAGCGGACGATCAACGGCAGGCTGGCCGCGGCGCCGTCGGCGTACCCGTCGGCGATCAGCTCCTGCACGTCGAACAGGTCGGCGTCCAGGGTGCCTGCCGAGACGTACGGCACGACGTCGCTGGGCAGCACCCGCAGTCCGCCGTCCACTTCCATGGTGTGGAAGGTGATCCGTTCCCGTCCGGCCGCCGGGCGGACCGACGCCGCGTACCGGCCATCGCCGGCCGACGAGACCTCGACGACGTCGCCGGTGATCAGGGTGACCCGCGACCCGGCAGCGGCCACGCCGAGCGCGGCCAGCGACCCGGTGGCCCGGGGTACCGAGGGCGGGGGCGCGGCGGTCGCCGGTGGGGGCCCGGCGGCGATGAGCGCGAGTACGGCGGCCAGACCGGCAGCGGCACGACGCAGCGGAGATGACATGGCGGGGTCTCCTTCGACTCTCGCGAAGACGCCGTCAACGGCGACAGTCGGAGTCTGTGGCCGGAGCATTTCCTTGGTCATCAACCTGTGGTGCCGCAGAGGCGACATGGCGCCAAGTGGACATCCGGCGGCCACCGTGGGTATCCCCGATGTCCGGTCCACGTGAAGTTGGGCATCGTCCAGGATTGTCGGCACCGACGGTGGCACCGTCCGGATGTGGTTGGCACCAGCCTCGTTTCGAGTGAGGGTGGCCGGTCGACACCGCGACGGTCGGCCGCGGCTCAGCCGCGAATGAACTGCACGTCGTCACCCTGCGAGCCAGCGGCGGATCAGTGCGAAGTCCGCCTCGGTAAGGCCCAGGTAGGGGTCGACGCGATGCAGCAGGGCCCTCCCTGGGTAGTGGGCCGCAACCCACGCCTGGTCGGCGTCGGTAATCTCGTCGTCCAGCCAGAGGAACGGACGTCCGGCCGCCCACCAGGTCAGGAACGCCGTCTTCCAGTGCAGGCCGTACTGCGGGCTGTCGTCCGAGTCGGGCCAGTCGACGACCGGGAGTTCCGGGAGCCCGAGCCGCGGCGAGACGACCTCGTTCGCCTCCGCCATCCAGGTCGTCGCCCAGACGAGCTGACATCCCAATGCCAGCAGCATCCGCCCGTCCTCCGGGCGGAGCCTGTCCAGGAGCGGATTGCCGCACACGTCGTCCGGGGAAGTCGAGCGCACCGAACCCAAAGAACGCTCAGGGCCGGCTGGACGTGCGGCGAACGTGATCAGCGGCCCGTCCACGTCGAGAAAGACGAGTGGCCGGCCGGCAGGCCCCGAACTCATGGGCCGAACCTACAACCACCACTCACCGTCAGGTGGTGCGACGACGCGGACGTGATATTCGGTCGAGGGCCGCACCGGCATCGGCCGGCGCCTCAGCCGAACAGGCTCTCGGGCGGCAGCAGGCGCCCTTCTTTGACGTGCGAGTAGTCGCGGGCCTCGGCAACCAGACCCGCTTCGTCGAAGCGCAGCAGCGTACAGCCGGAAATGGTGAGCGGCTCGCCGTTCGGATAGGTCACCGCCCAGTACTCCACGGTCGCCAGCTCGCCATCGACCTGTGGCTCGCCGAACCAGACCTCGGCCGGCCGGGTCTCCTCGTCGAAGCACTCCTGGACATAGCCGCGCAGTCCCGCGCGCCCCCGATAGGGACGGAACATCGACGCCCAATGGTCGGCCTCCTCGGCCTGTAGCGCGACGATCCCGTCGACGTCCTTGGCCGGCCAGCCCTCCGCCCAGACTGCCGCCCACCGTCTGGCCGCGTCACGCACGTTCACGATCGGTCCCCTCCCACGACATATGCCAGCGAGAGTTCTAGCACACGCGTACGACCAGTTGCCGCCGATCAAAGCGGCGCGAGCCTGTCGGCCGGCTCGCGCACCAGCTAGGTTGTCCGGGTGAAGATCCAGGTCATGGAGGGTGCGCTCGTCGAGCTGCCGGCTGCGGGGGCCACCGGCATGCATCGCCGCGCCTTCGGCGAGTTCGTCGGTCCTCGGGGCGAACTGGCCTCGTACGCGTTCGGCTGGACCACCGGGTCGGAGCCACACGTCGGCGCGCTGTCGATCGGGATCGGCGTCGGCAATCCGGGCGGCGGCACGTTCCACGCTCGGGTGTTCGCGCACGAGGAGGGCCACGCGTTCTCCCTCACGGACGAGCCGTTCGCGCAGGTACCGCAGGGCGGCCCAGACCTGACGGCGGACCAGGCTCGCGCCCACGAAGATCTGCCGTTCGTGTGGTGGGTGGCGGACCAGGTCATGGAGCGTGATCGACGCGCGCGGTGGATGCGGCACTGGCTGCTGGGCACCCACTGCATCCAGACGGTCGAGGTCTTCGAGCATCGCGAGCCTGTCCTGCTGGTGGTGAACGACGCCGACGGCGGGCTCTGGCAACTGGTCGGCACCACCGACGCCAGCAGTACCGGCAAGATCGGACACCTTCACCACGCGATTGACGAAGATCCGACGTTGATCGATGTCCTCGACCTGCCGCCCGGCCACAGCGCGGGCCGAAGCCGCATCGGCGGACGGTGGACTCGGGACCGCAGACACCGTGCCTGAGCCGCCGAGCACCCGGTGCGATGCCGTTGGGTCGAGTTGCCTGGCGGTCAGCCGACGCTGTCGGCGAGGCGGGTGGCGAGGGCGCGGATGCGCGTGACCAGTTCGGGTGGTTCGTGCACGGTGAAGGGGAGGTCGAACAGGCCGAGATAGACGGCCAGTTCGTCGAGGGAGTTCGACCCGGTGTGCAGGAGACAGGTCTGCGGGTCGACGGCCTCGATGACGCCGACCGTCGGGAGGATCTGCTCGGCGGCCACCTCGGCGGGTACGTGCAGCGTGACGTGCGCCTGGTATCGGTAGGCCGCGGTCGAGACGCCGTGCGACAGATACCCGGCGAGGTCGCGGTCGGGTGCCGCGCGCGGGGTGAAGCGGGGACCCACCGGGACGCGCGGGGCCAGGCGGTCGATCCGGTACGTGCGCCAGTCGGCCCGCTCGACGTCCCAGCCGATGAGGTACCAGCGTCGGCCGGTGTGTACGAGCCGATGGGGCTCTGCCGTGCGGATTGACGTCGTACCGTCGTGGCTGCGGTAGTCGAAGCGGAGCCGGTGGTGGTCGCGGCAGGCCGCGGCGACGGCGGTCAGGGTTTCGGGGTCGACGGTCGGGCCGGTGGCGGGGACGGTCACGGTGACCGAGTGCAGCAGGTTCACCCGGCGTCGCAGCCGCGCCGGGAGGACCTGTTCGAGCTTGACGAGCGCGCGTACCGAGCTTTCCTCGATGCCGGCGACCGTGCCGCTGGCGGCGGCGCGCAGCCCGATGGCGACGGCGATCGCCTCGTCGTCGTCCAAGAGCAGCGGTGGGAGGTTCGCTCCGGCGCCGAGCCGGTAGCCGGGCACGCCCGGCGTGGAATGCACCGGATAGCCGAGGGTACGCAGCTTGTCGACGTCGCGCCGGACGGTCCGTACGTCGACTCCGAGCCGGTCGGCCAGGTCAGCGCCGGTCCAGTCGCGGGGTGTCTGTAGCAGGGACAGCAGTCGGAGCAGCCGCGCCGAGGTTTCCAACACCCGCCGAATTCTGCCAGCCGGCTAGGACAGAAGCTGTCCTAGCTGCCCCCTACGTTGCACTCATGACCGAAGACATCACCCCGTTCCGGATCGACGTTCCGCAGGAGCAACTCGACGACCTGCGCGATCGGCTCGCCCGGACTCGCTGGCCCGTCGCGCTGCCCGGCGACGACTGGGACACCGGCGTACCCACCACCTGGCTGCGGGAGCTGGTCGACTACTGGCGCAGCGGCTACGACTGGCGCGCGGCCGAGGCACGGCTCAACGAGTTCCCGCAGTTCACCACCATGATCGACGGGCAGCGAATCCACCTCGTGCACGTACGCTCCCCGGAACCGGACGCATTCCCGCTGGTCCTGACCCACGGCTGGCCCGGCTCGGTGGTGGAGTTCCTCGACCTGATCGGACCGCTGACCGACCCACGCGCGTACGGCGGTGACCCGGCCGACGCGTTCCACGTGGTCATCCCGGCGCTGCCCGGGTTCGGCTTCTCCGGGCCGACCACCGATGCCGGGTGGGACACCGATCGTATCGCCCGGGCCTGGGCCGAGCTGATGCACCGGCTGGGCTACCAGCGCTACGGGGCGCACGGCGGCGACATCGGTGCCGCGGTCAGCCCACAACTGGGCCGGGTCGCGCCGGACCGCGTCGCCGGGGTGCACGTCAACGGCGGCCCCGGCCCGCTGCCGCCACTGCCGCTGAGCGACGAGGAACTGGCCAGCCTGTCCGACGTCGAACGGGATCGGATCGGCCGGATCGAGGCGTTCATGCAGGAGGAGTTCGGCTACATCGCCATCCAGTCCACCCGCCCCCAGACTCTCGCGTACGGCGTGACCGACTCGCCGGTCGGCCAGCTCGGCTGGCTGATGGACAAGTTCCGGGAGTGGACGCATCCCCGACCGGTCCTGCCCGACAAGATCGTCGACCGGGACATGCTGTTGACGAACGCCATGATCTACTGGCTGACCGGTACGGCCGGCACGGCGGCGTACGTCGGCTATGCCCAGGAATCCGGGTGGGGCGCCAGCAAACCGAACTCCGGCGTGCCCACCGCGGCGATCGTCTTCGCCCACGACGTCGGAATTCGGCGCTACGCCGAACAGGAGAACACCATCACCCGGTGGGTCGACGTCGACCAGGGCGGCCACTTCGCCGCGCTGGAGGAACCCGAGGCGCTGACCGCCGACATCCGGGAGTTCTTCCGCGACCTTCGCTGACCCTGGAGCGGAAGCCGGAAGCCGGAAGCCGGAAGCCGGGAGCGGAAGCCGGTAGCCGGGAGCGGAAGCCGGGAGCGGAAGCCGGGAGCGAGAGCTGGGGGCGGAAGGCATTCGGTGGCCTGGACTGATCCGGCGGTCCGGGCCACCGGGCGCCGGAGTCACCCCCGCTCTGCGGAGCCGGCGGACTCCCAGCGGCGCACGATCCGGGCCGGCGGGCGCATCGGGTGCCGGTGCGGTAGCTGCTCCGGCGGATTCCGGGTGGCCCGCGACGCCGTGACGGGAAGCTTGCGTTGCAGGATCGCGCGATGCAGGGCGGCCAGCTCGGCGCCCGGCTCCATCCCGTACCCGCTGATCAGCGCGACCCGCGCGCTCCGGTACGCGGCGAGCGAACCCGCCAGGTCACCACCCCGATAGCAGGCCACCATGAGCTGTCCCCAGGCCCGCTCCCGATGCGGATGGTCGCCGAGGAACTCGTGCAGCATCGCCCGAGCCGCCTCGTATTCCCCGAGCTTGACCAGCACGTCCGCGTACTCCTCGGTGGCGGCGAACCGTTCCGCCTCCAGTACCGCGGCGCGGGCGGCCAGCGGCCCTCCCTGCGGCACGTCCTGCAACGGTGCTCCCCGCCAGTACCCCAGGGCACGGTGCAGGTGGCCGCCCGCGCCCACGAGATCGCCGCCCTGGACCGCCCGCCGTCCCTCGGTCAGGGCGGCCTGGAAGCTGGTCGCGTCGACGGTGAACCGCACCCGGGGCGGTGGCACGAGCCGCCATCCGGAGCCGTCGCGTACCAGGTCCGCGCGGTTGGCCAACCACGCCCGCAGCCCGGACAGGTAGGTACGCAGGTTGGCCGGGGCCGACCGGGGTGCCGCCCGTCCCCACAGCTCGGCCACCAACCTGGTACGCGACACGGCACCGCCGTCGAGCAGCATCAGGGCGAGGATTCGCCGCCGGTTGCCGACCGGCGCCGCCACCTGCTCCCCGTCCTGACGGATGTCCAACGGCCCCAACAGGCCGACCGCGAGGTCCATCGCGACCGCTCCTCCCCCGCTCCCGTGGAGCACCGTCTACTCAGGATCACACTTCGCTGTGGAAGAGGCGTGGAAGGTGTGTGGATGATGCGTCGGTAACATCAACAGGCTCCACTGTCGCGGCGGCGGGCTACGGGGTGGGAGGGTGGATGCTGCTGGTTTCGGTGCTGGGGCCGGTGCGAGTGCTGCGGGACGGCGTACCGGTCCGGCTGGGGCCGCGACAGGTCGAGGTGCTGTCGATCCTCCTGCTCAACCGGGATACTTCCGTGCCGGCCAGCCGGATGGTGGAGCTGCTCTGGGGCGACGCGGTCCCGCCCGGCGCACCGGCCACGCTGCGCAGTCACGTGTCACACGTACGCCGGGCGCTGCAACCGGACTCCCCCGGCGCCGCCGAGATCGTCAGTGGCGCCGGCAACCCCGCCGGCCGGGGATACCGGCTGGGCCTGGCCCCTGAGCAGATCGACGCACACCGGTTCGAGCGGGAACACACGCGGGCCCGGCAACTGCTGCGGGCCGGCGACGCCGAGGAGACGAGCCGGGCCGTCACCGTGCTGCACGACGCCCTGGGGCTCTGGCGTGGCCCGGCCTACGCCGACGTGGCCGACCGCCCGTTCGCGCTGAACGAGGTCGCCCGGCTCACCGCACTGCACCGGTCGGCCCGGCTCGCCCACGCCGAGGCGCTCGCCTCGCTCGGCAGGTACGGCGAGGTGGTCATCGCGCTCTCCGGTGCGGTGGCCGAGGAGCCGTACGACGAGAGGCTGCGCCGGCTGCTCGCCGTCGCCCTCTACGCCGAGCAGCGGGTGGACGAGGCCGCCCAGCTCTGCCGGACCGGCCTGGTCCTGCTGCGCGAGCGCGGCATCGACGCCCCCGACCTCCAGCGGTTGCAGCGCCGCATCCTGCAACGTGACGTCCCGCTGCACCAACCGCCGACACCGCCGACACCGCCGACCCTCCGCTCACCGGTCTCCGGGGTACGCCCGGACCAGCCGCTGCACCAACGGCCGACACCGCCGACCGGGGCGGCCGGCACCGCGTCAGCCGGACCACATGGCGCCGTCAGCGGACCACCGCCGGCCCCCGTTGCCGACCCGCCAGCCCCGGCCAGCCCACCCAGCACAGCCGTCGGCGCCGGGGAGCCGACCCCCGCCGGACGGGGTGCGCCGCATCTGCTGCCGCCGGACCCGGCGCGCTTCGTCGGCCGCGAGGCGGAGCTGGACGACATCCGGCGCCGGCTGGACGACCTGGTCGACCGGGCCGAGACCATGGTCGTCACCGGGCCGCCGGGGGTGGGCAAGTCCAGCCTGGCGATCCGGGCCGGGCACGCGGTGGCGGACCGGTTTCCCGACGGCCAGTTGTACGTCAACCTGCGCGGCTTCGACCAGACCGGCTCGGCGCTCGGCCCCGGTGAGGCGATCCGGGGTTTCCTCGACGCGCTGGGCGTACCGCAGCAGCAGTTTCCGGTCACCGAGGCGGCCCAGGCCGGCCTCTACCGGGCGAGGCTGGCCGGCCGGCGGGTGCTGGTGGTGCTGGACAACGCCCGCGACGCCGACCAGGTACGCCCGCTGCTGGTCGGCTCGCCGGGCTGCGCCGTACTCGTCACCAGCCGCAACCAGCTCGCCGACCTGGTCACCACCGAGGGAGCGCATCCACTCGGCCTGGATCTGCTCTCCGAGCCGGAGGCGCGGCAGTTGCTGGCCCGCCGCCTCGGCGACGGGCGGGTGGCCGACGAACCCGAGGCAGTGGCGGAGATCGTCAGCCGGTCCAGCCGGCTCCCGCTGGCGCTGGCGATCGTGGCCGCCCGGGCGGCCGGCAACCCGCGCTTCCCGCTGGAATCCTTCGCCGACGAGCTACGCCACGCCGACCAGGGTCTGGACGGGTTCCGGGCGGCCAGCCCGGCCACCAACATCCGTACCGTCTTCTCCTGGTCCTACCGCACCCTGAGCCCGGCGGCGGCGCGGCTGTTCCGGCTGCTCGCCCTGCCTCCCGGTCCCAGCATCACCGTGCCGGCGGCGGCCAGCCTCGCCGCCGAGCCGGCCGACCGGCTCCGCCCGGTCCTCGCCGAACTGGCCGCCGCGCACCTGGTCGCCGAGGTGTTCCCCGGCCGGTACGCCTGCCACGACCTGTTGCGGGCGTACGCCATCGAGCTGGCCGGCGACGACCCGGAACACGAACGACAGGCCGCCGAACGCCGGCTGCTCGACCACTACCTGCACACGGCTCGCGCCGCCGACCGGCTGATCTGGCCGCAGCGGGACCCGATCGCCAACGCGCCGCCCGGCGACGGGGTGGCCGCCGAGCGGCTCGCCGACCAGCAGGCGGCGCTGGCCTGGTTCGCCGCCGAGCACGCCGTACTGCTGGACGTGGTCGCCCGGGCCGTCGAGACCGGATTCGACGCGCCGGCCTGGCAGCTCGCCTGGACCCTGGTGAACTTCTTCGACCATCGTGGACACTGGGACGACTGGTTGGCCACCGTCGGGCGGGTGATGCCGGCGCTCGACCGCCTCGGTGACCGCTCTGCCCAGGCGCACGCCCACCGCCTCCTCGGTGGGGCGTACGTACGGTTGCGGCGCCACGACGACGCGCGGGCGGCGTACCGGCGGGCGCTGGACCTCTTCGACGAACTCGGTGACACCGTCGGCGAGGCGTTCACCCACCGCAGCCTCGGCTGGCTGGCCGAACGGCAGGGCGACCCGGCGAGCGCGCTCCGCAGCGACCTGCGCGCGCTGCGGCTGTTCCAGCAGGTGGGCCATTTGGACGGCCAGGCCAGCGCGCTCAACTCGGTCGGCTGGTGCCAGGCGCTGCTCGGCCGCTACCGGGAGGCGATCGAGCACTGCGAACAGGCCCTGCTGCTGCACCGCAAGAGCGGCAACCGGGGCGGCGAGGCGAGCGCCCTGGACAGCCTCGGCTACGCCCACCACCTGCTCGGCGACCACGGGCCGGCGATCGGCTACCTGCGGCAGGCGGTCGAGCTGTGCCGGGAACTCGGCCAGTGGACCCAGGAGGCGGAATCCCTGCACCGCCTCGGCGACGCGCACCACGCCACCGGGGCCGTACCCGATGCCCACCTGGCCTGGCGGGCGGCGCTGACCATCTTCGACCGGCTGGGCCGCCCCGAGGCCGCGACGGTCCGCGGCAAGCTCGACCACGGCCCCGGGGCCGCGCCATCGACGGGTTGACAAGGGTCACTTGTAGTACCCGCCGCCGAACAGGTTGGCGTCCATCTCGAACGGGTTGTAGCAGGCGCCGGGGTCGGTGCACTGTTGCCCACCCAGCTTGCGCGGGCCGAAGACCTGGAACGCCCGCTTCGACAGTTTGTCCATCTTGTCGTAGAGGGCGGCGAACCAGATCGGCCCGAACAGGGCCCACTGGGTGGCGTGCCGGACCTCGTGCGCGAGAAGCAGCTTGTCCTTGAGCGCGTCCTTGGTGGGCCGCTTGGTCAGGAAGATGTTCCCGTGGGTGTACTCCCGATCCTTGAACGTCCACTTCGCGCCGCCGCAGACCCAGAGCCCGCCGTTGACCTGGGAGCAGGAGGCGCCGGCCGCGGCCGCCTCCCCTCTGGCGGCGAGGGTGACGCCGGCGTTCTGCCGGGCCCGCCAGGTGGCGAACTCCTTGCCGAGCACCGTCTGCACCAGTTCGCCGAGCGAGGTGATGAAGTTCGCCAGGGTCTGGATCCGGGCCTGGAGTCCCTTCTTGGCCTGGCTGCTCAGCGAGGACGCGCCCAGCTCCTTGTAGATGTCGTCGACCTCGGCGTTGATGATCGACGCGATCTTGTTGAGTTCGGTGCGGACCTCCTTGCTGTAGGGGTCCTTCTTGAGCAGGTCGACCAGCTTCGTCAGGATGTCGTACAGCGCGTCCGGGTCACGGAACGCCTGCTTCATCAGCTTCTTCAGCTCGGCCTGGAGCTGCTTCTGCTGCTCCTTCTTCGTCTTGCGCCCGTCCGGGTCGCTGAACGAGGTCGGATTGTTCTCCGCGTACGCGTAGCCCTGGAGTTGTTGCGGATCCTCGACGTCGGTGACCGGGTCGGCGGAGATGAACCGGCCGATCGCCGGGTCGTATTCGCGGGCCCCGAGATGGGTCAGCCCGGTCGACGCGTCGCGCTGCCCGCCGACGAAGCCCCGCTCGTCCGGCCACGTCGGGGTCGCGCCGCGCGGCGCCCCGAACGGCAGGTGCCGGCGCACGGTCACGGCCAGCGACGCCGCGTCGATCGCCAGATCCGCGGTGCCGTGCAGGTCGGTGGCGACCCAGGTCAACCCGGCCGGGGTACGCACCGCGACCGTCTCGCCGCCGAACCGGTACGAGCGGGTGCCGGTGACCGCACCGGTGCCCGAGTCGGCGCGCAGCTCCATCCCGTCCAGGTAGAGGGTGGTGCCGCCGGGGTCGCGGCGGAGCAGCCGGTTGCCGTCGGCGTCGTAGACGAAGCTGGTCACCGCGCTGCCGGCCGTCACCGTGGCCAGGTGCCCCTCGGCGTCCCAGGTCAACGCCTGGCCGGGCCGCGCGGTGGTGTTCCCGGCGGCGTCGTAGGAGTAGGAGTCCGTACCCGGGCCGCCCGGACCGGTCCGGGTCACCGTGCGTACCGTGTGCGGCTGCGCCGTGCCGGCGGCCGGATAGCCGTAGCTGGCCGCGCTGTCGCCGCCGGCGGCGTGCCGCACCTCGGAGAGCCGGTTCCCGGCCGCGTCGTAGCTGTAGTCGTGCCAGTACGGTGCCGGGCCGCCCAGCGCCGACGTGCTCGGTGCGGCGGCGCAGCCACCGGTCGGTGTCCAGGCCGTCACCAGCCGGCGCAGGTGGTCGTAGCGGAAGCACTGGGTGTCTGCCGCGCCGCCCGCCGGGGTGTCGGTGACCGAGCGCAGGTTGCCGGCCGGGTCGTAGTCGTAGCGCCGGTCCGCGACCGACGGCTGGCTCGCCGACTCCCGGGTCACCTGGGCCCGCACCACCCGCCGGGTCGCCGGGTCGTAGCCGAACGTCTGCCACACCTGTGCCCCGGCCGCGCCGAACGTCTGCTCCAGCGGCTCCGACAGCTCGGTGTAGCGGGACCCGGTGACGTAGCCGGCCAGTCCGGTCAGGGTCGAGGAGAGCCCGAGCGGGGTGTAGCCGAGGGTCAGCGTCTCGTCGGGCAGCCCGCCGAGGGTGGTCCGGCCCTCCACGAACGGCATCCGCACCGTGCCGACCTGGCCGGCGTCGTTGTAGGTGAGCCGGTTCTGGTAGCGCCCGGCCAGTCCGTTCTCCACCGCCGGGATCGTCACGGCGGTGCCGGTCGGCCGGCCCGCCTGGTCGTAGCCGAGTACCTCGGTGGTGTACGCGTGGCCGTCGAGGTAGCGGGTGCTGGTCGCCGGCAGGCCCACCCCGCCCGGGGCGGTGTCGTAGCTCCACGACGCCAGCCGGCTCCCGTCGAGACTGCCCGCGTACGCCCCGATCTTGCGGCCGGCGTCGTCGTAGTCGTACGCGACGGTCTGGCCGCGTCCGTCGGTGGTGGAGACCAGCCGGTCGTCCTCGTCGTAGACGTAGTTGGTGGTGCCGGCGTCCGGGTCCTCGGTGCTGGTCTTCCGGCCCCGCAGGTCGTAGCCGTACCGCCAGACGTTACCGGCCGGGTCGGTCACCGAGGAGAGCTGCCCGGCCCGGGTGTACGTGTAGCGGGTGGCGTCGTACGCCCCGGTCGGCGCCCCGCCCGAATACTGGCGCAGCTCGACCATCTTCCCCTCCACGTCGAGGATCCGGGTCGTCGCCGTCTCCCCGTCCGGCGGGTCGACCGAGACCCGGTCCCCGGCGTACGTCGTCGTGCTGCGCCACTGCTCCACCCCGTACGACCGCAGCGCTTCCACGGTCGGCCGGCTCGCCCCGTCGTAGCCGTACGTCGTCGCCGCCGGTACCGCCTCGTCGGCCGCCGAGGCAAGGGTGCCGGCCGGCGGGGACGAGTGGTAGTAGGGGGCGTTCTTCCGGGCCACCCGGCCCTGCGAGTCGTAGAGGACGTCGGTGACGATCCGACCCCCGGACGGCGACGGGTCCTGGGTCTGCCGCTCTCGCAGCAGCCCGTCCAGCAACAGATAGCTGGTGGTGTAGCCACCGTCGCCGCGCAGCGTGGCGGTGCTCACCACGCTCGGCCCGCCGGTGCTCACCTGGTACGCGTACCGCCGGGTGGCGGTGGCGCAGGAGGTACGCGGCCGACCCGGCTCCCACACGCAGGTCAGCCGACCCAGCGCGTCGTAGCTGGCGTCGGTACGCCGGCCGGCCGCGTCGACCTGGGCGACCGGCTGGGCCCGGGCCGGATCGAGGACGGTGGTCTCGGTGTGCCCGAGCGGGTTGGTCCGGACCAGCTGGGTCACCGGCCCGCCGCTGGCCGGGGTGAAGGTGGTGGTCGACCGGTTGCCGCCGGAGTCGAGGGTCTCCACCGCCCGGCCGTGGCTGTCGTAGCTCGCCCGGACGTTGGTGACGAACGCCTGCCCGCTGGCGCCCCAGGAGGCGGTCTTGTCGTGCCGGGTGGCGTGGCCGGCGGCCGGGATCGTGCCGGTCGTCGCGGCACCGTCGTAGTAGAGCCGCTCGTCGGAGATCAGGTCGGCCGGATACCGGGGGATGGAGTCGCAGGAGCGGCTCAGCTTCAGCAGCCGGGACGGCAGGTTCGTCAGGTGCCGGTCCGGGCTGGTCGCGTAGGTGGTCTGGGTGCACCGGTCGTCGGTGCTGTCGGCAACGTCGCCGAGGTCGTTCACCTGCCGGATCCGCCCCTGCGCGTCGAAGCTGCGGTGCTCCTCGGCGAGCCGGGTTCCGCCGCCGGCCAGCGCCGCCCGCTTGCGGATCACCGCGATGTCGAGCTGGTACGCCTGCAACGGGTCGTTGCCGGTGCGGGCCCGGGTGGCCAACGGCGCGGTCAGGTAGGGGTCGTTGATCGTGCTGGTCACCATCGGGCCGCCGACACCGTCGTGGACGGTCGTCTCCCGGGTGAAGCCGGACAGCCGGGGATGGTCCTCGACCTGGGCACCCGTCGAGTCGGTGACCCGCACGTCGCGCCGCCCGCCGCCGGAGAGCCGGTCGTCGTCCATGCCGCGCAGGAACAGGTGCTCGGTGAGGCCCTGCACGCCGGCCGACGCGTTGCCGGTGCGTACCCGCACCTTCTGGTAGCCGCGCCAGTGGTTCCAGTCCCGCCGGTTCGTCGGGGTGGCCTCGGAGTCGTCGTAGTGCCAGGCGGCGCCGCCGACGTACTCGTACTGGGTGAGCCGGGTCGGGGCGCCGCCGACCAGATCGACCTCGGCGACCTGGCTGACCACGTACTTGTAGAAGACGTCCGGGCCGGCGTACGGGCTGGGCAGCCGCCCGTTCGGGTAGCACCGGCTCACGTTCTGGTCCGGGACGATGTACGGCTCGGCGCCGCACTGCGCCGCCGAGTACGAGATCTGGATCTGGCCGCCGGTCTCGGTGTTGATCCGGGCGACCCGCCACTTGTAGAGCGACGGGAAGTCCGCGTTGCCGTTGTGCCGGTTCTTCATCGACACGCCCGTGAAGGTCACCTCGGGCAGCGCGGTCGTGCCGCCGGAGCTCCCGGTCCGGGTGATGCCGTTCAGCCAGAGCGACCGGGAGGCGTCGTTCTCCTCGCCCCACGGTTCGTCCGCCGGATACGGGTCCGGGTACGACTGCCGCAGCGTCCACGAGTCGACGTCGCGCAGGGTGCCGTCGATCCGGGCCTGGGTGCTGACCGAGCCGAGCCGCTTGCTGGTCCAGAACGTCGGTGTCCAGTAGTAGGTGCAGGAACTCTGGCACTGCTGGTCCCACGGCACGTCCGGCCAGTTCGACCAGTTCCCGGAGGCGGAGGTGCAGGTCGATCCGGCGGTGCGACACCGGTCGGCCGCGGTGAGGTTCACCCGGGCGCCCGGGGTCGTGGAATAGACCGTGCCGTCCCGCTGGCCGTAGTCGATCCGGCTCAGGTGGGCCGCCCGGACGTACGGGGTGGTCTCCCCGAAGTACGGCGAGCCGTTGTAGCGCCCGTAGTTGTTGGTCTCCCGCTGGTACCAGTACGAGATCGCGTCGCCGTTGCGGTCGACGACGTAGTCGAGGTTCCACCGGTACGCCTGCTGGCACCAGGAGGTGGCCGCGCTCGACGTCCGGCACGGTTCGCCCGGGTGGTTGCCGAAGACCGGCACGGTCTGGGTCGAGTTCGTCTCCGGCCGCCCCGACGCCCAGCCGGTCGGCCGGTTCAGCCCGAAGTAGTACTGGGTGCCGTCGGGTGAGGTCAGCCGCCAGTGTTCACCGTCGTCGTCGCCGTTGTTCGCCCCGGTCAGCTTCTCGACCTTCCAGCCGCTGTCGTTCTGCGCCCGCCAGCCTCCGGTGGCGTCGTCCCGGACCAGTGCACCGCCGACGCCGGGAAGGGCCGCCGTGGCGTTGTCGGAGACCCAGCAGAGGTCGGTCGCGTTGACCGAGCCGCCGGTGTCGTCCTTGCAGGTCCGGTAGGACCGCTCGATGTAGCCGGTCGACAGGTCGAAGCCCTCGCCGACCCAGGATGGCTGGTTGTTCGAGGAGCCGGCCCGGCCATCCACACTGGACGCCGAGTAGGTGATCGCGAGTTCCGGCGTCGGGCCGGGCACCTTGGGCGCCTGGAGCGGGTAGTTCCAGGAGAAGTCGCCGGACTGGAGCCCGACCTGCCAGGTCGCCGAGGGTGCCAGCTTGGTCGCCGCGAACGAACCGGTGCTGCCCTCCGGCGCCGCCGCGACCGCGTAGACCGCGTCCGAGGTGCCGGGCAGCTCCACCTCGGCGACCAGCCGCCGGGCCGCGACCTCGTTGCGACCCGGCACGGGTACGGCGGCACCGGCGCATCCCGTCGTGCCGGGCGCCGGGTCGGCCGGTGCGGCACAGTCGGGCAGCCGGAGCAGTCGGAGGCGACTGCCGAAGCTGCCGCCGGCCGCCGCCGCGAACCCTGAATAGTCGACCTCCACGGTGGCCCGGCCCGCCGCGGTCACCCCGTCGGCGCGGCGCAACCTCAGCAGTACCCCGGTGAGACCGATCGCCCGGGCGGCGGCCTGGTCGAGCACCTCCACGCGTACCCGCTCCGGGGCCGTGCCGCTTGCCGGCGTGCCCACGCGGACCGGCAGGTCGCCGGCCTGGGCCCGGCGTGGCTCCCGCTCGGCGGACCGGCCGCTCGGCGGGGTCGGCCGGGACACCTCGGCGGCCCCCGCCGCCGGCCAGCGGACCGGGACCGGCTCCCGCGAGTCGGCCAGGGTGGCCGGGTCGGTCCCGGCGGAGCGGACCGGCACCGCCGTGACCGGCACCGACCCCATCCGCTCGACCGCCGGCCGGGCCGCCGCGCCCGACCGCTCGTCGGCAGGGGGCCGGGCCGCCGAGGCGACGCTTCCGGCGGGTACGACCAGAGGGGCTGCCACGGCCGCCACCAGGGCCGCGACCATCACCCGGATACTTGCCATGCCCGTCCTCCAGCCTCGCAAGACATCGACACCTGCAACGCTAGGCAGCCATCCGTCCATGGGCGCGCACATCGCGGCGCATACGAGCCGGGACGGCCGTCGGAGCGGGACCGGACGGCCGTGACCCCGGCGTGCACGGGGCGCGCCGGGGTCACGGGTCGGGTCAGGGTTCCGTCCACGCCCAGGTCGTCGAACTGGGCCGGTCAGGGCGGGTCGGGTTGAGTCGGGTCAGAGTGTCAGTGACCATCGGTCGAGGTAGCCGGTGTCCCCGAGCGCCATGTCCTGCACCCGCAACTGCCAGGTACCGTTGCGGGCCTCCCCGGACAGGTCCACCTGGTAGGTCCGGTCGATGTTGTCGGCCGCCTCGCCGGCCCGGTCGTGCAGCACGTAGGTGCTGCCGTCCGGCGCGACCAGGCTCACCACCAGGTCACCGATCCAGGTGTGCACGATGTGCACCTCGACGCTGCTGGTCGCCGACGCGTTGCCGGAACACGCCGACAGGCTGATCGCGCTCTGCACGGGGGACCCGTACGGGATCGCCACGTCCGTACCGTTGCTGCCGGAGCAGACCGTCGGCACGCCACCGCCGCGCAGGTCGAGCGACCACGAGTCGAGATAGCCGACGTCGAGCACGGCGGCGTCCTGCACCCGCAGCCGCCAGGTGCCGTTCGCCACCTCGCCGGAGAGGTCCACGGCGTAGACCTGGTTCAGGCTGTCGGCGTCGCCGCCGGTACGGTTGTGCAGCACGTACGCGCTGCCGTCCGGCGCGACCAGGCTCACCACCAGGTCACCGATCCAGGTGTGCACGATGCGTACCTCCACGGTGCTGGTCGCGGCGGCGTTGCCGGGGCAGCCGGAGATCGTGATCGTGCTCTCCGCGGTCGACCCGTCCGGGATCGTCAGGTCGGTGGGGTTGCTGGCCGAACAGGTCTGCGGACCGCCTCCACCGCCGCCCAGGTCGAGGCGCCACGAGTCGAGGTACCCCACGTCCTGCGCGGCGGCGTCCTGCACCCGCAGCCGCCAGGTGCCGTTCGCCGCCTCGCCGGAGAGGTCGACGCCGAACGTCTGGTCCAGGTTGTCGGCACCCTCGCCGGTACGGTTGTGCAACACGTACGCGCTGCCGTCCGGCGCGACCAGGCTCACCACCAGGTCACCCCGGTAGGTGTGCACGATGTGCACCTCGACGCTGCTGGTCGCCGACGGGGTGGCGGCACACCCGGAGATCGTGATCGTGCTCTCCACAGTGGACGAGTCCGGGATCGGTGTGTCGGTGTCGTTCGACCCGGAACAGCCCGGCGGCCCCTCCACGGTCAGCGCGTACGTCGCCGTACGGGTGGCCTCGGTGCCGGTGCCGGTGACCGTCACCGGGTAGCTGCCCGGCGGCGTCGCCGCCCCGACGCTGATCGTCAGCGTCGCCGACCCGCCCGAGGTGACCGAGGCAGGCGCGAACGAGGCCGTCGTACCGGCCGGCAGCCCGCTCGCGGTCAACGCCACCGGCTGGGGGTCGCCGGCCGTGACCGTCGTGTTCACCGTCGCCGTCAGCGAGCCGCCCGGCGGCGTCGAGCCGGCGGCCGGCGCGACCGAGACGCTGAAGTCGTGCTCCGGCGGCGCGGCGCTCTCGACGTGCAGCAGGACGTTCGGCGAGCCCGGTCCCGGGTTGGTCACCACCCCGGTGGTGCCATTGCCGACCAGGTGGTCCCGGACCTGTCGCGGGGTGAACGTCGGGTTCTGGGCGAGCACCAACGCCGCCGCGCCGGCCACGTGCGGCGACGCCATCGAGGTGCCGTCCCACGAGTCGCTGGAAGTGTTGCTGTCCATCGTCGAGGAGGTGATCGCCACCCCCGGGGCGAAGATGTCGACGCAGTTGCCGTAGTTGGAGAACGACGCCCGGGCGTCGCTGCGCCCGGAACCGCCCTGGAGACCCCCGGTCGCCGCCACGGTGATCGCGTTCGGCGCGCTGGCCGGCGAGCTGTCGCAGGCGTCGCTGGTCTCGTTGCCGGCCGCGACCGCGAAGCTCACCCCGTCAGCGATCGCGTTCTCCACCGCCGTGTTCACCGTGACCGCCGCCGGCCCACCCAGGCTCATGTTCGCTACCGCCAGCTCGCCCAGGTCATGGTCTCCGGTGACCCAGTCGATGCCGGCGATGACCTGCCCGTAGGTGCCTTCGCCCGCGCAGTCGAGCACCCGTACCGCGACCAGGGTGACTCCCTTGGCCACCCCGTACTCGCGGCCACCCGCGGTGCCGGCCACGTGCGTACCGTGGCCGTCGCAGTCGTCGGCCGTCCCGCCGTCGATGGCGTCGTAGCCGGAGATCGCCCGTCCGCCGAAGGTGCTGTGCGAGAACCGGATACCGGTGTCCACGACGTAGACCCGGACGCCGGAGGCGGTCGTCGGATAGGTGTAACTGTTGTCCAGCGCCAGCGGTCGCTGGTCGATCCGGTCCAGTCCCCAGGACGGGGTCGGCGACTGGGTGTCGCTCTTGCGCACCCGGTGGTTCTGCTCCACGTACGCCACCGACGGGTCGGCCGCGACCTGCTTGGCCATCGCGGCCGTACCGGTGAACTCGAACCCACGCACGGCGTGCCGGTACGTGCGGGCGACCTCGCCCCCGACCCGGCCGGCCACCGCGCCGGCCCGGTCGCCCACCGCACGCGCGGCCACGACGGAGTCCCGGAACACCACGAGGTAGCTGTCCGCCACCGCTGTCGCCCCACCGGCGTTGCGGATCACACCCTCGTCCGCCGAGACGGGCTTCGCGGACGCGGGTGGTGCCATCGCCGCCGCCATCACCACGGCCAGCACCGCGGCCGTCCAGGCCGGCAGCCCGCGCGTCCCCCACCGGCCAGCCGATCCGATCGGATGTCTCATGACCTGTCTCCTCCCCTCGCGCCGACACGGGCCCGCGCGGGCGGCTGCCGGCGTCCGACCCGAGATCGACTACCGGCGATGCTAGGGGACGCAACGGTCCGCTGACGGCGGGTAATCGGCCGGAACATCGCCGGTATACGCCCCATGTGCTGCCCCGTGTACGCCCGGCTCCGCGCGGGTTCCGCGCCGGTGGCCCCGGCCGGGGCTGGCCGGGGCCGCCAGGTTCAGCCAGGGCGGCCGGAGTCAGCCGGGTTGGACGGAGAGGCCGTGCCGGAACACGTTCCGGGGATCCCAGCGCGCCTTCGCCGCCCGTAGCCGCGGATAGTTGGCCCCGTAGTAGAGCGAGTGCCACGGCACGCCGGAGGTGTTCCAGGCCGGGTCGGCGAGGTCGACGTCCGGGTAGTTGATGTAGGAGCCGTCGTTGACGTCGCCGGACACCGGCACTCCGCCGGTGTCAGCGTAGACGTCGCGGTAGAACTCGCGGATCCACGCCAGGTGCCGGGCGTCCTCGGCCGGGTCGACCCAGCCCGCGAGGTAGAACAGCTTGATCACCGAGTCGCGCTGCGCGGTGGCGGTCGCCGCCGACGCTACGGTGTTGATCTGCCCACCGTAGGTGTTGAGGCTCAACGATCCGACCGGGTTGTCGTAGTCGGCGCGGGTCAGGTGGTGGTAGGCGGCGGCGATCTGCCGGTTGGTGAGCCCGCGGCGGAGGTATCCCGCCTTGGTCTTGAGGCGCCACCGCTTGCCGTCGTCGCCGTTGCCCCGCAGCGCCGAGGTCAACCACGGCAGGCTTTCCTCGGTACGGATCGGCGCCACCCCGACCCCCGCACCCAGCACGGCGATGTGCTCGTCCAGCAGTCGTGCGCCGTCGGCACCGCCGGCGACCTGGCCGACCAGCGTGTGGTTGCCGGCCGGCCGGCGGGTCAGCAACAGTTCGCCGTAGAGGCTGGCCTGCGGCGTACCGGGAGCGCGGTGCCGGACGCACCAGTCGCCGAAGTTGCGGGCCAGCCGGGCGAATCCCCGCTCGGTCATGCCCTGCCACGGCCACTGGACCGTGAAGGTCAGTACGGACCCGGGCGGCCGGGGCAGCAGCCGGCTCGGGTCGTCGCCGGTCGCACCCGGCGAGCGAAACCAGTACCGGGTGACGACTCCGAAGTTGCCGCCCCCGCCGCCGGTGTGCGCCCACCACAGTTCCCGGTTGGGGTCGTCCCGCTCACGGGTGGCGACCACGGTATGGGCCGTACCGGACTGGTCCACCGTGACGACCTCGACGGCGTAGAGGTGGTCGACGACCAGACCGTGCAACCGGGACAGCGGCCCGTACCCGCCGCCGGCGACATGCCCACCGGCGCCCACCCCCGGGCACGAGCCGCCGGGCAGGGTCACGCCCCAGCCGAGATAGAGCCGGCGGTACACCTCGCCCAGCGTCGCGCCCGCCTCGACCGCGAACGCGTTCCGCAGCGGGTCGTAGTAGACGCCGGTCATCCCGGACAGGTCAATGACCATCCGGATCTGCGGACTGTCCACGAAGTCCTCGAAGCAGTGCCCGCCGCTGCGTACCGCGATCCGCTGGCCGGCCTGCACTCCGGCCTGCACCGCGGCCCGGACCTGTTCGGTCGAGCCGACCACCCGGACCTGGTCGGGGGTACCGACGAACCGACGGTTGCCCCGGCGGACCAGATCCGGGTAACGCGGGTCGTCCGGGCCCACCGCGACCGGGCCGAACGGTGGCGGGCAGTCGCCGGCCGACACGACGGCGGCGGGCGCCGGCCGGTGGAGCTGATGGGCTGCCATCCCGGCGGCCACGGCGGCGACCGCGGTGGTACGGAGCAGGTCTCTACGGCGATGTTCGGCCATCTGGCGGGTGCCCCCCGTTCTTGTGTTGTCGACGTCTCCTCGGTGCCGTCGACGCCCCGCTTGTCGAGGTCGCCGCCAACGCTAGGGGCGGTCGACGGGCCCGGAAATCTTGCTGACCACCGCGTCCGTACGGGGGAAGGCCCTACTGTCCTGTCCGGACGAAGGCGGCGGAGGGCGCAACACCGAAACCTTTTCGGCAGCAGCGGGTGGTGCAGGTGTCGCACGACCTCAGCAGATTTTCCTCACATCGATTGCCATCGAAGCGTTGCCGAAAAGGTTTTCGTCCGCCATGGTGGGTTGTGAGTCCCAGTGACCCCACGGCCGAAGTGCCGAAGCTCTTCTCGCCCCAGGTACGACGGCGCGATCGGTCACCGACCCGGGTGTGTCCAGGCGCGGCCCAGTTCTCCCAGCGTCGGACCGTCCCGTTGCCGGCGCTCGGTCGCTGGGGTCCCACGATGCCGGAAGGTGTCACGGGCTGTGGAAAGTGCACGTTCCACATCGTCCGCCTCTGCTGCCTCCGGCCCGGCCCATGGAAGGACGAGGTATGACAACCGAACCGAAGCGGTCGACGACACGGTCGAGATGGCGTGGCTGGCGTGCCGGCCTGGCAGTGGGCGTGGTGATGGCGAGCGTCCTCACCGCAGCCCTGGTCGCCCCGCCGGCCGCCTCCGCCGCCCCGCCGAACGGGACCGTACGGGTCTTCTGGCTCAAGCCCGCCGACGTGGCGTACGACCAGCGCTACCCGGACGGCATCGCGAACGTGATGCGCGAGGCGCAACGGTACTACCGCCAGGAACTGGGCAGGACGTTCCGGCTGAACGACCCGGTCGTCGAGGTCGTCAACGGAGACCAGCGACGCACCTGGTACGAGAACACCCCGGCGTGCGGGGAGAAGTACTGGTGGACCGTGTGCAACATGCAGGCCGAGCTGAGGCGCAAGTTCGGCCTGGGAGCACCGGACAACCGCTGGATCAACGTCGGTGAGATCAGTGCGGAGGGTGACGGCGCCGGAGGCGGCGGTGGCAACGGCTGGGTCATCCTCAGCGGCCACGACGCGGACGGCGCGGCGGGCATCAACGGCAACATGAACCGCTGGTACGGCGGCATGGTGCACGAACTCGGCCACGCCCTGGGCCTGCCGGACTCCACCTACACCGACGGCACACCGATGTCGGCGTCCTTCTACAACTACCCGAACACCCACTTCAACCAGGCGCAGAAGGACCGGATCCTCAACGGCCGATACGGTGCCTTCCTCTCCTGAGCGGTGCCCTCCGTCGGGACGTCCGGGCTGCTGGTGAAGCGGCAGCGCCGGCTCGGAGCCGACCCGCCGCGAGCCCGCCCCCGGCCAGGTGCCGGAGGCGGGCTCGTCGTCGCCGTGGCGCAGGTACCCGGCGACCTGCTGGGCCGTGCCGCGTTCGGTGGTCTGGACCACGGCATCGCCGAGCGGGACCCTCTGCTGGCCGACCTAGCGGTGATCTCGATCGCACCGCACGTGGTCGACCGCACCTGTGCCCCTTCCGACGTTCCGAGCCCTGTCGACTGGATCGGCACCGAGGCGGGCGGGGGCGGCATCCCGCCACGCCGACCTGGCGGAAACCGTTGGCCACAGCACCCGCCCCGGGCTCGCCGACGCCTGGTGTTCTACCGTCCAGGATTGCCCTAGATCAGGCCGTCGAACTCACCCTTGGCCACGCCTTCACGGAACGTTGCGAACTCGGCCGGCGTGAACCGTAGGACCGGGCCGGCAAGGTCCTTCGAGTCACGCACGCCGATGACGTCACCCTTGCGGGCAACCTCGACGCACGCGCCGTTGTTCTGCGAGCGGGTGCTCTTGCGCCAGGTGACGTCTGCGAACTCGGTCATTTCAGCTCCCTTACCGCCTGACGGATCAATGATCGAGTCATTGGGGCTGAGCGCCATTGCGCCGTTTGTCCCCTGTGGAGAGGGATCCGACTAGTCACGCCGGGCTCCGACCGGCCAGACAACCGAAACCGGTAGCCGTTTGTCCTGTGCGTACTGCACCACGTCGGCGGTGCCACCATAGGCGCGCGCGGGCTCGCCGTCCCACACTGCGATGAGGTGATCGGCACTGTCTACCATGAAGCGGCTCGCGTCCATGTGTGCTTCGGATGTTGACTCTACGTGCGTTCGACTGTGCACCGCCGTGGCGCGGCTTAACAGGTTGTCGTACTGCGCTTTGGCGTCCTCGGGAAGGCCGTCACGGTACTTTTCGGCGGGAACGATCACCTCGATATGCCCGCCGCGATTCAACACGGCGGTAGCGAATATCTGATCCGCGCCGTCTGCTAAGCAGGACAACCCGACCAGTTCGGCGCCGCTGGGTGCGAGCCGTTCAAGTTCTGCCTCAACCCCTTGGGCGATCAATTCCGCCACGTCGAGGGCTAGCCCACGATGGCCGCTTACTGCTACCCGGATCAAGGTTCCTCCCGATACGTGGAATACAAGCGTTCGTCAAGCTCTGATACTGCACGCCCAGACTGTGTACCGAGCGTTTTGCGGAATGCGGCAACGGAGCGCGTAACCCGCTCTGAGTCATAGGCTTGGCCGATGTCGAATGCCTCGGCTGCCACCTTACAAGCCTCGTCGACTTTGCCGGCCTGCGCCAGTACACCGGCCCGCAAGACGTCCATGACGGCGCGCGGCTTGGGCGCCTGCTGCGGATCGTAGGATATCCGTAGTGCCTTTTCGGCGGTCTTTACGCGGCCGAGTTTTCCGGCAACCTGCGCCCGGAAACCGGCCAACTTCCGCTCATCGAACCGGAAGATCCACGGCCAGACCGGTTCATCGTTCGATGCACGATTCAGCCGCGCTTCGGCCTGGTCCAACTTTGCGAGCGCATTCCGGTCCTTGATCTGCGCGAGGGCGAGCGACTCGATAGCGTCCATCCAGATTCCGGCAATAGCCGGCGCTGAACGGGGAAGCCGATGCCGGGCGTCCGCGACGAGACGCACACTTTCGGCGGCGTCGCCACAGTTCGCGGCGAATTGGCTCATGCTCGCCTGCATGTACGCGGGCAGCAGGGGGTGTCCTGAACGTTCGGCCGCCCGCACGGCGAGCTGGTAGTGACGTCGAGCGGTCGCCCGATCTTCTACATCGACGTACAGCCACGCGGCGAGTCCGGCCGTCTCGGCGAGTACGGCGCGCAGGCGGCGGGTGTGTGCTGGTGAGTGTCCGTCGCGGCTGGCAAGTTGGCGGACAAGGGCAAGGTGAGCGCTGACCGGCGCGATGAGGCTGCGTGACGGTAGACGCTGCTCTAGCCGGCGGTATGTGGCGGACGGGATCGTCAACAGCCGCTCCTCGTCCTGCGTCTCGACGGGAACGTCTCCCTCGACGGTGCCGATCAACGCGAGCCCCGAGACGCCTGCTGCGCCCGCTAGGAACTGGCGGCGGTTCGTGTCGTCCTCCTGGTCATCGAGCAAGCCCGCGAGCGACCTCGGGACGCCCAAGCCGTCGCAAAGTGCTCGCACTGTGCGGATGCCCGGCTCCTTGCTCTGACCGTTCATCAGCCGCGAGACGTGCGGCTGTGAGACGCCGACCGCTACCGCGATGTCAGTCTGCGATGCCCCGGTCTCTCGAACGAGCATCTGAAGCACCGTCGACCAGTCACCGGACCGGAGCGCACGCCTGAACTCGGGCCGGTCGAGCATCTCCGACGGCGCCTTGATCATCAAGGCAGGCCCTTGACATGCGAATACATCGCAGGCATGGCGTGTGACACCAGTCTGGTAGCGGCTCCTAGCTTGGCGCCATGTTGGGCGTTTATGTGGTTCAACTATGCCCCCGTCTGACGTGATCGGCATACATGCAGGCATAGCGACTGCTTCCTATACCTCCACGAGTGGCCGTAACGAGCGGTGACCTGCACGCTTCGCATTGTCGCCGAGATCGCTCCAGTAGAGAACGCCTGACGGGCATCCCTGCCGACATCGGGCGGCGGCCCCCTGCTGGCTCCCACCGTCCTGTGCGGGTTCGCTCGCCGTCACGGTGGGTGGGCTGGTAGGGGGCGTTGCGCCGCTGCGGACGCACGGGGCACCGGAGCCAGGACGCAAGTGGGGAGTGGTTGAGCGAATGCAGGGACCGAACGAGCGGCTTCGACAGGCGCGGCTCGCGCGGCTATCGCCGTCGGGCTCGGGGCGGGCGATGTCGCGTCAGGAGTTGGCCGAGGCGGTCAACGCGGTGGTGTTCGCTGCCACGGGCGTGGTGATCCGGTTGAACGCGAACTACATCGGCAAGTTGGAGCTTGGTGTGCACCGCTGGCCGGCAGAGCCAACGCGGCGTGCATTTCGGGCGGTGCTCGATGCCGGGCGAGACGCCGATCTGGGGTTCTTCATCGTCTATGGAACGCGTACGGGTGCCGGCAACGCCCCGCGAGTGCAGGTGCCGGAGCGGCGCCGCTGCGGAGGCGTCGCCGCTGCCCGTCCGGTCGGTGTGGGCTGGCCGGGCAGGGACGACTGGGGGCGGCGATGACGGGGCAACAGTCAACCTTGGTGACGTCGAATGTGTCCCCGAGACACTGCTCGGTGCGGAGTCCTTTATGAATGCCCCGCCGCAGCCCGAGACCGGATCGCGTCAGGTCATCAATTTCCTCAGGTCCTCGGCCCGACCCCAGGTGCTCGCTCGCGGAGAACGCTGCCTTCTTCGCGACCAACCGCGCTCGCTTTACCGGAACCCGCCTTCTCAATCAATACCGTCGCAAACCCTTCAATTTCTCGGGCCGGAATCCTGCCCGAAGAAATTCCGGCAAGAACACTAGAAAAAGGGAAGTGGATGATCGATGATGCCGCCACCCGCCATCACTCCAGCCGAACGGCCAGCCACCGAAATACCAGCAACGAGCGGCTACAAGCCGGGTGACCGGGTTTGGGTCTATCGTGGCGGGTCCTGGCGTCCCGGGGTCGTGGAGTCCGCGACCTCGTTGGCGGTGCTGGCCACGTATCGGCCCACCGGCGCCAGAGGGACCGGTGTCGACACCGTTACCGCGCCGTGCGTGACCAGACGGACCGACACGGACACCAGCATCGATCAAACGGAATGGCCCCAGGCTCCGCGCGGCTTCGAGCCCGACTCCGCGAAATGCTCATCGCCGGCCAAACGGAGCCCTTCAAGTGAAGGTTCATCAATGTAAGTGATCACAGGTCCTTGATGCGGGCAACCACCGTCGCTACGACCCTATCGACGCCGCGACTAGGAGTTACCTCACTAAGCAATGACCGTGATGGGGTCGGCGGTCAGGTCAATCGGGCTGACCGGGAGGGGAATGGTGCGTGATGTTGGTTGGCGCTGTGATTGCCGCGTCGTTGGTCGGATTCCTCGCTGGGCTTCTGTCGTTCAAGGTCAAGGCGCGTTGGTGTCCGCACTGCGGAAGGCTCACGACCCATGTCATTTCGGAGCAGGCCGGGCGAACGCCATGAGGAGCTGTCGTGGCAGTGGAGTCGGCGATGCGTTCACTGGCGCGGGCGCGGCAAGCGTGCGCCGCTTCGGCCATCGAGGAGAGACGCGTATTCGTCGGAAGTCGGGCTTGTGTCTGGCGTGTGGTGTGCCTGGTCCGCGCGTGGAGCACGAGCAGGCATCCAAGGTGTTCATGTTCGCGTTGCGGCTGCCTCGCCGGTTGCCAGGACCGACACGGCCGGAGTTGATCGGTGCGCGGCGGGTGGGTATTCCCGGCCCGCTCGCGCAAGCGGGTTGAGGTGTTCGCTCATGCAGCCGGATCGATCGGGCAGCAACGGGTTAAGGGCCGGTGACCTCGTTTATGTTGGGCGGTCCGCGAGTGTGCAATTTGGTGGCACGTCGGCCTTTCTCTTCCGCGTGATCCGCGTCGACAACCACCCTACCTATTACGGATGGGCGTGGCTGGATGGTTACCAACTTGACGGCAGCCGCAACGCGGTGACGCGTCGGCAGATCTACGTACAGGCCGCCGGGCTCCGGCGGGTTCCGAAGGTGCCAGCCCCGTCCGGTCGTACATCGAATGTGCGCAGGCTCGATGACATGCGCGCATCGCTGCGGAATGCGCGCGTGCCTCGCGGTCGCACATGACGGCGGCTACCGCATGGAGAGGAGGTGATGCCGCCGGCATCGGCCCCGTACAGGACAACAGGTTGTTGATGGATTAAAAAAGGAGAACGGGCATCATGACCGACACTCTCACCGGTAACCCCACGCGCGACCCGTACACCGGCCCCTTCGACCTGTCCCGCCCCCACTTCGTCGGCATCGGCGGCACCGCCATGTCCGGCCTCGCCCGACTGCTCATGGAGTCGGGACACCGGGTCACCGGCAGCGACATCGCCAGTTCGGTCTCCGTGGCGACGCTGCGTCTGGCCGGGATTACCGTGCACCTCGGGCATCGCCCGGAGCACATCGTGGGCGCCTCGTGCGTCGTCTACACCACCGTCGCCGGTCACAACGCTGAGGTGACCGCTGCCCGCGAGGCCGGTATCCCGGTGGTCCACCGTGCTCAGGTCCTCGACGCGCTGAGCGCCGGGCATCGTCTGGTGGCGGTGTCCGGGTCGCACGGCAAGTCCACCACCACCGCCCTCCTCGCCACCACCCTGCGCGACCTCGGTACCGATCCGACCTATCTGATCGGCGCGAACCTGCGCCTACCCGGCTCGGGTGCCCGGCTCGGCGGCTCCGACCTGCTGATCGCGGAGGCGGACGAGTCGGACCGGTCGTTCCACTTCCTCACCCCGTGGATGGCGGTGATCAGCAACGTCACGGACGACCACCCGGAGAACTTCGTCGACCACGCCGATCTCGTCAACGCCTACACGACCTTCGCGCAGCGCATCACCTCGGGCGGGGTCCTGGTCGTCAACGCCGACGACGACGGCGCGATGGAGGTCGCCAGCCGCATCCGCGTGAACCGGCCCGACGTACGGGTGGTCCGCTACGGGCGGCACGTCACGGCGGACATTCGCCTGATTAACGTCACCGCGCGTGGGTGGGGCCTGCGGGCCGACGTGGCACTGCCCGAACGTCGTCAGGTCACCCTCGCCCTGGCGACTCCGGCAACGCATCACGCCCACAACGCGGTCGCCGCGCTGGCCTGCGCGGTCGCGCTCGGCATCGACGCCGACAACGCCGCGCGGGCAATCTCAACCTTCGCCGGCGTGCGGCGCCGGTTCGAGCACATCGACACCTACGACGGGGTGACGGTGATCGACACCTACGCCGACCACCCCGACGAGATCCACGCCGACCTGTCCGCAGCCCGCACCCTGACCCTCGCCGGGGGCAGGGTGTTGGTGGTCTTCCAGCCGTCCGGTCACGCCCGCGTGACCGCGTTCGGTGACCGCATCGGCGCCACCCTCGCGGAAGGCGCCGATCACGTCATGCTGCTCGACGTGCACGGCACCCTCCCGCCCGGTCAGGCCACCGCCGACACCGGGGCGCTCCTCCCCTCGCTGGGCGATGGCCGCTACACCCTCGCACTGAGCCGGGAGCACGCCACGTCGAGCATCGCCGCGATGGCGAAGCCCGGTGACGTGGTGGTGACCATGGGAACCGGCGACGTGACCACCTACGGGCCGGTCATCCTCGACCACCTCACCGACCGGGCGGTGCAGGTGGCCTAGCCGTCAGGCCGTAACAGCGTCGGGCTCCGTCAACTGGCGCGCGAGTTCCTGGAGCCCGACGCTGTTCGCTGCCTTCACCAACACCACATCCCCAGCCCGCAACCCGGCCCGCACCGTACCCAGCGCGCTGGCCACGTCCGGAACCCGCTCCACCGGCACGCCACCAGCCGATGCCGCCTCCGCGTACTGGCCGGCATCCGGCCCGCCGATCGCGACCAGCCAGTCCACGCCGACCTGGGCGACCCGTTCCCCGATCTCCCGGTGCGTCTGCGCCGAGTGCTCGCCCAGCTCGGCCATCTCACCCAACACCGCAACAGCACGCCGGCCATGCGGAGCGGCCATATCCGCCAACGCCTGCAACGCCGCCCGCATCGCGTCCGGGCTGGCGTTGTACGCATCGTTGATGACCGTGACCCCATCCGCCCGGGTGCTGACCTGCATCCGTCCCGGAGACAACGCGTCCGCCCTCGACAACGCCTCGGCCACCGCCCCGACCGGATGCCCCAAACCAAGCGCCACGGCGGCGGCAGCAAGCGCGTTGGACACCTGATGCGACCCGTAGAGCCGCAACCGCACCTCGGCCCGCTCACCGTCGAAGACGAGCCGGAACCCTGGACGGCCCTGCCCGTCCACCGCCACGTCCTCGGCCCGCACGTCCGCACCGTCGGCCAGCCCATACGTGACCACCCTGGCCCGGGTACGCGACGCCATACCCACAACCAACGGGTCATCGGCGTTGAGCACCGCGACACCACCGTCATACCGGGCCGGCAACGCCTCAACCAGCTCACCCTTGGCGATCACGATGTTGTCCACCGAACCGAACTCGCCCAGATGCGCGGCCCCGACCCTCGTCACCACACCAACCTTCGGCGGCGCCACCCCGGTCAGGTAGGTCAGGTGCCCGATCCCCCGCGCGCCCATCTCCAACACCAGATAGCAGGTGTCCTCGGTGGCCCGGCTGACCGTGTACGGCAAGCCCAGCTCGTTGTTGTTCGACCCCCGGTTAGCCACGGTCGGCCCGAACGCGGCCAACACCTGACTGAGGACATCTTTGGTCGAGGTCTTGCCCACCGAACCCGTCACTCCGATGACGGTCGTGTCGGTCAGCCGGTCCACCACCGCCCGCGCCAACCGGCCGTAGGCGGCGGGCACATCCGCAACCACAATCGCGGGCACACCGACCGGCCGCGACGCCAGCACACCTACCGCGCCGGCCTCCACCGCCGCAGCCGCGTAGTCATGCCCGTCCACCCGCTCACCCGGCAGGGCCACGAACAACCCACCCGGCTCCACCTTGCGCGAATCAAAGACAACGGGGGCGGTAACAGTCACGGCGGACGGGTCGACAGCATCGTGAACGGTTCCGCCCACAACCGTGGCAATCTCCTGAATCGTCAAGGCAAGCACATCGGCAAGGTACCCTCCTGAGCCTGTGCCACGCGCCCCGACTGGACCAGACCCGGGACCGGGTCGCCTGACCGGGGCGGGTGGTGGCAGGCTGTGGTGGGTGCAGGGGCGTGAGCCGGACTGGCTGGATGAGGACGTCAGGCGTCGGCAGAAGGTGGCCGAACGACTGGCGCACGAGTTGGCGCACGCACCCGAGGGGCGGCACGGGGCCGGGAACGACTACGTGGCGAGCGTCGCGGTTCAGGTCCGGCTCTCCTCCGCCGCTGGGGCGTTCGAGGCGCAGCTTGCCTTAGATGAGGCACCCGTCTAGATCAGCACGGGCCAGCCGGTGGGACCGGTCCGTGGCCGGCGGGAGCGGTTATGTGTGTGCACGCTCCGGAGTTCTGGAGCGTGGTGTTCCCCGTCGATCCGCTCACCGGCCTGATTCTGGTCTGCGCGGATGATCTTCAGGATCACTGCATGGAGGTCTACGACGACGGTCACAAGACGGGTAAGGCGATCGACGGCTTCCGCTACCGCGTTCTGGAAGCGCTCAAGAACCGATCTGAGCGCATCGCCAAGGGCACCGTGCGGGCTGATCCGTGGACGCTGGAGCCGCCGGCATAGCTTGCCGTGGGGTCACGGCGGGGTGACGAGATCGGCTCGGTCGAGTAGGTGGGCGATGAAGCGTTTCGCCCGCTTGCGCTGCTTGGATGCCGGCTGGCTCAGGACGGCAGCCGCAGCCCGCCCGGTACGGTGTGGGCCCGTGCGCTGGCACGCTGCATCAGCGCGACGTAACCGTCCTCAAGCGACGGTGGCACCGGCACCGCGTCCGGGCTCGGTCGGGACGAGCTGACCACCCGGTAGTGGGTGCCGTCGGTCCGACTGATCGCCGAGACCACCACCCCGACCGTCGGCGCCGGACCGGAACTGGTCACCTCCCAGGTGGCACCCTCACCGACCCGCACCAGATCGGTCACCATCCCCGTGTAGACCACCCGACCACCCGCCATCACCGCCGCGTGCTGACAGGTCTGCGCCACGTCCTCCACGATGTGCGTACTCAACAGCACCGTACGATGACCGGCCAGCCCGGCCAGCAGGGTCCGGAACCGTACCCGCTCCTCCGGGTCCAGCCCGGCGGTCGGCTCGTCCACCACGATCAGTGCGGGGTCACCCAGCAACGCCTGCGCGATGCCGACCCGCCGCCGCATCCCACCGGAGAAGCCCTTCATCCGCCGGCCCGCGACCTCGGTCAGCGCCACCAACTCCAGCAGCTCGTCGACCTGCCGGTGCCGCGCCCGGGTGTCGTCGAGCCCCTTCAGCAACCCGACGTAGTCCAGGAACTCCCGGGGTGACAGGTCGGGATAGAGGCCGAGATCCTGCGGCAGGTAGCCGAGCCGGCGCTGCACCGCCAGCCGGCCGGCGCTGGTGGTCAGGTCGTGCCCGCCGACCCGCACCTGCCCGCCGCTGGGCGGCAGCACCCCGGCCAGGATCCGCATCAGCGTGGTCTTGCCGGCGCCGTTCGCGCCGAGCAGGCCGTACATGCCGCCGGGGATGGCCAGGTCGACCGAGTGCAGCGCGGTGACCTTGCCGAACCGGCGGGTCAGGCCGGTGGTCTGGATGTCCATGCGAGGTGAGCCTTTCTCCCAGGGTGAGACGCGTCAGGCGGCGTGCTGGCGGCGGCGCGACAGGACGGTGTGTGCGACCAGCAGGGGCAGCAGGCCGAGCAGGACGAGCAGGGCGACGCTGAGCAGCGCGCTGCCGGCGCCGGGCTCGGGGCGCAGAAAGGAGAGCCAGCCGGGTACGCCGGCGAAGAGCGCCAGCTCACCTGAGAGCCAACTCGCCGGATAGTCGCCGATCGGCGTGACCAGGGTGCCGGTCAGTGACGGCAGGAAGTCCGGGGTGAGCATGTTCCCCCAGAACCAATAGCCGACGAAGAGCACCCGGAACAGCGGGGCGGAGATCGCCAGCGGGCAGGTCAGGGCGAAGCCGGCGACGAAGGCCAGTCCGGGGAGCATGACGACGGCGAACCCGAGCACCGCCCAGCCGAGCATCAGCGGGTCGCCCCGGTGCACGGTCTCGTAGCCACCGGCGAGCAGCATCGCCAGCAACGCCGGCAGGGCGGTGGCGGCGAGCCCGCCGAGGTACTTCCCGGCCAGCAGCAGCCCCGGCCGGATCGGCAGGCTCTCCAGCAGCGGGGCGGTGCCGAGCCGGCGGTCCCGGACCAGCCGGTCGGCCAGCACCATGCCGAAGCCGAGCGGCACCACGATGCCGAACAGCAGCGCCCAGCCGGCCATCACCTCCGGCGCGGTGGCGTCCGCCGGCAGGTAGCGGGGCCCGCGCGGGCCCTGGAACAGGGCGATCACCGTCGCCAGGACCAGCGTCGCCAGCCACAGCGACCGCTTGCGGACCTGCATCCGGAACTCGTACCGGCCGACCGCGAGCAGTTCCGACATCCCGCTCACTCCTCCTCCTCGGACAACAGCAGATGCGGCCGGCGCAGCAGCAGCGCGACCACGGCGACGAGCAGCAACCCGGTGAGAGTCAGCACCAGCCGGTTCGTCAGCCAGCCCTCCCCGGTCCCCACCCGGCTGGTGGTGAAGAGGAAGAACGGGCGGGTCCAGTCGTGGCCGACCAGCATGGCGGCGAAGATCTGCTCGCAGAGCCAGAGCCCGGCGACCGCACTCGTGGCCACCACGACACTGCGACCGAGTACGGCCAGCAGCACCGCCAGGGCGGCGAGCCAGATCGTCGGCGGCGCCCAGACCAGTGGCGAGGCGAGCGGGTCCGGCCCGGTCCACCAGCCGGTGAGCCCGAGCCCGGCCGAGTAGACCAGCGCGGAGAGCGCGGCAGCCAGCGCCAGCACCCCGAGCCGGCGGCCGAGCGTGTGGGCGTACCGGGTGGGTAGGGCGAGTTGCAGCTCCCGGCAGCCGTCCCGGGCCACCAGGGTCACCGCGGTCATCGCCACCGCCAGCGGCAGCAGGGCTTCCAGGCCGGTGAGCAGCAGGTCGCCGATCTGCCGCCGTCCGGCCCCGCCGTTGCCGGCGAGCAGGGCCATCGCCGCCGCGACCAGCAGCGCCGCCGGTGCCGCGACGCCGGCCGCCCAGCCGGCGCGGCGTGCCTCGTACCGCCACAGTTGGGGGGCGGCTGGCGGTGGTATCCGCCAGGAATGTTGGGCCATCACGTCACTGGGTGGGGCGGCGGGCCGCCGGGGTTCACCGGTACGGTCGGTGACCCGGGCCACATCGGGAGGCGTCACCGGCCGTAGGCGCGGCGCCCGAGGCCGGCCGGCAGGTGGGGCAGCAGTACGACCGTGCCGGCCATCAGCAGCGCCGCCACCAGCAGCAGCGGTGCGCTGGTCCGCCACAGCGGCTCGACCAGCCCGTCCACCGTGCCGTCCAGGGCGTTGGCGCCGGCCAGCAGCCGGAGTACCCAGAGGACCATGGCGACCCCGATCCCGACCGCCGGTCGCCACAGCACCGACAGCGCGAAGCTGACCGCCGAGAGCAGCGCCATCGGGCCGAGCCAGGCGGCGAAGAGCACCAGCGGCGTACCGGCGTCGAACCAGACCAGGCCGAGGGAGGCGACCGAGGCGGCGCCGAAGATCGCGCCGAGCACCAGGGTGAGCCGGGCCAGCAGCACCGCGCGTACCCCGGTCAGGCTCGCCGCCACGAGTTCGCCGGCCTCGTCCGTGCCGCTGCCGCAGGCCCCGGCGACGCCCAGGGCCGCGACCAGGGGTACCACGATGGCCAGCACCTGTTCGGAGATTCCCGGCGGCGCCCAGCCGGCCACGGCGGTGCCGACCGCCAGCACCACGGCGGCGACCAGCCAGACCCGCCGGTCGACCAGGCGTCGCTGGGCGGCCAGGATCCGCACCGCCCGACGCGTGGCGGCGCCGCCGAGCGGTGCCGCATACCGGGGTACGCCCGGCGCGCCGGCCCGGTGCGGCGCCAGCCGGGACAGCACCCCGGCGAGCAGCCCGGGCGACGGTACGGCGACCGCCGCGACCCGGTCACCGACGGCACCGGCCACCTGATGCCAGCCGGTCAGTTCGGCGGCGCAGCCGGGACAGTCCGCGACGTGCCGGGCCACCCGGCCGGCCCGGTCGTCCGGCAGCGTGCCGGCGGCGAACTCCGCCAGCAGGTGACTCGGGTGGGTCATGGTCCCGCCTCCCGTCCGGAAACCCCGACCGCCGCGACGTCGTCGGGCAGTGCCCGGCCACACCCGGTGCCATCGGGCAGTGTCCGGCCGAGCGCAGCGCGTTCGGGCAGTGGCCGACCGAGCCCGGTGTTGTCGGGCAGTGCCCGGGCGAGCCCGGCCCGGGCGTGGAACAGTCGACTCTTCACGGTGCCGACCGGGATGCCGAGTACCTCGGCGATCTCGGCGTGTGCGAGCCCGGCGCCGAACGCCAGGTCCAGCACCTCCCGGTGCGCCGGAGCCAGCTCGGCCAGCGCGGCGGCCACCGCCCGGGCGTCGGCCCTGGCCAGCGCGACCGCCTCCGGGCCGGGCTCGCCGGCCGGCACCTCGGCGGCGGCCTCCATCGGCAGCGGCGCCGGCCGGTGTCCGGTCATCCGGCCCAGCGCCTGCCGGCGGCAGATGCCGAACAGCCAGGTACGCACCGTGGACCGCCCCTCGAACGAGCCGGCGCCCCGCCAGGTGGCCAGGAAGGTGTCCTGGAGCGCCTCCTCGGCCCGCCCCCGGTCGCCGAGCAGCCCCTCGGCGTACGCCAGCAGCGGCTGGCCGTGCCGGACGTACAGCTCCTCGAAAGCCCGCTGGTCACCGGCGGCCACCCGGTGCAGCAGCCCGCGGTCGACGTCATCCATCCCGTCCTGGGTAGCCCGTCGGCCGGCCCGGGTTCACCTTCCGGCGGCGAATGTGCCGCTCGTCACAGCCGGGCCGGCTGTTTGCCCGGCGTGGTGCGGGGCGGGCAGCCGAACGTCGGGCCGAAGACGACCAAACCGGCAGCTTCCACCCCGGAGAATAGATCGAATACCGGCGATGGATCGGGCGCGTTCCGAAAGGCGGCAACGGGAAATGATCTTGTAACGCCGAGGAAAACCGAAGCTCGGACGATGCCCGTTACCCCCATCCCCAACTGCCCGTTCACCCCAACCCCCAACTGGAGGTCTCGTTGTCCAGCCTTTCCCGTCGGCTCCGGCCGACACCTCGGCGGCTGACCGCCGTACTCGTTCCGGTCCTCAGCGCGGCACTCACCGCCACGGTCCTCTCCGTCGTCGACCGCTCCCCCGAACCGACGGCGGTGGCGCTGCCCCCGATCAGTGGCACGGTCTCCGGGGTCACCGGACCGACCGAGATCCGCAGCGTCGCGTACGCCCAGGCGGTGGCCTCGGCCAAGGCGAAGAAGCCGAAGGTCACGGTGATCGGCACCGGCGGCACGATCTCCGGCGTCGCCACCTCCCGAAGCAGCTTCACCGACTACCAGTCCGGCCGGATCGCCATCGGCGACATGGTCGCCCGGCTCCAGCCGGAGATCGGACAGGTCGCCGACGTCTCGACGGTGCAGTTCGGCAACAAGGGCTCCGGCAGCTACACCATCGCCGAGTTCCACGCCCTCACCCTGGCCGTGGAGGCGGCGCTGAAGACGTCCGACGCGGTGGTGGTGACCAGTGGCACCGACACCATGGAGGAGTTCGCGTACTGGCTGGACCTGACCGTGCAGAGTCGCAAGCCGGTGGTGATCACGGGTGCGATGCGGCCGTGGGCGGCGGTGACCCCGGACGGGCCGCAGGTGATCGGCGCCGACGGGCCCGCCAACCTCTACAACTCGATCGTGCTGGCGGCCAGCCAGTCCACCTACTGCTACGGCACGGTGCTGCTGCTCGGCGACGAGTTCCACGCCGCCCGGGACGTCACCAAGACCAGCTCCTACCGGATGGACACCTTCCAGACCCGGGAGTTCGGCGTACTGGGCTGGGTCGACGGGCCGAACATCAAGGTCGGCCGGGCACCGGCCCGGGTCGAGGAGTGCGACGCGAAGAAGCGCTGGCTGACCCCGTTCGACCTGTCGAAGGTCGCCCCGACCGCGGTACCCCGGGTCGAGGTGGTCTACGGCTACCAGCAGGCCGGCGGGGAGGCGATCACCGCCTTCGCGGACGCCGGGGTGAAGGGCATCGTCACCGCCGGCACCGGCTCCGGCGGCATCTCCTCGGCGCAGAGCAGCGCCCGGAGCGCCGCCGCCGCGAAGGGAGTCGTCTTCGTCAGTACCACCCGGACCGGCTCCGGCTCGGTCTACGGCGGCAGCAGCACCTCCCCCATCATCCCCGGGGACGACCTGCTGCCGCAGAAGGCGCGACTGCTGCTGATGCTCAGCCTCGCCTTCGCCCCGGCCGACGTGGCCACGGTACGGACCTGGGTCACCACGTTGGGCAACCCGGAGTGGAACACCGCCCCGAAGGGCAGCCCGAAGGACTGAACCTCTTCAACCTGAACCGCGCGGCGCTCGCGCCCCGCGTTCGACCTCGCGGTCCATCGGACCGCACGGGGAGGTGGAAAAGGTCCACTGATCGCGGCACCGGCGGTGCCGGGCGGAGTCCGGGACACCGGAATCCGCCCGGCACCGTCGCCAGCGCCCGCCGGGCCGGCCGGATGGATCCCTCGCCGGACGTGCCCCTTCGGACGGTCAGGACGCGGTCGAGGGCACCGGCTCCGGGCTGAGGGACGACGGCGCCGACTCCGGGTTGAGGGACGACGGGACCGGGTCCGGGCTGAGGGGCGACGGGACCGGGTCCGGGCTGAGCCGGGCGAGTTTGTCCCGCACCGACGCGGCGCCCGGATGGCCGAACTCGGCGAGGATCTCCAGCGCGCGTACCCAGCAGGACCGGGCCGCGTCGACCTCGCCGACCACCCGCTGGGTGTCGCCGAGCCGGACCAGGGTCTCGGCCTCGTTGACCCGGTCAGCACTCTCGGCGAAGAGCCGCAGCGCCCGCTGGTAGCAGGTGATCGCCTCGTCGTGGTTGCCGAGATGGTGGTGGGCGTAGCCGAGACTGTCCCAGGTGTTCGGTTCGCCGTCCGGGTCGCCGGCCTGCTGGTGCACCGCCAGCGCCCGCCGGCAGTGCACCAGCGTCTGCTGGTAGTCGCCGAGCAGGGCGTGTAGCCAGCCGACGTCGTTGTGCAGCCGGGCCCGAGCGGTCGGCGGACCGTCCGGCGGATACAGCTCCAGCGCACGCAGCGCGTAGTCGAGCGCTGGCCGGTATTGTCCCTGCCGCTCCAGCACCCGGCAGACGTTCCGGGTCGTCTCGGCCTGACCGATCCGGTCACCGGTCTCGACATAGCGGGACAGCGCGAGGCGCAGGTGGAGGTGCGAGTCGTCGTAGCGGCCCAGCCCGAAGTAGGCCCGGGACAGTCCCCGGTGCGCGTACGCCTGCCCGGTCGGGCTGGCGGACCGGGTCGCGGCGGCCAGCGCGGTGCGTTGCGCGGCGGCGACGTCGCCCCACCGCCCGCGCCGGTCGAGGAAGTCGTCCAGGGTACGGGCCAACTGCCAGGCGTGGGTGTCGAAGCCCGAGCCGGCGGCCAGCCCGATCGCGGCCAGCAGTACCGGATATTCGGTGCCGAGCCAGACGGTCGCCGCCGAACTGTCGGCGAACTCGTCGACCACCGTTCCCGGGCGGGGCGGGGCCAACCCGACCGGTTGCAGACCCGGGCGCAGCAGCAGGGCGGCGATGTCCGCGCTGTGCAGGTAGTGGTCGAGCATCCGGTACCGGGCCTCCTGCCGCTCCGGCTCCGGGTCGACCAGCCCGTTCAGCTCGGCCGCGTACGCCCGGAGCAGGTCGTGGAACGTGTACCGCCCGGGGACGTGCTCGGCGAGCAGGTGTGCCCGGGTCAGCTCGGCCAGCAGTGGGCGTACCCGGGGCACCGGCAGGCCGGCCAGGCTGGCCGCCGCCGAGACCCCGATCTCGGGCCCGGGGTGCGTTCCGAGCAGCCGGAACAGTCGGGCAGCCGCCGCGCCGAGCGTCCGGTACGACCAGGAGAAGACCGCCCGCACGTCGGTGACCGGGTCCCCGGCGTCGAACGTGTCCAGGCCGCCGAGGGTGTCCCGCAACTCGGCGGCGAGGGTCTCCAGGGGAAAGCCGGGATTGGTGGCGGCTCGGGCGGCCACGATGGAGAGTGCCAGCGGCAGCCCCGCGCAGCGGGCGACGATCTCGTCGATCGCCGCTGGTTCGGCTGCCGCCCGGTCCGGTCCCAACCGCCGGGCCAGCAGTTGCCGGGCCTCGGGCTCGCTGAGCATGCCGAGCAGCATCGGATGGCTGCCCGCCGCCGCGACCAGGCTGGTGAGCTGGTTCCGGCTGGTCACCACGACCAGGCTGCCGGGCGACCCGGGCAGCAGCGGACGGACCTGTTCGGCGTCCCGGGCGTTGTCCAGCACCACCAGGACCCGCCGGTCCGCGAGCAGGCTGCGATAGAGGCCGACCTGGGCGTCCACCGTGCTTGGTACCCGGTGTGGCGGGACGTCGAACGCGTCCAGGAAGCCGCGTACCGCCTCGGCCGGGCTGAGCGCCGATCCGCTGGGCTCGAAGCCGCGCAGGTTGACGTAGAGCTGGCCGTCGGGGAAACGGTCCCGGACATGGTGTGCCCAGTGCACGGCGAGGATCGTCTTGCCCACCCCGGCAGTGCCGGCGATCAGGATCACCGGTACCGCCGTCGGGTGTTCGCCCGCCCCGGCCAGTACCGCGTCCAGCCGGGCGCACTCGGCGGTGCGGCCGGTGAAGGCGGCCAGGTCGGCGGGGAGCTGCCGGGGCACGGCGACCGGGAGTGCGGCGATCGTCGGCGCGGCCGTCCCGGGGCGCCCGCCCCGGGTGTCGTCGGCGGTCGGCGCTGGGCCGCCGCCCTCGGCCTGGCCCGTTCCGGCCGGACCGGTCGCGACGCGTCCCGCACCGGCGCCCGCTCCTCGGGCCGACCCGATCAGCAGGGCCTGCTCGGCCGGGTTCAGCGCCAGCGCCTCCGCCAGCAACCGCAGCGAGGTGCTGCGGGGACGCCGCAACTCGTCGCCCTCCAGCCGGCGGATGGTACGGGCGTTCAGCCCGGCCCGCTCGGCCAGCTCTTCCTGGGTCAGCAGCGCCCGCTCGCGCCACGCCCGCATCAGTGCGCCGAGGCTGGCTGTCGTCGTGGTCGGGTCGGTGTCGTCGGGCATCCCCGTACGCATCTGCCGCAGCTCCTTTCGACCAGCCCGCCGAAATGACCGGTCAATGTCCGGCCGCTGGCCTGTTACACCGTCCAACCCCGTTGCCAGTCTAGGCGGGTGCGGGCAAATGCCGTTAACGAGCGGGAAACGCCTGCGATCGATGCCCCGTCGACGCATCCGCCAGCCGGTCCGACCAGGACCGACGGGCGGGCTCCGGCGCGGCCGACCGAACACCGATTCCGAAAGGTCCACCTGCGAAATGTTGAGGTCAGCGCGGATCACCCTGGCCGCCGCCGCCCTGGCGGTCACGATGACCGCCTGTGGCGGGTCCGAGAACACCGAAGCGTCGTCGTTCGGCGGGGAGCCGGCGGCCGGACCGGCCACCACCGCTCCGGCCCCGGCGCCGGAGGGCGAGACGGTCGCGATGCCGACCGAGCCGTACGCCACGCCGAGTCCCGCCGAGCCGTCGCCGAAGCGCGACGCCCCGTTCGAGAGCAAAGTCCACTATGAACTCCGGTCGATGGTGGCGAAACAGGCCGGAATCTCGATCAAGAGTGACGTGAGCTGCGCCGCGAAGATCAGCGGCAGTGCCGACCAGAAGACCACCTGCACGGTCAGCTACCAGGGGCTGGAGGTGCCGTTCGAGGTCGAGGTCACCGGCGGCCGGTACGTCGCCAGCTACCGGGCCCGGCCGCAGAAGGCGCTGCTGGTCCGGGCCGGCGTGCACGAGGCGTTCGCCCGGTCCGTCGAGCGCTTCGCCGACCCCGCGTCGCTGCGTTGCGCCCAGATGCCGGAGAAGGCCCTGGTCGAGATCGACAAGGAGACCGGCTTCACCTGCTCGTACGTGCGGAAGGACTCCTCCAGCGGCCGGCCGATCGAGCGGGATGTCGTGATCCAGGACGACGACATCGAGTTCGCCTGATCCACCTAGGCGGGCGTGGGCAGGACCGGGGTCGGCCCACCCCGGTCCTGCCCACGTTCTTTCGCCCTATCCGCGCAACGGGGCCCCGGCAGCCGGCGCACGACGCTGGCCGGGTCGGCCGGCGCAGGAAGCTGGCCGGGTCGGCCGGCCGATGGTGGCAACGGGGCCGTACCGACATCGGAGGCGTGGCCGGCTATCCCCGGGAGGAGATCTGCTGCACCGCCCAGCCGTTGCCGTCCGGGTCGCTGAAGAAGACGAATCCGACGTTGTCCAACGGCTCCGGAACCGGGCTCGGGCTCTTGCCGAGGACCTGGATCTCGCTCACCTCGACACCCCGCTCGACGAGCTGGGCGCGGGCCTTGGCCAGGTCGGCGACGACGAGTTGCAGGCCGCGCAGCGACCCGGGCGGCGGCAGGTCCCGTACGACTCCGGTGCCGATCACGACCGAGCAGCCCGAGCCCGGCGGGGTGAGCTGGACGATGCGTACCTCGTCGTTGATCCGGGTGTCGTGGTCGACGTGGAAGCCGAGCTGGTCGGCGTAGAAGGTCTTGGCCCGGTCCACGTCGGAGACGGGGACCACCACCACTTCCAGGGTCCAGTTCACGATGACTGCCTCTCTGTGTGTGTCGATATCGGTGTCCGGCCCGGTGGCCGTGGGGGTGCGTCAGCGGGCCTCGGCCAGCTCCGCGAGCAGGTCGTCGAGCCGGCGGTAGCCCTCGGTCACGCCGCGCCGCATCGGGTAGCGGAGCACCCGGTCCCGGCCCTCCGGGGTGGCGTAGCGGATCGTCGTGGTCAGGGTGGCCACGCCGGCCCGTTCGACGAGTCGGTGGCTGATCAGGGTGTCGCCCGGGTACGACTGGTCGTCGTACCGCTCGGTGTAGACCAGCCGGCGGGCCGGCTCGATCACCTGGTAGGTCCCGCCGTGCGCCATCTCCTGCCCGTCCGGGCCTCGGGAGACGAACCGCCACGCGCCGCCGACCCGCAGGTCGACCTGGCAGTCGACGAGGTGCCAGCCCTGCGCGCCGAACCAGCGGCGGAGCAGGTCGGGGCGGGTCAGCGCGTCGAAGACCAGCCCGGCCGGGGCGTCGAAGGCGCGGGTGAGCACGATCTCCCGGTCCGTCGGGGTGGTCACGGTCAGTTCCCGGCCGCCGCTCACCGCGTCCGCCCCTCGCCACCCTCGGACTGGAGTTCGGCGAGCAGGCCGTCGAGCCGCTGGTAGCTCTCGGCCCAGTAGTCGCGGTAGTCCTCCAGCCAGTCCAGCGCGGCCTTGAGCGGCCGGGCCTCCAACCGGCACGGCCGGCGTTGCGCGTCCCGGCCCCGGGAGACGAGCCCGGCCCGTTCCAGCACCTTGAGGTGCTTGGAGACGGCGGGCTGGCTCATCGCGAACGGCGCGGCCAGCTCGGTGACGCTGGCCTCGCCGGTGGCCAGCCGGGCGAGGATCGCCCGCCGGGTCGGGTCGGCCAGGGCCGCGAAGGTCGCGTCGAGCAGGTCCGGACTCATCTTTCGTAACCCCTCAGTTCTATAACCAGATGGTTTATATCGTCGTCCGGCCGGAGTCGTCAAGCCGACCCGCCCGGTCCGACCCGGGCTGGCGGCCGGATCACGACCGGCACCGGCAACGATCCGGATGGATACCATGGGCCATGGCCAGACCGTCGATCGATCCCGTCGTGTGGCATCCGGACCGGGCACCGGCCCGAGCCCGCCAGCACAGCGGCACCCACCCGATGCCACCGCTACGCCTGCACCCCGTACCCGGCCAGGGGCCGGAGGACGTCGCGGTCGACTCCGCCGGGCGGATCTACACCGGGCTCGTCGACGGCCGACTGGTGCGGCTGCCGACGGACCGTACCGGAGCACGGGTCGTCGCCGAGACCGGCGGTCGGCCGCTCGGCGTCGAGGTGGACGGCGACGACCGACTGGTGGTCTGCGACGCCTCGCGCGGGCTGCTCCGGGTCGACCCCGAGACGGCCCGGATCAGTACCCTGGTCGCCGCCGGCACGGTGGTCGGGTCGGCGCCGCTGCGGGTCTGCAACAACGCGGCGGTGGCCGGCGACGGGTCGATCTGGTTCAGCGACTCGTCCCAGCGCTTCGAGTTGGCGTACTGGAAGGCGGACCTGCTCGAACACTCCGGCACCGGGCGCCTGCTCCGGTGGCATCCGGACGGGCACACCGAGGAGGTGCTGACCGGGCTCCAGTTCGCCAACGGGGTGGCGCTGGCGGCCGACGAGTCGTACGTGGTGGTGGCCGAGACCGGGGCGTACCGGCTGACCCGGGTGTGGCTGGCCGGTCCGGGTACCGGAGAGGTGGACCGGCTGGCCGACAACCTGCCGGCCTTCCCCGACAACCTCGCCCGCGACGACGACGGGCTGCTCTGGATCGCGATGGGTTCACCCCGGAACGCGCTGCTGGACCGGGTCTCGCCGTGGCATCCCGTCGTCCGGCGGGCCGTCTGGGCGCTGCCGGACTTCCTGCAACCGAAGCCGGTGGACACGGTCTGGGTGCAGGCGCTGGACGCCGACGGCCAGGTCCGGTACGACCTCCAGGCCACCGTCGGTGGATTCTCGATGGTCACCGGAGTACGCCGGCACGGCGACACCGTCTGGCTGGGCAGCCTGCACGGCGGCGCCGTAGCGGCGTTCGACCTGCCGGCCGCAGCCGCCTAGATCGGACGGAACCGTCCCCCGGCGACGGTGGGACGGTTCGGTGTCCACAGTACGACCGCCCATCGGCGAGGTCGGCTTGGCGACCCGCGGCGCGCCTTGACCATGGGGGTCCGCCGCAGGGCGGACTTCCGCATACTCCCGGAGTTTGAAATCTTTGGGGCGTGTCGGCGGTTAACGGGCGAGAACGAGCTGAACGCGTACTGGTCCGCGGGTTCGGGGCGGTCCGCCTCGCGCAGTACGCCGCGGCCGGGGTGGCCGCCGTCTCCACCGACCGGTCGGCATACCTGCGACCGGGCGTCGTGTTCGGCCTCTACGCCGTCGCCGCCGCGTGGTCGGTCGTGCTCTACGGCGGCGCCCTGCGCGGGCGGCGCATCACCTGGGTCGCCGTCCTCGCCGACGTCCTGCTCATCGGGGTCGCGCTCGTCGTGATCGGCCGGCTGACCGCGCCCGGCCACGCGATCGGGTGGGCGAACTGGACCGTCGCGCCGGCCAACGCGGCCGGCGTGCTCGCCGCCGTGTTCGGCCCGCGCTGGCTGGCCGCACCGTCGATCCTGCTGCTCTCCGGCTGCTACCTCGCCGGGGTGTGGCCGGATCTCGCCGCCGACTCCTCGCTGCTCGCCTCCGTGACCGGAAACATCGGCTCGCTGGTCCTGTTCACCGTCGCCGCCGGGCTCGCCGCGACCTGGGTGCGCTCGTCGGCGCACGCCGCGGACGAGGCCCACGCGTCCGCCCTGGCGGCCCAGCGCCAGGCCGCCGACGCAGCCGCCCGAATGGCGTCGGTGGAGGCCCGGGACTGGGAACGGCGGCGGCAGTACCGGAACCTGCACGACACGGTGCTCTCCACGCTGACCGTGGGCGCCATGGGGCAGATCGACCTCAACACCGAGCAGTTCCGCAGCCAGTGCGAGCGCGACGCGCGATACCTTCGCTCCCTGATCACCGGGTCGGACGACGCGGTGTCGACGGACCTCAGCACCGGGCTCGGGCGCGTCGTGCGCGACCTGGCCGCTCTCGGGCTGCGGATCGACCACAACTCGGCGGAACTGCCGGCCGGCGTGCCCGGCCACGTCACCGAGGCGCTGCTGGGCGCGACCCGGGAGGCGCTCAACAACGCCCGCAAACACGCGGGCACCGGACAGGCATGGCTGACGACCCGTGGCGACGGCTCCGGCGGGGTCCGGGTCACTGTCGTCGACCGGGGCGCCGGCTTCGTGCCCTCGGCCACCCGCAGCGGGTACGGGCTGCTGGGCTCGATCCGGCACCGCGTGGTCGAGGCCGGCGGCCAGTGCGACATCACCAGTACGCCCGGCGAGGGCACCACCGTGGAGATCACATGGAAACCGTCATAACCATCGGCGCGATCGACGACGAGAAGATGCTGCTCCAGTCGTTCGCGAACTGGTTCGGCAGTACGCCCGACATCCGGCTGACGGCGATGGCCGTGTCGGTGGACGAGTACCTTGCCGGACCCGACGCGCCGGCGATCGTGCTGCTCGACCTCGACCTGGGCAACTTCACCGACCCGGCGCACAACGTCGCGCAACTGACCGCCACCGGCCGCCAGGTGATCGTCATCTCGGTGGTGAAGGACCGCCGCTGGGTGGTCTCCGCGACCGAGGCCGGCGCGGTGGCGTACATCCCCAAGGAACGCGATCTCCACGATCTGGCGGACGCGATCCGGGCCGTGCACCGTGGGGAGACGCCGACGTCGCCGGAGCACGCGTTTCTGCTGAGCGACGACGACCGGCGCGGTCCGGCGCTGTCGCCCCGGGAGCGGCAGATCCTGCTGGGGGTGGCGGAGGGCATGACGCACGCCGCCATCGCGCGACGGCTCGGCATCGAGAAGAGCACGGTGAAGACCCACCTGGAGCGGGTCCGGCAGAAGTACCGGGACCACGGGCGGCCCATCACCAGCCCGGGTGACTACCTGAAACGGGTGGGCGAGGACCCGATCCGCGGTGAGCTGCCCTAGGTCGTACATCTGGTTTCCAACTGTCTGCTGTGGTGTGCGGCGCGCGGCGTGACGATCCTGAGAGTCGAGTCGATCTGAGTCCTGAGTATGTCGTCCTGGGGAGCTCTAGTGAGTGAGGTGGCAGTCGCCAGCCTGCGGGAGCTGGCCGGGCCGGACCTGTACCGGCGCAACGCCTTCCGGGTCACCGGCCTGCCGGTGGACGTGGACCGGCGTACCGCGCGAGCGCGGCAGCAGCAGTTGACGGCGGCGTTGCGGGTCGGCGCGGACGTGGACTGGCAGGGTTCCTCGGCGACCGCCGAGGATGTGCGCGCCGCCTTCGACGGGGTGTTGGGCGATCCGCGCCGCCGGCTGGTGCACGAGGTGTTCGCCGTGTGGGGCACGCCGGACGGCTGCGAATGCCCGGCGGGGGTCCACCACGACCACGACGCCGCGGTACGGGCACACGCCGCGGCGCTCGACGCCGAGCCGGCCGACCTGCTGGCCGCGACCATCTCCGGCGCGCTGCCCGGCCAGTGGACGGCGGCGGCGACGGCCTGGACGAAGACGCTGCGCTCGGCATCGTTCTGGCGACACCTGCACCACCGGGTGCAGCGGCTCGACGACAAGCAGCTCGACGCGTCCACCGTCGACGCGCTGCGCGCGGAACTGCCGGTGGCGTTGGTACGCCCGCTGCTGCGGTTGGCGGCGTCGGCGGCCTATCCGGCTCCGCTGCGGAAGAACCTGGCCGAGTGGCCGGTGCCGGCCCGGGAACGCGACCGGTTGATCGAGGAAGCCGCCGAGCCGCTCTACACGGAGCTGGAGTCCACGGTCCGCGACCTGCACACCCGGCTGGACTCCGGCGACGCCGACGAGATCGTGGCCGAGATGCGCGCGCGGGTGCTGCCGACGCTGGCCCGGCTGGAGGGGTTGGCGCCGCGCGACCAGCACCGCCGCACGGACGCCGTCCGCGACAAGGTCGCGGTACTGCTCAACAACTGCGCACTGGCCCGGAACCGGGCGACCGGGCAGTACGAGGGCACGGTCAGGGGCTGGCTGGCGGAGGCGGAGAAGCTCGCCACCGACCCGGAGACCCAGCGCCGGGTCCGGGAAAACCTGCGGGGCTTCGACGAGGCGGAAAGGGCGCTCGACCAGTTCCGGTTCACGGTCGACGAGATCCGGCGAACCCGTGGGCGGTACGAGGCCGCGAGGTTCCTGCGCGGCATCCTCTCCCAGGTCACCGACGAGGCGCTGGTGGCGGCGATCCGCGAGATGCTCTCCGATCTGGGCGCGGGCGCACCGACCTCGTACGGCAAACCCAGCCGGCCGGTCCGGTTGCGCCCGCCAATCAGACGGGCGGATTGGGGGGATCAAGTCAGGCGGGGCCTCAGGACGCTGAGTGGCCTCGTCGCCTGCGCGGTCGTGGTCGTGGCGCTCGTGCTGATAGTCAAGGCGGTGACCGACGCGGACAAGAGCGGGGTCGATATCCACCCGGCCGACTACAGCGGCGTTCCACAGGGGATCATCTGCGTCCGGGACGCGGAAGACTGGCGCGACGGCGATTCGACAGTGGCGGCCGTGCCCTGCGTGCAGGGCCATACCGGTGAGGTGATCGCCTATGTGGGGCTGGGAGAAACGATCGCCTCCTGGCCCGACGCGGACTACGACTACCTGGCCGGACTCGCGCGCTTCAGCTGCGGTGAGCAGGCAATCCGCTTCGGACTGGCGCCGGACCTGTACACGACCGAGGTGATCCTCCCCGCCCCCGACGTCGTCCGCTCGGACTCGGCGGCCAACTACGCGACGTGCCTGGTGCTGCGGGCCGACGGCGAGCGCTGGTCGTTCCTGGCCGCCTCGCGACAGACCGGCGCCCTGCTCGCCGTGCTGCGGCCGGTGACGTCCCGCGAGGGCCGGGACCACAACGCGCCGGCCGGATACTGCGTGGAACTCAAGCAGGAGCACGACGGCGCGGACAACGTCTGGCCCATCGTGCGCTGCGACAACCCGCACTGGGCCGAGATCCTCGGCTACCAGATGCTGAGCTGGCCGCCGCCCGGGGCGCGGCTCACCGAGGAGGCGACCCGGTCACGGCTGCTGGCGGAAGCGCGCCGGGCGTGCGGAGAGTTGGCGACCCAGCTACGGGTGCCCAGCACGTTCGCGGTCTCGGCGATCCTGTCGGAGTGGTGGAGCGAGCAGAGCCAGGAGCGGATGTACGCGGCCTGCGTGGCACATCGCAAGGACCACCAGCCCTTCGACGGACGGGCACGGTAGGCCGGGACATGATGCCGCAGAAGGAGTCGACGGTGGGCGAGGCGACGCGCACGGGCGGGAGCGTGACGTTGCGCATCACCTCGCCGGAGGGAAGGGTCCGGGGCGTCGAGCTGACCGACGGGCCCATCACGATCGGGCGTACCGCGCCGGACCACGCGCCGGACGTGGCGCTGGAGCCGGATCCGCAGCGCTGGGTCGGCCGGCTGCACTGCACATTGGACCTCAGCGACGGCGGCTGGACGGTCACCGACAACGCGAGCGTCAACGGCACGCTGCTGCGCTCCCTGGACGGGCGCACCGATCGCCTGGTGGGCAGCCGACGACTGCGGCACGGTGACGCACTGCTGATCCTCGGCGACATGTCCCCGGACGGCGAGCCGCTGTACTGGGAGCTGACGCTGCTCGACCCGCACACCACCCAGGCCGCGCCGTTCGAGTCGCCCTCGGCGGCACCGAGGCGCGGACCGTGCCTGCGGTACGACTGGGTGGCCGCGCGGGCGTACCGCAGCGACGAGGACGGCGAATCCCCGGTCAGCGGGCTGCGACCGCAGGGGCACCAGCTACTGCGGTACATGGTGGGGCGAAGCAGCGCTGGCGCGGCCGTCGCGTGTGGACACGAGGAGCTCGTCACCGCGCTCTGGGGTCCACGGGAGGAGTGGCCACCCGGCCGCGCCTACAACCGTGCCGACCTGGCCGGCGTCGTACGCGCGGTGCGCCGCGCCATCGAGGCGGACCCGTCCGCTCCGGGCATCCTGGAGACCATCACCGGCATCGGCTACCGGCTCAACGTCACCGATCCGGGGGAAGGCTCGTGAGTCTGCTGGAGAGCGGCGACCGGGTCACCGAGACGCTGGTGGTGGACCGGTTGCTCGGGGAGGGCGCCTTCGCCGAGGTGCACCGGGTACGCCACGAGTACCTCGGCTGGCAGGCCATGAAGGTCTTCAAGCGGGTCGCCTCGCTCGACGAGACCCGCACCCTGCTGGAGGAGGCGCGGCTGCTGTCCACACTGGGCCACCCGAACATCGTCCGGGTCTTCGACGCCGGCACCGTACGCACGCCGCAGGGCGTCCGTGGATTCTTCACGATGGAATACGTGGCCGGGGGCAGCCTGGAACGGCTGATCCGGGCACACGCGCCCACGTTGCCGGTGGCGCTGGCGGTCGAGGCGGCCGAGCAGATCGCCGCCGGCCTGACCGCCGCGCACGAGCAGGACCCGCCGATCCTGCACCGCGACCTCACCCTGGCGAACATCCTCGTCGGATACGACGGCAGCGGTCTGCGGATCCGGATCAGCGACTTCGGGCTCGCCAAGCGCGCCGACCCGTTCACGATGCTGGCCAGCGCCCAGGGCACGTTCGCCTTCATGGCACCGGAGGTACTGCGCCGGGAGGGATACTCGCGGGCCAGCGACGTGTGGTCGGTGGGCACCATCGTCTACCTGCTGCTGACCAACCGACTCCCCTACGACGACGGTCGGCCGCTCTCGTCGTACTCGCCGGGTCGGTTCGCGCGGGCGCCGCTGCCGCCGAGCCGGTACCACCCGGAGGTGGACCCGGAGCTGGACCGGATCCTGCTGTCCACGTTGGAGGTCGACCCGGCCGACCGACTGGCCTCGGCCGGTGTGCTGGCCGCCGCACTGCGCGACCGGCGCCTCGGCGGTGCCCCCGCTCGCAGCCAGGGCGAGCCGGCCCAGGCTCGGGCCGTACGGCTTGCCACCGAGGCGCTGGCCCTGGCCCGGCACGCCGGCCAGCTCGACCGAGCGACGAGCCTGATGGCGGAGGCGCTGGACCTGTCGCCGGACCTGCGCGCCCGCTACCTGCCCAAGCTGACCCTGTGGCGACGAGGGGTGACGATGTGAGACGCATTGCCCGACTGCGCGAGGAGCTTCGCCAGCGCCGGCATCATCGCGAGTTCCGGATCCGGCCTCCGATGTGGACGGAGGCACAACGGGCCCGCCTGGAGGATCTGCTGACGGCGGTCCGGGACGCGGGACCCGCCGCGCAAGAGATGCCGCAGGAGACACCGCCCGAGACGCCGCAGGAGACGCCGCCCGAGACACCTCCCGAGGCGCCGGACGAAGCGGCACTCGCGACGGCCGTCACGAACCTGTGGCGGGCCCAGCGAAAGCTCGCCACGGCCGGCGACCGGCCCTCGCCCCGGGACCGCCAGGCCAGCCGGTATCTGCGCACGTCCACCGAGGCGCTGGCCGACGCCGGCCTGGTCGTCCAGGACCACGACGGCGACGACTTCAACGCGGGGCGGGAACTCGAAGTCCTGGTCTACCAGGAGAACCCCGCCCTGACCGCCGAGACAGTCATCGAGACCGTCCGGCCGTCGGTCTACCTGCACGGCCGACTCGTCCAGATGGGGCAGGTCATCGTCGGCACCCCAATCCAGCCCGTTGACGGAGGAAACGAGCATGCGTGACACCATCGACTTCGGCATCGACCTCGGCACCACCAACAGCGCGATCGCGGTGGTGGAGGAGGACGGCGGCGTCGCCGTCATCAAGAACAACGACGGCTGGGACATCACGCCGTCGGCGGTGTGGATCCCGAAGCCCGGTGTCGTCCACATCGGACGGCGGGCGCGCGAGCGGGTGCACAGCGACCCGAAGAACGCGGCCGCCGAGTTCAAGCTGGAGATGGGACTGGCGGACGCCAGCAAGCGGTTCGCCAAGGCCGGCACCACGCTGACGCCGCCGCAGCTCTCCGCCGAGGTGCTCAAGTCGCTGCGGGCGGACGCCGCGCACCACACCGGCAGCCCACCGGAGGCGGCGGTCATCACCGTGCCGGCCGCGTTCGCGCTCAACCAGAACAAGGCCACCCTGGAGGCGGCCACCCTGGCCGGGCTCAGCGCCGCGTGCCCGCTCGTGCAGGAGCCCACGGCGGCGGCCTTCGCGTACGGGTTCCACGACGCCGACGACCGGGCGTACTGGATGGTGTTCGACTTCGGCGGCGGCACGTTCGACGCGGCCGTGGTGAGCAAGCGCGACGGCGATCTCCGGGTGCTGAACCACGCCGGCGACCCGAACCTGGGCGGCAAACTCATCGACTGGGCGGTGGTGGAGCGGATCCTGGCCCCCGCCGCCGCGTCCGCGCTCGGCCTCGCCGACTTCCACCGCGACAACCCGGTCTGGGAGGGAAACCTCGCCAAACTAAAGGGCGCCGCCGAAGAGGGCAAGATCCAACTCTCTCGCCGGGACGCGATCGAACTGACGGTGGAACTGACCGTCGGCGGCGGTGACACGGAGACGTTCGAGTACACGCTCCGGCGGGACGAGCTCGACCGGGTCGCCGAGCCGTTCTACGTGCGGGCGATGAACCTGTGCCGCAACGCGCTCACCGAAGGCGGTCTGCGCCCGGACGACATCGACCGGCTACTGCTCGTCGGCGGCACCACCCTCGCACCCGGGCTGCGGGAGCGCCTCGCCGACAGCCGCGACGGCCTCGGCATCGTCCTCGACACCACCCTCGATCCGACCACTGTGGTCGCCCGTGGTGCCGCCATCTTCGCCAGCACCGTCCGGCGCCCGGACCCGACGTCGTTCCAACCGGCGGCCGGCGAGTTCGCACTCCAACTCGCGTACGAGCCGAGCGTCACGACCACCACCCCCGTGGTGGCGGGCAAGGTGCACGCCGCCGCACCGGTGGACTGGACCGGGTACGGCGTGACGCTCAGCAACCCGGACGGGCAGCCGCCGTTCCGCACCGGCCGGGTCGCGCTGAACGCCGAGGGCGCCTTCCTGACCGAGGTCGCGATCGATCCACGCCGGACGTCGCGGTTCGCGGTGGAACTCACGGACGGGTCCGGTGCGCCACAGAAGATCTCGCCCGACTCGCTCTCCATCACGCACCGGGAGGTCGAGTTCGGTGGTCCCCAGTTGACCCACTCGCTCGGCATCCAGCTCGCCGACCGCGCGTTCGCGCCGCTGCTGCGCAAGGGCGCGACCCTGCCGACCGAGGCCCGCAAGGTGTTCCGCACCGCGGCGGCGCTGCGCCGCTCGGATGCCGAGGCCGTGGTCCGGATCCCGGTGGTGCAGGGCGAACGGGACCGCGCTGACCGCAACCGCCCGGTCGGCATGCTGGAGATCCGCCCGCTCGACGTGCGGATCGACCTGCCCGCCGGAACCGAGGTCGAGGTGACGTTCGAGGTGGACGTCTCCAGCCTCGTCACCGTGGTCGCCGACGTGCCGCTGATCCAGGCCCAGTTCGAGGCGGAGATCAACCTCGACGAGGTCCGCACGCCGCGGGCGGAGGACCTGGCGACCGCGCTCGCCGAGGCCGAGCAGCGGGTGGCCGCGCTGCGCGAGTCGCACGAGTCGGACGTACCGGAGGTACGCGACCGGTTGCGGCGGCTCGACGACGAAGGCACCCTGACCACCGCACGTGCGCAGGTCCGGGCCGCCGGCGTGGACGCGGGCGAGGCCGTCGCGGCCGAAGCCCGGCTGCGCGAGGTAGGTGCGGAGCTCGACGACATCGAGGAGGCGGCCGACCAACCGGCGCTGGTACGGGAACTGCGTGACCTGCTCGCTGACGCCGGCCGCCTGGTATCCGAGGTGGGGCACCCCGTCGACCGGACGGCGCTCGCCGAACTCGAGCAGCGCGCGAACGAGGCGATCGAAAGCGGCAGCTCGGCGCGGATCAAGGCGGAGACCGAGCGGGTCACCGAGTTCGTCGTCGAACTCGAACGGCGCCAGCCGGGCTGGTCGGTACGCCTGTTCTACGCGCTCTGCGAGCAACAGGGCCGGATGCAGCCGGCCGACGAGGCCCGGAGGCTCATCCGGGAGGGCAAGGAGGCGCTGGCCGCCGGCGACGAACGCGCGCTCGACTCGGTCAACTCCCGGCTCGTCCGGCTGCTGCCGCGCGAGGAACAGTCGAAGATCATCGGGCTGGTCGGCCGGTGACCGCGCCAGCCCTGAGCACCGACCTGGCGGTGAGCCGGGCCACGGCCGCCGCCCGGCGCGGCGACCTGGACGGCGCCGCCCAGGCACTGGTCGGGGTGGAGAGCGAGGAGCCGGCCACCCTCGACCTGCTCGCCCGGATCCGGGCCCAGCAAGGGCGCTGGCGGGAGGCGGACGAGTGCTGGGCGGCGGTCCAGGTGATCGACCCGGGCCACGAGGGCGCCGCTGCGGGCCGGCGGGCGGTCGCCGCCGTCCTCGCCGGTGATCGCCGGCCGCGCCCGGTCGCGCCACCGGTACGCCTCGCGGCGGCCGGAGCCGTGGTGGCGGTCGCGGTCGCCGGCGGTACCGTGATCGTGCTCTCGTCGTTGCCACCCTCGACGACCGCGAGGCCCACCGCGTCGGTGGCCAGCTCGACGCCGGACACCGCGGCCCTCGACGCGGAGCGGCGCCGGGCCGCGGAGCTGGCGGGTCGGCTCGAACAGATGGAGGCGGCCGAGGTGGCGGCAGCCCAGGCGCTGGCCGCCCGGCTCGACGCCATCGCCCGCGGCGTCACCCTGCCCGGCGTCGTGGTGAAGCGCCGGCCGGACGCGGTGGAGATCTACTTCCGGAAGGGCCTGTTCAGCAGCGACGCCTGGCTGACCGCGAACGGCGCCGACATGCTCGCCGCCGTCGGCCGCCGGCTGCCCGACCTCGAGGTGGCGGTCACCGTGGTCGGGCACAGCGTGCCGGTGCCGGGCGGACGCACCAGCGGCGGCTCGGGTACGGCGTTGACCCGGGCCCGGGTCGCGGCACGGGAGCTGGCGAACGCCGGGGACCTGCCGCTGACCGCGTTCACCCTGCGCTCCGCCGACCAGTCCGAGGGCCCGTTCCGCGAACCCGCCCGCAACCGCACCGCGAGCCTCGTCCTCACCCCCGCATGACCAGCCGAGCTTTCTCCTCTTCAGGTAGCGTGGTGGAACGTCCGGACCAGGTCCTCGACCCGGGCCCGCAGCGCCAGGAACTCCGGTGTCCGCTTGAGGTCGAGATCCCGTTCCTCCGGCAGTTCCAGCGTGATGTCGGCGGCGACCCGGCCCGGGTCGCTGGCCAGCACCACCACCCGCTGCCCGAGGAAGACCGCCTCCTCCACGTCGTGCGTGACCATCAGCACGGTGGTGCCGGTGTCCCGCCAGACCCGCCGGATGAAGAGCTGCATGTCCTCCTTGGTCTGCACGTCCAGCGCGCCGAACGGCTCGTCGAGCAGCAGCACGTCCGGCTCGCAGGCCAGCGCCCGGGCGATGGCCACCCGCTGCCGCTGCCCGCCGGAGAGCTGCTTCGGCAGCGCCGAGCGGAGTGCGGTCAGCCCGGTCTCCGCCAGATACCAGCCGACCCGGCGGGCCCGCTCCGCCCGGTCGATCCGGAGCAGTTCCAGGCCGAACGCGACGTTGCGCTCGACCGTCCGCCACGGATAGACCGCGCCGCCCTGCGACACCAGTCCCCGGTCCGGGCCGGGTCCGCGCACCGGGTTGCCGTCCAGCAGGATCTCCCCGGTGGACGGCCGGTCGAGGCCGGCGACCAGGGAGAGCAGGGTGGACTTGCCGGAGCCGCTGGCGCCGACGACGCAGACGAAGGACGTACGGGCGATCCGCAGGTCGACGTCGGCCAGCGCGGGGACGTCCCGGCCGTCGCGCCGGAACATCCGGCTGACGCCGACGAGTTCGAGCAGCCCGGTGGTCACGGCACCCACCGCCCGAGCCGGTCCCGGGTGATCCGGAGTACGATGTCGGCGGTCACCCCGATCAGCCCGATCACCACCAGGATCGCGAATATCTTGTCGGTCTGGGTGAACCGCTGGGCGAGCAGGATCCGCTTACCCAGCCCCTCCTGGCTGTTCACCAGCTCGGCGACCACCACCAGTCCCCAGGCGGCGGCGAAGTTCACCCGTACCGCGTCGACGATTCCGGGCAGCGCGTACGGCAGGATCACCTTGCGCAGCACCTCACCGCCCCGGGCACCGAGCGTGTACGAGACGTTGACCAGGTCGATCGGCACCTGCCGGACCGCGTCGGCGACCATCAGCATGTTGAAGAAGACGGTACCGACGAAGATCAGTGCGATCTTCGGTGCCTCGCCGATGCCGAGCCAGATCAGCAGCAGTGGGGTGAACGCGGCTGCCGGTAGGTAGCGCAGCAGCCCGCTGACCGGCTCCAGCGCGGACCGGGCCGCCGCGAAGCTGCCCATCGCCACTCCGAGCGGTACCGCCACGGCGACGCCGAGGCCGTACCCGTAGAGGATCCGCCGGACGGTGGCCCAGGCGTCGGTGAACAGCTCCCCGCTGCCGGCCATCTCGACCCCGGCCGCCCAGACCGCTCCGGGCGGCGGCAGGAACCGGGGGTCGACCGCCCCGGTCGCGCCGAGCAGCAGCCAGGTCAGCAGCGGCAGCGCGACCGAGCTGAGCACCAGGACGGTACGGGTCCGGCCGCGCAGCGGCGTACGCAACGCCAGCACCGTACCCGGCGGCCGGGCCGGACGGCGCCGGGGCAGCGCGCCGAAGAGTTGCCGGGCGGTCGGCGGGCGCTGTGCCGTCGTCCGCTCCGGGGCGTCGGAGCCGACCCCGGGCACATCGGAGCCGACCTCGGGTGCGTCGGTGCTGACCGCTGGGGCGTCGGAGCTGACCAGGCGCTCCATCAGGTCACCGCGTGCACGAACTTCGGTTCGAGCAACCCGTCCAGCGACGGCTTGCCCGGAGCCAGCTCGGTACGGACCAGGAACTCGGCGATCTGGTCCGCCTGGAAGTCCAGGTGGGTCGGGTCCCCGCCCGGGGTGAACGCGGCGATGTTCTGTTCCCGGGTGAAGATCGTGGTGCCGGCGTCGTACGTCCGGTAGTCGGCCTCGCTCACCCCGCCCCGACGAGCCATGATCGCCACCGCCTCGGCCCCGTTCGCCGCGATCCACTCCAGGGTGTCGAACCAGGTCTGCACCACCTTCTGCACCTGCTCCGGATGCTCCCGGAGGTAGCCGCTGTCGAAGGCGAGGTGGTCCGGGATCGCCCCGGGGAAGTCCTTCGAGGTGGCGACGGCCCGGCTGCCCGCCCGGCCCAGCGCGGTGGTGGTGAACGGCGCGAACGCCCCGACCGCGTCGACCTGGCCGGCCACGAACGCCGCCGCCGCGGCGTCGGTCAGCAGCGGGGTCAGGGTGATGTCCTTTTCGGACAGCCCGGCCTTCTCCAGCGCGAGGAGCAGCAGGTAGTGGTCGACGGTGCCCTGCTCCACCGCGACCTTCTTGCCGCGCAGCGCGGCGACGTCGGCGATGCCGGGCGCCGCGATGATCTGGTCGTTGCCGGTCGAGTTGTCGTTGACCAGTACGACGGTCTGCTTCGCGCCACCGCTGACCGAGGTTAGGGTGTCGTTCAGGGTCTGGCTGTTGGCGTCGAGGTTGCCGGTGCTCAGCGCCTGGAGGCTGTCGGTGTAGCTGTCGAACCAGGTCAGCTCGACCTCGACGCCGTTCGCCGCGAACAGCCCCTTTTCCTGGGCGACCTGCCAGGGGAACCAGCCCGGCCAGGCGCTGAAGCCGAGCCGTACCGTCGTCGAGCCGGCGGCTTCGGAGTCGCCGCCGTCGCCGCAGCCGGCCACGGCGCCGAGCAGGGCTGCGCAGGCCGCCACCGCCAACAGTCGGGTCAGCGGGCGTCTTCTCATGGCTCTCCCCCAGCGGCTTCTCATGACTTCCTCCCAGGGAGGTGACCGGCGCGCACGAGGCAGCCGAGGGTGTCGCAGATGACCCGGGTGGCGATGAGCGAGGTGATCTCCGCGTTGTCGTACGGCGGGGAGCACTCGACCACCTCGATGCCGGCGAGTGGCCGCTCGGCGACGAGTTGGATGAACTTGAGTACCTCGCGCGGCAGGAAGCCGCCCGGCTCGGGCCAGCCGGTACCGGGGACGAACGCGGCGTCGAGGCAGTCGACGTCGAAGGAGAGCCAGACCGCCTCGGCGCCGTCCCAGGCGACGTCGAGGGCCTTCTCGGCGGCGGCCTCGATGCCCATCTCGACGCAGTCGGTAACGGTCATGATGGTGGTGCCGCGCTCCCGGCCGACCTTCACGCCGGGCCGGGGCGCCTGCCAGCCGCCGATGCCGATCTGCACCAGGTTCTTCGGCGGCACGTTAGGAATGTCCGTGGCGTGGAACCACGGGGTGGTGTGCATCCGCTCGTCGAGATCGGTCTCCTGGGTGTCGACGTGCCGGTCGAAGTGGATGATGCCCAGGTTGCCGTCCAGGTGCTCGGCGACGCCGCGTACGGTGGGGTAGCCGATCGAGTGGTCGCCGCCGAGCACCACCGGAAAGGCGCCCGAGGCGTAGACGTGGCCGACCGCCTTGGAGATCTGGTCGAAGGTCTTCTCGATGTTGCCCGGGATGGTGAAGACGTCACCGAGGTCGGCGATCGTGATCGACTCCCGCAGGTCGACGCCGAGTTCGAAGCTGTACGGCCCGTACAGCGCGGAGATCTTCCGGATGCCCTGCGGCCCGAACCGGGTCCCCGACCGGTACGTCGTACCGCCGTCGAACGGGGCGCCGAGCACGGCCACGTCGTACTCGCCGCAGGTGGTGACGTCCTCGACGTACGGCGCCTTCAGGAAGGTGTTGATGCCGGCGAAGTGCGGCAGTTCGCCACGGGAGAAGGTCGGGATCCGGCGGTCCACGATGGAGTCGGCACCGGGCAGCCCGAGCCGCAGGCCGCGCTCGATCTCGGCCTCCCAGCGGGTGGTCGGCAGTTCCGCCTCCCGCCGCACCGCGTAGCGGGCCTCCGGACCGTAGTTGTCGTGCGACAGCGGGTCGGGCTCGCCGGGTTGGTCGTCCGCGCGGCCGTGCGGGTGGTGGTCGTGTGCGAAACCCATGGGCACCTCCGGGAAAGGTCGCCCGGCCGGGAACAGCCGGGTGGTGGCTGTCTCCCGGGCTTTTGTCCCGCCGTGGAACGACGCCGACCGCGCCGCCGGCCCCGCCTGCGCCTCTCGGACCAGTCCCGCCCCGTGGCAGGGGCGACGGAACCCTAGGCGCGCCTCAGTGGATGAGTCGCATCGAAACGTAAGGGCCGCGGGTTTCGTGCGTTTTGCCCGCCCGTTGCCGGCAGGTATCGGCCGCGATCGACATCCGCCATCGGCTGCATCGACTTACGCCGCCCATCCAGCAACGTGGTGATCCCGGCCGACACTCCACCGTCCATGGGGCAACGTGCGGGCGCGAAGATCACCGAGGTGGCCGGCTCGCACCTCTCCATGGTGTCGCATCCTCAGGCGACGATCGACGCGATCCTGGCCGCTGCCGCACGTCGGCGGCTGACTTCCGCGTCCAGCGCGCGATCAGACGTCCGGCGATTCCTGGTCGATTTCGGCCAGGAACCGCTCGGAGCGGCGCGCGAAGAGGTAGGCCCCGCGTTCGTCCGATCGGGCGCGGGCTGCTTCGGCGGCGGCTCGCACGACGTCGACGGGTTCGCCGCGGGCGTGCAGCAGGCGCGCGCGCAGCAACAGCAGGAGCCCTTCGGCGTAACGTTGGCCGTAGGTCGTGAGGGCCTGGTCCGCTCGGTCGAGGGCGGTTGCGGCCGCGTCGGGCATGTCGGCGGCCAGCCACATCTCGGCGATCAGTCCGTAGTGGTATGCGATGCCCCATCGCGGCGGGTCGAGGAGGGTCGCGGCCAGGAGTTGTTCGGCCTCTGCCGCCTTGCCGGCCGGGTCGTCGCCGGTGACCGCACAGGCCCAGTGCCAGTCCAGCAAGATGTAGTGCTCCTGCGCGACGCCGGAGCGGTCGGCGCCGGCCGCGATCCACCGCTCGGCCGCCCACATCACCCATCGCGCGTCACCGGCCATCGAGGCCGCCATGGTGTGGTAATAGGCCCAGGCCGACATCGCAAACAGGTCTTCGTCGGCTAGGTACGCCTTGTCGATCGCGGACCGTGCCGTCTCGACATCGCCGTGCAACGCGGTGATCACGGCCAGCCAACCGATCCGTTCATTCGGCACCTTCCACGGTCCGAGGTCGCCGGCACCATGGTGCGGGCTGGTGTGGCCTTGCGCGCTGAAGAAGAAGCGGTACGCCTCGCCGATGTTGCCGATGTCCCACTGGTACAGGCCCCAGGCATGCCGACCGTACGCTTGGATGATCGGGTCGGCGGACGCCTGTCCTCGCTCGTACACTCGGCGAGCCCACCTCCCACGGTCCTTCTCAATCGAGGTGTAGGCCCCGACCAGCCGAACGAACAGAAAGCGGACGGCCTCCGTCTCGCGGCCGAGCATGCGGGCCAGGTACTCGGCCCGCTCCAGCAGGTCGAACGTCGAACCGCCGTATCCCGCGTGCCTGCTGGCAACAAGGGTGAGCAGTGACAGCACCGACAGCTCCAGGTCCCGCAGGCCGGCCGTGCGCGCGATCTGGGCAGCCGATTCCAGGTGCCGACCGGCGGCCGCGAACGCGAGCTTGGCCGCCGCACGGCGCCCAGCCCGGGCCAGTGCCGTCGCGGTGCGAGCCGGGTCGGCGAGCGGGCCGGCGGCCCACAGGTGGTACGCGAGGCGTTCGGCGACAGACTCGTCGTCCACATGGGTGCGTTCGAGGGCGTCGGCAACGCGCAGATGCAGCCGGACGGCCTGCTGCCGCGTCGTGGTCTCGGTGACCGACTCGCGGACCAGGTCGTGCGCGAACCGTAGCGAGTGCGGGCTTTCCGGCTTGGTTTCCAGCAGACCGAGCGCCTGCAGCGGTTCGAGGCGTTCGAGGCAGTCCGCGACGTCGACGCCGCCTGCGGCGGCGAGCAGGGCGAGGTCCACGTCGCGGCCGATGAGCGCGGCGACACGCAGCAGCTCGCGAGCACTGTCGTCGAGACCGGCCATCCGGTCGCGGACAACGTCTCGTACGGTGGCCGGTACCCCGGCCGGCACTGCTGCCTCGCCATCCCGCAGCGAGCCGCCGTCGCTCAGGAGCCGGGACAGCTCCCGGACGAAGAACGGATTGCCGGCCGTACGGGTATGGATGCCGCGGGCGACATCAGCGCCCGGGTCCTGGCCGATTTCGCGGCGGATGAGCTCGGTCACCTCAGTCAAACCGAGCGGGTCGAGCCGGATCCTGCGGTGATCCGGCAGCCGACTGGCCGCGGCCAGGACCCGCGACAAGTCAGAGCCGGGTACGGGTGCGCGATCACGGAGCGCGCCGATGATCACCGTGCCGGCGGGTAGCCGGGCCGCGAGGTGGCCGAACAGCTGGAGCGAGGCAGTGTCAGCCCATTGGAGATCATCGAGGATCAGCAGCGTGGGCCGTTGCGCCGAGGCCTGCCCGACTACGGTGACGACCTGTTCGAGCAGGCGGAACTGGGCGCCGCTGTCAGGAACCGTTGGCGCGGCCGCGCTGTCGTTTCGCGGTTCGAGGAGGCCGCCGAGATCACTGGCGAGCCATTTCTCCCGCAACGGCGCCGGCAGGCTGTCGAGGATCGGACGGAGCGCCTGCTCCCACAGCCACATCGACGGTGTTCCATCACCATCCAAGCAGGAACCCCAGACCACGAACGGGCCGAGCTGGCTCGCCTCGGCGGCGGTCTCCTGCAGCAGGCGGGTCTTTCCCACGCCCGGTTCGCCTTCGACGATGGCGAGCGCCGAGCGGCCGGTGAGTGCCATCTCGACGGCTTGCCGCAGGACGGCGAGCTCCTCGGCCCGGCCGACCAGCCCGGCCGCTCGCGCCGACGCGCCGTCACCCCCGACGTCCGCACCCGTCACGACCGGCGATGTCGGAGGCTGCGTCAGTACCCGCAGATATGCGGCCTGCAGCGCCGGGCCGGGCTCGACACCGAGCTCGTCGGCAAGGCAGGCGCTGACCGTGCGGAACGCCGACAGTGCCTCCGCACGGCGTCCCGCGGCCCCGAGGATGGCAATGAGGGTGGCCTGCACCGGTTCATCGAACGGCGCCATCGATGCGGCCAGCCGCACCGCCGGCAGCACAGGCACCGGCCGGCGCAGCGACATCGCCAGTTCGGCCGCTGCGGCGCACGCGGCGTGGAACTCGTCGTCGAGGGCCGCGAAGATCGGCAACGCGGTCGGCCCATGCGTGAATCCGTCGCCCGCACGGCCCTGCCACAGGCCGAGCGCTTCGACGTAGCGATCAAGCGCCGTTTCGTGACGATGCTCTGCGAGGGCCTCTTTCGCGGTCTCGACGAGCTCCCGGAAGGCGACCAGGTCCAACATGCCGGAAGGCGCCGTGAACAGGTAGGTGTTGCCGCGGCGGTGCAGGTATGAGCCGGTTCCACGGGAGGGGATCGCGGGTTCGAGCAGCCGCCGCAACGCGCCGACGTACTTGTGGATGATGTTGAGCGCGCTGCTGGGAGCGCCGTCGCCCCAGATCAGATCGATCAACTCGCTCGCGCTGATCGGCCTGCCCACCCGAGCCAGCAGCAAGGCCAGCAGATACGCCTGCTGCCGGGGACCGGTGTCCAACTCGACACCGTCCCGCCACACCCGTAACGGGCCGAGGACGTGCAGGCGCAAACCAACGCCACCGACCGGCCGCCCCTCGTCGTCAGGCTGGACCGGATGAACTGGCAAGGCCACGCCAACCCCCGGGAAAATGACAGATCGTCCGCTGACCAGCCGTCGAACGCGGAGTTGCAGCGCGCACGAAGCCTACCGGTCCAAACCCTGCCCAGAAACCCACCAAACGTCGGTCCGACCAGGCACGCACCCCATCCGACCAGGCACGCACCCCATCCGGCCACCACCGTCGCCGGGTCGCCCAGGCCGGTGGCCTGGGCGACTCGGGGGTGGGGCGTGGCGGAGCAGGGTGAGCGAGCCAAGGCCGCACGCGGCCCACCTCGCCGCCGACTTCGATACAGGCCCTGGTCCGACTCGCCCGGTCCGGCAGGCCCTGGTCCGACAGCAGCACAGGGGGGTGCGGCACCCGTCGCAGCAGGTGACGTCGGCAACGAACTTCCCTATCACTCCCTATTCGGAGTAGGTTAGGGGCTGATGAGTAACGCAATGTACTCCGTCGAGCAGGTGGCTGACCGGCTCGGCCTGCACGTCCGGACCGTGCGCGGCTACATCCGCTCGGGCCGGCTCCGGGCGGTACGCATCGGCAAGCAGTACCGGATCGCCCGGGCCGACCTCGACGCGCTGACCGGCGGGGCGGGCCCGGCCCGGCCCGGCAGCCCCGCCTCGGTGGAGGTATCGAGCATCGTGCAGGTCGACGGCATCGACCGGTCCGGGGCCGACCGGCTCGGCACCCTCCTGCTGGCCGGGGCGAACACCAACCACGACCCCGGGCGACCGCTGCGGGTGCAGACCGTGCACGACGAGGAACGAGGCCGCATGAAGATCGTGATACTCGGTGACGCCGCCGCCACCGCCGAACTGCTGCACCTGCTCGACGCCGTGCTACACGGCGACAACGGCCTGCTCGGCGGGGAGGTGGCGGATGCCTGACGAGATCCAGGACCGGGCCGGGGTGCCGGTGCTGGTCTGCGACCCGGCCGGCCCGCCGATCGCCACCGAACAGGACGCGCTGGACCTGATCGGCGCATCGTTCCTCGGCGCCACCGTGGTGGCGGTGCCGGCGAGCCGGCTGGACGCGAGCTTCTTCACCCTCGGCACCCGCTTCGCCGGCGAGGTCATGCAGAAGTTCGTCAACTACCGGCTGCGGCTGGCGGTGGTCGGCGACATCTCCGCGCACCTCGCGACCAGTTCGGCGCTGCGGGCGCTGGTCGAGGAGTCGAACCGGGCCGACCACGTCTGGTTCGTACCGGATCTCGATGCCCTCGACGACCGGCTCCGCGCCCTGACCGATCGGCCGGGTCGCCGTCCGGCCTGACCGGGCCCGCCGCGCCCCGCCGGACGTAACCCCGACGGGCCGGCGGATCTCGTGGCGGTCCGCCGGCACCGCCACCGCACCGCCGGCCACCGCACCGCCGTCGAACCGGCGACCACCGCACAAGGTATAGCTGTCGGCGCCCCTGACCGACCTCGGCAACCCGAAGATCGTGCTGTGCTGCCTGGCCGCCCGCAACCGCGGCTACCGTCCGGGGCGGGACGTGCCCGTCGTACCGGCCCGGTAGCCTGCCCGGCGTGGACAGCCCAGCGGGGGCCGGCCCCGGGCTGACCGACGAACGGGCGGCCCGGCGTGCCGTGCTCGACCACATACTCGCGCTGGTCGCGGCGGCATCCTGCGGCGACGTCCTGGTGCTGCGCGGCAGCATGACCATGCGGTCCTGGGTCGGTGACCGGGCGCGCGAGCCCGGCGACCTCGACTGGGTGGTCCGGCCGGGCGTGGCTGTCCCCCTCGACGACCTGCACCCGCACCCCTACGTCGACCGCCTCGGCCCGGTCCGGCTCTGGCCCGAGGCGGTGCACGGGGTGCCCCGGGACGAGCCGTGGATGTTCGAGAACTTCGACACCGGCGGGTTGCCGGCACGGCTGCCCCCGGAAGGGCTGCACTGGGTCGAGGCCGCCGAGACCGCGCTACTGCCGAGCCCGCACCAGGACGTCGTCGAACTGCTGCGCCGGCATCCCACGGCCGCCGGTGACCTCCACGTCGACCCGGACGCGATCACCGAGGACAACACCTGGGGCTACTCATACGACTCGGGATACCGCGAGGTCGCCGAGGAGGGTGGCGGCGGATGCCGGCTCGTCGTCCCCTGGCGGGTCGGCGACGCGCTCGCCGGCACGGTCCAGCTCGATTTCGCGTACGACGAATGGCTGCCCGAGCCGCCCCGACTGCTCGCGGTGCCCCGGCAGGACGAGACCGACCCGCCGACGGTGGTCTGGGCGGCGACGCCGGAACTCTCACTGGCCTGGAAACTCCAGTGGCTCTGCACCGACCAGGCGACCGACGGGCTGTCGGCCGGAAAGGACCTCTACGACGCGGTGCTGCTCGCCGAACTGCCCGACGTACGCCTGTCGGCCCGGCTGCTCCGTACGCTGCTGCGCCGGATCCCCGACCCGGATCTGCTGCGACCGGCGGCGGTCCGGGGCTGGACAGTCGACTGGTCGGCCCTGCCCAGCGGGCATCCACCGGCCGGTGCCGATCCGGCGCCCTGGCGCGACCGGCTGGCCGTCGCGCTGGCCCCGGACCTGCCGCCGTAGTCAGTGGCGACTGGTCGCGTACGTGCCCCGGCGCGGCTCGGCTGGGCAGCGCGGGTCATCCCCGGGTGCTCCGATCCCCTTCCTGGTAGACGTCCGGCACCCCGTCGGCATCGCTGTCGCGCTCCTCGACGGTGCAGAGACCCTGGTAGTGCCGGTTACGGGCGCGCAGTACGACCGCCGCCAGCAGTGCCGAGAGCAGCGAGCCGAGCAGTACGCCGATCTTGGTATGGTCGTCGCGTTCGCTGCCGGCGCCGAACGCCAGCTCACCGATCAGCAGTGACACGGTGAAGCCGATCCCGGCGAGCAGCGCCAGCCCGAACACGTCCCACCAGCCGAGCCCTTCGGCGAGTCGGGCCCGGGTGAACCGCTGCACCAGCCAGGTCGCGCCGAAGACCCCGACGGCCTTGCCCACGACCAGCCCGACCACCACGCCGATGGCGGCCGAGTCGGCGAGCGACGCGCCCAGGCCGCCCGCGCCGACCACCGAGACCCCGGCGGCGAAGAACGCGAAGATCGGCACCGCGACCCCGGCGGACAGCGGCCGGAACCGGTGCTCGAAGTGCTCGGCGAGCCCTGGACCGGGCCCGGGCTTGCGCCGCGACACCGGCACGGTGAACGCGAGCGCCACCCCGGCGACCGTGGCGTGCACCCCGGAGGCGTGCACCAGTGCCCAGGTCACCGCGGCCAGCGGCAGCAGCAGCCACCAGGATCGCACCCGCCGCTGGACCAGCACGCCGAAGAGCGCCAGTGGCACCAGCGCCAGCAGCAGCCAGCCGAAGTGCAGCGCGCTGGTGTAGAACACCGCGATGATCACGATTGCCAGCAGGTCGTCGACGACCGCGAGGGTCAGCAGGAACGTCCGCATCGCCGCCGGCAGGTGCGTGTTGATCACCCCGAGTACGGCGAGGGCGAACGCGATGTCGGTGGCGGTCGGGATCGCCCAACCGGCCAGCGCCCCGTCCCCGGTCCGGAGGTTGACCGCCGTGTAGATCAGGGCCGGCACCGTCATGCCGCCGAGGGCGGCGGCGACCGGCAGCATCGCCCGGCGCGGTTCCCGCAGGTCCCCGGCGACGAACTCGCGTTTCAGCTCCAGCCCGGCGACGAAGAAGAAGATCGCCAGCAGGCCGTCGGCCGCCCAGGTCGCCAGGGACAGGTCCAGATGCAGGGCCGCCGGGCCGATCTCGACGTCGCCGAGCGACCGGTACGCCTCGGACCACGGCGAGTTCGCCCAGGCCAGCGCGAGTATGGCAGCGACCAGCAGCAACACCCCACCGACGGTCTCGGCACGCAGGATGTCGCCGACCCGGCGGACCTCGGGCCAGCTACCTCGGGCGAACAGGCTCGGCATGCGGCTGCCGGGGGTGGCCATCACGGTGCCTCCGGTGGGGTCGACGAATGAACCGCCGACCAGACTTCCCGGCACACCGGCTCCCACCCTACCGAACCCGCGATCACCTCCCCAGACGACAACCCCGGGGCCGTTCCGTCGGGACCGGGGTGCCGCCATCGTGCCGGCGGCGCCGGGCGTGCGACCCGGGCAGGAAACGACCGAGCGACCGTTACCCGAACATCTCTCGCGGTTGCCGTAGACCCGACGTCATTGGCTAAAGTCGGACCCATGCTGTCTGGGATGCGCTCGCTCGCGGCGGGCACGGTCCTGTTGACCGCCCTGGTTGCCGGCTGCGACGACGGCGGCGCCGCACCGGGCACCGACTCGCCCGCTCCGGCGCCCGCCACGGGCAATCCGGGCCTCGACCCGACCTCGACGGCACCGGAGCGGCAGCCACACAGCCTGGTCCTGACGGCGACCGGTGACGCCCGGATCGATTCGTTCAGCTACGTACTCGACGGCCGGGCGACCCATGGTGAGTCGGTACGGCTGCCGTGGCGCCAGGCCGTGGAGGTGCCGGCCGACGGCGAGCGTCACGAATGGAGCCTGACCGTGAAATACCAGGACGGTGAGGTGGAACTCGTCGCGGTCCTCAATGGTCAGCGGCTGACCACCGGTCGCGGCAGCGGTTCGGGCACCGTCAGCGTCAACGGCTCCGTCGAGGGCTGATCCCGGCCGCGTCCGGGCCAGTCCGGTCCGCCGGGCGGGGGTGTCGCGGGTTCGGGGCGGCGCCGTGCCGCCACAAGCCGGTCGCCGACGGCCGGTGTGCCGCCCCGGCGAGGCGGCCGGCGGCACGTCGGGTCGGACGGGCCGACCGGCGACGACACGCGGTGGTGGTGATCGGCGCCGGCCACGCTGACGGCGCCGACCACCACCTCACTCAGCGCCGTCCGGTGTACGCGGCGGCCCCGGCGGCGTCCGCCGCCCCGCTCACCGCTCCCTCCGCAGCTCACGCATGCGCCGGTAGCTGCGTTCGGCCGCGCCGAGCGAGCCGGGCGGATTCGGCTGTACGTTCGGCGCGGTGTCCTGCTCCCAGAGGTACCCGTGCCGCCCGTGCCCGCGTAGCGCCCCGAAGAACTCGGCGAACGGGATCTCGCCGAGCCCGAACTCCACGTCCGCGTACGAGTTGCCCTGCTGCGGGTCCGGCAGCGGCACCCCGTCCTTTACGTGGAAGAGCGGATAGCGGTGCGGGTGGGCGTTCACGTAGTCGACCGGCCGGAACCCGGGATACTTCCGCGCCCCGCCGTACGCCCACAGGATGTCCATCTCCAGCGCCACCACCCGCGGGTCGGTGTGCTCGAGGAAGACGTCGTAGAGGCGTACCGCCGGTTGGTCGGTGGCGAAGCTGAACTCGATGGTGTGGTTGTGCTGGTACATGGTGATGCCGCAGCGGGCCGCTCGCTCGCCCCAGCCGTTGAACTCCTCGGCCGCCGCCTTGTAGCCGTCGACGGTGCGGTCCTCGGTCGGCGCCTGTGCGGTGCCGAGGTAGCGCATGCCGAGGGTACGGGCGATGTCCAGCTCCTGGTCGAGGTTGTTCCGGAAGTCGCCCAGCCCCCGGTGGCTGCCGGAGGCGCGCAACCCGTTGCGGTCGAGTAGCCGCCGGATCTGCCCGGGGGTGATGGCGCCGACGCTGCCCTGGGTGTAGCCGGCGAACTCGACCTCGCGGTAGCCGATCCGGGACAGTTCCTCGAAGACCCGGGCGAAGCCGTACTCGGCGATCTTGTCGCGCACGCTGTAGAGCTGGATGCCGGTCCGTTCCTTCGGGATGAGTCGACCGCCGCCACCCCTTCCGTCGGCGGCGGCGAGCGCCGGCGCCTCGGTCAGTGTCGCGGCACCGACCGCGACCGTGGTGCCGGCAATCCCGCGCAGGAACGCGCGGCGGTCGATGCTGTGCTTACCCATGATTCCGATCCCTCCTCAACAGCGAGGCCCTCCCCAGCAGCAGGCCATCCTCAACAGCGGGCCCACCTTCGGCAGCAGGCCGGTCTCGACAGCGGGCGCGGGACGCGGCGTCGTTGCGACTCGCCCGAAGTGGTCTCTTGGCAACTTTTGGCCGCCGAACCGAAAGTTAGGGCCAAGCTATCGAAACTTTTCAAAGCTGTAAACCTCGTTCCAATCCAGGTCACTGAATGTTCTGTTTCACGGCCGCGAATGTCCGGCCACCTCGCCCGGCCGTCCGGAAGATCCGATCCGACGATCCGGCCGAGGGTGTCACCGGCGGCGGGTAGGCTGCCGGATCGTGGACGCCTCGGACTGGTACCGGTGCTGCGGCGGTTGACCGGGCCGGAGGCGCTGGCGCTGCGCGACCGGCTGGTCGAGACGTACGCGGCGGTGTTCTGCGCGCCACCGTGGAACGACTCGCCCGAGCGGGCCGCCCGGTTCGGCGAGCTGCTGATCGACTGGGCCGGGCAGCCGGGCTTCGTCGCCGTCCTGGCCGACGACGGCGGGAACACCGGATCCGGTGCCGACGACGGGACCGTTCCCGGGTTCGCGGTCGGGCTGACCAGTCCGACCCCGTTCCCCGCCGACCGCGCCTACGCGCAGGTACGCCGCCTCCTCGGACCGGCCGTCGAGACGCTCTCCGGGTGGCTGGAGGTCGCCGAGCTGGCCGTACATCCGGCGGCCCGGCGGGTTGGGCTCGGCCGGCGGCTGCTGGCCGAACTGACCGCCGACCGGCCGGCGTGGCTGCTGACCGTCCCGCAGGTCGCCGGCACCACCGCCTTCTACGACGCGGTGGGCTGGGTCCGGCACGGCACCGGCTACGGGATCACGGTCTACACCAACCGGCCGCTACCCCGCTGACCTGCCCCGCGGCAGCGGTGCGGCCGAGCCGGACCGTTCCGCGCGCAGCCGCCAGAACGCCCCGCCGAGCAGCGCCAGCGTGAGCAGGCTGACCGTCAGGTCGGCGACCAGCGCCTGGGTCGGTGAGGCGGCGGAGTAGCTCGGTGCCAGGTAGGCCCCGGCCGCCGCCACCACCAGCCCGGCCCCCCAGGCAGCCAGCACATGCCGCTGTCCCCAGCCGGTACGCCGGGACCACCGTACGACCACCACGGCGGCGAACGCGCTGGCCAGTACCCCGATCGCGACGCCGGCCCAGTTCGGCACCAGGTCGACGGCGAGCCGGGCACCGCACACCACCAGTCCGGCCCAGAGCGGATGCGGCGCTCGGCTGGCCGCCGCCTCGACGGCCGCACCGGTACGGGTGTCGTCGCTTCCACCGACGGGGTCGACCGGTCGCCGTCCGCGCCGCCAGCGGGGCAGCAGCGCGGCGGTCACCAGGGCGAGCGCCGTCAACGCCGCGAACGACAACTGGAGCGGGCTGGCCAGGAACTCCTTCCGGCCGCCGTCGTCGGAGAAGATCAGCAGACTGCCGAGCAGGTAGAGGGCGCCGGCCAGCACCAGACCGACCCGGCCCAGCCACGGCTGGCGGCGTCGGGCCGGCCCGACGAACGACTCGACGAGCACGATCGGCACACAGACGCTCAGTACGACGTGTCCACCGACGTACCCGAGCGCGTTCTGGGCGCTGAATCCGAGCCACGGGACCATCGTCGCCCGCGCTGCGGCGGCCGTCTCGGCGAACTCGGTGTCGTCCAGGAACGCGTCGTTGAACAGCGACTGGTCGACCAGCCCGGCCTGGATCGTCCCGAACGCCGCGCCGAGCAGTACGATCGCCGGCCAACCGCCACCGGCGCGCCGGGCGGTCTCCCGGATGAGCAGCGCGGCCGAGCCGTAGAGCGGACCGAGGAAGAGCACGACCAACGGGTAGTCCTCGACGGTGAAGCCGCCCCACGCGCACTCGGCGGCCCACGGGGCGAGCAGCCACAGCGCGACGACCGGCCCGATCCGGCGCCAGCGGGACAGCCTCGCGGGCTCGACCGGAGCGGTCTCGGGCGTCGGGTCCGGTGCGGCCGGTGCCGCCGGGGCGTCGACCGGTACGCCGTGGTCGTCGGGCATCTGCGGCTCCTCGCTGCTCACTTCGCGGGCCTCGTCCCTCGGGTTCCACACCCGTCAGGCCGCCGCCGCGTCCGGCCGGCCGGGGACCCGCGTCCCGGTTCGGGGCGCGGCGGCATGCTCTCGTGCCACCACGGTCCCGGCTGGGGGCCGATGCCCGGAACGGCCCTTGGGCGAATTCGGGTAGACCAAAGTAGACGGCTCAGATCGACCAGCGACGGCCTCGGACGAGGTCGGCGAGGTCGAGGGCCGGGTGTTCGTGCCCGGCGCGTGTCGGCCGGCGGTCGTGGTGCCGGGTGAAATTCGCTTGCCGGGGCCTGGCCAAGGTCACGAGGCTGGGGCGGGACGACTGGGACGGAGAGGCCGGATGGCAGGGTCAGACGCGGCCGACCAACCCGTCGAGATCGCCTGCGACGAATCCGGCTCGGAGGGCGAACGGCTGGTCGGCGGGGTGACCGACGTCTTCGCGCACGCCAGTTCGGAACTGGACAGCGCGGCGGCGACGGCCTGTGTGCTGGAGCTGCGGGACCGGATCCGATCGCCGGCCACCGAATACAAGGCCAATCACCTGCTGCGGGAGAAGCACCGCCGGGTGCTCGTCTGGTTGCTCGGAGCCGAGGGGCCGCTGTCCGGGTACGCACGGGTGCACCTGACCGAGAAGACGTTCTTCGTCGTCGGCAAGCTCGTCAACCTGCTGGTCGAGGACCTCGGCTACGACGCGAGCCTCGGGCTGTACCAGGGTCACCAGGCGACCGCCCTGGCGCGTGCCCTCTACCGGGAGGGTCCGGCCGCGCTCGGGGCGCAGCGCTGGACCGCGCTGTTGGGTTCGTTCAACTATCTGCTGCGACCCCGGAACCGGCGCGGCGTACGGGTCTCGGTCGACTCGTTCTTCGAGCTGGTCGAGGTGCTCGGCGCGAGTGCTCCGGCGGGGTTCTCGTCCGGTGGTGGCGGCCCGGCCGGGTCCGGTACCTCGACCTCGGTCGGCGAGATCGTCGGACTGCTCCGGGCGGCCCGACCCCGGTTGGAGTCCCTGGTGGCACGGCTGCACGACGATCCGAGGGCGGTACCGGAGCTGAACCCGATCCTGCCGGCACTGGTCCGGGCGGTCACGTACTGGAGCGGACCCGACCGTCCGGTGTCGATCGTGCACGACATCCAGACCGGGCTGACCGCCGAGTCCGTCGCACAGTTGCGGGAGCTGTTCGGCAAGCCGGACCCGGCGCTCGTCCGGTGCGCGACCGGCGCGGCGCGGCCGTACGCCCCGAGCGGGCGGTTGACCGGGCTGACGTTCGCCGAGTCGCATCTCGATTCCCGGGTGCAGGTCGCCGACTTCCTCGCCGGGACGGCGCGACGGATCGCCTCGGACGACCTCAACGGTCGAGGGGACCCGGAACTGACGGCGCTGCTGCGGCCGTACGTCGACGGGTACTCGATCTGGGGTGACGCCGCCAGCCGGCTCCGGCTGCTGCCCGCCGCGCGCTGACGCGCCCCCGGACCGGGGGACCTGTGCGACCGACCGCCGCCATGTCTAGAAAACTTGACATGGTGTCTGTGGTTCTTTACTCTTCGAGGTGTCAAGAATTCTTTACCTCTCAAAGGTGGCGACAATGTCGTACGAGGAGAAGGGCACCTGGGTCGCCCTGGTGGTCGGCGTGACCGTCTACCTCGGCTATCTCGTGATCGTGCTGGGCCGACTGGCCGGCACCCCCGTGTCCACGGTGCCGTACGTGTCGACGCTGCTGCTGGCCATCGGCATCTCGATCGTCACGTCGATCGTGGCCCGCATCGCGGTCGAGATCGCCCGTCCCAGCGAGAGCCAGTCCGGCGACGTCCGGGACAGGGAGATCCACTGGCTCGGTGACCGCATCGGGCAGCGACTGCTGATGACCGCCGCGCTCGCGGCGCTCGGCCTGGCGCTGTTCGAGGCCGCGCACTTCTGGATCGCCAACGTCCTCTACCTCGGTTTCGTCGCCTCCGCGGTGGTCGGGTCGGTGGTCAAGCTCCGCGCCTACCACAGGGGTATCTAGCCGTGGTCAAGCCGACCAGGGTCACCAACTCGATCCGCGCCCTGCGGTTCGCCGCCGGCGAGATGACGCAGGCCCAACTCGCCGAGCGGATCGGGGTGACCCGCCAGACGATCATCGCAATCGAGCAGAGCCGATATTCGCCGTCACTGGAGATGGCGTTCCAGATCGCCCACGTCTTCGCGGTGCCGCTCGACGACGTGTTCCAGTACCCCGCCCCCGGAGGTGAGCAGCCATGAGAGCAGCCGTACACCGTGCGTACGGTCCACCCGATGTCGTCCGGGTCGAGGAGGTTCCGACACCCGTTCCCGGCGCCGAGGACGTACTCGTCCGGGTCCACGCCGCGACGGTCAGCGTGACCGACGGCACCGCCCGATCCGGCTCGCCGACCTTCTCCCGACTCTTCTTCGGGCTCCGCCGACCGAAGTGGACAGTGTTGGGCTCCGAGTTCGCCGGTGTGGTCGAGGCGGTCGGGTCGGGCGTGACCCGGCTGCGCGTCGGCGACGAGGTCGTCGGCATCACCGGGCCGGACTTCGGCGCGCATGCCGAGTACGTCCGGGTCCACCAGGACAGCGCCCTCGCGCCCAAGCCGGCCAATCTCGACTTCGCCGAGGCGGTCGCCCTGGTCGACGGGACCGCGCTGGCGTTCCTGCGCGACCGGGCCCGGCTGCGCCCCGGCCAGACGATCCTGGTCAACGGCGCCTCCGGGAGTGTCGGAAGCGCGGCCGTGCAACTCGGCAGGCACTTCGGCGCCCGGGTCACCGGGGTGTGCAGCACGCCGCACCTCGACCTCGTACGCGACCTCGGCGCCGACACGGTCCTCGACTACACCCGGGAGGACTTCACCCGTGCCGGCCAGACCTACGACGTCGTCTTCGACGTGGCCGGTACCAGTTCGTTCGGGCGCTGCCGCCGGGTACTCAACCCGACCGGCCGCTATCTCAGCCCGGTACCGTCGCCGAGCCTGCTGCTCCAGATGCCGTGCACCGCGGCGTTCGGCCGGAGGAAGGCGATCATCGCGTTCACCGGGCTGCGGAAGGCGGCGGAGAAGTCGCGCGACCTGCTGCTCGTCCGGGAACTGGCCGAGGCCGGCACGTTCCGGCCGGTCATCGCGGACCGCTACCCGCTGGAGCGGATCACGGAGGCGCACCGCCACCTGGAGCGCGGCAAGTACGGCAACATCGTCGTCACCATGACCGGAGCCGGCTGAGCCGACCGACGGCGCCGCCGCACCACTGTGGATCACGACGACTGAACCTTTTTCAACCTCCCCTTGCGGTCCGCCGTGGCCGCAGGTGGAAGTCGGGGCGCATGCGCCGCGCGGTTCAGGTTGAAGAAGGTTCACTCCGCGGGATGGCGGTAGGCTCGGCCCTGCGGGAGAACTTCGTCTGCTTGATCATCCCTGGAGATGGAAGAGGACACGATGACCGATTCTCCGGTACTTCCCCTGAATCGCACCTGCCCGTATTCGCCACCCGCCGAACACGTGCGGCTGCAACGGGACGAGCCGGTGGCCCGGGTGACCCTTCCGGACGGCTCGACGGCATGGGCGCTGAGCCGGCTCGACGACATCCGCTCCATGCTCACCGACCCCCGGTTCAGCGCCAACCGCCAGCGCGAGGGATTTCCGTTGCAACCCCGGGGGGTGCGACCCGACGCCGACGAGCGACCGCTGTTGATCGGGCTCGACCCGCCGGAGCACGGCGAGGCCCGCCGTGCCGTCGTCGGCGAGTTCACCATCAAGCGGATGAACGCGCTGCGCCCGCGCATCCAGCAGATCGTCGACGACTGTCTCGACGCCGTCCTCGCCGGGCCGCGCCCGGCCGACCTCGTTCCGGCGCTGGCCCTGCCGGTACCGTCGCTGGTCATCTGCGAACTGCTCGGCGTGCCGTACGCCGATCACGACTTCTTCCAGAGCCGCTCGGCCAACCTGCTGCTTCGGTCGATCCCGCCCCAGGAGCGCTTCGTCGCGGCCAAGGAGATCCGCGAATACATGGCCGCGCTGATCGTGGAGAAGGCGAAGAACCCGGGTGACGACCTGCTGAGCCGGCAACTGGCCAAGGGGGCAGATCAGGAGGAGCTGGCGGGTCTCGGGTTCCTGCTGCTACTCGCCGGGCACGAGACCACCGGGAACATGATCTCCCTCGGCACGATGACGCTGCTGGAACGGCCGGAGGCGCTGGCGGCGCTGAAGGAGGACCCGGCCGTCACGCCGCAGATCGTCGAGGAACTCCTCCGATACTTCACCATCGCCGAATACGTCACCTCCCGGATCGCCGTGCAGGATGTCGAGATCGGCGGAGTGCTGATCCGCGCCGGCGAGGGCGTCGTCACGCTCGCCAACGCGGCGAACCGCGACCCGGCCGCGTTCACCGACGGCGACGCCTTCGACCTCGGACGCGCCGCCCGGCACCACATCGCGTTCGGCTTCGGTGCCCACCAGTGCCTGGGGCAGAACCTCGCCCGGCTCGAACTCCAGATCGTCTTCGACACCCTCTTCGCCCGCATTCCCGGCCTCAGTCTGGCCGGGCCGGTCGACGAACTGTCCTTCAAGGAAGACTCCACCGTCTACGGCCTGCACTCCCTCCCGGTCACCTGGTAGGGGACGCGATGCGGATAACGGCCGATCTGGACCGCTGCGTCGGCGCAGGCCAGTGCGTACTCACCGATCCCGTCGTGTTCGACCAGCGCGACGACGACGGTACGGTGATCATCCTCAGCACCACCCCGGAGGACGCGGAGACGATCGGCCGGGTACGCGAGGCGATCCGGATCTGCCCCAGCCAGGCCCTGGCACTCGCCGAACCCGGCACCACGTCATAGCCCCTGGTCGGAGCCACGACAGGAGTGCACCTCCGGCCGGCGGGGCGCTATTCGTGCCGGCTGACCCCTTCGGAGTGCATGCCGGTCTCCTCCTCCAGCGGATTGTTGCGGAGGTCGTCGAGCGTGGTGTCGTCGGGAAACAGCGGGCGACCCGGCCCGAAATCGGACGGGGCACCGCCGGGTCCCGCTTCCGGCGTGCGGGTCGGCTCGACCGGGCCGAACCCGTGTTTGCCCGCGCCCTGCGCCCATGGTTGGGGCGGCTCCGCGTCGGCCCGCCGTTCGCCGCGTCGCGCGGGTGGCAGGCCGGTCTCCTCGCTTCCCTCGTCCAACGGCGAGTCCCGGGATTCGCCCCACGGCGCGTCCCGGTCCTCGGTGCCGCCGGTGGTGCCCCACGGCTGGACCGACTGCGGGCCACGGTCGGGCCCGTCCAGGGCTGCCTGAATGCCGTCCGCGTCGTCCGGCTGGAGTTGCCCGCCCGGCTCCTCGTCCACCGGTCGCCTCTTCGCGCTCATCCCCACCACCCTCGCTGCCGAGTCGTCCCGCCGGCCGGCCCGGGTGACCCGGTGCCGGCGCGTGTGCCGTTCCCGGCCGGCCGCCAGACATGCGGCCGGCCGGAAGATATCTTTGGGCTGGGTATGGCCGCCGTCAGGCGCGCATGACGGTCGCGATCGGGATGCGGGCGGCCCGGATGGCCGGGATGAGGCCGCCGAGCAACCCGGCCACCAGGCCCGCGATGACACCCGCGACTCCCGCGCGCCACGGGAACACCATGTCTTCCAGGAACGGCGCCTGGTCGGCGAGGAGGGCGCCGGCCGCACTCAGGGCGAGCGCGGACGCCCCGATGGCGGCGGTTGCGGTGAGCAGGCCGGTGAGCAGGGTCTCGGCGAGTACGATGCCGGCCAGCAGCAGTCGAGAGGTGCCGACCGCCCGGCGCAGCGCGAACTCCTCGACCCGCTCCCCCACGGTCGCCAGCCCGACGTTGAGGATCCCGGCGACCCCGATCAGCAGGACCAGGCTCGCCATGCCGAGGAAGATCCAGCGGATCAACGCCAGGTCCCGGGCGATGTTCTCCCGGGCCTGGATGGTCTCGAAGTGGATCTGGTCCGCCGGCGTGCCGGTCGCGGTGAGCCGCAGTATCAGCAACCGCTCCAGTTCACCGGCCGTCGGGGCCAGCATCACCTGGAGCCCCGGACCGAACTCGCTGGCCGCAGTGTTCGGAGAAATCCAGTTCGCCAGTTCGTCGGTCCGGGAGTAGGCGACCGGCTGCGGGCTGCCGTCGTCGACCACGCCGATGATCCGGGGCGTCGGGTTGGCGGTCGTCCCGTCGATGCGCATCTCGGCCGGTACCTGGTGCCGGTTGAAGCCCTTCGCCGCCTCGAGGTTGAGTACCAGCCGGGGTGCCAGGGACGGCGCCGAGGTGAACTCGAGCCACTCTCCGGAGACCTGCCGGAACGGCTTGAACTGGCGGATGTCGCCGGTCAGCGTGTTCAGGGTCAGTTCGATCGCCTGACCGGGTACGGGCGTCCCCGCGTCACCGCCGCCAGGCGAGATCGGCCGGCAGCCGTACTGGTCGCAGTACATCGGACCGCCCGGGCCGCCGTAGCCGCCGGGCTGGTCGAACGGGGTTCCGCCGGGGTTGACCGGGACGACTCCCGGCTCACCGACGATCGCCTGCCGGGTGGCGATGACGACCCCGTCCGGCCGGTTCGCCAGGGTCTCGTTGCTGACCCGGACACTCTCCGGACTTCCCGGCAGGTACGCCTGTCGGGTGCCGTCCTTGCCGACCTGCACCGCGAGGTTGGCCAACTGGGCCTGTTCGACGGTCTCCGCCCCGGCCTGCACCACCACCACGGCCAGTACGCCGAGGAAGAGGCTCACCATCGACAGGAAGGTACGCATCTTGCGGGCCCGGATGCCCTGGATGCCGATGATCAGCGCGGACCGGAACCGCCCGGAGAGCCGGATCACCGGGGCACCCCTTCCCGAGTCGGGTCGGCGCCGTCCGGGGCGGACACGCCAGCGGCGGACTCCGGCGTCGGGCCGGCCCCGGACGGGGCGGCCTGCATCCCGGCGGAATGCGGCGTCCACGCCTCGTCCGGGGTGGTGGTCGCCGGGTTGAGCACCCCGTCGTCGAGCCGCAGCACCCGGCGCATCTTGTTGGCGTGATCCCGGTCGTGGGTGACCAGGATCAGTCCGCAGCCCCGTTCGGTGGCCGAGCGCATCACCTCGATCACCAGGTTGCCGGTCTCGGTGTCCAGCGCGCCGGTCGGCTCGTCGGCCAGCAGCAGGCGTGGTTCCCGGACCAGGGCCCGGGCCACCGCCACCCGCTGCTGTTCGCCGCCGGAGAGCCGGGCCGGCCGGTGCTTCGCCAGATGGGCGATGCCGACCTGGTCGAGTGCGGCCATGGTGCGGGCCCGGCGCTTGCGGCGCGGTAGCCAGCCCTGCCCGTTGACCAGGGCCATCGCCACGTTCTGCGCGGCGGTGAGGTGTTTGAGCAGGAAGAACCGCTGGAAGACGAAGCCGAACTCGGCGCTGCGCAGGGCCGCCGCCCGGCGTTCGGAGAGCCGGGTGATGTCCTGGCCGCCGAGCAGGTAGCGACCGCCGTCCGGACGGTCGAAGAGGCCGATCAGGCTGAGTAGCGTGCTCTTGCCGGAGCCGGACCGGCCGAGGATCGCCACGCTCTCTCCACTCTCGACGGTCAGGTCGACACCGTCGAGGATCGTCCGGGGTGTGCGCTGTCCCTTCAACGTCTTGGTGATGCCGTGCAGTTCCAGCAGCGCCGTCATTTCCCGCCCATCGGGTCGGCGGGGCCACCGGGCTGCCCCGGCGCCGGTTTGGCCGGCGGCAGGTCGGGGCCGGGTACGGCAACCGTCTCGTCACCGGTCAGCCCGGACTTGACCTGCACGACCTTCCCGTCGCTGAGCCCGAGTACCACGTCCCGGGTCTGCCGGGTGCCGTCCGGGCCGACCACGTCCACCTTGCCGCTGCCCTGACCCCCGGCGACCGCCTCGACCGGGAGCACGAGCGCGTTCTTGGCCCGGGCGGTCACCACCTCCAGGGTGGCGGTGGCACCGTTGATCAGTTTCACCTTGGCCGGTGCCGTGCAGACCAGCCGCATGCCGGTCGACTCGGACGGCTCGACCGGCTGCCTCCGGTCCGGTGGCGGGAGGACCGGCGGGACTGGGAGCGCCCCGGGGCCGGCGGACGGGTCCGTCGTCGGTTCCGGGGCCGGCGGGTCCGGGATCGTCCCGGCCGGCAGCGCGGCGATGGTGCCGAGGACCTTGCAGGCGAACGGCCCGGGGCCGTTCTTGATCTGGGCCTGCACGGTCGCCAGCGAGTCCGAGATCTGGTACGCCTGCGCGCCGTCGATCTCCGCGACCAGCGCGTAACCGATCCGCTTCGCCGACACCACCGGCATCCCGACCGTGACGTTCGACCGGTCGTCCACCAGCCGACCGGCGAAGGCGGCCCCGGCCGGTACGTCGAGCCGGTGGGACTTGCCCTTGGCCCAGATGCTGGCCACCCGGGTCGGCTTGGTCGGTGTGCCCTCCGGCGGATCGACGTCGCGGTAGCGGATCTGCCCGGCGACCGGGGCCACCACGCCGAAGACGGGGTTCATGGTGACCCGGCCGGTCAGGCTGACCCGGTTGTCGAGATCCTGCCGGGCCGGCTTCGCCGTGGTCATGGTGGTGCCCCGGGCCGCCAGACCGGGGGTCTGGGCCTCCGGATCCGACTCGCTGCACGCGGCGCCCGCACCGACGAGCAACACGAGCACGCACGAGCGCAGCAGTGCACCTTTTCCAACCTGGACAGCGCGGAGCACCCGCCCCGGCTTCCACCCGCGGTCACGACGCACCGCAAGAGGGGGTTGGAAAAGGTCCAGTAGTCGCCTTCGCACCGGCACCCCTCACTGACCTAATCCCGGACCGACATCAAAGAAGACGCAGCCTGCCGGTCATCGGTTGCCCTCGGGACGGGACGATTTCGTGACGAACGACCGACAGGTGGCGGTGCGGCGCGTTCCGCACCGCTACCGCCGTATCAAACCAGAACGACCACCGAGGCACTGTCCCGTGCCTCGCCCGCGCCCGGACGCCGCCGGCTCGACGCGCCTACTCAGTCGAAGTGCCGGACCCGGGGCCACAGCTCGGCCCAGGTCAGCCGGCGGTCGTGGCAGACCACGATGGGTACGCCCTGCTCCTCGTTGTCGACCCCGACTCCGTTGTCGAGCCGTCCGGCGAGCCGGCACGCGCCGAAGTACTGGCGAAGTTCGGCCGGCTCTCCCACGCCGACCCCGACCAGCACGGTCGCCGACTCCGGTGGCGGGCCGTAGTAGCCGAGTTCGTTGTGTCCACTGTAGATCGCCGGAAGCCGGTCGGCGCCGAGTCGGGTGAGCGCGCCGGCCTCGCCGTAGTTGGCGGTCAGCACGACCGCCGCGGCCCGGTCGGCGGGCGGAAGCTCGTCGTACGCCTGGACCACCTGGTCGACGTAGCGGGGCCAGCCGACCGAGTCGGCGGCGGTGACGTTGATCCCGGGCACCGGCGTGTCGCCGAGCACCCCGACCGGGAGCAGCGGCAGCGCGATCACCGCACTCGCCACCACGTTGGCCAGGTACGCCGTGCCGACCACCGTCGCGCGGATCCGCCGTCGCCCCCGCCCCAGCCATTCGGCCACCACCACGGACCCGGCGGCGAGAAGCGCACCGAGCAACCCGTACGGGTAGTAGGGCTGACCGCCCGACACCAGCACCAGTACGCAGACCACCAGGTACGCCACGGCGAGCGCGCGTACCGGTCGCCACTGTCGGCGACGCAGCAGCCCGACCAGGCCGGCGAGCCAGACCGCCGCCAGCGGCGGCCCGATCAGCAGGAACTGGAAGGGAACGAAGCCGCTCCGCGACTCGGCGCCCTTGTTCTCGGCGATCGCTCCGGCCATGTCGGCCTGCGGCAGGTCGTGGGTCAACTGGTAGACCAGGTTGGGCGCGGCGACCACCAGGGCGAGCGCGACGCCCGCCCAGAGCCAGCGACCGGCCAGGACCCGGCGCGGCCCCACGGCCAGCAGCCCGGCGCCGAGCCCGACCAGTAGCAGCACCACCAGCAGCTTGTTGTAGAGCCCGATCCCGAGCACCGCCCCGGCCGCCAGCCACCAGCGCGGCTGGTCGCGCAGCAGTGCCCGGGCCGCACAGAGGATGATGCCGAGCCAGACCACCACGTCGAAGCCGGCGGTCAGCAGCACGTGTCCGAAGATCAGCGTGGCCGAGCCGCTGCCCAGGCCGAACGCGGCCAGGGTCTGGGCGAGCGCGCCGCCGCCGAGTTCCCGGGCGAGCAGGGCGGCCAGCAGCAGCGCCGCCAGCACGGAGAGGGTGGCCGGCACCCGCAGCCCCCAGAGCGAGCCGCCGAAGAGCGCATCGGCCAGCCGGGCGATCGCCGGGGTGAGCGGCGGCTGGTCCCGGTAGCCCCAGTCGGGGCGGAGCATCAGGAAGTAGAGCTCGTCGCGGTGGTAGCCGTAGCCGCCGTTAGTGGCCAGCAGCAGCGCGGCGAACAGGCCGGCGACCGCGCCGAGTGGTCGCCAGGCGATCGGGGCCAACGCGACCCGCCCACCGTCGGCGGTCGCGGTCTTTCCGGGTACGTCCGGCGCCTTTCCGGGTACGTCCGGCGCCTTTCCGGGTACGTCCGGCGGCGCCCCGCTCGCGGCGGTCCGGACGGCGTGCTCGGTCATGGGTCGCCCCTCCCCTGGCGGCGGTGCCGGCGACGTGGCGCGGGCCCGTACCGGCCGATACCTAACGGTTGAAGTTTAACCGTTAGGTATCGGCTGTCAATGTGCTCTGACCAGGACTCCGAGCCGGACGACCGGCCGCAGCGCTCTCCACCGTGGTCGGTCCGCGTCCCGGCTACCCCAGCGGCTGACCGCCGCGCGGGACGGCGTCGACCAGCGACACCTGGCGGGCCGGGTTGCCCCGCCAGACCGTTCCGGCCGGCAGGGTGCTGCCCTTCATCACGAACGAGTCGGGTGCCACCACCACCCCGTCGGCCACCTCGACGCCGTAGTGCACCAGCGCGCCGGTGCCGACCGAACAGCCGCGACCGAGCCGGATCCGGTCCGTCTTGAACGTCCCGTCCTCCAGGGAGTGGGAATGCAGCGTCGACCCCTCGCTCAGCGTGCAGTGGTCCCCGATCCGCACCAGGGTCCGTTCCGGTATCCCGCAGCCGTCGTCGAAGACCCGCCGGCCGACCCGTACGCCGTGCAGGCGCAGCAGCAGCGGCTTGAGCGGGGTGCCGTTGAACAGGCCGAGGTGTCCGAGCCCGGCGAGCTTCCAGTACCGCTCGTGTCGCCAGTACCGGGGGTCGTAGATCGAGCAGCGCATCGGGCGTAGCCGGCGGAAACCGAGGCAGAGCCAGTCCACCAGGGCGGAGTGGCCGACGATCAGCAGCAGGGCGAGCAGGATCCCGGCGCTGAACGTGACCAGGTTGGGCCGGGCGCCGTCGTGGATGCCCTCGACGCGTACCACGATCTGGATGGAGAGGTAGAAGAGCAGCCAGTTGCTCAGCAGGTACCAGCCCATGGTGCGCAGGTTCGAGCGGTTCTTCCGGTACAACCGGCGGCGGAACTCGTCCCCGGTCCGCAGGTCGTCGAAGCCGGCGTCCCGGCGTACCGAGCGGGGGATCTCGAACGGGGGCGAGCCCAGCAGCCCGACGCCGGACCGGACCGGGCCGTCGACCGGCACCATCACCTTCGTCGCCAGCAGGCAGTTGTCGCCGACCCGCGCCCCGGCCGGGAAGACGATCCGGTTGCCGAGGAAGTTCTCCGCGCCGATGGTGACCCGGGACAGCGCGAACGAGGTGTGCGAGTACCGGGCGTTGCCCATGGAGAGGCCGTCGGAGACCAGTACCCCGCCGCGCACCTCGCAGAGGAACGGCGTGTCGTGCTTCTGCCCGCAGCCGAAGTTCGAGCCGGTCTGCCGTACCTGCCGGAACCGCCAGCCGATCGCCCGGAGGTAGCCGACGACGTACGAGCTGTCTCCGAAGAGGAGATTGAAGAACGGGACGTTGCTGAACCGGGAGACGGTCTGGAAGCAGATCCACCGCCAGCCGTAGAGCGGATAGGCCCGATCGGCGGTCAGGAAGAGGTTCGCCAGCCGGGGCACGGCGAGCACCAGCAGCCCGCCGAGCAGCACGCTGCCGACGAACATCAGCAGCGAGCCGGAGACCGTGCTGACGTCCAGCGCGAAGGCCAGCGCGGCGAGTACGACCAGCACCTGGGTGTCGACCACCACCCGGCCGAGGAGCTGGCCGGCACCGTACCCGCCCCGGCGCACCGTCGAGCAGTGCCGGGGTTCCGCCGCCGGGTTGCCGCTCCCGCCGGGCACCGCCGGGGAGCCGTGGAAACGCGCCCCGGCCGGTACCACCTGCCCGGCACGGGGCGACGAGGCGTGCCCGAGGTGCGCGCCGTCGCCGAGTACCGTGTCGAGGTCGAGCACGCTGCCCTCGCCGACCTGGACGTCCCGGCCGAGCCGGACCGGACCGGTGGTGATCCAGCCGGCCTCCGCCCGATAGCCGAGGAAGCTCGCGCCCCGACCCACGACCGTGCCGGCGCCGATCTCGATCAGGTCGGTGCAGACCGGCACCGACCGGGACAGCAGCAGGGCGCCCGGGCCGATCTTCGCGCCCAGCGCGCGCAGGTAGAGGTTGTAGACCGGCGATCCGACGAAGAGCACCAGCGGGCTGGCCCGGATCATCCGCTTGACGACCCAGAACCGGAGATAACGGTGCCCCCAGATCGGAAAGGTGCCGGCCCGCCACCGCCCGACCAGCAGCCACTTCAGCGCTACCGGCAGCACCGCCAGCACGACGAACCAGGCCACCCCGAAGCTCGTCGACCGCAGCCCGACGTCGACCGCGCCGACTCCGTCGGTGATCCAGATGTACCCGACGAGCGCCACCCCGGCGAGCAGGACCAGATACCCCAGGCCGAAGAGGGTCTGGAACACCGCGCAGCCGTACCATTCCAGGTTGCTCGGGACGCGGTGCGCCGGGCGCGACGGTTCGGGTGGCGCCTCCGGGGTGTCCGCCCTGATGACGGTGGCCAGGGCACGCACGGTCGGATTCAGGTACACGTCCTTGATCGAGACGTCGGCCTGGAGCCGCTCCCGCAGCCGGGTGCAGTACCGGGACATCACCAGCGAGTCGGCGCCCAGGTCGGTGAAGAAGTCGTCCCGGACCGAGACCCGGTCCACCCGCAGCAGGTCGGCGAGGAGGTCCGCGAGCACGGACTCGGTCGACCCGACCGGGGCGACCAGCGGCGTCGTCGGCAGCGCACGCGGGCCGGACGGTGCCGGCAGGCTCTTGCGGTCCACCTTGTCGCTGGGCAGCGTCGGCAGCTCCGGCAACTCCTCCAGGTAGGCCGGGACCATGTAGCCGGGCAGCCGGGTCCGCAGCGCGGCCAGCGCCGCCGCCAGGTTCAGCGCCGCCGCACCGGCCCGCCGGGTGTAGAAGGCGGCGAGTTCGACGACGCCGGGCTCCGGCTGGTACGTCGTCACCGCCGCCTGGGCCACCTCCGGCAGCCGCAGCAGCACCGACTCGATCTCGGTCAGCTCGATCCGGTACCCGCGCACCTTGACCTGGCTGTCGATCCGGCCCAGATACTCGATCTGCCCGTCGGAGGTGATCCGGCCGAGGTCCCCGGTCCGGTAGATCCGTCCCGAGGGGTTGTCCGGGATCCCTGACGTGTCCAGGATGAACGCCCGGGCGGTCAGGTCGGGCCGGTTGACGTACCCCGGGGAGAGGCCGACCCCGGCGACGCCGATCTCACCGGTCCGACCGGCCGGCAGCACCCGATGGTCGGAGGCCAGGATCACCACCGAGTACGTCGGCAGCGGCACCCCGATCGTCACCGGCCGGTCCGGTTCCAGTCGGGTCCAGGTGGCGGTGACCGACGTCTCGGTCGGGCCGTAGACGTTGAGCAGGGTGCGGCCCGGCCGGTGCCACCGGTCCACCAGGTGCGCCGGGCACGCCTCACCGGAGACCAGCACGAACCGCAGCTCCGGCAACTCCTCCTCGATCGTGGCCAGCAGCGTCGGTACGCAGCAGAGCGCGGTCACCCGATGCCGGGCGAGGAAGCCGGCCAGGTCGCTGCCGACCAGCGCCCCGGGCGCGGTGCTGGGCACCAGTGTCGCGCCGGAGACCAGCGGCACCCAGATCTCCTCGACCGAGAAGTCGAAGGCGATCGTCATGCCCTGGTAGACCCGGTCGTCCGGACGCAGTCCGTAGCACTCCACCGCCACCCGGACGAAGTTGCAGATGTTCGCCTGGTCGATGGCGACGCCCTTGGGCCGACCGGTGCTGCCCGAGGTGTAGATGATGTACGCCAGTTCGTCCGAGCCCGCCCCGAGCCCGCCCGCCCCGAACCCGGCCGGCCCGAGCCCGTCCGGCGGGGATCCAGGCGACGCGGACTCGGGCGACGCTGATCCGGGCGACGCTGATTCGCCCGGCGCGATCCGGTGGCTCGGGTATCGGTCAAGGTCCGGGTCGGTGTCGATCCGGATCACCGTGCCGGCGATGCCGTCGAGCCGGTCGGCCAGGGTCGAGAGGGTGACGATCGTCCCGACCCGCGCGTCGGCGACCACGAAGCCGATCCGGTCGGCCGGGAAGTTGGCGTCCACCGGGACGTACACCGCATGGATCTTGGACACCGCGAGCATGGCCAGGTAGGCGAAGGCGGAGCGGTCCAGGAGCAGCCCGACCCGGTCACCCGGCAGCACGCCCCGGGCCAGTAGCAGCCGGGCGAACTGGTTGGCCCGGGCGTCCAGCTCGGCGAAGGTCAGCCGGCGCTCGCCGTCGTCCACGGCCGGGTGCCCGGGATCGCCCTCGGCGGCGAACCGGTCGCAGCGCTCCTCGAAGAGGTGGTGCAGGCGTTCACCCGGTCGGCAGCGGACCCGGTTGTCCACGCCCGACGCGGTCAGCACCAGACCGGTGTCCGGCCGAGTGGTCGGGGTCGGGGTGCGGGGCGCGACGGTGGGAGCGGCACCCGGCGCCACCGGGGCCGGCCCGGTCACGCGGGCACCAGGCCGGAGGAGCCCCGCACGTCCCGTTCCGATCCGACGGCCTGCTTCGCTTGTCCGGCCTGTTCCGATCCGACGGGCTGCTGCGCTGCGACAGCCTGTTCCGATCCGACAACCTGTTCTGATCCGACGGGCTGCTGCGCTGCGACGGTCCGGGTCGCTGCCAGCAGGATGTCGAGGCCGTGGTTCAGCAGTTCGTCCGGAGTGGTGAGCGGCGCCAGCACCTTGACCACCTGGTCGTGCGGGCCGGCGGTCTCCAACATCAGGCCGTCGGCGAAGCAGCGCCGGCTGATGGCCGAGGCCAACTCGCCCGAGCCGACGTCGACCCCACGCATCATCCCGCGCCCCTTCACCACCGCACCGGGCACGGCGTCGGCGACCTCGGCCAGCCGGATCGCGAGCAGGTCGGCGCGGCGCGCCACGTCGGTGGTGAAGTCGGTACCGGCCCAGAACTTCGTCAGCGCCACCTGGGCGGTGACGAAGGCGTGCCCGTTGCCACGGAACGTCCCGTTGTGCTCGCCGGGCTGCCAGACGTCGTACTCGGGCCGGATCAGCAGCAGCGCCATCGGCAGGCCGTACCCGGAGATCGACTTCGACAGTACGACCAGGTCCGGGGCGATGCCGTACGGCTCGAAACTGAAGAACGTGCCGGTACGCCCGCAGCCCGCCTGCACGTCGTCGACCACCAGCAGCGCACCGCTGCTCCGGGCCAGTTCGGCGATCCGCCGCAACCAGCCGGCCGAGGCGACGTTCAGGCCGCCCTCGCCCTGCACCGTCTCCAACAGGATCGCCGCCGGGGCGTCCAGTCCGCTGGACGGGTCCCCCAGCATCCGCGCCAACAGGTCGGCGGTGTCGATGCCGGCGCCCTGGTACCCGTCGTACGGCATCCGGGTCACCCCGGGCAGCGGAAGCTGCGGACCGACCCGGTGGTGTCGGTTCCCGGTCGCCGCCAGCGCGCCGAGCGAGACTCCGTGGAAGGCGTTGGTGAAGGCGACGACGTTGGTCCGGCCGGTCACCTTGCGGGCCAGCTTGAGTGCCGCCTCGACGGCGTTCGCCCCGGTCGGCCCGGTGAACTGCACCCGGTAGTCCAGTTCCCTGGGCAGCAGCACGAGCGACTCGAACGCGGTGAGGAACGCGCTCTTGGTCGAGCTGGACAGGTCGAGGCTGTGTGACATCCCATGGTGTTCCAGGTGGGCGATCAGGGCATCCCGCATGTCGGGGTCGTTGTGCCCGTAGTTCAGCGAACCCGCACCGGCGACGAAGTCGAGATACTCGCGGCCGGCGACGTCCCGGACCACGCTTCCCTCCGCCGTGTCGAATACGCTGTCGAATTGGCGGCAGTAGCTCCGTACCGCCGATTCTCGACGCTCGAAAATGAGGTTTTCGTCCGCGCCCGCCGCTCCGCGCACCGTCATCGCTCCTTTTGGGCCGTGCCCGATGGCCTGGTCAGCCGCAGCCGCCGACCAGGATCGGGAGTGTGGGATTGTCTATAGGTCCAACCGGAGAACGGCGTCCGGGACACGCCGGAACCTGGCGGCGGAGTCAATTGGTTGGATTGCCGACTGAATGCTTGCAGTCCGGACGACCCCGCGCCCAGATATGTGATTGCGTTTCGAGTTGCGGGAGCGCTCGCGGACGACATCCGGCCCGGGGCCGGCGATCCGGCGCCCGGCTGTGGTCGGGGTCCTTGCAGGGGGTGGAGGAGAAGTCAAACGGACGGTGGAGCCGTCGTGGGTAGGTCAGCGGTAGTCGCAGACCCCGGTCGGGAAGATCTGTTCGAGGCGCCGCCGCTCGGCGTCGGTCGGGCGCCACGACCCGTAGAGTCCCCGGGCGACCGCCACCCGGACCGGCTGCCGGTCGCAGGCGTAGACGCCGCCCTCGATCGGACCACCGGCGACGGTCCGGGACGTTCCGTAGAGCGGGAACTGCCGGGTGCAGGCGCCGACCGGCCGGTTGTCGAGGATGCCGTCCCAGACGTGGTCGCCCCGGGCGATCTCCGTACCGGCGGTACTGAAACAACGGTCCACGGCAAGGGCCGGCTTGTTGCCCTGCACGCCCCGCCACGGCCGGCCACGCAGGTTCGCCATCCAGTCGTCGATCACCGCCAGCGCCTCCGGAGTCTGGTCGAACGCCTCGACCGGCCGGGCGTCGGTGAACCAGATGACCTGGTTGCCGGCGTCCCGGTCGTGGTCCCGCATCCGCTGCCGGGACGCGAAGGACTGGTGCGAGTTGTGCATGTCCAGTTGCTCTTCGAGGTAGTGCCGCCAGTCGATGACCGGGATGTCGATGTCGCCGGTGAAGACGATCCCCGACTCGTACGCGGCCCGGATCGCCTGCCGGTCCCCCGTGGTACGCGGTGCCGGTGTCCGGCCGCCGTCCGGTGACAGTCGCATGTTCCGGGACGACCAGGGGTCGAACTGGGCCGGGTCGGCACAGGCTGCCGGAATGAACGGGCAGCCCTCCTGCACCATCTCCGGCTGCGGTTTCCAGGAGCCGACCCGGGCGTTCAGGTCGAGGAACTCGGCCGGGGTGATCCGGCCCGAGGTCAGCGCCGACAGCCCGTACTGGACGCCGACGTTGTCCCAGGTGGACCGGGCGTACCCGTCCGGGCCGGTGCCGTAGATGGTGACCAGGTCGCCCCAGTGCGACCACTGCACCGTCTCGGCGACCCCGGGCGGGTCCATCTGGGCCCAAAGCGGGTCACCGGGCGACCAGTGCGGGTTGAGTGCCAGCGGGGTCAGCCCACGCCAGCCCTCGACGCACTCGGTGGACCCGGGCGCACCGCCGAGGTACGGGTTCGACACCGTCGCGCTGGCGTTCATGCCGATCAGCCAGGTCCGGTTCTCCCAGTCCCGCCACTTCGGGTTCGCCCGATCGGTGACGTCCATGTAGTACTCGAGCAGCTCACAGTCGCCGACGTGGATCGTCTGGGTGGCCATGTCCGGATACGAGTACTGCGGTATCGCCGCGTCGATGAGCCGGTTGGCGTAGTTCTGGCCGTAGACGTACTGCTGGAGGCCGCCGCCGGAGCCGCCGACCCCGACCGTGTAGAGCGGGACGCCGTACTCCTCGACGAAGTGTTCCTTCAGCATCAGCGCGGTCTCGCCGCCGAGTACCAGGTTGTAGTGGGTGGCGGTGCGGGTGCCGGTGGAGTAGAGAACGGCGTAGCCGAGCGAGAGTCCCTCGTGGTAGAGATGCCCACCCGGAAGCCGGCCCTGGTCGTGGCCGATCGCCACTCCGCCGTCGAAGCGGTAGATGACCCGCCGGTTCCAGCCCGCCTCCAGGACCGCGATGGAGTAGACGAACCGGTTGATGGTGCCGCGCTCCCGGCGTACGACGTAGTCGACGGTCCGGCCGTCCAGGTTGCGGGTGGTGGTCAGGTCGGCCGGGCGGGTGCCGTCCGCCGGCATCGACTTGAACGTGCCGTCGGTTGCCCGGTAGAGCCGGTCCGTGACGGTCGGGGCGGCACAGTCCCGGCTCCAGCCGACGACTTCGCCCTCCGGGCCGCGTACCCGCATGCCCTGCCCGTCCTGGTTGTCCACCAGTGGCTGGCCGAGCCCGTTCTGCTCGGTGCGGCAGAGGAAGGGGTACTGCCGCGGCCCGGAGAAGATCGGCCCGGCGGCGGGATGGTTGCGTACGGCCAGCGTCGCGGTCCGGGCCGACCGGGCGCTCGCCCGGAGCAGGTTGGCGCCGTCCCGGAGCCCGTCGACCACGCCGCGCAGCGACCGGCCGTCGACCTGGAGCGTGCGGGTGACGTCGGTACCGTTGCGGGTGACCCGGACCGAACGCGGGTCGATCCGGCCGTCGAAGGTGACCCGGACCAGCGCGTCGCCACCGCTGACCTGGTCCGGCCGGCTGGACAGGATCTCGATGTCGAGCCGCTGCCCGGCGCTACCGGTCCAGGCGGCGGCCGGCGTCGCCGCACCGACAACGAGTACGACGGTCAGGGCAATCCCGAGCCCACCGGTGAAGCCCCGGTGGATGCGGGACGGTGCGGACCCGCTGCCAGGCTCGACGCGCAGGACGGAACGGCTCCGTCGGCTGAGCCGGCCGGGGTGGACGGTGGCGTCAGCGGAACGGGGGACGGTGGCGTCAGCGGTACGCCGACGGCGAGTGAGGAACCTGAGCACAGACATCGGTCTCTCCGTCTTCTCTCCCGGAGCCCGGATGGTGGCGAGCACCGACGATGTCACGGGGATCGCTCCCTTGTCGAGGTCGGAGCGGGGGCGTGGCCGCCGGAGGTCGGGCATCGGACCCCGACTGACCTGGCGACCAGCGCCCTACTCCTGCGGATCGACCTCCTCTCGCACTTCCCTCCGTACGCCTGGTCGGCCTTCGTCGCGCGAGTCAAGGCTTCGGCCAGTACCCTCTGATCGCCCGGCCCACGACGCCCCGGACCGGCGGGGCGAGCGCTTGCCACCCTCGGGGTCGCGGGCTGCTCCGACGGTGCGGACGTACGGGAATCGTGGAGAGGTGGGCTGCCCGAGTGGACCGGTTGAGCTGGCGGGCCGGGTCCGGAGACCTTGGGGACTGGCTGGCCGAGATCTTCGACCGCTTCGCCGTATCACCCGAAGGATTCACGGTGCAGCGTGGTGGAAAGAAGACACCGCGCTATGACGGAGCGCCGAACGGCCGCCCCTACGACCAGGAGATCAGCCGCACCTATCCGCGCACGGTCGACGCCCTGGTGTCCGGTCTCGGCGAGGACAACGTGCGGGAGGTGGGCTTCACGGTCGACTCCCCGGATTGGTGGTGGCTGTGGGCACGCCCGCATGACCGCTCCAAGACGGACTGGATCAAGGTGACCATGCCCGGTACTCGGATGTCGAACTGGCCGCTTCCCGCAACGCTGCGGGACGGCCGGGATCTTCGCCGGTTGCTCGGCACGCTCGCCGGGATGCTCGGCACGGCGCCGCCCGATTACGACGTCGACAGCGCGCGTGCGCGGTACTCCCAGCCGGTCGAGATCAAGAAAAGGGTCAGCTCGGACACGTACTGGCTGTGGGTCACCGGGTGGGGGCACGAGACGCTGTCCCTCCGCGGGGAGACCGTACGGCTTGTGGGCGACCTTTCGCGGCTGTTCGGTCCACGGGGACCGACGCCGCTCCCGCTCGACTCGCTCGGCAGCCTCGCCCACCTGTACGAGACGTTGATGGTCGAACTCGGCCGCCGGTGGGCGATCCGGTGGGCCGAGCCGCTACCGATACCCGACGACGTGCGTTTGCCGCCCGACGCCCGCCTCACCGTGACCAGAACGCCGGGCGCCGACCCGTCCTTGCAGGTCACGGCGGAGGAGTTGCTCATCGAAGCCGACCACCCGGCCCACTCACTGCGGGAGAGGATCACGCTGCTGCTGTGCCCCCAGCTCTACACCCCCTGCGCGCCAGCAGACCTGCCCAACTGGCTGCGGTCGCTGGAGAAGGGGGTGTTCGGCAGGTCGGGCATCTGGACGGTACGCGGCCAGGGCTGGCGGCCACCGCAACATCGGGGAGCGGCCACGGTGGCTCGTGCCCTGCTCGAACAGGGCGTTACCGGCCGCGCCTCGGTGGGGCTGGCAGGTGCGGAGTTCCTGACCGTTCAGGGCCTGCTGCTCGGCGGTGAGCCGGTGGAATTGGCGGGACGAAGCAGAGTCAAGCGATAGCACATGTCCCGTCCCGTTCAGGTCACGGTCCATTGTGTCGTGTTCCTGACTGAAACGGGCAAGGCGTCTGGCGTGTGTGTCCTACGTTGGACCAAATTTCGGGGAGGAACACATGCTCAAGATTTCACGACGGACGGTGCTGCGGGGAGTCGCGGTCACGGCCGCAGGCGTCGCGCTGACGTCCGGATCCTCTGTCGCGGCGTCTGCCGCGGTCGCACCCGCTGCCGGTGGCACCACCTGCACGATGCAGACGCTGCCGGTGCCGGCGAACACCTACCGCAGCGAGGTCGCGGCGATCGACTCGTCCGGCCGGTTCATTCTCGGCTCGGCGATCGTACGCGAGGAGACCGACACATATCCGGTCCTGCTGTGGGACCGCGGCCGGCTGACCAGCTTCGACCCGCCGGCACCGGGCGGGCAGCCGGTCGACGTGAACCGCGACGGCGTCGTCGTCGGCAACGGTTCGGGGTTCCCCACGTCGCCGCCGTGGACGTACCGCAACGGGGTGGCGACCCTGCTGCCGGTGATCGACCCGGCTGACTGGACCACGGTCGTGGCGATCAACTCGCGCGGCGACATCGCGGGAATGGGCTGGACCTCGAACGGTGAATCGTACGGGCTGCTGTGGCGGGCGGCCCGTACGAGCACGGTCCAGGTGGTCAACACTCCGGTGGGGTCGACGATCAGCGGCCTCACCGACGACGGCACCATCGTCGGGCGCACCGGCGAGGCCGAGTCGACCGCATGGATGCGGACGCCTTCCGGCGTCGTACGTCCGCTGGTCGGTCCGGATGGCGACGCGGACGGGTACGTTCTGGCCGCGAACGGGCACTGGGCGGTTGGCCAGGGCCGGCAGGCCGGCGCGCTCGTCGGGCTGCGGTGGGACCTGCGAACCGGTCAGCCCACCGTGCTCGACTCGCGGCTCGACATCAACCCCACCGATGTCAACGCCCACGGCACCGTACTGGCCGGAGACCAGTTGCAGCGCGGCAACACCGTTGTGACGCTCCCGTCGCCCGACCCCAGCCAGCCGGTCGCCGGCCGCTCCCTCGCCGACGACCAGACGGTGGCCGGCTTCCACAACAACCGGCTTCCCGGCGGGGTGCGGGCGGTGCGCTGGATCGGCTGCTAAGCCGGGGATCGGCTGCTAGGCCGGGGATCGGCTGCTAGGCCGGGGATCGGCTGCTAGGCCGGGGATCGGCGGGCGCGGCCGGGGCCGCCTCGACGGATCCGGGGGACATCGACGTCCTCGAACGGTATGACGGCAGGGCGCGGGCCGGGGCTACGGCGAAGTGGTCCCGGCCCGCCGGCTCAGACCAGTAGGGCCGGGCGCCGTCCCCGCGCCCGGATTGACCGTGCTGACCACCCCGGCTGCCGGCAGGGTCGTTGACGCCGATGCTGTTGTCGCGGCACATTCAGTTCCCAGGTCGGCGCCGGTGTGGTCAGCCACCCGACCGGCCGCCCCGGCGGGCGGTACCCCGACGGGCCGCCCCGGCTGGCGGGCTGACGGGCAGGAACAGGGCGGCGATGTCGTCGAGCCGGACGACGACGAGCGCGCCCACCACGGCCAGCGGTACGGAGAGCACCGCGGTCTGGACCGTCATCCCGGCATCCCCGAGCGAGGCGTACGCGCCGATCCCGGCGACCACGGTCAGCACAAGGTTGCGGGCGAGATGCCGCCGGCCGAACGGGGCTGCCGCGGCTTCCCCGAAGCACCGGCAGGACGCCTGCGTACCACGGCTGAGCACCACCGCGACCGCCACCGTGAACCCCGCCAACAGGGACGCCGCCAGCGCGAACCCGACAGTCGTCACCGCGCCGACGGGCAGCGGTACCAACAGCAGGGGCACCGCCGCCTCGGCCGCCACCACCGCCCCCGCCAGCGGGACGACCACCGATGCCGGCAGCAGGTCCATGGTCCGCAGCGAGTCGACGAACGCCCGGAACGCGGGCCGCCCGCGTAGCTTGCTGACGGCCGACGCCAGGAAAACCAGCGCGAGCAGGCACCGGCTGAACTCCACCACGTACGACATCTTCTCCCGCCTCCTGACATTGCTCGCCGCTGAAGCCGGCCTGTCTTCTGCTCCGCTACCGTGGCGCGGTGCACGCACCCACTCTGCTGATCATCGCCGGCTCGTTCGTGGCGCTCGGGGTAGCCGTGTTGGCTGCCCGCGCCCTGCTCCAGGTCGTCGGGGTCAACGGCGACAGCATGACCCCGACATACCAGGACGGCGACCAACTCCTCGTACTCCGGCGGGGATTCCGGCGCCGGCTGCGGGTCGGCGCCGTCGTCGTCTGCCTGCCGCCCCCCGGCATCAGGATCACCGCGGGCGACGCCGACGCCGCCACGCAGTTGATGGTCAAGCGGGTGGCGGCGCTGCCGGCCGGACAGGTCTACGTCCTCGGTGACGCGCCCCGGCACAGCCTCGACTCACGGGCATTCGGCGCGCTCCCGCCGGAGCTGGTGCGGGGCGTGGTCATCCGACGGCTGCGGGCCGCCCTGGGGTCATCGCCCGGCGGGCACGACGTCGCGCCCCGGGAACAGGCTGGGTAGCTGGCTGGCGTTGTTGCTGACCCCGGCCACCCGGTCGTCGGTGTCGACCAGATAGAACGCGGGGAACGCGGCGACCTGGAAGGCCGACTGGAGCGCCCCGTCGAGCGGCTCGTGGACGATGGCCGCCCGAGTGTCGTGCACGCCCAACGCCGCCACCAGCTCGGCGCGCTCGCGGTCCGCACGGTCCCGGTCCGGCTCCGGGCGCAGCCTGGTGAGCACGACGAGGACCGCCATCGGGGTGTCGAGCGCTTCCGCGAGCGCCGCCCGCACCGAGGGCAGTTGCTCCTTGCACCCCGAACAGTCGGGGGCGAGGAACGCCACCAGACCGCCCGACGCGCGCAGCGAGGCGATGGACACCACGTCCCCGCCGGCGGTCGACGCGGTGAAGTCCGGCACCTGCGCGCCGACCGGGAGGGTCACCACCGGGCGGGCGGCGGCCAACTCCTGGGTGTGCTCACGCAGCTTCCTGATGACGCCGAAGGTGAGCAGCAGGTTCAGCAGCGTGAGAATGGTGAGGACGACGAGTACGGCGACGACGACGGGCATGGGTTCGCTCCTGACGGGAATGGGCACGAGCGCGTCGCGGCTGGGTGGTGCCCGGCCGCGACGCTTCCACGGGCGTTACTCAGCAGTCCGTACTCCACCAGCACTCGCACGAGCTGTTACAGACGCGGTACTTGAATCGGGTGTTGGTGAACCGGCAGCACATCGGGGTGTTGGTGCAGGGCGGCTGGCAGACTGCCGAGGCAGTGGTCTTGGGCAGCATCAGTGCCAAGAACCGGTCCGCGAGTGCGCCGACGTGACGGGTCATATCGCGTACCTCCAATCTGGATCTAGACTGATCGCGGACGGTAGCCGGACGTGCTACACGTCGACCTACAAGATCGATACAACCGCTTGAGGTGCCTTGAGCCTGCGATTCCAGCTACTCGGCCCGCTCCGGATCACCGCTGCCCGGCCTGTGCCGGTCGGCCCGCAGAAGCAGCGGGCGATGCTGGCCATCCTGTTGCTGTCGGCCAACGAGCGGGTGTCGCTGGACCGCCTCGTCGGCGAGCTGTGGGACCAGCCGCCACGCTCGGCGGTGGCGAACCTGCGCACCTACGCCAGCGGGCTGCGCCGGTTGCTGAGCGAGCTGGGCGGCGGACCCGACGGCGGCGACCGGTTGGCCGCCAGCGCCGCCGGATACCAGTTGCGGGTCGACCCGGACGAGCTTGACCTGCACCGCTACCAGACCGCGGTCGAGCTGGGCCGCGCGGCTCTCGCCTGCGGTGACCACGCCACCGCCACCGCGCGGTTCCGGGCAGCCCTGGACCTGTGGCAGGGCCGACCGGCCGAAGACGTACGCCCGGGACCGGAACTGGCCGCCCGGATCACCCTGCTGGAGGAGCAGCACCTGGCGCTGGTCGAGGACATGATCCAGGTACGCCTCGCGCGCGGCGAGCACGCCTCGGTGACCGGCGAGCTGCGGCTGTTGATCACCGCTCACCCGTACCGTGAGCGGCTGCGTCACCAGCTCATGCTGGCGCTGTACCGGTCCGGCGACGCACCGGCGGCCCTCTCGGCGTACGCGGAGACCCGCGCGGTCTTCGCCGACCAGCTCGGCCTCGAACCCGGAACGGAACTGTCCCGGCTGCACCAGGCCATCCTGCGCCGGGCTCCCGAACTGTCCACACCCGACACCGCCGGGGAGTCCGTCGATCCGGCACCGGTCGCCAGGCGGCCCGACGACCGAACCGGCCCGGCCGAACCGCCCCGGCAGTTGCCGCCGAACCCAGCGGCGTTCGTCGGCCGGGTCGACGAGCTGCGTACCATCGAGCGGGCCTGCACCGCCGCGAACGGGCCACGGAGCGGTCCGTCGGTGGTCGTGTTGCACGGCCCGGGCGGGATGGGCAAGACCACCCTGGCGGTACGCGCCGCGCACCGGCTCGTGAGCCACTACCCCGACGGACAGCTCTACCTCGACCTACAGGGTGGGGCTCCCGGGATGCCTGGTCTCGACCCACTCTCGGCGCTTGGTCAGTTGCTGCGCGCACTCGGCGTGCCGGCCAGGGACGTGCCGCTCGAACTGGGCGAGGCGGCGGCGCGGTTCCGGTCGGAGACCGCCGCCCGGCGGCTGCTCATCGTCCTGGACGGCGCGACCGGGGCGCCGCAGATCAGGTCCCTGCTCCCGGCGGGCCGGGACTGTGCGGTCCTCGTCACCAGCCGCCGGCCGGTAGGCACCCTCGACGCGCTCCGGCTCCGGCTGGACCGGCTCAGCGACGCCGAAGCGCGCCAGCTCCTCGACACCCTCTGCGGCGACGGCCGGGTCGCGGTCGACACCGACGCGACGGACCATCTGGTGACGCTCTGCGACGGGCACCCGCTGGCGCTGCGCATCGCCGGAGCCCGGCTCGCGGCCCGCCCCGACTGGTCCGTCGCGATACTCGCCGGCCGGCTGGACAACGAGCGGGAGCGCCTCGACGAACTACGCGCGGACGACCTCGCCATCCGGTCCAGCTTCTGGAACACCTACCGCCAACTGCTCGACAGCGCCGATCCGGACGACCGTACGGCGGCAGCCGCCTTTCGGTCGCTGTCGCTGCTGCGGGTACCGGAGATGCCGTTGCCGCTCGCCGCGGTCACGATCGGTGTCCCGCAACGGCGCGCCCTGACGCTGCTGGACCGGCTCACCGAGACGCACCTGCTGGACGCGATCGGGCCGGCCCGGTTCCGCTTCCACGATCTGCTCCGGCTCTACGGCGCGGAGCTGGCCGAAGAGGCGGATCCGGCTGCCGAGAGCCAGCACGCGGTACGTCGCGGGCTCACCGCGTATCTGACCACGGTGCTGCGCGCCGGCCAACTGTTGCGCCCGCAGCGGGTGGTCGAACTCGCCACCGGGCCCACCGTCGTCGAGCTGGGCACACTCGACGACGCCGTACGCTGGGTCGACGGCGACCTGGCCGGGATCATCGCGGCGGCACGGCAGGCGTGCGACGCGGCACCGCAGCTCAGCCGGCTCTGCGTGGAGGCGATTCCGTCGGTGGCCGTGTGGTTGCAGAAGCGCAACCGTTGGGCGGAGGCCGATGCCCTGATCGCCGTCTGCGAGCAGGCGGCGACGCTCACCGAGGACGATGCCGCCCAGGCCACGGTGCTGCCGTTGCGGGCGACGTTGCACTGGCGTACCGGATCGCCGGAGGCGGCATGCGGCGCGTTGAAGGCGGCGCTGGGGCTGTGGCGCCGGCTGGGTGATCGCGAGGGTGAGGGGCGGGCACTTCAGAACCTCGGCTGGTTCCACCACCGTACGGGGTCCCCTCGTCGGGCGGCGGGACTCGTCCGCGCGGCGGTCGAACTCCTCGCCGACGCGAAGCCGGTGTGGCTGGCGATGGCACTGCACAATCTGGCCGAGATCGAGTTCGAGTTGGGCAACTTCACGGCCGCGGGCGAACACCTCACCCGCTGCCTGGCGATGCGGCGCGACCACGACGACGCCGTCGGCGAGGCGATCACACTGGTCGCGCTCGGCCGGACGCAGAGCCAACTCGGGCGGCACCTGGACGCGCTGACGGCACTCACCGCCGGGCTGCGGCTGTGCCGGCGGACCGGCAACCAGGAGGACGAGTGGGAGGCGCTGCTCAGCCGCTCGGAGGTGCACCTCCGGATCGGCGACGTGGCGCTGGCCCAGCAGGACGGCGCGGAGGCGCTGACCCTGGCCCGGGCGGCCGGCCACCGGTACGGCGAGGCGGCGGCGCTCCGCCAGCTCGGCCGGGTACGCGAGCGTCGGGGCGAGCGCGCGGCGGCCGACGGGTACGCGCGGCGAGCCGACCAGATCTTCGCCGACCTGCCCGGCCAGCGGGACGGCGTACTCGAGACGTTCCTCGCCGGCGCGGATCAACCGATCGGTGTCGCTCCCGCCTCGGCCGGGGCATAACCCTCGGCCTGCATCCGGAACAGCGAGGCGTACACGCCGTCGGCCGCCAGCAGTTCGTCGTGTCGGCCCGCCTCGATAACCCGCCCGCCGGAGAGCGCCACGATCAGGTCGGCGTCCCGCAGCGTACCCAGCCGGTGCGAGATCAGCACACTGGTCCGGCTGGCCCGGTAGTGGCGCAGCCGGAGCTGGATGTCCCGCTCGGCCTCGGCGTCCAGGCCGGCACTCGGCTCGTCCAGGATGAGCAGGTCCCGGGCCGCAGGCAGCACAGAACGGGCGATCGCCACCCGCTGCCACTGCCCGCCGGAGAGCAGTACGCCCGCGTCCGCCGGATCGCCGTCCAGCTCGAACACCCGGGACAGCATCGTCTGGTACCCCCGAGGCAGCGTCTCGATGGTCTCGTGGATGCCGGCCCGGCGGGCGGCGTCGGCGATCCGGGCGGCGTCCTCGGCGCGAACGTGGTCCGGGCCGGCCGGGTCGACGTCGCCGAGCCAGATGTTCTCCTCGGCCGTCAGGTCGTAGGTCATGTAGTCCTGGAACACCGCGCCGATCCGGGCCCGCAGCTCGGGCACGGACAGCTCGCGGAGGTCGACGCCGTCCCACAGGATCGCGCCCCGGGTCGGGTCGTAGAACCGGCAGAGCAGCTTGACCAGGGTGCTCTTGCCGGCGCCGTTGTGGCCGACCAGGGCCACCGCCTGTCCGGACGGAATGAACAGGTCCACGCCGCGCAGCACCCACGGGTGCTCCGGACCGTAGCGGAACCAGACGTCGCGGAACTCGATCCCCCGCTTCAGCTTGGGCACCGGTCGTGGGCGGGTCGGCTCCGGCAGGTCCGGTGGGGAGGTGACGATCTGCTCGTAGTGCCCGAGCAGCAGCATCGCCTGGTGGATGCCGGCAAGGTGGTCGATCAGGGTGGCCAGGCTGCTCTGCACCGCGGCGACGGCGGCGATGAAGATGGCCACGTCGCCCACCGTGAGCCCGCCGGATCGGGCGGTGGCGATGGCCCATACCAGGCCGCCGCCGGAGAGCGCCGCGCTGAGTATCGCGAGTAGCGCCTGGACGCGTACCTCCCGGCGCTCGTGGGCCCGGCGTGCGGCACTCGCCGTACCCAACTCGGCGAGCATCCGGCGGCGGAACAGCCCGCCCAGCCGCAGCAGACGGATCTCCTTGGCCGCGGACAAGCTGGTCAGCAGGCTGGCGTAGAACATCTCGCGCCGCTCCCCCGGCCCGATCTCCCACAGCAGGTTCGCCCGTCGCCGGCTCAGCCGCACCTCGGCCACCAGCGCCGGGATGCCACCGGCGGCGACCAGCACGGCCATCACCGGGCTGATCACCACGAGGGCGCCGAGGAAGCCGGTCAGCAGCACCGCGCCCTGCACCAGGCCGACCAGACCGTCGACGCAGCGGCCGGGCCCGTCCCGCCCGGCCTGCTCGGCAAGCCGGAGCGTGTTCTGGAACGCCGGCTCCTCCAGCCGGCGCAGGCCGGGGAGGCGGTCGGTCGCCGCGTAAAGCTGGTCGAGCGCGACGACTGCGGACGAGCGGCCGAGGTCCGCCCGCAGATAGTTCGTCAGGTGCGGCACCAGGGCGAGGCCGACGGAGACCGCCGCCAGCCCGGTCGCCACCCCGAGGATCGCGCCGCCGGAGGCGTCCGCGACCCGGTCGAGGACGAGCTTGGTGAGCCAGGCCGCCAGCACCGGAAGCGCGCCCGCGATCGGCGCGAGCAGCACGTACGCCGCCAGGTTGGCACGCCCGGCCCGCCAGACCACCGCGACGGCCCGTGCGGTCCGGGCAATGCTGATCATGGCGCGAGGGTACGGACGCCACCTCCAGGAGCAGCTACAGCGCGGGTACAGGTGGCGGTCGAGCCGTCGACCGGCCGGCCCCGACGACGGCTCGCGGCCGGCTGACTCGACGGCTCCGGCGGGCCGGCCCGACCATCTGGTGCCAAGGCTGTCCGGTTCACCGGGAGCCGGCCGGTTCGGCGAGCAGATCGGCGAGCAGATCGGCGACGGCGGATGCGGTCATCGGATGCGTGTGCAGCAGCAACGCCGCCTCGCTCGACCGCGCCCCGGCCGCAGGTGACCCGGCCGACTGCCAGCCGGTATCGCAGCCGAGCAGCTCGGCCACGGCGTCGCAGGTGGCCGGATGGTCACGAAGCAACCCGACAAGCGGCCCGGACGCTGACACCGGCAGGCCCCCCGCCCCGGCGTCCGGCACCGCCGAGGCGGGCCCGGTGGCGTCCGGTGACCACGGCGGCACCCAGGCGTCGAGCGCGGCGAGACCGGCCGGGAACGTCCGGCCCGCCTCCCGGACCAGCAGCGGTACGAGTTCCGGCGCCTGCTCCCGCAGCGTCGTGATCAGCTTGGGCAGCCAGGGCAGCAGCACCGGATCGGGCAGCCGGGCGAACGCCTCGGAGATCACCTCCACGACGAACGGGGCCAGCGACGGCACCGGCTCCAGCGCCTGTACGAAGCCGCTCAGATAGTGCGGGAATGCCGGCACGACCAGCGGATTCGTCAACAGCTCGGCACAGCGGGACCGGAGTTGCGCCACCGAGAGCAGCCCCAGTTGGGACTGGGCGGCCCAGAGCAGCGCCACCTTTGCCGGGGCCTCCGGGTGCGACTGCCGCACCGCCAACTCCAGTTGGGCACGGTCGCAGCCGAGGGACAGCGCCAGGCTCTCCATGGAGAAGAGGAAGCCGAGCATCGCCCCGACCTGGCGTACGCCGGTCTCGTCGTCCACGAACGCGGTCGGCAAGAGGGTGCAGTAGTGCGCGTACCCGGTGGTGACGAAGGACTGGCACCAGGCCGGCAACTCCGGCTCGGTGTTCCGGTAGTGCGCCAGCAGCCGGCGGATCCGGCGCAGCACCTCGGGCGCGTCGTCCACGGTGCGCTCGGCGGAGAGGAGATCGACGGCCCGCCCACCGAGTTCGTCGACGAACCGCCGGCTGGGCAGGAACAGGATCGCGTCCTCCACCGCCGCCAGTGCGCCCGCGGCGGTGGCGTCCGGCGCCCAGACCGAGCGACGCAGCCGCTTCTCCAGCACCTGCTCGACGGTGATGCCCTCGTAACCCAACTCGATCACCGCGCGCTGGTGCCGCCCCAGGCCGAGATCCCAGCTCTCCTGGATGGAGCGCTCACCGAGCCGCCGCTCCCCCATGATCGGCCGGACGACTCCGTCGGGCAGCAGGCGGTGCAGCACCCAGAGCAGGTCCGAGCAGGGCACCTGCTCCGGGTGGGCGGTCAGGTCCAGCAGGGCCCGCTGGATGGTACGGGCCTCCAGGGCCAGTCCCAGCGGGGCGAGCCGGTCGAAGACGTCCCGGGCCAGCGGCGGCAGGGCGTCGTAGCCCACCTGGCCGATCCGGTCGCCGCCGAGCAGGATGTCGCAGAGCCGGCGTACGTCCCGACGGCCGGGGACGACGTCCTTCTCGATACAGGTGACCGCCGCGTCCGAGAAGTCGTAGGGCGTGGGCCGGGCCCGGTTGCGGATCCCGGCCAGCAGGATCGAGGTCTCGAAGATGGCGATCGCGTCGGCGGTGCTGGCCAGGTAACCGTTGCGGCGGGCCAGCCGCACGATGTCGACGCACCAGGCGAGCAGTTCCGCCTCGTCGACCTCGTCCAGCACCGGCGGCCGGGACAGGAAGCCGGAGAGCCGGTCGGCGACCGGTGCCGGTGCCGCCGGTGCCGCCGCCTGCTTCTTCGCCCTGCCCCGCTTCCGCCCCGCCGGCTGCCCCACCAACTGGTACGGCGTGACGCCGCCCCGGCCGACCGCCTTCGCCCAGCCTGCCTGGGCGATCGACACCGAGCCGGGAGCCAGGTCGAACTGCCGCTCGATCGCGGAGTGGCTGGACGGGATGAGCCCGTACAGCCAGCGGGTGCCGGTGCGTGGGCTGATCTCCCAGTCGGGTGTGCCGGGTGCGGTGCCGAACTCCTCGACCGGGCTGGCCGCGTGGAAGGCGCCGCAGACGTACAGGCAGCGTGACCGGTCGACGCCGGACGCCGCCATGTGCTGCCGCATCCGGGTCCACATGTAGCGCTCGCGGTCCTCGTCACGGTCGTCGCGGCCGGAGTCGGCGGGTGGGCGCAGTCGGCGGAACAGGCTGCCGATCAGCACCATCACCTGCCGGTACGTGTCGTAGTCGGCGTCGGCGAGCGGCTGCTCCACGTACTGGTCCCACCACTCGGACCAGTGCCGCACCTTGCCGTGGTGCAGCAGGTAGGACCGGAGTTCGGCGAACCGGGGCCGCAGGTCGCCCATGCCGATCCCGACCGCCTCGCCGTGCAGCGCCGCCTCCTCCGCCGGCTGCCCACCGGGGTCGTCCGGGGCGGCGTCGGTGTCGGCGGACTCCGGACCGGCGTCGGCCGCCGGATCGGACGACTCGGTGGGCGTCCACTGGAACACGTGGTCCGCCGACCGGTCCACCAGGACGAGTTCGACGCCAGGGGTGTCCAGCGCGTACGCGATGGCCTGGTATTCCGCCGACGCCTCGCTGATCGGGGCGACGATGTTGAGCGGTGCCCAGGCCGCCGGGAATCCGTCCAGTTCGGACGCGAACGCCTGCACCGCCACCGGCAGCCGGCAGTTGCGCAGCTCCTCCAGCAGCGGTCGCAGGTCTTCGCACAACTCCAGGTAGATCACCGCAGGCTGCTTCTCCCGCAGCCGGCGGGCCATCGCCAGCGCGGCGGCGGGTGAGTGGTGGCAGACCGGGAAGATCTCCAGATCCTCCCCCAGCGCCCGGTCGACGTCGTCGACGATGCCGGTGAGGATCTCGGCCACCGCGTCCGGACCGCCGGCGAACGTGGTCGCCGCCGACCGCAACTGCTCACGCAGCGGGGCGAAGGTGCCCGGAGCGGAGATGCCCGGAGCGGAGATGCCCGGAGCGAAGGTGCCCGGGACGGAGGTGCCCGGGACGGAGGTGCCCGGGACGGAGGTGCCCGGAGCGGAGATGCCCGCCGACCGGTCCGGGGCCTCGACCCCGGACGCGTCCACTTCAGTGCTCATGAGAGCGTGGCGATCGCCTCACGACCGCCCTCCAGGAACTCCGGCCAGGATCCGCCGTCGGCCTTGCTGCGCGGCTCGACCACGCCGTGCCAGTACTTGTTCAGGATCGCCAGGTCCTCCGGGGCGCGTCGGGCCAGCGAGCCGACCAGCGAGCCGGCCAGCGTCGCGGCCCGCAGGGTCCGGTCGCCGAAGAACTGGCTGTGCAGGATCGCGTCCTCGAGTACCCCGATCTGTTCGGCGGTGGAGAGCGCCGACTCCAGCTTCTCGTCGTCGCTGCCGGCCGCGGCTGCCGCCGCCCGCAGGTCGGCGAAGCTCTGCAACAGGATGTCCAGCAGCGTCGGCGGCACCTCCAGCTCGATCCGGTGCCGGCGCAGCAGTTCGGTGGTACGGAACCGGACGATCTCGGCCTCGCTGCGCTTGTTCGTCACCACGGGGATGCGGACGAAGTTGAATCGACGCTTGAGTGCCGAGGAGAGGTCGTTCACGCCCCGGTCCCGGCTGTTCGCGGTGGCGATGATCGAGAAACCGGGCTGGGCGAAGACGATGTTGTCGTCGTCCAGCTCCGGAATGGAGACGTACTTCTCGGAGAGGATGGAGATCAGCGCGTCCTGCACGTCGCTGGTCGACCGGGTCAGCTCCTCGAAGCGCCCGACCACGCCCTGCTCCATCGCGGTCATGATCGGCGACGGGATCATCGACTGCCGGGACTGGCCCTTGGCGATCACCATCGAGACGTTCCACGAGTATTTGATGTGGTCCTCGGTGGTGCCGGCGGTGCCCTGCACCACCAGGGTCGAGTTGCGGCAGATCGCGGCGGCGAGCAGTTCGGCGAGCCAGCTCTTGCCGGTACCGGGGTCGCCGATCAGCAGCAGGCCCCGGTCCGACGCCAGGGTCACGATGCTGCGCTCGACGAAACTCCGGTCGCCGAACCACTTCTGCGGGATCTCCCGGTCGAGGCCGTCGGCCCGCTCGGAGCCGAGCACGAAGAGCCGGACCATCCGCGGGCTGAGCCGCCAGGAGAACGGCTTCGGGCCGTCGTCGACCGACTCCAGCCAGTCGAGTTCCTCGGCGTACTTCACCTCGGCGGGGGCACGCAACACGTCGGTCATTCGGTGGGTCTCCTAGCTGAGGAAGTTCTTGAGTTCGAACACGAGCTTGCGGATGTGGCCGGAGAGGACCGGCGCACCGAGATCCTTGAAACGCTGCCGGAACCACGGGTTCACGCTCTGCTGGCCGCCGCTGCTGACCGAACCGACCGGGATCACCCGTACCCCGCTGCGGTGCGCCGCCGCCAGACCGTCGAAGACACCCTGTGGATCCGACTCGTAGTAGTCCGAGATCCAGACGAGTACGGTGTTGCGCGGCTCGGCGATCTTGGGCCGAACCAGGGTGAGCGCGGCCGTCCCGTTCGTCCCGCCACCCAACTGGGTACGCAGCAGCACCTCGAACGGGTCGTGCACCCACGGCGTCAGGTCCAGTGCCCGGGTGTCGTACGCGACCAGGTGCACGTCGACCTTGGGCAGCCCGGCGAAGATCGAGGCCAGGATGGTGCAGTTCACCATCGCGTCCACCATCGACCCGGACTGGTCCACCACCACGATCAGCCGGGCCGGGGTGGTCCGCCGCGCGGTCTGCCGGTAGTAGAGCCGGTCGACGTAGAGCCGCTGGTCCTCCGGGCTCCAGTTGGTGAGGTTCTTCCAGATGGTCCGTTCGATGTCGAGGTTGCGGAACACCCGCTTCGGCGGCACCGATCGGTCGATGGTGCCGACACTCGTCTTCTCCACCTGCGTACGCAGCACCTCGGCGACCTCGTCGACAAACCGCCGGATCAGCGCCTTGGCGTTGGCCAGCGCCACGCCCGACAGGTTGTGCTTGTCCCGCAGCAGTTGCTCGATCAGCGACATGCTCGGGGTCAACTTGCTGGCCAGCGCGCTGTTGCCGAGTACCTCGCGCAACTGCATCCGGCGCACCAGGTCGCCTTCCAACCCGGCCAGTACCCCGGCCAGTTCGCCGGTGCCGGGCAGCGTGCCGCCCGGCTGGCGGGTGGCACCGGGCCGACCGCCGCGCAGTTGCCCCGGCTCCAGCCCGAGCGCCTGCTCGAACCAGCCGGCGTCGGACTGCCAGCGGGCCAACTGGCCGGCGGTGACGTTGCCCGAGCCGGTCGCGAAGACGTTGAGCAGCAGCTTCGACACCAGGGCGGCCCGGCGAACCTCAGCGTCGCCGACCCGCTCGTCCGGACCCTGGTCGACATCGTCCGGACTTCCGTCGACCTCGCCCGGACCCTGGTCGACGTCGTCCGGGCTCTCGTCGACCTGGGTGGGTTCGGTGGTGTCGGCCGAGGGCTGGTCGGGCCGGACCGCCGCACCGCCGGCCGATCCTGTCGGGTCCGGCTCGTCCACCGGCCCGGCGGCACGGCCGTCGGCCGCCTCGTCGGGCGGCGGTGCCATCAGGTCGCGCAGATCGTCGGCCAGGTCGGGGAAGCGCTGCACGATGGTGTCCACCGAGACCGTCGGATCCAGCAGCGCCGCCGGCAGGCCGAGGTCGTCGACGATCGCCACGCTGGCCGACTCCAGCGCCGGCTGCTCGTCCGCGTCGAAGAGCCGGGCCAGCAGGCGCCAGTAGAGCACCTGTCGCCGGTTCTCCTGAGCCCGCGCCGTGACGCTCGGACGTCCACTGTGCTCGTTCATCGCCGCAGCAACCGTCCCGCCCGCTCGCGGAGTACGGCCACCGCGTCGCCGGACTTCGCCTCCGTCTTGACCACCTTGGGATCGGTGGGGCCGAGCGCCCAGTCTCCGGTGTGCGCCTCCGCCGTCGCGCGTTTCACGGTGTAGCGCACCGCGAGTGGTTGCAGCAGCCAGCGGCCGGCGTCCCAGCGGAGCAGGCCGAGACAGGCCGACGACCGGGCCACCAGTTCCGGGGTCAGCGGCGCGCAGGCCGGCAGCCGGGACACGTCGACCGGAAGGGACTGCCCACCGACCTCCAGGGTGAGCCCGCCCCGATCGTCGGTGACGGCCGAATAGTCCTCGATCAGGACGGGCTCGGCGATGCGTACCGGATGGCGGTCCAGTGGTGGGGCCGCCGGGGCGACCGCCTCGGGCAGCCGGAGCCGGGCGGTGGCGAACGGGTCGGCCGGCTCGGCCGGCCGGGCCTGGTCGTCCCGCCAGAGCAGGTCACCACCGGGCAGCAGCGGCAGATCGATGATCTCCACGGCGTGCCGCCGGGCGAGCGCGCCGAGCAGCACCCGGTGGCCGGCGAGCAGTCGCCATACCGCCGGGCCGACGATGGTCTCCACCTTCGCCGCGGAGACGCTGGTCCGGACCAGCCGGGGCGGGGCGCCACCGGCCGGTTCGAGTATGGCGTGCACCTGCACCTGGATCGCGGTGCCGTGCTCGTGCACGTCGGCGCCGAGCGGCAACAGCCGCCCGGAGACCGTGCCGGCGGCGGCCAGCGCGTCCGGCCGGCCGCCGGGCTGGGCCAGCAGCAGGCCCCGGGCCCACAGGTCGGCCCAGCGCCGGGCCGGGAGCCGCTCCATCGTCGCCACCGGGCAGCATCCGCGCAGCTCGGCCGCCAAGCCGTCGAGCAGGACCGCCAGCCGGCGGAGCGACGGCACGGCCAGCGCCGCGTCGAGGGTCTGCGCCGAGGCGGCGACCAGGTCGTGGTCGACGCCGCGCCAGCCCGCGATGGCCAGCTCGCGCAGCCACGACCGGCACCCGGCCAGTACGTTGTCCGGCGCCGACGCCCCCGGATCGGTCGGCGCGGCTGCCTCCCAGTCCGCACGGGACCGGCCGAGCGCGGTGTCCAGTCGGACGAGCAACGCGTCGTGCACGGCGCCGAGCAGTGCGGCACGCCCGCCGGCCAGCGCGGTCAGGTGCTCGTCGGCGAGCGAGCCCGCGACCACCTTCTCCACGGCCTCCCGCACCCGGTCACCGAGCGGCGTCACCGCGAGGGCGTCGGCCAGCGCGGTCAGCGCCGCCCGGGGCTGCTCACCCAGCCGGGCGAAGCCGTGGGTGAAACTGTCGTCGAAGCCGCCGACCAGGTCGAGCGCCTCCTCGATCCCGGGCTCGACGGCGTCGAGCCCGGCCAGTTGGGTAGCGAGCATCAGTCGACCGTCCCCATCGCCGGAAACCAGTGCAGTTCGGGCAGTGGCTCGGTGCTGCCCGGCACCTCGAGGTAGGCCAGGTGCCGCAGGAAGCGGCTGAAGACCACGGCCGCCGGCGTCGGCTCGTGACCGCCGTCGAGCCGGGCCGCCAGGTCGGCACCGGAGGACGCCCCGTCGGCCACGTCGATCCGCAGGTAGCGGGCGACCCGCTCGACGCCGTATTGCAGGGTGGCCTCGTCCAGCAGGGCGTGCAGGTGCTTGCAGGGCGCGCCCCGCAACCCGCCGCATGGACGGTTGTTGTTGGTACTGCAATTGAAGGCGTGGCTGCCGGCGGCGATCGACGAGACGTAGACCCGTTCGATGTCCGAACCGCTCGACACGACGCCCTGCAACCGCCCGTCCGCCAGCTCGACGAAGGGCACCTTCGCCAGCTTGCGGGGCTGCACCGCCGGCAGCACCCGGGCGACGCTACGCCGCTCCCACCCGACCTCGATCGTTCCCACGACCCCCGCCCCTCTCGTTCGATGCCCCGAGAAGATAGACGGACGCGGCGACATTTTCCGCCCACCCGGACGGAACCGCTGGACACGGGGCGCGGCGGCATTTTCCACCCCGACGCAGGAGAGCGCCGGACACCGAAGCGCGGCGGCATTTCCGCCCCGCCGGGGGAGAGCGCCGGACACCGAAGCGCGGTGGCCCGCACCCGGGGGCGGGACGGGCAACCGCCGTCCCGCCCCGGGGCCAACCTGCTCAGTCGGCGCTGCGGGCCATCGCCCGTACCCCGACGGTCAGGCCGACGGCGGCGGTGACCAGCGCCGCGACCCAGCCCCAGAGCACGGTCATGGAGCCGATCTCACCGGCGAACAGGGCGCGCTCGGCGTCGACCAGATAGGCCAGCGGGTTGACCTGCGAGGCGACGCGCATCCACCCCGGGCCGGTCTCCAACGGCAGCAGCATGCCGGAGAGCAGCATCAGCGGGAAGATCAGCGTCTGCTGCACCACCCAGAACATCCAGTCCTGCTTGCGTACGGCGATCGCGAGCGAATAGCTCAGCGCGCCGAGCCCGACGCCGAAGACCGCGAGCAGCGCCAGCCCGAGCAGCGCGCCGACCGGATACAGCCGGAAGCCGAACGGGATCATCACCAGCACGATGATCACCGCCTGCCCGGCCAGCGGCACCATCTCCTTCAGTGCCCGGCCGACCAGCAGCGACGGGCGGGACAGCGGGGTGACCAGCATCCGCTCGTGTGCACCGGTCTGGAACTCGAAGAGCAGGTTGGCACCGGTTGCCGAGGTGCCGAACAGGGCGGTCATCACCAGGATGGCCGGTACGAACCACTGCCACACGCCGCCCGCGCCGAAGGCCGTACCGGCCTGGCCGCCGAGCGAGCCGACCAGCAGCGGGCCGAAGAGGCCGAGGAAGACCAGCGGCTGCACCATGCCGAAGACGACCGAGAACGGGTCGTGCCGCAGCGGGCGCAGCTCGCGGGTCAGTACGATGCCGACGTCGCGGAGCAGCCCGAGTGGACCGGTCCGGGTTCTCGCCGCTACGGGAGTCGGCGACGGGGCGGTGGCACCGATGGTGGTCACGGGACGTCCTTCCGGGTCTGCGAATCCTGCGGGCTGTCCTGCGCGGTCGGAGTCTCCTGCTCGGCCTCGCGCAGGCTGCGGCCGGTGAGGGTGAGGAACACGTCGTCGAGGGTGGGTTGGTGCGCCTGGGCGGTACCGACCCGTACGTCGGCTTCGATCGCGGCCCGGAGCAGTTCCGGCAGCGCCGCCGGCCCGTCGGCGACGTGCGCCTCGACCCGGGACCCGGCGCAGACCAGGTCCCGGGCTCCGGGCAGCCGGTCGACGAGCCGGGCCAGCGGCCGGGCGTCGTCCCCGGCGACGGTGACGACGATCCGGTCCCCGGCGAGCTTCGCCTTCAGCGCCGCCGCCGAGTCGTCGGCGATGATCTCGCCGTGGTCGACGATGACGACCCGTTCGGCCATCGAGTCCGCCTCGTCCAGGTAGTGCGTGGTGAGCACCACCGTCATCGCGGCCTCGGCGCGCATCCGCAGGATGTGTTCCCAGAGGTTCGCCCGGTTCTGCGGGTCCAGCCCGGTGGAGGGCTCGTCGAGGAAGAGCAGGGACGGCGCGTGTACCAGGCCCATCGCCACGTCCAGCCGGCGACGCTGCCCGCCGGAGAGGGCCGAGACCTTCCGGTCGGCGAGGTCGGCGAGGTCGAGGCCGTCCAGCAGGTCGTCGGCCCGCCGCCGGGCGGCACGCCGGTCCAGGCCGTAGATCGCGCCCTGGGTACGCAGTTCGTCGCGGGCCCGCTGGGTGTGCCCGGCCCCGTTGCCCTGGCCGACGTACCCGATGTGCCGGCGCACCTTCCCGGGTTCGCGTACGACGTCGTGGCCGGCGACGGTGGCGGTGCCGGAGGTCGGCGCGATCAGGGTGGTGAGCATCCGCATCGTGGTCGTCTTGCCGGCGCCGTTCGGGCCGAGTAGCGCGACCAGTTCGCCGGGCTCGATCCGCAGGCTGATGCCCCGGACGGCGTGCACGGTCTGGCTGCGGCTCACCACGAAATCCCGGGTGAGCGAGCGGGCGTCGATCATTCGTTGCTCCCCGGTCGGAGGGTCGGTCGTCTCATGCCCGGAACGCTAGGCGGCATAGCGGTCACTTTCTGGCCTGAATGTCGGGCAGACTTGTCGGCATGGCGAACACCAGCTCCCGAACCCTCCGCCTGCTCTCGCTGTTGCAGACCCACCGCTACTGGCCCGGTACCGAACTCGCCGACCGACTCGACGTCTCGGTCCGTACCCTCCGCCGCGACGTCGACCGGCTGCGCGAACTGGGCTACCCGGTCGAGGCGCACCGGGGCGTCGACGGCGGCTACCAGCTCGCCCCGGGCGCCGCACTGCCCCCACTGGTGGTCGACGACGAGGAGGCGGTCGCGCTCGCCGTCGGGTTGCAGGCCGCCGCGCACGGTGCGGTCGCCGGCATCCAGGAGTCGTCGATCCGGGCGTTCACCAAGGTCGTACAGGTGATGCCGGCCCGGCTGCGGCGTCGGGTCGACGCGCTGCGCGCGATGACCGTACCGGGGTTCTGGGGCGACGGCGGCGGGCCGACCGTCGAGGCGGCAACCCTCACCACCGTCGCCCAGTCCTGCCGGGACACCGAACGCCTGCGGTTCGGCTACACCGCCCGGGACGGGCAGCGGACCGAGCGGCACGTCGAGCCGTACCGGCTGGTCTCGCTCGGCCGGCGGTGGTATCTGGTCGGCTACGACCTGACCCGGCACGACTGGCGCAGCTTCCGGCTCGACCGGCTGCACGACCCGCGCGGCACCGGGGCCCGGTTCCACCCCCGGCAACTGCCCGCCGAGGACGCCGCCGCGTTCGTCCGGGCCGGGATCGAGAACCTGCCCGCGCCGTACCGGGTGGAGGTGCTGGTGCGGGCACCGCAGGCCACCGTCGAGGAGCGGTTGGCCCGCTGGGCCACCGTCGAGTACGTCGACGAGCACCGCTGCCGGATGGTGATGACCACCGACACGCTGGACTGGCCGGTCATGGCGCTCGGCTCACTCGGCGCGGAGTTCGAGGTGCTCTCCCCACCCGAGCTGGTGGACCAGCTCCGGGAGTGGAGCGACCGGTTCCGGCGCGCCACCGCGACCGGCCCGGCGGGCCGCCGCGACGGCGATGGCCGCACTTCGGACCCGGCGAGTTGACGGCGAACCCGACGTAGGCGAGGCTGCTGCAACCGATTGTGGATCATCGTCGCGAGGGCGCGGCCGGGGAAGCCTGGGACATGGGACAGACATTCGAGTTGACCGTCAACGGCGAGCGGCGGCAGGTCGAAGCCGACGCCGACAGTACCCTGCTGCACGTGCTGCGCGAGGTACTCGACCTCAAGGGTGCCCGGTTCGGCTGCGGCCTGGGCCTCTGCGGCGCCTGCTTCGTCCTGCTGGACGGCCGGCCCGCGCCGTCCTGCGACGTACCGCTCTGGTCGGCCGCCGGCAGGACGGTCACCACGGTCGAGGGGCTCGCCGACGGCGACGTACCGCATCCGGTCCAGCGGGCGTTCCTCGACGAGCAGGCCGCACAGTGCGGCTACTGCGTCTCCGGGATTTTGGTCAGCGCGGCGGCGCTGCTCGCCGAGCATCCCGAGCCGGACGAGTCGACGGTCGCCGCCGCGCTCGACCGGCACCTGTGCCGGTGCGGCGCCCAGGTGCGGATGGTCCGGGCCGTGGTCCGAGCGGGGCAGGCGAAAGCCGACGCCACCGGCGCGACCGCCACCAGGACCGACGCAGGCGGCACCGGGACCGGCGCGGGCACGGCCGGTGTCGACGCCGGCACGGCCGGTGTCGACGTCTTCGGAACGGTGGTCGACCGGTGAGCGTCGAGCGTCGGGAGGTTGCCCCGGTCGCGCCGCCGCTGCCCCGGGGCGTGGTCGGCAATCCCCGGCTCGCCCGCTGGGTAACGGTGGAGCGGGACGGCACCGTCACGGTCCGGGTCGGCAAGGTGGAACTCGGGCAGGGCATCCTCACCGCGCTCGCCCAGCTCGCGGCCGACGAACTCGACGTCGACCTCGCCGCCGTCCGGATGGCGGCGGCCAGCACCGCCGAGGGGCCGGACGAGGGTCTGACCGCCGGCAGCCTCTCCGTCGCCAACTCCGGCGCCGCGGTCCGCCAGGTGTGTGCCGAGGTACGGGCGCTGTTCGTCGCCGAGGCGGTGGCGAACCTGGCCCTCGACCCGGACACCGTCACCGTACGCAACGGGACGATCAGCGACGCGGCCGGTTCGCGACGCACGTCGTACGGGGAGCTGGCCGAACGGGTCGACCTCGACCGCGAGGCGACCGGGGCGGTCCGGCCGAAGCCCCAGCACCAGGCGCGCTGGGTAGGCCGCAGCGTGCCCCGGCTGGACCTGCCCGACAAGGTCTCCGGCCGGCCGCGCTTCATCCAGGACCTGGCACTGCCCGGACAGCTCTACGGCCGGGTGGTCCGGCCGCCGTCACCGGCGGCGACCCTGGTCGAGGTCGACACCGCCGCCGTACGACTCCGGCCCGGAGTGCGGGCGGTGGTCCGGGACGGCGACTTCCTCGGCGTGGTCGCCGAGGGCGAGGAGAACGCCGAGCGGGCCGCCACGGCACTGGCCGCCGCAGCGCGCTGGCATGAGGAGCCGACCCTGCCGGACGAGCACGACATCTCCCGCTTCCTCCGGGCGGGACCGGCCGAGTCGATCCCGGTACCCGACCCGGGCCACGCCGGCCCCGCCCCCACCAACCCAGCCCCCACCAACCCAGGCAACGCCGACCCAGGCCACGCCGACCCAGGCGCCGCCGGGCGGGTCGTCCGGCGGTTGCGGGCGACCTACAGCCGACCCTTCCTGGCCCACGCGTCGATGGCACCGAGCTGTGGCGCCGCCCGCTGGGCCGAGGACGGTACGGCGGTCAGCGTCTGGAGCCACAGCCAGGGCATCCACGGGCTGGGCCGGGCGATCGGGATGGGGCTGGAACTCGACGCCGACCGGGTCGACGTACGACACGTCGAGAGCGCCGGCAGCTACGGGCACAACGGCGCGGACGATGCCGCCTTCGACGCCGTACTGCTCGCCCGGGCGGTTCCCGGCCGGCCCGTGCACGTACGGTGGAGCCGGCGCGACGAGCTGACCTGGGCGCCCTTCGGCTCGGCAATGGTGGCCGAGGTGGAGGCCGGCGTCGACGCCGACGGTACGGTGCTGACCTGGTCGTACGACGTGTGGAGCCAGGGGCACACCGCCCGGCCCGGTTACGCCGGCAGCCCCGGGCTACTCGCCGACACCCACCGGAACCGGTCCCGCCCTACCCCACCGGCGGTCGATCCACCGGCCCGGGGCGGTGGCGGGACGACCCGCAACGCCTGGCCGATCTACACCTTCCCGGAGCGCCGGATCCACGGCCACCGGGCGCTGCGGACCGCGCTGCGCTCCTCGTCGCTCCGCTCGCTCGGCGCGTTCACCAACGTCTTCGCCATCGAGTCCTTCATGGACGAGCTGGCCCTGGCGGCCGGGGCGGACCCGGTGGCGTACCGGCTGGCCCAGCTCGCCGACCCACGGGCCCGGGAGGTACTCTCGACCGCCGCCGAACTCGGCGGCTGGCAGCGGCGCGGCACCGAGGAGAACGTCGGCTACGGCATCGGCTTCGCCCGCTACAAGGACCGGGGTGCATACTGCGCGGTGCTCGCCGAGGTGGAGGCGGTGCACGAGGTACGGGTGCGCCGGCTGACCCTGGTCGTCGACGTGGGACGGGTGGTCAACCCCGACGGGGTACGCAACCAGATCGAGGGCGGTGCCGTCCAGGCGACCAGTTGGACGTTGAAGGAACGGGTCCGGTTCGACCGCTGGCGGGTCACCAGCGCGGACTGGGAGAGCTATCCGATCCTGCGGTTCAGTGAGGTGCCGCAGGTCGACGTACACCTGGTGGATCGGCCGGCGGAGCTGTCGGTCGGCGCCGGCGAGGCGGCCCAGGGCCCGACGGCGGCGGCCGTCGCCAACGCCGTGGCCGACGCGCTCTCGGTCCGGGTACGCGACCTGCCGATCACCGCCGACCGCATCGTCGCGGCGCTCTAGGTCACTACATCTGGAGCCTGGGCAACCCCTTTCCCGAGTCGACGTCTTCGCACCCCGTGTGCGACGGCCACACGGGGCGGATCGATAACTTTCGGTGATGCGAGGCTCTCGGGAAGATGACGGTTCGGCCGACCTTGACGACGTCGAACGCCGGCTACGGGCGATCCGGGACGACCCGGGGAAGTCGACGACGCTCCGGGAGCTGGCGCAGTACCAGCTCGAACGGATCGCCGCGCTGCGGGCGGCGCGCTCCGGCAGCGGCACCGGTACGCCTGCGGTGACGGTGGACCGACTCGGCCCGTTCCGGTTCGCGGCGATCCCCGCGACCGGCATCGTCAGCATCGAGATCGACCGGGGAGCCGACCTCGTCCCGCTGGTGGCCGTCGTCTCCGCGGACGAGATCCGCCGGTTGACGCCGCTCTTCCAGCACCTCCGGGACCATGCCGCGCGTGGCGACTCGATCCGGATCGACGTCCGGGAGGCGTTCCTCGAACTGCTCGGCCACGACCCGTTCCGTGACCAACTCGACGACCGCTGACGGCCAACCGCCCAGGCGTACCACCAGGCCCGACCCGCCCAGGCGTACCACCAGGCCCGACCCGCCCAGGCGTGCCACCAGGCTGGACGGCGGACCGGCCACCACCGGGGCCGCAGGCCCGCGCTGCGAGACGCGGCCCGGGCAACCGCTGACCGGCCGACCGCTGATCGGCCGGCCCGCGTCGCACCTGCCATGGCAGACCAGCGCCACGGCGGCGCCAGCTCCTACCGGACGCCGGCGACCGGTTCCGAGGTGACCTGGCCGGCCGGCTCGTCGGGTCGCTCCGCCGGGTCGGCCGACTCCGCCGGTACGTCGAGCGGGTGCGCCAGTTCGTCCTGCGGCATCCGGGCCAGCACGATCGCCAGTACGGCGAGCACGGCGGGCAGCAGGCCGGCGAGCGCGAACGTCGTACCGAGGCCGATGCCGGTGCTGACCGGGCCGGCGACGGCCATCGACAGTGGCATGAAGACGAGCGAGACGAAGAAGTCGAGGCTGGAGACCCGACCGAGCATGTGCGGCGGGACGCGCCGCTGGAGCAGGGTGCCCCAGATGACCATCGGGGCCGAGAAGCAGATCCCGACGACGAAGACCGCCAAGGCGATCAGCCAGACCTGACCGGCGACGCCGACCACGGCCAGCGGCAGGCAGCTCAGCCCCCAGAGGAGGTTCATGATGGTGAGGTAGCGCCGGGGCATCCGGAACGCGGCCATCCCCAGCGAGCCGATCGCGCCACCGATGCCGAACGCCGCCATCACCAGGGCGTGGTCCCCGGGGCCGCCACCGGCCTGATCCTTGATCACGAACGGGATCAGCACCTCGATCGGCCCCATGATCAGCAGGATGAGGAGGGAGGCGTAGAGGAGCGTGGCGAGCAGCCACGGCGTACGGCCCATGTAGGCGAAGCCGTCCCGCAGGTCGACCAGTGTCGACCGGATCGGATGGGCCGCCGGTGCCGCCTGGCCGTGCCGCAGCGGCACCGGACGCAGGGCGAGCAGGAACGCCACACCGGCGACCTCCAACACGGTCACCACCAGCAGCGCGGCGCCGGGCGACCAGGTGGCGACCAGCACGCTGGCCAGGGCGGGGCCGGCGGCCTGCATGATCGCCGGCCGGAGCATCCCCTCGATACCGTTGGCCGGCATCAGGTCGTCGGGCGGCAGGATCGACGGCAGCAGCGCGGAGTATGCCGGATAGTGGAAGCCGTTTCCGACCCCGATCAGCAACCCCACCGCGGCGAGCTGCCACAGGTGCAGTCGGTCGGTCAGCGCCAGCGCCGAGACCAGGCCGACGGCGACCGTCCGGCCCCCGGCCACCGCCAGCAGGATGCGGCGCTGCGGGATCCGGTCCGCCAGTACCCCGCCGAGCAGCGTGCTGGCCAGCATGCCGGCCGCCATCGCGGCGGAGACGAAGGAGAGCTGGCCCGGCCCGCCGTCCATCTCGATGACCTGCCAGACGACGGCGATCATCCACACCCCGGCGGCGAACAGCGACATCATCAGGGCACCGGCGAGGAGTTGGTACTGCCCGTTGCGGAACGGCCGCAGCGGCCCCCGCAGCCAGCCCGGTCCGCTCTCCCCCGTGACGCCCTCCATCGCCCTGTCTCCTCCTCGTGTCGCGACCGCTCGGTGATGTCACGGCCCGGAACCCGCCGGCCGTCACTGCCCAGGCCCCGGACCAGCAGCGCGGCCCCGGAGCCAGAGCCCGCGCCATTGTCGTCGGCACCTCCGACATTTTCGACGATCCGATCGGGGCTGATCCCCGGATGAGCGGTTCGGCCGTGGCAGCGCCGAACCCGAGCCCGCCGTGCGGCGGCAGCGCCACCTTCCGGCTCTGGTCGTCGGCGTCGGCCACCCCAGTCCGTCCGGCACCGGCCCGGTGACCCGCGCATACGTCTCCGTCCTCCGGCGGCGACACCCGGAGGACGGAGAAGGGAGAAGGGAGAACGGTTCGAGACCGAGGTGCTGGCCCTGAGCGGCCGGTCAGCGTACGGAGGCTCGGTGGTACGCGGCCCGGGCCCAGAAGTAGCCGACGGCGGCGATGCCGACGCACCAGAGCACGGCGACCGGTCCACTGCTGCCGATCGGGGTACCGGTGAGCAGGCCGCGCAGCGTCTCGATGACCGGGGTGAAGGGTTGGTGCTCGGCGAACCAGCGCAGGCCACCCGGCAGCGTCTCGGTCGGCACGAACCCGCTGCCGAAGAAGGGCAGCAGCACCAGCGGCATCGGCACGTTGCTGGCGTTCTCGACACTTCCGGACGCCATGCCGAGCGCGACGCAGAGCCAGGTGAGCGCGAGGGCGACCAGCGCGACCATCCCGGCCGTGCCGAGCCATTCGACCGGGCCGGCGGTCGGCCGGAACCCGACCAGCACCGCGACGCCGAGCACGATCCCGACCGCGATCATGGTCTGCACGACGGTGCCGACGACGTGACCGGTCAGCACGGCAGCACGGGAGATCGCCATCGTCCGGAACCGGGCGACGATGCCCTCGTTCATGTCCATCGCGACGGAGAGCGCCGCGCCCTGGGCGGCGGCGGCCACCGCCATCAGGATGATTCCCGGTGCGACGTACTCGACGTACTCGGCCCGGCCGCCGGACGTGCCGCCGAGGCCGGCGCCGAGGGTGCCGCCGAAGACGTAGACGAAGAGCAGCAGGAAGATCACCGGCATTCCGGCGAGGATCACCGTGATCGACGGATAGCGCAGCATGTGCAGCAGGTTGCGCCGCAGCATCGTCCACGAGTCGCCGGCGGCGTAGGAGAGGCTGGTCATCGGAGGGTCTCCTGCTTCTGCTTGGCCTGGCCGGTCAGTGCCAGGAACACGTCGTCGAGGTCGGGGGTGTGCACGGAGAGCGTGTCGACCTCGATCGACTCGCCGTCGAGCCGGTCCAGCAGGGCCCGCAGGTCCCGTACGCTGCCGTCGGTCGGCACCTGGAGGGCGAGCGCGTCGTCGTCCCGGGCGGAGCCGTCCAGCCGGCGCGCCGCCGCGTCGAGGGCGAAGGCGTCGGCGAAGCGCAGCCGGACGTGCCCGCCGGGGACCATCCGCTTGAGCTGGTCCGGGGTGCCCTCGGCGACGAGCTTGCCCGAGTCGAGCACCGCGATCCGGTTGGCGAGCTGGTCCGCCTCCTCCAGGTACTGCGTGGTGAGGAAGATGGTGACCCCGTCGGCCACCAGGTCGCGGACGATCCGCCACATGGTGCGCCGGCTACGCGGGTCGAGTCCGGTGGTCGGCTCGTCGAGGAAGATGATCCGGGGCTCGCCGACCAGGGTCATCGCGAGGTCCAGCCGGCGCCGCATCCCACCGGAGTACGTCGAGGCGACCTTGCGGGCCGCGTCGACCAGGTCGAACCGGTCGAGCAGTTCGGTGATCCGGTTCCGCCCCTCGCGGCGGCCGAGATGGCGCAGGTCCGCCATCAGCCGTAGGTTCTCCTCGCCGGTGAGCAGGTTGTCCACCGCCGAGAACTGACCGGTCACCCCGATCGCCGCGCGTACCCGGTCGGGGTGCCGGGCCGGGTCGTGCCCGGCGACCCGCAGCTCGCCGGCGTCGGCGGCGAGCAGGGTGGAGAGGATCTGCACCGTGGTCGTCTTGCCGGCACCGTTCGGGCCGAGCATGGCGAAGATGCTTCCCTCCGGAACGTCGAGGTCGATGCCGTCGAGTACGAGGTGCGTGCCGAACGACTTGCGCAGTCCGGTCACCGTGATCGCCGATGATGGCGTTGTCATGTCCACTCTTCTCCTGGTCGTCGGGGTCTGGGGTGGAGTCCGGGTCGGGGTCACTGGGGTGGGGTCGGCGTGGCACGCCGGATCACGATGTCGCCGGTGACGGTGCGGGCGCGTACCCGGACCGTCTCCTCGGCCTCGGCGGGTCCGTCGGAGGCGTCCAGCGCGTTGTCCACCCGGCCGATCGTGGAGCTCAGGTCGAGCCAGGCCGCGCTCCCCGCTCGGATCCCGAGTTCCAGCTCGCCGGAGACCGCGTCGAGGTCCACGGCACCGCGCACCACCTCGTCGATCCGGATGTTGCCGTTGGCGGTCTTGGCGGCGACACCGGCCAGGGCCCGCCGGACCGTGATGTTGCCGTTGGCCGCGTTCAGCCGCAGTTCGCCGGTGACCTCGCCGACGGTGGTGCCGCCGTTGGAGTTCTTGATCACCGCCGGCCCGTCGATCCCGCCGAGCCGTAGCGCGCCGGAGTGGGTGGTGACCTCGGCCCGGCCCGCGATCCGGTCGACGGTCACCTTGCCGCTGCTGGTGTGCAGGTGTGCCGAGCCGGTCTGGTCGAGCTGGATGTGGCCCAGCTGGGTCTTGACCCGGGTCTCGCCGAGCCGACCCTCGACGGAGAAGTCCGCCGCCGCCGCGTCCCCGCGCAGCTCCGAACCGGCGGGCAGCGTGATCGACACGTCGATCGAGCCGGCCTTGTTGCTGAACAGCTGTCGCAGCCTCGGCGTCCTGACCAGGAGCTTGCCGTCCGCGTACGTGACCCGGGTCTGCTCGGCGGCCCGGACGTCGAGTTCCTTGGCCGGGTCACTCGGCCGCACCTCGACGGTGGTCTCGGCCCGGTCGTCGGCGTCGATGCGGACGTGCCCGACCACCAGCTCCACGGTGGCGGAGATCGGTGCCGGAGTGTCGAACGTTTGCATGGGATCGCCCTTCTGGGACTGGTAGGAGACCGGCGGCGCGGTGTCGGGCCACCGTCCGGGGACCGGCTGGTCGGGCTGGGGCCCGGGGACGGGCTGGTCGGGCTGGCGCCTGGGGTCAGGCTGGTCGGGGCGCCGCGCGGTGCCGTGCGGCGCGTGCGCCGAATCCATCCCCTCGCGGAAGACGGCGTGTGCGTCGGGAGCGAGACCGGGAGTGGGAGAGGGAGCGGGCGGGTGCACGGCTAGCGTGCCCATCCGGTGTAGGACTGGCCGAGCACGCCGCCGCGCCGGGCGGGCCGGCGACCCGGATCGTCCTGCTCCAGGGCGGCTGCGGCGACCCGGACCAGCCAGGCGTTGACCGAGAGCCGCTCCCGGCCGGCGGACTCCTCGATCCTGGCCTTGAGCTGCTCGGGCAGCCGGAAGTTGATCCGGGCCACGGCTCCCTCGTCGACGTCCGGCTGCGGTGGCCGGCCGGCGGTGCCACCCGTGGTCGGGGCCGGATAGCCCGCCGCCTCCCCCGGCTCGGCGGGGAACGGCCGGTCGACCGGTGGCGGCGTCACCACGAAGTCGGGCTCGCCGCCGCGCAGCCGCAGGTCGACCGAGCCCGGCGCGAGGTCACGGGTGATCTCGTCCGCCGCGGCTGACAGCGCGTCGAGCAGGGTGAGCCGGACGGCCGACTCGAGGGGGGCGGTGAGCCGCTCGGCCAGGACGCGCGCCTCCTCTCCGCCGGCCTCGGCAGCGATGGCGAGCTGCTGACGCAGGTTGTCGACGTACTGCGTGATGTCCATGGCACCATCATGGCGCCACTATGGCGCCAAGCGCAAGTCAGATCTGCGCCAGCATGGCGTCGAGCTGGCCAACGCCCTCGCCGGAACGGCGCCATCGACCGAAGGATGTATCGACGAATCGTCACGGCGGGCGACGAGAGGCCCGAATCCGATCGGCACGCTGGCAGCATGCGCAGACGGATCTTGACCGGCATCGGCGTGGCCCTACTGATCGCCGCCCCGGTGGCACTGGCGCTGTCCACCGGATCGGAGGTGCGTACCTCCGCCGATCCCGAGGCTCCGGCCAAGCCGCTGGCCGGGATCGTCGCCGCCACCCTGGTCGGCCTACTGCTGGTCCGGGTCGTCCCGCTCCGGCTGCCCGCGATGCCCGCCGCCGGAGCCGCCGAGCGGCCCGCACTCAGCCGGCAGGCCGGCGGGCTGGCCATGATCGCCCTGTTGCTGCCCGCCGTGGTGCTCGCCGTCGACCCCGGCATCTGGTACGCGCCGATCAAGCTCGCCCTCTTCTTCGGCGGCGCCACGCTGGTGCTGCGGTGCTGGCCGTCCGACTGGCGGGGCGGCCGGGCACACCGGCGGGCCATGCCGACCCGGTGGTACTGGCTGGGGCCGCTGCCCGCCCTGCTCGGCTGGGCCTACCTGCTCTACTACAGCCCGCTCGCCGGCAGCCAGGACATGTCGGGCTACCGCCAGTACGACCGGCTCTACCTGCTCGCCGCCACGCTGCTGACCTTCGTCACCGCGAGCCTCGCCGAGGAGGTCTTCTACCGGGCGCTGTTGCAGACCCGCCTGGAGGCGCTCTACGGACGCTGGCCCGCCATCGTCGCCACCTCGCTGCTCTTCGCCGCGATGCACGTGCACCGGATCGGGGACGGTCCACTGTGGGAAATGGTCGCGGTGATGCTCGCCTGGAACGGAGGATTCGGCGTCCTCGCCGGTTATCTGTGGGCCCGCCACCGCAACATCTGGGCCATCTTCGCCCTGCACACCGCGGTCAACTCGCTCAGCCTGCTGCCACTGCTGGTCGGTTGAGCCGCACGCCCCGGTCCGCTGCCGAGGCGTCGTCCGGTGCCGAGACGTCGCCGCCTTCCCCGGTCAGTTGATCCGGAAGGTGGCCCGTTCCCGGTCGGCGCGACGGTCTCCGGGCCGACCGACGGTCAGCCGCCCGTTGCCGTCGTGCGTGACGTACGTGTCGGCGTCGTCGGCCAGCCGCAGCGACACCGCCCGCCGGTCGGCGAGCCCGGGCACCTGGACGAAGCTCGCCGCGACGGCGTACGCGTCGGTGTCCTCGTACGGGTCGATCCGCAGCACGGTGCCGTCGAGCCGGGCGTACCGGTCGGGGAAGTTGACCGACTGCACCGCCACCCGGCCCGGGCCGGTGAACCCGGGCACGAGCCGGAACTGTGAGTCGGCGACCTCCCGCACCCCGCCCTCGACCCGGAGCAGATAACCGAAGTGCCGGACGACGGCGTCGGGCGCGTCCAGCGGGGAGAACCGGAGCACCGGTCCACCGTCCCCGACCGGTACGCCGAAGCTGGGCGTGCCGTCGGTGTTCCAGTACAGCCGCTGCACCCGGGTGTGCCGATTGGGGTCGAAGAGCGGATCACCGGTGATGTCGCGGTAGTCCCGGGCGTGGTAGACGAGTACGTCCGTCTCGCCGTCCTCGGCGACGGTGAACGAGTTGTGCCCCGGGCCGTACCGGCGGGTGTTCTCGTTGGTGGCGAAGACCGGCTGCGCCGACTTGGTCCAGGAGCGGGCGTCGAGCAGGTCGGCGTTCTCGTCTGCGGTGAGCAGTCCCACGCAGTAGCGGGCGTCGGTCGCGCTGGCCGAGAAGGTGACGAAGACCCGGCCGTTGCGGATCAGCACCGCCGGTCCCTCGTTGACCCGGAAGCCCTGCACCTCCCAGTTCAGCGTCGGCACGGCGATCCGGACCGGGTCGCCCTGGATGGCCAGCGGGGAGGACATCGCGGCGATGTACAGGTTGCTGTTGGTGGCGATCCCCGGCTCGCTCTGCGCCCAGAGCAGATAGCGGACGCCCCGGTGCGCGAAGGTGGTGGCGTCCAGCGTGAAGGTGTCCCAGGCGGTCGTTAGCTGGCCGCGCAGCACCCAGCCGGCCGCCGTGCGCGGGTCGGGCTCGGCGGACTCCAGCACGTAGGTCCGGATCCGGAACGGGTTGTCGGAGTCCCCGGCGGCAAAGTAGATATACCAGCGGCCGTCGATATGGTGCAGCTCCGGCGCCCAGATGTAGCCGCCCATCCGGCCGGCGGCCGGGCGCCGCCAGACGGTACGCTCCCGCGCGCTGGCCAGCCCGTCCAGCGTCGACGCGCCGCGTACCACGATCCGGTCGTACTCCGGCACCGAGCCGGTCAGGTAGTACATGCCCCGGACGGGCCGGGTGACGAACGGGTCGGCGCGCTGGGCGACCAGCGGGTTCCGGGTGGTCAGGCCGGCGGTGGCCGACTCGGCCCGGCGGTCGGTGTCGGGTGCCGCCCAGGCCGCACCGCCGGACGCCAGCGGCAACGCGCTGGCCGCTCCGGCGACGACCAGCCCACTTCCGGCGGCGTGCAGCAGCCCGCGCCGGCTGACTCCGTCAGTGCTCACCGCACCGTCCTCTCCATGCTTCCGCCACCGACCGCTCCGGTCGCGGTTCCCGCGACGCCGGCCGCTCCGGTCGCGGTTCCCGCGACGCCGAGCCGGATGAACGTCACCGAGTACGCCGGGAAGGTGTACGAGAAGCTGTTCCGGACCCCGGTCAGCCGCGACTCCCGGGGCTGGATCGGCGTGAACGAGGCGGTGTTGACGTCGTCCGGGCCGCCGCTAAGGGTCGTCACCCGGGCGGTGGAGCCGACCCGCACCCGGTCGCCGAGGTCGATCCGGGTGGCCGCCTCGGACGCCTGTGCGTTGACCACCTTCAGCACCAGCTCGCCGGTGGCCCGGTCCCGGGTGACCACCTGACGGAACGGCTCGGCGACCCGGTCGTCGGTGAAGCTGCCCCACTCCTGCCCGTCCAGATACAGCGTCACCGTCCGGTCCCGTACCGAGATCCGCAGGTCGTAGGCGCGGCCGGTCTCGACGCTGCCGGGCTTGGCGATCATCGTCTGCTTGCCGCCGCCGCTGGCCTTCTCCACCGCCGTCTGGGTGTTGTTCCAGCCACCGACGTTCCACCAGTAGAAGTTGCCGGTGTCCCGGACTCCGAAGGCGACCAGGAAGCCCTCCCGGCCGGACCGCTTGGTGGCGGTGACCCGCAGGTCGTAGTCGCGCCAACCCGGGTCGCCGGCGGTGACCATGGTGTCCTCGGCGACCGCGTCGGACTGCACGTACGCGCCGTCCACGACGGACCACGAGCCCCGCCCGGTGGCGTGGGTCCACTGCCCGGCACCGCCGGAGAAGTCGTCCCGGAGCAGCGTGGCGCCGTCGGCGGCGGTGACCGTGACGTCGTCGTACGCCGCACTGGTGGCCCAGGTCGACAGCCCCACAGCGCCGGTGATCGGGAGTGTGGTGCCCGGTGTCCCGGAGGCGCGGCTCGGCACCACCTCGTCGCCGACGTTGGTCATGAACAGCTTCTGCACCTGATAGCTCGCCGACGGCCAGGAGGTCGAGTTGTTGAACCAGATCAGGTCGGGCCGCCACTGCACGTAGTCCTCGTTCGCCAGCAGCGGCGCGTACGACGCCAGCCGGACCACGTCGGCGTTCCGCTCCAGCCCGGTCATGTACGCCGCCTCGGTCAGCGCGTTGTAGAACCGGTTGTCCTGCGAGGCGTACTCGCCGAGGAAGACCTTCGGCCCGGCCCGGTCGTAGGAGTCGTACCGGTCGTTGTGCTGGAGGAACCACTCGGGGCTGTTGTAGTAGTGCTCGTCGACCATCTCGACCCCGGCGTCCCGGTTGAGCTGCCAGAGCCGGTCGAAGGTGCCCCCCGCGTCGTCCGGCCCCGAGTTGCTGATCACCATGATCTCCGGGTACGCGGCCTCGATCGCGGCCCGGAACTGCTGGAACCGGGTGAAGAACTCGTCCGGCAGGTTCTCCTCGTTGCCCACCCCGAGATGGGTCAGCCCGAACGGCGCCGGGTGCCCCATCCGGGCCCGCAGGCCGCCCCACTCCGACGTCGCCGGCCCGTTGGCGAACTCGATCAGGTCCAGGGTGTCCTGGACGTGCCGGCGGAGCAGCTCCGGGTCGTCGGTGGCCCGGTTCTGCCCGCACCCGGTGACCAGCGCCGGCACCACCGGCAGCGGCATCGCGCCGATGTCCTCGGCGAACTGGAAGTACTCGTAGTAGCCGATCCCGTAGGACTGGTTGTAGCCCCAGAAGTTGGCGTTGGTGGCCCGCTCCTCGACCGGTCCGACGGTGTCCTTCCACTGGTAGGAGCGCCGCCGCTCGTAGTTCGGCGCGGTGTAGCCGTAGTGGCTGCCGGTGTTGACCAGGCAGCCGCCGGGGAAGCGCAGGAAGCCCGGCCGCAGCGCGGCGACCTTCTCCGCCAGGTCCCGCCGCATCCCGTTCGGCCGGTTCTTGAAGGTGTCCCGGGGGAAGAGCGAGACCATGTCGAGGCGTACGGTGCCGCCGCCGGTGCCGGTCACCGCCAGCCGGCCGGTGCTGCTGGTCGCGGTGGCCCGGAAGGTGCCGGTGTACCTCGTCCAGGTGTCGCCGCGCACCACGATCCGCAGCGGCGGGGCGAGGTTGGCGCCGGCCGGGTCGGTGAGCCGGACGGTCAGCGGCGTGCCGGCGGCGGCGCCGGTGCGGGCCCAGAGCGAGAAGTCGTAGTACCGCTGGCGGTCGAGCCGGATGCCGGAGTTGTAGCCCGCGTTGACCACCCCGTAGCCCTGGCCGCCGGACGGCAGGTCCAGCCGCAGGTAGCGGCGGTTGCGCTCGTTGAGCCGCCCGGTGTCGTCGACCACTCCGACGGTGCCCCGGACCCCGTCCGGCGCGGTCGGGGCCCAGGCTGTCATCCCGGTGTACCCGGCATTGTCCGCCGGGTCGTACTCGAACGAGCGGTTCTGCACGAGTTCGGCGTAGAGCCCACCGTCGGCGGCCCGGTTGATGTCCTCGAAGAACACCCCGTACATGGTGTCGGCGATCGCCGGGCCGGTGCCGGCGGCGTCCACCTCGACGGTGTAGTCGGTCGCTGCCGGGGCCGCGTAGTCGGTCGTGACAGCGGCCGAGGCGGTGGAGCCGGGTGCGGCCGAGGCGGTGGAGCCGGCGGCCGGGACCGTGCCGAGCGCACCGGCCAGCACCAGGGCGCTGGCGAGCGCGCGGGTCGGGCGGGATCGGGACATCGCTCCTCCGTCCGTTTGCCGGTCGGCCGGTAGCCGCCCGCCGCGCCGAAGCGGTCGCTGGCATGGATGAGCGTTAACATAGATAGATCGACATTAGGTGTCAACCCTGGGCTGTTCTCCGCTCCACGGCGCAGTGAGCGTTCACACCACTGCTCCGGCACCGAGTGTGTGGCCAGTGCCGTGACCACGATCCGGTTGACCGTTGTCGTTCCGATCAGGAGAGAATGTTGGTTTCTTCGGTGGCGACGCTGTCGGTGGCTCCGCCGTGGCGGCGCCGGTGTTCGTAGCCGGCGGCGAGGATGAGATAGCCGCTGGCCGTCCAGGTGTAGGCGCGGTCGCGCAGCCCGGCGCCGGTGAGGGCGTCGAAGTTCTCGGCGAACCCGGAGCGTTCGCACAGTGCCCGGAAACGGCTGCTGATCTCGTCGGCCAGTGCGGTGAAGCCGCCGCGGCGCAGCCCGTCCTCGACGAGCACCGTCGTCGGCGCCCAGATCGGTCCGCGCCAGTAGCCGTCGGCCCGGTAGTGCGGTGACGTGGTCAGCTCGGTGGCCAGGCCGTACGGCGTCAGGTGCCGCTGGATGCGCCGGGCCAGGACCTGCCGTATCGCGTCGGGCAGCTCGTCGGCGAGCAGGACCGGCATGAGGTCGATCAGGCTGGCGCTGGTCCAGGTCCGCTGGGTGAGTGCGGCTCGCGCCACGAAGCCCTCGGGTGTCCACAGCTCCAGCAGCGCCGCGCGCATCTGCTCCGTCGCGCGTCGCCACGACCTGGCTTCGCCGGCCAGGCCCAGCTCGCCGGCCAGGTCGGCAAGCTCGCGCAGTTGGAGTACGAGGAACGAGGCCAGGTCCGCGGACTCGACGACGCGTTCGGGGTCGAAGGTCGTGGCGTTGTCCCAGCCGCTGTCGTTGCCGTGCTGGTAGTGCGCCAACTCGTTCCCGGGCACCCGCCGGGCGGTGAGCCAGAAGCGGGTCCAACGCTCCAGCCCCTGGTACGCCTCCAGTAGCTGTTCCCGCCGGAGTCCGGGGATGCGCCGGCGGAGCTCGCGTAGGGCCCAGCCGTGGATGGGTGGTTTGACGAAGTTGTAGAGGACCTCCGAGTGGGTGACCGAGTCCGGCAGCGCGCCGGCGCTGTCCTGGTGCTCGAAGGGTAGCCGGAACTGGTCCCAGGCCAGCTCCGGCGCGCCCGTGGCGAGGGCGAGGGCGTTGAAGCAGTGGTCCCAGCTCCACACCTTGTCCATCCAGTGCTTGGACATCAGCACCGCGGGCCGGGTGACGAATCCGGCGGGGCGCACGGTGGCCGACCACACCACGTACGCGGCGAGCTCGGCGGCCGGCGTGTCGACGCTGCGCCACGGGGCGACCGCGTCGACGTACCGGCTGAACTCGGTGGCGGCGGACGCGGCGACCTGGTCGAAGGTCCGCACCGAGCGGTAGGGGGTGCGGGCGCTGTCGTACTCCTCGATCGCCAGCTCCCACGCCCGGTGGTCGCCGAGGGTGAGTCCCCGCTCGGCCGTGCCGAGTTGTTGGGATCCGGTGACGGTGGTGGGCCGTCCGGTGAGCACCGTGACGCGGTAGCGGCGGCCGGTCTCGTAGAGGGTGAACAGGTAGGAGCCGTCGACCGGGTCCTGCAGGAAGTACGGTCCGGTGAAGGGGGTCAGCGCGGCGTCGGCGGCGAGGATGCGCAGGCCGAGCCCGTCGCCCCGGACCCGCACGGTGTCGTCCGACTCGTAGGCCAGCTCGATCCGGCCCTTGCCGCGGGTCCACACCAGCCGGGACGGCACCGCGGTGACGGCGGTCTCCACCGAGGCCCCGCCGACGTGCGGAACGAGTCGCAGCACCGGGTGCAGCCGGGTCTGGTGCGAGACCAGGTGGACGTCGTCCGCGTAGGTCCTCTCCGCGACCACCGGGGAGAAGTTGAACCAGGATCCGGAGTGGCTGAACGGGATCTCCCAGATCGAGAACTCCGGACCGGCTGGGGCGACGGGCATGGTGATGCTCGCTTTCCGGGGGTTGCGGTTGTCAGTCCTTCACGGCGCCGGTGGTGACGCCGGTGGCGATGTAACGCTGGGCGACGACCAGCAGCGCGGCGGCCGGGATCGACGCCACGACGGCGGTCGCCATGATGGCGTTCCACTGCTGGTTGTTGTTGCCGATGTACTGGTAGATGCCGAGCGTGATCGGCCGCAGCCGACCCCCGCCGTCCAGAGCGGACGCGAAGACGAAGTCGGACCACGCCCACAGGAACGCGAAGAGGCCGACCGTGATTGTCGCGTTGCGGCTGATCGGCAGGACGACCGACCAGAACATCCGCAGCGGTCCGGCACCGTCCACTGTGGCGGCCTGGATGACCTCCTCCGGGATGCCTGACATGAACGCCTGGAAGACGATCACTCCGAACGGGATGGCGATTGTGTCGTCGGCGACGACGAGGCCCGGAAGCGTGTTGAGCAGACCGAGGCTGAGGTAGATGGCACCGCAGTCGGCGAGGAGTTCGCCCCGGTCCGAGCCGTTGTCGAACTGCGGATACGGGTCCCAGATGGTGTAGGCGCCGCCGCTGTCACCGGAGCTGCCGTCCGATGACGAACACCCGACCGTCCCGCCGGCCACGGCCAGAGCCGCGAGCGCCACACCGATGGCGCGCCGGCTGTCTGCCAACGATCTCACGGTCTGTTCCCTTCAGGTCGATCGCTCAGGGTCCCTGCGCCCGCCAGGGCGACGGGCTGTCGAACCGGTTCTCCGAATCGGTTCGACAGAACATAGAACTGCGATACGAGACCGTCAAGAGTTCAAATGCCCCTGACGAGCGCGACCCCCCGAAGAACGTCGGCCAGGTCAGGGAGACCGGGCATTGACATCTGTCGGGGTGATACCTACGCTTCGGTCGAATCGGTTCGCCCAGCTCGGCGCCCCCATGCCCAGCCCCGTCGGCCGATGAGCAAGGCTGCTTCCATCTCCGGGTGTCAGCCGAACCGGTTCGTGAGGAGTACCCGATGAACATCGGTGAGATCGCCCGCCGGGCCGGGGTGTCCCGCAGCACCGTCTCGTACGCACTCAGCGGCAAGCGAACCGTCTCCGACGAAACTCGGCGCCGCATCCAGGCGATCATCGACGAGTTGGACTACCGGCCGAATGCCGCCGCCCGGGCGTTGAAGGAGGGTCGCACCCGCACCCTCGGGCTGGTGATCCCGCCAGCGAGCCTGCGGCTGACCGACATGCAGCTCGGCTTCGTCGCCAGCGTCGTCGAGGCCGCCGCCCGCGCCGACCTCGACGTACTCCTGTCTCCCTCCGGCGGGGACCACGACCGCTCCTTCGAACGGGTCGTCACCGGCCGGCGGGTCGACGGCGTCATCCTGATGGAGATCCGCCTGGAGGACACGCGTGTCACCCGGCTACAGCAGGCCGGCCTGCCATTCGTCACGATCGGACACACCGCCCACCCGCACGGCACCTGCTGGGTCGACGTCGACTACGCGACCCTGATCGCCCGGTGCGTGCACCACCTCGCCGACCTCGGCCACCGCCACATCGCCCTGATCAACCGCTCGCCCGAACTTGTCGCCGCGGGCTACGGACCCGCCCAACGCGCGCTGGCCGGGTTCACCGAGGCCGTCACCCAGCGCGGGCTGACCGGCGTCGACCTGTGCTGCGGCGACGACGCCGCCGCCGGGGAGTCCTGCCTCGAACAGTTGCTCGACGAGCGCCCCGAGATCACCGCCATCGCCACCCTCAACGAGGCCGCCCTGCCGGGCATCGAACGCGCCCTCGAACGCGCGCGCATCTGCGTACCCCGCGATCTGTCCATCGCCGGCGTCGCCGCCCGGCACTGGGCCGAGGGCTTCCGGCCGGCGCTGACCGCCGCGGACGTGCCCACCGAGATGGGTACCCACGCCGTCGAACTGCTCCTCGAACGCATCGCCACTCCCGACGCCCCGCCCCGGCACCTGCTGCTCACCCCGCCGATCTCGCTGCGCGCCAGCACCGGCCCGGTACCCGCCCGGTAGCGCCTTCGTCACCACGACCTCGCGGACGAGCCCACGGCTCGCCCGGCGATCCCCCACACCCCTTCCCTGCCCGAGGAGTCGCGAATGGACACCACCACCAGGCACAGAGGTCGCCGTCTCGTCGCCCGGCTCGCGGTCGGCGCGCTCACCGCCGCCTGCCTCGTCACCGTCGGAGCGCCCGCCGAGGCCGCAGACGAATCCATCACCGTCAACTTCTCCGTAACCGGCGGCTCGCCCACCTACCGGGCATCCGGCTGGATCTACGGCATGACCGAGAACGCGTCCGGACCGGCCGACCACTTCTACCGCGACGTGCGGTTCCGCTACATGCGCGCCGGTGGGGCCCAGCTCGGCCAACCGGGCGGGTGGGTCGCCGGCAGGTACGAACGGCGGTGGAACTCGACCCTCGCACAGGCCCGCCGCACGATCGCGCTCGGTGGCCAGTTCATCCTGCTGCCCCACGACCTGTGGGGCGCCGACGGGTACCCGATCTCCCGCTTCCCCGGCGACAACAGCAACTGGACGGACTACGACGCCTTCCTCACCCGCCTCATCGGCGACGTCCGCGCGGCGGGGATCGCCGTGCAGTGGGACATCTGGAACGAGCCCAACCTGGGCCTGTTCTGGAACCGCCCGCAGGCGCAGTACTTCGAACTGTGGCGCCGCACCTACCAGCGCCTGCGGGCGGAGTTTCCGAGCCACCTGATCGTCGGCCCGAGCTGCGCCTGCGTGCCCTCGACCGGGGGCTGGTGGGTCCAGTACCTCGACTTCGTCCGCGCCAACAACCTCGTACCGGACATCGTCAGCTGGCACAGCCTGCCCGGCGACCCGGTCGCCAACGTCAACGTGGCCAACACCACCCTCAACGCGCGCGGAATCCCGCACCCGCGCCCGTACCAGATCAACGAGTACGGCTCACCCAGCGAACAGAACCCCGGCGACGGCTCCTGGTACATCGCCCGCCTCGAACGCGCCGGCGCCGACGGGCTACGCGCCAACTGGGCCAGTACCGCCAACCTCCACAACGACCTCGCCAACCTGCTCGTACGCAACTCCGCCGGCCAGCACCAGCCCAGGGGCGAATGGTGGGTCTACCGCTTCTACGGGTCACAGACCGGACTCATCTCCTCCGTCACGCCCAGCCCGGCCTACGACGCCTTCGCCACCAAGGCAAGCGGCGTCGCCAAGATCCTCGTCGGGGGCGGCGGCACCACCGGCAACATCGCCGTCAACCTACAGCGCCTCGACACCACCAACGGCATCGTGCAGAACAACCAGGTACGGGTGGTGGCTCAGCGCATCCCCTACAACGGCGGCGGCGCGGTCCAGGGCCCGATCACCATCGCCAACTCCGTCGTGACGCTGTCCGGCAACGGCACCACCGTCAACCTGCCGCACACCAACGCCGACGACACCTTCACCATCACGCTCCTGCCGCCATCGGACGGCAGCTTCCAGACGGTGGCGGTCGCGCAGCACTCCCAACAGTGCCTGGACAACACCAACATGAGCACCGCCGACGGCAACCGGCAACAGCAGTTCTACTGCGAGGGCGGCGACCAACAGTTGTGGAACCTCCACCCGGTCAGCGGGGCCGCGAACACCTACACGGTCGTCAACCAGCAGTCCGGCAAGTGCCTGGACGTCAGCGGCTCCTCTGCCGCCGACGGCGCGGCGGTCGTACAGCAGCCGTGCACCAGCGGCGCACAGAACCAGCAGTTCACCTTGCGAAAGGTCACCTATTCGGGCAACGACGTCCACGACTACCAGCTCGTCGCGCGGCACAGCGGGAAGTGCGTCGACGTGAGCGGGATCTCCACGGCGGCACGCGCCCCCGTCCATCAGTGGACGTGCAACCCCGCCAGCCAGGGCAGCCCGCTCAACCAGACCTGGCGGCTCTGGGCCCGGTAGCCGGCACCAGTTCCGCATTCCCACCCGGGGTTGTCCGCCGCGCTGCCGGGGCGCGGCGGACAACCGCCCGGACAACGCCACTGGCGTCACCTGCGTTTGCGGATCTCCTCGGCGGCCTGTGGGACGACCTTGAACAGGTCGCCGATCACGCCGTAGTCGGCCAGTTCGAAGATCGGCGCTTCGGCGTCCTTGTTCACCGCGACGATGGTCTTCGAGGTCTGCATGCCGGCCCGATGCTGGATCGCGCCGGAGATACCCAGCGCGACGTACAACTGCGGGGAGACGGTCTTGCCGGTCTGCCCGACCTGGAACTGGTGCGGGTAGAAACCGGAGTCGACCGCGGCACGGGACGCGCCGACGGCGCCGCCGAGCAGGTCGGCCAGCTCCTCGACCAGCTTGAAGTTGTCCGCGTTGCCGACACCGCGTCCACCGGAGACGACGACCGATGCCTCGGTGAGCTCCGGGCGGGAGCCCTGCTGCTCGGCAACCCGCTGCACCACCCGGGCCAGCTTGTCCGCGTCGCCGACGGTCACGGCGAGCTGCTCCACCGTCGGGGTGGCCGCCGCCGGGGTGGGGGTGAGCGAGTTCGGCCGGACGGTGACCAACGGCAGCCCCTTGCTGACCTTCGACTTCACGATGGTGGAGCCGGCGAACGCGACCTGGGTGGCGGTGCCGTCCGCGTCGAGAGCGACCACGTCGGTCAGGATGCCGTTGTCCAGCTTCACGGCCAGCCTGGCGGCGATCTCCTTGCCCTCCTGGGACGAGGCGAGCAGCACCGTGGCCGGCCGTACCCGAGCGATGAGGTCGGCCAGCACGGTGGCCTTCGGCGCCACCAGGTAGTCGTCGATCTCCGCACCCTCGGCGGCGTAGATCCTCACCGCCCCGTACTCGCCCAACTTCCCGGCCAACGCCTGCGCCACGCCGGTGCCACCGAGCACGACAGCGGCGGGGGTACCCAGCTCGCGGGCGAGGGTGAGCAGCTCCAGGCTGACCTTCTTGACGCCGAACTCCCGAGTGGCTTCGACGACGACGAGAACCTCGGACATGTCCCCACCCCTCACACGAACTTCTCGGTGGCGAGGAACTCGACCAGCCGTACGCCGCCGGAGCCCTCATCCGTGACCTTGGTACCGCCCGACCGCGGCGGGCGCCTGGTGTGCTCCAGCACCGTACTGGTCGCGCCGTCGAAACCGACCTCCGAGCCGGCGATGCCCAGGTCGGCCAGGGAGAGCGTCTGCACCGGCTTCTTCTTCGCCGCCATGATCCCCTTGAACGACGGGTACCGCGGCTCGTTGATCGTGTCCCACACCGACACCACCGCCGGAGTCGAGGCGGTGACCACCTCGTAGCCCTCCTCCGTCTGCCGCTCCACCGTCAACGTCGCACCGTCCACGGCCAGCCTGCGCGCACCGGTCAGCGCGGCCACCCCCAGCCGCTCGGCGATCATGTGCGGCAGCACCTGCACCCGACCGTCGGTCGACTCGGCACCACAGATCACCAGATCCGCGCCCAGCCGGCCGAGAGCGGCGGCGAGGACCTTCGAGGTGGCCACCGCGCACGACCCGTGCAGCGCATCGTCCAGCACGTGCACGGCCCTGTCCGGCCCCATCGACAACGCCTTACGGATCGACTCGGACGCCCGATCCGGACCCATCGTCAGGACGGTCACCTCACCGCCGTGCGCCTCCCGGACCTTCAACGCCTCCTCGATGGCGTACTCGTCCATCTCGTTGATCACGTTGCCTGCCGAACCCCGGTCGACGGTGTTGTCGTCCGGACGCAGGCTGCGGTCCGCGCCCGAATCAGGCACCTGCTTGACGAGTACGACGATGTTCATCGCGCCTCGACCTCCTCCTGGTTGACGATCGCTGCAAAGGTCCTCATAGCCGCCGGGCGCCAACCGGCACGACGCCGCCCAGGAGGTCTCAACGCGGGCTCATCCGCAGGGCGCCGTCCATCCGGATGGTTTCGCCGTTGAGGTAGTCGTGTTCGATGATCGACAGTGCGAGTTGGGCGTATTCGTCGGGCCGGGCCAGCCGCTTGGGAAACGGCACGCCGGCGGCGAGGCCCGCGCGGAACTCCTCGGAGACGGTGGCGAGCATCGGGGTGTCGACGATGCCGGGGGCGATGGTGCAGACCCGGATGCCGTACTGCGCCAGGTCCCGGGCCGCGGGAAGGGTCAGGCCGAGGATCCCGCCCTTGGACGACGAGTAGGCGGCCTGGCCGACCTGGCCCTCGTAGCCGGCAACGGATGCGGTGTTGATGACGACGCCGCGCTGCCCGTGCTCGTCGGCTTCGGTTTCGGCGATGCGCTCGCTGGCCAGGGCGAGGACGTTGAAGGAGCCGACGAGGTTGACCTGGACGACCTTTGCGTAGAGGGCCAGGTCGTGGACGCCCTTCTTGCCGAGGATCCGCATCGACGGACCGATGCCGGCGCAGTTGACGACGGTACGCAGCGGCGGACCCGAGCCGGCCGCCTGGTTCACGGCGGACCTGACCTGCACCGGATCGGTGACGTCGACGGCGACGTACTCGATCCCGTCGCCGCCCTGCGCCCCCTCGACGCTGGCGGGCAGGTCGAAGGCGAAGACCTTCGCGCCGCGCCTGGCGAGCGCCTCGCTGGTGGCCGCGCCCAGCCCGGAGGCGCCTCCGGTCACGATGGCGGCGGTGTTCTCGATAAGCATGATGTCCCTTACCTGTTGTCGGTGTTCCCGGTCCAGCCTGTCGGCTCGCCCGCCAGCGTCTCAGCTCAGACGCGGCGGAAGAGGGCGGCCATGGCCTGCCCCCCGCCGATGCACATGGTGACGATGCCGAGTTCCCCGTCGGTACGGGCCAGGTGCTTGGCCACCCGCAGGGCCAGGATGGCGCCGGTGGCTCCGACCGGGTGGCCGAGCGCGATGGCCCCGCCGTACGGGTTGGTCCGCTCCGGGTCCAGCCCCGCGTCCCGGATCACCGCCACCGCCTGGGCGGCGAACGCCTCGTTGAGCTCGACCACGTCGATGTCGCGGACACTCGTACCGGTCCGGTCGAACAACTTCTTCAGCGCCGGCACCGGGGCGTAGCCCATCAGTTCCGGCTCCATCGCCGCGGTCGCCACCGCCTCCAGGCTCACCAGCGCGGTCAGGCCCCGCTCCGCGACGACGGACTCCCGGGCCAGCACCACCGCGGCGGCGCCGTCGTTGATCCCCGACGCGTTGCCCGCCGTGACGGTGCCGGCGGTTGCGAAGGCAGGCCGCAGCCCGGCCAGCGCCTCCAGCGTCGTTTCCGGCCTGGGGTGCTCGTCCCGATCGACCGTCACCGGCCGGCGCCCACCGACCTCGACGGCGACGATCTCCGTGCCGAAGGCCGCCCCGGCGGCGTCCGACGCCGCCCGACGCTGCGACTCCCACGCGAACTCGTCCTGATCCTGGCGGGAGACGCCGTACTCGCGGGCCACATTCTCCGCGGTCACGCCCATGTGGATATCGTGGAACGGGTCGGTCAGCATCATCACCGTGCCGTCGACCAGGGTACGGTCGCCCAGCTTGTAACCCGACCGGGCGCCGAAGTCGTAGAACGGCATCCGCGTCATGTTCTCGTCGCCGCCGGCGACCATCAGGTCCGCGCCGCCCCACCCGGCCTGCGCCGCCGCCGACCAGATCGCCTGCAACCCGCTGCCACACAACCGGTTGACCGTGTAGGCCGGGGTGCCGACCGGCAGGCCAGCGGCCAGCGCCACCCGGCGCGCGTTGTACGCGTCCGGACCGACCTGGCCGATGCAGCCCATCACCACCTCGTCGACCGCCTCCGCCGGCACGCCCGCCCGGGACAGGGCCTCCCGCACGGCGGTGGCCCCGAGTTCGTGGGCCGGGACGTCCCGGAACGCACCGCCGAAACTGCCCACCGGGGTCCGCGCCCCGTCGACCAGGAGAACCTTCTCCCCGCTCACCATCCACCTCCCGATTGCCGCACCGCAGTCCCGGCACGGGTTCGTCACCGCCGCCGTCACGCTGCCGCCATGACCGAGGGGTACGGCTTCGACGCCCTGGCTCCGCACCAACGCCTAATAATGCCTATCATTATCATGCACCAACGTCCAGATGACAACTCTTCCCCGATGCCGCGTCCGGCGGTCGATTGGCGTGCGACAGGGGACCGGGCCACACCGACCGCGAAGGCTGCACACGAACCGCGCACCCTCGGTACGGCGGAGCCGCCGCTCGCACCCGAGGAAGCCTCCTCCAGTCAAACGTTATCTCTAGTAATCATGCACATGGACATGCTAGAAATAGCGATGCCGCCCACGCCGTCCCTGGGAGCCCGCCGATGACCCGGACCACCGACGCTTCGGAGAGTGCTGCCGCCCACGGGTTTCCCCACCTGTTCTCGCCGATCACCGTGGGGACGATGCGACTACGCAACCGGGTGATGCTGCCCCCGCACGCGTCGGCGATCGGCAACATCTACGGCACCGACGAGGACGCCACCCGCAACATCGCCTACTTCGAGCAGCGGGTCCGCAACGACGGGGTCGCGTGGGTGGCAAGCCTCTCCACCCACGTCAAGAACCACCTGATCCCGGGCTTCGAGCCGACCGGGGTCGGTGCGGCCACGCTCGGATTCTTCCGGCTGCCCTTCTTCGTCGAGCGGGTCCAACAGTTCTCCGACGCGCTGCACGCGCACGGCGCCACGGTGTCGGTGCAGATGGTGCACCAGGGCGGGATGCCGCACGGTGCCTCCCACACGATGAGCGCGCCGACGATCAACCTGATGCCGCACGTGATGAACCAGACCGACATCGATGCCTTCGTCAGGGAGTACGCCGAGTCCGCCCGGCTGGCCATGCAGGGGCGCGCCGACGGGATCGAGCTGCACCTCAACCACGACGACCTGCACGAGTGGTTCCTGTCCCCGCTCACCAACCACCGCACCGACCGCTACGGCGGCTCGTTGGAGAACCAATGCCGATTCGCGGTGCAGACGATGCGGGCGATCCGCGAGGTGATCGGCACGAGCATGACGCTCGGCATCCGGCTCAACATCCGCGAGGAGGTCCCCGGCGGGTACGACGTGCCGGGCGGTGTCGAGCTCGCGCAGTACTTCGAGGCCACCGGGCTGATCGACTACGTACACGGGGTCGTCGGCAGCCCGTGGGGCAACCCGAGCTACATCCAGCCGACGTACTTCGACCCGGCCCAGTTCGCCGGGCTCGCCGCCGAGCTGACGAAGGGCATCTCGCTCCCCGTCGTGCACACCGGCCGGATCAACGGACCGGAGGTCGCCGAACGGGTGCTCAGCTCGGGCAGCGCCGACATCGTCGGCATGGCGCGGGCGCACATCGCCGACGGCGAGCTGCTGCTCAAGGCACGCGAAGGCCGGCTGACCGACATCCGGCCGTGCGTGGGCGGCAACGAGTGCATCAGCCGCCGCTACGTGGAGGGTCTGGCGTTCGGCTGCGCGGTGAACCCGGGCGCCGGCCACGAGGTGGCGGGGCCGTGGGCGCGGCCGAGCACGAGCCGCCGGCTGCTGGTCGTCGGCGGCGGCCCGGCGGGCATGGAACTCGCCGCGCTGACCAGCGAGGCCGGCCTCGAGGTGGAACTCTGGGAGGCCGAGGACGAGCTCGGTGGCCAGCTCCGCTACGCGCCGATGGCGCCCCGGCACGAGATGTACGGCGAGTACCTCACCTGGCAGCGCCGTCGCCTCGAAGGACTCGGCGTCAAGGTCACGCTCGGCCGGCGCGCGACCGCCGGCGATGTCCGCGCTGTGAGTGCCGACGTGGTGGCCGTCGCCACCGGAGCCGGACCCCGCACCCCGGCGATCCAGGGCGTCGAGGCCGAGCACGTGCACGACATCCGCGACGTACTCGCCGGACGTGCGACCCCCGGCCGCCGGGTACTGATCGTGGCGCAGGACGACCACGTCGCTCCCCTTTCGGTCGCCGACCACCTGGCCAGCAACGGCCACGAGGTGACGGTCGTCTACGCCACCGCCCAGGCGGCGCCGCTGATGGGTCGCTACATCATCGGCGGCATCCTGGGCCGGTTGGACGACAACAACGTCGGCTTCCACTTCAACGAGGAGGTCGTGCGGATCGACCGGCACACGGTCGAGTGCCGGCACGTCTACTCCTGGAAGATCCGCAGACGCGGCGAGTTCGACTCGGTCGTACTCGCCTGCGGCAGCGTCTCCGACCCCACCCTGTACGACGAGCTGCACCCCGACCTGCCCCGGGTGCACATCCTCGGCGACGCCTACGCACCACGGCGCCTGGTGTTCGCCACCCGGCAGGCCCGGGCACTCGCCGAGCAGCTCGTCACCGCCTGACGCCGAACCGAAACCCGAAGGAGAACGGAGACACCATGCTTCTCAAGGACAAGGTCGCACTGATCACCGCCGGGGCCTCCGGCATGGGCCGCGCGGCAGCCGAGCTGTTCGCCCGCGAAGGCGCCCATGTCATCGTCGTCGACGTGAACGGGGAGGCCGCCAAGGAGACGGTCGCGGCCATCGAGTCCGAGGGCGGCAGCGGCACCTCGTCGGTCGTCGACGTCCGCGACCTCGGGGCACTCAAGGCACTCGCCGAGCGGGTGACCGCCGAGCACGGTGCGCTGCACGTGCTCTACAACAACGTCGGCATCCCGGGTGCGGCCGGTCTCGACCTGACCGAGGAGGAATGGAACACCGGCCTGGAGGTCAACGCACGGGCGTCGTTCTTCCTCAGCGGGTACCTGACCGACGCGCTCAAGGCCGCCGGGAACGCCTCGGTGATCTTCACCAGCTCGACCTCGGGCCTGATCGGCTCGCCGTACAGCCCGATGTACTCCTTCACCAAGGGTGGACTGATCGCACTCGTCCGGTCGATGGCGCTCGCGTTCGCCACCGAGGGCATCCGGGTCAACGCGATCGCCCCGGGCTCGGTGGAGACCCCGGGTCTGCCGGCGTTCTTCCGGATCGACGACCCGGTGGAGATCGAGAGGCGCAAGCAGGCGTTCTTCGCGACCATCCCGATGGGGCGGGCCGCCGATCCCAGCGAGATCGCCAAGGTGGCACTGTTCCTGGCCAGCGACCTGTCCTCGTACGTCACCGGCGTGACCATTCCGGTTGACGGCGGCATCACGGCCAAGTGACCGCGAGCCGGGCACGGGTGGCGCGGTCGCACCGAGCTGCGCACGGCTCGAACGAGGTCCGAGCGCGCTGACCCCGACCCGGCCGGGGAGAACGGGCGCCGTCAGCCGGCCAGCGCCGACAACAGCGCGTCGACCCGAGCCTTGGCGAGCGGCACGGTGTCGGGTGCCGTCACCACGTAGGCACGCCGGGACTCGATGGCCTCGACCACCTGCTCGGCCACCACCTCGGCCGGAACCTTCCGCAGCTCCAGGCCGAAGTCCGGCTTCGGCAGAGCGTCAGGCGCGGTGGCCGGCGGGTCGGCCACCAGCGACGCGGGGCGGTTGCGTGCGGCGTCGTGGATCCGGCTCGGCACCGGACCGGGGCAGAGCACGGTCACGCCGACCTCCGGTGCCGCCCGGGCCAGCTCCACGGCCAGGGTCTCGGAGAGCCCGACGACGGCGTGCTTGGTGGCCGAGTACACACCGTTGCCGCCACCGGGAATCGTGGCCAGGCCGGCGATCGACGCGGTGTTCACGACGTGGCCGCGTCCGGCGCGGACCAGGTACGGGACGAACGCCCGAATCCCGTTGACCACACCGTAGAAGTTGACCCGGGTGGTCCACTCCAGGTCGGCGAAGGACTGCTCCCACACCGGTCGGCGCGAGGTGACCACACCGGCGTTGTTGCAGACCACGTCGACCCGGCCGTACGTCGAGAAGACGTGGTCCGCGAGCGCCTCCAAGCGGTCCGGCGTACCGACGTCGACGACGTGGCCCTCGACGGTGGCGCCGGTCGCGGAGACCTCGGCGACGGCGCCGTCGAGGGCGTCCCGCTCCACGTCGGCGAGGACCACGACGAGCCCGCGCGCCGCGAACGCGTCGACCATTGCCCGGCCGATCCCGCTCGCCGCCCCGGTGACGACCGCGACCTGCCCCGTCTCGAGCCTCATCGGGTGAGCTCCGCGACCACCTTGGTGCCGAACTCCTCAAGCTGCTTCATCGCCTCGCGGTGCGGCAGGCCGGGCCAGTGCGGCTTGTACACGAAGTGGGTCATGCCGAGATCCTCCGCCAGCTTCGCCAAGCCGTCCGCGACCTCTGCGGCGGAGCCGAGAATGAACCTGTCCATGATGTCGGCGCGCAGCCGCTCGCCGGATTCGATCGGGGTGTTCTCGCCGGACAGGCCCCACTTCTGGTACGTCTCGTAGCGGGCGCGGTAGCGCTCGAGGGCGGCGTCCATCCCGGCCACCCGGTCCGGTGCGAGGAGCACCTCACGGCGCAGCGGGAAGTCGCCGTCGAGGGAGAGCCCGTGCGCGGCCCGGGTGTCGAGGAAGAGCCTGCGCAGACCGGCCAGCTCGGTGTGCGTGGGGAACGGCGGTGAGTACCACGCGTCACCCATCCGGGCGGCGCGCTTGACCGCTCCGGCGGCCTGGCCGCCGACCCAGACCGGGATACCACCCTCGCGGATCGGGCGTACGGACGGCCGGGCACCGTGCACGCTGGTGAACTTCCCGCTGAAGTCGACCTCCGCACCGCTCCAGAGCTGCTTGACCAGGCTCAGCGACTCCTCGAACCGGGCTACCCGGGTGCCCGGCTCGACCCCGAACGCGTCGAACTCGTGGCCGCTGTAGCCGAGGCCGGCGCCGAAGATCGCCCGTCCGTCGGTGAGGACGTCCAGCGTGGCCATCTGCTCGGCGATGTCGACCGGATTCACCATCGACAGCAGCACGATGCCGGTAGCCACCTCCATCGACGGCGCCACCTGTGCCATGTGGGTCAGCCACGGGACCGGCTGGAAGTAGCGCAGCTCGGAGCCGAGGAAGTGCTGCCCGCAGACCATCAGGTCGAACCCGAGCTGCTCGGAGGTCCGCACCAGGTCCTCGTGCTCGGCCCGCTGGACCCGGGCGTCGACGCTCGCGTCGTAGACGGAGGTGAGCAGGATGCCGAACTTCATTCGGGTACCCCTTCGGAGCGAGCCGGGACCAGCTCGCCGTCGGCGAGCGGGGTGTGCAGGTGTGCCCCGAACATGTCGGCGCAGAACGGGTCGGTGCTGGAGGACCAGCGCAGCAACGAGACCTTGGCGGCGCGGATCCGGTCGTCGAAGTAGACGCCTTTCACCCGCGACTCCTCGACGCCGTACGCCTGCGCGACGCCGGCCACGGTGAGCAGTGTCGAGCCCTTGGCGATCGAGTAGCGTTCCTCGTCACCGAAGAACAGATCGATGGTGAGCGTGAACGGTCCGGCGTTCTTGCTGCGGATGATGTCCGCGCACTCATACAGCCGCATCGGCGGCCTCCTCCCGGACGGCGCCGGCACGCGGGAACCGCTCGACACCGAGCCGGAACGGCTCGACCGGGTCCGCCAACGGCAGCAGGTGGTAGATGGAGAAGGTGTAGACGGCGGAGACCGGGATCACCACCGGCATGATCGGCGCCGCCGCGTTGCCCGCGGTGGTCTTGCGTCCCGGGTACGGGCCGATGAAGAGCCGGATGAAGGCGAAGTACGCCGCCTCCCTGGCCAACTCCTCGTCCGCCGCGACCACGTCGACGAGTACACCGGCCTCGTGACCGGTGACCTTCTCGTTCGGCTCCAGCTCACCGAGCACCGCGTCCAGCCCGAAGATCCGGGTACTGATCCGCAGCCTGCCGGCGGCAACGTGGGCCGCGAACCGGGGTGCGGACCGTACCTCCCGCTCGGCGGCCTCGGTCCAGGTGCGTGCCTGCCGGAGCAGTTCGGGCTCCCGTACGCCGAGCAGGGTGACCGCCCGGAAGCCCTCCCGGCGTGCGCCCTCGAGCAGCAGCGTGTACGGCGCCTCGTGCCACCGCGCACCCTCGCACCGGATGCCCGTCGCGGTCTCCTGGTAGGTGGCCTGGGACAGGTCGAGGGTGCCGCCGGGGTTCTCCTCCAGCGTCGGGTGCGCGCGCTCGTAGAAGGTGTGCGACACCAGCGAGCGGACCGAGGCCCGGGCGTGCCGCGAGGGGGAACGCACCTCGAAGCCGGTTTCGTCGAGGCTCGCCCAGACGCTCCGGCCCGAGTCACCCGGCTCCAGGGCGAGGCCACCGCACTCGAGCAGCTTGCCGGCGTGCGCGGCGACCGCGGTCGGGATGCCGCGCATCATCGGCAGCGCCATGAACAGTCCGATGTCGAGGGCGCGCCCGGTGAGCACGCCGTCCACACCGCGACCGAGCAACTCCTGCACCGGTTCCGGGCCGATCAGCGCGACCACTCTTTCGACGTCCGCGACGTCGGCCAGCGTGAGTGGCTGGTGTCCCGCGCCTTCGGAGCAGGGCACCACCGGTGGGCCGTCCGCGACGGCGGCGGCCAGGTAGTCCTTGCCGATCTCGGAGCGGACCACGCCGACCTCGGGGCTCCACCCGTTGCGCTCGCACATCTCGTCGAAACCGCGCAGGCAGGTCTCCAGGTGCACGTCGGCGCCCGCGATGCCGAGGGAGAAGACGAACGGCACCCCGTGCTGGAGCGCCGCCCGCACATAGGGCTCGACGTTCGCGGCCTGGTTGGCGGAGACCTGCTCACCCGAGCCGAGCCAGTACGGCCCCCAGTCGCTGCCGGTGCCCTGGGCGACCACCACGTCGACGCCCCACTCGAACGCCTGGCGGATCTCGTCCTCGATGTCGGGCACCGGGGCGATGTGGTTGACGAAGCCGAGAATCCGGACGGGACTGCTCATTGAACCTTTTTCAACCTCCCCTTGCGGTCCGACGGACCGCAGGGTCGGACGCGGTGCGTGAGCGCCGCGCGGTTCAGGTTGAAAAAGGTTCATCGGTACTGCTCCTGGAGTCGTCGCCGGAGGATCTTGCCGGTCGGGTTCCGGGGGAGGGCGTCGACCACCACCACGGTGCGCGGACGCTTGTAGCCCGCGAGCAGCCCGTCGGTGAACGCGACAAGCTCCTCGGGGGTCGGAACGCAGTCGGGTCGCGGCACCACGGCTGCCGCCACCGCCTCGCCCCAGCGCGCGTCGGCTACCCCGAAGACGGCGACCTCGGCAACACCCGGGTGCCGGCGCAGCACCTCCTCGACCTCTTCGGGGTAGACGTTCTCCCCGCCGGTGATCACCATGTCCTTGACCCGGTCGGTGAGGAAGAGCCTCCCCTCGGCGTCGAGCCGTCCGCCGTCACCGGTGCGCAGCCAGCCGTCGTCGGTGAGCAGCGTCCGCGTCTCCTCGGGCAGCCGGAAGTAACCGGGTGTGTTCTGCGCGGAGCGGGTCCACACCTCGCCGTACTCCCCGGTCGGCACCGACGCCCCGGTCTCGGGGTCGCGGATCTCTAGTTCGACCCAGGGGTACGGGCGGCCGGCGGAGCGCAGCAGCGGCGAGTCGGCGGGCAGGTCGGGGTCGGCCGGCATCTCGGTGAACGCGCCGGTGGTCTCCGACATCCCGTAGACGTGGTGCAGCACCGGACCGAAGGTGTGCAGCGCGGCCGACTGTGCCTCCGGTGTGATCGGTGCGGCGCCGTAGACGATCGCCCGCAGGTCGGGGAAGGTGGCGTCCGACTCCGCCGCCTCGCAGAGCCGGGTGATCATCGCCGGGACCAGGAACGTGTGGCTGATCCGGTCCTCGACGAGGTGCCGCAGCAGGGTGGCCGGGGACGCGTCGCCGGCGAGTACGGTGGTCGCTCCGGCGTACAGCCCGGTGAGCCCCCAGCTGAGCGCGCCGACGTGGAACAGCGGCGTGGCGAGCAGGCTCATGCTGTCGGCGGTCAACCCCCACAGCGGGGTCACCTGCGGCACCTTGGCGTCGAGGTTCCGGTCCGTGATAAGCACGCCCTTGGGTCGTCCACTCGTACCGGAGGTGTAGACCTGCAACACCACCGTCTCCGGGTCACCGGCCACCGGCGCGACAGCGCGTCGGGGGCGGGACAGCCATCGGTCGTACTCCTCCCCCAACCGGAGGCAGAGTCGCAGGTCGCGCCCGTCCGTCACGCTGCTGAGCAGGTCGGACAGCGACGGGTCGGCGACGACCGCGCGGGCCTGTGCGTCGCGGGCGACCGCGCGGGCCTCGGCGGGTGCGAGCCGCCAGTTGACGGGTACGGCGACCAGCCCCGCGCGGGCACAGCCGATCAGCAGTTCGAACGTCTCCGGCCCGTTCGGCATCAGCAGCAGCACCCGGTCCCCGGGCACCAGTCCGGCCTGCACCGCAGCAGCCGCGAACGCGGAGGCGCGAGCGTCCAGCGCGGCGAAGGTGACGCTCCGGTCACCGCGCACGAACGCGGGGGCGTCCCAGCGGCCGTCCGGCACCTGCGGCTGGTCTGCGAGGCGGTAGCCGTGCTCAGCCAACAGGTGCGCCCAGGTCGGTGGGGAGGTGCTGGATCGCGCGCAGCATCGCACTGCCTCCGTAGCTCGGCTGGTCGTCGAGCAGCCGCGCGTCCGGGAAGCGGGTGAGCAGGCTGGTGAAGGCGACCTCGCCCTCCAACCGGGCGAGCGCGGCGCCGAGGCAGTAGTGGACACCGAACGCGAACGACAGGTGGTCGGCCTTGTTCGGCCGGGTCACGTCCAGCACCGACGGGTTCGGGAAGTAGCTCTCGTCGTGGTTCGCGGCACCCATGACCACGATCAGGGTCTGGTTCTTCTTCAGCTCGGTGCCGCGCAGCTCGAAGTCCTCGGCGACCACCCGCGGGAGGTAGTGGTGTGGTGAGTCGTAGCGGATCAACTCCTCGATCGCGGGACGCACCAGTTCCGGCTCCCTGACCAGCATGTCCCACTGGTCGCGGTGGCGTTGCAGGGCGAGGAAGCCGTTGCCGAGCAGGTTGGTGGTGGTCTCGCTGCCACCGAAGAGGATCAGCAGGTACATCGCGACCAGCTCCTCCTCGGTGAGCGCCTCGTTGTCGCGCTGCTCCAGCATCGCCTTCGCGAGCTCAGGTCCCTCGCCGGTACGCCGTACCCGGTCGACGGTGCGTCCGACGTACTCGCGGAACGCGTCGATCGCCTCGTCCGCCTCGCGCAGGCTCTTCTCGTCGAGCGAGAACAGCCGGCCGACCGCCTCGGACCACTCCCAGATCAGATCCCGGTCCTCCTGGGGGACCCCGATCAGGTCCACGATCACCCGGACCGGCAGCTTGTTGGCGAGGTCCCGTTTCACGTCCGGGTCGGGCTTGCCGAGCATCTCCTCGATCAGGTCGTCCACGTGCTTCTGCACCGATGCCCGAAGCTGCTCGATGCGCCGGGCGGTGAAGGCGCGGGCCGCGATCCGGCGCAGCCGGGCGTGCTCCCCGCCCTCCTTCCGGCTCATGAACAGGCCCTCGAAGTCGAGCACCTTGAAGAAGATCTCGTGCTGGTCCATGGGGAGCCGGGCAATCGTCCCCTCGGCGAGTTCACCGAAGCGGTACGCGTTCTGGATCGTCGGGTACGCGCCGGCCATCACGGCTTTGACGTCGGCGTAGTGCGTGACGACGGTGGCGGGCCCGCTCTCCCATCGCAACACTCCGGTGCCCTCGCGCCAGCGCTGGTACATGGGATAGGGCCACGAGATCGTCTCGGGGTCAGCGCTGAAGAAGGCGGTGATTTCCTCGTCCACAGCTCACTCCATCCCCGTTCTCGACGCGCTACCGCGTCAACGAGTCCCTACTATTTATTATCATAGTTATGCGGTTAGGCTAGTCCCACCGAACCGGGGGTGTCAACGTCCTCGATCCGGTGCCCGTCGCGGGCCGACACGGGCACGCATCCGACCGGCGCCCCTGGGTGCGGGGGCTGCGGCGCGATCGAGCCGAGCCCGTCGATCTCGTCGTGCTCCTCGACGTCTCGGTGATGCCGGCCGTCAGCTCAGACCAGTTCGAGCAGCGTGGCGTTCGCCATCCCGCCGCCCTCGCACATGGTCTGCATGCCGTAGCGCAGGTTCTCCCGCCGCATCCGGTGCAGCAACGTCGTGAGCAGCCGGGCACCGGTGCCGCCGAGCGGGTGGCCCAGGGCGATGGCGCCACCCTGCGGGTTGGTGCGCGCCGGGTCCGCGCCGGTCTCCCGCAGCCACGCCATCGGTACGCTCGCGAATGCCTCGTTGACCTCGAACGCCCCGATCTCCGACAGCGCGACGCCCGCGCGCTCCAGTAGTCTCTCCGTCGCCGGGATCGGGCCGGTGAGCATGTAGACCGGGTCCGAGCCGACGACCGTCATCGTGTGCACCCGGGCCAACGGGGTGAGCCGCTGCTCGCGCACCGCGCGCCCAGAAGCGACGAGCAGCGCGGCGGCACCGTCGGAGATCTGGCTGGACAGCGCCGCGGTGAGCCGGCCGCCCTCCCGGAGCGGTTCGAGCGTGGCGAGCTTCGCCGGGTTCGTACCCGGTCGTGGGCCCTCGTCCCGGGTCACGTCGCCGTACGGCAGGATCTCGTCGTCGAAGAGTCCCCGCTCGATGGCCTCGATCGCCCGGCGGTGACTCTCGACCGCGTACGCCTCCATCGCCTCTCGGGTGAGCCCCCACTTCTCGGCGATCAGTTCCGCACCGCGGAACTGCGAGATCTCCTGGTCGCCGTAGCGCTCCGCCCAGCCCTGCCCGCCGCGCGGGTGCGCCATCCCCGCCGCCAGGCCGATCGTGGTCGGCGACGCGATGGGTACCTGGCTCATCACCTCGACGCCGCCGGCGACGACGAGGTCCTGGGTACCCGACAGCACCGCCTGCGCCGCGAAGTGCAGGGCCTGCTGCGAGGACCCGCACTGTCGGTCCAGGGTCGTGCCCGGCACCGACTCGGGCAGCCCGGCGGAGAGCGCCGTGATCCGCCCGACGTTCGAGGCCTGTGGGCCGACCTGACCGACGCACCCCCACAGCACGTCGTCGATGCGCGCCGGATCGACCCCGGTCCGCACGACCAGGCCCCGCAGCGCGTGTGCCCCCAGGTCCGCCGGGTGTACGGCGGACAGCCCGCCACCGCGCCTGCCGACCGGTGTGCGGACCGCTCCGACGATGAACGCCTCAGCCATCCTCGCTCCTGTCCTCGCCGCTCCGCCAGGCCGGCGGTCGCTTGTCGAGAAAGGCCGAGGCACCCTCGGCCAGGTCACTGCCGAGGAAGAACGTGAGGTTCAGGAACTGCGCGGCCTCCAGCGACTGGCTTGCCGGCATCTCCGCGAGCAGGGCGAACGCGCGCCGGCCGAGCGCCACCGCCGTGGGGCTGGTGTCGGTGAACATTCCGGCGTACTCGTCGGCCGCCGCCCACATCTCCGCCGGGTTCGCGCAGACGCGGGAGAGGAAGCCCGCCCGCGCGGCCTCGTCCACGTCGATCGCTCGCCCGGTAAGCATCATGTCCAGCAGCAGCCGTCGAGGCAGCAGCCGGGCCAGGTGCGCGACGATGATCATCGGGAACAGTCCGACCCGGACCTCGGGCAGCGCGAAGGACGCGCGCCGGGTGGCCAGCACGATGTCGCAGATCCCGGCCAGCCCCATGCCTCCGGCGTACGCCGGGCCGTCGACCAGCGCGACCAGCGGCTTGGGCGCCCGCAGCGCCAACTGGTGCAGGTCCACGATGGCCCGGGGCCAGGCCCACGCCTCCTCGGCCGGGCGCCGAGCAAGCTCCTTCAGCTGCCGGAGATCGCCGCCAGCGCAGAACGCGGAGCCGTTCGCGCCGATCGCCACCGCCCGCACCTCGTCGTCGGCCAGCGCCGCGCGTAGCTCGTCGAGCAGCGCCTGGGACAGCTCCGGGTCGAGTGGGTTGCGGTCGTCCGGCCGGTTCAGGGTGAGCACCGCGAGCGGGCCACGCCGGGAGACCAGGACGTGCGGCTCGCTGATCACCCGGGCCCCTCGATCTCCATCCGCAGCAGCCAGGCGTACATCACCTTGCCGAGGTGGTCCGAGCGCAGCGAGAGCGTGCCACCGCCGTCGAGGGCCCGGGTGAGTACGAAGTTCAGCGCCTTGATGCCGGGCAGCTCGTAGCGAGTGACCGTGCCCTTCACCAGGTCACCGAAGTGCGCGGCGACCCGCTCCTCGGTCACCTCGCGGCAGAGGATCCGGTAGCCCTCGTCGTCCCATGCCACCAGCCCGACGTTGCAGGTGTCGCCCTTGTCGCCGGAACGGCCGTGGGCGATGTCGACGACGCGCATCCTCACACCTCCAGCAGCTCGACGGACTGGCGCACGTGCTCCCGTGGGATCAGGCAGGGCCAGATCGCGTAGAGCTCTTTCAGCGGCGGGCGGGTGCCGACACCGGCGACACCGGCGGGACCGTTGTTGTAGAGCGCGACGCTCTCGGTGAACACCTTGCGGGCCTGCGCCTGGTCGGGGCAGCGGGCGGCGTACCGGACGACGACCTCGGGGAGGTCCGGGTCACGGGGCTCCGGCACCCGGCTCCCCCACATCGAGGTGTGTCCGAGGTACTCGACGATCTCGTCGGTGTACTCGAAGCCGGCGCGCTCCAGCCGCTTCTTGAGGAACGTGATGCCACGCTGCGCCTTCTGCCAGGCGTCCGGCCAGGTGTAGCTGAACCGCGCCTCGCCGACGAACCCCGCGCGGTACCCCATGTTGACCTTCAGCGTCTGGGGAGCCGGCCTGCCGGTGCCACCGGTGATCCGGACCCGGTCCGGGCCGACCTCTTCCAGCGTCACTCCGGTGAAGTCCGCGGTCACGTCCGCCGTGAGGTAGTTGGCCGGGTCCAGGATCTCGTAGACCAGTTGCTCGCTGACCGTGCCGACGTCGACGCGACCGCCGGAGGCGGGGGTCTTGGTGAGCACCGCGGTCCCGTCCTCGGCAACCTCCGCGATCGGGTACCCGAGCTGCTCCAGCCCGTCCACCCCGGCCCAGTCCCCGGCGTACAGCCCGCCGGTCGCCTGCCCGCCGCACTCGATGGCGTGTGCGACGACGGTGGCCCTGCCGAGCCGTTCCCAGTCGTCGGGGGCCCACCCGAACTCGTGGACGAGCGGCCCGAGATAGAGGGCGATGTCGGTGACCCGGCCGCAGATGACGATGTCCGCGCCCTGCCGGAGCGCCGCCACGATCCCCTCGCAGCCGGTGTAGACGGCGGCGTGGGTGAGTCGATCGCGTACGGTCGACAGCGGCTCGCCGGTGTCCAGGTTCGCGAAGTCGACGCCCTGGGCGACCAGGTCATCGATGTCCGCCCCGATGTCGTCGCCGGTGACCACCGCGACACGTACGCCGGAGAGCCCGAGTTCCCTACAGAGCGCCACCACGCTCTCCGCCGCAGCCCGGGGGTTCGCCCCGCCGGAGTTGGTGACGACCCTGATGCCCTTCTCGACACAGTGGGGCAGGGCGCCACGGAGCAGGTCGAGGATGTCCGGGGTGTAGCCGAGGGACGGGTCGCGGGCGCGCTGCTTGGCGAGGATCGACATGGTCAGCTCGGCGAGGTGGTCGCAGCAGAGGTAGTCGATGTCACCGCGCTCGACCATCTCGATCGCGGGCCTGACGCTGTCGCCCCAGAACGCCATACCGGCACCGAGCCGGACGTTGCCGCTCACGCCGCGCTGTCCGGGAGCCCGAGGATCCGGGCCAGGTTGCCGCCGAGGACGGCGTCCTCCTCGTCCCTGGTGAGGCCGAGGTTGCGGATCGCGGCGATCTCGGCCCCGGGGTCCGCCATCGGCCAGTCCGAGCCGAACACCACCCGGTCGGCCCCGTGCCTGCGGACCAGGTCGCGGATCCGCTCCGGCTCGAGCTCGGCCATGGTCGGCGGCCACGAGGTCTCGATCACCACGCGCGTGCCGACCACGTGCTCCTGCGCCTCGTCGAGCCGGTGGTAGCCGCCGTAGTGGCAGGCGATCAGGATCAGGTCGGGGATCGTCTCCGCGACCCTGCGCAGCAGGTGTGGCGCCCCCCGGTCGCTCGCCTCCCGGTCCCCACCGGCGCCGGCGTGGGTCACCACCGGGATGCCCGCCGTGGCGAGGGCGGCCAGGATCTCGTGCACCTTCGGGTCGGCCAGCGATACGGACTGGAACAGGGGATGCAGCTTCACCCCGACGATCCCGTTGTCGCGCAGGTGCCTGAGGTTCTCCTCGACCGACAGCTCCGGGTGCACGGTGCCGAAGGGCAGCAGCCGGTCACGCGGCACGGTGCCGATGAACTCGTTGGTCCGGGCAACCGTGGATGCCTTGACCGCGACTCCGAGTGCCAACGCCTTGTCGATGCCAGCCTCGTCCATGGTGCGCAGCAGCCCGGACACCGTGCCGTCGTACCGGAGCTTCAGCCCGGCCGGGCTCTGCTGCCGCATCGCCTCGGCGATGTGGTCGGGCCAGACGTGTGCGTGGCAGTCGATGATCACTTCGTGGTCGCTCCCTTGGCCCGGTCCTTGACCAGCTTCTTGGCGAGTGAGTCGAGGATGACCTCGGTGGATCCCTCGTAGATCCGCATCGGCCGGGCCCCACGGTAGAGCCGCTCGATCTTGCTGCCGCGGATCAGCCCGAACCGGCCCATCACCTGTACGCAGCGGTCGGTGACCCGGCCGGCCACCTCGGTAGCGCCGACCTTCGCCATCGACGACAGGTCCAGCGCGCCGAGCGGGTCCTGCGCCGCCGCCGCAGCCGCCCGGTAGGTGAGCGAACGTGCCATCTCGATCTCGACCCAGCAGGTCGCGAGCGTCGCGGGCACACCGCCGAGCCTGGCCAGCGTCGTGCCGAACTGTTCTCGCTGGCTGGCGTGCCGGACCGCTTCGTCGAGCGCGGCCTGCGCCACCCCTACCGCGGCACCGGCGACGGAGACCCGGAACGTGGCGAGGGTGGCGAGCATCAGCTTGAAGCCGGCGCCGGGCTTGCCGAGCCGGTTGGCCGACGGCACGTGCACGTCGTCCAGGATCACGTCGCCGAGCACGTGCGGCGCGATGATCTGATGCCGCTTCGCCACCGACAATCCCGGCGTGTCCGCAGGCACGAACACCAGGGAGTAGCCGTCGCCCTCCCTGGCCAGGATCTCGTAGAAGGACGCGTCACCGGCGTTGGTGATGAAGGACTTGTGGCCGTTGACGACCAGCTCACCGCCCTTCTCGACCACGGTGGTGGTGATCGACCGCAGGTCGGAGCCGACGTCGGGCTCGGTCAGGCCGATCGCGCTGACCGCCTCCAGGGCGGCGACCTTCGGCAGCCACTCCCGGCGGATCTCGTCGGAGCCGGCGACGGAGACCGCGTAGCTGCCGATCCCCTGCATCGCGAACATCGAGTCGAGGTGGCCGCTCTCGTAGGCCAGCGCCTCGCGGACCACGGTGGCGGCGAGGGAGTCGACCGCCTCGTAGCGACCGCCGTACTCCGCCGCCACCAGCACAGCGGCAAGACCGGATTCCTTGAGCCGCGTACGCACGTCGGGGTCGAAGCTGTCCGCCTCGTCGGCGCGGTCGGCGATGTCCGCGCAGGCAGCCGCCAACGCCCGCGCCTCGCTCCGCAGGTCGAGGTACTTCTGACTCAGCTCGAACCAGCCGGACATCAGCCCGCTCCCTCCCGAGGCCGCTGGTTGAATCTGCGCCCCGTCAGTTCCGACGCGATCCTGACCCGCTGGATGGCTGGTGTCCCGCCCGCGATCGCCCAGCCGTGCGCGTCACGGTGCAGCCGCTCGATGCCGTACTCCTCGCTGTAGCCGTTGCCACCGTGCAGTTGCATCGACCAGTCCGAGACCTGCTTGCCCATCTCGTTGGCGAAGCACTTGGCCAGCGACACCTCGTAGGATGCCGGCAGCTCCGAGCCGGCGTTGAGCGCCGCGCGCTGGATGAGCAGCCGGGCCGCCTCGACCTGGGTCGCCATCGACGCGAGGGTCATCTGCACGTTCTGGAAGTCGATCAGCGGCCGGCCGAACTGCTCCCGCTCCTGGACGTACGCGACGGCCCGGTCCAGACTGGCCTGCCCGATAGCCAGGCTCATCGTCGCGTTGCCGAGCCGCTCGATCGAGAACACGCCGAAAAGGCGACGGAAGCCGCCCGGCGCGATCACAAGGTTCTCGGCGGGTACCCGCACCTCGTCGAAGTACAGGTCGGCGCTCGGGATGCCCCGGAATCCCATCAGCCGCTCGGGAGCACCGGTCGAGAAGCCCGGGGTGTCGGCCGGCACGATGATCGCACCGATGCCCTTCGCGCCCGGCTCGTCGGTCAGGCGGCAGTACACCAGGTAATGGTCGGCGTGCCCGCCGTTCGAGATCCACCGCTTGGCGCCGGTGATCACGAACTCGTCCCCCTCGCGGCGCGCCATGGTGCGGATGTCGGTCGCCGCCGAACCGGCGTCCGGCTCGGAGATGCCGATCGCCATGGTCACCTCGCCACGGGTGACCGCCGGGATGTACCGCCGCCTCTGCTCCTCGGTGCCGAAGAACTGGATCACGCGGATCGGGCCGACGTTGGCCTCGAAGACCTGGAATGCCGCCGGGCGGCACTCCTTTGCCAGCTCCTCTATCACGATCAGCGCGTCGTAGAGGGTGCCGCCTTGACCGCCGTACTCCTCGGGAAAGACGATGCCGAGGAAGCCCAGCTCGGCCAGCCGCTTTACCTCGATGTCGGGAAGTGCGGTGCGATGCAGGTCCCATTCAGCGGCGTGCGGGGCGTAGACCTCACGGGCGACCTGGGCCGCCAGCTCACGCAGCTGGACTTGTTCTGGGGTCGGTTGGAAGCCCGTCACGTGGGACCCTTCCGGGAAGGTCGAGTGAGCTGGGGTCCGCTCACCGTGGATGATAACTATGATCACCATACTGATAGATTGGCGCCGCAGCGTCAAGTAACTTCCCGCAACTACAGTGACCAGGAGCCGCAGCATGACCACCTCCCCGCCGCACTTCGACCTGTCCGGAAAGATCGCCGTGGTCACCGGAGGTAGTCGCGGGCTGGGCCGCGCGATGACCTGGGGATTCGCCCGCGCGGGTGCCGACGTGGTGATCGCCAGCCGCAACGGCGCCTCCTGCGAGGAACTGGCGGCGGAGGTCGCCGGGGAGACCGGGCGTCGGGCGATCGGCATCGGCGCGCACGTCGGCCGCTGGGACGCGCTGGACGGCTTCGTCGACCAGGTGTACGACGAACTCGGCCGCATCGACGTGTTCGTGAACAACGCCGGCATGTCCCCGCGCTACGACCGGGTCGTGGACGTCTCGGAGGCCCTGTTCGACAAGGTCGTCGACGTCAACCTCAAGGGCCCGTTCCGGCTCACGGCGCTGGTCGGCAGCCGAATGGCCGAGGGCGAAGGCGGCTCGATCATCAACATCTCCAGTGCCGGCGCGGTCCACCCCAGGCCACACATCCTCCCCTACGCGGCGGCCAAGGCCGGCCTGAACGCGCTCACCGTCGGCTTCGCGCACACCTTCGGCCCCGGGGTGCGGGTCAACGCGATCATGGCCGGCACCTTCCTCACCGACGTCAGCAAAGCCTGGGACATGGACGCGTTCGCCAGGCGTGCGGAGACCTTCGCCCTCCGGCGCGGCGGGGAGCCCGAGGAGATCGTGGGTGCCGCGCTGTATCTGGCCAGCGACCTGTCCAGCTACACCACCGGTTCGGTCATCACGGTCGACGGCGGGCAGCCATAACGGTCAGGCCAGCTTGACGGTCCCCGCGACGACGAGGGCGTTCAGCGCATCGGAGTCGAGTTTAAGCAGCTCACCGAGCACCTCACCGGTGTGCTCGCCGATCGACGGCACCCCGTCGTACGCGGGTCCGTCGTAGCTTTTCACGTGGAGCACCGGTCCGGGCATGAGTACTTTGCCGAGCGCTTCGCTGCCGGTGAGCTCCACCAGCGTCCGGTCCAGGTAGTGCGGGTCCAGCACGATGTCGCTGGCGTCGTTGACCTGCGAGCAGACCACCTCGAACCTGCCCAGCACATCGAGGACCTCCGCGCGGGTCCGCTCGGCGACCCAGTCCTTGACGATCTCCTGGAGTTCGTCGTTGTGCCGCATCCGGACCTCGTTGGTCGCGTAGCGGGGGTCGTCGATCATCTCCGGCCGGCCCATCGCCGCGAAGAGCCGCTTGGCAATCCCCTGGTTCGACGCGGCGATCGACAGCCACCTGCCGTCGGCGGCCTCGTACACCCCGCGCGGTGACGCCGAGCCGGTGCCGTTGCCGACCCGCCCCTGCACGAAGCCGGTGCCGGTGTAGTTGAGGATCATGTCGCCGACGATGAACATCAGCGGCTCGTAGAGTGCGACGTCCACGTGGTCGCCCTGGCCGGTGCGCTCGCGCCGGTACAGCGACATCGCGGTCCCCATCGCGGCGGAGATGCCGGCGATGGAGTCGGCGAAGCCGAACGGCGGAGAGGTGGGCGGTGTCTCGGGCCATCCGTTGATGTACGCGAAGCCGCTGCCGGTCTCGGCGACCGTGCCGAAGCCCGGACGCGCGCGGTACGGGCCGGTCTGGCCGAACCCGCTGACGCTGGTGAGCACCAGGCCGGGGTTGTCGGCGGAGAGTGTTTCGTAGCCGATTCCCCACTCGGCCATCCGGCCCGGCCGGAACGACTCGATGACGACGTCGACCTGTGCCGCGAGCCGGCGGACCAGATCACGCCCCTCGGTGGTACGCAGGTCTATCGCCACCGAGCGCTTGCCGGAGTTGATCCGGGCGAAGCCCATGGACTGGCCGTTCTTCATCGGGGTCCACTGCCGGGCGTAGTCGCCCGCCACGGGGTCCTCGACCTTGATCACCTCCGCGCCGAAGTCGCGGAGCATCCGGCCACAGGTCGGCGCGGCGTACATCGAGCCGAGTTCGAGCACGCGAACGCCCGCGAGCGGCCCGGACATCAGACCCTCCACTGGATGTGCTTGACCTCGAGGTACTCCTTCATGCCCCACTCGCCCAGCTCACGCCCGACACCGGAGCGCCCGTAGCCGCCGAACGGGGCGTCCGGACGCATCCCGCCGCCGCCGTTGATCCAGACCGTGCCGGCCCGGACCTGCTCGGCCACCCGCCGCGCCTCGACCGGGTCGTCGCACCAGACGTTGGCCGCGAGCCCGTACGCCGTGTCGTTCGCGAGCCGGATCGCCTCCTCGGTGTCCTTGAACGGCAGTACCACGGCGACCGGGCCGAAGATCTCCTCCTGGACCGCCCGGGCGTCGTGCGGCAGGTCACCGAGGAGTACCGGGTTGACGAAGTACCCCTTCTCCGGAAGCGGCCTGGTGACCTCGAGCAGCTTGGTGCCGCCGACCTGCACCGCCTCGTCGACGAAGCCGAGCACCCGAGCTTTGTGATCGGGCCGGATCATCGGGCCGACGTTCGTGGCCGGGTCCCAGGGGTCGCCGACGACCATCTGGTCGAACGCCGCCGCACCTGCCGCGAGGAACTGGTCGTACCTGCTCTCGTGCACGAGCAGCCGGGCCAGCGCGGCACAGCCCTGCCCGCCGTTGCGGGACCAGCGCAGGTGCATCTCGACGGCGATCTTGGTGACGTCGACGTCCGGCATCACGATGCTGGCCGACTTGCCGCCGAGTTCGAGGGTGACGCCGGCAAGGTTCTGCGCGGCCTGCTCCATGATCTTCGCTCCGACGCCGTCCGAGCCGGTGAAGGAGACCCGGTCGACGCCCCGGTGGGCGGACAACTGCCGCCCGACGTCGGCACCGCCGATCAGCACGTTCATGACGCCGGCCGGCAGCCCGGCCTCCTGGATCAGCTCACCGAGCAGCAGGGTGGTCAGCGGGGTGCGCGGCGAGGGGAGCAGCACGACGGTGCAGCCGGCCGCGAGCGCGGCACCGAACTTGAAGATCGCCAGATTCAGCGGGTAGTTGTACCCGGTGATCGCGGCCACCACGCCGACGGGTTGGTGTACGACGTCGCTCTCCGTCGGGTGCGGCTTGTCGTAGCCACCCAGGTGGACGGTCCGGTCCACCTTCGCGGCCTCCGCCGCCCACCGCAGGTGCTCGTCGACGGCCATCTTGACCTGGAGGTACCGGGCGAGCGAGACCGGGGTGCCGACCTCGTTCACGATCGAGGGCAGCAGCCTGTCGGCGGCCTTCTCGAGTACGTCCGCGAAGCGGTGCAGGTGTGCTGAACGCTGCTCACCGGAGAGCGCGGCCCACGCCGGGAACGCCTCGCGGGCCGCGGCCACGGCGGCGTCGACCTGCGCGGCGGAGGCTCCGCCGACGGTCGCGATGACCTCCTCGGTGGCCGGATTCAGCACCTCCCAGGTCTCGCCCTCCGGGTCCCGCATCTCGCCACCGACGAGCAGCGTGCGGGTCGACGGGACCCAGTCCCGCATGGGGTGCTGTGCGGTGTCGGTGCTGGCGGTCATGATTCGGCTCCGTTCGCGGGTCGTTTCGCCATCAGGCCAACCCGGGTCATCTCGACGACCACCTGGTCACGCTGGTTCAACCCGATGTGCTCGAACCAGACGATCCCGGAGTCGGTACGGCTGCGGGACTCGCGCTTGTCGAGGATGGTGGTCTCGCCGCGCAGGGTGTCCCCGTGGAACACAGGGTTGGGAAACTTGATCTTGTCGTAGCCGAGGTTGCCCAGGGTGGTGCCCATGGTCAGCTCCGGCACGTGGAAGGCGCCGATCAGCGCCACCGTGAAGAGGCTGTTCAGGATTCGCTGGCCGTGCACCGTGCTCTTGCTGAACTCCTCGTCGAGGTGCAGCGGCTGCACGTTCATGGTCAGCGAGGTGAACAGCACGTTGTCCATCTCGGTGACGGTCCGGGTGAGGCCGTGCCTGTAGTGTGCGCCGACCTCGAACTCCTCGAAGTAGAGACCTCGCATCGTCATCGGCCTTCTCCTGTCCGCTCGTCACCGTTGACCAGCGCTGCACGGTCGAGCCACTCGACCGCCTTGTCGTAGTGCGCCCGGTCGATGTGCAGGCCCCGGTAGCGCAGCGCACCCCTACCCTCCGCGGCGGCAGCCTCGTACGCCTCGACCATGCCCTGGTAGAACGCGATGTCGTCCGCCGACGGCGTGAACACGTCGTTCACCGTCGCCACGTGCGAGGGATGGATGGCGACCATCCCGCGGAAGCCGAGCTGCCGGCCGCGCAGCGCGAACTCCCGGAGCCCGTCGAGGTTCGCCAGGTCCTCCCAGAGGCCGGTCAGCGCGTGGATGCCCGCCTCGCGGCACGCGAGCAGGACTCGGCTGCGGAGGTAGAGCGTCTCCAGCCCTTCCGGGGTCCACTCGTAGCCGACCGCCCGCGCGATGTCGGCGTGCTCGGCGCTCGGGCCGATCATCGCGCCGACCCGTGGCGAGGCGAGCGCGATCTCCCGGCAGTTCTGTACCGCCGGCACGGTCTCGACCGGCACGACGTACTCCAGGCCCCCGACGCCGTTGCGTGCCTCGAAGTGGTCGAGCAGCGCGTCGTACCGGAGTACGTCGGTGGCCTTCTCGATCTTCGGCGTGAACACCCCGTCCAGGCCCGGTACGACGACCGCCTCGAGGTCGGCGCCGGTCAGCCTGGTGGCGAGCGGGTTCACCCGCACCAGCAGGCCCACCCGGTCGTCGGTCTGGCGGACCCGGGAGATCGACTCGGCGACGACGGCGCGAGCGGCCTCCTTCTCCCCGTCGGGCACCGAGTCCTCCAGATCGAGGACGAGGCAGTCGGCTCCGGCGGCGATCGCCTTCTCGACCCAGGCCGGGCGGTGGCCGGGGACGAAGAGGACCGAGCGGTACGGCTTCATCAGTAGCTCCGGGGCAGTCCGAGCACGTGCTCGGCGACGTAGTTGAGAACCATCTCCTGGCTGATCGGGGCGATCCGCATCAGCCGGGCCTCGCGGAAGTAGCGCTCGACGTGGAACTCCTTGCCGTACCCGAAGCCGCCGTGCACCTGGAGCGCGACGTCGGCGGCATAGAAGCCCGCCTCGGCGCAGAGCCACTTGGCGTAGTTCGCCTCGGCGCCGCACGGCAGGCCCTGGTCGACCATCCAGGTCGCCTTCTGCAACACCGCCTCGGCAGCCTCGATCCGGATCTTGGCCTCGGCGAGCTGGAACGCGATGCCCTGGTTCTTGCCGATCGGCCGACCGAACACCTCACGTTCGTTGGCGTACTGGACACCCCGGCGCAGCGCCGCCCTGCCCAGCCCGAGCGCCGCGTTGGCCGAGATCACGCGCTCGGCGTTCAGCCCGCCGAGGATCGCGCGGAAGCCCTTGCCGACCTCGCCCACGACGTCCTCGTCCGCCACGAAGAGCTCGTCGATGAAGAGTTCGTTGGTGTCGACCGCGTTGCGGCCCATCTTGGGGATCGGCCGGATCTGGACCCTGTCCCGGTCCATCTCGGCGAACATCAGCGTCATCCCGTCGGAGCGCTTGCCGTTCGGGTCGCGCGGGCTGGTACGGCAGAGCAGGAGCATCCGCTCCGCCTCCAGCGCCTTGGTGATCCACACCTTCTTGCCCGACACCAGCCAGCCGCCGTCGACCTTCCGGGCGAAGGTCGAGATGTTGGTGGTGTCGGTGCCGGCATCCGGCTCGGTGACCGCGAACGCGGTGTGCAGGTCTCCGGTGACCACGCGCGGCAGGAACCGCTTCTTCAGCTCCGCACTGCCGTGCTGGATGATCGGCTCGAAGCCGAAGATGCCGATGTGCACGGCGCTGCACCCGCCCATGCCCGCGCCGGAAGCCGAGATCTCCTGCTCCACGATCGCGGCCTCGGTCACGCCGAGCCCACCGCCGCCGTACTCCTCGGGGACGGTCAGTCCGAGCCAGCCCGCCTCGGCGATGGCGTGGTAGAACGTCCACGGGAACTCGTGGTTGGTGTCGTGCTCCATCCAGTACTCGTCCGGGAACTTCCGGCACAGCGCGCGCACCGCCTGCCGGATGTCCTCGTGGATCGGGTCGGGGGTGTAGTCCACGTCTCAGCCTTCCTTCAGCGCCGAGAGCGCGGTCCGGTCGAAGGTGTCGGTGGTGATGCCGGCCTCGCGGAGCGCGGCCTTGCGCACCTTCTCCGACGGCGTCTTCGGCAGAGCGTCCACGATCCGCAGAAACCGTGGGATGGCGAACGCGGGGATCTTTCCCCTGCACCAGGAGAGCAGTGCCTGGGGGTCCACCGGCTCGGCGGTGACGACGACGGCGAGCACCTCGTCCTCGCCGGCTTCCACCTCCGCCGGTACGCCGACGACGGCACACTCGGTCACCGACGGGTGTTGCAGGAACGCCTGCTCGACCTCGTAGGAGCTGATGTTCTCCCCACGGCGACGCAGCGCGTCCTTGTACCGGTCGACGAAGTAATACCAGCCGTCCTCGTCCCTGCGCAGCGCGTCACCGGTGTGGAACCACAGGTTGCGCCACGCCTCGAGCGTCTTCTCCGGCATGTTGTAGTAGCCGTTGCTGCACGTCCACGGCTGCACCGGACGCACCACCAGCTCGCCGATCTCCCCGACCGGGACCTCGCGGTCGGTCTCCGGGTCCACCAGCCGGATGTCGAACCAGTCCGCGGCCTGCAACCCCGCCGCGCCCGGGGGCCGCGGCACGCCATACGGCGAGAGGATCGGCGCGCACGTCTCGGTCAGGCCGAAGGCGTCCACGAATGCCTCGATGCCGTAGCGCTGCTGGAACTGCTTGACGATCGTGCTCGCCGTCGGTGCCGCGTACACGCAGCGGAGCTTGTTGTCCCGGTCGTTCTCCCGGGGCTCCTGCTTCCAGGCGAAGTCCATCATCACGCCGACGAAGTTGGTCACCGTGACGCCGGAGTCGCGGACGTGGTCGATCCACCGGCTGGCGCTGAACTTCGCGCGGACGACCGCCCGGCCGCCCGCCACGATCACCGGATAGACGGCCATGAACTGCGCGTTGCCGTGGAACAGCGGCGTGGTGGTCAGGTAGACGTCCTCCGCCGTGAGCCGGGTCAGGCAGACCACCTCCTGCCCGAAGAAGTAGAGCTGGGAGTGCGGCATCGCGACCCCCTTGGACGGGCCGGTCGTGCCGGAGGTGTAGAAGATCGCGCCGAGGTCCTGCGGCTTCGGGGTGGGCAGCTCGACCTTCGCGCCGCTCTCGAGCTCCTCCCACGCCGCGGCCTGGAAGCCGGTCTCGGTGAGCAGGGAGATCGCCTTGTCCCTGATGCCGACGCCGGTGTCCCTGATCCAGAACTTCTCGATGCCCCGGACGTGCTCGGCGATCGCCACCCACCGCTCGACGAAGGCGTCGTCGATGACGGCGTACCGGGCCTGTGCGATGTCGAGCTGGTGGCGGAGGAACTCGCCCTCGTAGTTGGTGTTGATCGGCACCTCGACGAGGCCGCCGACCGCCGTACCCCACCAGGTGCGGACGAGCTGCGAGGAGTTCAGGTTCATGATGACGACCCGGTCGCCCTGGGCCGCTCCGCTGCGGTAGAGCGTGCTGGCCACGCGCTCGGCGCTCTCCAGTGCTTGCGCGTAGGTCCAGGTCGCGTCCTCCTCCGGCACGTCGAGGCAGACCGCATCCGGTCGCTGCGCGGCATGGTGCCGGAGCACGTGGTCGAAGGTCCACGTCTCCGGGTCCGGGAAGGTCGGCACCAGGTCCCGGTAGACCATCGGCCTCGGCTGGCTCATTCCGCACCCTCCGGCGCCCGGAACGACTCCTCCGGGATGTCGGTGCGCGGGGTGATCGCGTTCATCGCCGGCACCACCTCCTTGCCGAAGCGGCGGATCGCGGCGATGGTCTCGTCGCCGTCCATGGTCGGCCACTGCGGGCGGATCAGCAGCGGGTCCACCGGCAGCGTGGTGACCAGGTCGGTCAACTGGTTGACCACGTCCTCGGGGGTGCCGATCACGGCGTGCCCGGAGACGGCCTTGGCGAACTCGTTCTCCAGGTCGGTGTCCGCCATCACGTCCAGGCCCTTCTTCGCGTACGTGAGGTAGCGCCCCTGGGCGACTCGGGCGTACTCCACCATGGCCTGCTCGCGGCTGTCCGCGATGAGGCAGTTGCGGCGCAGCGGCTGCGGGGTGAACTCCTTGCCCCGCTCCGCGAACCCGTCCCGGACGACGGCGTACCGCTTCGCGACCTCGTGCTTCGGGGCCTCGGGTGGGCAGGCGTAGGCATCGCCGTACTTCGCCGCCCGCCGCACGCCGGGGATGGCGTGCGCGCCGATCCAGATCGGCGGGTGCGGCTGCTGGACCGGGAACAGGTGCGGGTGTACGTCCTCGAGGGTCCAGTACCTGCCCTGGTGGTTGACGGTCTCCTGGGTCCAGAGCTTCTTCATCAGCTCCAGCGACTCGTCGAACCGGCCGGCCCGCTGCTTGTAGGGCACGTCGAGGTAGTCGAACTCCTCGGGCCGGTAGCCCAGGCCGGCGCCGAAGATCAGCCGGCCCTCGGTGACCACGTCCAGGGTCGCGATCTCCTCGGCCAGCAGTACCGGGTGGTAGAGCGGCGCGATCATGATCTGGGTGACCAGCCGGACGTCGGGGTCGACGTCGGCGGCCAACCGGGCCAGCAGCGGCACGGGCTGCAACCAGCGCAGCTCGCCGTACAGGAAGTGCTGCCCGATCGCGATGTACCTGAAGCCGCTCTCCTGAGCGGCTGCCACGATGCGCCGGACATCCGCGAACTGCCGCGCCGGGGTGACCGACTTCGGGACGTCGCTCAGGAGCAGACCGACCTGGACCATTGCTGCCTCTTCTCTTGCCTGGGGAACCAGTGACGGCGCGGAGTCAGCCGGAGGCCGGCAGTCCGCCGCCCGCCCAGCCGCCATCGACGGGGAGGACCACTCCGCTGATGTAGCTGGCCTGGGGTGATGCGAGATAGAAGACCGCGTCCGCGATCTCGTGCGGCTCGCCCACGCGCTCCAGGGGGATGCGGCCGAGGTACTGCTCGTTCGACGCCGCACCGCTGGCCACGGCGGCCCGCTGCATCTCGGTCCGGATGGTGCCGGGGGCGACCGCGTTGACCCGGATCCCGTCCGGTCCCCACTCCATCGCCAGCGAGCGGACCAGCCCGTCGATCCCCGCCTTCGAGGCACAGTACGCGGCGCGGCCGGCGAAGCCCTGCGAGGCGCAGATCGACGAGAGCATCACGACGCTGGAGCCGTCGGTGAAGTAGCCGCGCGCCACCCTGGCCCCGACGAACGCCGCCCGCAGATTCACGTCGATCAACCGGTCCCACTCCTCGAGCGGGTACTCCGTGGCGGGACCGGTCGAGTGCACGCCAGCGTTCACGACGTACGTCCCGAGACCGCCGCCGCCGAGTTCGGCCGCTCGTTCGCACGCGCGGGCGACCGTCTCGGGGTCTCCGGCGTCCCCCACCACCGCGTCGTGCCCGGCACCGAGACCGCTGGCGAACGAGGCCGCGTCGGCGGAGACGTCGAGCGCGACCACCGCGTGCCCGGCAGCGGCGAACCGCTCGGCGATAGCCCTGCCGAGGCCACGGGCGGCGCCGGTGACGACGACGCCACGAGGGCGTTCGGCGGCAGCCGGTGCAGCGCTCTCGGCTGCGGAAAGAACGCTCACGACGCGCGACTCCTCATGAGGTCCGAAGGCTGCGACCTGGGCCGCTGCCCGATGACGTGGCGACGGTAACACTTTGCCGAAGTCTCTGACAATCATGCGCCTGAAATGGCCGCAGCTCGGGAGTCGAGCCGGAGAGACCGAGCCGCACACCGCGACCGGCATCGTCACCGGAGCGGCCGGACTGGCGCCCGAGGGGGCGCGTCACCCCTCAGCCGCCGACGTCGGTCGGTCCCGGCCGACGTGCGCGTACTGGCTGACCGCCGCCGGCAGGTGCAGGACGCGCTGCACGCGGATCCTCTTGTGGGCGAGCTTGAGCCGACCGCCCTGCTCGACGTGCACGTCGTCGTACACGCCGATGATCACCCGGGTTCCGTCGTCCTCGAGCATGGTCGCCTGGAAGTAGGCGTGGGTGACGATCTGGTCGCCGTCCCGCTTCGCGAGCACGTTGGTCACCACGTGCTTGCAGACCGGGATCCGCAGCGCGTTGTGGGCACGGTAGACCTCCAGGAAGGCCTCGACGCCCTGCTCTGTCGGGTTGTCTCCGCGGGTGATCCTGACGTCGTCCGTGACGATGTCGCGCAGCGTGTCGAGGTCACCCTCGTCAACGGCGCGGGCGTAGGTGTAATAGAGCTCCGCGCTGCGGGCGCCGAGGGTTGCGGTGTCGGTCATCTTGCGGTCAGTCCTCCGTCGATGGGAATGGTCACACCGGTCACGAAACCGGCGTCGTCACTGGCCAGGAAGGCCACGACCCCGGCGATCTCCTCGGGACTGGCGGGTCGCCCGAGCGGGACCAGGCCGATGAACTCGGACATCAGGTCCTGCATGTTCGCGCCCGGGTCACGGCCGAAGAAAGTCGGCAGCATCGGGGTGTCCACGGGACCGGGGCAGATCACGTTCACCCGTACCCGGTCCGGCGCGGCGAACAGGGCAAGCGCCCGGGTGAAGGAGGTCAGCGCCCCCTTGGTCATGGAATACAGCGGACTGAAGGGCGAGCCGACGAGCGCGGCGGTGGATGCGGTCATCGAGATCGACCCCGCGCCGTCGGCCTTCTTCACCAGCTCGTACCCGAGGGTCGCAACGTAGAAGGCGCTCTTCACGTTGACGTCGATGGCGCGGTCGAAGTCCTGCACCGACACGTCGATGCCACCGGCGCCGGGCATGCCCACCTGGTGGTGCAGCACGTGCAGCCTGCCGTGAGCGGCGTCGATGTCGCCGTAGAACGAGCGGAGCGCTTCGGTGTCCGTCGCGTCCACCTTCCGGGCGTACGCCGCACCGCCGGCCCGCTCGATCTCGGACACCACGGCCCTGGCCGCCTCGTCGGACAGGTCCGCGACGTACACGGCCGCCCCCTCGTCGGCCAGCCGAAGCGAGATCGACCGCCCCATGCCGGAGCCACCGCCGACGACTGCGGCGACCCGGCCGCCGAGTCGCCGGGCGGTACCCCTGCTCATCCGCTCACCTCCGGAATGCGGGCGGACGGGAGTCCCCCTGCCCCGGCTCGGCGTCGCTCAGGATCACCATCAGGTGGTTCGCCATGGTTCAGCCCTTTTTCGGTATACCGCGGCCGTTACCGGGCAGCTTGCGCTGGTCATGGCTGGCGGTGATCCCGACCGGGCGGACTTCGATCGCCACCCGCTTCGGGCTGTCGAGAAGCTTCCGCCACGACACCGGATCCTCGGGCTGGAGTCGGGTGGTGAACTCGCCGAGGAACCAGTCCAGCGTCTCCCGGTCGCGGTGCACCGTCGCCTCACCCCGCACCGAGAGCATCCGGCGGCCGTCCAGCCCGCTTCCGGCGCTGGAGACGACGATGGAGACCCGGGGGTCCCGCTCGACGGAGCGGACGTGCAGCCGTCCCTCCACCGCGGTCAGCCAGAACGTCCCGTCGACCACGATGAAGCTCATGACAATGCCGGTCGGCCAGTCCTCGTCGTTGTGGAAGATCACGCTGCACTCGGTCTGGGTGGACAACAGCTCCGCCTGGTCCGCCCGGTCGAGGTGGGTGCCCTTCAGTTGCTCCAGGTCGTCGATGCCGAGCCGCGCCAACGCTGCCTCCTCAGGACGTGTGGCCAGTGTGACCGGCCTGATACGGATCTGGTGCGCAACAATGAAACATGATATTGGTAGGCAGGGATTGGGAAGTCAAGACTTCCGCCCGCATCGCATCCGTTATATGTTGCAGATGATGATCACTTTTTCTGGGGAGGGGCGATGGCCAACGCCGTGATCGTCGACGCGGTCCGCTCGCCGATGGGCCGGGGCAAGGCCGGTGGGGCCCTCTCCGGTGTGCACCCGACCGACCTGCTCGCCGCTGTTCTCACCGGCCTCGTCGGCCGCACCGGGATCGACCCCGGCATGGTGGAGGACCTGATGGTGGGCTGCGTCAGCCAGTCCGGCGAGCAGTCCGCGACACCGGGCAGGCAGGCGTGGCTCTCGGCCGGGTACCCGGTGCACGTGCCCGCGGTCAGCATCGAGCGCAAGTGCGGCTCCGGCCAGCAGGCGATCGAGTTCGCCGCGATGGGCATCGCCGCCGGTGTCTACGACGTGGTGATCGCCGCCGGGGTGGAGTCGATGAGCCGGGTGCCGATGGGTTCGAACCGTCAAGGTGCCGACCCGTACGGGCCCGGCGTGGCGATCCGCTTCCCGGGGCTCGTCTCCCAGGGCGTCGCCGCCGAACTGGTCGCCCAGAAGTGGGGCCTGTCCCGGCGCAGTCTGGACGAGTACGCCGTCTCGTCGCACGCTCGTGCCGCCAAGGCCGCCCGGACCGGTGGCTTCGACAACGAGATCGTGCCCATCGCGCTGGCTGACGGCGGCGTGGTCGACCGTGACGAGACGATCCGTCCGGGCAGTGACGCGGGCAGGCTGGCCGAGCTGCCCGCGGTGTTCGGCACCGGCGAGCTGACCGCGCGCTTCCCGGACATCGAGTGGAAGATCACCGCGGGGAACTCCTCCCAGATCACGGACGGGGCAGGTGCGCTGCTGCTGATGAGCGAGGAGAGGGCCGCCGCGCTCGGTCTCACCCCGCGGGCCCGGATCGTCGCCTCGTCCGTGGTCGGTGACGACCCGCTGTTGATGCTGACCGGTCCCATCCCCGCCACCCAGAAGGTGCTGGCGCGCGCCGGGATGTCGATCGAGGACATCGACGCGGTCGAGGTCAACGAGGCGTTCGCCTCGGTGCCGCTTGCCTGGCAGGCGGAGTTCCCGACTGCCTCCGAACGCCTCAACCCGCGCGGTGGCGCGATCGCGCTCGGCCATCCGCTCGGCGCCTCCGGCGTGCGACTGATGGCCACGCTCATCAACCACCTGGAGCAGACCGGCGGTCGGTACGGGCTACAGACGATGTGCGAGGCCGGTGGGATGGCCAACGCCACCATCATCGAGTCCCTCGCCTGACCACGGAGACACCATGAACCTCACGAGCAGTTCCGCCGTCGTCACCGGCGGCGCCTCCGGCCTCGGCCTCGCCACGGCTGCGATGCTCGTCGACCGAGGTGTGGCGGTCACCATCGTCGACCTGCCCTCCTCGGCCGGCGTCGAGGTGGCGGAGAAACTCGGCGACCTGGCGAGCTTCTCCGCCGCCGACGTCCGCGACGCCGAGGCGGTGGACCGCGCGCTCGACGTCGCCGAGTCGGTGGCACCGCTGCGGGCACTGGTGCACTGCGCCGGCCGGGGCGGCACCGTCCGGCTGGTCGACAAAAACGGCGACCCCGGCGACTACGACCTGTACCGCGAACTCGTCGACATCAACCTGGTCGGCAGTTTCAACATGCTGCGGCTCGCCTCCGCGCGGATCGCCGCGCACGAGCCGGTCGACGGCGAGCGTGGCGTGTGCGTGCTCACCGCCTCGGTCGCCGCCTGGGAGGGTCAGATCGGCCAGATCCCCTACGCCTCGGCCAAGGCCGGCGTGGTCGGGATGACGCTGGTCGCCGCCCGCGACCTCGCACAGCGCCAGATCCGGGTCTGCTCGATCGCGCCGGGCGTGTTCGACACCCCGATCCTGTCCCGCTTCTCCGACGAGATCCGGGAAGGGCTCGCCAGGCAGGTCCCGCACCCTTCCCGGCTCGGCCGTCCCGAGGAGTTCGCGGCGACCGCACTGCACATCCTGGACAACCCGATGCTCAACGGCGAGACGATCCGGCTGGACGGTGCGATCAGGATGGCGCCGCGCTGATGTCGGACTCCGTGCTCACCGACGCGGTCGACGGGGTCCTCGTCGTCACCCTCAACCGGCCCGACGCGCGCAACGCGATCAACACCGAGACCGCCGTCGCGGTCGGCGCGGCGCTGGACCGGCTGGACTCCGACTCCTCCCTCGTTTCCGGGATCATCACCGGGGCGGGCGGCACCTTCTGCGCCGGCATGGATCTCAAGGCGTTCCTGGCCGGCGAAAAGCCGTCGATCCCCGGCCGTGGCTTCGCCGGCATCGTCGAGGGCCCGCCCGCCAAGCCGGTGATCGCCGCGATCGAGGGGTACGCGATCGCCGGCGGGTTCGAGATCGCGCTGGCGTGCGACATGATCGTCGCCGCCGACAACGCCCGGTTCGGTCTGCCCGAGGTCAAGCGTGGACTCGTCGCCGCCGGTGGTGGCTTGATGCGGCTGCCACGGCGGATCCCCCACCATGTGGCGATGGAGTGGGCCCTGACCGGTGACCTGGTGACCGCACAGCGCGCACACGAGGTCGGCCTGGTCAACCGCCTCGCCGAGCCGGGGATGGCCCTCGACGCCGCGCTCGAGTTGGCGCGGGCGGTCGCCGCCAACGGCCCGCTCGCGGTGGCAGCCACCAAGCGGATCATCGTCGAGGCGCCGGAGTGGAGCGCCGCGGAGACGTTCGACAGGCAGCGCGAGATCAGCGTGCCGGTCCGAGAGTCCGAGGACGCCCGCGAGGGCGCGACCGCGTTCAAGGAGAAGCGAGCGCCCCGCTGGCGCGGCGTGTGACCTGGCCGGGTACTCACTCGGGGGCAGGGAAGCGCGGCTTCCGCTTTTCCATGAACGACGACGCGCCCTCGGCCATGTCCGGGCTGCCGATCGCCTGCACCAGCATGCCGAGTCCGGTGGAGAACGAGTCGCGTGCGGCGTTCCACCAGATGTTCGAACTCACCTTGGTGATCTCGAGATAGCGCGGGCTCAGCGCGGCGAGCTCGGCACACCACCCGATCACCGTCTCTTCGAGCCGGTCGTCGTCGACGACGTCGTTGACCAGCCCGAGGTCCATCGCCTTCTCGGCCGGGTACCGGCGGCACAGCATGGCGAGTTCCTTCGCGCGCTTCTCGCCGATCTGCACGCCCATCACATTGGTCGCACCCGTCACCGGCGAGCTGCCGACCCTCGGGCCGGTCTGGCCGAAGGTGGCCGACCGGGCCGCGACGGCGAGGTCGCACGCGACCACCAGCTCGTTGCCACCGCCGGCCGCCGCGCCGTTCACCGCCGCGATGACCGGCCGAGGACAGCTTCGCACCGCATCGAAGAGCCGCAGGCTCGCCCGGTACAGCGCCCGCATGTTCGCGGTGTCCGGCGCGGCGAGGTTGGTCAGCGCTCCGCCGGCACAGAACGAGCCGCCAGAGCCGGTGATCACCACCGAGTGGTACGACGTGGCGCCCTCCAGCGCATCCGCGATCGCGTGCGCCATCGGCCCGTCGTACGCGTTGCGCCGCTCCGGCCGGTTGAGGCGGATCCACAGCGCCGTGCCACGGGGCTCGACCTCGATGTCTGCCATCAGCTCTCCCTGCGAAGTTCGGTGCGATGCCTGTCCATGTTCTTCCAGCCCAGCGCGTCGTCGGCGATGAGGATGGCCTGGATGTTCGCCGATCCTTCGCCGGTCTGCCACAGCTTGGCGTAGTTGAGGTAGATGCTGATCGGCAGCTCGTCGCTGAACGCGGCGCCGCCGAAGATCTCGGCGGTGGCCTGGGCGGCCCGGTTGCACACCTCGCCCGCGTAGTACTTCGCGATCGTGCTCTCCCGGGTCGCGACGAATCCGGCGTCGTACCCGTCGGCGGCGGCCCGGACCAGAGCCCGAGCGGCGGCGACCTCCACGGTCATGTCGGCGAGCTGCTTCTTGACCAACTGGAAGCTGCCGATCTTCTCGCCGAAGGCGGTACGTTCGTCGGCGTACGCCACGGCCGCGTCGAGACACGCCTGTGCCAGCCCGACGGAACGGGAGGCGACCGACAGGCGCCCGTAGTCCATGGCGTTCATCGCCACCTTGAACCCCTCGCCCTCGGCGCCGAGCAAATGCGACGCGGGCACGCGCACATCGGTGAACGTCACCGAGTTCGTCGGCATCAGTTTGCCGAGCACCCGGCATGGGACCCGGGTCGCCGCGAAGCCCGGCGTGTCGGTGGGCACCACGAACGCGGTCACCCCCCGGTGCGCGGCATCGGGGTCGGTCTTCGCGTAGACCACGGCCACGTCGGCGACGTTCGCGTTGGTGATCCACATCTTCGCGCCGTTGACGACGTACTCGTCCCCGTCGCGCACCGCGCGGGTACGCATCGCGCCCAGGAAGTCCGAACCGCCGTCCGGCTCGGTCATGGCGTTCGCTCCGAGCAGCTCACCGCGGACCAGGCCCGGCACATAGCGCCGCACCATCTCCCGCGTTCCCCAGTTGGCGATGGTCAGCGGGACCGTCGCCGCCTGGAGGTTCATCGGGGCCGACAGCGGCGGGTAGACCCGGGCGATCTGCTCGGCCACCACCGACAGCGCCCGGTATCCGGCGTCGTTGCCGCCGAGGTCCTCCGGGAAGCAGCACCCGAAGAAGCCCAGTTCCCCCATCTCGCGGTAGAGGTCGCGCGGAAACTCGCCCCGCTCCTCCAGCTCCCTGATCCGCGGGCGCACCCGGGCCTGCCCCCACTCCCACACGAGCGAGCCGAATTCGGCGGCGATGTCCGCGCGGGACGCAACAGTCTGTGCCACCATGCATCAACCCCTCTTCGTCAGGTGCGGGTGTTCGGCCGACAGATCTGTGGTCTGTGAGATCCGCCACAGGCGGCTGTATGTGCTAATCTTCGGCATCATTCTGGGACTTGCGAGGACGGAGTCGTCGATGGCCGTTGCCGACCCGGCACAGCGCCCCCCGAAAGCCGCCATGCTGGTGGCCCAGCGCATCGTGCGTGACGCGATGCGCGACAACCTCCAGCCTGGGGACCTCCTGCTGCCCGAGCGCACGATGCTGGAGAAGTACCAGACCGGCCGGGGGACCCTGCGCGAAGCGCTGCGCCTGCTCGAGTTCCAGGGCGTGATCGCGCTCAAGCCGGGCCCCCGTGGTGGACCGGTGCTGCAAAACCCGGACGCCAGCCACCTCGCGAGCACCATCGTGCTGCTCATGCAGCTCAAGCAGGCGCCCTTCCGCACGATCGTCGAGGTACGCACCGCGATGGAGCCGATGATCAGCAGCCTCGCCGCCAAGCGGATGTCGGACGAGTCGCTCGAGGAACTCGCCGGCACGATCGAGCAGATGCGCAAGGACATCGACGACCAGCACTCGTTCCTCGACGCCAACAAGCGCTTCCACGACATCATCGCCTGGTCGTCGGGGAACACGTTGTTCGGCTACATCGTCGACTCGCTGCTCGGCATCATGGACGGCACGGTGCTCGGCGTGGACTACCCCGGTCACCGCCGCAGCGCGATCCTGAAGGCGCACGAGGAGATCTACTCGGCGCTCAAGGCCCGTGATCCGGAGGCGAGCGAGGCCCGCATGCGCGAGCACATCGAGGCGTACGAGCGGTACGCCGATCGCAAGTTCCCCCAGGTCCTCAAGGAGACCATCCCCTGGGAACAGCGCTTCTACGGGTGACCTGCCCGAGCACCTGACACGTCCCCGGCCGGCGCTCGCGGGCCGGGGCCGATGCCGGTGCGCGACGGTCACTGTCCGGCCAGCGCAGCCTCGCCCAGAAACGCGCGCAGCACCGAGGCATGGCTGCGCGCGTCGCCAGCGACACCGGAGAAGACGACCTCGCCACGGGCGATCGCGACCACGTGGTCGGCGACGTCGAGACCGGCGTCGGCGTTCTGCTCGACCATCAGGATGCCGATGCCGGAGTCCGCCATCTCGCGTACCTTGGCGAGGATCGAGTCGACGACCACCGGAGCAAGGCCCATCGACGGCTCGTCCATCAGCATCACCCTCGGCTGCGACATCAGCGCCCGGCCGAAGGCCAGCATCTGCTGCTCACCGCCGCTGAGCAGCCCGGCCGCTCCGTTGGCCCGGTCGGCGAGGATCGGGAACATCTCGTGGACCCGGGCGAGCGTCTCGTCGTACGCCTGCTTGGGCGCGGTGTAGCCGCCCAGCCGCAGGTTCTCGGCCACCGTGAGCGGACTGAACACCCGCCGTCCCTCCGGCACCAGCACGACTCCCCGGCGGACCACCTTGTGCGGCGCCAGCCGGGTGATGTCGTCGCCGTCGAGGCGCACGCTGCCCCGCACCGGCGGCTCCAGGCCGGCCGCTGCCTTGAGCGTGCTGCTCTTCCCGGCGCCGTTGGCGCCGAGCACGAGCGTGACCTTGCCGGGCGTTACGTCGAGGCTCACCCCGCGGACAGCCTCGATCTTGCCGTAGCGGACGTGGAGGTCCTTGATCTCAAGCATCCCTGCCCCACTTCCTCCCGAGGTACGCCTCCTGCACGGCCGGGTTCCGCACGACCTCGCCGGGCTCGCCCTCGGCGATGAGCTGCCCGGAGTTCATCGCGAAGACGTAGTCACAGGTGTCCATCATCATCTGCACGTCGTGCTCGACGAGTAGCTGCGTCAGTCCCTCGTCCCGCAGATCTCGCAGCAGACCGGAGATCTCGGCCCGCTCGGACTGGTTCATCCCCGCGGTGGGCTCGTCCAGCAGCAGGAGGCGAGGGTCCATCGCCAGCGCCCGCGCGACCTCCACCCGACGCTGGGTACCGTAGGACAACTCCGAGGGGTAATAGCTCTCGAAGCCCCCCAGCCGGGTACGCCGAATCGCGTCCACCACCGCCGGTGATACTGCCGGGCCGCGCAGCCGCTCGAACCAGCTCGGCCGGCTGCCGGTCCTGTCGTCGGAGGTGGTCCGGGAGTCCGCGCCGATCTGGATGTTGGCGCGTACGTTCAGGTCCGGCAGCAGCCGCACCATCTGGAACGTCCGGGCCACCCGGAGCCTGGCGAGCCGCGACGGCGGGACGTGCGCGTAGGACGCCCCGTCGAAGAGCAGCTCGCCACGGGTCATCCGGGTGAGTCGGGTGATCGCGCCGAGCAGCGTGCTCTTGCCGGACCCGTTCGGCCCGATGATCCCGTAGATCAGACCCGGCATCAGCTTCATGGAGACGCCGTCGACCGCCCTGACGCCGCCGAAGTGCACGGCGAGGTCACGCAGTTCCAGGACGGGCGTGCTGGTTCGCTCGACCGGCTGGGCGCTCATGGCACGGTCTCCTCGTTCAGTGCGAACTCGCGCACGTCGCCGGGTTTCGGGTCGATGTCACCGGCCTGCTCGGCTGCCACGGCGGGCGGTGGATCGCGCCGTTCGCGCCGGCGCCGCCGGAGCCACTTGTTCAGGTCGACCAGCACGCCGTAGATGCCGCGCGGTAGGAACACCGCGGCGAGCGCCACGATGATCCCGTAGACGAGTTCCTGCCACTCGCCGATCGCGGTGAGGATGTCCGGCAGCCAGGTGAAGATGATCGCGCCGATGACCGCACCCTTCCAGGAGCGGGAACCGCCGACGATGATCATCGTCAGGCCGAGCACGATCAGGCCGAAGCCGATGTCCAGCGGGCCGATCGCGCTGCGGACGAGTACGTTCATCGCGCCGGCCAGCCCGCCCAGCGCGCCGCTGACCACGAAGGCGGTGAGCCGGTAGCGACGCAGGCTGATGCCCATCGACAGGGCGAGTTCGGGGTCGTCACGTACGGCATCGACCCGGCGCCCGGTGCGCCCGACCTCGCTCAGCGCCACGAGCGCCAGGACGATGACCGTGAGCGCGAACATCTGGCCCATCGTGAAGTCGGTGATGACGCCGTACAGGCCGGTCGAACCACCCGTCGTTTCGCCACCGTTGATCGTGATGACCCCGATGATCAGGTCGAACGCGACGGTGGCCATCGCCAGGTAGAGACCGTTGAGCTTGAAGATCAGGAGGCCCAGCAGCAGTCCGATGACGGCGGTGGCCAGCATCGCTGCCCCGATCGCCACGAACGCGGAGACCTCCTGCTCGATCACGAGGATCGCGGCGAGGTAGGCACCGATCCCGTACGAACCGGCGCCGGCGAAGGAGAAGACACCCATCCGCAGCGGCACCTGGATCGACAGCGCCAGGATCAGGCCGGTACAGGTGGCCTGGATCAGGACCAGGTTGGAGTCGTAGAAATCCATCATGTGCGTCGCACATCCGCGCGGCCGAAGACACCGGACGGCCGGAAGAGCAGGACCAGGAAGATCAGGCCGAAGCTGACCGCCTCCACCCAGGAGCCACTGGTCTGGGTGAGCACCACCGTCTCCGCGGCGGCCAGGAAGAAGGCGCCGAACGCGACACCGAGCATGCTGCCGACGCCCCCGAGGATGATGCACGCGAAGGCCTTCACCAGCAGCGTGTCACCGCTTTCGGCAGTGATCGCACCGAGGCCGAAGGTGAACAGTACGCCGGACAGGCCGGCCATCCCGCCCGAGACGGCCATCGTGACCAGTGCCATCTTGCGACGGTCGATGCCCATCAGGGCGGCGGTCTCGGCGTCCACGCCGATGGAGCGGAGCGCGAGGCCCTGGCGCGACCGCCGCAGCCACACCGCGGCGGCGACCCACAGGACGAGCGCGACCACGATGCTGAGCGCGGCGATGTTGGTGATCCGCAGGTCACCCATCGTCCAGGTGTCCACGGTGAAGGTGGAACTGCTGAACCCGAACGGGTTGCTCTTGGTGTGGTGCTGGGCGATCGCCAGCGGGATGATCGCGACCCCGATCCCACCGATCAGGATCTGCATCTCGGCGGTCCGTTTGTCCTTCGCTCGCTTGATGATCTGTTCGAAGGCGAGTACCTGGATCAGCAGGGACATCAGGGCGCCGACGACCAGGCCGAGCAGCACGATAAGCGGCAGCCCGAGTTCGGTCTGCTGCAACACCAGATAGGCCGTGAACGACGAGAACATGAAGATCGCGCCGTGGCCGAAGTTCAGGATGTCGATGGTGCCCCACGTCAGGCTCATGCCCAGCGCGAAGAGCAGGTAGATCGACCCCAGGGTCACCACACTCAGAAGGTCTTGCACGACTTGCTCCTGTCCGCTTCCTTCTCTGACCAGCCGACCGGGCAGCGTGGTGGGACCAGGGGTCCCACCACGCGACACAGACAGGTCACTCGCCGGCGCCCTCGTAGAGGAGCTTCTCGCCCTCGGTGGTGTACTCCACCATCACGCCGGGCACCTGGAGGGTGCCGTTCTCCCACTTCAGGTCCTTGCCGAGCGCGCCGTCGAAGGTCTTGGCCGCCTCTTCCTTCATGGCGTCCTTGATCGCTTCGCGGTCGGTGGAGTCCGCCGCCGCCATCGAGCGGGCCAGGAAGTACGCCGCGTCGTACGCCTCGGCCGCATAGTTCAGCGGGACCTCGCCGTACTCGGCGCGGTAGGCCGCCACGAACTTCTGGCTGCTCTCCGCGTTCTGCTGGTAGTTGAAGTCGACAGGCCAGACCATGCCGTCGCCGGCCTTGCCCGCGGGCTTGAGGTTGCCGGCGCTCGCACCGGAGTTGCCAAGTACCTTGCCCTGGTAGCCGGCCTGACGGAGCTGGGTCATCACGGTCGGGTTGGACGCACCCACCTGGAGCGTGGCGACGACGTCGGGCTTCGACGCCAGAAGCTGCGAGATCGGGGCCGCGAAGTCCTGCGTCGTCGCCGACGTCGCGATGCTCTTGGTGATCTCGAAGCCGAGCTCCTTGGCGAGCTGGGGATAGGTCTTCTGACCGATCTCCTGAAGCGTGGGGGTCACGCTGGTGTACATGACACCGACGGACTTGTAGCCCTGCTCCTTGATGAACCTCGAGATGATCGGGTAGTAGGAACTCATCAGCGGGGTGGCCCGGTAGGTGTAGTCGCCCACCACCACCCCGTCGCTGCCGGCCTGCGTGTAGATGATCGGCATGCCCCGCTTCTGGGCCAGCGGCGACATCGCCACCGCCTCGGTGCTGGACACCGATCCGAACACGGCCGCGACGTCGCGGTCGGTGATCGCCGACGTCAGGGCGCTCGCCGCGGTCTGCGGCTCGCTCTTGGTGTCCTTGAACTCAAGCTTGATCTTACTGCCGCCGAGCAGGTCGGACTCGTTGATCTCCTTCACGGCGAGCTCGTAACCCTTGTTGGCGGAGGCACCGGCGAAGGCCACCACGCCGGTGGTCGGGTTGACCGACACCAGCTTGATCTCGTCCGGCAGGCCCTCACCCGAAGCTGGTGCGTCGCTACCCCCGCAGGCTGCCACGCTCAGCAGTACCCCGGTGGCGATCGCCGCGACCGCGATCTTGCGCCGCCCTCCCCGGCGTGCGTTCCAGATCATGGCTGTCTCCGATCGGCTATGCATATCATGCAGATGATTGGCATGTGACAGGCGTGTGATGGGCACCATACGACGCGGCGACGCTCCTGTAAAGCAGTTCACCCGGCACGATCGGGTCGGGTCCGAGGCCGAACGGTGCTGGGCGACCAGCCGCCACCCCAGGCGCGACGAGCAGGGCGAACTCACTCGCCGGCGACCGCGTAAGCGGAGCCACTCGCCCTCGACAGCGCACTCCACCATCGCGCCAGGCGCCCGCAGGCCGCCGACCCCACTTCAGGTCCTTACCAAACGCTCCGGCGTGGCGTCGTTGCGCGGCCTCGCACACCGAGGCGTAGCCGGAGAGCAACCAGTAGCCGTCGCGGGCGTCGGTCCACCCGACGGGCGCCTCGCCGCCCCACCTTCCAGCTGCCGTAATTTATGCCTATGATAGCCAGTGTTAGGTGTCCTGCGCTGAGGCTTGGAGAGGAGTGCGGCGGTGCGGATCGGCGTGATTCTCGGAGATGTCCACACCAGCGTCTCCCCGAAGGACCACCTCGACGGGCTGCTGCGGCAGGTCGAGGCCGCGCAGCGCAACGGCATCTCCTACCTCACCATCGGACACCACTACCTGTACGGCGACCTCCGCTGGTTGCAGCCGCTCCCGACGCTCGCCCGGATCGCGGCAGAACTCGACGAGCACGTCACGCTGGCGACCACCGTCATCCAGGTGCCGCTCTACCACCCGATCGCGCTGGCCGAGGAGCTCGCCACCCTCGACATCCTCACCCGGGGCAAGCTCGTGGTGGGCGCGGGCGCCGGCTACCGCAAGGACGAGTTCGGCTACTTCGGCATCGACTTCACCAAGCGGTTCGCGATGATGGACGAGTCGCTGCGGCTGATGAAGATGTTGTGGACCCAGGACGTGGTCGACTTCGACGGCAGGTTCTGGAAGCTCGCGGACGGCCACACGCACATCCGGCCCTGGCAGGAGCCGCACCCGCCGATCTGGATCGGCGCGATGAAGGACGCCGGTGTCCGCCGCTCGGCACGTCTCGGTGACGGCTGGCCGGTCACCCCCGAGACGAAGATCCCCGAGATGGTCCGGCTGATGGCGCTCTACGAGGACGAGCGGGACAGGCTCGGCCGCCCCCACGTCAAGCACCCGCTGCGGCGGGAGATCATCCCCGGCCGGACCAGCGATGCGGCCTTCGAGCGCTTCGAGTCCATGGCCAAGCAGCGCCTGCTGGCGTACGCCGCACGCCAACTCGCGACCCGCGACGCCGACGAGCTGACTCGGGAATTCCGCACCGTGGCCGCGAAGGAGACCTTCATCGGTACGCCGGACGAGTGCGTCGCGCAGATCCGTGACCTCTCCGCACTCGTTCCGATCGACCCGATCCTGGTCCGGGCGCAGTGGCCGCACATGAGCACCGAGCAGGTGGTGGAGTACCTCGACGACCTGGGTCGGGACATCGTCCCGGCGCTGCGCCAGGTCGACTCCGTCGACCGCGTCGTGCGCGACGCCGTGGTCTGATCCGAACTCCGGCCGACCCACACCACGGTCGCCCCAGGTCGGCGAGCAGCAACACGCGGAACGGCCCGGACCCGATGCCGGCCAGCTCCACCACGGTCACCCCGGCGAGCGGTCCGGCCGGCTCAGGCACCGGAGATCTCTGCGGCGAGCAGGTCGCGCAGTCGGGACTTGGCGACCTTGTTCAGGGTGGCCCGGGGCAGGTCGTCGACGATACGCACCTCGCGCGGCCGCTTGAAGTCGGCGAGCAACTGCGAGCACCGGTCGGCCAGCGCACCGACGGTGACCTCCGCCTCATCGTGCGTCACCACGAAGGCGACCGGCACCTCACCGAGCATCGGGTCCGGCTTCCCGACCACGACCGCCTCCCGGACACCGGGTACGCCGAGCAGCACGCGTTCGATCTCCGGGGCGCCGATGTTCTCCCCGCCCACCTTCAGCACGTCCCTGTCCCGCTCGACGAAGGTCAGCGTGCCACCCGGGTCGAGGCGGAGGCGGTCACCGGTCACGAACCAACCGTCGCCCGCATAGGTCGCGGCGGTGGCGTCGGGGTCGTGCAGGTACTCCTGGAAGAGCGAGACCCCGGGCACCCCGCGTACGTGCAGGTTGCCGGTCTCGCCGGGAGCCACGGAACGCCCGTCGTCGTCGACGACGCGTACGTCGTACTCGCCGGCCGGTCGGCCTATCGTGCCGGGCGCGTCCTGGTGGTGCAGGTCGCCTACCACCGGGTGCGAGACGGTCTCGGTCATCCCGAACCAGCCCACCACCGGTACGCCCCCGGTGACCGGTGCGGGATCGAGGTTCGCGCTGTTCCCCCAGCCCCGGTACGCGTGCCGGTCGGGCACCTCACGGTCGGCGAGGGCGCGCAGCACGAAAGAGACGACGGAGGTCCAGGTCACCCCATGGTCCACCGAGACGTCCCAGAACCGTGAGGCGGAGAACTTCGGCTGTAGCACCAGTGCGGCACCCGACCACAGGCACGACAGGAAGGAGTAGGACAACGCGTTGGTGTGGAACAGCGGGAGGTGGACCAGGTAGGTGTCGTCGGGTCGCAATCCCTGGTGCGCGGCGCCGACCTTGCCCGCCCAGAGGCAGTTCGCCTGGGTCCAGACCACGCCCTTCGGGCGCGCGGTGGTGCCCGAGGTGTACTGCACGGAGGCGGTGGCCGCGCCCGGAACCAACGGCCGACACGCGACCGGGTCGGCGCGCAGCAACGTCGCGACCGCGTCCGCACCGGTCCCCTCGCTGACCGCGACCCAGGCCAGCTCCGGCATCGCGCCGGAGACGACGTCGGCGACCTCGCCGCTCAGCACGGCACCGACCGGGCCACAGTGCGCGCCGACGTAGCCGAACTCGTCAGCGCTCAGCCGTGGGTCCAGGCATACCGCGGCTGCCCCCATGGCGGTCAGTGCGGTCCAGGCAAGCAGGAAGTCGGGATGGTTCGGCAGCACCAGCGCCACCGGATCCCCCGGCCGTACGCCGCGGCGGGCAAACCCGGCCCGCAGTGCCCCGACGTCCCGGGCGAACTCCGACCACGTCCAGCGGCGTACGGGTGCGTCGAACGGTGCCCAGGTGAGGAACGTCCGGTCCGGCGCGGTCGCCGCCCACCGGTCGACCAGCCAGCCGACGTCGCGGCCGGCGAACGCCGACAGTGCGGCAGCGCTCACGCCGGCCATCGCAGGTGCTTCACCGTGAAGTACGCCCCAGCGCCTCCTGCGGTCCACTCCCCGTCGACGAGGCAGGTCTGCCGGGCGAGGTCGGTCGCGAGCGCGGAGGCGCTGGTCACCGCCGGCCTCCTGGAAGGTCGATGTCGAGGATGAGGGACTGGAATGCCTTGCCGTGCGGGTCCACCCGCAGCGTCATCGAGACTCCGCCACCGAGGGCCCTGTCCAGTACGAAGTTGAGGCCGTGCACGTTGGGTAACTCGTACCGGACCACGGTGCCCTGGACCAGCGCTCCGAAGTGCTCGCGGACGACGTCGGCGGTGAGCTGTTCGACCAGCGTCGGGTAGTCGGCCTGGTCGTAGACGAAGACGCAGATGTTACTGACGTCCCCCTTGTCACCAGACCGGCTGTAGGCCATCTCGCGCAGCTTCATGTCTCCAGCACCTCGGTCTCCAGCCGGACCTGCTCCCGTGGCACGTAGGCGGGGGTGACACCGAGTGCCGGAACCACGCTCCCGGTCGCGCCACCGCCGCCGGCCGGCCCGAAGTAGAGAAGCTCGACCTCGTGCACGGCGGCGCGGGCGGCCTCCAGGTTCGGCGTACGAACCGCGAGGCGGAGGCGTACCTCGGTCGGCTCGCCGCCGACCAGCCGGTCGCCGAACAGTGATCCCACGCCTTGCAGGTCGACGCGCAGGTCGTCGATGTCGCTCCCGAACGCGTCCAGCCTGGCGCGGACGATCTCCTCGGCCCGACGTGCCCGATCGGCGCACCCCGGTCCGCCGTAGGACATCTCGCCGACGGCCTTCCAGCCCTGGTCCACGCCGACCAGCACCTTCAGGTGACTGGGCCATTCCCGACCCCGGGCGCCGGAGAGACGGACCCGGTTGTCGCCGAGGTCCTCGATCGTGACGCCGGTGAAGTCCGCGGTCACGTCCGGTGTCAGGTAGCGGGCAGGATCGTGGATCTCGTAGTAGAGCTGGGTCTTCATGGTGAGTTCGTCGACGGCGCCACCGGTGCCGGGCAGCTTCGTGACCACGACCGACCCGTCGTCGACGTCGGCGAGGGGGTAGCCGAGGTTGTGCGGGTCCGGGACCAGCCGGTACGGCGGATCCTCGAAGTTGCCTCCCGTGGAGTGCACGCCGCATTCGAGCAGGTGGCCCACCATCGTGGCGTGCCCGACGCGGTCCCAGTCCGTGAGGTCCCAACCCAGCTCGTGGCAGATCGGGCCGACAAAGAGCGACGGGTCCGCGAGGCGGCCACCGAGCACGATCTGCGCGTCCTCGCGCAGGCAGTCGACGATCGGCGCGGCGCCGATGTAGGCGTTCGCCGAGACGATCCGGTCACCGAGCGCGCCCACTGTGGTGCCCAGTTCGGGCAGCGCGCAGTCCAGCCGGGTGACCAGGTCGTGCACGTCGTCTCCACGGATGACACCGATCCGCACGCCCAACAGTCCGACCTTGCGCAGTCGCGCTGCGAACTCCTCGTAGGCGGCGTCGGGATTTGCCGCACCGAAGTTGCCGACCACCTTGCCGCCCCGGGAGAGGTAGCCACGCAGCAGCGGAACGAGGGCGCCGATGCGCTCGTCCTGTCCGGCCGAGGGGTCCTGCCGACGACGGATCTGGGCGAGTGCCATGGTCCGTTCGGCCAGGCAGTCGAACCCCATGACGGAGACGCGACCACTGTCGGCCATGGCCACGGCCGGCGCCAGCCGGTCGTTGGCGTACGCCGAACCTGACCCGATGCTCAGCACTGGTGTCGGCGCCCCGAGCATGGTCAGTCGATCTCGATCGCGAGCTCGGGGCAGCTGTCCGCGGCGAGCTGCGCCTCGTCCTCCCTGCCGGCCGGCACGTTCTCGTCCTTCACATACGCGTGCCCGTCCTCCTCACGCGCGTAGAAGAGGTCGGGGCCGCTCAGGCGGCACAGGCCATGGCCCTGGCACTTGTCCTCCACGACACGAACCCTCATCTGCTCCTCCTCGTTGAAAGCTCGCCTTGACACCGACGGGATCGAGTATAACCATAATCAGGTTAGAGGGAATCTGAAGGGAGGGCGTTGACATGACGGAAACGGCCCGTCGTCCGGTCGTGGACTTCGACCACAACTCCGACGAGCACTCCGCCGACCCGGCCGGCTCCTACCAGGCTCTCCGAGAGACGACGCCGGTGGCCTGGTCCGAGGCTCACGGCGGGTACTGGGTGCTCTCGGACTACAAGGCTGTCTTCGAGGCCGCGCGCGACGACGTGACCTTCTCCTCCGAACGCAACACCTCCGGCGGCGAGGGGTTGTCGGTGGTGATCCCGAAGACGCCGGCGCCGTTCCACATCCCGATCGAGATCGACCCGCCGGAGTTCCGGAAGTGGCGCAAGATCATCAACCCGATCACCGCGCCGGCCGCGGTCGAGCGGATGGAGCGGATGGTCAAGCACTACGTCACCGCCTTCATCGACGACGTCATCGAGGTCGGGGCAGCCGACATCACCTCGGTCATCGGGGTTCCCGCGATCGTGACGGTCGACTGGCTCGGACTGCCGATCGCGCACTGGAAGACCTACGCAAGCGCCTTCCACGCCCTGCTCATCGCGGTGCCGGGCACCGACGAGTTCGACCAGGCCGTCAAGGTCGACCTGCCCCACCTGGAGAAGGTCACGCGCCGGGTGATCGCCGACCGGCGGGCGGAGCCGACCAACGACATCATCAGCTACCTGGTGCGACAGAAGGTCGACGACCGACCGGTCACCGACGACGAGGTGTTCGCGATGGTCGACCTGCTGCTGTCCGGTGGGGTGGGCACCACCGCGTCGCTGGTCTCGAACACCGTGGTGTGGCTCTACCAGCACCCCGAGGTCCGCTCCGAACTGCAAGCCGACCCGTCACTGCTGGACAAGGCCATCGAGGAGTTCCTTCGCTACTTCTCCCCCACCCAGGCGCTGGCCCGGACCGTCACCGAGGACACCGAGAAGCTCGGCTGCCCGATGCACAAGGGCGACCGGGTGCTGCTGTCCTGGGCGTCCGCGAACCGCGACCCGAACCAGTTCGAGAACCCCGATGAGATCGACATCCACCGTTGGCCCAACCGGCACACCGCCTTCGGCATCGGGATGCACCGGTGTGCGGGGTCCAACCTCGGGCGTGCCATGGCCAAGGAGTTGCTCGGCCAGATCCTCACCCGACTGCCGGACTACGAGGTCGACCTCGACGCGCTCAAGCCCTACCCGCACCAGGGCACCAACACGGGCTACGTGAGCATCCCCGTCACCTTCACGCCCGGTCCCCGGATCCTCCCGTCGGCGGCCCCGGACTCCACCCCCTCCTACTGACCGGAGCGGCTTGGGCACGGAGTCGGCGTCCATCGTCCGGGTTCATCGTCCTGTCGATGATGTCGACCCCGTACGAGTCGTCGCGGTACCGCGCCAACCGGGGCGCATCGACACCTCGGTGGCCGGGATCCGCGTGACGACTCCCCCGCTGGGCGCGAGTCGTCAGGGCCGACCGAGGACGAGGCGGAGACTGTCAGATGTCCGTGACGCGCAGCGACGCGTGCGCCTTGTAGCGCTTGTTGATGGCGATGAGGTTGGCGGTGAGCGCCTCGACCTGGCCGGCGTTGCGGAGGCGTCCCGCGTACACCCCTCGGCAACCGGCGATCCGGCCGGCAAGCTCCTGCACCAGATTCGTGGCCCCGCGGTCGTCGCCCATCACCAGCACGTCGGCGTCGAGCGACGCGACCTCGTCGTCGAGCAACACCACTGCCGACAGGTGGTGGAAGGCGGCAACCACGATGGCGTCGGCGAGCAGCGTCTGGGCCTGCTGAGCGGCGCTGCCTTCGGGAACGCTCGGCACGAACGGGCCCATCTTGTCGAAGGCCAGCGGGTTGACGCAGTCGACGACGACCTTGCCCGCCAGCTCCTTGGCCAACGCCTCGACCTGGCTCCGATGCCCTTCCCAGGGCACGGTGACGAGCACGATGTCGGCGATCCCGGCACAGTCCTCGTTGGTCGTCCCACGGACGCCGCCACCTAGCCCGGCAGCAGCCGCCTCCGCGCGCTCGGCGGACCGGGATCCGATGACCACCCGTAGTCCGCTGGCAGCGAACCGGCGAGCCAGTCCCCTGCCCTGCGGACCCGTCCCACCGATGATCCCGACGATCTTGTCGGCGAGGCGGTCCACGACCGGGTCGTCTTCGTCGACTGCACTCATTTTGACTCCTCAGCTCACCGATCTTGCTTCTGAGGATAATCATATGCATAGAATGTGCGCAACGGTGGAGGGTGGGATGACAGGATCGGTCGTGGTGGTCGGCGCCGGACTGGCCGGGCTGCGAGCAGCCGAGCGGCTCCGCGCCGCTGGTTGGGCCGGGCCCGTCACCGTCATCGGCAGTGAGCCCCATCCGCCGTACAACCGTCCGCCGCTGACCAAGACTGCCTTGCGCGACGGTGTGGACCCCGAGGCCCTCGCTTTCCGGCAGCGACCGTCCACTGCCGATGTGGAATGGCGTCTCGGCACCACGGTCCGGTCGGCCGACCTGAGCGAGCGCACCGTGACCCTGGACGACGGATCCAACCTGCCGTACGACGGCTTGGTCATCGCGACCGGGGTGTCCGCGCGGCGGCTGGGCCTCGCGGCCCCCCGCTCGTGGCGGCACACCGTGCGGACCGTCGAAGACGCCAAGGCGCTCCGCGAGGACCTCCAGGACGGCAGTCGAGTGGTCATCATCGGCGGAGGGTTCATCGGCTGCGAGGTGGCGAGCACGGCGGTGTCGCTCGGCTGCGAGGTGACGGTGGTCGAACCCCTTTCGGTGCCGCTCGAAGGGCCTGCCGGGCCTGCCCTCGGAGCCGAGATACAGCGCCGACATGAGAGTCGGGGCGTCCGGTTCAGGACCGGGCGGACCGTGGTGGCAATGCGTCGAGAGGCCGCCGCCGAGGGCCGCACGACGGTCGAACTCGACGATGGCGGTCGACTCGTCGCCGATGTCGTGGTCGAAGCGGTGGGCTCCACCGCGAACACCGGATGGCTCCAGGGACAGGGGCTCGACCTCACCAACGGGGTCCTCTGTGACGTGGACCTACACCCACTGACCGCTGCCGGCCCACTCCGCGACGTGGTGGCCATCGGCGACGTCGCCAGGTTCCCGGTACCCATGTTCCGAGGCATGCCCTGCCGAATCGAACACTGGACGATGCCGACGGAGATGGCCGGCCACGCGGCACGCTCGCTCATCGCCGGAGTCACCGGAGAGTCGGTCGCCGGTCCCGCGTTCAACCCGCTCCCCACGTTCTGGAGCGACCAGTACGGCACCCGTATCCAGTCCTTCGGGATCCCCGCCCTCGGGCGCGACGACGTCCGCGTCCTGGAGGGCGATCTGACGTCCGAGGCCGTACTCGGCTACCACCGCGCAAACACCCTGGTGGGCGTCGTCCTCCTGGGCATGGCGAAGCAGATGATCACCTACCGCCAGGCGCTGATCGATGCCAACCCACCGGCACCAGCCACCAAGCTCGGGAGAGAGGGCACTCGATGACGTCGAGCACCGGCACCACGCCCGCAAGGCTGGGCGATCGCCACGCCGGGCTGCTGGCCGGAGGAGACACATGGACCGTGAAGTGATCCGTTGACGCAGCCACCGGTCCCCCTACCGCGCGCCGTGGCCGAAGACGCCGCTCCCCCGGGAACGAAGCTACTGCCCGGGTGGCTCTTCGTGGCGATGGCGACCTTCATCGGCCTCAACCTTCGCGCGGCCCTGGGTTCGGTACCTCCGCTGCTGCCGCCGATCACCGACGAACTCGGACTGTCGAGCACGACACAGGGCATGCTCACCTCGGTCGCGATCCTCTTCACCGGACTCTGTGCACCGGTGGGGCAGAAGCTGGGCGCCAGGATCGGACCGGAGCGGGCCACCGCCGTGATGCTCGGCACCTTGGCTGTCGGATGTTCGATCCGACTGGTCGCCGACCACACGTGGGTCTTCCTGCTTTCCAGTGCGGTGGCAGGGGTGGGCATGGGCGGTGCGACCGCCCTTCTGCCGAGCCTGATCGCCCACCACGTGCCCAAGATCCGTGGAATCGCGATGGGCCTCTACTCCACCGGGCTAGCCATGGGTGTTGCGGTTGCCGCATGGATCGCGGTACCGACCGACGCCTGGCTCGGTGGCTGGAAGCCGGCTCTCGCACTGTGGGGCCTCATCGCCCTGGTGACCCTCGCCCTGTGGCTCTGCGCCACTCCCCGTCTTCGCCGCGCGTACCCGTCCCGGGAGGTGACCGGACTCGTGGTGAACCACCGCCTGCCGTGGCGCTCCCGTACGGCCTGGTGGGTCACGTGGTACACGACCGCAGCCATGATCATCGGCTTCAGCGGACTGGCTTGGGTAACACCGCTGTACGTCGAACTCGGCGTCCCCGACCAGCGGGCGGCCGGCTACTTCGTGGCCTTCCAGGTGGTCCAGCTCGCCGGCATGCTCACCCTGCCCTGGCTGACCGACTACACGCGTGATCGTCGTCCGCTCCTGGCCCTGGTCCTGGTCTCCAGCGCAGTGGGAATCGCCTGCCTGCTGATCGACCCGCTCGGACTCGTGTGGCCAGCCATGTGCTTGTTCGGAACCGGGGCCGGCGGCGGCTCGACGTTGGCTCTCGTGCTCCTGGTGGACGTGGCGAGCAGCCAGGCGGACGCGGCGAGGCTGAGCGGAATGGTCATGCTGGTCGCCTATGTCGCCGGCGCGTTCGCCCCGGTACTTCTCGGAGTCCTGCACGACCTCACCGGCGCCTACACCGCCGGGTACTCCGTCATCCTGGCCCTGATCCTGGGCGTACTGGTGACGATCCCGGCCTTCCGGCCCGACCGCCGGCTGGAGAACCCCGCGCTGGGCCACCCCGCATCCGTGAGCCCCAGCCAGGGTCAGTCAGCTCGGCGATAGTCCTTGAGGAAGGCGTTGCCCTGATCGGAGTAGAGCACCTCGGGCCAGTCGGACGGCCTGTGGTCGCCATAGGCCCGGACGCTGTTGCGGTCGCCGAGGTCGGTCGCCAGTTCCGCGAACGGCATGTAGTACATGTAGCCCATCTTTCGGTCGGCGAAGCGCCACCGGCCGGCGACGCGGCGGTAGACGTCCTTGTATCTCAACGCGACCTGCATCGCGACGCCGTTGCGATCGACCTCGGCGTGGCCCGCGAGAAGCCCGGTCGCCCGGTCAGGATCGGACCCGTCGAACCGGACCACGTGTCCGTGCGAGAAATGGTTTGTCGGCCCGAGCGCGGCGAAGCGGCCGAGGTACGTCGTGACGATCTCCTCGATCCCGTTGGCGCCGAACACGCCGTCCTCTGAGCGGAGGGTCGCGTCGTCGCAGAAGATCTCCCGGATCCCCTCCTCGTCACGCTCGTCCATGACGAAACCGTAGAGCACACCGAGCTCCTGGATCGCGAGGCGATCCTCCAGTCGACCGACCCGCGCGTCGAGGGACCTCAACTCACTCATGTGCTGGCTCCTTCACCACCGCGACAGACGAATTTCCCTGCGAATTGTATGCATGGATTGGCAGCCTGACAATGGGCCCTCCGGCCGTAGCGGGACCTTGGTCAAGTTAGAACGCACCAGCACCGAACTGCCGGATCGTCACCGGCCACACAGGACCGACCCACCACCGGCCGCACCGGAGAGCCGGTTCCCAGTCCTAGCCGGCCCGCGCCGCGTCTCGACGGGCGTTTCGGGTGATCAGCGGAGTGATGAGCTCCGAGACTGTCGCCACAGCGGCCTCCAGGGCAGGGCGGGGGTCCTCGGTTCCCCCGGACCGCAGCCACTCGCGAAGGACCTGGTTGTGGGCGGCCACGAAGGATGCTGCCGCGACATGGGCCGCCAGCGCAGCCGCGGAGGTGTCGGGGAGTCTGCTCCGTAGGTAGTCGCTGAGAACCCGCTCATATCTGGCGACGCTGGCGATCTCGCGATCCCGAAGAGCGGCGGCCTCGCGCGTCAGCCGATAGCGGGCGATGGTTTGTTGTGGCGTCGCTATGAAGCTTTCGAAGATCAGTCGAGTGGCCTCCGCGACCGCGAAGACCGGCTCGGCATTCGCCGAGGCTCCGAGGTACCAGCGCACGCGGTCCAGGACGGAGTCGTGATCAGGAAAGATCACGTCGTCCTTGGACGGAAAGTGCCGAAAAAAGGTACGCCGGGCGACCCCGGCAGCCGCCGTTATGTCGTCGATGGTCGTGCTCTCGTAGCCCTGGTCGGCGAAGAGCTCAAAGGCAGCCCGCGCCAGTCGATCCCGGACGGACTCCCCTGCTGTGGCGGAAGCTGGTCCGACGCCCGGGTACATGCCTGGACAATAGCATTGCGCAACTGAGTGACAGATCACATGCACGGGATGCTTGTATCGCGGCACTGAGTGCCAGTAGCGTCGAGCTGTGCCCACTCCCCATCCAGCCATGAGCGAGTCCGGCCTCCCCATCGCCCCGGTCTGCGACGAGTCCGCACTCCAGGGGTTCGATCCACAGGCCCGGCTCGGCAAGCCGGGGGAATATCCCTTCACCCGCGGCGTCTACCCCACGATGTACACGGGCAAGCCGTGGACGATGCGCCAGTACGCCGGATTCGGCACGGCCCGGGAGTCCAACGAGCGCTACCACCAGTTGGTCAAGGCGGGCACGGGTGGCCTCTCCGTGGCCTTCGATCTGCCAACCCAGATGGGCTACGACTCCGACGAGCCGATCGCCCACGGTGAGGTGGGCAAGGTCGGGGTGGCCATCGATTCCGTCGACGACATGCGCACCCTGTTCCGCGGACTGCCGTTGGACAAGGTCAGCACCTCGATGACCATCAACTCACCAGCCTCGACGATGCTGCTTCTCTACCAGCTGGTCGCCGCCGAGGAGGGGATCGCGGGGAACCAGCTCACGGGCACGGTGCAGAACGACGTGCTCAAGGAGTACATCGCCCGGGGCACGTACATCTACCCGCCCAAGGCGTCGCTGCGGCTCATCAGCGACATCTTCGCGTACTGCCAGAACGAGATGCCGCGCTGGAACACGATCTCCATCTCCGGCTACCACATGGCCGAGGCGGGGGCCACGCCCGTGCAGGAGATCGCCTTCACGTTGGCCAACGCCAAGGAATACGTCCGGACGGCCATCGCGGCGGGGCTCGACGTCGACGACTTCGCCCCGCGACTGTCGTTCTTCTTCGTCGCTCGGACCACGCTGCTCGAGGAGGTGGCGAAGTTCCGCGCGGCTCGACGGATCTGGGCACGCATCATGCGTGAGGAGTTCGGCGCGAAGAACCCCAAGAGCCAGATGCTGCGCTTCCATACCCAGACCGCTGGTGTGCAACTGACCGCCCAGCAGCCCGAGGTCAACCTGGTGCGGGTGGCGCTGCAAGGGCTCGGGGCGGTGCTGGGTGGTACGCAGAGTCTGCACACGAACTCCTACGACGAAGCCATCGCACTGCCGACGCAGAAGGCAGCGCGCCTGGCGCTGCGGACCCAGCAGGTCATCGCCTACGAGACGGATGTCACCAAGACGGTCGACCCGTTCGCGGGGTCCTACGTCGTCGAGGCGATGACCGACGACGTGGCGGCGGCCGTGGTCGAGCTCATCCAGGCGGTCGAGGACCGCGGCGGTGCCGTAGCGGCGATCGAGCAGGGTTTCCAGAAGAGCGAGATCGAACGCTCGGCCTACCGGAACGCACTCGAGATCGACAGTGGCGAGCGGACGGTGGTGGGACTGAACCGGTTCGCCCTGGACGAGGAAGAGCCGTACGAGCCCCTTCGGGTCGACCCTCAGATCGAGGTCGACCAGCGTGAGCGCCTCGCGGCGCTACGCAAGGAGCGTGGCAACCGGGCGGTCCTGCGTGCCTTGGACGACCTGCGAGCCGCGGCGTCGGGCAGTGACAACGTGCTGCTGCCGATGCGCGAGGCGCTGCGCCAGCGAGCCACGGTCGGCGAGGTCAGCCATGCCCTGCGCGACGTGTGGGGCGTGTACGTCCCGCGCGACACAGTCTGACATCTCCACCGATGCCCGGGACGGCGAGAACACAACGGCGTTCTGCTCGTCTGCCGCAGCGCCCACTGGGCACCGCGCCCGGCCGAATAGCCCCATCTTGACCCTGAACAGACAAGGACGCAGCGATGAGTACCGCGCCTAGCCTCCCCAGCTCGGAGGCCGACATGGACCCGCACAGTACCGCTGGTCGGTTGGCGGATCTGGATCGTCGGGTGG
>NZ_BONX01000046.1 GCF_016862935.1 Plantactinospora mayteni
CACCGACAGGCGAAGCGCCCCGGGTCGCTGTTGTCCTCTCCGACACCGGCCCGGGGCGCTGAGCGCCGGTCCTACCGGCCGGGGTACTTTGCTCTTGCCGCCCCGGCGAATATGTCCGAATAGCAGCAAAGATCGTATCCCCTCACTACGGATTGAAGTCGGAGCGGAATCGATGACAACGGCATCGGCGGGCGCTTTCTATGCAGAGCTGTCCGACCGGCTCGGGGGCGGAAGCGTGCGGATCGGAACCCGTACAACTCCCTTGGCGCTGGCGCAGACGGATCGGGTGATTGACGCCCTGCGGATGGTCGTCCCGGGGCTATCCACGACGATTGTGAAGATCCAAACTTCCGCCGACCTCTGGAGCGGGGATCTGTCGCAGTTCGGCGGGAAGGGCAACTTCACGAAGGAAATCGATCGGGCGCTGATAGCGGGCCGGGTGGACATTGCCGTTCACAGCATGAAGGACGTACCCGGAGATGTGCCGTTGCCGCCCGGAACCGAGTTCGGCGCGTACCTGGAGCGCGGCGACGTTCACGACGTGGTGATCATTCGTGACGGCGGTCCGCTCGCCGAGCTGGCGGCCGGGGCGAGGATCGGAACGTCGGCCGTCCGGCGCCGCGCGCAGCTTGCCTTGTACCGCCCGGATCTCATCCTTGAGCGGGTACGCGGCGGCATCGACAGCCGGATCAAGAAATTGGACGGCGGGGAGTACGACGCGCTGATCCTTGCCCGGACCGGTCTTGAGCGCATCGGCCTACAAGACCGGATCACGGAAGTACTGCCGACAGCTTGGAGCGACGGCAAGACCATTGCGATGGTCCCGGCCGTTGGCGCGGCCGTGATCGGGGTTCAGGCTCGCAGCTCGGACGGCCCGATCATGCGCCTCCTACAGGAGATCAGCCATGCGGCGACGGCTACGGCGATCACGGCTGAGCGGGTGATGCTGCACATGCTTCAGGGGCACTGCAACTCCCCGATTGCCGGGCACGCCCACGTTGCCCCGGACGGCAAGCTGAGCCTGTTCGGCATGGTGTTCAACCGGGACGGGTCCGCGTGGGTGCGCGCGCACAACTGGGGACCGACGGACGATCCGGCATCCCTCGGCGCGGTCGTCGCCGGTGACCTCCTCCACCAAGGCGCCCGGCGCCTCATCATGGCGACCCGGAAATGAACCGCCAGGTTCCCGCACATCCCGCTACCGCCCGAGGGCTGATCTCCGATCCGGCCGGCCGATGGCTGATCGTCCGTCCTACGGGCCGCGAGTGGTGGCACCTCCCCGGCGGACTCATCGAACAGGACGAGTCACCGGCCGAGGCGTGCCAGCGGGAGGTACGCGAAGAGATCGGCCTCGACCTGCTTCCCGGCCGCCTGCTGGTTGTCGGCTGGAATCCGCCACGTCGACCCGGGAGCCGCGCCCGATTCACCTTCGTCTTCAGCATGGGCCGGCACAACCCGGAAGCAGTCGCGGCCCGTATCCGGCTACAGCCGACAGAGGTTGACGCGTGGCAGTTCGCCCGGCCGGACGATGCCAGGTCCCTACTGCACCCGGACTCGGCCGGCCGGCTTACCCGAATGGGCGAGGAGATCTACACCGAAGGTCCGCGCTGCCCGGTTCCGGCGGTTCCGGTCGCCCGGCTGCCGTCCCGGCGGGAGAGCAACAGCGGGCCTTGACCCTCGGCCCCACATACAGACCCGCCCCGGGTGCGCGCCGTCTTCGACGCGGCCCGGGGCGGTCCGTCCGGAGACGGCCGTTCTCGACGGGATGCCGCCGCCGGATCGGGCCGGTGGCATCCCGTCGGGAGCGGCACGGTTCGCCGCGCGAGGGCTGGCCGGGCGACGTACTCGCGGCCGGACGGGCCACGGGCCGGAGCTTCCGAACGTCAGAGCGTCAGAGCTTCCGAACGTCAGAGCCCCAGAGCCCCAGAGCTTCAGGGCGTCAGAACGTCACGTCCGAGCAGCCGTAGAAGGTCTCCGTGCTGTCGGAGCGGGTCCACACCGAGTAGATGATGTGGTGGCCACTCTTGCCGGACGGCAGTCGACCGGTCCAGTAGTAGTGACCGTCGTTGCTGCCCACGCTGCCCCGCTGCGGCGGGTTGGTGACCGAGGAGAACGGCGTCGACTCCAGGTCGCTCCAGGCGAGCGGGCGGGTGGGGCTCCAGGTGTTCCGGGTGACGTACAGGTCGAACCGGCCGGGGTGCGCGGCCCAGTTGCTGTACCGGAACTCGATGCTCGCGCCCGAGCTGACCTGGGCCTTCGGGAAGTCGTTCCGGGCCAGGTCCCAGCCCCGGTAGGTGGAGTTGCCGCCGCTGCACAGTTGGCCGTCCGGGATGAAGCCCTGGGTCCGGCCGGCGCCGTCCGAGCGGAGCACGCTGAACCAGTTGTAGAGCGGGTAGACGCTGCTCACGTTGGCCGCGGCGACGCAGCCGGGGTTCTTGTTGACGATGTTGCCCTGCGGGGTCAGGCCGTCCCGGTAGCACGCGTACGTCCGGCTCGCCGGAACCATCAGCGCGCCGTGTGCGTTGGCCGGGTTCGGCGAGATCACCGTCAGGAGGCCGGCGGTCAGTACGGCGGTGACGCCGACGACCGTCAGTCTGCGCAGGAGTTTCACGAGTCGATCCCTTCTGTTCGACCGCTGCCGGAGGTGTCGTCGGGCGGCGCGGTCGGGTGGAGTCCGGCGGGGCGGGCGGGCGTGATGGTGGCGTCCGCTCTGCCCGGTCACCGGCTACTGGCATCAGGCCCGGATCCCACACGCGCGGTACGGTTGCCCCCGTACTGCGGCGGTATGAACCATTGCAGCACGGGCCGCCGACTCAATCAATAGGTGTCGATCGATGCCTGCGAGCGGGTCGGTAAGCGGTCGGTTCAGGCCAGTTGGAAGTCGGCGAAGTCGAAGCCGGGCGCCACCACGCAGCTCACCAGGACCGACTGGTCGCCCGCCGGCTCGGCCGACTGCCAGACGCCGCCGGGGATCACCACCTGTGGCCGCTCACCGGCGGGCAGGTCCGGGCCGAGTCGCAGTTCGGTCGGCTCCTCCGCCGGCACCTCGGCCGCGCCGCCGAGCCACAGCCGCAGCGGGCCGCCCGAGTGCCAGAGCCACAGCTCGTCGGAGCGGACGACGTGCCAGCGGGACCGCTCCCCGGGGTGCAGCAGGAAGTAGATCGCGGTGGCGGCGGCACGCGGTCCGGAGTATCCGTCCGGGGTGAAGGCGTGCGCCGAGCGCCAGGTCTCGCGGAACCAGCCGCCCTCCGGGTGCGGGGCCAGGTCGAGTTGCTCGGCCAGCGGGGGCCGGTGCGGCGTCGTCACGGGTCGACCTCCACTTGGGTACGCCGGGCCGGCCCGGCACCCGACGAACCGGAAGTCTACCGAGCGGGGTACGCCCCGACGGCCGGACGGCGGCGGGTACGACCTCGGTCCGGTCGAGCCGAGCGGGTCAGAGCCCGGCCGCCTCGTCGTACCGGCGGCGCAGGTTGGACATCTCCGAGTCGTCCAGTGCCTCCTTGAGCGCCAGCTCCTCGTACTTGTCCGGGAACATCTCCTTGAGCCGGTCGACGAACCAGACGTCCTCGGTCGCCTCGACCACCTGGATGCCCGGCGGTTCGGTGGACATGTCCACGATCAGCGGACCGGCCAGCTTGACCGCCCAGTCCCAGGGGCGCTGCTGCTCGGCGACCCCGCAGAGGTGGAAGCCGTAGACCGTCTTCACCTCGGCGAGCGTGCTGACGCCGGCCGGCTCGAAGCCGTAGACGCGCACCCCGCAGATGATCGACGGCTTCTTGCCGTCCTTCCCGGCGGTCGCCTGCGTGTCGTGGCCCGCGTGCTGGTGCTGCGCCGGGTCGGCCGATTCCAGCGTGGTACGCAGCCGGGTCGTGATCTGCCCCCGCAGATCCGGCGGCCCGGCCTCCGAACCGGCCGTGTTGACCAGTACGACCGTGCCGGCCGACACCGCCAGCAGGATGACCGCCACCCACACGAAGCGGTTGCGGTACCACCCCGCGAAACTGTTCCGGGTAATCATGATCGTGTCTCATCTCGTCGCCGGGTTGGTGCGTTGGCAGATCTCGTCGGACGCGCCGACCCGTGCTGGGTAGGTGTCCGTCGTTGTCGAAACTGGCCCGGCGAACGCGGCGCGGAGCTGGCGCGGCGCGGATCTGGCGTCGAGGCGGCGCGCTGGCGGCGCTGCGGTGCTCCCGTGCTGGCCGTTTCCCAGTGCGGTTGCCCCCGCGCTGCGGCGATATGAGCCATTCCAGCACGCCCCGCCCCGCCCCGGCAACATCGACGGCCCTCAGCGTCCCATCCGATCCGACCTCCGCTCCGCCCCCGCACCGGGGGCCACGTCAGTGCGCTCGCGCACGCGCTTGCGTCGCGCGTTGTCCCGTTGCGGGATCGTCAGTCGGTCCGGGGGCGGAGGCTCCGCGCCAGGGTGGGGATCATCACCGCCGCAGGGACGAGGTGTAGCCCGATGAGGGCGGTGATGGCGGCGGTGTCTGCCCCGGAGATGACGGGCGGGACCATCGAGATCGCGGTCAGCGACACTGCCGTCCACACGAATCGCTCGGCGGGGCGAGCGCTCCAACGAAGAAGAGCGACGGCGATGACGACGCCCACGACCGAGAAGAAGCCGGTCACCACGGCGAACCCGGACAACGGGATCGTCTCGCCGCCGTCGGGGATCTCGAAGTCGACGCCAACGGCCTGGGCAAGCGCGGCGGCGAGGGTGGTGGCCACCATCGCCGCGAGCGTGGCGATGAAGCCGGTGACGGCGAGCCCGCGGAATCGGTGGGTGTGGCTGGTCCGACCCGATGCCGGGCCTGCGACGACCCCGGTGTCGTTCATGCTGTTCATGTCGTTCCTCCGTCATTCGGTAACTGGCGTACGGGCTGTGTCGACTGGCAGGTGGCGGTCCTGGTCCTGGGCGTGACGATGCGTACCCTCGCCGTGCGACGGCCGGGGTTGCGCAGGGCGCGGACGCCGGTGCCGCGGAGCCAGAACCCGGCGTCGCGGCCGAGGACCGGCCCGGGCTCGCCGTCGCGCAGCTCCAGTTGGACCTGGCCTCGGGTGACGACGGCGAAGGCGTGGGACCACTCGGCCGCGACGACCGGGACGCGCGCGCCGGGGCGCAGCGTGAGCGTCCACACCGGGACTACTCCGTGCCGTCCGCCGGCAGGTGCTCCGGCAGCCCGAGCCGCGGGAACTGGTCGTCGTGGAAGGTGACGATCTCGGTGATCGCCCCGCCGGTGACGCGCAGGACGTCGATCGTCAGCGGCAGGTACGCGCCCTCCTGCTCCCGCCAGTGGTAGAAGGCGACGGCGGGCTGGCGGTTCACGGAGGTGGGGATGCCGCGCAGGTTCTTCATGCTCGGGAAGCCGCTCTCGACCCAGTCGTTCACCACCGCGTCGCGGCCGACGTGCAGGCCCGGCGTGGGCGGCATCGAGCACCGGACGTCGTCCCGCAGCATTGCGGCGAGCCGGTCGACGTCCGTGGCCACGCAGGCCTCGGTGAAGCGGCGTACCAGCTCGCGCGTCCCGGCGTCCTCCTCGCCGCCGGTCCAGTCCTGCCGCTCGGCGGGCAGGTGCTCCCGCATGCCGGCGCGGGCCCGCTGTAGCGCGCTGTTCACGGAGTTGACGGAGTCCCCGAGGAGCTCCGCGACGTCCTTCGCCGGCCAGCCGAGCACGTCCCGCAGGATCAGCACGGCCCGCGGGCGCGGCGCGAGGTGCTGGACGGCGACCAGGTACGCCAGCTCGATCGTCTCCCGCGCGACGGCGACGGTCTCCGGCTCGTCCGCGTGGCCCGCGGGCAGCTCGTCCAGCAGCCGGTCCGGGTAGGGCTGCAACCACAGCACCTCGCCGCCGGTCGCAGGCTCCGGGCGGCACTTGGCGAGCAGGTCCAGGCAGGCGTTGGTGGCGATCCGGTACAGCCAGGCCCGGAACGTCGACCGCCCCTCGAAGGTTTCCCGCCGCCGCCAGGCACGAAGGAACGTCTCCTGTACGGTGTCCTCGGCGTCCTCGAACGACCCGAGCATCCGGTAGCAGTGCACGTGCAGTTCCCGCCGGTGCCGCTCCGCCAGCCCCGAGAACGCCGGCTCGTCGACCTCGCCCAGCCCGCTCCCGCCCAGCCCGCTCATGCCCAGCTCCTCCAGCCGCATTTCCACACCCATGACGTCATCCTTCCGGCTCGTCGTGTCCTGTCGTAGGTATGACGGGTGCGGGCGCGACAACTCATCACCAGGGTCGGTCGGCATGGAGGATCCAGGCTTGATCTTGGCGCCGAGCACCGACTCACCCGGGAGATGGCCGGCAATCACGGCTTGCGGGCCCGGCCCGAGTGGGAGGCTCGTCCAGCCGAGGGCTCGTACGGCCGCGTCGGCCGGGAACGGGTCGCGCGCCGGCCGGGGATCAGCCCGACGCCGGTGGTGCGTCGAAGGCGGAGGCGGAGGCGGGCACCGGGATGGCCGCCGGAGCGAAGACCACGACGCGGATGCCCGGCATCCGGTCGGCCGCCCGCTCGATCAGCGGCCGGACGTCGCTCCACCGGAGGCCACCGTTGCCGCAGCCCAGTGCCGGGACGGCGACGGAGCCGACGGCACGCTCGGCGACCACCTCGACCAGCGAATCGAGCCCGGCCGCGATGTCCGGCAGCCGGGAGCGGCTGCGCCAGTGCCGCTTGGTCGGAAAGTTGATGATGTATCGCCGAGGGCCGGGTACGGCGTTGTCGTGGACCCAGACCGTCCCGATCCGAAGCGCGTCGCTGGCGCAGGCCGCACGGTAGGCGGCGAAGTTTGCCGGATAGGCCCGCTTGAACGCCAGCGCGAGGCCCTTGCCCATCACGCCGACCGTGTTGACCGCGTTGACCAGGGCATCGACATTGGCGGCGAGCAGGTCGCCGCGCCCCTCTTCGATCATCTCCGCACCTCTCGCCCGGTAACGGTGTCTAACAGCCCGGTCCGACGATTTCTCGGCTCCGGTACCCCGCCGACCGGCCGTACCCGTCCGGGGGCGTTCTCTCGGTGCCGGAATGAGCAGGCAAGATAGCCGCATGACGCTCTCGCTGCCCATCGACGCCGAAGCGAACGAACTGCTCCGGCGTGACCCGCTGGCACTGCTGATCGGCATGGTCCTGGACCAGCAGGTCAGCATGGAGAAGGCATTCGCCGGCCCGTACGAGTTGGTGAAGCGGCTCGGCCACCCGCCGGACGCGGCCGAGTTGGCCGCCTTCGATCCGGAGGCGCTGACAGTGATCTTCGCCGAGCGCCCCGCCCTGCACCGGTTTCCCAAGGCGATGGCCGGCCGGGTGCAGGAGGTGTGCCGGACCCTCGTCGAGCGGTACGACGGTGACCCGAGCCGGCTCTGGTCGGAGGCCGAGGACGGCCGCGAGCTGCTGAAGCGGATCACCGGGTTGCCCGGGTTCGGCAAGCAGAAGGGGCAGATCTTCCTCGCCCTGCTCGGCAAGCGCTTCGGTGTCCAGCCGCCCGGCTGGCGCGAGGCGGCCGGCGACTACGGCGTCGACGGTGCCCACTACTCGGTCGCCGACGTGGTGGACGAGACGTCGCTGGCCAAGGTACGCCAGCACAAGCAGCAGATGAAGGCCGCCGCCAAGGCTGCCGCACCCAGCTGACCCCTCGGCACCAGTCCGACCCGCCGGCAGCGCCCGGGCGGGTGCTGGCTCGTTGAGTGTTGAGATCGTCGACACTCAGGGGGCGACGTGGTGGCTGCGACGGCTCCGAGCCGGGTACGTCTCGGACCGCCGACCGGACCCGCCGGGCTGACGCCGGATGGCTGAGACACCCGTGGACCCGGTGCTGCGGGCCGAGTCCAGTTCGCAGCGGGCCACCTTCCTGGAACTCTTCCTCGATCTGGTCTTCGTCTTCGCGCTCACCCGGGTCTCCCAACGACTGGTCGAGGACTTCACCACCGATCAGCGCATCCTGCTCTCCGAGGCCGGCCAGACCCTGGTGCTCTTCCTGGCGCTCTGGCTGATCTGGGCGTCGACGGCCTGGGTCACCAGCACCCTGGAGCCCGAGGCGTTCGCCGTGCAGGGCGTCGTGGTGATCACCGTGGTGTGCAGCATGGTGGTGGCGGTCGCGTTGCCAGAGGGGTTCGGCGATCGGGGCCTCATCTTCGTCGTCGCCTACCTCGCGGTCCAGTTCGGCCGGATCGGGTTCTTCCTGCTCGCCACCCGTGGCCGGATCATCGCGGGCGACCCCGCGGCGCCGAAGCGGGTGCTCTTCTGGACCGCGCTGACCGCCGTGCCGTGGCTCGTCGGCGGACTGGCCGGCGAGAGCGTCCTCCGTGGGGTGCTCTGGAGCGTCGCGGTAGGCGTGGACTATCTCGGGTTCACGCTGGGCTGGCCGACCCCGCGACTCGGACGCTCGCAGTACGGCACGCAGCCGTTCGCCGGGGAGCACCTGGCCGAGCGCTACCAGCAATTCCTGTTGATCGCGCTCGGCGAGTTGATCCTCGTCACCGGGATCACGTTCAGTGGCGGTGGTGGCGCCTTCACTCCGGCCCGGACCGGTGCGCTGGGCCTGGCGCTGCTGACCACGGTGCTGCTCTGGCGGATCTACTTCTACCGGGCCGGGCACGTGCTGCCGACCGCGATCATCCAGGCCCGGGATCCGGCCCGGCTCGGCCTCTCGGCCGCGTACACGCACCTGATCATGATTGCCGGGATCGTGCTCACCGGGGTCGGCTACGAGCTGACCATCACCCACCCGTTCGGGCACATCGTGCCCGCCTGGCTGATCGCCATCCTGGGCGGACCCGCGCTCTTCCTGGCCGGGCGGGCTGGCTTCGAGTTCCAGGTGTTCGGGCGAATCTCCTGGCCCCGGGTCGCCGGAGTGGTCCTGCTGGGTGCGACGGCGCCGACGATGGGCCGGCTGCCGCTGCTGGCGGTGGCCGGCACCACCGCCGGGATACTGCTCGGAGTCGCCGTCTCCGACCTGCGCCGCTCGCGTGGCCGCGCGCCGGAGCAGCCAGCACCGCCGATCTGACCGGCCCTCGTCAGCGTCAGGCCCTCGTCGGCGTCAGGCGGCGGTCGGGTGGGCGAGCGCGGCCAGGGCCCGGCGTACGTCGGCCAGTGACACCGTCGCCGAGTCGTCCAGGTCGGCCAGCCCGGCCTCGATCCACTGCCGCATCAGGGTGGTCACCCCGATGCCCCGCGCCTCGGCGGCCGAGCGGACCCGTTCGTAGGTGTCCAGCGGCAGGCGTACGGAGCGGCTGACCATCGGCACGTCGCTGTCGGGGGTGGGCAGCTCGACCGGCTGCGCGTCGTCGATCAGGTCCGCGAGCTGGTCGCCCCCGGCATGGAACCGCTTGATGGCATCGTCTCGGTGCATCGTCACCGCCTCCTCCTCGTCCCCGTGCTCGATCTCGTGATCGATCCCGGTCTCCTGGTGCGCGATCTCGGGCCCGCCCGGTGAGGTCGGACTCAACGTCGTCGCCCCTGGATCGCCTCCTCGTAGCGCTTGGACTCGATGTCGGTCAGGTCCCGCGCGGAGAGGATGTCCCAGTCGTTGTCAACTTGATCGGCCTCGGCCAGCAGGATGGCCAGTCGTCGCCCGCGCCGTGCCGTGGCGTAGACGACCATCACGTCGTCGCCGAGGTGCCGGATTACCCGTCGGGCGCTGTGCAGCGCCTCCCACACCTCGCCGGGGGTGACGTCGTGGACCGTCAGGTTGCCCAGTGCCTCGTCGGTGAAGCTGAACCTGCTGCCCACGCCGGGGAGCGTACCACGCACGTAACACGCCGGGGGAGTGGCGGACGCGGGCCGCCGCCCCGGCGCCGCTTCCCCGGCGGAGATGCGAGGATGGGGGTGGTATCCCGGGGCGGGAGAGTTCCGGGGAGGACCGACCGCACCCCTTCGGAGGCCGTGGTGAAGCGCCAGGCGTACCAGCCGATCCTGATCACCGACGCCTCGCGCAGCCAGGACGACCAGCTGCGTACCCGCCAGCGCCGGTACATCGTGATGATGTCCATCCGGGCGCTCTGCGTCGTCGTCGGCGCGATCCTGGTCGGTGCCAAGGCACCGCTGCTCTGGCTCTGGCTGCCGCTCTGCGCCGTCGGCATGGTGCTGATCCCGTGGCTGGCGGTGCTGCTCGCGAACGACCGCCCGCCGAAGGAGGAGCACCGGATCGGCGCCAAGCTGCGTCGTACGCACCTCGACGAGACCCCGCCCCGGGCGCTGCCCGCCGAGGAGCGGGCGCACCGGGTGATCGACGCCGAGCCGTGATCCGTACCGGCCGCCCCGGTCGGTAGTCTCGCCCGGGCCGGTGATCGACTTCGCTCACCGGCCGGGCAGCTCGCATGCCCGTCGAGCCACCCGCGCGGAACCCGAACGGCCGGCGTGGAACGCGAACGGTCCGGAGGAGTAGCGGTGGGTAGCTGGGGTTTCGGCAACTTCGACAACGACACCGCGGCGGACCACCTGTCGATCGTCACCAAGCGACTGCTCGACGAGGTCACCGAGGCGATGTCCGGCGACCCGGTCGAGCTCGAGCCGGACGAGTACTGGGGCGTGGCGGTGCCGTGCAACCTCGAACTGCTCTATCGGCTTGCCGAGTTGCCGTACGTCGGCGTGTGCCTGCCGGAGCCGGACGTCGCCATCGAGTGGAAACGGCACTACCTGGCCGTCTGGGACGAGAACATCGGCGGGCTCGTCGAGTCGGCGCAGGCCCGGGAGACCCGCCGGGCCGTTTTGGTCGAGACCTTCGACCGGTTCATCGCGGCGGCCCGACGCGAGGCCACGGACTGAGGTGGCCACGGACTGAGCGGTCACGGACGAAGTGGTCACGAGCGGTCACGGGATGAGCGGGGGCCCGGACGGAGTGGACCGAAAACGGTCGCCGACCGGGCGACCCGATCGGCTGACTGTCCGGTCAGCCGGCGACCTCGGCGGACCCCTCGGCGGCGACTTCCGCCGCGACCTCGGTGGACCCGTCGGCTACCGGTCGGGCACCGAGGGTGCCGACAGCCGCCGCGCCCAGTTCGGCCGCCCGGTCTAGCGCCTCGGCCGTGGACGCCCCGGCGACCCGGGCCGCCAGCAGGCCGGCTGCGAACGCGTCCCCGGCTCCGGTCACGTCCCGCACCGGCACCCGGCGGGCCGGCGCGGAGACCACCTCGCCGCCGCGCTCGGCCCAGACCGCACCGGCGGCCCCGTTCTTCACCACCACGTGCGGGGTCACCTCGGTCAGGGCACCCGCCTGGGCGGCCGGTGAGCCCGGGCCGGCCAGTACCGCCGCCTCGTCCGCGTTGGCGAGCAGCAGGTCGGCATCGCGTACCCAGGACAGGAACGCCGCCGCGCCGACCCGGCGCAGCGGTTCGGCGGAGGCTGCGTCGACGCTGGTGGTGAGGCCGCGCCCGCGCGCGGCGGCCAGCGCCCGCCGCCCGGCCTCCCGCGACCCGGCGTCCAACAGGGTGTACGCGGACAGGTGCAGATGGGTCGCGTCCGCGCTCGCGCCCAGCACGGCCTCCACCTGCTCCGGGGTCAGCCGGAGGTTCGCCCCGCGCTGGGTGACCATGGTCCGCTCCCCGTTCCCGGCCAGCACGATGACGGTGCCGGTCGGTACGTCCGGATGCCGCCGCACCGCACAGCGCACCCCCAGCGCGGTCAGTTCGGCGAGCCGGGACGCGCCCGCGTCGTCCGCGCCGACGGCGCCGACCAGGGTCACCGGGCAGCCCTGCCAGGCCAACCAGGCGGCGGTGTTGGCGGCCTGGCCGCCACCGGTGACCCGGATCTCGGCCGAGGTGTCCGAGCCGGGTGCCACCGGCCCGGCCAGCACCGCCAGCACGTCGGTGACGATGTCGCCGACCACGACGATCCTGGAGCCCGCCCGTGCCGGGCCCGGCCCGCGCCCGCTCGTCCGCACGCCGTCGCGGTCCGGCCCGCCGTGCTCCGGAGTGGTCATCACCGGGTGGCGGCGGCCACGGCGATCTGGGCCGCGAGGGCCGCGTTGCGCAGGATGATCCGGACGTTCACCGCCAGGCTGGCGCCCTCGGTAGCGGAGTGGAAGTGGGCCAGCAGGAACGGGGTGACCGCCTTGCCGGTCACTCCCTCGGCGGCGAGCCGGGCCAGCCCGTCGGCCAGGGTGCGGTCGTGCAGGGCCGGATCGAGCTGCTCGGCGGTGGGGAGCGGGTTGGCTACGATCAGCGCGCCCGGCTGGACGCCGTGCGCGGCCCGGGCCGCCAGTACGGCGGCGACCTGCTCCGGCGAGTCGACCGACCAGTCCAGGTCGAAGCCGCCGTCGGTGACGAAGAAGCCGGGGAACCGGCGGCTGCGGTAGCCGGCCACCGCCACACCGAGCGTCTCCAGCCGTTCCAGCGTCGCGCCGACGTCGAGGATCGACTTCACCCCGGCACAGACCACCGCGATCGGGGTACGGGAGAGCGTGGTCAGGTCGGCCGACTCGTCGAAGGTCTGCGCCGCCTCCCGGTGCACCCCGCCCAGCCCGCCGGTGGCGAAGACCCGGATCCCGGCCGCCGCCGCGACCGCGCTGGTGGCGGCCACCGTGGTCGCCCCGTCCGCCCCGGTCGCGGCGGCCAGTGCCAGGTCGCGTACGGAGAGTTTGGCCACCCCGTCCGAGGAGGCGAGTCGGGTCAACTGGGCGTCGTCGAGGCCCACCACGAGAACGCCCTCGACCATGCCGATGGTGGCCGGCACCGCCCCGTCGGCGCGTACCGCCGCTTCGATCTCGCGGGCCACCCGCAGGTTGTCCGGGCGGGGCAGGCCGTGCGAGACGATGGTGCTCTCGAGGGCGACGACGGGACGGCCGGCGCGCAGTGCCTCGGCCACCTCGGCGCCGTACCGGATCTGGAAATCGGTCACGGCTGACCACCGTACGGGCCGGCACCGGCGGGTGTTCCGGTGGACCGCTCGGCAGTGACCTGCCAAACTTGAGCGTTGGCGGGGTCACTAGGGAGGAATCACTGCCGTGAGCACTCAGGTTCTCGAGCGTCCGGAGCTGAAGGACGCGGACACCGGGCCAGAAATGTTCCACTACGTCCGGAAAGACAAGATCGCCGAGAGCGCGGTCATGGGGACCTTCGTTATCGCACTCTGCGGTGAGACGTTCCCGGTAACCAAGGCCGCCAAGCCGGGCTCGCCGGTCTGCCCGAAGTGCAAGGAGATCTACAACTCCATGCGGGACTGAGCCGGGCCGGGCCACCCCTGCTCGCGTAACATCCTGCGGTGACCGCCGCAGCCGCCCTGCTCCTCGCCGACCTCACCGGTGTGGCGATCTTCGCCGCCTCCGGCGCGTCAGCCGCGGTGGTGAAGCGGCTCGACCTGTTCGGCGTGGTCTTCGTCGGCTTCGTCGCCGCGCTCGGCGGCGGCATCTTCCGGGACCTGGTGATCGGCGACGGGCCACCACTGGCCTTCGCCGACTGGCGGTACGCGGTCACCGCCATGGTCACCGCCGCGGCGGTCTTCTGGCTGCATCCCCAGTTGGCGCGGCTGCGTACCACCGTGCTGGTCCTCGACGCGGCCGGGCTCGGCCTCTTCACCGTCACCGGTACGCTCACCGCGCTGGACGCCGGCCTGCCGCCGGTCGGCGCCGGCATGATCGGCATGATGGCCGGCATCGGCGGCGGACTGGGCCGGGACCTGCTCACCGGGGAGATCCCGGTGGTACTGCGCCGGGAGATCTACGCGGTGGCGGCGCTGGCCGGCGCGGTCGCGGTGGTCGGCCTGGAGCGGGCCGGCCTGGCCGGGCCGGGGCCGCTGATGGCGGCGGCGCTCTTCGTCTTCGCGGTCCGGCTGGTGGCCCTGCGCCGCCGCTGGTCCGCTCCGGTCCCGACCGACCCACCGGCCGGCGACGCTCCCGGCCCGGCGGACGACATCTCCGCCCGCCCGGTCGAAGAACTTCCCGCCCGCCCGGCGGACGACATCTCCGCCCGTTCGGCGGACGACCTCGGCCGTCGCTCGGCGGACGGCCGTGACCGTCGACCCGGCAGGCAGGCGCGCTCGCCGCACGACCGTGCCGTTCCGCCCGACGGGCGGCCCGGGTCGGGCTGACCGGTCCGGACTCCCCGCCGGATCGAGGGTCGCCGACCGGCGTCGCGAAGCGGCCGGAGAGGCTCGGCCGAGGCCCGGGCCGGCGGTGCCAACTGTGCCCGCTGTGGCGTCGGTGTCGCCTGGGTCGGACGGGGCCGGCTGGTTATGCTGGTACGGCCTTCGCGCTCGGTCCGGTCGCGGAGGCGTTTTTCGTGTGGTCGGATACCTGGCCGTCGGAGGGGAGTGTTCGCGTGGGAGCCCGACTGCCGGTTCTTGAGTCGTTTCCGGCGCTGCGGGCGTGGCAGCGTAAGGCGTTGGTGGAATACCTGCGACGCCGCTCCGAGGACTTCCTGGCCGTGGCCACGCCCGGCGCCGGCAAGACCACCTTCGCGCTGCGGATCGCCGCCGAACTGCTCGCCGACGGCACCGTCGAGGCGGTCACGGTGGTCGCCCCGACCGAGCACCTGAAGACCCAGTGGGCCGACGCGGCGGCCCGGGTCGGCATCCAGCTCGACGCCGCGTTCCGCAACGCCGATCTGCACTCCTCGGCGGACTTCCACGGTGCGGTCGTCACCTACGCCCAGGTCGGCATCGCCCCGCAGGTGCACCGCCGCCGGACGATGACCCGACGGACCCTGGTGATCCTCGACGAGATCCACCACGCCGGTGACTCCCGATCCTGGGGCGACGGGGTCAAGGCGGCCTTCGAGCCCGCCGTACGCCGGCTGATGCTGACCGGTACGCCGTTCCGGTCGGACGAGAACCCGATCCCCTTCGTGCTGTACGAGCGGGGCGGCGACGGCCTGCAACGCTCCCGGGCCGACTCCGTGTACGGCTACTCCGACGCGCTCGCCGACGGTGTCGTCCGCCCGGTGATCTTCCTGGCGTACTCGGGGGAGACCCGCTGGCGGACCAGTGCCGGGGACGAGTTGGCCGCCCGGCTGGGCGAGCCGATGACCCAGGACCTGATCGCCCAGGCGTGGCGTACCGCGCTGGACCCGGCCGGGGACTGGATGCCGCAGGTACTCCGGGCCGCCGACGCCCGGTTGCAGGTGCTCCGAGCCGGTGGGGTCTCCGACGCCGCGGGTCTGGTGATCGCCACCGACCAGCAGGCGGCCCGGTCGTACGCCCGGCTGATCGAGCGGATCACCGGTGAGCGGGCGGTGGTGGTGCTCTCCGACGACCAGGGCGCCTCGGCCCGGATCGCCGCCTTCACCGTCTCGGAGCAGCGCTGGATGGTGGCGGTCCGGATGGTCTCCGAGGGGGTCGACATCCCCCGGCTGGCCGTCGGCGTCTACGCGACCAGCGCCTCCACGCCGCTCTTCTTCGCCCAGGCGATCGGGCGGTTCGTCCGGGCCCGCCGGCCCGGCGAGACGGCGTCGGTCTTCCTGCCCAGCGTGCCGCACCTGCTCGGGCTGGCCAGCGAGATGGAGGTCGAGCGGGACCACGTGCTGGGCGAGCCGAAGCGGGACGACGGGCTCGACGACGACCTGCTGGAGCGGGCGCAGCGAACCGAGCAGGCCAGCGGGGAACTGGAGAAGCGGTTCGAGGCGCTCTCCGCGACCGCCGAGCTGGACCAGGTGATCTTCGACGGGGCGTCCTTCGGCACCGCCGCCCAGGCGGGTACGCCGGAGGAGGAGGAATATCTCGGCCTGCCCGGCCTGCTCACCGCCGACCAGGTCGCGGTGCTGCTGAACAAGCGCCAGGCCGAGCAGTTGGCCGCGCAGCGCCGCCGGAAGACCGCCGAGCCGGTGCCGGCGCCCCGGCCGGAGAGCCGCCCGCTCAGCGCGGCGGAGCGGCGGGTCAACCTGCGCCGCCAGCTCAACGCGCTGGTCGCGGCGCACCACCACCGGACCGGGCTGCCACACGGAAAGATCCATGCGGAGTTGCGCCGCCGCTGCGGCGGTCCGCCCAGCGCACAGGCCACCATCGAACAGCTCGAGGAGCGGATCGCCACCGTCCAGACGCTGTGAAGCCGGTGCCGGTGCCGGTGCCGGTGCTGTGGGCGGTGCCGGGGGCGCGGGGCGACACCGGCCACGCGGTGCCGGCGGCCCGTACCGTCCTGCCGCCGATCGCCGGCTCTGTCGGCAATCGGCGGTGTCGGGGAATAGACGACCGGAGGCGCCCACTCGGGGCACCTCCGGTCAACTATGTCCTGTTGGTTTAGTTCGCCATCAACTCGGCGCCACGCCAGCTGAACTCGGGGTCAACCGCGTACCGGACCGTGATCTTCACGAGATCCTCGGCGTACTTGTTCGCGTGATGCCCACAGAACACCAGCTCGCTCCCACCCGCGAGGGTGATCCGAAGCTTGCCGGCGGCGTTACAGCGGTCGCACCGTTCATCGGCGGCTGGGGGAGCCACCGTCTCGGGCGGCGGCGTGAGGGTCGGGGTCATCGCCTTCCTCCTGCGGTCGTCACCGATGAACACTCTCGTCGGTCATTGCTCACCTATCGTGCAACACCCTTGTGGGGTGTGGCCTTCCCAGTGTGCCCCCGGGGGACCGATGTCACACGTGGTAGAGACAGTGTGCCGTGCCACCAGGGTGCCACGTCAACGATCACAAGTGGGGAACCAGCCGATCACGATGTGCCCGATGTACGTGTAGTGATCAGATGGACACGACTGGTTGACTTTTGGGGTCAGTCAAGATAGTCCCGCAGTACCTGCGAACGGGACGGATGGCGCAGCTTCGACATCGTCTTGGACTCGATCTGCCGGATCCGCTCGCGGGTCACGCCGTAGACCTGGCCGATCTCGTCCAGGGTGCGCGGTTGCCCGTCGGTCAGTCCGAAGCGCAGCCGCACCACGCCGGCCTCCCGCTCGGAGAGCGTCTGGAGCACCTGCTGGAGCTGGTCCTGCAACAGCGAGAAGGAGACCGCGTCGACCGCGACGACCGCCTCGGAGTCCTCGATGAAGTCGCCGAGCTGGCTGTCCCCCTCGTCACCGATGGTCTGGTCGAGCGAGATCGGCTCCCGGGCGTACTGCTGGATCTCCAGTACCTTCTCGGGTGTGATGTCCATCTCCTTCGCCAGCTCCTCCGGCGTGGGCTCGCGGCCCAGATCCTGGAGTAGCTCGCGCTGGATCCGGCCCAGCTTGTTGATCACTTCGACCATGTGTACCGGGATGCGGATGGTGCGGGCCTGGTCGGCCATGGCTCGGGTGATGGCCTGTCGGATCCACCAGGTGGCGTAGGTGGAGAACTTGTAGCCCTTGGTGTAGTCGAACTTCTCGACGGCGCGGATCAGGCCGAGGTTGCCCTCCTGGATCAGGTCGAGGAACGCCATGCCCCGCCCCGTGTAGCGCTTGGCCAGCGAGACCACCAGCCGGAGGTTCGCCTCCAGCAGGTGGTTCTTGGCCCGCTCGCCGTCCCGGGAGATCCACATCAGGTCGCGCTGCATCTCGCGGACGAGCTTCTCCTCGCCCTCCTCGGCGGCGCGCAGCCGCTCGGCGGCGTAGAGCCCGGCCTCGATCCGCTTGGCGAGTTCGACCTCCTGCTCGGCGTTGAGCAGCGGGACCTTGCCGATCTGCTTGAGGTAGGCCCGGACCGAGTCCGCCGAGGCGGTCAGCTCGGCGTCCCGGCGCGCCTGCTTGAGCGCCTCGGACTCCTCGTCGTCCCACTCGAAGTCGTTGTCGGTCGCGGCGTCGGCGGCGTCCGCCTCGGCGGCCTTGGTCAGCTCGGCCGGCTCCTCGACCACCACGTCCTCGATCGCGGCGGCAAGCTCCTCCGGATCGATGTCCTCGCCGGGACCGTCCGGATCGCCGCCCTTGGTCGGGGCGGCGCCCTTGGCGGCCTTGGCCGGGCCGGTGCCGGCGGCCTTGGTCGCCGCCCGGCCGGCCTTCGCCGGAGCCTTGGCGGCCGTCTCAGCGGCCTTCGCGGCCGGCTTGGCGGCACCGGCCGGCGTCGCCCCGTCGGCCGCGAGCGCCGGCTTGCGGGCCGCCGGCTTGCGCGCCCCGCCGGCCGACTCGTCGGCGGCGGGGGCCTGCTTCGGGGCCGGCGGCGCCGACTTCTTGGTCGCCTTGGCGGTGGTCGCCCGCGACGCGGGAGTGGCGGACCGGGCGGCGGCGACCCGGCGACGGGTACTCGCCGAGCCGTCGACCACGACGGTGACCCCCGCGTCCGAGAGCGCACGCAGGATCTTCTTGGCCTGGGCCGGAGTCACCTCAGCAGACTCGACCGTACGCGCCAGCTCGGCCGACGTGAGCTGGCCGCCAGCGTTCTGCGCGTGGGCGATCAGGGTGTCGGTGAGCGAGCGTACGTCGGCGCCGATGTGGCGGGGTTCTGTCACGAATGACCTTCCGGAGGCGATGAGCGAGCACGGCCGGGATCGGCCGGCGCAGCGCTATGCGTTGTGTCGGGCCGATGTGGTTGAGGGACCCCCGTGTCCCGGGCCGGCCGGTGCTCGGCGGTCCGTGGCGCGTGGGCAGGCGTGAATTGTAGCGCCGTCTGCGGCGATCATCCCGCGCCGCACGCCGGAGACGTGGTCCGGGGCCACCGACCCGATGCGCGTGTTGACTTTGTAAGGATGATACTCGCGCCAGGGGCGAGACGTCACAGGCGTGCGGGAAGGGGACGTCATGGACGGTACGACACCGGCTCCGGAGGAGCTGCTGAAGATCGCGGTCGAGGTGGCCCGGGAGGCGGCGGAGACCGCGTGCCGGATGCGCGCCGACGGAGTTTCCGGGGTGGCCACCAAGAGCACCGTGACCGACGTGGTCACGGCCGCGGACCGGGCGGTCGAGCGGCAGGCGGTCGCGACCCTGCGGGCGGTACGGCCCGGCGACGCCGTGCTGGGCGAGGAGTACGGCGACGCCGAGGGTGCCGGCCCGGCCGGCGGCAGCGGCGTACGGTGGATCCTCGACCCGATCGACGGCACCGTGAACTACCTCTACGGGCTGCCGCACTACGCCGTCTCACTGGCCGCCGAGGTCGACGGCGAGGTGGTCGCCGGAGTGGTCCGGAACGCCGCCACCGGGGACGAGTGGACGGCCGTCCGGGGCCGGGGCGCCTACCGGGCCGGCCAGCGGCTGCACGGCTCGGTGGAGACCGATCTCGGGCAGGCGCTGGTGGCCACCGGGTTCGGCTACGACCCCGCGCGCCGGGCGCACCAGGCCGGGGTGCTGCACCGGCTCATCCCGTACGTCCGGGACATCCGCCGGTTCGGTGTCGCCTCGATCGACCTCTGCCTGGCCGCCGAGGGACTGGTCGACGGCTACTACGAGAAGGGCCTGAACCTCTGGGACCACGCGGCCGGCGGGCTGGTCGCCACCGAGGCCGGGCTCCGGGTCGACGGGCTGGCCGGTGCCGCCCCCGGGCCGGACCTGGTGATCGCGGCCCCACCGGCCCTGTTCGGTCCGCTGCACGACCACCTGGCCCGGCTCGACGCGGCCGGCGGCCCCTGACGGTCAGCTCAGGTCGGGGTCGGCGCAGGTCCGCGGCGGAAGCTGGGTACTCGCGCTGTCGCGCTGGGTCAGCGCCTGGTTGACCTCGGTGATGGTCGCCAGCTGCTTGAACTCGCCGCCGATGACGACGTCGACCACGTCGTTGTCGCGGTCGAGCTGGAACTCCGGCTCCGCCTCGTTCAGGAAGTACGCCCTGAGCACGTGGTACGAGCCGACGCCCTTCGGCCCGTACCGCAGCACCGCGACTTCGTCGTCGACGCCCTTCTTGTTCGGCTCGTTGCCGGCCTTGAGGACCTGGAACTGCCGGTTCTGGAAGTCGGTCTTCACCGTGTTGGCCAGGCCGGCCGTCTCGGTCGCGTTGTAGACGTTGATCTTGATGTCCTTTGGCTGCCGCAACCGGGTGTCGGCGAGCTTGTCGCCTTCCTGGCAGTGGCTGGCGGCCTCCTTGCCGGCCTGGGTGTCGCGGACGAGGGTGACGGCGACGAACACCAGGGCGATCACCGCGAGCACGCCGACGACGAGGAGGGCTCGGACGCGCGCGAAACTCATCTGCTTGGCTCCCCGAAGCTGGTGTGGAAGAGAAGACGCCGGCCGGCCGACCGACGGGCCGCCGTGGCTATCGAGTATGCCGGTGACGCTAGCCGTTGTCCGACCGGGTGCTGAATCCGCCAGGTTTGTCGGCGCGCCGACGACGATCGGCCGACCACTACCCCTATCTTCGTGTCGCCTGAGTCACATTGGGAACAACTCCGCGCGCTCGGACGTACATGCATGCCGCAGGGACGGTATACATGCCTCGCCCGAAGGGGGGTAAGGTACCCCGCTCGCCGGGGGAGTTCCGTCCGGCGGCCACGACCCGGAACGTGCGCCGGGTCGGGCGACCGGAAGTGATGGCCGGCCAGCGGGAACCGAAACAGCGTCCTCCGGCGTTACAACCGGAAGCGACTATATCGATATGGGAGAGTGAGACCGATGGCCACCGACTACGACGCCCCGCGTCGCGACGAGGTCGACCTCGGCGAGGACAGCCTGGAAGAGCTCAAGGCTCGGCGGGTCGACTCACAGTCGGCCGCAGTGGACGTCGACGAGGCCGAGGTCGCCGAGAGCTTCGAGCTGCCCGGTGCCGACCTGGCCGACGAGGAGCTCACCGTGAAGGTGCTGCCGATGCAGTCGGACGAGTTCCGCTGCGCGCGCTGCTTCCTGGTGCACCACCGCAGCCAGCTCGCGGTGGAGCGCAACGGTGAGCTGATCTGCCGCGAGTGCGCCTGACCGCCGCGGCCGGAGCGGCCTTCCCGGGCAGGGGAGCCGGTCCGGCGGTAACCGGGTGAGTCTTCCGGGACGGGGGGAGCGGCGACCTCCACGGCTGGGGGTCGCCGCGCGTGATTCGACATGCGGGGTTGGCGGGCAACTGCTTGACTCGATGCGCGTGCTGGCACGCCCAACCGACGACACGCGCTGGAGGTCATGATGAGCCGCTCCGACCGGCCGTCCGACGCTGCCTCGCCGGGACCGGCTGACACTGTCTCGCCGGGATCGGGCGGCGCTGCCTCGCCGGGACCGGCTGACGCTGTCTTGCCCGGACCGGGCGGCGCTGTCTCGTCGGGGTCGGGCGACCAGGACGGGTACGCCGCGCTGGTCGGCGATACGACCTCGGCCGTGCCCACCGACCCGGACCTGCCCGCCGACCCGGACGCGGCGGCCGATACCTGGTCGGGCGGGGAGTTGGCGCACCGCGACGACGAGTTGAGGTCGACCGTCGCCGCACTCACCGCCGACGAGCTGAACCAGTCCCGTCGGCGACGGCTGCTCGGCCGGCTGGTCAGCCAGGTGCGGACCGGGCGACCCGGCAACCTGTTCAAGCCGAAGACGGCGGTCCGCTGGCTCACCGACACGGTGGCGGAGATCGCGCCGCACATCCCGGTGCGGGACCGGGAGACCCTGCTCCGGCACTTCGACGGTCTCGACGGGGACGCGCTGGCCGACCGGCTGATCCGCAACGCCGTACGGGCCACCGCCGGGGTGGGCGCGGCCGGTGGCGGGGTCGCTGCGGTGGAGTGGGCGGTCACCCCGACCCTGCTCTCGGCACCGGTGCTGCTGGCCGCCGAGACCGTCGCGGTGGTCGCCATCGAACTCAAGCTGATCGGCGAACTGCACGAGGCGTACGGCGTGCGGCTGCCGGGCGGCACCAGCCAGCGTGCGGTCACCCTGATCCGCTCCTGGGCCGCCCAGCGCGGGGTCAATCCGCTGCTGCCCGGGGTCGGCGTCGGCGCGGTACTCGGTACGGCGGCCCGCCGGGAGCTGCGGGACCGGCTGCTGCGGCGATTCGGCCGCAACCTGACCACCCTCGGGCCGTTCCTGACCGGCGCGGTGGTGGCCGGTTTCCTGAACGGCCGGGCCACCCGGGGACTCGGCGACCGGGTCCGGGAGGACCTCCGCCAGGGCCCCAAGGCGCTCGACGGATGACCGAGCGACCCTGGCGGTCGCGCCGGATCGGGCCGGATCGCGCCGGGGCGACCAGGCACCTACCCGGGATGTCGGGCCGGGTCAGTTCGGGTCGCGGGCCGCGAGGATCGCCTCGGCCAGGCGTACCGGGTGGCGGGAGCTGACCACCCAGTAGGGCGTCGGGTCGGCCGGGTCGTCGAGGACCACCTGCACCGCCCCGGGCACCCACGGGCGCTGCACCACGAACGCCAGCGGGTCGGCACCGACCCCGAGCACCTCGCGCCGGCCCTCGGCGTCCAGCGGGATCGCGTCGGCGACGAACCGCACCGGCAGCCGGGCGTCGTCGACCAGGAGTTCGCCGTCGCGTACGGCGATTCGGATCCGGCCGAGCCAGCCGAGGCCGGCTACGGCCAACGGGAGTAGGAGTACGAACGGCAGCCAGGAGCGTACGCCGGTGGAACCGAGCCAGAGTTCGGTGGCCAGCAACCCGGCGGCGGCGGTCCCGGCCAGCCAGAGCCACCAGGGCAGGGTCAGCCGCTCGGCGTACCCGGCACGGGTCGGTACGACGGCGGGCTCGGAACTTGTCGGGGCCACGCTGGAAGGGTACGGCCCGATGCGGCCGGTCGACCCGGCAGGATGGGGGCAGCACCGGTGGATCCGCGAACCTGCCAGGAGAGTGAGAGCGTGACGCACGTGCTGCCCGTACCCGTCCGGCGACTCGATTCCGACCTGCCGCTGCCGGCGTACGCCCATCCCGGCGACGCCGGCGCCGACCTGGTCGCCGCCGAGGAGGTCGAGATCCCGCCCGGCCAGTGGCGGCTGGTCCGGACCGGCGTCGCGCTGGCGCTGCCCGCCGGCTATGTCGGGCTGGTCCATCCACGGTCGGGGCTGGCGGCCAGGCTCGGTGTGACCGTGCTGAACGCGCCCGGTACGGTCGACGCCGGTTACCGGGGCGAGATCCTGGTCAACCTGGTCAACCACGACCGGGTCTCCCCGGCGAAGATCTCCCGGGGCGACCGGATCGCGCAGTTGCTGGTGCAGCGGGTGGAGCGGGTGGAGTTCCTGCCCGTCGACGAGTTGCCCGACTCCGCCCGGGGCGCGGGCGGGCACGGCTCGACCGGCGGGCACGCCGGCCTGGTCACCGCCGACCACCCGGGCGGGCGGGTCGAGCGGGTCGAGCGGGTCGAGGGGACGGACAACCGGTGAACCGGCCGGAAAGAGGTGCCCGGGTCGGCTGTCGCCGTACGCCGTGGCCGACAATGCGAGTCAGATCCGCCCATCCGGCAGCCGGAAACGGAAGGTAGCAGGTAAGCACGATGATCTTCTCCCGAGGACGCGGCGGGCGCCACTCCCGCGACGAGCGCTCCGGTCGGCAGTCGGCCGACACCCAGGACCTCGCCGCCGCGGCCGAGCCCGACGGGCCCAGGCACGGGCCGTACGACATCGGCGACGCGCCGCCGGAGGCGCAGCGGCTCGACCTGGGCAGCCTGCACATCCCGGCCGTCCAGGACGTGGAGGTGCGCGTCCAGGCCAATCCGGACGGGGTGATCCAGCAGGTCGTCCTGGTGCACGGCGAGAGCGCCCTCCAGTTGGGGGTCTTCGCGGCGCCGCGTACCGAGGGCATCTGGTCGGAGTGGCGGGAGGAGATCCGCACCTCGCTGGCGGCCGACGGGGTGGTGGCCGAGGAGGTGGACGGCGAGTACGGCACCGAACTGCGGGCCCGGGTCCGTACCCCGGACGGCGGCGTCGCGGACCTGCGGTTCGTCGGCGTCGACGGGCCGCGCTGGATGATCCAGGGCGTCTTCCAGGGCCGTGCCGCCAGCGACCTGGCGGCGGCGGAAACGCTCACCGAGTGCCTGAATGGGCTGGTGGTCGACCGGGGGCAGGAGGCCAAGCCGGTCCGCGAGCCGCTGCCGCTGCGGCTGCCCCGCGAGGCGGCCGCCCCGGCCGAGTCGCAGCCGGACCACGGCGGTTCCGACGCGCCGGTCAACGGCGTGGTCTCGGGCCACCAGCACCCACACCGCTCCGAACCGCGACCCCGCCGCCCGGACGGCTCCTGACCGGGCCGCCGGTCGGGGGCGCAGGTCCGGGCGCCGGTGGCGGGTGGTCGAGGGCAACCGCCGGTGAGCGGACCGCTCCTGACCTGACGTGAGCGGACCGCTCCTGACCTGTGCGCCAGCGGGTGGCCGGCGTAGACGTGCCGAACCGGCGTACGCTTGCGGGACGGCTTCACGGAGTCGTGTCGAGCACGTGCCGGGGCGGCGCGTCGAGGAGGGTGACACCGGGTCATGGCGACCGACCAGGGCCGAGTCTCGTGGCGGGGCTTCCTGCAACGGCTGACCGCGAGCGAGGCCGAGATCGAGGCGGAGGAGCTGCTCCGGGAGAGCGCCGAGTGCGGCAGCACCCCGGCCGGGCAGTGCAGCCGGGGCCAGTTGGTGTCGGTCTCCGGCCGGCTCCGCACCGTGGTCTACACCCCCCGGACGAACCTGCCGACCCTGGAGGCGGACCTCTACGACGGCAGCGACATCGTGACCCTGGTCTGGCTGGGGCGCCGGCACATCTCCGGGATCGAGCCGGGTCGGCAATTGACCGCGCGCGGTCGCATGGCGGTACGGGATGACCGTAAAGTCATCTACAACCCGTACTACGAGCTGGAGTCGCCGCGGTGAGCACGGACGGCGGCGAATCCGGCCGCGACCGGAAGACACGCAGATGACCGCTGGACAGCCCCGCACCGACAGCCCGGGCAGCGACCCGACGGCCGGCCGAACCGAGGAGGAGGAACCGCTCCCCAGTCTTACCGAGCAGATGGCCGAGCAGCTCGGCGGCTGGCGGGGGATGGTCGAGTCCAGCATCCCCGTGATCGTCTTCGTCGTGGTCAACATCATCACCGAACTGCGTCCCGCGCTGATCGCCTCGATGGCGGTCGCGGTGCTGATCGCGGTCGTCCGGCTCGTCCAGCGGCGACCGGTCCGGCACGCCGTCAACGGCCTGGTCGGGATCGGAATCGGCGCCATGATCGCCTGGCGTACCGGTGACGAACGGAACTTCTACCTGCCCGGCATCCTCTACGGCATCGTCTACGGGCTGGTGCTGCTCGGCTCGGCGGTGATCCGCCAGCCACTGGTCGGCTGGATCTGGTCGATCATCGCCGCCGGTGGCCGGTCGGAGTGGCGGCAGGATCCCCGGCTGGTCCGCACCTTCACCCGGCTCACCGTGCTGTGGGGTGTGGTGTGGCTGGCCAAGGTGGGTGTGCAGGCCGGGCTCTACCTGGCCGAAATGGAAACGGCGCTGGGCATCGCCCGGCTGCTGCTCGGCTATCCGCCGTACGCGCTGCTGCTGGTGATCACCATCTGGGCGGTACGCCGGGTGAACCGGGTGCCGACCGTGCCTGCCCCGCTGGGCGGCTGACCGCCGCGCAAGCAGGGCTCCGGCCGGATCGGCTCCGAGGGCTGGCTGAGCGCCGCCGGCTTGGCTCTGAACCGATCGGCTCTGGCGGCTGGCTGGCCGCCGCCGGCAGGGCTCCGGCTGATCGGCTCTGGCGGCTGGCCGAGCGCCGTCGGGAGGGAACTGTCCGATTGGTTCCGGCGGCGGCCGTCAGGCGCTGCTGCCTCGGGTCCGTTCGACGCTGTCCGGGCCCAGGATCACCTTGCGGACGTCGTCCTCGACCTCTGCGGTGCACACGAAGATCAGCTCGTCGCCGGCCTCCAGCGGGTCGTCGGGGCTCGGCACCAGCACCCGCTTGCCGCGCAGGATGGCGGTCAGCGCCGAGTCCCGGGGCAGCGGCACGGAGTGGATCGGATGCCCGACGTACGGTGCGGTCGGCGGCAGGGTGATCTCGACCAGGTTCGCCTCGCCCTGCCGGAACGTCATCAGCCGGACCAGGTCGCCGACGGTGACCGCCTCCTCGACCAGCGCCGCCATCACCCGTGGCTTGCTGACCGCCACGTCGACCCCCCACTGGTCGGTGAAGAGCCACTCGTTCTCGGCCCGGTTGATCCGGGCGACCACCCGGGCGACCGCGAACTCCGTCTTGGCCAGCAGCGAGACCACCAGGTTGACCTTGTCGTCGCCGGTGGCGGCCACCACCACGTCGCAGCTCGCCAGGTCGGCCTCCTCGAGGCTGGCCAGCTCGCAGGCGTCGGCGAGTATCCACTCGGCGGCCGGTACCCGCTCCGGGCGGAGCATCTTCGGCTTCCGCTCGATCAGCATCACCTGGTGCCCGTTCTCGATCAGCTCCTGGGCGATCGAGCGGCCCACGTTGCCGGCGCCGGCGATGGCGACCCGCATGTCAGCGCCCTCCTTCCGGCGGCGAACCCGCCACCGTCGTCACCTGGTCGGCGATGTCGTCGGTGACCAGCATGGAGACCTGGTCGCCCTCCTGGAGCACGCTGGACGCGGTCGGCAGGGCGGCGATGCCGAACCGGGTCAGATATCCGACCCGGGCGCCGGTCGCCTCCTCCAGCCCGCGTAGCGGTCGGCCGATCCAGTCGTCGTGCACCGGTACCTCGATGACCGAGACGGTGCTGGTCGGGTCGCGGAAGATCTCCACGTGGCCCTCCGGCACCAGATGCCGGACGATCCGGTCGGCGGTCCACCGGACCGTGGCCACGGTCGGGATGCCGAGCCGCTCGTAGACCTGGGCCCGCTTGGAGTCGTAGATCCGGGCCACCACCCGGGAGACGCCGTACGTCTCGCGGGCCAACCGGGCCGAGATGATGTTGGAGTTGTCGCCGCTGGAGACGGCGGCGAAGCCGTCGGCCCGCTCGACGCCGGCCTGCCGGAGCACCTCCGCGTCGAACCCGGCCCCGGTGACGGTGACCCCGCCGAAGTCCGGGCCGAGCCGGCGGAACGCGTCCGAGTCCTGGTCGATGACGGCCACCGAGTGGCCGCGCGCCTCCAGGTTGTGCGCGAGGGTCGAACCGACCCGTCCACAGCCCATGATCACGACGTGCACGGCAAGTCCTTCCGGGTCACCGCGGGACCGACCCGTCCGGTGGGGTGATGTCACCATGAGCGTAGCCATCCGGCCCCCCACCCGTGCCGCCCGACCTCCCCGCGTCGCGGGATCTCCGGCAGGGAAGGGGTCGACGAAGGCGCTGTCCCGGCTGCGGTGCCCCTCGTAGCGGCGTCCTGCCGGTCGTACCGCGATCTCCGCACGGCCCGGACCGACCCGGAACTCCTGGTCCGGTGACCCGTCGCCCCGGCCGTCGTGTTAGCCGGCTCACCGGGAAGATCGGCCGCACCGGCCGGCCGGGCGAATCCGGCACCCGTACCCTTAGCGGTTGTGGCCAGTCCCACCTCGTTAGTCAAGCGCCTGCTGCTGGGCCGACCGTTCCGGTCCGACAAGTTGCAGCACACCCTGCTGCCGAAGCGCATCGCGCTGCCGGTGTTCGCCTCCGACGCGCTCTCCAGCGTGGCGTACGCCCCGGACGAGATCCTGCTGACGCTGTCGATCGCCGGCGCCTCGGCGTACCTCTTCTCGCCGTGGGTCGCGCTGGCCGTCGTGGTGGTGATGCTCACCGTGGTGGCGAGCTACCGGCAGAACGTGCACGCCTACCCCTCCGGCGGCGGCGACTACGAGGTGGCCACGGTCAACCTCGGGCCGAAGTTCGGCGTCGGGGTGGCCAGCGCGCTGCTGGTCGACTACGTGCTGACCGTCGCGGTCTCGGTCTCCTCCGGGGTGGCCAACCTCGGGTCGGTGCTGCCGTTCGTCTCCGAGCACCGGGTCGGGGTCGCGGTGACCGCGGTGGTCGTGCTGACCGCGATCAACCTGCGCGGGCTGCGGGAGTCGGGCACCGCGTTCGCGATCCCGACCTACGGCTTCATGATCGTCATCATCGGGATGATCCTCACCGGGCTGGTCCGGGTCTTCGTCCTCGGCCACGACCTCCGGGCGCCGAGCGCCGACCTGGTGGTCAGCGCCGAGCACGCCAACCTGACCGCCTTCGCGATGGCCTTCCTGCTGCTCCGGGCCTTCTCCTCCGGCTGCGCCGCGCTGACCGGGGTGGAGGCGATCTCCAACGGCGTACCCGCGTTCAAGCCGCCGAAGAGCCGCAACGCCGCCACCACGCTGTTGCTGCTCGGCTCGGTGGCGATCGTGATGATCATGGGAATCATCTGGCTGTCCCGGCTGACCGGCCTCCAGTTCATGGAGGACCCGGTCCGGCAGCTCGAACACGGCCCGGCCGGCTACGTGCAGAAGACCGTGACCGTGCAGCTCGGCGAGGCGATCTTCGGCAACGGGGTGCTGCTCTTCGTGGTGGCCGGCGCGACCGCGCTGATCCTCTTCCTGGCCGCCAACACCGCGTTCAACGGCTTCCCGGTGCTCGGCTCGATCCTGGCCCAGGACCGCTACCTGCCCCGGCAACTGCACACCCGGGGCGACCGGCTGGCGTTCTCCAACGGCATCGTCTTCCTCGCGGTCACCGCGATCCTGCTGATCGTCGCCTTCCAGGCCGAGGTGACCCGGCTGATCCAGCTCTACATCGTCGGCGTCTTCGTCTCGTTCACGCTCTCCCAGGCCGGGATGATCCGGCACTGGAACCGGCTGCTGCGTACCGAGCGGGATCCGGTGGTGCGGCGCCGCATGATCCGGTCCCGGGCCATCAACGCCTTCGGGATGGGCCTGACCGGGGCGGTACTGGTGGTCGTCCTGATCACCAAGTTCCTGCTCGGCGCCTGGATCGCCATTGCCGCGATGGCGGTGATCTACGCCATGATGCTCGGCATCCGCCGGCACTACGACCGGATCGCCGCCGAGCTGACCCCGGCCGAGGGGCGTCCGGTGCTGCCGGCCCGCAACCACGCGATCGTGCTGGTCAGCAAGGTGCACCAGCCGACCCTGCGGGCGGTCGCCTACGCCCAGGCGACCCGGCCGGACACCCTGACCGCGCTGACCGTGAACGTCGACGAGGCGGACACCCGGGCGGTGCAGGCGGAGTGGGAACGGCACGGGGTGACCGTCCCGCTGACCGTGATCGACTCGCCGTACCGGGAGATCACCCGGCCGATCCTCGACTTCGTCGCGTCGGCCCGCCGGGAGTCGCCGCGCGACGTGGTCACGGTCTTCATCCCGGAGTACGTCGTCGGGCACTGGTGGGAGAACCTGCTGCACAACCAGAGCGCGCTGCGGATCAAGGGTCGACTGCTCTTCGAGCCCGGGGTGATGGTGACCAGCGTGCCGTGGCAGCTCGCCTCGACCGCCCGGAAGAACCTGGACCGGTTCGACGCCACGCTCAGTCGCGGACCGGCCCGGGGGCCGCGCGGCGGTGCCACCGTCGGCGGGCTGCTCGGGCCGCGCCCGCCGTCGAACACCGCCGCCGCGCCGGCACCGCCGCCCCCGCTGACCGGTACCGACCTGGACGAGCCCCCGCCCGGCCCCGGCCGCGACACCGCCGGTCCCCGATGAGCATCGGCGAGCGGTCCCGGGTGTCCGGGGCAGGTCCGGGCGAGGCAGAGCGGGTCGAGTTGACCGTCGGCCCGGTGGCGCACGGCGGGCACTGCGTGGCCCGGCTGGACGGGCAGGTGGTCTTCGTCCGGCACGCGCTGCCGGGTGAGCGGGTGGTCGCCGAGATCACCGAGGTACGCCGGGACTTCCTGCGGGCGGACGCGGTGACCGTACTCGACGCCTCGCCGGACCGGGTCGTCCCGCCGTGCCCCTGGGCGGGGCCGGACCGGTGCGGCGGCTGCGACCTCCAGCACGTGGCACCGGCGGCACAGCGACACTGGAAGGCCGAGGTGGTAGTCGAGCAGCTACGCCGGCTGGCCGGACTGACCCCGGAGGAGATCACCGAGTTGGACGTCCGGGTCGACGAGCTACCCGGCGGCCCGCTCGGCTGGCGCTCCCGGGTCCGGTACGCGGTGGACGCCGCCGGCCGGGCCGGACTTCTCAAGCACCGGTCGCACGAGGTGGTCCCGATCGACCGGTGCCGGATCGCCCGCCCGGCGATCCAGGAACTGCCGGTACTGGCACCCAGCGGTCGGCGCTGGCCCGACGCCGACCTGGTGGAGGTGGTCGCCTCCTCGGCCGGCGACCTGACCGTACGTGAGCGGCGTGCCACGGGCGTATCCGTCGGCGGCGACCTGGGCGACATCGCCGTTCCTTCCGTCGGCGTTCCGCCTGCTGGCGGCCTGCCCGTCGCCGTTCCGCACTCCGGTGGCCCGGTCGGTGGCGGTGCCGACCCGATGGAGGGCGCCTCCGGCCAGGGTGCGGGCGGCCCGGCCGGCGACGGTGCCGCTGGGCTGGGTCAGGGCGCTGGGCTGGGTCAGGGCGCTGGCGGGCCGGGGCACCGGTCGGAGCGGGCGGTCGGGAACGGTACGGCGGGGCGGGTCCGGGAGGTGGCGGTCGGCCGGACGTGGCGGCTGCCGCCGGAGGCGTTCTGGCAGGTACATCCGGCGGCGGCGGAGACGCTGGCGGCGGCCGTACTCGATCTGCTGGCGCCGCGGCCCGGCGAGTCCGCCTGGGATCTCTACGGCGGTGCCGGGCTGTTCGCGGCGGCGCTGGCCGACCGGGTCGGTCCGGCCGGCCGGATCACCCTGGTCGAGTCGGCCGAGCCGGCGGTCGAGGCCGCCCGGGACAACCTGGGCGACCTGCCGCAGATCGAGGTGGTCCGGGCGTCGGTCGGCCCGGCGCTGCGCCGCCGCCGGATCGTCGGACCGGTCGACCTGGTGGTGCTGGACCCGCCACGCGCCGGAGCCGGTGCCGAGGTGGTCCGGGCGGTCGCCGCGGCCACCACCCGGGCGGTGGCCTACGTGGCCTGCGACCCGGCCGCCTTCGCCCGGGACGCCCGGACGTTCCGGGAGGCGGGCTGGCGGCTCGCCGCACTGCGCGGCTACGACCTCTTCCCGATGACCCAGCACGTGGAACTGGTGGCGCTGCTGCTGCCCGCCGAGGACTGAGCCCGCCCGGCGGCGGAGGGCTTGAGCCGGAGGGCGGCGGAGGGCTGAGTCCGGCCGGCGGCGGCGGAGGGCTGAGTCCGGCCGGCGGCGGCGGAGGGCTGAGTCCGGCCGGCGGCGGAGGTCGACACCCGGAGTGGAGTCGACCTCCGCCGCTGCCTCAGCGGCCGGTGCGCCCGCGCCTCAGCGGCCGATGTGGCTGCGCCCAGCGGCCGGTGTGCCCGCGCCTCAGCGGCCGGTGTGCCCGCGCCTCAGCGGCCGGTACGGCGGCGCTTCAGGGTCCGCTCGTAGTCCTGGAACCGCGCCTTCGCGATCGCCGACCGGGTCTCCGAGCGCAGCACGATGCCCTCGGCCCGGCCCGGCGTACCGTCCAGGGCCACCGTCGTCGCCGGCAGGAGCTCGGCGAGGAGTCGGTGGGTCTTCTCCAGGTCGGTCGGCAGCTCGGCGGCGTCGACCGTGCCGAGCCGGGGCACCGTCGGCAGCCCGGCTGCCTCGGCCCGGGCCAGCAGCTCCGGCTCGGCGAGGAACGGCTGACCCGCCGACTCCCGCCAGGACGAGATCCGCTCGACCGGCCAGTCCAGCAGCTCGGCGTAGTCGTCCAGCACGACCACGTCGAAGAGCCGGGCACCCACCGTACGGGAGTCGGTGTAGTGCTTCGACGCGGCGGTCACCTTGCCGCCGTAGACCTCCAGGTAGTGCACCACGATCGCGTCCCGGTCGACCGGGGGCAGCCGGTCGGCGATCGGGCGGAGCGCCTCGACGATGCCGAGCGCCGGGTTGCCGATCAGGTCGCCCCGGGCGTAGAGCAGCTCCTCGCGGCTGCCGATCAGGTAACTGCCGTCCGGCAGCGAGACGATCCGACCGTTGGAGTTATGGACGAGAACGCCGTTGGCGAAGAAGTTGTGGGTGCCCGTCTCGATGTCGCGGCGGGTCGAGCGGACGCCTTCGACGTCGAATTCGATCTCCTCGATCACCTGGTTCACGATCGGAGGCTTGAACCGCATCCCGGCCGGTGGAAGCCACCCTTCGTGCCCACGGTACCGTTCCGGCAGCTTTCGCTGCATCGCCGGCGGCACATAGGGTGCGACGAGGAGAAACAGCCGCTCGGCGGCGGTGACGTTGAGGCGGATGGTCAGATACCCGCGGCCGTCACGCATCAGCTCACCGTTGACGCCGAGTCGTGCGAGGCCCCGTAGCAGCACCGCGCAGTCGCGCTCGTTGAAGCCATTCGTCGAGAAGGTCGCCCGATCTTCCTGGTCCGGGCTGGTCATCAGCGAGCCATCGTCCATGTACCAGAATGCCAGGGCGATCGGGTCGAGTGCGTCAGCCACCCACTCGGGCACGCGCTTCTCACCCGAGTCGGTCATGTCGCCAAAGTGCTCTGTGATGCACGGGTGGAACGTGGACCGGCCGGACACAATTGTGCTGCCGTAGCCGCTGGTGAGGTTGCGTACGGCTTCGCTCGCAAGATCACCAATGGCCCGTTGGGTCCAGGCCACGTACTCCGCATCGGGTTGGCGATGGCCCCACACAACCGCCGAGCTACCTGATGCGGCGCGATGGAGGTGGCCGTCGCCGAGCAGTTTGCCGAGCAACACCGAAAATTGGCACGGAGAGAGGTCGAGTTCACTCCGTAGGAGGGACACTTCGTCACCGACGCTCATCTTTTCAGCCGGAATGTACTCGCTTCGATCCGGTGACCAGAACCGGTGATTCGGCGTACAGGTGACCGAGAAGAACGCGCTTCCCCGCCCCGCCCCAAGCCGGCGACCCTTGATCCTCATCCACGTCTCGGCCTTGCCGTTGTTGAAGGTCTGGAGTATCGGGGTGGCTATCACCGAGCCGCTTTCGTCGACGCCCAGGACCTCGTCGCCGGCGCGGAGGGAGCCGAGAATCCTACGGGTGCCGTCAGCCATCGAGATTCGTGTCGTATACGGCAGGCAGCCGTCGACTTTCTCGGTCAGCAGGACCCGGCCAGCGAAGGCGACGGTCTCGTCGAGCAGCCCACCGTTGCGCGGGTCGAGCGAGTGATAGGTCGGGATGGGCGGGTATTTCGTCAGCGAGTTGACGGCCGTCAGGTTCGCCGTACGGACGTTGAAGTCGGACATGCTGCCTCCCCGTGATCTGTGCTGCCATCCACCCATCGGTGGTTCCGGCAACTCTGCGGGATCCGGGGTGGGCGGGCAACACAGATCCCGGCGTGGAAATCAGGGGATCAGCCGCGGGTTCAGGGGGTGGCGTGCAGGGCGGACCGGGGCGGGGTGTGGACCGCCTCCGTATCCCGGCGGGCGGCCCGGGCGGCGGCCCGGTCGCGGAGCCGGATCCAGGCGATGATCAGCAGAATCAGTGGCAGCAGCGGCAGCGCGATCAGCAGTACGATGCCGACCGCGAGGAGCTGGCCGGTGGCGTACCGGCCGGATGTCGGGGTGGTTCGGGCACGGCCGGTGGACCGGTCGGGACGGGAGCCAGCAGGCGACATGTCGAGACCTTAGGGGAGGGTCGGGTTACCGGCCATGCTACGGCCGTTGGCGGCATCTGCCCGATTTTTCGTTCGTTCGGCGGAGCCCCTGCCCGCCACTCGCGGTGCGGAGTCGTCGACTGTCCGCGACGCTTCCGCCGTCCGGTCAACGGGACTCTGCCGATCGCCAACCGCCCGGTACCGGCCGGCGAAGCGGTTCGCCGGCCGAAGCGCCCGGCATCGGCTACCCGGGCTCGCCGGTTGCCGCACCCAACCGCTTCCGACCCGGACAGCCCGGTGCGATCCGTGGCACTGGTTCGGCGGCCCGGCTGCGGGCCGGCCCGGCACCGATAGACTCTGCGGCTATGAGCCTGTGTAGGGAGCGAATCAGCCAGCCCAGCGCCGTGCGGCCCGATACCCCTGCCGAGCGCGGCGAGGTGACGGCATGACGGTGGAGGAGCCGGAGACGTCCGCCGGACGGCTGTTGGGCGCGGTCCGTGGGCCGCAGGACGTCAAGCGGATGTCCGCCGAGGAGCTGGCGTTGCTCGCCGCCGAGATCCGGGACTTCCTGGTCGCGAAGGTGTCCCGGACGGGCGGGCACCTCGGCCCGAACCTCGGGGTGGTCGAGCTGACCCTGGCCATGCACCGGGTCTTCGACTCGCCCCGGGACCGCTTCCTGTTCGACACCGGCCACCAGGCGTACGTGCACAAGATGCTCACCGGGCGGCAGGAGGGCTTCGACCAGCTCAAGCAGCGCGGTGGCCTGTCGGGTTACCCGAGCCGGGCGGAGAGCGAGCACGACCTGGTCGAGAACTCGCACGCCTCGACCGCGCTCTCCTATGCGGACGGGCTGGCCAAGGCATACGCGCTGCGCGGCGAGTCGCGCAACGTCGTGGCGGTGGTCGGCGACGGGGCGCTGACCGGCGGCATGTGCTGGGAGGCGCTGAACAACATCGCCGCCGCCCGCAACCCGCTGGTCATCGTGGTCAACGACAACGGCCGGTCGTACGCGCCGACGATCGGCGGCCTGGCCGACCACCTGGCCACGCTGCGGCTCAACCCCGGCTACGAGAAGGTGCTGGACGTCGTCAAGGAGGCGCTCGGCTCCACCCCGCTGGTCGGCAAGCCGATGTACGAGGTGCTGCACGCGGTCAAGAAGGGCGTCAAGGACGCGGTCGCCCCGCAGGCGATGTTCGAGGACCTCGGCATCAAATACCTGGGCCCGGTCGACGGGCACGACGTGGCCGCGATGGAGTCGGCGCTGCGCCGGGCCAAGGGCTTCGGCGGGCCGGTGATCGTGCACGCGGTGACCCGCAAGGGTCTGGGTTACCGCCCGGCCGAGGAGGACGACGCCGACTGCCTGCACAGCCCGAGCGCCTTCGACGTGGAGACCGGCAAGCTGCTGGCCGCGCCGTCGGTGAAGTGGACGCAGGTCTTCGCCGACGAGCTGGTCGCGATCGCCGACGAGCGGCCGGACGTGGTCGGCATCACCGCCGCGATGGCCGAGCCGACCGGGATCGCCGCGCTGGCCCGGAAATACCCGAATCGGGTCTACGACGTCGGCATCGCCGAGCAGCACGCGGCCACCTCGGCCGCCGGCCTGGCCATGGGCGGCCTGCACCCGGTGGTGGCCGTCTACGCGACCTTCCTGAACCGCGCCTTCGACCAGGTGCTGCTCGACGTCGCGATGCACAAGCTCCCGGTGACGTTCGTGCTGGACCGGGCCGGGATCACCGGCCCGGACGGGCCGAGCCACTACGGCATCTGGGACATGTCCGTCTTCGGGGTGGTGCCCGGGCTGCGGATCGCCGCCCCCCGGGACGCCGCGACCCTGCGGGCGGAGCTGCGCGAGGCGGTCGCCGTGGAGGACGGGCCGACCATCCTGCGCTTCCCGACCGGTTCCGTCGTCGCCGACCTGCCGGCGGTGCGCCGGATCACCGCCACCGACTCGGTCTCCGGCGGCGTGGACGTACTCGCCGAATCTGCCCGTACCGACGTCCTGCTGGTCGCGGTCGGTGCGTTCGGGAAGCTCGGCGTCGAGGTGGCCGCCCGGGTCGCCGAGCAGGGCTACGGCGTGACGGTGGTGGACCCGCGCTGGGTCCGGCCGGTCCCGCCGGAGCTGGTCACGCTGGCCGGCAGCCACCGGCTGGTGGTCACCGTCGAGGACGGCGTACGCGCCGGTGGGGTCGGTGACGCGCTGGCCAAGGCGCTGCGCGACGCCGACCTGCGGGTGCCGGTACGCGACCTCGGCGTGCCACCGGTCTGGCAGCCGCACGGCACCCGGGCGCAGATCCTCGCCGACCTGGGACTGACCGCGCAGGACGTGGCCAGGGACGTCACCGGCTGGGTCTCCCAGCTCGACGACGAGCCGATCGCCCCAGTCCAGGTAACCACCACCCCCCACACCGCCCAAACAGCCAAGGGCCGCAACGGCCGCGCCTAACCCCCCGAAGATCCTGCTATTTACCTGATGTAGTGGCCTCACACCGAGGATGAGGCCACTACATCACTGGAACAGCGCGATCGTGCGGGCCCCGCGGTGGGGGAGTTTCAGTTGCCGCCGGCGGAGCGGGTGGTGGTCTTGTCGAGGGCGATCAGGTTGAACGTCTCGCGGGTGGCCGGATTCGGCACCACGACCAGGCCGGGCCGGTCGACCAGGCGGGTCGTGTTCGGCGGCAGCGCGAGGCTGGTATCCGGGCTCGGCTGCCAGACCAGCACCACGACGGGGCTGGAGAGCGGCAGGACGTACACCTGGAGCGGCTCGAGCCGGTCGGCGGCCGAGACCACCGGCGGACCCTCGGCGGGCCGGAGCAGGGCGGCCGTCATCATGCCCTCGTCGGTACGCCAGCTCATCTGTTCGAGCTTGGCCGGCTGCTCCCCGGCGCCGACCAGCTCGACCTCGGCCAGCGACTTCGTCGACACCCGGTCGATCGGCCAGGAGACCGGCACCGAACCGGGATGGGCCTCGCCGTGCACCCGGTGCGGGATGCTGCCGAACGGACCGGTCTTGGTGCCGAGGGCGCAGGTGTCGAGGTTGTTCAGCACGGAGGCGCCGGAGCCGGTGTCGTCGCCGACCAGCGGATAGCGCGGCCCCTCGATACCGGTGCCGAGGTCGACGAGCCGGTCGGCCGCCTTGCCACTCGGCAGCGACTCGCTGGGGCGCAGCCGGGCGGTGACGGTGCGGGCGGCGCAGGCCGGCACTGCGACCGGGCCGGTCAGGCCGTCGGTGACCGCCAGCGGCCGGCGGTCCGAGCCGAGCAGCCGGTCCACCCGGGCGGAGACCAGATAGCGCCGGCCGGTGGGCAACTGCACCGGCAGCACGTCGGAGTAGACCAGGTAGCCGGGGTCGGTGTATTCGACCGCCCGGTCGACCGTGAACTCCGTTCCGTCGCCGGTCAACTGCAAGAGCCAGGAGCCCGCCTCGCCGGGCACGTCGGCGGCGACCAGCGCGAGTCGGCCGCCGTCGACCTCGCCGAGCCAGAGGATGCCGGAGGAGGGCAGGTGCGCCCGGTCCTCGACCGGGGTGCGCCACGCGTCGACGGCCCGGGCCACCGCCGCGGTCGCTTGTGGATCACCGGCCAGAGCACCCCGGGAGGGCCACACCTGGAGCGTACCGTCCAGGGTGTCGTAGCCGACCCGGAGCGCGATCGGAGGTTCCTTCGGGACGGCGCCGCACCCGCCGGTGAGGAGGGCCAGCGTGAGGGCCGCGCCGACGATCCCGCTACGAGGGAGTGAACCCACCGCTGTGCTCCCGATCCGCCTCAGTCGTCTACAGATGCCACATCCTACGAGATCTCGGACGCGGCTCGGGCGGGACCCGGGAAAGCCCGGCCGATCGGGGACCGCCGGCCCGACGACACGACCCGCCCTGCGGAAACCAGCCGCCCAGGCAACTGGGACCAATGGGGTACTCCTGTAGACTCCGCCGACTGTGACGCTTGCCCAGCCACGCCTGCACAACAGCACGCCGGATCCGGAGGGCCCCGAGTCAGGAAGCCGTACGGCGACCGGAACCGACGGGGGCGCGGCGGAGCCGGCGGGTTCGGGCGCCGGTTCCGAGACCGGCTCGGAAACCGCGTCGGCGGCGCCCGCCGACCGGGAGCCGGCGCCGCGTTCCGACGACACCGGCGAGGACTCGGGTACCCCGGACCGGAACACCGGCCAGCCGGCCACCCGGCCGGCCCGCTGGCCCACCTGGCGGCGTGACCTCGCCGTCTACGCGGCCTTCCTGGTCGCCGGCTTCTGGGTGACCAGCCAGATCTGGCTCGACCCGGCCGGTCGGGTCGCCTCGCTCTACAGCAGCGACCCCGCGCAGGTGCAATACTTCCTCGCCCACTCCGTACGGGTGGTGCTGCACGGCGAGTTCCCGTTCTTCACCGACCGGTTGAACTATCCTGACGGCGTCAACCTGATGGCCAACACGGCGATCCTGGGGCTGGGCATCCCGATGGTGCCGATCACGCTGCTGTTCGGCCCGGCGGTGTCCTTCGTGGTGCTGGTGACGCTCGGCCTGGCCGGCACCGCCTCCGCGTGGTACTACGTGATCTCCCGGCACCTGGTCAGCGCGCCGATCGCGGCGATCGCCGGCGGCTGGTTCTGCGGCTTCTCCCCGGCGCTGCTGTCACACGCCAACTGGCACCCCAACATCATCTCGCAGTTCCTGCTGCCGTTCATCGTCTGGCGGGTCCTGGTGCTGACCCGCTCCACCCGGCCGCTCCGGGACGGCGTCATCCTCGCGCTGCTGGTCACCTACCAGGCGTTCATCAACGAGGAGATCCTGCTCTTCACCGCGATGGCCTGCGGGGTCTTCCTGCTCGCGGTACTGGTGCAGGAGCCGGCCCGGTGGAGGGCGGCGTGGCGCCCGCTCGGCGCCGGCATCGCGGTCTGCGCCGTACTCGCCGGGGCGCTGCTGGCGTACCCGCTGATCGTGCAGTTCGCGGGCCGGCAGGCGTACCACGGGCTCAGCGACGCGGTCCGGGACTACGGCAACGACCTGGCGGCGTTCTTCGCACCCGGCTCCGCCACGCTCGGCGGCAACCAGCGGGCCAATCTCGACCTCGCCCCGAACTATTCCGAGGAGAACGCCTTCTTCGGCTGGAGCCTGGCGCTGCTGACCGTGGCGATCGTGGTCTGGCTCCGCCGCGAGGTGCTGATCCGGGCGCTCGCGGTGACCGGCCTGCTCTTCGCGATCCTCTCGCTCGGCGAGCGGATCTCCTGGTGGAACCGGGGCGCCTTCTGGGGGCCGTGGGACATCCTGGTCCGGGCCCCGCTGCTCGACGCGGTGGTGCCGACCCGGTTCGGCCTGATTACCACAGTGGTGATCGGGCTGCTACTCGCGCTCGCCACCGACCGGGCCTGGAAACTGGAGATCGCCGACCGGCGCACGCTGCGTACCGTGGTGGTGGCCGTGCTGGCGATCGCGCTGGTGCCGATCCTGCCGCTGCCGCTGCGCGAGGTGAGCCGGCCGCCGGTGCCGCACTTCATCACCTCGGGCCAGTGGCGGCCGTACGTCGGTCCTGACCAGACGCTGGTGCCGGTGCCGATCCCCGCGATGGGGCACACCCACGGGATGCGCTGGGCCGCCGCCACCAACCTCGACTTCAAGATGCCGGGCGGCTACTTCCTGGCTCCCCGGAACGGGAACACCGGCGACGCCGGCCGGTTCGGCGGGCGGCCCAGCGGGCTCAGCGCGGTACTCGACCGGGTCGCCACCAGCGGCCAGCCCGCGACGCTGACCGACCGGCAGCGCCGGCGGGCCCTGGACGAGTTGCGACACTGGCAGGCCGCGATCCTGGTGCTGCCGGTGCGGCAGGACAACGTGGAGGCGCTGCGCAGCACCGTCGACCAGCTCGCCGGCCCGGCCCGGCGTACCGCCGACGTGTGGGTGTGGGACGTCCGCGCCCTGACCAGCCGCACGGCTGGGTGAGCGGGCCGGGGCGACCCGCCGAGACCGCGCCGGACGTCGCGGTCCCGGCGGCCGTGCCGGCGGCGACCGTCGACAGCTGGAGGGTGGTACGCCGCACCGCCGCCCGGCTCGGCGCGCGGCACGTCAGCCGGCTCGGCGCGCTGCGCGCGTGGTCCACGCGGCGGCGGGGCGGACTGGTCGACGCGGCGGTCGTGCTGCTCTACCTGGCCGCCGCCGGTCACGTCACCTCCGGGCTGTGGCTGCACCGGGACCGGATGACTAACGCCGGCAACGACATGATCCTCTTCGAGTGGATGCTGGCCCGGGCCGCCCGGGCGGTGACCCACCTGGAGAACCCGTTCTACAGCACCGCGTTGAACGCGCCGGACGGGATCAACCTGATGGCGAACACCTCGGTGCTCGGCCTGGGCGTGCCGTTGACCCCGGTGACCCTGCTCCTCGGTTCGCAGCACAGTTACCTGCTCGCGGTCGTGCTCTCGCTGGCCGGTACGGCCACCGCCTGGTATCTCTTCCTGTCCCGCCGGCTCGTCCGCTCCCGCCTCGGCGCGGCCGTCTCCGGGCTGTTCTGCGGGTTCGCGCCCGGGATGATCTCCCAGGCCACCGGGCACCTGCACATGATCGCCCAGTTCCTGGTGCCGGCGATCCTCGCGGTGGTCTTCGACCGGCGCACCGACCGGGTCCTCCGGCGCGGCGTACTGCTCGGCGTGCTGGTCGGCTACCAGGTCTTCCTCGGTGAGGAGGTGCTGGCCTTCCTGGTACTGGCCTGCGGGGTCTTCACCGTCGGCTACGCCGTCTCGGCCCCGAGGAACGCCCGGCGGCTGGCTCCGGCGTTCCTCGGCCGGCTCGGCGTCGGCACCGGGGTCGGGGTGGTGCTGCTGGCGTACCCGCTGTGGTTCCAGTTCTTCGGGCCGGGGCACTATCGCGGGCTGCCGTTCGACCCGAAGGCGTACCCGCTGGACCTGGCGTCGTTCACCGCCGCGTCCCGACAGTCGATCACCGGTCACGAGTCGGTGCCGGGCATGCTCTCACCGAACCTGACCGAGGAGAACTCCTTCTTCGGGCTGGCCCTGATCGTGCTCTGCGCGGTGGTGGCGATCTGGCTGTGGCGGCGACCGTTGGTGCGGGCGCTGGTGCTCTGCGTACTGATCTTCGCCGCGCTGTCGCTCGGCGAGAACCTGCGGCTGGGCGGGGAGGTGCTGGACCTGCCCGGCCCGTACCGGCTGGTCTCCGGGGTGCCGCTGATCGACCTGGCGGTGCCGGCCCGGTTCCCGCTGATCTGCGTACCGGCCCTGGCGATCCTGCTGGCGCTCTCCTTCGACGAGGTCTTCCGGCGTGGGGCGGCGGACGGCCGTACCGGGGACGTCGCTGCGGCGGGTGGCGGTGCGGTGCCGGTACCCGGGGCGGGGGTGGCCGGCGGGCGGGTGCCGATCCGGCTGCTCTGGACCGGGGCGGTGGTCGCGGTACTGCTGCCGCTGGCCCCGACGCCGCTGCACACCAGGCCGGTCTGGCCGGTACCGGATTTCGTGGCCAACGGCGAGTGGCGGTCGTACGTGCCGCCGGGGCGTACCCTCGTGGCCGTGCCGCCGACCCGGGGCTCCGAGGGGACCGCCGGGATGTACTGGTCGGCCCGGACGGGGCTGGACTTCACCGCCCCGGGCGGCTACTTCATCGGACCCACCGGCCCGGACGATCCGCAGGCGCGCTGGGGTGCGCCGGACCGCCCGACCGCGATACTGCTCGACCGGGTCGCCGCCACCGGCGAGGTGCCGTCGATCGGCGACGTCGAACGGCGGCAGGCGATCGAGGACCTGCGGCACTGGCGGGCCGCGATCGTGGTGCAGGGCGGCCTGCACCGGGGCGTACCGGTCAAGGAGACCCTCGACCAACTGCTCGGGCCGGGCCGGGACATCTCCGGCGCCTGGGTGTGGGACGTCCGCGCCCTCGTCGACTGAGCCGACGCCCGGTCGGCCGACGAGCAGCGGTCGGGAACGTCAGCCGAGGAGCGGCGCGGACGTCAGCCGACGAGCGGCGCGGACGTCAGCCCCACCGAGCGGCGGTCGGACCTCAGCCGACGAGCGGTCGGACGTCCCAGAGCCAGACGTCGTCCACCCGCTGCCCCGGGCCGAACAGTCCGGCCAGCAGCACGTGCAGGGCGGGTGTGGCCGGATGGTCGCCGAGCACCACCACCGAGGCTTTCCAGAACCGCAGGTCCTCGATCGCCTGGCGGCGGTTCTCCTCGGTGACCACCGGTGCGGCGCCCCGGTCCATGGTCCCGTAGATCAGCAGGCTGGTCGGCCGGGACGGGGCGCCGAACACCCCGTAGCCCTCCGTGTCCGGCCCGATGAAGTAGCCGGCCGGGATCGGGAACTCCTGCCCGGTCAGCGCGCTCCAGCGCAGCGTGGAGAGGCCGTGCACGTTGCTCGGGATCGGCACCGGCACCAGGGTCCGGCCCGCCGGTACGTAGGGTCGCCAGGCCCCGGAGGTGATGAACTGCGGCGGCGGGTCGATCCGCATGGCCGGCAGCGGGCGCGGGATGATCGGCAGCAGCGCGAGCGCGATCGCGGCGTACGCCATGATCCGCAGCCGTCGCCGGACCGGCTCGACCGGCCCGGCGACCTCGAGCGGGGCGCTGGCCGGGGTGCCGCCGTTCGAGGCGAACGGTCGGGGTCGGCTCTTCGCGACCTCGTCCCAGGCGAGTGCGACCAGGATGCCGACGGTGGCGACCGTGACCAGACTCAGCCGGGTCGGCATCATCATCTCGATCAGCGGCAGATCCTCCGGCAGCAGGTGCCACGGCCCCTCGTGCTCGGTGAGCCGGCCGTCGTAGCGGATCTGCCGGCCCAGCGAGAAGAGCGCGAACCCGGCACCGAGCAGCGCGGCGATCCGGGCGGCGACGGAGGTCCGCCAGAGCAGCACCGCGACCAGCACGACCAGCCCGACGAGCGGCCAGCCCAGCCAGGTGTTCTGCTCGGTGACCCCGATGGTCTTCTCCACCTCCGGGGTGCCGGCGATGGTGTCCCGGGAGTAGGTGACGAAGGCCCGCAGGTCCTCGCCCCAGTTGTGGAAGACGCCACCCTGAAGGCCGCGGTAGGACTGCGGGCCGTTGAACTGGTACCAGATCGGGTAGCCGGCCAGTAGCAGCGCCACCGCGCCGCCGACGCCGACGCCGCGGAGGAGGTTCCAGATCTGGTCGCGCATCCGCGACCAGCGGAAGGCGACGTAGAGCGGCACGACCACCGCGCAGGCCAGCGCGGTGAGCAGCAGCATCTCCTCGTTGATGAAGATCTGGTACGCCACCAGCAGCCCCAGCACCAGCCCGTTGCGCAGCCAGCGACCCGGCTCGGTGAGCCGGAACACCCGGACCACGATCAGTGGGAGCAGGAAGTTGGAGACGAAGTTCGGCTGCCCGTTGGCGTGGTGGATGATGCCGGGCGCGAAGCCGAGGAACGCCCCGCCGACGAACGCCGCGCCCCGCGAGGAGACCAGGTACCGGGAGAGCATCCAGTACGAGGTGCCGGCCGTCGCCGCGAGCGCACCGCCGAGATACAGCGCGTACGTCACCTGTGGGCCGAACAGCCAGGTGAGTGGGGCCAGCGGCAGCGTGACGCCCAACAGCGAGGTGTTGGCCATCATGTTGACCCCGTCCGGGGCGTTCTGCCGGGCGGAGAAGAGCGGGTTCTCCAGGTGCTGCACCGAGTACGCGCCGTGCGCGAAGAGCCACTCGAACCAACTGTGGTCGGTCGGCAGGTGCGACGACACCCGGTGGTTGACGTCGACCCAGTAGTTGGCGCACACGAAGACGCCGAGCAGGACGTACGCTCCGATGGCCAGTACGTCGGCCCGCGCGGGAGTTCGGAAGAAACGCCTCTGTCGAGATCGACCGACTTCGGTCGAGCCGGCTTCGGCGTCCGAAGAATTGTCCACCACCGGAACTGCCACGAGGCGCCATCGTACAGGTGGCTTCGCGTCCGAATTGCCGCTACCCGCTCGGGTGTATCCGGAACGTGCCCGACCAGGATCGCGGCCATGCCGGGCACACCCGGGCGCCGGTCGGCGGCCCGGGCCGGACGAGCCGGGGGAGAGAGCAGAGATGGCCACCATCGAGCTGGGTGAGTTGACCGCCGCGTCCCGCCCGGAGCCGGTCGGCCCGGTGCGGGCCGCGACCCGAGGGGCGGTCCGGCGTCGGATGCCCCGGTCGGGACTGCTCGCGGCGGTGCTGGTCGGGCTGCTCGGCACGGTGGCGGCCGGCGGCCCGTCACCCCGACCGTGGCCGGAGGCGACGATACCGACCCGGCTCGGCTCCATCGTCCTCGCCGATCGGGACTGGATGTTCGTCGTCGAACCCCGGCGGTCCGGTCGGGGCGCTCCGGAGTTGGCCGCGTACCGGCTGCCGGCGGCGGAACAGAGCTGGCGGGTGACGTTGTCGACCGACGCCGTCGGGAGCCTCCAGGTGGTCGGCGAGCACCTGCTGCTGGCCCGCTATCCGGAGCCGTTGCTGAGCAGGGCCGCGCGGCTGACGGTGCTGGACCTGTCGGCCGGCGCGGTGGTCTGGGAGCGCGAGGCGAGCCTGCTGGTGGTCGGCAACGGTGGTGAACTGGTGCTCTGGGCGACGGCCGAGGACTGGCAGCCGGGCGCGGAGAGCCGGCCCGGCAGGCTGGAGGCGGTGGATCCGGCCTCCGGCGCCGTGCGCTGGTCGCTGCCGGTGCCGGCCGGTGCCCTGCCGTCGTTCGACACGACGGTGGTCGACCCGGCGGCACCGGTCCGGGCCTCGACGCTGGTCCTGGCCCTGCCGTCCGGCCGGGTCGAGGTGCGCGATCTCGGCACCGGCGCCGTCGTGCGGGCCGTCCAACTGCCGCCGCCGAGCGCCGGGCCGCAGGCCAACTGGCGGGCCGAGATCGCCGCCGGCCTGTTCCTGGTGTACGAGGAGAGCACGGTGACCGCGTACGGGCTGCCGTGGCTGGACCGGCGCTGGTCGGTCCGGACCCAGCCCGCCGTGGAGCAGGGGCCGTTCGGCTGCGGAGCCGACCTGTGCAGCCTGCGCCGCCCGCGCGGGGTACGCGTCTGGGATGCCGGGACCGGCGGTACCCGCTGGTCGGACGAGCGCTGGACCGGAATCTGGGCGGTCGGTGACGCCCTGGTCGCCGCCCGGGCCGGTACCGGCCCGACCGAGGCGCTCTCCGTGCTCGATCCGGCCACCGGGCGGGTACTCGCCGACCTCGGCGCCTGGGGACTCCTCACGCCGCACGGGTCGCGGTTCGTCGCCGTCCGGTACGGCGCGGATCGGCGGGCCTGGGTGGTGGAGTTCGATCCGGCGACCTGGCGGAGCCGGCTCCTGGCGGTGCTGCCCGGCGTCTCCGACGACTGCGGGCTGACCGCGACGGCGCTGCACTGCCGGCGGCTGGACGCCTCGATCGGGGTGTGGCGACTGCCCGGATAGCACCCCGGCCGGCGCCTGCGAGCAGTCACTTGTCGGGCACGGATAGGTTGTCCCCTACAGGCAGCCGGGGAGGGCGTGGTGCGGGTACTGGTGGTGGAGGACGAGCGCAACCTGGCCGACGCGATCGTCCGTGGGCTGCGTCGGCAGGGGATGGCGGTGGACGTCGCCTACGACGGCTCGGCCGGACACGAGATGGCCTTCGTCACCCGGTACGACGTGGTGGTGCTCGACCGGGACCTGCCCGGCGTGCACGGCGACCAGATCTGTGCCGACCTGGTCACCTCGGGCGCCCTGACCCGGGTGCTGATGCTGACCGCCAGCGGCACGGTCGCCGACCGGGTGGAGGGGCTCCAACTCGGCGCCGACGACTACCTGCCGAAGCCGTTCGCCTTCGACGAGCTGGTCGCCCGGGTGCAGGCGCTGGGCCGCCGGGCCACCCCGGCCACCCCGCCGGTGCTGACCGTGGCCGACCTGGTGGTCGACCCGGCGCGACGGGTGGCGACCCGGGGCGGGGCGGCGGTCGACCTGACCCGTAAGGAGTTCGGCGTGCTGGAGGAGCTGGTCAAGGCGCGCGGTGCGGTGGTCTCCAGCGAGGAACTCCTGGAACGGGTCTGGGACGCCAACACCGACCCGTTCACCACCACGGTCCGGGTGACCGTGATGACGTTGCGGAAGAAGCTCGGTGATCCCCCGCTGATCGAGACGGTGGTCGGTGCCGGCTACCGGGTACCGGACCCGTACGTGCCAGGGCAGGTGAGCGCGTGACCGTCTATCTGACCCGCCGTCGCCCCCGGGTACGGCCCACCCTGCGGCTCCGGCTGACCCTGCTCAACGGCATCCTGCTGATCGGCGCCGGGGTGATCCTGGTGCTGCTCGCCTGGCTGCTGGTCGGGGACGTGCTGACCCCGGACATCCAGCTCAGGTCGAACCCGACGCTGGAGCTGTCCGACGGCCGGCGGGTCGGTGCGAGCCAGTGGCAGCAGGAGATGGCGCAGATCGCCATGCGGGAACTGCTGGTCAAGGGGTTGCTGGCGCTGCTGGTGATCAGCGTCGTCGGGGTCGCCGGGGCGTACGCGGTGGCCGGCCGGGCGCTCCGCCCGCTGCACCAGGTCACCTCGACGGCCCGACGGCTCGGCGAGGCCACCCTCGACCAGCGGATCCGCTACTCCGGCGCGGACGACGAGGTGGCCGAGCTGGCCGGCACCTTCGACGCGATGCTGGACCGGATCGGGGACGCCTTCGAGGCGCAGAAACGCTTCGTCGCCAACGCCTCGCACGAGCTGCGTACCCCGCTGGCGGTGATGCGTACCGAGATCGACGTCACGATGGCCGACGACGAGGCGGACGTGGCCGAGTACCGGCGGATGGCCACGGTGGTCCGGGACGCCTCGGAGCGGGCCAACAACCTGGTCGACGCGCTCCTGGTGCTGGCCCGCAGCGAGGCGCAGTCGGGTCGCCGGTTGGCCCGGAAGGCGCCGACCGATCTCGCCGCCGGGGCCAGCGCGGCGCTCTCGGCGGTCCGGAACGAGACCACCCGGCTCAAGCTCCAGGTCGAGACGGCGTTGGCCCCGGCACCGGTGGTCGGCGATCCCGGCCTGCTGGAGCGGCTGGCCGGCAACCTGATCGAGAACGCGGTGCGCTACAACCACCTGCACGGCCGGATGTGGGTGCGTACCGGCTCCGATCCCGAGCAGGCCTGGCTGGTGGTCGGCAACACCGGCTTCGAGGTGGAGCAGGCGGACGTACCCGGGCTGTTCGAGGCGTTCCGCCGGGGTGGCCGGGAGCGGACCGGCGCCCGGGGGTCCGGGCTGGGACTGTCGATCGTCCGGGCGGTCTGCGACGCGCACGGCGGCACGGTCAGCGCGATCGCCCAGGACGGTGGCGGGCTGGAGGTGACCGTGACGCTTCCGGCGGCCGAGACCACTCCGGTGGTGGCCGCCTCGGCGGCGGTCGGCGGCGGCCCGGTCGGCACGCCGGTCCGGCCGGTGCCGGCGAACAGCACGGTCAGCACGGTCCCGCTCGGTTCGTCCGTCACCCGCGCCGCCCCGGCCGGCCTGCCGATCCCGGGTACGCCGCCCGAGGCGACTCCCGGCGCTCCGACCGGCCCGACAGGGGCTAGCCCTGGCAGCGGATGACTCCGGAGTCAGGCGACCAGGTCGAGTTCGCGTACCTCGCGGCGGATCGCCCGCAGCCGGGCGGTGGTGATGCCGAGTTCCTGTGCCACGTCGGCGTCACTGGCCTCGGGCCGCTCCGCCTGGATCGCCGCGGCCAGGGCGGCGGTTTCGGTGATCGGGCGGCGCGGCTTGGCCGCCCGGCCGGTCGAGGCCCGCTTCCGGGCCGGTCCGGCCGCCGCCTGCCGGGCCGCCGCCTTCCCGGCCCTGGCAGCGGTTCCGGCGTCCGGTGCCGCCTCCGCACCCGTTCCCCGCGCCCCGTCGGGCAGGCCGGTTTCCGTCCCGCCGGAGGGGACGGCGAGGATCTCGCCGATACCCCGGCCGAGCGGCTCGACCGCGCCGAGCGACCCGCCGCCCGATGTCGCCGCCGGACGCCGACGGGTTCCGGCAGCCCCACCCGTTGCGGCGACCCGTTCGGATCCCAGGGCATGATCGAACTCTCCGCTCCGGGCGGACCCGGCCGCGCCGGCGGAATCCGCCGGGCCGGCCCTCACCGCCGCAACGGTCGTCGCGGCCTGGGCGGCGGAGATCCGGCCGCCCAGCTCGACCAGGCAGATGCTGGCCACCACGATCAGGCCGTCGACCGAGAGCGGCAGCAGGTACGGCGACGCGCCCGTCTCGCCGTACCGGGCGGCCACCCCGACCATGTGCCAGTACGACACCCAGGCGGCGATCCCGGCGATGGTGGCGGTGGCCGCCATCCGGGCGTACGCCAGCGAGCGGCGGTGCACCGGTACCCGTGAGATCAACTCGACGGTGAGCAGCAGAGCCAGCGGTGGCCAGGCGGCGATGGCCTGGCTGATCGGGTTGTCCCAGGCGTGCAGGACGTTGGCCACCACCGAGACGGCGACCCCGAGGGCCAGGATGGCGCGTACGGCCCAGCGGACCCGGCGAAGCTGTGGGAGGGGCACCGGTCACTCCTTGCCTGTCGTCGTGCTTCCTCTCGGCCCAGCGGACCAGCCGGCCTGACCGCTCATCCTTACGGCCGAAGCGGTCCAGCCGGTGTACCGGCCGAATTTACGGCGTGTCGCTCACCGCCTGGTGGCCTTCCATGTGCTTGGCGTTGCCGCGACCGCCCGCGCCCGGCCCGCCGGATCGCCCTGCCGGGTCCTGGCCGGTCGGTTGCGCCCCGTTGTCCAGCCCGGGACGCGGACCGCACAGCCCAGAAGGCAGGCGATGGTCGGGACGAGTCGCACCCCGGCTGTTCGCGAGGTAGCCTAAGCTGTTAGCTAACCCGGGAGGTGGTCATGTCGTCCGAAGCCGTGCACTACAACATGCATGACGCCAAGACCCACCTGTCGCGGATCATCGAGCGAGTGGAACGTGGCGAGGAGGTCATCATCGACCGGGCGGGCACCCCGGTGGCGAAAGTCGTGCCGCTGGTGCACCGGGTCAACCGCACGGCCATCGGCTCCCTCGCCGGACAGCTGGACCTGTCAGGTGACTGGGACTCGCCCCAGACCAATGACGAGATCGCCGCCGACTTTGGCATCGGCGCATGAGCCTGCTGTTGGACACCCACGTCGCGCTCTGGGCCATCGCCGGTGATGCGACTCTGGACCCGGAGTTCCTTGACCGGCTTCGCCGCGACCCGGACATCTTCCTCTCTCCGGTCAGTCTGTGGGAGATCACCATCAAGCAGACGGCTGGGAAGCTCACCGGACCGTCCGACCTCGCAGAGCGGGTACGAGACATGGGCTTTCGCGAATTGGCGGTGACCCACGCCCACGCGATCGCCGCCGGTCGCCTCCCACCTCATCACCGCGATCCATTCGACCGGATGTTGGTGGCGCAAGCAGCAGTGGAAGGCTTCACGTTGGCCTCTCGCGACATGTCGATCGCGCAGTACGACGTGGACATCCTCAAGGTCTGACCACCAACGTTTCCTGAGCTTCCGGCTGGCTGTTGCCGATCCCGTGCCGCTGTGACAGGCTTGCCGCCGTCAGCCCGGATCATCGGAGGGAGGTGCGGTTGATGGTTGCGCTGTCCTGTCCCGCGCCTCGCCTCGGCCACCGCTGACCGATCCGCGTTCCTCCGCGAGGCGCACACTCCAACACGGAGGATTCGTGAGTTCCGTCATCCACAACATCAGCTTCGACTGCGCCGACACGTACACCTTGGCCAGCTTCTGGGCGAAGGTGCTGGACCGGTCCCTGCGCCCGGAAGACCAGCCCGGCGACGACGAGATCACGCTGCTGGCGCCGGACGGCGTCGGGCCGCAGGTCTTCTTCCAACGGGTGCCGGAGGGCAAGTCCGGCAAGAACCGGCTGCACGTCTGCCTGCAACCGACCGACCGGACCCGGGACGAGGAGGTCGACCGGCTGTTCGGGCTGGGCGCCAGCCTGGTCGCCGACCACCGGCGGCCGGACGGCACCGGCTGGGCGGTGCTCGCCGACCCTGAGGGCAACGAGTTCTGCGTCGAGCGGAGCGCCGCCGAGCGCGCCGGCTGAGCCCGGCGTACCGGCGGTGAACCGGTAGTACGGACGTGGCGGGCCCCTCCGCACCGGCAGCGGTGTGGCGGGGCCCGTGCTAACGGGACAGCCGGGCGAGCAGGGGCGGCCGGGCTAACCGGGCGGCCTGGTGTACGCGTTCGGTGGCGCGGGCCGGCCAGGCTGCCGCCGAGGCCCCGTCCGGCTGCCAGAACCGTTCGGGAAACTCGGGATCCCGCGTCCGGGGTCAGGAGTCTCGGGCGGTGGCGAGCAGCGCGGCGAGCCGTTCGGCCGCCGTCGGCGCGTGCAGGTGCAGCCGGGCCACGTTGATGGCGTCCTCGCCGATCACCCCGAGCAGGGCGCTGGGACCCGCCATGTAGACGCTGAGGTAGCCGTCCTGGCTCCGTACGGTGGACTCCCGGAACGCGCCCTGCCGGAGCCGGAGCCCGACCTGCCGGCCGATCCCGAAGCTGGTGGCGGCGAGCGCCGCCAGGTCCCACGGGTCGGCGTCCTCGGGCAGGTTGTGGGTGATCAGCAGTCCGTCGACCCCGCCCAGGACGCAACCGCGCACCCCGGGGATCAGCAGCCGCAGGTCGGACAGGACGGTGTCGATCGCCACGTGCGGAAGCCGGTCGAGGCGGGGCACCGGCGCGCCGTACCGCTCGTCGGCGACCTGGTCCGACCGGGCCTCGGCTACTCGTCGGGGCAAAGTTCTCTCGGGGTTGTCGAGAGTGCTCACAACTCCATGCTCTCCTCGATGGTGCGCAGCTGGTGCCGGGCGAGCGCGAGGTTGGCGCGGCTCTTGCTGAGCATCAGATAGAGGAAGAGGCCCTTGCCCGTCTGCGAGCGCAGCGGCCGGATCACGTGGTACTGGCTGCCGAGGGTGATCAGGATGTCCTCGATCGTGTCGTTGAGCTTGAGCATCTCCATCGTCCGCATCTTGGCCCGCACCACCTCGGTGTTGCCGGCCGCCGCGACGGTGAGGTCGAACTCGGCGGTTCCTCCTGCGACGCCGAGCGTCATGCCGCTGGTGTAGTCCACCAACGCGACGCCGATCGCACCGTCGATGCTCATCGCGCCCTTGAGGGCGATATCGAGGTTCGCCACGATTCTCCTTCCGGTCGTGCTGTCCCCGGCGACGGTTCCCCGGTAGCGGGACGCCTGCGGTGCCGCCACGGTCGGGGAACTGTCGCCGTGTGTCGTGGAACTTCTGCGGAGAGGTTTGCATACCGGCAGGTCGTTCGCATGTGTTGAAACGATCATTGGACTGACCGGACAGTCGGTGATCACCCACGGGGCGGAGAACTCCGGGTGCCAAGGGGATGCCACTGTCCGCCCCAAGCTGTTAGCGGCGACGCATTCGGCCGGGACAGCCGCCTTCGCCGGGCGGGTCCGGCGTACGGGAGACGAATCCAGTCGGTGTCCAGTGGCCGTTCAGTCCGGTACGCGAATCTTGATCCCTGCCCGGCCGGCGCCCCCGCCCGGCCGGGCAGGCAGAACAGCACGGCGCCGACCCACGTCGAGGGCTGGCGGTCGCGGATCGACTGATGCCGTACCGCCGTACGCCGCCGGTGTCCGGGCAGATCGCGGTGATCAGGGACCGGGTCGCACAGCGCGCCGTGCGACTCGCCGGGACAGGTCCCTGATCACCGCGATCGTGGGGGGATAGGTGGGGTGGGACTGGTCAGCCGGGCAGGCTGGCCGCGCCCCGGGGCAGGAAGCGGCGGCCGGTGACCCGCTCGGAGGTGCCGGACCGGTCCAGGTACGGCGTGACGCCGCCGAGGTGGAACGGCCAGCCGGCACCGAGGATCATGCAGAGGTCGATGTCCTGCGGCTCGGCGACCACACCCTCGTCCAGCATCAGCCGGACCTCCTGGGCGAGCGCGTCCAGCGCCCGCCGGCGTACCTCTTCGGCGGTCAGCGGCGCGGAACCGACCTCCAGCAGCGCGGCCACCTCGGAGTTGACCTCGCCGTCGACCACCAGCGGCCTACCGGACTCGGCGATCCGCCGCAGGTTCTCGCTGACCGCGAACCGGTCCGGGAAGGCGGCGTGCAGCGTCCCGCCGACGTGGTACGCCACCGCCGGCCCGACGAGTTGGAGCAGCGCCAGCGGGCGCATCGGCAGGCCGAGCGGGTCGAGCGCGGCGTCCGCCACCTCGGGCGGGGTGCCGGCGTCCACGGCCGCGAAGATCTCGCCGAGGAAGCGGGTCAGCAGCCGGTTCACCACGAACGCGGGAGCGTCGGCGACGAGTACGCAGGACTTGCGCAGCTCCTTGCCGACCGCGAACGCGGTGGCCAGGGTGGCGTCGTCGGTCCGCCCGCCCCGGACGATCTCCAGCAGCGGCAGTACGGCGACCGGGTTGAAGAAGTGGAACCCGACCACCCGCTCCGGGTGCTCCAGGTCGGCGGCCATCGCGCTGACCGAGAGCGAGGAGGTGTTGGTGGCGAGTACGGCCTCCGGGGAGACGATCTTCTCCAGCTCGGCCCAGACCTGCTTCTTGACGGCCAGGTCCTCGAAGACCGCCTCGATCACGAAGTCGGCGTCGGCGAAGACGCCCTTGTCGACCGAGCCGCTGACCAGGGCGCGCAGCTTGGCGGCCGTACCCTCGGAAAGCCGGCCCTTGCCGACCAGCTTGTCGATCTCGGCGTGCACGTAGCCGACGCCCTTGTCCACTCTGGACTGGTCGAGGTCGGTGAGTACCACCGGCACCTGGAGCCGGCGGGCGAAGAGGAGCGCGAGCTGCGACGCCATCAGGCCGGCGCCGACGATGCCGACCTTGGTCACCGGCCGGGCCAGCTCCCTGTCCGGTGCCCCGACCGGCCGCTTGGCCCGGCGCTGCACCAGGTCGAAGGAGTAGAGGCCGCTGCGCAGCTCCTCGCTGAAGATCAGCTCGGCCAGCGCCTCGACCTCGGCGGCCATCCCCGGCGGCAGCCCGTCCGGGTCGCCGTCGGCGGCGCCGGCCGGCGCCTCGCGGGCCAGCTCCAGCAGTTCCAGCGCCTGATAGGCCGCCGGGACCGCGCCGTGCAGCCGCTCGTCCAGGGTCTGCCGGGCGAAGTAGAGCACGCCGTCCCACATCTCCCGGTCGACCTCCGGCCGGGTCACCTGGATCTCGCCGCGCACCACCTGCCCGGCCCACTCCAGCGAGCGCTCCAGGAAGTCGGCCGGCTCCAGCAGCACGTCCGCGATGCCCAGCTCGGCGGCCTGCTTCGGCTTGAGCATCCGGTTCTGCGTCAGCGGGTTCTGGATGACGACCTGGGCCGCACCGACGATGCCGATCAGGTTGGGCAGCAGTTGGGTACCGCCCCAGCCCGGCACCAGACCGAGCGAGACCTCGGGCAGGGCCAGCGCGGCGGCGCCGCCGGAGAGCGTCCGGTAGTGGCAGTGCAGCGCCAACTCCAGCCCGCCGCCCATCGCGGCGCCGTTGACGAAGGCGAAGGTCGGCACGGCGCTGGTGCGCAGCCGGCCGAAGACCCGGTGGCCGAGCCGGCCGATCTCGCGGGCCTGGTCCCGGTCCGCGAGCAGCGGCATGCCGGTCACGTCGGCGCCGACGCAGAAGATGTACGGCTTGCCGGTCACCGCCACGAACGCCGGCTCGGCGGCGAGGGCCTCGGTGACGGCGTTGTCCAGACTGGACAGACCGGCCGGGCCGAAGGTGTTCGGTTTGGTGTGGTCGAGGCCGTTGTCCAGGGTGATCAGTGCGGCCGGCCGGTCCAGCCCTGGCACGTCCACCAGCCGGAGCAGCGACCGGGTGATCACCTCGTTCGGGTTACGCGGAACCGTCATTTGTCCCCCTCCCACATCGGGTTCTCCCATACGACCGTGCCGCCCATGCCGATGCCGATGCACATCGCGGTGAGGCCGTACCGCACCTCGGGGTGCTCGGCGAACTGCCGGGCGAGCTGGGTCATCAGCCGTACCCCGGAGGAGGCGAGCGGGTGGCCGATGGCGATCGCCCCGCCCCACTGGTTGACCCGGGGGTCGTCGTCGGCGATGCCGAAGTGGTCGAGGAAGGCCAGTACCTGCACCGCGAACGCCTCGTTCAGCTCGAAGAGGCCGATGTCGTCGATGGAGAGTCCGGCGATCCGCAGCGCCTTCTCGGTGGACGGGATCGGGCCGTAGCCCATCACCTCCGGCTCCACCCCGACGAAGCCGTACGACACCAGCCGCATCGCCACCGGCAGCCCGAGTTCCCGGGCGACGTCCTCGGCGGCGAGCAGGCTGGCGGTGGCCCCGTCGTTGAGCCCGGCCGAGTTGCCGGCGGTGACCCTGCCGTGCGGGCGGAACGGCGTCTTCAGGGTGGCGAGCTTCTCCAGTGACGTCTCCCGGGGCGCCTCGTCGACGGTGGCGAGTTCCCAGCCGGTCTCCGGGTCGCGGGTCGCCACCGGCACCAGGTCGGGCTGGAGCTTGCCGTTGGCGTACGCCTTGGCGGTCTTGACCTGCGAGGCGAGCGCGTACGCGTCGGCGCGCTCCTTGGTGACGTGCGGGAGCCGGTCGTGCAGGTTCTCCGCGGTGGAGCCCATCACCAGGGCGGACGGGTCGACCAGCTTCTCGGCCAGGATCCGCGGGTTGGGGTCCACGCCCTCGCCCATCGGGTGCCGGCCCATGTGCTCGACGCCGCCGGCGATCGCCAGGTCGTAGGCGCCGATCGCGATCCCGCCGGCCACCGTGGTGACCGCGGTCATCGCCCCGGCGCACATCCGGTCGATGGCGTAGCCGGGCACCGTCCTGGGCAGCCCGGCGAGCAGCGCGGCGGTACGGCCGATGGTGAGGCCCTGGTCGCCGATCTGGGTGGTGGCGGCGATGGCCACCTCGTCGACCCGCTCCGGCGGCAGTTGCGGGTTGCGCCGCAGCAGTTCGCGGATGCAGCGGATCACCAGGTCGTCGGCGCGGGTGTGGGCGTACATCCCACCCGCTTTGCCGAACGGGGTGCGGACGCCGTCGACGAAGACGACGTCCCGGACTTCACGGGGCACTGGAGCCTCCTTGCCGCAGGGGCCTGGATGGGCGGGTACCTCGGATGCTACTAGCCAGTAACTAACGCCGTTTGCGCCCCCCGTGTGGCTCGGACCACATATCGTCCGGCTGGGTGCTCAGTAATCCCGCTATTGCCGTCTAAACACCGAGCAATAACGAAAAAGCTTCCTAATCAGCCTCCGAATCAGCCACGCTACTCGAATCCAGCCAGGAGAGTCCGGGTGAAGGTGCTGGTCGCCGGCGGTGCCGGCTTCATCGGCAGCACCATCGCGTCGGCCTGCCTGGACGAGGGCATCGAGCCGGTGATCCTGGACAGCCTCTGCACCGGCCGGGTCGAGTTCACCCGGGGGCGGATCTTCTACCAGGGCGACATCTCCGACGGTGCGCTGCTGGACCGGATCTTCGCCGAGCACCCGGAGATCGTCGCGGTGGTGCACGCGGCGGCACTGATCGTGGTGCCGGAGTCGGTGAGCGAGCCGCTGCGCTACTACCGGGAGAACGTCGCCAAGTCGCTCGACTTCCTCGAACACGTGATCCGCAACGGGGTCACCCGCTATGTCTTCAGCTCCTCGGCGGCGATCTACCGTACCGGTGCCGACCTCTCGGTGGACGAGAGTTCACCGCTGGAGCCGGCCAGCCCGTACGCCCGGACCAAGGCGATGATGGAGGCGGTGCTGGCGGACACCGCCGAGGCGACCCCGCTGCGGGCGCTCTCGCTGCGCTACTTCAACCCGATCGGTGCCGATCCGCTGCTGCGTACCGGTCTCCAGGTGCCCCGGCCGACGCACGCGCTGGGCAAACTGATCGACGCCTGGAGCGACGGCGGGGAGTTCCTGATCACCGGCACCGACTGGCCCACCCGGGACGGCTCGGGACTCCGGGACTACATCCACGTCTGGGACCTGGCCCGGGCACACGTCTGTGCGCTGCGCCGGTTCGACGGGATCCTGCCGCCCGGCGGTGACCGGTCGGTGGAGGCGGTCAACCTCGGCACCGGGGACGGCACCACCGTCCGGGAACTCGTCGCCGCCTTCGCCGAGGCGGTCGGGCCGGTACGTACCCGGGAGGCGCCGCCCCGCCCCGGCGACGGGGCCGGCTCGTTCACCCGGAGCACCCGGTCCCGGCTGCTGCTCGACTGGAAGCCGGAGTATTCCGTCGTCGACGGCATCCGGCACGCCGTGCAGTGGTGCCGGGTCCGCGACGAGCTGCTCGGCCTCCACCGACCCGCCCTGCACCTGCACCGTTGACTGATCTGGACCGTGCACGCGCTGGCCGCCTGAAGCATCGACGAACTCGCCTGCGAGTGCTGCCATGCCGGCCCGCCGGAGAGCTGTGCCGCCGGCGGGCCGGTGCGGACGGGTCAGGCCGTCGGCTCGGCCAGCGCCACCGCGAGTTCCTCGGCGATCAGGCCGACCTGCCAGCCCCGGGCGCCGTACCCGCGCAGGGTCTCGGCGACCGTGTCCGGAGTGATCTCCTCCGGCGGGATCCAGGCCAGCCGGCGTACCGAGTCCGGGGTGATCAGGTTTTCCGGCGGCAGGGTGTGTGTCGCGGCGATCCGGGTCACCACCTCGCGGCACCGGGCCAGCCGGGCCGCCGCCACGGGATCCCGCTCGGCCCAGCGGTGTGGCGGGGGCGGCCCGTCGATCGTCGGGCTCACCGGCAGCGCGTCGTCCGGCAGTTGCCGGGCGTCGGCGAGGGCGTCCAGCCAGGTCCGGACGAGCCGGCGTACCGAGCGGCCACCGAAGCCGGGCAGCATCAGCAGGGTGCGCTCGTCCTTCGGGTCCATCTCGGCGGCGGCGATGATCGCGGCGTCGGGGAGCACCCGGCCGGGTGCCGAGTCACGGCGGGCGGCGATCTCGTCCCGGGCGTACCAGAGTGACCGGACCCGGGCCTGCGCCCGGGCGCCGCGTACCCGGTGGATGCCGGAGGTCCGCCGCCACGGGTCCGGCCGCTGCCGGGCCGGTTGGGCACCCCAGGCCACCAGCGCGGCGAACTCCTCGGCCGCCCACTTCTCCTTGCCCTGGCGCTCCAGTTCGGCCGCGAGGATGTCCCGCAGCTCGGTCAGCATCTCCACGTCCAGCGCGGCGTAGGTCAGCCAGGACTCCGGCAGCGGCCGGCTGGACCAGTCCGCCGCCGAGTGGTGCTTCTCCAGGGTGAAGCCGAGCAGTTGTTCGGTCAGCGCGGCCAGGCCGACCCGTTCGAAGCCGGCCAGCCGGGCGGCCAGCTCGGTGTCGAAGAGGCGTCTCGGTCGCAGCCCGAGGTCGGCGAGGCAGGCGAGGTCCTGGCTGGCGGCGTGCAGCACCCATTCGGCGTCCGCGATCGCCTCGTCGAGGGTGCGGAGGTCGCCGAGCGGTAGCGGGTCGATCAGCACGGTGCCGGCCCCGGCCCGCCGGAGCTGGACCAGGTAGGCCCGTTGGCTGTAGCGGTAGCCGGAGGCGCGCTCGGCGTCGACGGCGACCGGGCCGGTGCCGGCCCCGAACCGGGACACCAGGTCGGCCAGGCCGGCGGGTGTCTCGACGGGGGCCGGAGTGCCGTCGCGAGGGGTGAGAAGCGGTACGGGCCCGCCGGGCGTTGGGTCGGGCCCCACTGTCTCGGGATCCGGCGCGGACACCGGAAGGCTGTGCGGCTCGTCCCCTGCTCGGCGTTGCGCGGCCCGACGGCGCAGGGGTGGTTCGTCGGTCACCTGGCAACCCTAGTCTTCGCCGAGATTCGGGTCGCGCAGCCGGTCCGGCGAGTCGGGTCCGGTGGGGCGGCTGAGGTCCGCCGAAGCGGTTGGGGCGTACGAGGTTCGGCGGAAGTTGCGGCTGGTCAGGCGGCGCCGGCCGGCCGGGAGTGCGGCAGTGCGGTGACACCGGGCGGCGGCAGCCCGGCGGTGGAGGCGAGCAGCGTGCACCAGGCCAGCAGATGCGCCCGCAGGTCGTCGCCGACCGGGGTCCAGGAGGCGCGGATCTCGATGTCACCGGCAGCCGGCGGGCCGGCCAGCTCGCCGAACCGGGTCGACATGGTCTGGGTCACCGTGCCGCCGAGCGCCCGGTAGGTGGCGTCCCGCACCTGGAGCGCGTCGGTCAGCCAGGTCCAGCCGACGCCGGGGAGCAGCGGATCGGCGGCGAGGTCGATCTCCAGCTCGGCGGTGACGTAGGTGACCAGGCGCAGCGTCCCCTCCCAGCCCTCGTGTCCGGCCGGGTCGTGCAGCAGGATGAGCCGGCCGGTGGCCACCTCCTCGTCGTCACGGCGCACGGTGGCGGCCAGCGCGAAGGCGTACGGGGCGAGCCGCTGGGGGGCGCCCACCTCCTCCAGTACGATCTCCGCGCGCGGCGCCGCCGACCGTAACCCGGCCACCGCGCGGGCGAAGGTCTCGGGCTGGACGATCGGGGAGGCCATATCCGCAGCCTAAGCCGATCGTCGGCGCCGTGGTGGGGCGCCGCGCCGGTCAGCCCGCCCGGTCGGCCCGGTAGACCCGCACTGCGGTCGGCCCGACAGACCCGCGCAGCGGTACGTCTGGCACGCCACAAAACCCGGCGGTGCGCGTCGCCGGGATCGGGGCGCGTGGCACGATTGCGCCGATGAGCACCACGACTGCGGGCAACGCGGCCCGAGACGACCAACCGGCCCTGGGTGGCCCGGCCGATTCGCCGTTCGTGCGGGCCTGCCGGCGGGAGCCGGTGCCACACACCCCGGTCTGGTTCATGCGGCAGGCCGGGCGTTCGCTGCCGGAATACCGCGAGGTGCGGGCCGGGATCCCGATGCTGGAGTCGTGCCGCCGGCCGGAGCTGGTCACCGAGATAACCCTCCAGCCGGTACGCCGGCACGGCGTGGACGCGGCGATCCTGTTCAGCGACATCGTCGTACCGGTGGCGGCGGCCGGGGTGGACCTGGACATCGTGCCCGGCACCGGGCCGGTGGTGGCCGAACCGGTACGCACCCTCGCCGACGTCGACCGAATCCGCACCATCGACCCCTCCGATGTGTCCTTTGTGGACGAGGCGGTACGGCTGCTCGTCGCCGAACTCGGCGAGACCCCGCTGATCGGCTTCGCCGGTGCGCCCTTCACCCTGGCCAGCTATCTGGTCGAGGGCGGGCCGTCCCGCAACCACGTACGCACCAAGGCGCTGATGCACGGCGCCCCGGACGTCTGGCACGCGCTGCTGGCCCGGCTGGCCGAGATCACCCTCGCCTTCCTGCGGGTGCAGGTCGGCGCTGGCGTCTCGGCGGTGCAGCTCTTCGACTCCTGGGCCGGGGCGCTCTCCGCGGCCGACTACCGGCGGTTCGTGCTGCCGCACTCGACGACGGTGCTGCGCGGGCTCGCCGACGCGGGAGTGCCGCGGATCCACTTCGGGGTCGGCACCGCCGAGCTGCTCGGCGCGATGGGCGAGGCCGGCGCGGACGTGGTCGGGGTGGACTGGCGTACCCCGCTGGACGCGGCGACGGTGCGGATCGGGCCGGACCTGGCGGTGCAGGGCAACCTGGACCCGGCGGTGCTCTTCGCGCCCTGGCCGGTGGTCGAGGCCGAGGTGCGCCGGGTCCTCGGCGAGGGCGCCGCCGCTCCCGGGTACGTCTTCAACCTGGGGCACGGCGTGCTGCCGGAGACCGATCCGGACGTGCTGACCCGGGTCGTCGCACTGGTCCACGAGGCGTCCGCGAGCTGATCGAAAGGCGGGCACGGGGGTGAACGACACGACACGGTCCGGCGGGCCGCGGATCGCCGTGGTCGGCGGCGGGATCACCGGGCTGGCCGCCGCGCTCCGGCTGCGGGACCGGCTCCCCGCCGGCACCGAGATCACCGTGTACGAGCAGTCCGGCGCGCTCGGCGGCAAGCTGCGTACCGGGTCGCTGGCCGGTACGACGGTCGAGTTCGGCGCCGAGGCGTTCCTGACCCGTGACCCGGCCGGCGGGGACTCGGCGGCGGTCGCCCTGGCCCGCCGGGTGGGGCTGGCCGACGCGCTGGTGCACCCGGCGATCGGCCGGGCCGCACTGGCGATCGGCGGCGAGCTGCGGCCGATGCCCCCGGGCACCCTGGTCGGGGTACCCGGTGACCTGGCCGCGGTGGCTGCGGTGGCCCGGCCGGCGGCGGAGCGGGACACCGACGAGGGCCGCCCGCTGGTCGGCCCGGACGAGGACCCGACGGTCGGCGAGCTGGTCCGGCGGCGGCTCGGCGACGAGGTGCTGAACCGGCTCGTCGACCCGATGCTCGGCGGGGTCTACGCCGGCCGCGCCGACGAGCTGTCGCTGACCGCCACGATGCCGGGACTGGCCCGGGCGGCGCGCACCGAGCCGACCCTGACCGGGGCGGTCCGGGCGGCACTGGCCGCCGCGCCCCGGCCGGCCGGCACTCCGGTCTTCGCCACCGTCGACGGCGGGGTGAGCCGGCTGGTGACCGCCGCCGCCGAGGCGGCCCGGGCCGAGATCAGGCTGAACGCGGCGGTCCGGGAACTGCTGCCGGTACCCGGTGGCTGGCGGCTGGTGATCGGCCCGACCCGCGACCCGGAACTGGTCGAGGTCGACGCGGTGGTGCTGGCCCTGCCGGCCCGGCCCGCCGCCCGGCTGCTCGGCGGGGTCGACGTGGCGGTCGGCGCACTGGTCGGCCGGCTCGACTACGCCAGCGTGGCGCTGGTCAGCCTGGCCCTGCCCGGCCCGCCCGCCGGGGCGGCGGCGAGTGACGGCGGTGTGCTGCCGGCGAGCGGCGGCGCTGCGGTGCTGACAGTCGGTGGCGGTGTGCTGCCGGCGGTCGGTGGCGGTGTGCTGCCGGCCGACCTGTCCGGGTTCCTGGTACCGGCGACCGAGGGGACCCTGGTCAAGGCGGCCACCTTCTTCACCAGCAAGTGGGCGCACCTGCGCCGGCCGGACGGCACCCTGATGCTGCGTGCCTCGGTCGGCCGGCACGGCGAGGAGCACCTGCTGCAACGCGCCGACGACGAGCTGGTCTCGGCGGTGCACCGGGAGCTGTCCGGGCTGCTCGGTGCGGAGCTGCCGGAGCCGGTCGACAGCCACCTGCAACGGTGGGGCGGCGCGCTGCCCCAGTACGCCCCCGGCCACCTGGACCGGGTGGCCGCGGCCCGGGCGGCGCTGCGGACCGCACACCCGACCCTGGTGCTGGCCGGCGCCGGTTACGACGGGGTGGGGATTCCGGTCTGCGTACGCTCCGGCGAGACCGCGGCCGAGGAGATCATCAAGGTGCTGGGAGTATCGAGGACATGACTGCGGAACAGACCGGTGGCGCGGAGCAGGGCAACCTGGAGCAGAGCAGCGTGGAGCAGAGCAACGCGGCGCGGCTGCGCGAGTTGAACGAGAGCATTCGCTACACCATGTGGTCGGTGTTCCGGGCGACCGGCCCGCTGCCCGAGGCCCGGGACGGCATCGCGGCCGAGGTCGAGTCGCTCTTCGAGGAGCTGGCCGGCAAGGACGTGGTGGTACGGGGCAGCTACGACGTCTCCGGGCTGCGTGCCGACGCGGACCTGCTGATCTGGTGGCACTCCTCGTCGAGCGACGCGCTCCAGGACGCGTACGGGCGGCTGCGGCGTACCGCGCTCGGTCGGCAGTTGGCGCCGGTCTGGTCGCAGATGGCGCTGCACCGGCCGGCGGAGTTCAACAAGAGCCACGTACCCGCGTTCCTGGCCGGCGAGCCGGCCCGGGGGTACGTCTGCGTCTACCCGTTCGTCCGCTCCTACGAGTGGTATCTGCTGCCCGACGCCGAGCGCCGGGAGATGCTGGCCGAGCACGGCAGGATGGCGCGCGGCTATCCGGACGTCCGGGCCAACACGGTCGCCTCGTTCGCGCTCGGCGACTACGAGTGGCTGCTCGCCTTCGAGGCCGACGAGCTGCACCGGATCGTCGACCTGATGCGCGACCTGCGCGCCTCCCGGGCCCGCCGGCACGTCCGCGAGGAGGTGCCGTTCTACACCGGCCGGCGCCGGAGCATCGGCGAACTGGTCAACGCGCTGCCGTGACGCGAGCGCGCCGCACTGCCATCGGTGGTGCCGCGTCAGATCCGGACACGGCCGCAGCCGGGCAGCACCTGGCCGGAGAGGAGTAGGGGCAACCGCGTCGCGCCGCTGCCCCTACTCCTTCCGTCGATAGGAGCGTCAGTCGACGACCGTGACGATCCGGCGGCGCCGGGCCACGACGACGCCGAGTACGCCGGCGGCGAGCAGCAGCACGCCGCCGAGCGCGACCAGCCCGGCCCGGGCACCGGTCACCGGCAGGCCACCGCCGGCGCCACCGGTCTCCAGCGTGATCGGAGCGGTGTTGTTGCCGGTGTTCTTGTCCTGTACGCCGCCGTCGACGACGATCGAGCCGGCCGCCCCGGGCTCGCCGGCAACCTTGACCGTGAAGTCGAAGAGCCAGGTCCTACCCGACTGGAGCTGCTCCGACGGCCAGCAGTGGTACGACAAGCCGTCCACCACTCCCCGCCGATCCGCACCGTCCGGGTTGTCGGTGTTCGGCTCGCACTGCTCGTCGACCTTGAGCACCGACAGGCCGGCCGGCAGGACCACATCGGCCGACGACGACCACTCCTCGTTCGGGGTGAGCGTGTTCGCCGGGCCGTCGTTGCGGATGCCGACCCGGATCGACCTGGTCTCGTCGACCGCGCCGTTGACGGTCGCCCCGATCGCGACACTGTCCGCCTCGTGCAGCGGCACCTTCACGGAGAACTCGGTCACGTTGTCGTCGTAGTTCAGGTCCTCAGCCGGGGCCCGCAACGCCTTGCTGGTCGGGACCAGCCGGAGCCGCTTGCCGCTCGACTTGTTGCCTGCCTGGCTGAGCCGCTGCTCGGCCTCGTCGTCGGTCAGCGGCAACACCGAGGCCCAGACCCCGTAGGTGTCCGGACCGGCCGCCTTGTCGGCCACCTTGAGTCGCAGCGGCGTCGCGGGATCGATCTCGAAGGTCTCGTCCGGGCCGACCGCTCCGTCCACAATGCAGGTCAGCGCGAGGTCGTCCCGGCTGTACAGGCAGTTCTCGTACGGGTTGGGCAGTTCCAGGTAGTGGGTGGTGCTGATCACCACGGCGACCGCGTCGGCGGCGACGGTGCCGTCGTTGCGGGCCGAGATTGGCACGTTGGTCGAGGCGCCGGCCTTCAGTTCGACGTCGGCGATCCGGCCGATCACCAGGTCGATGCCGGGGCCGCTGACGTGGACGATGCCCTCCGTGCTGGCCTCGCCCATGGTGTTCTCCGCGCGGGAGGTAGCGGTGATGGTGCCGCCCCACGGGGTCTCGGCGAGGTTTCCGGGTGCGACGCCGATGGTGTAGGTGTGCGTCGTCTCGGCCGCGAGTTCCGCGAGCGTGCAGGTGGCCACCGCGCCGGAGACGGCGCAGCCCTGGTCCGGACCGGGCAGCGTGGCGGTGATGGCGGCGGGCAGCCCGGAGGCGTCGACCTTCACCGAGACGTTGCGGGCGGCGACGCGCGAGTAGTTGTCGATGGTGAGCGTGACCGGCTTGGGCTTGGTCGCGTTCTCGGCGACGTTGACCACGACCGGCAGCGACGGGTACGCGGCGGCGTACGGTGACTCGGGCTCCTGGGCACCGGCCGGCGTGGCGGCGGCGACCGTGGTCAGTGCGACCACGGTGACGGCCACGCCGATCCGGGCCAAGGGCAGGAGGGGGCGCATGTAGACCTTCCAGAGGGATGCGTGGAAAGGCGCCGGGGCGGATTTCCACGGCGGTGCTCGGGAGGCTAGAGGTGGCCGGGTCGGGTCAGCAACCCCGGCCGGCACGAACCCCGCAAATGCCCGCGATCGGCGGGCAGTTCCGTCCGAACCGTCGGGCGGGGCTGGCCAGGCAGACTAGCTCGTCGCCTCGGCCCGGTCCGCCGGGTCGCGGCGCATCGGCACGTGCGGGATGCCGTCCTCGACGTACTCCGGGCCGCTCACCGTGAAGCCGTGGCGGGCGTAGAAGTCGACCAGGTGCGCCTGGGCGTCGAGTACGCACGGCCGGGAGCCGACCACGGCCAGCGCCTCGGTCATCAGCCGTCCGGCGTACCCGCCGCTCCGGGCCTCCCTGGCCACCACGACCCGGCCGATCCGCTCCACCCCGCCCGGGTCGGCGAGCAGTCGCAGGTACGCGATCGGCGCACCGCCCCGGGCCAGCCAGAGGTGCCGGGTGCCCGGCTCGACGTCCCGGCCGTCGAGTTCGGGATAGGCGCACTCCTGTTCCACCACGAAGACGTCGACCCGCAGCTTCAGCAGGTCGTGCAGGGTCCGGGCGTCGAGGTCGGCGAACGAGGCGACCCGGAACTCGACCCGGTCCGCGGGGTTCGCCTCCAGCGGTGGCGTCTGCGACTGGTGCATCCCGCGATGGTAGGCGTGCCCGAGCGCTGGCCGCCGCCCAGGCGATCGGGCGGGTGGACGGCCGATCCTGCGGGTGGACGGGCGATCGGGCGGGTGGACGGGCGATCGGGCGGGTGGACGGCGACCCGGCGGGTGGGCGGCCGCGCTGGGCCTTGCCGTGCCGGGTCTGTGGCCCGGTCTGTGCGGGAGTCGGGAACCCGGGTGGCGGGTCAGGCCGGGCGGGCGCCGACGGCGTCCCGGATCTCCGCGCCGCGCTCGCCCTCGACGACCCGGGCGCAGTGCCCGCAGCAGAAGAACCGGCCGGAGACCTCGACGCCGTGCCCCATGATCCGGATGCCGCAGTGTTCGCAGACCGGGGCGAGCTTGTGCGCCGCGCACTCGAACGAGTCGAAGGTGTGCACGTCCCCGCTCATCGTGCGGACCTCGAAGGCCAGCCAGTAGTCGTTGCCGCAGACCTCGCAGGTCGTCGCCATTGTCGAATTCCCCCGTTTTCCCGTTTCATCGCATCTGCGACGATTCTACGTGGTCGACGGGTCGAGGCGCATCGAGATCGAGTTGATGCAGTACCGGGCGTTCGTCGGGGTGAAGCCCTCGCCGTCGAAGCGGTGCCCTAGGTGGGAGTCGCAGGTGGCGCACCGTACTTCGATCCGGACCATGCCGAGCGAGCGGTCCTCCAGGTAACGGATCGCGCCGGGCAGCGCCTGGTCGAAGCTCGGCCAGCCGCAGTGCGAGTCGAACTTGGTGGCGCTGGCGAAGAGTTCCGCCCCGCAGGCCCGGCAGTGGTAGGTGCCTTCGGTCTTGGTGTCCACGTACTCGCCGGTCCACGAGCGCTCGGTGCCGGCCTGGCGGAGCACCTTGAACTCCTCGGGAGTGAGCCGGACCCGCCACTCCTCCTCCGTGGTGGGCAGCCTGTTTGCCTGGTCGCCCCGGACACTGTCGTCAGCCATATCCCAACGGTACGGCGGAGATCGCCGGGCGGCTAAGCGCCTCCTTACGCGGTTGAGCGCCTCCTCGGGCGGCTGGGCGCCTCCTTGCGTGGCTGGGCGCCTCCTCGGGCGGCTGGGCGCCACGGAATCGCCGGAAAACAACGAGAAACCGCTGATAAATCACTGGGCGGCTGGCGAGTCGTTGACAGGGCATGCGGGCGGCCACCAGGCCGGGCGGAGAGAGACGGCGACGCGAGCACCGACCGGTGCTGGCCGAGTTCCGGCTGACCTGGCGGCAGGCGGTGGTCCGGGGGCTGCGCTGGGGTGGTCTGGGCACCGGTGCCGTGATCGTGATCGCTGGCGCGCTGCCCGGGCACCGGCAACTCTCCGAACTGGCATGGGTCGCGGTGCTGGCCCCGCTGCCACTCGGGGTGCTCTGCGGCACCGCCGACCGGTTCCGGGCCCGGGTCCGGCTGGACGAGGCGGGGCTGCGCGGCCGGGCGTACGGGGCGTACGCGTTCGTGGCCTGGCGGCGGGTGGTCGACGTCCGGGCGGAGCGGCGCCGGGGGCGTACGGTCGTCGCCGTCTATCTGGGCGATGCCGGGCCGCTGCGGCTGCGTGCCCCGTACGACGGTGTCCTGCTCGACCGGGATCCCCGCTTCGAGCAGAAGCTCGTACTGATCTGCCAGGTCTGGGAGGGGCACCGGCACGGCAGCCGGGAACCGGAGGCCCGACCCTTGTCGTGAACGCGCGTTCACGCTATGGTCGTGAACATGCGTTCACAACAAGGGCCGGCGGCCTCCTGCCGCTCGCTGACCAAGCTCTTCGGGTCGCGTACCGTCGTTGACGGGCTCTCTTTCGACGTGCCGGCCGGCGCGGTCACCGGTTTCGTCGGGGCCAACGGCGCCGGCAAGACGACGACGATGCGGATGCTGCTCGGCCTGGTCGCGCCCACCTCCGGCAGCGCGCTGGTGCACGGCCGGCCGTACCGGGAACTGCCGCACCCGCGCCGCCAGGTCGGCGCGGTGCTGGCCGGGCCCGGGGCGCACCCCGGGCACTCCGCGCGGACCCACCTGACGATCCTGGCCACCGGGGCCGGCCTGCCGGTCCGCCGGGTGGCCGAGGTACTCGACCAGGTCGAGCTGACCGAGCACGCCGGCAAGCGGGTCGGGACGTACTCGATGGGGATGCTGCAACGGCTCGCCCTGGCCGGCGCGCTGCTCGGCGACCCCGGACTGCTGATCCTGGACGAACCGGTGAACGGCCTCGACCCGCCGGGCATCGCCTGGCTGCGCGACCTGCTCCGTCGGCTCGCCGCCGAGGAAAGAGCGGTGCTGGTCTCCAGCCACCTGCTCGGCGAACTCGCCGAGGTGGTCGACCGGGTGGTGATCATCGACCGGGGTCGCCTGGTCGCCGACACCACCCTGCCGGACCTGCTGCGCGGGCGCAGCCTGGAAGAGGCGTACTTCGACCTCGCCGGCTCGCTCTCGACGCCGGCCAGCCAGCCGGGGGCGGCGTCGTGAACCGGCTGCTCCGGGCCGAGCTGCGCAAGGTGCTCGGCACCCCGCTGACCTGGTGGCTGCTGCTCGGCACCGCCGCTATCGGCGTACTCGGCACCATCGCCCCGCTGATCGCGATGGACGGCCGCCCGGTCGACCTGCTGACCGACACCCAGCTCCGGACCGCGCTGCACGGCGCTGCCGGCGGATCGGTGCTGGTCATCGTGGTGGGGATCGTCGGGATGGCCGGCGAGTGGCGGTACGGCCAGGCGGCGCAGGCGTTCCTGACCAGCCCGCGCCGCTGGCGGGTGGTGCTGGCCAAGGGCGTACTCCAACTCGGCGTCGGCCTCGGCTACGGCCTCGTCGCCGCACTGGGCTCGGCGGTCGCGGCCTGGATCTGGTACGACCGCAAGGGTCTGACGCTGCCGGTCGAGCGGCCGGCCGTCTGGCTGACCCTGCTCGGCTGCGTCGCCGTCGCCGGGCTCTTCGGGCTGCTCGGTGTCGCGGTCGGCGCCGCCGTACGCCGGCAGGTGCCGGCCCTGGTCGGCACGCTGGCCTGGCTGGTACTGGTCGAGCCGGCGCTCTTCGCCGCCGTGCCGGCGGTGTCCCGCTGGCTGCCCGGGGTGGCGTCGCTGGCCCTGCGCGGCCAACCCGCCGACGACCTGCTGCCGCCGGTCACCGCCGCCGCCGTGCTGCTCGGCACCATCACCGTGGCGCTGGCCGTCGGACTGCGGATGGTAGAACGCGATGATGTCACCAGCTAAACGCGATGCCGAGACCACCGCCCAACTGCGGGCGTCCTTCGTCGAGCACGCCCGGCGGATCGTCGCCCGGGGCGGCGCCTCGGCGCTGACGATGCGAGCGCTGGCGGCCGAGGCCGGCTCCTCGGTCGGCCTGCCGTACAAGGTCTTCGCCGACCGGCGGGACCTGGTCCGGGCGATCGTACTGGCCGACCTCGACCGGTTCCGCTCCGCCGCCGCCGAGCTGCTGGCCAGGGCCGGCACCGGTACGGTCGGCGGCAACCTGAGCTGGTTCTCCGGCTTCCTGCTGGACTCGCCGTCGGTGGCGCTGGCCGGGGAACTGCTGGCCGACGAGGCGCACACCCACGCCGTGATGGCCGGCGCACACGAGCACGGCTTCGGCCCGACGGCGTTTCCGGTCCTGCTGACCAACTATCTGCACGCCGAGCAGCAGGCTGGGCGGATCCGTCCGGAGGTCGAGGTGGCGGCGTTCGGCTTCCTGGTCGCCGGCGCCCTGCACAACCTGGTGGTCGTCGGCGACGCCTGGCCGCGCCCGGAGCGAGCCGAACTGGACCGGTTCCTGCACGCCACCGCCGCCGCGATCGCCTCCGTTTCCGGGTCCCGGCCCGATCCGACCTGACTGCTCTGATCTGACTGCTCCGACCCCACCCGAGCTACTCGACCTGGCCGATCCAACCTGACCTGGCCGATCCAACCTGACCTGGCCGACTCGACCTGACCGGAGGCGCAGATGGACCTCTCCGACGACGACCGCACCCCGTACCGTCCGCACGGTGCCCGGGCCAACCGGCGCCGCACGCTGCTGATCGTGCTCTCCGTGCTGCTCGTGGCCGCCCTCGGCCTGACGCTGCACGCCGTGGGTGTGCTCGGCTGACTGTGAGCCTGCCCGGCGGGCGGCGTCTCCGTGTCGGGTCACCTTCGTCGGACCCGTGGCATAGGGTCGGCGCATGGCTGGTGGCAGCACGAAGGCGAAGCCCGTCGAGGTCGAGGTGGCCGGGCACACGGTACGGCTGAGCAGCCCGGACCGGGTCTACTTCCCTCGTCGCGGGTTCACCAAGAAGGACATGTTCGACTACTATCTCGCGGTCGGCGACGGGATCATGCGTGCCCTGGGCAACCGACCGACGGCGTTGCAGCGCTTCCCCGAGGGCATCGAGGGGGAGATGTTCTATCAGAAGCGGGTGCCGGCTCGGGGCGTACCACCCTGGATCCAGACCGCCAAGATTCAGTTTCCGAGCGGCCGGAGTGCCGACGAGCTGTGTCCGGCCGACCTGGCACACGTCGCCTGGGCGGCCCAGATGGGTACCGTGGTCTTCCATCCGTGGCCGGTGCGGGGCGTCGACGTCGACCGCCCCGACGAGCTGCGGATCGACCTCGACCCGCAGCCGGGCACCGACTTCGCCGACGCGGTGGAGGCGGCCGGCGAGGTGCGCGGGTTACTGGACGAGCTGGGCGCGACCGGCTGGCCGAAGACCTCGGGCGGCCGGGGCGTGCACGTCTATCTTCGGATCGAGCCGCGCTGGACCTTCACCGAGGTACGCCGGGCGGTGATCGCGTTCGCCCGGGAGGTCGAGCGGCGCCGCCCCGATCTGGTCACCACCTCCTGGTGGAAGGAGCAGCGCGGCGAGAAGGTCTTCATCGACTACAACCAGATGGCCCGGGACCGGACGATCGCCTGTGCCTACTCGCTGCGGGCCAACGCCCGGGCCACCGTCTCCACCCCGGTCACCTGGGACGAGTTGCCGGAGGTGGAGCCGGACGACTTCGACCTGAGGACTGTGCCGGAGCGGGTGGCGAAGATCGGCGACCCGCACGCCGGCATCGACGACGCACCGTGGGACATCACCCCGCTGCTGGAGTGGGCCGACCGGGACGACCGGGGCGGCTCCGGAGACCTGCCCTATCCGCCGGACCACCCGAAGATGCCGGGGGAGCCGAAGCGGGTCCAGCCGTCCCGGGACCGCGACCTCAAGGAGTGAACGGGCGGCGGGCCCGGTCCGAGTCGACTCTTCGCCAGGGGTGCGCGTCGGTCGAACGGTGTGTCGGTCACGGTCGGTTCCCGGCGGGCCTGCGGAACTGCTCGATCATCGCCGCGTAGTCGCTGCCGCCGTGCCCGTCGGCGACGGCCCGGTCGGCCAGCGCCTTGACGAGCCTCGGCAGGTCGGCGTTGATGCCGAGGGACTCGCTCTCCTGCACGAGGTGCTCCATCGCGCCCAGGTGCGTGTCGATGGTCGAGTCCCGGGTGGTGTAGTCACCCTTGTCGATCTGCCGCCCCAGGTCGGGCAGCCAGTCGCGTACGGTCCCGGTCAGCGGGCCGGCGATCGAGGCGAACGTCGAGGCGTCCACGCCCGCCGTGCCGACCAGGGCGGCACCCTGGAGGAAGCCGTTGAGTACGCTCCACATCACGCCGAGCAGCGCCACGTCGTACAGCGACGACAGGCCGTGGTCGGTGCCGAGGTAGGTCGTCCCGGCGCCGAGCAGCCGCAGGGTCGACTCGTGTTGCGCGAATGCCGACTGCGGCCCGCTGTAGAAGACGGTGGCTTCGGCGGTACCGATCGCGGTCGGGAGCGCCATGATCGCGCCGTCGAGGTAGCTGCCGCCCCGCCGGGCCGCCCACTCGGCGGTCTGCCGGGCACCCTCGGACGTACCCGAGGTCAGGTTCACCAGGACCCGACCGTCGAAGACCTCGCCCAGTGGGTCGAGGAGTTCGCGTACGGCGTCGTAGTTCGAGACGCAGACGATCACGAGCGGGCTGGCCGTGACCGCGTCGGCGGGTGAGTCGGCGAGCCGTGCGCCCTCGGCGACGAGTGCGTCGGCCTTGGCTGCCGTCCGGTTCCACACGGTCGTGGGGTGCCCGTTGCGCAGGAACGTACCGGCCAGCGCCTGGCCCATCAGGCCCAGGCCGACAACGGTCACGGGGGTCTTGTTGGTGGTCATGGCAGAATTCTCAACGTTCACACCGGTATGAAGGTCAAGGAGGCGTGGCTACATGCTGATCGGGGAGCTGAGCCGGCAGACCGGGGTCAACACGCACCAGTTGCGCTACTACGAGGCCCAGGGCCTGATCGAACCGGCGCGGGGGAGCAGCGGCTACCGCGAGTACGGCACCGACGACGTCGTGACCGTGACCCAGATCAGGAGACTGCTCGAAGCCGGACTGTCCACTCAGGAGATCGGGTTCCTGTTGCCCTGTGCCACCGGCTCGGCCCCCGACCTGGAACCCTGCCCCGAACTCCTGGACACGCTGCGCGCCCGCCTGCACGGGCTGGACGACCGCATCGACACGCTCGCCCGATCCCGCGAGACCCTGGCCGACTACATCTCGGTCACCGAGAAGCGGGTGTCGACGTACCTCCGGAGCCACGACGCCGGCCCACCGGAGCCGGCGGCGACGTGATCGCGGTAGGGGACGTTCTGGAGGTCCACCCGCCCGACGGCAAGGGTGGAACCCCTCCAAGCGGATAGCCATATGCCGGTTGAGCGAACGCCGCAGCGGCATTTTCGCGCCTCAGGATCCTCCCGGCGACGAGGGAAACGATCGTCGGGGACGGAAGCTCTACCTGGTCATCGCCTGAAGCGCTTCGGACAACCGGGCGACCGCCTGCACGTTCGAGAAGTCCCAGACCATCAGCAGGCCGCTCGGGTTGCTGATGCTCAGGCGACCGTACTGCATCACCGGCAACTGGCGGTTGTTCTTGAAACGACGGTCGGGGCCGCCCCTGGCGTTGGCGTACTGCCAGGTGGTGTCCACGATCTGGGCATCGGTCGGAACACTGCCGTCTTCGATGAACCGCTGAGGTGCCATGCGGACCTGAAGGGACGCGTAGCCGATCTCGGCATAGGCTCTGCCCTGCCTCAGGAGGATGCGGTCCGGCAGGAAGTGCACCGACCGGTTCCCGCTGGTCAGGCTCGGCACCGCGATGTTGGTGACCAGCACGGGCGGGCCGGTCATGCTCGGGGTCGCCGGGCCGCGCCGGATCAGACTGGAGGCTCCGGCGTTCACCTTGCGCTGGTACGGGGCATGCAGAAAGCCCTGGGCCTCCACCGCCCAGACGCGCTGGGTCTGGCAAGCCAGCGAATGCGCGGCGAACAGCCGGGTGAAGCGCTGGGCCGGTTCGTCGTCGACCCGATAGAACACCACTACCGACCGACGTGCGATGTCACGTTGCCGCAACCACCAGATGCCGGGCAGCGCCAGCACCAGCCCGAGGAGGCCGTACGGCACGGTCAGAAGTGCGACGAGCGCGACGGTCACTGCGGCGTACGGCGACAGCGATATCCGTCGCGCGGCGGCCTGGATCTGATTGACGATCTCCGCCGGATGGGTGGCAGCGAGCTGCTCCACGGACGTGCCGGTCAGCTCGTCGAGTACCGGCATCGGGGTGGTCGCCGGGACCGGTGCCGGAGTTCGTGTCACTGCCGGATCGGCGAGCGCGGATGGCTCACGACGGACACTGGCGTAGTGAGTTCCCAGGCCACCGACCCGGACGTAGTTGCCCCGCGGGCCGGTACCGATTCGGAATCCGGGAACACCGACCGACACTCCGATCCCTGAACGGGACATGGTGAAGCGGAACGGGCCGGCCCGCAGACTGCACCGGAGGTAGATGCTCATGCCGTCACCGCCGGTGGTGCGACGGGTGGCATCGTCGCGGCCGGCACCGACGGTTCGACGGCGCGGTCCGGAGCGTTCCCACGGCTCGTCCTCGCACCGCTGGCGCGCCACTCCAACGCCTCCGGCATCTCGCGGTACTCCAGCAGGTGCTGGCCGGCGATCCGCTCCAGCACCGCGCGTACCTCGGCAGGTGTTGCGTAGAAGAACTCCCGCTGGGTGTTGACCTGGTTGACGCGGTGCTCGGCCAGCGCGGCATGCAGGCGGGACTCCAGCCCGACGGCGTCCTCGGAGAAGATCAACGCGTGAGTGTCGAACCGGAACGGTACCGAGGCGTCGCCCAGTTCCCGAATGCGGTCCTGTGGCTCCAGCCGGCGGGTCATGCCGATCTTCACCATGTCAGGCCCGAACGCACCGAGGTTGGAGATGACGTAGACGTAGCCGGCCCGCACGTTCGCGTCTCGCGCGTCAACTCCGGCGATCGCATCGGCCAGTTCCTCGAGTTTCTGCTGTAGCTCCTCCACCCCGGCCGTGGAGCCGCTCGCCTGCAACTTTGCCAACGCGGACTGGTAGTGCGCCTGCTCCTTGGCGAGTCGCGCCTTCTCCCGCTCGAAGTCGCGGCGGGCGCGTTCCTCCTCACGCTGGCGCTCGCGCTCGGCGCGTACCCGCTCCTTCTCCTCCTCGACCTTGCCGAGATAGTCGGCGGTCAGCCTGATCTCCATGACCCGGGCCTCGTGGTAAGACCCGGCGATCTGGATGTCCATCGTCTTGCCCAGCCTGGCGATGGTGGCCCGTACCTTCGCCAGGCGGTCGACCATGGCGGCCACCCGGTGCGGCTTCACGTTGCGCACGCAGTTGTCGGCCTCGGCGTTGTAGGCCCGCAGCATCAGTCGGGAGAAGTCCCGAACCATCGCCGCGCCTTCCCGTGACGATCCGTTGACCGTCCAGTTGGTCACCGCCAGGACCGCCTGATCGCCCCGCGCCATCGTCTTGATGGACTGTTGAAGCCGGTTGAGCCGCTCCTTATACGCCACGGCGTCCTCCAGCGGGTGGAGGTAGTGGTATAGCCCGACCTCTTGGAGCAGCGCGGCGTCCTGAGTCTGTACGAGCTCGACCCCTACCTGTTCGACCTGCCGCCGTACCGATGCGAGGTCCTGCCGCGCCTCAGCGGCCTGGCGCTGGAGATCGGCGAGCCGGGCGTGCCATTGGTTGATCTCGGCGTCAAGCTGTCTCCGGTCCGCGCCGAGCAGCCGGGTGTTCTCGACCCGCAACCGCTCGACTTCGGCGGACAGCATCCGCTGTTCGGCCTCGAGTTGCTTCCGGCCCGGCCCGAAGAGGCCGGACTTCGGACGTGTTGGCGTCGTCTCCACCGGCTGGGGCGGGATGTGCACCGGCGGTAGTGCGGCCGGTACGGCTACCGGTTGAGCGGCTATCGGCTGGACGCTGGCGCTGCCGGTGTGCGCTGGCATCGCGGGTGGATCGGCCAACCAGAATTGCCAACCGGCCGGCGCCGGTGGCCAGGACGGGTCAGGCTTCCACCCTGGCGGAGGTGCCCAGCCAGGTGGTGGAGCGGGCCATCCGGGCGGCGAGTTGAAGCGCTGGCGCACGACGTGTCCTTTGGCGGTCTCCGACGGGGAGACCACCCTTGCACAGCGTGTCCGCCTGATAACTCCTACGGCCAGGCGTGGTGGTGTTCCGGGCGGCCCGGCCAGCGCCACGGAAAGGGGAGACGCCTCGGCCGACGGGAGATAGCGGGTGGACGCTCGCCAGGGTTCGGGGCCGAAGGGCCGCCGTCAGAGTCGATTGATAGGGGAAGGAACGTGGAAGTCTGTCCGGGGCAGACTGTGCGATCAGTCGGGAGGGTTCCGCCGGACGGGTGACGGCGGCGGGAATCCTCCCCAGTGGATCAACGGCTGACGACCCTCGTGACAAAGGCTCGCCAGGAGTCGGGTCCGAAGGTCAGGATCGGCCCCTGCTGCTCCTTGCTGTCCCGGACCAGTACCCGACCCGGCAGGTTGTCGGCCACCTCGACACAGTCGCCGCCGTTGGGGCCCGAGCGGGTCGACTTGTGCCAGCGGGCGTCCGTCACGTCCATGTCTCCGCCACTTTCCTGATCATCTCGATGGACCGCTGGAGGGGTAGCGCCAACCCGCACACGTTCTCCCACGCGTCCCGGATGATCAGGATGTCGCCCGGTCGTTCGGCGACGACCCCCTGGAGTTGGTTGTCCAGATAGGCCAGTTCCCGACTGTCCGTCAACGTCGCGATCGTGAACGGGCCGGCCAGTCCAAGATACGCCCCGGCGTCGTTCGCGACGACGTGGATATACGTTCGGTCGCTCGGCCATCGTGGCAAGGGCGTCGAGCTGTTCCCGCATCACCTGGGGTCGACCGATGGTTCGATGCAGCACGGTCGCGTCGAGCACTGCGATGAATGTCGGCGGGTTCTCCGCGTCGAGCACCTGCTGGCGGTCGATCCGAGCCTGGACTCGGCGCGGTTCCGATCCGCCGGCACGCGGGACGGTCCTCGTAGGACTCCTGACCCTGTGGGCTGGTGAATGGTGGTGTAAACAGCGAATCGCGAAGCGCCGGTGCGATGAGGAACGACTGAGCAACGAATGCCCATGATCGAGCGATGTGACGCTGTCGCGATCGTGCTAGCGATCCGCTAGGCGATAGCGGCGATGTCGCCATCGTCGAAGTAGATGGCCTGATGCAGGCGACCGCCGAGGGCTGCGGCGTACCGGGCAATGATGTCGTGCCCGGAGACCTTTCCTTGCTCGATCTGTGACACACGCCCCTTGGTAACACCCATCCGATCGGCGACCTGCTGCTGCGTCAGTCCGCGGGCACGGCGGACCTCGGCGAGCCGATGTCCGACGACGGTGGCGCGAAGTTCTTCCTTGCCAGCCTCGACCGCCTGCTCGCCGCCGGCGCGCTCGACGTGCGCGGCGCGGATGTCCCTCCAGCGCACATATCCACTCATCGTCCGCTGCCCTCCTCATCAGCGCGTTCCTTCAAATAGAGCTCGTAACGCTGCTCCGCCAGCGGGATGGCTACGCGGTACCACTCGTTCCACCGCCCCGCCTTGTCGCCTGCGACGAGGAGGATGCTGCACCGCCAGGGATCGAAGGCGAACAAGATGCGTGCCGTCCCCGGTCGCAGTTCCTTCAGGTTGGCGATCGAGGAGTCCCGGATGGTGTCGACCAATGGACGGCCCAGCCCTGGTCCATTCTCGGCAAGCATGTCGATCGCCTGCACGACTCGGGCGTGGGTCCCCTCGTCCAAGTCGTCGATCCAGTCCCGCACCTCGTCGACGACATAGATTTCCCACTCCTCGGCCTCCACCAGGCTGAGTATAGCGCCTGCTATACCTTCGCGAGGACTGCGGAACCGAGCCGTTCGGCGGCAGCGTCAGAGCGGCAGCTTCATGCCTTCGTGGCTGGCCTCGAAGCCCAGTGCGGCATAGAACCGGTGTGCGCCCGTACGTCGCTTGTCGGTGGTCAACTGGACCAGCCGGCAGTTGCGTTCCCGAGCCTGGTCCACCGCCCAGTTCATCATCCGCCGGCCGATTCCCTCGCCGCGCAGGTCGGAACGGACCCGGACCGCCTCGATCTGCATCCGTTCGGCGCCGCGCCGGCTCACCCCGGGGATGAAGGTGAGCTGCATCGTGCCGACCGGTTCGCCGTCGAGGTCGGCGACGACCAGCTCGTTGCGCGGGTCGGCGTCGACCGCCTCGAAGCCGGCCCAGTAGGCGGCGTCGACCTCCTCGCCGGTCGGCTCCGCCGGCTCCCGGCTCGCCGTCACCTCGTCGTCGAGCAGCATCGCGACGATCGCCGGTACGTCGTCCCGGCGGGCGGTCCGGAAGATCAGCTCACTCATGCCCTTAGCGTGGCACATCGGGCCTGGCCAACCCGGCCGACCGGGCAGCGGGCCTGGTCGCCGACGAACCGGGCTGGCAGGCGCGGGTGACACCATGGCCCGTCGGGGTAGCGGGTCAACGCTGGTCGAACCACCGGGTCAGTACCGGTGTCACGCGATCAACTGGGCGCGCAGGGTCTCGGACACCCAGCGTTCCCATCGCTGTGGTGACCAGCCACGGTCGCGGACGAACACGAGGTACAGCTCGGGGCTCAGCAGGCCGAACAGTACGTCGGCGGCTTCCTCGGCCGAGAGCCCGGCGCGGGCGTCCGGCTTGGTCACCAGCGCCTCGGCGGCGGTGGCGTAGACGGTGAACCGGGGGTCGCTCTCGCGCCCCCAGAGTTCGGCGACCTCCGGCTCGATCGTCGCGGCCGTCCGCAGTACCTCGGTGATCGGGGCGATCCGTTCGAGGATCCCGCGTGCCCCGGGGACGAGTTCCCGTAGTTGGCCGTCGACGGTGTCGGCGGCGAGGGACCGGCGGAACCAGGGGCGGTCCATCGTCGCCACCGGCTCGTCGTCACCCGCGACCGTGACGTCGCCCAGTTCCTTGAGCACGCTCCGCTTGTTGCCGAACGTGAAGTAGATGGTCTGCACCGCGACCCCGGCCCGGTCGGCGATGTCCTGTAGAGCCGTCGCGCCGTAACCACGTTCGATGAACAGCTCGCGCGCGGCCTCGACGATCTTTCGTCGGGTCTGTCTGCTCTTCTTGGCGCGCCTGCCCTTGACCTGGGTCACCGCTGTAGTCTATATCTAGAGTCCGACTCTAGAGTCCAGCTCTAGTGAAATGGGGAGAGGGTCAGGATGCAGGGGATCGTCAACATCCAGCAGTCCGAGGCGTGGAACGGCCACGAGGGTCAGCACTGGGCCGAGCAGGCCGACCGGTACGACACGATGGCCGAGGGGATCAACGGCCCGCTGCTCGCCGCGGCCGGGATCGGCGAGCGGGATCGCGTGCTCGACGTGGGCTGCGGTACGGGCTACATCACCCGGCAGGCGGCCCGCCAGGCCGCCCGGGGAACGGTGCTCGGAGTCGACCTCTCGGCCCCGATGCTGGCGCGGGCCCGGGCCGCCGCCGCCGAGGAAGGCGTCGCCAACGTCACCTTCGCGCAGGGCGACGCACAGGTGCATCCCTTCGTCGACAGCGGCTACGACGTGGCGATCAGCCGGGGCGGGGTGATGTTCTTCAGCGATCACGTCGCCGCGTTCGTCAATCTCGGTCGGGCTCTGCGGTCAGGCGGCCGGCTCGTCTTCGCCGGTCCGCAGCCGGCGGGCTCGGCCGGCGACCACGCACGGGCGTTCGCCGCGCTCGGCCCGCTGATGCGCGAGCCCTCGCCGGCCGCGCGCGGAATGGGCTCGCTCACCGATCCGGATCGGATCCACGAAGTCCTCGACGCGGCGGGGTTCGTCGACGTGTCGATCGCGCCGGTCGAGGTGCCCGTGGTCTGGGGCCGGGACGCCAGCGACGCGGTCGGGTTCTACTTCGCCACCGGTCCGGTACGGCACAACCTCGCCGAGGTCCTCCCGGCCGCCGTCGAGCGGGTTCGCGACGACGTACGGTCGGCACTGCGCGAGTACGAGACCCCGGCGGGCGTACGTCTGCGCGGCGGCATCTGGCTGGTCACGGCCACCCGGCCCTGACACCCCGCCCGATCGACGGGCCGGGCGTCAGCGGGCCGGGCAGGTGGTACCGGCGCTCGGCGGCTTGAGGTCGATCAGGTAGTCGTCGACCGCGTTGCTGATGCAGCGGGTCTGCGGATACGCCGTGTGCCCCTCGCCCTGCCAGGTCAGTACCACGCCGACGTCGAGCATCTCGGCCAGCTTCGGCGTCTGCTCGTAGGGCGTGGCCGGGTCGCCCGTGGTGCCGACGACCACGATCGGCGGGGCGCCGGTCGCCGGCCCGGTCGGGTACGGGTCCCGCTGGCCGGGCCAGAACTCGCAGCTCAGCATGCCCACCGCCAGCGGGCCGCCGAACAGCGGGTACTTCTTGCGCCACTCCGACTGCAACGATCGGATCCGGTCGAGACCGACCTTGCTCTCCTCGTCGGCGCAGTTCACCGAGAGGTTGGCGTCGAAGAGGTTCGTGTAGCTGCCGTCCTCGGCCCGTTCGGCGTACGAGTCGGCGAGTTCGAAGACCTCCTTCGGGTCGCCGTCAGCCAACGAGTCGATCGCGGCGGCGAGCTTCTGCCAGCCGGCCTCGGTGTAGAGCGAGGAGATCACCGCGTAGAAGATCCAACCGGCGGTCGCCTCCCGGCCGCCGTCGCCGCGTACCGGGGAGACCCGGGCCTTCTCCATCGCGTCGGTCACGGCGCCTCGGGCGTCCGAGGCGATCGGGCACCGGCCCGGGTTTGCCCTGCACCAGTTGGTGAAGTTGGTGAAGGCCCGCTCGAAGCCCTTGGCCTGGCTCTCCGAGCCGGCCACGATGTCCTGCTTCGGGTCGATCGCGCCGTCCAGCACCAGCGCCCGGACGTTACGCGGAAAGAGCTGGGCGTACGTCGCGCCGAGCAGGGTGCCGTAGGAGTATCCGAGGTAGCTCAGCTTCTCGTCGCCGACCGCGCTCCGGATCGCGTCCATGTCGTGCGCGGCCTGCTCGGTGGAGTAGAGCCGCAGCCGCTCGCCGTACTTGCTGCCGCAGGTGTCACCGATCTTCCGGTTCAGCGCCACCAGCTCGTCGAACTCCGCCTGGCTCGCCGGGTCGGGCTCGAAGCCGAAGGTGCTGTCCAGGTCGGCGTCGGAGACGCACTTGACGGGGGAGGACCGGGAGACGCCCCGGGGGTCGAAGCCGATGATGTCGAACCGCCGGGTCACCTCGTCGGGCAGCCCGCCGAAGCTGGCTCCGAACGACAGGTAGACCGCCGAGTCGACGCCGGAGCCGCCGGGCCCGCCCGGGTTGACCAGCAGCGAGCCGATCCGGTCCTGCTGCTTGCTGGAGCGGATCCGCAGCAGCGAGATCTCCAGCTTGTCGCCGCCCGCGCCGGCACCGCCGCCCGCGCTCCAATCCGCGGGTACGGAGATGGTGGCGCAGTCGTACCGCATGGTGGGCGCGCCCCGGCCGACGAGCTTGCGCGGCACCTCCGGACAGGACTTCCAGTTCGCGGCACCCGCGCCGCTGGACGAGGTGGCGGGGTCACCGCGGTCGCCCTCGTCGTCCGGCCGGAAGATCGGGATGGTGCAGCCGGCGACCAGCGTCACGACGGCCAGAAGGCCGGCCAGGGGCAGTCGGCGAAGGTGCGAGCGGGCCAAGAGAGATCCTCCGTGATCGTATCGACGGCCAGGCTACCCGCCGGGGGCGAGCGGGTCGCCCCGGAGCACCTGGTCGACGTCGAACCGGATCGGGCGGTCGAGCTGGTCGTACCCGCAGGAGGCCGGCTCCCGGTCCGGCCGCCAGCGGACGAACTGGGCGGTGTGCCGGAACCGGTCCCCCTCCATCGCGTCGTAGCCGACCTCGACCACCAGCTCCGGCCGGAGTGGCTCCCACTCCAGGCTCTTGGTGCCGGTCCACCGGCTCGGCCCGCCGGGGATGCGCTGCCCGCTGGTGTGGTCGCCGTGCACCCAGGGGTGCTCCGTGACGCCCTCGCGGTATGGCGCCAGCTCGTCCAGCAACTCGGCCCGGCGGGCTGCGGTGAACGACGCCGAGACGCCGACGTGGTGCAGCGTCCCCGCCTCGTCGTGGAGGCCGAGCAGCAGCGAGCCGACCACCGGGCCGGACTTGTGCCAGCGGAACCCGGCGACCACCACGTCGGCGGTACGGGTGTGCTTGACCTTGAACATGAGCCGCTTGCCCGGCTCGTACGGGATGTCGGCCGGCTTGGCGACCAGCCCGTCCAGCCCGGCGCCCTCGAAGATCTCGAACCACCGGGCCGCCGTCTCCGGGTCGGTGGTGGTCTGGGTGATGTGCACCGGAGGCACGACTCCGCGCAGCTCCTCGACGAGCCGGGCCCGACGCCGCTCGTACGGCTGGTCGAGCAGGGACTCGTCGCCGATGGCGAGCAGGTCGAAGGCGACCAGGTCGGCCGGGGTCGTCTCGGCCAGCATGTTGACCCGGGAGGCGGCCGGGTGGATGCGCTGGCTGAGCAGCTCGAAGTCGAGCTTGGGCGCGCCGTCCGGGCCGTCCCGGCGGATCAGGATCAGCTCGCCGTCGACCGCGCAGCGGGTCGGCAACTGCGCCCGTGCCTGCGCGACGACCTCGGGAAAATAGCGGGTCATCGTCTTGCCGCCCCGGCTGGCCAGCTCGACCTCGTCACCGTCGCGGAAGACGATGCACCGGAAGCCGTCCCACTTCGGTTCGTAGCTCATCCCCGGCCCGGTGGGGATCTTCGGCACGCTCTTCGCCAGCATCGGCTCGACCGGCGGGTTGATCGGCAGCTCCACCCGGCCAAGTCAACCAGATGGGCGCCGAACCGGTGTGCCCCGTGGCCGTACCGGTCGGCCCCATCGGCCCCACCGCGCTCAGGAGTCTCGGGCCAGCTACCGCAGTTGACGCGTTTTCGCAGGTCAGGGCTATCTTCGCCGGATGCGGGGCTGGGTGTGCGTCTGCTGCGGCCGGTGGCAGGTGAGTGTCGAGCGGATCGCCGGGAGATACCTCTACCGGCTGGCGTACCGCTATCGCCCGGACGTGGGCGGGGTGGACGTACTCGGGGAGGTGGGCTCGATCGCGGCGCTGGAGCGGCTGCTGCTGGCCCGTACCCCGGTGACCCTGGCCGACCTGCGCGAACGTCCGGCCGGCCGGGCCTCGTGAACCGATCTGTGTCTGTCGGGGTCGTCGCGGTGCCTAGAGCGCCTTCGCGATCTCGGCCAGTACGTCGGCCGGGACCTCCACCGCGGTCTCGTGCGCCGGAATGTCGAGCTGGGCCAGCGCCTCCGGGTCGGAGACCCGCCACCCCTGGACGATGAAGGTGTCCCGGTCGGTGCGGTACAGCGACGGGCAGTTGTTGACCTGGGACTGTGCGGTCTTACGAATGAAAGTGAGCTTCACAATCGGGCCTCTCGCTCCTTTTATGCCACTTTGGGCCGGATGCCCCAGCGGTCTGTGTTGCATTATGGGCTAATCGGGACGTTCGGGCACGGATCACAGGAACGTGGTGGCGTGAATGTAGGTGAACGGACGATTCATCTCGCGTTGGATCCGGGGCTTTTTCTGGTATCGGCCCCCGGATGCCGCAGCTCAGGCGCGGGTCTCGGACGGGGGTCGCCAGTCCACGTAGCGGGCCATCGAGCGGAGCGCGACCCGGGGTGGGGTCAGCCGGACCATCACGTTCCGTAGTCCAACCGCCAGCGGATTGCGCAGTTGCTGGCCGAACCGGCCAACCAGGTAGGAGGCCCGTGCGATCTGCTGGCTGCGGGGGCGGCGCTCGGTGTCGTACCGGGCCAGGCCGGCGGCCACGTCGGTCCCGCCCGCCAGGCTCAGCCCGAGTACCACCGCGTCCTCGATGGCCTGCGCGGCGCCCTGGCCCAGATTCGGCGTCATGGCGTGCGCGGCATCGCCGAGCAGTGCCACCGCACCCGTCACGTAGCTGCCCAGCGGGGTGCCGAGGTGGTAGAGGTCGTTCCGGAGCACCGTCTCCGGGCTCGTCGCGTCCAGCAGCGCCGGGATCGGGGCGTGCCACGACCCGAAGCGCTCCCGGACCGCCGACAACTCGTCCGGCGCCCGCCCACCCTCCGGCGCGTTCACCGCGCCGAACCAGTAGATCCGGCCGTCGCCGAGCGGCACCGTCCCGAACTCGGCGCCCGGCGCCCAGGTGATCCCCACCAGCGGCTCACCGGCCCACGGCTGGTCCGTCACGCCCCGCCAGGCGGTGGTGCCGACGTAGACCGGTGCGGGCGCGTCCGGCCACAACCGGCGGCGTACGACGCTGCGCAGCCCGTCCGCGCCGATCACCAGGTCGGCCCGGAGTGTCGTACGGGTGCTGTCGGAGACGTACGTGACCTCGGCCGGCGGGCCGGCGACCACCTCGACCACCTCGGCCCCGGTGACCGTGGTCGTGCCCTCCGGCAGCGCGTCGCGGAGGATCCCGTGCAGGGTCGCCCGGTGGATGCCGAGCGACTCCGTGCCGAGCTGGTCGACCAGGTCGGCGGCGTCGAGCCGGGCCAGCCAGCGGCCGTCGGAGGTGCGGGTGCCACCGGACGCCTCCACCCGGCCGGCCGCCCGGATCCGCTCGTCGACGCCGAGCGACGCCAGCCCGGTCAGCGCGTTGGAGAAGAGCGCGATGCCCGCGCCGACCGCCCCGAACGCGGGTGCCCGCTCCAGGACGGTCACCTGCCAGCCCTGCCGGCGCAGCGCCAGCCCGGTGCAGAGCCCGCCGATCCCGGCGCCGACCACCACCGCCGTCCGATCCACCATCGCGCCCACCTCCGAGAAACCAGTTCTTCTACAGCTGTAGAAGGGCATACTACAGGCGTAGAAAAGTGGAGTGGAGGGGCACGGGTGGGCGCACGGCGGGACCGGTTCGCCGTCATCACCGACGCCGCGATCGAGCTGGTGGCGGAGCTGGGCATGCGGGGGCTCACCCACCGGGCGGTGGACGCCCGGGCCGGACTGCCGCTCGGGTCCACCTCGGCGTACTTCCGGACCCGGAAGGCGCTGATCGAGGCGGTCGTACGCCGCCTCGCCGACCTCGACCGTGCCGACTTCGAGGCCACCCAACTCCCTACCGACCTCGACCGTGCCGACGTCGAGGCCACCGAAGTGCCCACCCAACTGCCCACCGAGGCGACCAGCGGACCGCCGACCGGGGCCACCGAGGCCAGCGGACTGGCGACCGAACTGCCTACCGAGGCGATCACCGGGTCGGCGGTACCGGCCGGCGGGGGTGGATCGCTCGGGCCCCGGGAACTCGACCAGCTCGCCGGTCGGATAGCCGGCCTGCTCGACCGCTGGCTGACCGACGGGCGTACCCGGACGCTGGCCCGGTACGCCTGCCTGCTGGAGGCCACCCACCACCCAGAGTTGCGGGAGATCCTGTCGTACGGCATCGCGTTCCGGACCCAGGCCCGGGCGCTGCTCGCCCGGGCCGGAGCGACCGATCCGGAGCGGACCGGCAACCACCTCGTCGCCTGCGTGGACGGGCTGCTCTTCGACCGCCTCGTCGGCGCCGGTTCGCTCACCGCGCCGGACCCGGGGAGCGAGCAGAGCCGGCAGGACCTCCAGCAGGCCGTCCGGACCGTACTGTTCGCGATGGCCGGCATCTCGGAGTTCGGCGCCCCGGAGACCGGCGACGCCTGACCGGGTTGCCGGGACCGCCCCGGCACCCGATCCTCCGCCGGCCGGACGGGCCGGGTCAGCGACGGCGGGTGCGCCGAGACGCCGGGACGGTCCGCCTTCCGGCGAGGATCGCCGCCGCGCAGGTGCCGAGCACGATGCCGGCGAACGGCAGGAACTTGGTCACGACTCTCACGATCGGGGCTCCCGCCTGCCGGTGCGGGCCGCCAGCCGTTCCCGCTGCGGCTCCACGGTGTACTTCGGATCCCGCGCCGAGGCGACCCCGGCCTGGAAGATGCCGAACCGGAGGCAGATCGAACCGGCCAGCATCGCCGCCGCGCCGGCCACCGTCGTCGCCCGGCCACGCCGGGCGCCGGCCGCCACCGCCAGCGCGCCGGCCGCGCTGAGCAGCTTGCCGGCCCGGAGCAACCCGCCGGCCTGGCCCTGTCGCATCGGTTCGGCCACCATGCCGAGCCGGCGCTCCATCCGGTACGCCACCGCCAGCTCGGTGGCGGCGCCGAGCAGCGCGGCGCGGCGGGCCGGCCGGGCCTCCGGGCCGGGGGCGGCGAGCAGGCCCAGCGCACCGGCCGAGGCCGCCGCCGAGCCCCCGAACAGCACCGGAAGTTCCCGGTGCGCCTCGTGCCACAGTGGTATGGCGGTGTCCGCGAAGAGCGCCCCGGTGTACGACGCGACGGCCGGCCCGAGCGTGGCGGCGCCGAGCGTGCCGAGCCGGCCGAGCCGGGGCAGCCGACCGGTGACCGCGCTGCCGGCGGCGAGCAGCGCCAACGGGCCGTACCCGGCAAGCAGCCAGGAGCCGACGTTCATCGGCGAGGTCACCTTGACCACCCGCAGCATGTGCAGGAACCGTTCCGGGCGGCCGAGGTCGTGCACGAGCGAGTAGAGCGAGCCGCCCAGCGCGACCGCGGCACCGGCCTTCAGCCCCCGGGCCAGTCCCGGCCGGCCGGTGAGTTCTGCGGTGGCGGCCAGCGCCGACGAGGCACCGGCCAGCCCGCCGAGGAACAGGTAGCCGGCGATGTCCCCGGCCGCCCAGGTCGGCGGCTTGAGTACCGGCCGGCCGTAGTACGACCGGAACTCGGCCCTCGGCACCATCAGCCGCTCGCCGCGCTGCCGCCGCCCGGGGCGACCGGACGAGCCGATCAGCGCGTCCCGCTCGACCGGCAGGTCGGGCGCGGTGTCGAGGCGTACGTCGGTGTGGGTCATCGGCGGGCTCCGGACGTGGTGACGGACGGGCGGCTCCCGACCAGCGGGCCGACCGCCTGGCGGCAGGTCATCGGCGGGCTCCGGGAAGTGACACGGCGACCAGGGCGGCGAGCAGCCCGGCGGCGACCAGTCCGGCCCGGCGCCACATCGCCGGCAGGTCGCGGGTGGTGACCACCGGGTCGGGTGGCAGCCCGTACACCTCGGGTTCGTCGAGCAGCAGGAAGAACGCGCCGGCCCCGCCGACCCCGTCGTGTGGATCCGCGCCGTAGAGCCGGGCGCTCTCCACCCCGGCGTCGTGCAGGTCGGACACCCGGGCGGCGGCCCGGGCCCGCAACTCGGACAGCTCGCCGAACTGGATCGAGTCGGTCGGGCAGCTCTTGGCGCAGGCCGGCTCCTGGCCGACCGAGAGCCGGTCGTAGCAGAGGGTGCACTTCCAGACCCGGCCGTCGTCCTCGCGCTTGTCGATCACCCCGAACGGGCAGGCCGGTACGCAGTAGCCGCAGCCGTTGCAGATGTCCTCCTGCACCACCACGGTGCCGAACTCGGTACGGAACAGCGAGCCGGTCGGGCAGACGTCCAGGCAGGCGGCGTGCGTGCAGTGCTTGCACACGTCGGAGGACATCAGCCAGCGGAAGTCCATCCCGGGCACGGTGTCGACGTGCCCGTCCGGCGGTGCCGAGCCGGGCATGCCGAGCGAGACGGCGGTCCGGCCGCCCGCCGAGCGGCGCAGCTCGACGGGTACCTCGGTCGGGGCGAGCTGCGCCTCCTGCCGGCCGAGCCGCCGGGGCTGCTCGACGAAGGCCACGTGCCGCCAGGTGTTCGCGTCGAGCTGGGCGGTGTTGTCGTACGACATGCCGGTGAAGGTCAGCCCGTCCTCGGGTACGGCGTTCCACTCCTTGCAGGCCACCTCGCACGCCTTGCAGCCGATGCAGACGCTGGTGTCGGTGAAGAAGCCGACCCGTTCCGGTGGCTCGGCGTACCCGCCGACGGTGGCCGGGTCGCGCCGCTCCGCGGTCGTCTCGCGCAGGTCGGGAGCCATCCGCTCACACCTCCGTGCCGGTCGCCGTGGTGATCCCGGCCTTGCGCTGGTACTCCCGGACCAGCGCCACCCGCTCCGGCCCGCGCGGTCGCCGCCCGGGGCGGATGTCGGCGGAGAACGCCTTGCTCTCCTGGATGTGCGAGTTCGGGTCCAGCGAGATCGAGGTGAGTTCGTTGGCCGCGTCGCCCCGGCTGTAACCGTTCGGTCCCCAGTGGAACGGCAGGCCGATCTGGTGCACCACCCGCCCGTCGACCCGCAGCGGGGCGATCCGCTCGGTCACCAGCACCCGGGCCTCGATGGCGTTGCGGGCGGTGACGATGGTGGCCCAGCCGCAGTGCACCAGCCCGCGTTCGGCGGCCAGTTCGGGGGAGACCTCGCAGAAGAACTCCGGCTGCAACTCCGCCAGGTACGGGGTGAACCGGCTCATCCCGCCGGCCGTGAAGTGCTCGGTGAGCCGGTAGGTGGTCACCACGTACGGGAAGGTCTGCGCGCCCCGCTGTGAGCCGTTCGGGTGGTATCTGTTCTGCTCGTGCGGTCGGAGCAGCCGGGACGGGTTGCGCTGCTGGCCGTAGAGCGGATTGTCCACAGGGGAGTCCTGCGGCTCGTAGTGGGTCGGCATCGGCCCGTCGAGGACCCCGGCCGGCGCGTAGAGCCAGCCGAGCCCGTCGGCCTGCATGATGAACGCGTCGGTGCCGCGCAGCGCGGCGACCCCTCGGGCGCCCTCCGGCGGCTGGTAGTCCGGTGGCTTGGTCGGCTCGAAGTCGGGTACGTCGTACCCGGTCCACCTGCCGGCGTCGGCGTCCCACCAGACGTACTTCTTGCGTTCGCTCCACGGCTGCCCGTCCGGCCGGGCCGAGGCCCGGTTGTAGAGCAGCCGCCGGTTCGCCGGCCAGGCCCAGGCCCACTCCGGGGAGACCCAGTGCTGCTCCTCGGCCGGCTTGCGCCGGGCGGCCTGGTTGACCCCGTCCTGGTACACCCCGCAGTAGATCCAGCAGCCACAGACCGTCGACCCGTCGTCGGCCAGTTCGGTGTACGTCGACAGTGGCCGGCCGTCGGCGTCCCAGCCGTTGATCTCGGCGAGTACCGCCTCGGCGTCCGGTTCGGCGGTCCGGCCGATCGTCGGGTAGTCCCAGGTCAGGTCGAGGATCGGTCGGTCCTTCGGGTCGGTCGAGCCGGCCAGCTTCTGCCGGATGATCCGGCCCAGGTGGTACATGAACCAGAGTTCGCTGCGCCGGTCGTCGGCCGGCTCGACCGCCTGGTGGTGCCACTGGAGCAGCCGGTTGGTGTTGGTGAAACTGCCGTCCTTCTCGGTGTGCGCCGCCGCCGGCAGCACGAAGACCTCGGTGCCGATCCGTTCGGTGACGAGTTCGCCGGAGGCGATCTCCGGTCCGTCCTTCCACCAGGTGGCGCTCTCGATCATCGCGAGGTCCCGGACGACCAGCCAGTCCAGTTTGGCCATGCCGAGCCGCTGCATCCGGGCGTTGGACGAGCCGACCGCCGGGTTCTCGCCGAGCAGGAAGTAGCCCTTGCAGGCGCCGTTCATCTGCTCGATGACCGTGTCGTAGTGCGAGTGGCTGCCGGTCAGCCGGGGCAGGTAGCCGAAGCAGAAGTCGTTCTCCGGCGTCGCTGTCGCGCCCCACCACGCCTTGAGCAGGCTGACCGTGTAGGACCGCATGTTCGCCCAGAACCCCTTCCGGGCGGCGTCGGCGAGGATGAAGTCGTCCAGGTTCTGTGTCTTGTGCGCGTGCGGCATCGGGATGTAGCCGGGCAGCAGGTTGAACAGCGTCGGTATGTCCGTCGAGCCCTGGATGCTGGCGTGCCCGCGCAGCGCCTGGATGCCGCCACCGGGCCGGCCGATGTTGCCGAGCAGCAGTTGCAGGATGCTGGCCGAGCGGATGAACTGCGAGCCGTCGGTGTGCTGGGTCCAGCCGACCGCGTAGACGAACTCGCTGGTCCGCTCCGGGCCGGAGTTGTCGACCAGTTGCCGGCACACCTGCGCGAAGACCTCCGGCGGGATGCCGCAGACCCGTTCCACCATCTCGGGGGTGTAGCGGGCGAAGTGCCGCTTGAGGATCTGGTAGACGCAGCGCGGGTCGGACAGGGTCAGGTCCCGGCGGGGTTGACCGTCCAGGGCGGCACTGCCGGAGCCGAACTTCTCTTCCCGGCCGGCGCCGTGCCCGTTGCGCTCCGCCGCCCCCTCCGCGTCGTCCTGGAGGCCGTGCCCGGCCGCCACCCGGGCCTCGAACTGCCTGTCCCGCTCGCCGGTCGCCGAGACCAGGTGTACGCCCTCGTACTGCCAGCTCTCCTCCCGGTAGGTGTGGCTCTCCGGGTCGAATCCGGAGAAGAGCCCGTCCAGGTCCTCGGTGTCCCGGAACCGCTCGTCGACGATGGTCGAGGCATTCGTGTACGCCAGCACGTACTCCCGGAAGTCCTTCCCCTCGGTCAGTACGTGGTTGATGATCCCGCCGAGGAACGCGACATCGGTGCCGGCCCGGATCGGCACGTACAGGTCGGCCAGCGCGCTGGTCCGGGTGAACCGGGGGTCGACGTGGATCACCGTGGCGCCCCGGGCCTTGGCCGCCAGCACCCACTGGAAGCCCACCGGATGCGCCTCGGCGAAGTTGGAGCCCTCGATCACGATGCAGTCGGCGTGCTGGAGATCCTGCATGAAGGTGGTCGCGCCGCCGCGCCCGAACGACGTACCGAGGCCGATCACCGTGGAGCTGTGGCAGACCCGGGCCTGGTTCTCCACCTGGACCACCCCGAGCGCGGTGAAGAGCTTCTTGATCAGATAGTTCTCCTCGTTGTCCAGGGTGGCGCCGCCGAGGCTGGCGATACCCATCGTCCGGGCCACCCGGGTGCCCTCGTGCTCCTCCTGCCAGGTGTCCCGCCGGGTCCGGATCACCCGCTCGGCGATCATCTCCATCGCGGTGTCGAGGTCGAGGTCCTGCCACTCGGTGGCGTACGGCGCCCGGTAGCGGACCTTGGCCAGCCGGCGCGGGTCGGTGGTGAGTTGCAGCGAGGCGGCGCCCTTCGGGCAGAGACGTCCCCGGCTCACCGGCGAGTCCGGGTCCCCCTCGATCTGCACCACCTGCTCGTCCCGGACGTAGACGTTCTGCGCGCAGCCGACCGCGCAGTACGGGCAGACCGACTTGACCACCCGGTCGGCGTCGGCGGTCCGGGCGCGCAGGTCGGCGCTGTGCCGCGACTTCACCGCGGCCGCCCGCCCGGTCCGGTCCGGACCGGTGAGCTGGCGCCAGACCGGCCACGACCCGATCGGTAGACCCCGCACCTGCGCCTCCTGTCGTCGATGGCCGCACCACCGGCACTGCCCGGGGCGGCCCGTCCGCTAGCGGTCCGGTCGAGCCAGCCCGTCGGCCCGGGCCCGGTCCCGCATCCAGTCGCGCACCCGCCGCGACGTCGTCGGGTTGACCTCACGCGGATTCACCAGGGCCTGGGTGCGGGACGGCAGGACGCCGGGGCGCTGTCGTTGCGCCCGGGTCACCGTGCCGCCGCCGTCGGCCGGGATCCCGGTGCCGACCAGGTACGCCTGCCCGGCCGGGATGCCCAACGTCGCGCCGATCTCCTGGTAGCTCCGGCCCAGGCCGACCAGGTGCAGCACCGTTTCCTTGCTCGCCACGCCGCCCCCGTTCGCCGTGCCGACCGGTACCCACCGGCCGACCGCCAACCACCGACAAGCCTCTCATTTCGCCCGGGGCGCCGGAGCCGGTTTGCGCTCCGCGCACCGCGATCGGTGCGCCGCGATCTGCGCACCGCGATCGGTGCTGGCCCTCTCGCACCGCGAACAGCGCTGGCGGGTCGAGGCGGACCGCGATGGGGGTGGTTGGCAGGCACTCCCAGCGTGAGCAGGTGCTGGACGGACATGGCGCAGGGCCGCTCCCCGTCAGGCTGCGACGGGAAGCGGCCCTGCGTGACCGGTCAGTCCGCCAGCGGGGTGTGCCCGGCCGGCACGGTCTCGTCGGCGCGCGGCGGTGGCGGCGGGGTGCCGTCCCCGAACGGGCGACCGCCGAGCGCCTCCCGCCCGTGCGGCTCCAGCCAGTTCCGCAGGTCCGGCCCGAGCGGCACGACCCCGGTCGGGTTGATGTCCCGGTGCACCTCGTAGTAGTGCCGCTTGATGTGGTCGAAGTCGATGGTGTCGCCGAACCCGGGCGTGCCGAACAGATCCCGGGCGTACGCCCACAGCACCGGCTGCTCGGCCAGCTTCTGCCGGTTGCACTTGAAGTGCCCGTGGTAGACCGCGTCGAACCGGACCAGGGTGGTGAACAGCCGGACGTCGGCCTCGGTGATGGTGTCCCCGACCAGATAACGCTGCCCCTCCAGCCGGGCCGAGAGCCAGTCCAGCCGGTCGAAGAGCCGCCGGTACGCCTTCTCGTACGCCCGCTGGCTGCCGGCGAAGCCGCACCGGTACACCCCGTTGTTGACGTCGGCGAAGACGACGCCGTTCACCTCGTCGATCTCGCCCCGCAGCGCCTCCGGATAGAGGTCGGGCGCACCCGGCCGGTGGTACGCCCGCCACTGCGTCGACAGGTCGAGGGTGATCTGGGCGAAGTCGTTCGTCACCACCTGCCCGGTCGGTACGTCCACGATCGCCGGCACCGTGATCCCGCGCTCGTACCCCCGGAACCGGGCGAAGAACGCCTCCTGGAGCCGCTCGATGCCGAGCACCGGGTCCCGGCCGCCCGGGTCGAGGTCGAAGGTCCAGCTCCGGGCGTCGTGGGTCGGCCCGGCGATCCCCATCGACAGCACGTCCTCCAGCCCGAGCAGCCGGCGGACGATGGCCACCCGGTTCGCCCACGGGCAGGCCCGGCTCACCACCAGCCGGTATCGGCCGGGCTCCACCGGATAGCCGTCCCGACCGTCGGCGGTGATCCGGGTGGCGATGTAGCGCTGGTCCCGGGTGAACTCGCCACCCGGGTTGACGTAGCTGCCCTCGGTGCTGCTGGCCTCGGCGGTGCTGCCCGCTGTCGTGCTGCCCTCTGTGGTGTTCGACATTCCGCTATCGTTCCCCAAACTCTCCCCGGATCCACCGCCGGAACGCCCCGAACCGACCCGACCCGCCCGCCCCGGGCCGGTGTCAGTAACGCCCCGAACCGAACCGAGCACACCCGCCCGCCCCGGGCCGGTGTCAGCGGCGCATCAGCTCGTTGATCGCCCCGTAGTCCAGTGCGTCGGCGAGGGCGTCGTAACCGCCCGACCCGTACGCCTCCTCGGCGGCCCGCCGGACCACCGCGTACGCCGCCTCGGCCACCGCCGAGCCGAGGCTGACCCGGGCCACCCCGAGCTTGGCCAACTCGGGCACGGTCGGCGCACCGGGGCCGGCGAGGACGTTGACCGGTGCCGGGATGCCGGCGACCAGCGCCGCCACCGTCTCCGGGTCGACCACTCCGGGTACGAAGATCCCGTCGGCACCGGCCCGGAGGTAGTGGGCCGCCCGGTCGAGGGTCTCCGGTACCCCGCCGGCACCGCGCAGGAAGGTGTCGACCCGGGCGTTGACGTACAGCGGCACCCCGACCTCGTCCGCGACGGACCGGGCGGCGGCCAGCCGGGCCGACTGGTCGGCGACCTCGCGCAGCCCCGGGCCGCCGCCCGGCGCCGCGTCCTCCAGGTTCACCCCGACCGCGCCGGCCGCCAGCACCGCCCGGACGGTCTCGGCGACCTGCTCCGGGGTGGTGCCGAACCCGGATTCGATGTCGGCGGTGACCGGCACCGAGACCGCGCCGGCGACCCGCCCGACGAGTTCGGTGGCGAGTTCCCGGCCGAGGACGTCGCCGTCCGGGGCGCCGAGACTCCACGCCACCCCGGCGCTGGTGGTCGCGACGGCCTGCGCGCCGGCGATCGCCACGATCCGGGCACTCGCCGCGTCCCACGCGTTGACCAGGACGATCGGGGTGGACGGGACGTGCAGGGAACGGAACAGTTCGGCGCGGCTGCGTTGATCGCTCATGCCCGGTAGTCTCCGCCGCCCGCGCGTCGCCGCCGTATTCTTTCAGCGCTGGCTAAAACGACGGTTCCGGCCAAACGACGGGTCCGGTCAAGGCGACCGGCCAAACGACGGGTCCGGTCAAAGCGAAAGGTCGACGTGGTCTCCATCGGTCTGCCGGGCGGTGCGGTCGCCCGGATCCGGTTCGCGATCTCCTGCCTCTGGGAGGTCGCGGCCAGCGTCCGGGTGCTGCGCGACGCCGGCGACCACGCCGTGCACCTGCCCTGGGCGACCCGGGTACGCCCCCGGCTCGTCGACGCCGGGCTGATCCCCGCCGGCCCGGCGCACCCCGGCCCGGACGGCGGTGCCGGGGCGGCCGGCGGCGGGTTGCTCTGGCAGCTCATTCCGGCCGGGCCGCACTACCTGCCCGACTTCCTCACCCCGGCGCCCGACGGGCTGGACCCGGACCTCGACACCGAACTCGCGGCGCTCCGGGCCACCCCGGCCGAAGTGGTCCGGGCGGACCTCGACCGCTACGCCGGCCGGCACGCCCCGGCAGTGCGCCACCTGCACGCCGACCCGGCCGACGGGCTGCGCCGGCTCACCGACGAGATCGCCCGGTACTGGCGGATCGCGCTCGCCCCCGACTGGGCCCGGATCCGGCTGCTGCTCGACGCCGAGGTGCACCACCGGGCCCGACGGCTCGCCGCCGACGGTGCCGCCGGACTCCTCAACGACCTGCACCGCCAGGTCCGGTGGGAGGGGGAGACGCTGGCGATCGCCCAGCAGCACTGCACCGCCGCCGACGTACCGACCGGGAACGGACTGGTACTGATCCCGTCGGTCTTCGTCTGGCCCTCGGTGCTCAGCGTCGCCGCCGGCCCGGCGCCGCAGCTCGGGTACCCGGCCCGGGGCATCGCCACGCTCTGGGAGACACCCCGGCAGGCGTCCGACAGCCTGGCCGCGGTACTCGGCCGGGGCCGGGCCCGGGTACTCGCCGAGATGCGGGCGCCGGTCTCCACCACCGAGCTGGCCCGGCGTACCGGGCTCTCGGCCGGGGGCGTGTCGCAGCACCTCACCGTGCTCCGGGCCGCCGGGCTGGTGGCCACGCACCGGGCCGGGCGGACGGTGTTGAACAGCCGTACCACCGTCGCCGAGGCGCTGCTCTCGGTGGCCGGCTGAGTCGACGAGTGTGCTCCGGCACGGTGCCGGGGCGCGGCGGTTAGGCTGCCCGACGGAATCGACGCCGTACCCGTGGCCCACGGCGGGTACCCCTGCGAGGAGGCGGCACGCGATGCCCGGACTGACCTATCCGGAGGTCGGCGCGACCCGTACCGGCCGGCTGCCGTCCGGATACCAGCACCTGCGGTACCGCGCCGCGCTGCCGTCGGGCGCCTTCGAGGCGGCCGGCGAGGCGGTGCTCTCCTGGCGGATGCACCGGGCCATCGGGGTGCGGATCGACGCCAGCGCGCCCCGGGCCGAGCCGGGCTGCACGGTCACCGTCGGGCTCGGGGTGGGTCGGCTCCGGCTGGCCGCACCCTGCGAGGTGGTCTGGGCGGTACGCGACGACCGGCGGGCCGGCTTCGGCTACGGCACCCTGCCCGGGCACCCGGAACGGGGCGAGGAGGCGTTCCTGGTGGAGCGCGCCGACGACGGCGGGGTGTGGTTCACCGTCACCGCGTTCAGCCTGCCGGCCAGTCCCCTGACCCGGGCCGCCGGCCCGCTGGTCCCACTCTTCCAGCGCGGGTACGCCTGGCGCTGCGCGTCGGTACTCCGCCGGCTGGTCACCCGCTGACGACCGCCCGAGGTGCCAGCCGGCCGTAGGGCGGAGCGGGTGGCGGCGAGTGGCGGCGGGTGGCGGAGGAAATTCGTGGGCCGGATCGCCGGACTCGGGGGCGGCGATACGGGACCCGGCCCGCCCGACCCGCCGGAGAGAGGGCGTCGCCGGTTCAGAACCGGGCGAAGGAGCGGATCGGCATCCGGGGACCGAACCGGGGCGCGTGGTGACCGCCCGCTTCGAGTAGCAGGCAGACCCGGCCACGGTGGCCCCGGAACGGCTCCAGCAGGGCCAGCATCCGGTTGTCGTCGCCGCGTACCTCGCCGGCCAGGGCCCAGGCGACCGTGTTCGGGATGTGGTAGTCGCCGACGCTCACCGCGTCCGGGTCTCCGAAGGCGATCCGGACCACCTCGGCGGCGGTCCACGGGCCGATCCCGGCGACGGCGGTGAGCCGACGGGTCGCCTCGACCGGGTCGGCGCAGCGCTCCAGCCGGTCCGCCTCGGCAGCCGCCCGGCGCAGCGTCTCCGCCCGCCGCTGCTCCACCCCGAACGGGTGGAACACCCAGTACGGCTGACCGGCGATCACCGCCGGCTCGGGCGGGACCCAGAGCCGCGCCAGCGGGCCGGGAGCGGGTACGCCGAACCGGCGCACCGTCGCCGAGTACGCCCGGAACGCCTCCTTGCCGGTGACCTTCTGCTCCAGGATCGCCCGGAGCAGCCGGGGGAAGATCTGCCCGGTGGCCGGTAGCCGGAGCCCTCGGTGGGTGCTGGCCAGCCGGGCCACCAGCGGGTGCCCGGCGGCGAGCCGGTCGAAGCCGGTCAGGTCGTCGCGGAGTCCGGCCACCGCGTCGGCCCGGTCCACCACCCAGGCCCCGCCGGGCCCGTAGCCGTCGGCGACCAGGTCGCCCCCGACCCGGCGCAGCGCCAGCGTCCCCGGCCCGGCCGGGGTCCGGGTGGCCCACCAGAACGTGCCGTCGACGAACCGGGCGCAGGGGTCGTGCGCTCCCATCGCCAGCGACCGGAGCGAGCCGCCGAGGTCGTAGCGCTCCGGCGGGCGCAGCAGCCGGCTCGCGGTCGGCCCGGTGTCGGTCACCCGGACACTCTGCCACGCGGGACCGGAGAAGGGCGGACTCGCCGGTACCAGCGCACTCCTACTCCACCCGGAACGGCAGGCCGACCGTGTTACGACAGGACGGCACCGGAACGCCCGTGCGCGTTCCGGTGCCGTCCGGCCTGTAGCGGTGTCAGGTGTGATCCGACCCGGTCTCCTCCTCTCGGGTTCTCGTCGTCGGACTGACCTGGTGGCGGTGGGGGTTGGGGACCGGTCACCGCCGGGTGGTGCGGGTTGTGGCGGGAGCGTTACACCGCTGCGGCCGCCGGCCGGCCGGAGCCGGCCGGGATCACCGGACGGTGATCCGCACTACGTCGAAGGCCGGCACCTGGTTGGCGCGGGTCATCATCGGGATCCGGTGCGAGCCGTCGCCGGCCCACACCGCGCACTGCGCGGTACCCCGCTGCGTGAGCCCCGGCACGGTCACCGTGACGGTGTCCGGCTGGGCACCGCCCCGGCCGTCCTCGGTCGCCACGAAGAACGCCGGGACCGGCGCCGGGTCCGGCGCGTTGCGGTTGCTGGTCAGCATCCGGCAGGCGGAGTGGAAGTGGCCACGGACCAGGCCCTCCTCGGTGAGGAAGGAGCTCTCCTTGTAGTAGCCGCCCTGCGCGGCCGGCAGGAACCGGTCCCGGACCAGGTTGCGGGTGCTGACCTGGAGCGTGAACTGCTGGTTGACCCGGACCGAGTTCGGCGCCTGGGCGATCAGCAGCGTCGGGTTCTGCTCAGGGCCGCCGACCTCACCGAAGGCGGTGCCGACGCAGCGCGGGCCGTTCTGGAAGCCGTCGTGCGCCTGGAGGCCGCTGTCGGAGCAGTCCGCGCCGAGCGGTTCGAGTGCCGCCGGGTTGCCCGGGGCGGCGCTGCTGCTGGTGCCGGGGCTCGGGGTGCAGTTGGTACCGCTGCCGGGGCGACCGCGCTGGGCCAGGGTGCCCGGCTCCTGCCCGTCACCGGGGTGCTGGACGGCACCGTGGTCCTGGTACGACCGGGTCTGCGGCTTCGCCGCCGTGCCCGGGCCCTCGGCGGCGGCCGAGGAGGTCGGGTTCGGCGTACCCGGGGCGCTGGTCGCCGGGGCCGGAGCGGTCGGGCATGGCTTGGCCGCCGGCGGCCGACCCCGGCCCCACGTACCGGCGTTCGAGACCTGGGTCACCGTGATGATCGCGCCGAACACGCCCAGCGTGGCCAGTACGGCGATCAGGCGCTTGTTGCGTGGTGGTCGGTTCGAGCGCCGCGAGGAGCGGACGGGGGTGTTCTTCACGTGGTGCCACCTCTTCCTTAGAGGGTTCGGTCAGCGAGGTCGGATTTCAGCGGGACCAGGCTGGTGGTGCCGACAGCCAGGAGGTCGTCGGCCGGGGCGGGATGCTGGGCGGGCCGACGGCCAAGCGGGCCCGGATGTCCGGCGATCGGCGCGCTGTCGACCCGGTGGGGGTCACCGGGCGCGGCGCTGGCCAGGGAAATTCGGCGAAGCGACGGACGATCGTAGTCGCCGCGTGGCAACCCGTATATCGTCTCCATCTTCCCGCCTTTCCGAATATTCAGCCGGTAACGGTGCGAAAAAAACCGTACGGAATGCGTTGGCTGAGAGTCAAACCGCAGTAGAGAAGATAGGGATCTCTTGAGGCCCACTTAAAAGGAAATTATGTTTCGGAGGGCGAACCATCGGCAGGGCCGTCGGGCCGGTCGCCGGAAGGTGTCGTCCACGCTCCGGAAAAGCCTCCGCGATCGTGCTCCGGAAGCCTCCGTGGTCGGGCTCCGGAAGCCTCTGTGGTCGTACTCCGGAAAGCCTCCGCTGTGGCCCGGTCGGGGCGGTCTGGACAGGCCGCGACGCCGGCCCCGACAGGGTCGGCGTCGCAGCCGGACATCGACGGTTGCCGCGCGCCGAGTCCGGGATCACAGCGGCGACCGACCGCGCCTACCCTGGCAACGGCCGGCCGCCGGGTCTGTGGGACAGCACCCGTGGGTACTGCGGACGAGTCCGCAGCCCCTCTTGCCGAGCGCCTGGACGGTTCAGTAGTTGAGCGGGGGCTGTTCCTCGTCCTCCGCTTCGCCCGGCGGCGGAGCGATCGGCTTCGGCGTACCGGTGGGCAGGCAGCTCAGGTTCTTGGTGCCGGTCGGGGTCACCACGAACCAGGTACCGCCGACACCCTGGCCCTTCCACTGTCCGGGCTTCTTGTCGCCGAGGTAGCGGTACACCGGCCAGCCGCCGATGGTGATCTGCTTGGTGCCGTCGGCCCGGGTGACCGTGCCGACCTTGTCGGCGGCGACGCCCTTGAGATCCGGCTTGCCGTTGGTGAGCGCGGGCGGCCACACCCGGGCACACTCGCCGGCACAGGTCGTCGTCGGCGGCTTCGCAGAGTCCTGGTCGAAGCGGTAGAGCACCCAGCCCTTGTCGTCGGTCACCACCTGACCCATCCGGGGGACCCGTTTGCCGACCAGCCCGGCGGTGACGTCCACATCGGCCACCTCGACGGGCTGCGCGGCCGGCTCGGCGGTGGGTTCGGCGGTCGGCTCGGCGACCGCGTTCGCCGCCGGTTTCGCATTGCCGGCGGTATTGTTGTCCGGGGTGGTTCCCGCTGGTGCGCAGGCCGTCAACGCGGCCAGCGCCGCGCAGGCCAGAACGACGACGGTACGCTTCGTCGGTGCCACGTCCCCTCCTCTGCTGGACAGGTTGCCGGGAAGTACGGCCGCCTCGGCCGCCCGGATGAGGCTATTCGCAGTGGACAATTTCACAGCGAAACCTTGAACTCTTGCGCGGTGCCGGTCCGTACAAATCAAGAGCCGTCGTGGCGACGTGCTTTTCGATCGCGGCAAAACCCCTGACAGCGGGTCGGTGACCCGATTTCGGGCGTGCGATTATCCGAGGAGTGGCGTCACCGGGACAACGCGTATCCGCCGGCTCCGGCTCGAGCCGGGAAACTCCGGGCCGCACCTCGGGTCACGAAGTGCGGCCGGCACGGTCAGGCCGGTACGGTCACCAGGCGGTCCACCGAGCCGTCGTCGTTGAGCACCTGCACCTGGAGCTTGCCGATGTCGTCCAGGCCGGTGGAGGTGGCGGTCTCCAGCGTCAGCGGGTTGGGCTGGGCCGTCGTGCCGTAGCCGGCGGCCGGCACCTTCCAACTGGAGAGGGCCTCGATCTCGCCGTTCTTGTGGATCAGCACCAGCCGGCACTTCTTCGGGCCGGACACCCCGCTCAGCGTGTACGAGATCCGGGTGCCCCAGGCGGTCGACCCCAGGACCACCTCCAGGTGTGCCCCGCTGGCCGGGTCGGTGGCGGTGGACCGCTCGCCGGTCGGCGCGGGCCGCCCGGTGGCTCCCGGGCTGCTGGTGACCGTGCCGGCGCCGGGCGGCTGCGCGGTCGTCCCCGGATCGGCGATCCGGGTCCCGGTGAACAGCGCCACGCCGCTCAGCGTCGCCACCAGGACCACCCCGGCCGCGAGACTGTAGAGCCGCCGGCTCCGGGCCCGCCGCCGGTCCGCGCCGACCGCCGCCACCACCCGCTCGAAGAGCTGGCCGTCGGTCTCGGCGCGCTCGGCCACCATCAGGTCGTGGCCGTCGACCTCGCCGAGCAGGTCCACCACCGGCAGCAGCGACTCCAGCTCCAGTCCGCACTGCGGGCAGCCCGCCAGGTGCTCCTCGAAGCGCACGGCGTCCCGCTCGTCCAGGACGCCGAGGGCGTACGACGCGACGTCCCGGTGGATCTCGGCGCTCACTCGGTCACCCCCCGCTCCAGCAGGGCGGCGCGGAGTGCCCGGAGCGCGTAGTAGACCCGGGACTTCGCGGTGCCGAGCGGCAGCCCCAACTCCTCGGCCGCCTCCGGCACGGTGCGCCCCTGGAAGTACGTCGCCACCAGCACCTCCCGGTGCGGCTGGCTCAGCGTGCGCAGGGCATCCGTGATGGTCATCATCCGCAGCACCCGGTCCGTGTCGTCCGACTCGGAGAACCCCTCGAGATCGCGGTCGTACGTCTCGGCGGGTCGGGCCTGCTCGCTGCGGTGGTCGTCGATCACGATCCGCCGGGCAACGGTGACCAGCCAGGGGCGCAGCGACGACTGGCCGTGGGTGCCGAGCCGGTGTGCGTTGCGCCAGGCGCGTAACAGCGTCTCCTGCACCACGTCCTCGGCGCGTTGGCGGTCGCCGCCGGTCAGCCGCAGGACGAACATCAGCAGAGGTTTGGCATGTTCCTCATAGAGCACTCGAACGAGCTCGTCGGAGTGCCTCGTCTCGGCGGGGGTCGAATTGTGGCGGCCGGCAGCCGGTCGCGATGTCACCGGCCCATCATTCCGTCCGTTTGGCCGCGCGTCGAGACTTTTCTGGTACCGAATTGCCCGGCGTTGGGAGGTGGTGCACATTCGTCCCGGCATGAGTGTGTCGCCATGCCATCCCCCGGCTACCGCCTGCATCCCACCCATACCTCCGCGTCGAAGGCGTGTGAGCCGGCCCCCCGCCTGGGGCCCGGTCGATCCCGCCGCGCAGAAGTACGGATTCCGGCCCGGGTCGGATCAACGCAGCTCGGAGAAGTTGTGCCGGGACCTGCGCCGCAGCGACCGTTCAACCGATGTGTCCGACTAGATGGCGATGTGGAAAGTGCCCGGCGGGGGTGGTGCGGAGGGCCGGGCGGCGGTGTCGGTGACCACCCGGGCACCGTCGGTGAAGCGGTCCAGGTCGGCGCCGGCCAGCACCCGGCCGGGAAACCAGTCTCCGGCGGTGCGCCGGACCAGTTCCGGCACCGGCAGTTCGGCCCGGCTGGCGGCCAGCACCAGGTTGCCGTACCGTCGCCCGCGCAGCACCGCCGAGTCGGCGATCAGGCAGACCTCGGGGAGTACGGTTCGGACGGTGGTGACCTGGGCGCGGGCATACCGCAGCGGCGGGCCGTCCGCGACGTTGACCAGGTGCACGCCGCCGGGGCGGAGCACCCGGGCCGCCTCGGCCGCGAACTCCACTGAGGAGAGATGCGCCGGGGTACGCGCACCGGCGAAGACGTCGGCCACCACCACGTCGTAGCTGCCGTCCCGGATCGTCCCGAGCACCTCCCGGGCGTCGCCGACCCGGACCCGCAGCCGGGGATCGGCTGGCCAGGGCAGTTTCTCCCGGACCAGGTCGACCAGGGCGGTGTCAATCTCGACGACCCGCTGCGTCGAGCCGGGCCGGGTGGTGCAGAGGTAGCGGGGCAGGGTCATCGCGCCGCCGCCCAGGTGCAGCACCCGGAGCGGCTCGCCGGCCGGCGCGACGAGGTCGAGCACGATCGCGATCCGGCGGACGTACTCGAATTCCAGGTGGGTCGGGTCGGCGAGGTCGACGTGCGACTGCGGCGCCCCGTCGACCAGCAGGGTGTAGGAGCCCGGCCGGTCCGGGTCCGGGCGCAGCTCGGCCAGACCGCTCGCCACCTTCACCGCGAGCGCGTCGGTCCGCCGTTTCCGCCCCACCGCTGAAGTATGGCCGCCGGGCCGCCCGGTCGGGGCGGGGGTCGGCGGAAGGAGCCGTTCCGCACACCCCGCCCGGTCAGCGGGGTTAGGGGCTGTCTCGTGGATCTCGGTGGAGCGAGGCGGAGTCCAGGCGGTGATCCGGCAAGGCGGAGGTTTGTCCGGATACCGGTGTCGTATCCGGGCGAACCTCCAACGCCGCCGGGCGCCGTCTGGGCCCGCCGCAGCCCGCCAGAGATCCGCGAGACAGCCCCTAGGCGGGCCCGGCGGCCCGGGTGGTGGCCAGGGTCAGCGCGCGGTGCAGCAGCCGGCCGTCGCCGAGCCGGGCCCGCAGCCGGCGTTCCAGCCCGGCGATCGGGATCAGGTTCTGCGGGGCCCGGGGATCCTTGTAGGGGGTGGAGGCGAACCTCGGCAGCGTGACCAGGGAGAGGTTGGCCAGCTCGATCGCCTGCTGTTCGGCCAGTTCGGCCGAGCACTCGACCCGGACGATCCCGGCCCACGGGCCGCGCCCGGAGCCGGGCAGCCGCAGATACCACGAATAGCCGCCCCAGGCCGTACCGAGCCGGAAGACCGGGGAGCGTTCCCGGGCGGCCAGCCCGGTGACCAGCGCCGTGTGCCGGGCGTCGAGGTATTGGCTGTGCTGGGTCTTGATGTAGCCGAGGGTGCGCGGCAGTTGCCGCCGGCTGCGCAGCGGGCCGTCCACCACCAGCAGGTCGCCGTCGTCCCGGACCGCGCCGGAGACCTTCACTTCGAGCGCGGTCAGCGGCCCCTGGACCGCCGCCGGCAGCTTGCTCAGCTCACCGGTCCCGCTCAGCCGGTGTACGGCGTACCGGATCTGCCCCGCGACCACGTCCTGCGCGGACGGGCTGGCGGTGAAGAGTCCCCGTTCCACCTCGGCACCGGCCAGCTCGGCGGCGCCCCTGCGCAGGTCGCACCGGACCACTCCGGCGGCGTACGAGGCGGCCAGCCCGGGGAAGGAGGTGCCGTCCGGTTCCTCGGTCCAGACGCTGGCGTCGATCCGGCGTACCCCGTCGACCAGCAGTACGACGTCCGGCGGCTCGACGGAGTCCGGGGCGGCGAGCGGGTGCCACTCGTCGGCGGGCAGCTCGACGTCGGTCTGCACCTGGGCACTGCTCGGCGCCGCCGGGCCACCGGCCGCCTCGAAGGAGGCACCGTAGGCCGGATCCCAGGCGTCGACGAAGAGCCGGGCGCTCACCGGCCGGTCCGTTCCACCCGGGAGCTGCGGGCGTCCTTGCGTACCTCGAACCGGACCGGGATCCGCTCGGCCAACGCCGGTACGTGGGTGACCACCCCGACCATCCGGTCGCCCCGGGCGGCGAGGTTTTCCAGGGTGGCGGCGACGGTGTCCAGAGTGGATGCGTCCAGGGTGCCGAAGCCCTCGTCGAGCACGATCGACTCCAGGCTGGCGGTGGTGGTCGAGAGCCCGGCGAGCTGTTCGGAGAGGGCCAGCGCCAGCGCCAGCGAGGCTTGGAAGGTCTCGCCGCCCGACAGCGTCCGTACCGCCCGGCGCAGCCCCGCGTCGTGGTGGTCGAGTACGAAGAACTCGCCCTTGTCGTGCGCCAGGTCGTACTGCCCGTCGGTGAGTTCGCGGAGGATCCGGGAGGCCCCGTCGACCAGCATGTCGAGCGCCTCGGCCAGCAGCCAGCGCTCGAAGTTGTTGGCCCGCAGGTGCCCGGCGAGCGCCTTGGCGACCCGGGACTCCCGCTCGTGCCCGGCCCGCTGCTCGGTCAGCTCCCGGGCCTGCTCCCGGCGCTCGACCAGCCGGCGGTGCTCGGCCTCGGCCCGCTCGACGGCGACCACCGCCAGCCGGACCGGGTCGGCGTCGGCGGCCGGCCGGTCCAGCCCGACGGCGGTGAAGAGCGTGGCGATCCGTTCCCGCACCCCGTCGACGCCGTCGTGCGCCTCGGTCACCGCCGAGGCGGCGCCGGCCCGGTTCGCGCGTCGTTGCTCGGTGGCCCGGGCCGCCCAGCCGGCGAGCCCGGTCCAGGCGGCGGTCACGTCCGCCCGGTCGGCGGCCGGCGGGCCGAGTCGGGCCACTCCGTCCCGCACGGTGTCGAAGGCGTGCCAGGCGCCGCGCAGCCGCTCCTCGGCCGCCTCCACCCCGGCCCGGGCCCGCCGGGCCGTTTCCCGGGCCGCCCGTACCGCGCCGCCCGCCGTCTCCAGGTCACGCCGGAGCCCGGCCAGCAGGTCGAGCCGCTCGCGCAGCGCGGCCGGGCCGGGGGAGTCGGCCAGCCGGGCGTCGAGGTCGGCCATCCGGGCGGTGAGCTGCTCGTGCCTGGCCCGGGCCTGGTCGAGGGTGCGTTCCAGGTCCCGGGCGGCCCGGTCCCGCTCGGCGACCAGCCGGTCGGCGGTGTCGGCGGCGGCCCTGGCTGCCTCGCCGGCCTGCTTCGCGGCGGCCACCGCCGAGCCCGCCGGCAGCGGCGGCACCTCGGTCACCGGCTGGGTGCAGACCGGGCAGGGCGCCCCGGCGTGCAGGTGGGCCCGGAGCGCCGCCGCCCGGTCGGCGGTCTGCGCCTCCTGGTAGGCGACCCGGGCCGCCTCCAGTTCCGCACCGGCCCGCTCCGCCCTGGTCCGGGCCGCCGCCAGCGCGGCCACCGCCGCGTCATGGTCGGCACCGGCCGAGTCCAGCGCGCCGGACAGCGTCGCCGCCTCGCCGGCCACCTGCGTGCGCTCGGTGTGCGCCTGTTGCAGCAGCCGGAGCGCCGCCGGGTCGCCGGCACCGGCCAGTTCGCCCCGGAGCTTCTCCTCGCGTTCCTCGGCCACGGTCACCGCCGCCGACGCCTCGGTCGCCGCTTCCCGGGCGGTCGCGACCGCCTCGGCGACCACCGCGAGGTCGCGGGGTGGCCGCACCCGGGCCAGTTCGGCGAGTTCGGCGTCGAGCGCGGCCAGTTCGCGTTCGGCCTCGGTCGCGGCGGTACGCGCGGCGCGCAGCTCGGGTACTGCCCCGTCGACCCCCTCGGCCAGCTCGCGCATCGCGTCCACCCGGGCGGCGGCATCGGCCAGCGCCTCGTCGTCGATCCCGGTGAGCCCGTCGAGTATCCGGTCGACGGCCTCCAGCGCGGCGTCGGCCCGGCCAGCCCGGGCGGTGGCCCGCTTCTGCACCTCCTCGTAGACGCCGAGGCCGAGCAGGTTGACCAGGATCTGCTGCCGGGTCGCCGGCTTGGCGTGCAGGAAGTCGGCGAACTGCCCCTGCGGCAGCAACACGCAACTCGTGAACTGCTCGTACGGCAGCCCGACCGCCTCCAGCACCGCGTCGTCCATCTCGGCCGGGGTACCGGCGACCACCTCGCCGAGGTCCTCCGGGGACAGTCCGGTGTCCAGTTTGGTCACGTCGAAGCCGGGCGGCATCAGTTGCAGCCCCGCGTTGCCGGTCTTGACGTTGCCCCGGCTGTCCCGCCGGACCACCCGGGTCGCCACGTAGCGCGCACCGGCCGACTCGAAGACCAGCCGGACCCGGGCCTCGGCGGCCGACGGCGCCAGCGCGTTCGCGATGCCCCGGGCGCCGCCCCAGCGCGGCACGGTGCCGTAGAGCGCGAAACAGATCGCGTCGAGCACGCTGGACTTGCCCGAACCGGTCGGCCCGACCAGGGCGAAGAAGTCCGCGTCGGTGAAGTCGACGGTGGTGGCGTCGCGGAAGGCGGTGAAGCCGGCCAGGTCGAGCCGGAGCGGACGCACTATTTGGTCGCCTCCTCGTAGAGTTCGTCGAACAGCTCGCGTACTCCGTCGTCGGCCTGGCCCCGGCTGGTCAGGTAGTCGCCGAACAGCTCCCGGGGGGAGCGTCCGGCCCGCTGGGCGGCCCGGGTCGCACTGGAGGTCGGCAGCATCTCCGGGTCGATCCGCACCTCCAGGGCCCGGGGCAGCAACTCCTGTACCTCCTCGCGCAGCCCGGCTCTCGGCGCCTCCCGGACGTAGACCCGCAGCCAGGCCGTGCGGTCGTCGACCTTGGCGAGTTCGGCCAGGGTGCCGCGTACGGTGCGCAGCGGCGCTGCCGCCGTGATCGGTACCTCCCGGACCCGGGCGGCCGTCCGGGTGCTCACCTCGACGATGCTGACCGAGGGGCGGTTCTCCTCCTCGCCGAAGTCGATCGGGAGCGGGCTGCCGCTGTAGCGGATGTGGCACGGCCCGAGCACCTGCTGCGCCCGGTGCAGGTGCCCCAGCGCCACGTAGTGCGCGCCGCCCGGAAACACCGAGGCCGGTACGGCGTAGTTGAGTACGGTGTGCGCCTCCCGCTCACCGCCGCCGGTCCGGGCACCCACCACGGTCAGGTGCCCGGTGACCAGGTGCACCCGGTCGGGCTCGTCGAAGCTCTCGGTCAGCCGCCCGAGTACCCGCCCGACGTGGTCCGCGTACGTCTGCACCGCCTCGGCAGCGGTCAGCTCGTACATCTCGACGGCCCGAACCGCGTACCGCTGGGAGAGGAACGGCAGCGCGACCAGCCGCCACGCCTCGCCACCGGCGGTGGTGCCGTCGATGACGTGCTCGGCCGGGTTGTCCCGGACGCTGCCCCGCAGCGCCACCCCGGCGGCCTCGGCCCACGGGCGCAGCGCGTCCAGTGCCGGGCCGTTGTCGTGGTTGCCGCCGATCGCCACGACCTGGGCGCCGGTGCGGCGCAGCGCGGAGAGCGCCCGGGTGACCAGCCGGGTCGCCTCCGGGGTCGGCGCGGCGGTGTCGTAGAGGTCACCGGCGACGATCACCAGGTCGGGTGACTCGGCCTGGGCGACCTCGACGAGCTGGGCGAGGGCGTCCCGGTGCTCGCCGATCCGAGACTGTCCCTTGAGGACCTTGCCGACGTGCCAGTCGGAGGTGTGCAGGATCTTCACGGCCGCCCGACCTCTTCTCCGTTC
>NZ_BONX01000047.1 GCF_016862935.1 Plantactinospora mayteni
CTCACAGGAACCTTAGAAGGGGATGTCGTCGTCGGAGAGCACGCCCGACCGGGTGCCGACCACCGCGAACGGGTCGGCGGCCTGGGTGATCGAGCGGAGCGTCCCGGTCGGTGCGGCGCCGGCCTCGGAGACCCGGGTCGCCCAGGCCGGGAACGGGAAGTCCAGGCAGAGCGGCACCGGGATGTCCGGCTGGTTGACGAACATCGTGCCCGGCTTGGCCAGCAGCGCCCGCTGCCGCTGCGCGGCGGGCAGGAAGCCGTACTCCGGGCGGGACGCCTCGGCCGGGTCGAGCCGGCCGACCACCCGGATCGCCGAGTTGGTGACGATCCGCCGCTCCACCTCGCTGGCGGTCTGCTGCGCCCCGATCAGGATCACCCCGAGCGAGCGCCCCCGCTCGGCGATGTCCAGCAGCACCTCCTTGATCGGCGAGGACCCCTCCCGGGGTGCGTACTTGTTCAGCTCGTCGAGTACGACGAAGAGCAGTGGCTTGGCGGTGCCGGCCTTCTCCTTGCGCTCGAACTCGGTCTTCAGGGTCACCCCGACCACGAACCGCTGGGCCCGGTCCGGCAGGTTGTGCAGGTCGACCACGGTCACCTGGGCGCTCTCGGCGGTGTTCACGCTGTGCGGCCGGCGGGTGGCGAGGTCGCCCCGGATGAGCCGGGCCAGGTCCTTCTTGCTGCCGATCAGCCGCCGGGCGAAGGCGTTGACGGTGCCCATGTTGACCGCGCTGCCGGCCCACTCCGACCGGGTCTCGTCGTCGGTGAGCTGCTCGACGATGTGGTCCACCAGGTCGGGGTAGGAGTTGATCCGTGTCCCGTCGACGCTGACGCCACCGTCGGCGGGCTGGGCGTACCGGGCCAGGTGGGCGGCGACCGAGTGCACCACCATGGTGTATTGCTGGCGCTCGTCGTCGGCGTCGGCGAAGACGTACGGCAGCAGCCGGTCGGCGCAGAACTCGGTAAGCGTCCAGTAGAAGCTGTCGACCCCGGTGAGCCGGCTGCTCACGTCGGGGGTGCCGGAGGAGTCGCCGGGCCGGGGCGGGGCGTAGACCCGGACGTCCGGGAACGCCCCGGCATCCAGCCCCAGCTTCGCGTACGTCTCGGTGGTGGCCGCGTCGAGCCGGCTGTTCGGGTGGTCGAGGAAAAGCAGGTCCTCGCCCTTGACGTTGAAGATCAGTGCCTTGGCGTTCACGGCGTCGCCGCCGAGCACTCCGGAGCGGAACACCGAGTAGAGCAGGAAGGTGGCGAAGCTGGTCTTGGTGGCCACCCCGGAGATGCCGGAGATCGATACGTGTGCCCCGCGCGAGCCGTCCAGGAAGTCGGCGTTGAGGAAGACCGGTACGCCGTCCCGGCCGATCCCCATCGGCACCCGGCGTTCCATCCGGTCGAAGTGCAGTGCCGCCGACCGGGCCTCGCCCTCGGCCCGGTAGACGACCGCGCCGGGGGAGGGTGGCACGTAGAACTCCGGGTCGACCCGGGTGGTGGTGATCTCGGCCGCCTCCTGCACCATCGCCGGCAGGGTGCCGTCGGCGATGGCGAAGACGTCGGAGTCGAACTGCGCCCCCTCGTGTCGGGCCCGGACCTGGGTGACCACCCCGGCGATGGTGACCGGCTCCCGGTCGGGCAGTTCGCGCCGGGTCACCACCACGTCGTCGAGCTGGAGGTAGCTGCCCGGGGTGACCGCCGTCCAGAACTGCAACGGGGTGGCGTCGGCGGTGCCCAGCACCCGGCCGACCGCCGCGCCCGGATCCTCCGGTGGGCTGTCGGTCACCGCGCCACTCCGGTCGGTATTGCCCCGGTCGGTGCCGTCCCGGTCATGGTGAGAATCTGGTCAAGACACACGAGTCGCATCCTGCCTCACTAGTACGACACCGTGCCACGCGGCGCGGCGGTGACACTCAGGGAAGCCGCCGGGTTCGTCCCGCAGTCGGTCGTACACGGCTGCTTTGCGGCACATTAACCAGATCTTGCCGGTCCGCTCCCGGTGCCCGGCTACCCTCTCGGGCCATGATGACCCTCAATCCGCCCCCGGTCAGGGGCAACACGCCGGCACCGGCGGGACGCGACACCCGGCGGAGCCGGCGTACTCCGGTCTTCGTGGCCGCCCTGCTGGTGGCCGCCGCCGTCGGCGCCGGAGCCGCCGCCACCGCCGAGCCCGCTCCGGCCGGTGCCGAGCCGGGCCGGGTGCACGTCTCGGAGAACTTCGACGGCAGCGCGCTGCCGGCCGGCTGGCGCGCGGTCGACGGCACCTGGCGGGTGCAGAACGGCCGGCTCTACGGCACCTCGGCCAGCTCCAGCCAGAACAACAAGATCACTTTTGGTACGTACCTGGCGCACTTCCGCTTCGAGGCGACCGTACGCTTCGAGTCCGTGACCGCGAGCACCCGCTGGGCCGCGCTCGGCCTCGACGTACCGGCGACCGGGGCGACCCCGTGGTGGATCGCCACCATGCGCAGCGGCAGCACCGCCGCCAACGGGCTGGAGTTCGCCGAACGCACCACCGGCGACGCCTGGAACGTGACGGAGACCGCCGCCGCGCCGACCGCCGCCGGTACCGGCCGGGACGTCCGGGTCGCCATCGAGGTGCACGGCAGCCAGGCCCGGTGGTCCTTCGACGGCCGGGAGATCCTCCGGACCAGCAGTCTGCGCCGCTCCGGTACGGCCGGCCAGGCGCTCTTCGTCAACGGCGCCACCGTCTCCTTCGACGATGTCCGGATCACCGAGCTGGCCCCGAGCGCCCTGCTCCGACCGCCGGGCAGCCCGGTCGCGGTGATCGCCCACCGGGGTGCTTCGGCGGCGGCCCCGGAGAACACCCTGGTCGCCCAGGAGATCGCCCGGCGCGGCGGCGCCGACTGGATCGAGAACGACGTGCAGCCGAGCAGCGACGGCGTGCCGTTCGTGCTGCACGACGCGACCGTGGACCGCACCACCGACGGCACCGGCGCGATCCGCTCGCTGACCAGCGCCCGGCTCAAGACGCTCGACGCGGGCTCCTGGTTCGCCCCGCACTACGCCGGCACCCGGATGCCGACCCTGGCCGAGCAGTTGGCGGACCTGCGTACCCGGGGTGGCCGGCTGGTCCTGGAGATCAAGGGCGCACACACCCGGGCCGAGGTCTCCCGGATCGTCGCGATCGTCCGCGAGCAGCAGATGACCGACCGGGTACTCGTGCAGAGCTTCGAGGTCGACGTGCTGCGGTACACCCGGGAACTCGCCCCGGAGCTGCCGCTCGGGCTGCTCCGCAGCACCCTGGACGCCGACCCGGTGGCGATCTCCACCGAACTCGGGCTGGCCACCTACAACCCCTCCTCGGCGGCCCTGCTCAGCCGGCCGGCGATCGTCGGCGACCTGCACCGGGCCGGGATCGCGCTGATGGTCTGGACGGTGGACACCCCGGCCGGCTGGCGGCAGCTCGACGACCTGGGCGTGGACGGGATCATCACCAACCGCCCGGCCGAACTCGTCGGCTGGAACGCCGCCCAGGGGTAGTGGTGCGCGGCGGTGCCCCGGGAGCCGGGGCACCGCCCTCGGGCGATTAGGCGCGGGCGTACCGGAGCAGCAGCTCGTCCCCGGCGGCGAGGACGTGCCGCAGCGACATCCCGTGCGGCGTGCTGGTCGGCCCGGCGGTGATCCGCCCGGCGCCCGGACCGGTCAGCATCGGCGCCACCGTCAGGCAGACCTCGTCGACCAGGCCGGCGGCGGTCAGCGAGCCGAACAGGTGCGGCCCGCCCTCGCTGAGCAGTTGGCCGTGCCCCCGGCGGTGCAGGTCGGCCAGGCCGGTGGCCAGGTCGACCTGCTCCTCGCCGCAGCGCAGCAGCTCGGCGACCTCGGCGAGCCCGGCCGGCGCCTCGGCCCGCGCGGAGGTGAGCACCACCGGCCGGACCGGGGCGTCCGCGAAAGCCGCCGACTCCGGGTCGAGGTTCAGCGCCCGGGAGACCACCACCAGGGTCGGGTACTCGGTCAGCCCGTGCTCCCGCCGCCAGGCCCGGCGCCGCTCGTCCAGCCGCAGCGCCCGGTACGCCTCGTTCCGCAGCGTGCCGGCGCCGACCAGCAGCGCGTCGCAGACCATCCGCAGCAGCCCGAAGACCCGCTTGTCCGGCGGGCTGGAGAGCCCGGCGGAGTGGCCGTCCAGCTCCACCGCCCCGTCGATGCTGGCGACGAAGTTCATCCGCAGGTGGGGCTGGTCGAGACGCGGATAGAGCGTGATCAGCGCCGACTCGTCCAGGGGTGCCGTCGCCGGGGCAGGCCACAGCCGGGTTATTCCGACATTACCGGTCATTCGCTGGCCGGACCGGTGACCGGAGGGACGGGTCCGGGGGTACGGTGCTGGCAGTCGCACCAGTTGCGGCCCCGGCAGTCGTCGTGCCTGTCGTCCCGGCAGGCTCGGCAGATCATGCCGGTAAGCCTATGCCGAGAGGGTGGGAGACGATGCGCCGTCAGATCTTCCAGCTCAAGGTGTCGCTCGCCGACGTCACACCGCCGGTCTGGCGGCGGGTGCAGGTGCCGGGCGGCTACACCCTGGACCGGGTGCACCGGGTGTTCCAGTCCGTACTGGGCTGGCAGAACTGCCACCTGCACTCGTTCGATATCGACGGGATGCAGTACGGCGTACCGGATCCCGAGGGGGAGTTGACGCTCCGCGACGAGTTGGACACCCGGCTGGACGCGGTGGCGACCAAGGGCGGTCGGTTCCTCTACACCTACGACTTCGGCGACTGGTGGGAACACGACGTGACCGTCGAGGACGTCTTCGGCGCCGATCCCGACGAGCGCTACCCGGTCTGTTCCGCCGGTGACGGAGCCTGCCCGCCGGAGGACGTCGGCGGCCCGTACGGCTACCGGCAGTTCCTCGCCGCGATGGCCGACCCGGCGCACCCGGAGCACGAGACGTTGCGTTCCTGGCTCGGCCGGTCCTTCGATCCGTCGACTTTCGACCCGGGCCGGGCGAGCACCCTGGCCCGCTGGCTGAGCTGACCCGGGTACGCCCCGGCCGCTGGCCACTGTGGAGTGGCGCCGTGTGCGGCGGGTACGGCGGTCGTACCCGCGCCTGCACCGGCGTCCGCATGCTGCCCGCCCGTCGGGCGGTGGCCCGGAGGTCGGCCCGGCCGTTACCTCGGGGATAACGCCCCGCTTTGCGGGTGAGTGACCCAGCGCCGACGGTAACGAAATGGGAACGCTCCCAGATGACCATTGACACCCTCGAAACGCGCCGGCAATCTCATGGGAGCGCTCCCGGCGGTTTGTGGCCGAGGCCACTCGACCGCTGACGCGGCGTCGAACCGAATCCCCATCGCGCGGCGTCGGGCCACCCGCCCGGCGCCGTCGGCGGGCGGACATACGCACCTCGGCGACACCGGAAATGCCAGAGGACACCAGCACCAGCAGCACCGTCGACACACGAATCTCCGCCACCACCACAACACGAGTTACCCACCTGAGAGGGGTCAGGGATGAGCGTCATCAGGCGCCGGCTCCGCACCGTCGCGGTCGCCGCGCTCGCCGCGGGCGTGGCTCTCGGCAGCACGGCGTGCAGTAAGAGCGACAACGAGGGATCCAGCGGCGAAGGGGGAGAGGTCAAGCTGGTCCTACAGACCTTCTCGAACTTCGGTTACGACCAGGCGATCAAGGACTTCGAGGCCGCCAACCCCACCATCAAGGTCGAGCACCAGAAGATGGGCGAGCTGCGGGACTTCCAGCCGAAGCTGGTGCAGTGGCTCGCCGCGGGCAGCGGTGCCGGCGACGTGGTCGGGCTCGAAGAGGGCGTGCTGCTGGGGTACGTGCAGAACCACGACAAGTTCGCCAACCTGCTGGAACTCGGGGCGACCGAGCTGAAGTCCAGCTTCCCCGAGTGGAAGTGGAACAACGCCCTGACCCCGGACGGCCAGAAGCTGATCGGGCTCGGCACCGACGTCGGCGGCCTGGCCATGTGCTACCGCAAGGACCTCTTCCAGCAGGCCGGCCTGCCGACCGACCGTGAAGAGGTGTCGAAGCGGATCAGCACCTGGCAGGACTACATCGCGCTGGGCAAGGAGTTCAAGGCCAGCGGTAAGGCCAAGGCCGCCTGGCTGGACAGCGCGACCAGCCTGATGCAGCCGTACGTGATGCAGAACTCCGAGACGTTCTTCTTCGACAAGGAGAACAAGTTCATCGGCGAGACCAACCCGGTCGTCAAGCAGACCTGGGACATGGGCCTCCAGATGGCCACCGACGGGCTGACCGCCAAGGCACAGCGCTGGAGCGCCGACTGGGACGCCGCCTTCAAGAACTCGGCGTTCGCCACCCTCCCCTGCCCGGCGTGGATGACCGAGGGCGTCATCGCCCCCAAGTCCGGCCCGGGGAACTCCGGCAAGTGGGACATCGCCAAGATCCCCGGCGGTGGCGGCAACTGGGGTGGCTCCTACCTGGCGGTGCCGGCCCAGACCAAGCACCCGAAGGAGGCGTACCTGCTGGCCAAGTACCTGACCAGCAAGGAGGGCCACCTGGCGGCGTTCAAGGAGGCCGGTGCGATGCCGTCCGACATCGCCGGCATCGAGGACCCGGCGTTCAAGGACAAGAAGAGCGACTACTTCAGCGGCGCACCCACCGGCCAGATCTTCGGCGAGAGCGTCAAGAACATGAAGCCGGTCTTCCTCGGCGCCAAGCACCAGCAGATCTGGGAGACGGTGGTCGAGCCGCAGATGCAGGCGGCCGAGCGCGGCCAGCTCAGTTCGGACGCCGCCTGGAAGAAGGCGATGGCCGAGGCCAAGAAGCTGACCAGCTAGGTCGACCGGTGACCTGCCGCGCCCCCGGGTGAGGAGTGCCCGTGGGCCGGCGGCGGTGCCCACACCCGCAGCACAGGGTGTGGGCACCGCCGCGAGGTCACCGGCCGGTCCACCTCCCCGGAAGGACCCCGCAATGAGCTCTGCTGTCGGCGCGGCACCAGTACGGCACGCTGCCACGCCACCCACCCCGGAACAGCCGCACCGCCGGCGGTCGTACCGCCTCGGGCGCTGGGACATCAAGTACTCGCCGTACCTCTACGTCGCCCCGTTCTTCCTGCTCTTCGGGGTCTTCGGCCTCTTCCCGGTCCTCTACACGGTCTACGTCTCGCTCTTCGAGTACGACCTGCTCAGCGGCAGCAAGGAGTTCGTCGGGCTGGAGAACTACCGGGTCCTGCTGGACGACTCCCAGTTCTGGAACGCCGCGTACAACACCTTCGGCATGTTCGTGCTCAGCACCGTGCCGCAGCTCGTGGTGGCGCTGATGATCGCCAACCTGCTGAACCGGCAGATGCGGGCCCGTACCCTGTTCCGGATGGGGATCCTGATCCCCAACATCACCTCGGTGGCCGCGGTCGGCATCATCTTCGCGTTGATCTTCGCCGACCGGTACGGCCTGGTGAACTGGCTGCTCGGCACCGTCGGCGTCGACCCGATCGCCTGGCGGGACAACCGGTACGCCTCGTGGTTCGCGGTCGCCTTCATGGTCGACTGGCGGTGGACCGGCTACAACGCGCTGATCTACCTCGGTGCGATGCAGGCCATCCCCCGGGACCTCTACGAGTCGGCGTCCCTGGACGGCGCCTCCACCTGGCGGCAGTTCTGGAAGATCACGGTCCCGCTGATCCGGCCGACCATCCTCTTCACGATCATCATCTCCACCATCGGCGGTCTACAGATCTTCACCGAGCCCCTGATGTACGGCTACGGGCTGATCCGCGGCGGCGCATCGAACGAGTTCCAGACGCTGGCGATGTACATCTACGAGCGGACCTTCACCGGCAACTTCGAGTACGGGTCCGGCGCCGCGATGTCCTGGCTGCTCTTCCTGATGATCGTCATCTTCGCGCTGATCAACTTCGCGATGGTCCGCCGCTCGGTCAAGGGGGAGCAGAAGTGACCACCACGCAGACCCTGCCCCGTACCGTGACTCCCACGCCACCGCCGTCCCGCCGACGCCGCCGGGCAGCACCCGGGGCCCGGCTCTGGCAGGCCAGCCCGCTGACCTACCTCGCGCTGGTGATCGGCTCGGTGCTCTCGGTCTTCCCGATCGTCTGGTCGTTCATCATCGCCTCCCGGGACAACAGCGCGGTCTACGAGATGCCGCCGACCCCGGGCGGCAAGCTGTTCGAGAACATCGACCGGATGCTGGCCAACGAGGACGCCGCGTTCCTCTACGGCCTGGTCAACTCGGCCGTGGTCTCCTCCGTGGTGACCATCTCGGTGATCTTCTTCTCCACCCTGGCCGGCTTCGCCTTCGCGAAGCTCAAGTTCCGGGGCAGCAACGCGCTGCTGCTGGTGATCATCCTGACCATGATGGTCCCGACCCAGCTCGGCATCATCCCGCTCTACCTGATGATGGTGGAGCTGGGCTGGACCGGCACCCTCCAGGCGGTCATCGTGCCGTTCCTGGTCCAGGGCTTCGGGGTCTTCATGATGCGCCAGTACGCGATGTCGGCGATCAGCGACGAGCTGATCGAGGCGGCCCGGCTCGACGGCTGCTCCACCTGGCGGGTCTACTGGAACGTGGTGCTGCCGGCGCTGCGCCCGGCGGCGGCCGTACTCGGGCTGCTGACGTTCATGCAGACCTGGAACGAGTTCCTCTGGCCGTTCGTCGTGCTCACTCCCGACACGCCGACCGTGCAGTACTCGTTGAAGATCCTTTCGTCCGGCCTGTACCAGACGGATTATGTAGCTCTGTTCGCCGGTACCGCGCTGGCGACCCTGCCGCTGCTGATCGTGTTCATCATCTTCGGCCGCCAGATCATCGGCGGCATCATGGAAGGCGCCGTCAAGTCGTGAGCAACTCCGCGAGCCCACAGTCCACGCAACTGCTCGAGGAGGGTGAGGGCGCAACCTTTCCCCCCGGCTTCGTCTGGGGCGCGGCCACCGCGGCGTACCAGATCGAGGGTGCGGTGCACGAGGGCGGTCGAAGCGCGTCGATCTGGGACACCTTCAGCCACACCCCGGGCCGGGTCCTGCACGGGCACACCGGGGACGTCGCCTGCGACCACTACCACCGGTACCCGGACGACGTGAAGCTGATGGCCGAGCTGGGGCTGAAGGCGTACCGGCTGTCGGTGGCCTGGCCCCGGATCCAGCCGGACGGGCACGGCCCGGGCAACCAGGCCGGGCTGGACTTCTACCGGCGGCTGACCGACGAGCTGCTGGAGCACGGCATCGAGCCGTGGATCACGCTCTACCACTGGGACCTGCCGCAGGCGATCGAGGACGCCGGCGGGTGGCCCAACCGGGACACCGCCGCCCGGTTCGCCGAGTACGCCGAGCTGACCGTCGCGGCCCTCGGCGACCGGGTCCGGCACTGGATCACCCTCAACGAGCCGTGGTGCTCGGCCTTCCTCGGCTACGGCTCCGGGGTGCACGCGCCGGGGCGTACCAATCCGGGCGAGGCGGTCCGGGCGGCGCACCACCTGATGCTCGGGCACGGCCTGGCCACCCGGGCCATCCAGGCGGCCCGGCCGGACGCCGAGGTCGGGGTGACCCTCAACCTGTACGCGGTCTCCCCGCAGACCTCCTCGGCCGGCGACGCCGACGCGGCCCGCCGGATCGACGGGCTGGCCAACCGGATCTTCCTGGACCCGGTGCTGCGCGGCAGCTACCCGGCCGACGTGGTCGCCGACCTGGCCCCGGTGACCGACTTCGGCCACGTCCAGGACGGTGACCTGGAGATCGTCTCCACCCCGATGTCGTTCCTCGGCATCAACTACTACAGCCGGCACGTGGTCGCGGCCCCGGTCGAGGGGGTCGAGCCGGAGCCGTACTGGCGGGCCCAGTCGAGCTGGCCCGGCAGCGAGCAGGTCCGGTTCGTCACCCGGGGTGTGCCGGTGACCGACATGAACTGGGAGATCGACGCCCCCGGGCTGGTCGAGACCCTGGAGCGGGTGCACCGGGAATATCCGGACCTGCCGCTCTACATCACCGAGAACGGCTCCGCCTTCGTCGACGAGGTGGTGGACGGCCGGGTCGACGACGCCGACCGGCTCGGCTACTTCGACGCGCACCTGCGGGCCTGCCACTCGGCGATCGCCTCCGGGGTACCGCTGAGGGGCTATTTCGCCTGGTCACTGCTTGACAACTACGAGTGGGCGTGGGGCTACACCAAGCGCTTCGGCATGGTCTACGTCGACTACGACAGCCAGCGCCGGATCCCCAAGTCCAGCGCCAGGTGGTATGCCGACGTGATCCGACGTAACGGTCTGGCCGCACAATGAACCTTCTTCGACCTCCGCTGGCGGTCGTCGTGCCCCCGGGTGAAGGTCGGGGCGCCGGCGAGGCGCTGTCCAGGTCGAAGAGGGTTCAATAGGCGTGGTCAGCCAGTATTGGGGGTGCCCGGCACCGGCCCGCACGGGGTCGGTGCCGGACATCCGACGTCGGAGGGACAGACGATGACAACCCAGCGCACCCGCTCGCTCGGGCGGCCCACCCTGGACGCGGTCGCCGCCCGCGCCGGAGTGGGGCGGGGCACCGTGTCCCGCGTCGTCAACGGTTCACCCCAGGTGAGCCCCGAGGCCCGGGCGGCGGTGCAGCGGGCCATCGCCGAGCTGGGCTACGTGCCGAACCGGGCGGCCCGGGCCCTGGTCACCCAGCGGACCGACTCGGTGGCCCTGGTGGTCTCCGAGTCGGAGGAGCGGGTCTTCGGCGAGCCGTTCTTCGCCGGCATCGTGCGCGGGATCAGTTCCGCGCTGCTGGAGACCCCGATGCAGCTCTGGCTGGCGATGGCACAGTCGCCGGCCGAGCGGGAACGGGTCGAGCACCATCTGACCAACCAGCACGTGGACGGCGTACTCCTGCTCTCGCTGCACGACGCGGACCCGCTGCCCACCCTGCTGGAGCAGCGCGGGCTGCCGACCGTGCTCGGCGGACGGCCGGCCCGGATGCTCGGCGACCCGTCCGGGGCGTACTTCGTCGACGTGGACAACGCCGGAGGCGCCCGGCAGGCGGTCGAACACCTGGTCGGGCAGGGCCGCAAGCGGGTGGCGACCATCGCCGGCCCGCAGGACATGGGCGTCGGCGTGGCCCGGCTGGCCGGCTACCAGCAGGCGGTACGGGACAGCGGCGGGCAGGTCAGCGACACCATGATCGCGTACGGCGACTTCAGCGAGACCAGTGGCGCGGCGGCGATGCGCCGGCTGTTGGACGGTTGCCCCGATCTCGACGCGGTCTTCGTCGCCTCCGACCTGATGGCCTGCGGCGCGTTGCGGGCGCTGCGCGAGGCCGGCCGGCGGGTGCCCGAGGACGTGGCCGTGGTGGGCTTCGAGGACGCCCCGATCGCCCGGCAGACCGAGCCGCCGCTGACCACCGTCTTCCAGCCGATGGAGGAGATGGGGCGGCAGATGGCCCGGCTGCTCGTCTCGCGGATCCGGCGGGAGGAGCGCGAGGTGCCGTACGTGCTGCTCGACACCCACCTGGTGCACCGCACCTCCGCCTGACGGCCGGTCGACCCGGCCGGGCTGCGGGCCCGGCCGCACCTTGGGCCGGCCCGGGAGCGCAAACACCGGAAGCGGATGCCTCAGTCGCCCGTCCAGCGGCGCAGTTCGCGGCGGGCCAGCGCGGCCCGGTGCACCTCGTCCGGGCCGTCCGCCAGCCGGAGCGTACGAGCACCGGCCCAGAGCGCGGCCAGCGGCGTGTCCTGGCTGACCCCGGCCCCGCCGTGCGCCTGGATCGCCTTGTCGAGCACCCACTCGGCCATCGCCGGAGTCACGATCTTGATCGCCTGGATCTCGGCGTGCGCGCCCTTGTTGCCGACCGTGTCCATCAGCCAGGCGGTCTTCAGCACCAGCAGCCGGGCCTGCTCGATCCGCACCCGGGACTCGGCGATCCACTCCTGCACCACACCCTGCTCGGCCAGCGGCCGGCCGAACGCGACCCGCCCGGCCGCCCGCCGGCAGAGCAGTTCGAGGGCGCGTTCGGCCATCCCGACCAGGCGCATGCAGTGGTGGATCCGGCCCGGACCGAGCCGCGCCTGTGCGATGGCGAAGCCGTCACCGGGCTTGCCGATCAGATGGTCCGCCGGCACCCGTACGCCGTCGAAGCTCACCTCGGCGTGCCCGCCGTGCGCGCCGTCGGAGTAGCCGAAGACGGTCAGGCCGCGCCGCACCGTCACGCCCGGGGTGTCCCGGGGCACCAGCACCATGCTCTGCTGCCGGTGCCGGGGCGCCCCCGGATCGGTCTTGCCCATCACCACGAAGATCCCGCAGCGCGGGTCCATCGCCCCGGTCGACCACCACTTCCGCCCGGTGACCACGTACTCGTCGCCGTCGCGTTCGATCCTCGTGGCGATGTTGGTGGCGTCCGAGGAGGCCACCTCCGGCTCGGTCATGCAGAACGCCGAGCGCAGCTCACCGTCGAGCAGCGGGCGCAGCCAGCGCTCCCGCTGTGCCGGGCTGCCGAAGTCGGCCAGCAGCTCCATGTTGCCGGTGTCCGGGGCGGCGCAGTTGAGCGCCTCCGGGGCCAGGTGCGGGCTGCGGCCGGTCAGCTCGGCGAGCGGGGCGTACTGGAGGTTGGTGAGGCCGGGGCCGTACTCGGGATGGGGCAGGAAGAGGTTCCACAGGCCCCGGCGCCGGGCCTCGGCCTTGAGCTCCGCCATGATTGGCGGCCGGCTCCACGGTCCCGCCGCGGTCGCCGGATCGGCCGCGGCGGCGACCTGCTCGGCGTGGACCGGCTCGGCGGGCAGGATCCGGTCGGTCAGGAAGTCGTGCAGCGCCTCGTGCAACTCGGCGGTGCGCGCGTCGAACCCGAAGTCCATCGATGCTCCTCGGCAGTTCAGCTCGGGGTGGTTTCCGGTGTGCCTTTCCCTCGGTCAGGACGGGTGTCCAGCTCGTCTCACGGTCCGTGCTACGGGCGCCGGCGCGGCGGTCTCGGGGTGGGGTCTGGCGGTTGCGACGGCCTGACCCGGGCCACCACCGCGCGCGCGGGCGCCGGGGTCAGCTCCGGCGGGACGCGGCCAGGCCGTACCCGACCAGCGGCTCGACGAGCGCGCCGATCCGGTCGAACCCCTCGCCGACGGTCTGCCCCAGGGTGTGCCGGTAGTGGATGCCCTCGCAGATGACGGCGAGCTTGAAGCAGCCCAGCGCCACGTGCCAGTCCAGCGGGCCGACGTCGACGTCGCTGCCGGCCGCGTACCGGTCGATCAGCTCGGCGCCGGGTGGGAAGCCAGCGCGCGGGCCGAGCCCGTCGGCGACCGGGTTGCCGTCGGCCGCGTCGGAGTCGCCGAGCACCTCCCAGTACGTCAGCAGCAGGCCGAGGTCGGCGAGCGGGTCGCCGAGGGTGGCCATCTCCCAGTCGAGTACCGCCCGGATCGTCACCGTGGCGCTCTCCGCCGTGCCGTCCCGGGGCGGCCGGCAGTCGGCGATCAGGTTGTCGAGCCGGTAGTCGCCGTGCACGATCCGCCCCGTGCCGGAGCCGTCCGGTGCGGTCGCGGCCAGCCGTCGGCGCAGCTCGTCGATGCCGGGCAGCGGCCGGCTGCGGGACCGGTCGAGCTGCCCGCCCCAGCGGCGTACCTGCCGGGCCAGGAAGCCCTCCGGCCGGCCGAAGTCGGCCAGCCCGACGGCGGCCGGGTCGACGGTGTGCAGCGCCGCCAGCACGTCCATCATGACCAGCGCGAGCGCCCGGCGCTGGGCCGGCGTCAGCGGGTCGGTCTGGCTCCGGCTCCGGTAGACCACCCCGGGCACCCGTTCCATCAGGTAGAACGGCGCACCGAGCACCTCCGCGTCGGCGCAGTGCAGCAGGGCGGCCGGCACCGGCACCCCGGTCGGGGCGAGTGCCGAGATCACCCGGAACTCCCGGGCCATGTCGTGCGCGGTGGCCAGCACGTGCCCGAGCGGCGGCCGGCGGAGTATGAACTCGTGGTCGCCGGCCCGGACCAGGTAGGTGAGGTTGGACCGGCCGCCGGGGATGAGTTCCGCCCGGAGCGGGCCGGTCAGCAGGTCGGGGCGGTGCGCCGCGAGATGCCCGGCCAGCCGGTCGAGGTCGAGCCCGGACGGTGACCCGGCGGGTGGCTCCGGCCGGACGGCGGTGGCCGGCGGATCGGTCATCGACACAGTTGATGGCATCCGGGCCGTCCAGTCAAGCCGGGGCGAGGGCTACGCCCCGGCGCCGCTGCTCGGCTCCGCTGCCGCCGGGCTCCGGCGGGGCGACACCCTATGTCTTCCAGGTGAACACGGGTTGTTGCTGCCGGGACATGCCGCTGCAACAGGGGCGAAATGGTCATAGGGCAGCCTGGTTGACAGCTCGCCGGCGGAACACGCGCCGGTCCGCCGACGGAGGGGACGGACATGTTGCTGAGGGTTCGGGTGACCCTGCCGGATCGACCCGGAACGCTCGGTCAGGTCGCTCGTACGCTGGGCGTCGCCGGTGCCGACATCGTCCAGGTGGTGGTGCTGGAGCGGCTCGGCGGTCGGGCCGTGGACGACTTCACCGTGGTCTGGCCGGGTGCGTCCCGGGTCGACCGGCTCTGCGCCGGGCTCGGCGCCATCCCCGGGGTACGGGTCAACGGCATGTGGCGGGCGATCGGCGCGCCGAACGGCGGGGGACAGGACGCCGAACTGCTCGCCCAGATCGCCGCGAACCCGGCCGACGGGCTGGCCACCCTCGTCGACGCGGTACCCGGCCTGCTGGCCGCCGACTGGGCCGCGGCGGCCGTCGTACCGGCGGACTGGGCGGCGCGTACCGGGATGGGCGCGGGTACGGTCCGGGGCAGCGGCGCGCCCGCGGTGGCGTACGCGAGCTGGCGGGCACCGAGCCCGCTCCACCTGCCCGAGGTGACCCCGCTGCGGGCCCGCTCGCTGAACGGGCCGGCGGGCACCCACTACGCGGTCGCCCCGTTCGGCCGGGCGGGGCTGGTGCTGATGCTGGCCCGGGTGGACGGCGACGGCCTGGCGGCGGCCGGTTTCCACGTCACCGAGGTCGACCGGATCGCCCAACTGGTGCGGGCCGCCGCGACGATCCTCGGCGACCGGCTCGACCTGGTCAGCGCGCCACCGGAGCCGGCCGGGACGGCGGTGCCCGACGAGCCGGCGGCGGCCGGATCGGCGCCGGCGCTGCCGATGCCGCCGGTGGCGGTACCGGCGACGACCGGGTCGGCGGCGACGCTGACCGGGCCGGTGGTGCCGGCGAAGCCCGGTCCGACCGGTGGACCGGGGATGACCGCGGCGATGGCCTCCGGCTCCGCCGTGGCACCGATACTCCCGGCCGCGCTCGCCCCGCCGAGCGGGCGGCTGCCGGCGATCATGACCCGTCACGGCTGAGCAACCGGCGGGTAACAGCAGGCGGGCAGGCTGGAACCGGGAAGGAGATGCGATGACACTGTGGCGGATCAGGGCGACGGTGGCCGACCGGCCGGGATTCCTCTCCGTACTCACCGCGAGCCTGGCGTTGCGCGGGGTGAACATCCTCACCGTCCAGGTGCACACCACCGAGGCGGGGGCGGTCGACGACTTCCTGGTGGACGCGCCGGCCGAGTTGACCGCGGACGACCTGGTCGCGGCGGTGGAGCGCGGGCGCGGGCGGAACTGCTGGGTGGCCCGCAGCGAGGCGCAGGGGTTGGCCGACCAGCCGACCCGGGCGCTCGGCCTGGCCAGCCGGCTGGTACGTGATCCGGACGCGCTCGGCGAGGCGCTGCTCAGCCTGCTCAGCGCGGACTCGGTCACCTGGCGACCGGTGGTGTCCGGCCCGGCGGGTTCGGGACACGGCGCCGAGACGATGCGGCTGCCCGACCCGTACGGCGGCTCCTTCGAGGTGCTCCGGACGGCCCCGAGCTTCACCCCGGCCGAGTACGCCCGGGCCCAGGCGCTGGTGGACCTGGCCGGTGCGGTGGCCCGGCAGGCCGCCGACCGGGTGACCCTGGTATTGCCGGACGGCGCCGAACTGGCCGTCCGTACCGCCGTCCCCGACGACCTGCCGGCGGTGCTGGCGATGCACGGCCGCTGCTCGGCGCGGAGCCTGCACCGGCGCTTTCCGGCGCGCGGCGCGGCCTCGCCGGACCGGCTGCGCCGGCTGCTCTCCCCGGCGCACGGGGTGACCCTGCTGGCGTCGACCGGTGGCGTGGACGGCGAGCCCGAGCGGGTGGTGGCGATGGCGAACCTGGCCGCCGAGGGGGTGCTCGCCGAACTCGCCCTGCTGGTCGAGGACGGCTGGCAGCGCCGTGGCCTCGGCGCTGCCCTGCTGCGCCGCCTGGTCGGGTACGCCACCCGGGCCGGCTACGCCGCGCTGCTCGCGCACACCGGGGCCGACAACGTGGGGATGCTGCGCATCCTGGACCGGCTCTACCGGCCGGGCGCGATCGACCGGGACGGCAACCTGCTGACCGTCACGGTGCCGCTGCACGACCGGCGGGCCGCAGTGCTTCCCGCCGCCGAGACTCCCGCCGGCGCCGAGGCGTAGCGGCGCGGCACAGACCCGGCGGTCCGGTCCTGGTTCGGGACCGGGCCCCGGAACCGCCTGACTGGGGCGAGATGGAAGGGGTCCCTCCGGTAGGACGGCCGGAGGGGCCCCTTCCCCGCGCGGGAGCCGTAGCCAGGCTTCTCAGGTGCTCGGGTAGCTGTTGTAGTCCGGGAAGTTGCCGTACAACCGCTGGGCGGAGGCGTTGACGGTGACCGCCTGCACCAGCAGGTCGCCGCCGACGAAGGCGCCCTTCCAGGAGGCGCCCCGGCCGCCGAACGGCTCGTCCCGGTCGCCCCGGGACCGGGGCTTGTTGATGCCCACCTTGAACGCCTGGAGGTCGACCGCGAGCTTTGCCGCCTCGTCCTCGTCGTCGCAGGCGAGGCTGGCCACCAGGGCACCGTTGCTGGCGTTCATCGCGGCCAGCAACTCGTCGGAGGTGTCCACCACCACGATCGTGTCGACCGGGCCGAACGGCTCGGCGTGCATCAGCCGGGACCGGCCGGGCGGGGCCAGCAGCACCGACGGGGCCACGTACGCCGAGGTGTCCTGGCCGGCCAGGAACGGCGCCCCGGCCAGCCGCCCCCGGTAGAGCGGCACCGCCCCGCCCCGGACCGCCTCGTCCACCTTGCGGCGCAGCTCGTCGGCCTTGGCGGCGCTGATCAGCGGGCCGAAGTCGAGTTCGGGCAGTGGGTCGCCCTCGGTCCAGCTCTCGTCGACCGCCAGCGGGTGGCCGAACCGGACCGAGCGGACCACCGGCAGGTACATGTCGAGGAACTGGTCGACCAGGTCCCGCTGCACCACGAAGCGCGGGTACGCCGTGCAGCGCTGCTTGCCGTACTCGAAGCCCTTCTTCAGGTGCTTGGCGAGGCTGTCCCAATCCGAGAAGTTCCAGATGCCCCAGGCGTTCAGCCCCTCCTGCTCGATCATGTGCCGCTTGTCGGTGTCGAGCAGCGCGGCGGCCACCTTGCCGCCGTTGGACCGGCCGCCGACGAAGGCGACCGCGCCGATCTCGGGGGCCCGGACCAGCACCTCGGAGAGTTCCTCGCCACCGCCGCTGAGCAGGGTGGCGGGCAGCCCGGCCCGGCGCATCAGCGCGTGCGCCACGGTGAGGCAGACCGCCCCGCCCTGGGACGGGGTCTTGGCGATCACCGCGTTGCCGGCGAGCAACTGCACCAGTTCGGCGTGCACCAGCACGCTCATCGGGTAGTTCCAGCTCGCGATGTTGCTGACCGGGCCGGCCAGCGGCTCCCGGCCGTCGGCCAGCATCCGGTCGATCTCCTCGACGTACCACCGCACGCCGTCCAGGGCCCGGTCCACGTCCGCGCAGGCCAGCCGCCACGGCTTGCCGATCTCCCAGACCAGCAGCAGGGCCAGCAGGTCCCGGTGCACGGTCAGCTCGTCGAGCGCCTCGACCACCCGGGCCTTCCGGTCGGCCAGCGGAGTCTCGGCCCAGTCGCGGTGCTCGGCCGAGGCGTACCCGACGGCGGCCCGGGCCGACTCCGCGTCCAGCCGGGCCAGGTTGACGAGTACGGCGTTGTCCACCGGGGTACGCACCGGGCTGGGCGTACCGACCGACTGCCAGGCACCTTCGACCAGGTTGCGTAGCGTGACGGTGTCGTCGGGGCGGCCGGGGTCGAGGTCGAACGCTTCGGGGGTGGTGCGTACCGCCCGGGCCAGGGTCTCGGGCCAGGCGGTGCCGTCGGCAAGGCGCAGTGCCATCGCTGTCTCCTCAGAGTTGTCGGCCGGTTGAGTCGTCGGGTGTGGAGGGCTCGGAAGGCCGGGTACGAGCAGCGTGCGGCAGCGTCGATGGCACCGCTGATCTGGGCGTTTGTCTCCCCGATCTGGGCGTACTGTCTCCCGGGCCGCTCGACGGCGGCAACCGTACGCTCGTATCCCAGGACGCGAGTTCCGCCAGTTGGCCCCGACTTTCGGTCAACTGAGCCGCTGCTCAGCGCCCTGAGCTGGGAAAATGGCACGATGCGATCGAGAGTTCTGGATGATGTGAGGATGGTCAAGCTAGAGGAAAGCCTTTTCCTCGGGCCATCCCGGCGATCGTCCCTAGTCGCCTCGGCCGGAGGTGTCGCCGGTTTGGGTCCTTCACAAACCGGCAATGGCGCGGTTACATTGTTGGCTATCCATGGGAGCGCTCCCGGGCTCCGGTGGACCGAGATCCAACCCTCGCCCCGGCACCACCGCAGCAGAGTCTTCCCAGGCCCCAGCACCCGCGTCGTGCACCGCGCAGGGAGAGGGGCGGATGCGCCCACATCCGCCCCTCGTGTCCTCCGCTACGCGTCGCCGCGCGCGGCTCCACGGACAGGAGCAATTCTAGTGCGCGACCGCATCGCCCCGGCCCGGCCGAACGGGCAACGTCCCCGCCCCGGCCCCCGGCCCAAGCCAGGTACCCGGCAACGCCTGAACGGTCGGCAGCGACCGGACGGCCGGCAGCGGCCTGACCGGGGCCAGCGGCCGGGTCGCTGGTATCTCCGGGCGGTGGCCGCCGGCGCTGCGGCCCTGAGTACCGCCGCCGCGCTGGTGCTGACCGGCCTCGCCCCGGCGACCGCCGGTCCGCCCCCGGCGGCCGGAGCCGCGCTGGCCGCCGCGCCGGCCTTCAACTACGCGGAGGCGCTCCAGAAGTCGCTCTACTTCTACGAGGCGCAGCAGTCCGGCCCGCTGCCCGACTGGAACCGGGTCTCCTGGCGCGGCGACTCGGCGCTGACCGACGGCTCCGACGTCCGGCTGGACCTCACCGGCGGCTGGTACGACGCCGGTGACCACGTCAAGTTCGGCTTCCCGATGGCGTTCAGCACCACCATGCTGGCCTGGGGCGCGGTCGAGTACCGCAGCGGCTACCAGGCCGCCGGCCAACTCCCGCACCTGCTCAACAACCTGCGCTTCGTCAACGACTACTTCATCCGGGCGCACCCGTCCGCGAACGTGCTCTACGGGCAGGTGGGCAAGGGCGACGACGACCACAAGTGGTGGGGGCCGGCCGAGGTGCTGCCGATGGCGCGGCCTGCGTACAAGATCGACGCGAGCTGTGGCGGCTCGGACCTGGCCGGCGAGACGGCGGCGGCGATGGCGGCCTCCTCGATGGTGTTCCGGCCCACCGACCCGGCCTACGCGGACCGGCTGGTCACGCACGCCCGCCAGCTCTACACCTTCGCCGACACCGTGCGCCGGGCCTACCACGAGTGCATCACCGACGCGACGAGCTTCTACCGGTCCTGGAGCGGCTACCAGGACGAGCTGGTCTGGGGCGCCATCTGGCTCTACCGGGCCACCGGGGACGCCAGCTACCTGACCAGGGCGGAGACCGAGTACGACCGGCTCGGCACCGAGCCGCAGCAGAGCAACCGGCTCTACAAGTGGACGGTGGCCTGGGACAACAAGCAGTTCGGCGCGTACGTGCTGCTGGCCAACCTGACCGGGAAGCAGAAGTACGTCGACGACGCCAACCGCTGGCTCGACTACTGGACCGTCGGAGTCAACGGGGAGAAGATCCGTACGTCGCCGGGCGGGATGGCCGTGCTGGACACCTGGGGCGCGCTGCGGTACGCCGCCAACACCGCGTTCGCGGCGCTGGTCTACAGCGACCGGACCACCGACGCGACCCGGAAGACCCGCTACCACGACTTCGCGGTCCGGCAGATCGACTACGCCCTCGGCGCCAACCCGCGCAACTCCAGTTACCTGATCGGATTCGGCGCCAACCCGCCGAAGAACCCGCACCACCGCACCGCACACGGCTCCTGGTGGGACAGCATGCAGGTGCCGGAGGCGACCCGGCACACCCTCTACGGCGCGCTGGTCGGCGGGCCGTCCGCGCCGAACGACGCGTACACGGACAGCCGGAGCGACTACGTGATGAACGAGGTCGCCACCGACTACAACGCCGGGCTCACCTCCGCGCTGGCCCGGATCGTCTCCGAGTACGGCGGCACGCCGCTGCCGAACTTCCCGCCGACCGAGACGCCGGACATCGCCGAGGTCACCGTGGAGACCACGGTGATGCAGGCCGAGCCGAGGGCGACCGGGATCAAGGCGATCGTCTACAACAAGTCCGCGTTCCCGGCCCGGGCGCTGACCGACTCCTCGTTCCGGTACTACTTCCGGCCCGAGGGGAGCAGCGCGATCCAGGTGACCAGCGGCTACACCCAGGGCTGCCCGGCGCCGACCACCGCCCGGCAACTCTCCGGGGACATCTGGTACGTCGAGGTCGACTGCTCCGGCTACACCATCGCGCCGGCCGGTCAGTCGGCGCACCGGATGGAGGTGCAGTTCAAGATCGGCGTACCCGAGGGTGGCACGTGGGATCCGAGCAACGACCCGTCGTACCAGGCCGCCGCCGGGCCGAACCCGAAGGTGGCGCTCTATGCCGGCGGCTCGCTGATCTGGGGCGCCGAACCGGCACCGTCGGCTCCGGACAGCACCGCGCCGAGCGCCCCGGGCACCCCGACCGCGACCGCGGTGACCGCCACCGGAGTCACTCTCGGCTGGACCGCCGCCACCGACAACGTCGGGGTCACCGGCTACGACGTCTACCGGGAGAACGGCGCCACCGACGTGCTGCTCGGCTCGGCGGCCACGCCGACGTTCGCGGTGACCGGGCTGGCGGCCGAGACGACATACCAGTTCTACGTGGTGGCCAGGGACGCCGCCGGCAACCGCTCCACGGCGTCCGCGCCGGTCTCGGTGACCACCCGTCCGGCCGGGACCGGCGACACCACCCCACCGGGTACGCCCGGCACCCCGACCGCCTCGGCGGTGACCTCGACCGGAGCCACGTTGAGCTGGACCGCGTCGACCGACAACGTGGGCGTCACCGGTTACCGGGTCTACCGGGAGGCCGGTGCGACCGACGCCCTGCTCGGCTCGCCGATCACGCCCACGTTCGCGGTCACCGGGCTGACGGTCGGCACCACGTACCAGTTCTACGTGGTCGCGGTGGACGCGGCCGGGAACGTTTCGGCGGCGTCGGCACCGGTCTCGGTGACCACCTCGAGCGGCCCGGCCAGCGGCTGCCGGATCGGCTGGACCAGCAACGACTGGGGCACCGGGTTCAGCGGTACCGTCACGATCACCAACACCGGGACGAGCACGGTGAACGGCTGGACGCTGGCCTTCGCCTTCACCGCCGGCCAGCGGATCACCCAGGCATGGTCGGCCACCGTGACCCAGTCCGGTACGGCCGTGACCGCCACCAACCTCTCCTACAACGGCACCCTCGCCCCGGGCGCCTCGACCAGCTTCGGATTCAACGGCACACACACCGGCAGCAACCCCCGGCCGACGTCGTTCACGCTCAACGGCGCGGCCTGCGCGACCGGCTGATCCGTCCCTCGGCCGGTCCCCGCCGGGGCCGTCGGGCGGTACCAGCAGGCTGCCCGACGGCCCCGGTCCGGTGGATCGGGGCCGTCCGTGCGGTCGTTCCCGGGCTTCCCGTGCGGCGGCTCCCGGGGCTATCCGTTCAGGCAAGCAGCTCCGCGCCCTCCTCGGCGACACCGTCGACGTGGCTCCCGGGCTATCGGTGTAGCGGCTCCCGGGCCTTGGCGGTCGCCTCGTCGAGCCAGTCGAGATACCAGCGGGCGAAGCCGATCCGCTCGCCGTGCGGGCCGGTCAGCGGCGAGAATCCGCCGTCGTCGGCGCTGTCGTCCGCCCACATCGTGCCGCGCTCCGGGCCACTGACCACCAGCATCTGCCGCAACGCGCAGCCGAGATGGCACAGGTAGACGGTGCCGACGGTGAGCTTCGGGTCGTACGCCACCCGGTCGTGCAACTCCCAGTAGGCGTCCTCGGCCGCGTCGAACTCCTCGACCGTGGTGAAGTCCTCCTCCTCCGGCGGCTCCGGCAGGTCGTCCGCCGGGTTGAACGCGCCACTGTGCGGAAACGGCTCGGCGAGGGTGCCCAACTCGGTGAGGTCGGCGCCGCCGTCCTCCCAGCGCCAGCGGCCGTCCACCCGGCGCAACGGGAACAGGCCGTAGAACGGGCCGGCGCCGCCCCGGCTCACCTCCAGCAGGAAGCCGCGGTAGTCCGCCGGCAGTCGTACGCCGAGTTGCTGCTCCAACTCCGCCAGCTCGGTCGGCACCAGCGGTGGTTCGAGCAGCCATTCGTGGCCGTTCGCGCCGAAGACCTTGCCGTCGGGCGTACGGGACAGCGCGGCCACCCGGTCCCGTACCCCGGACCAGTCGATGTTCGTCACGGGCCGGACCCTATCGGCACGGTCCGACGGATCCGGACCCCGTCCGTGGCGCTCCGGACTCCGCGCGTCGTGGCCCGGACCTCGCCCGTCGCGCCCCGGACCCGGTCAGAGCCCGCGCTCGGCGGCCAGCCGTTCCACCGCCTCCTTCGCCTCCCGCAGCCCTTCGCCGGTGATCTCCCGGTACGCCTTGATGGCCGCGAGCTTCTGGCCCTGTTCGAGGTGCGCCACCACCGTGGGCAGCGCCGCCTCGGGCAGGGCGAGACCGAGATGCTCCAGGACCAGGTCGAGTTTGGCCTCGACCCGGCGGAGTCGGGCGGCGGTCTCCCGGTGGCGACGCGCGGGCGACGACAACTCCGCCATCACCAGCACGAGCAGGGGGAGAGCGAAGACGAGAACCAGCCAGAATTCCATGGCACGGTATTCAAGCAGGTGACGCCGGAGGTGTCTCCGACGCGGATGACTCCTGCGCGTCGAGGGTCCGTCCCGGTGGAACCGTCCGATGTGGACGTCGCCGCCACCGGCACCCGGGTCACGGGGCCGGTGGCGGCGACTCGTCGAACCGGTGTTCAGCGGGTACGCAGGCCGTAGCCGTACGGGAAGAGCGGGCGGTAGTTCCGGTCGCCGACGTTGATCGGCACCTGCGCCTCGCTGCGCGGCCAGCTCACCGAGAGCTTGCCGGTGAACGGGCGCCTGCCGAACAGTACGTCGGCCACCCCGGCGCCCTCGCTGCCGGGCAGCCAGGAGGCGACCAGCGCGTCCATCTGACCGAGCTGGTCGGTGATCACCTGCGGCCGGCCGGAGACGACGACCACCACACAGGTGTCGATCGCACCGCAGACCTTGTCGACGACCGCCTTGTCACCCGGCTGGAGGGAGAGCGACTTCTCCTCCTGCTGCGGCGTCGTGCACCAGGTGCACTCCGGCCCGCCGACGTCACCGAAGCCCTCGGTGTACGGCGTCTCGCCGACCACCACGACGGCGACGTCCGAGCCGGCGGTCGGCGCCGAACCGTCCGCGCTGTAGGTGACCTTGGCGCGCGGCGCCACCTCCCGGATGCCCTCCAGGATCGTGGTACCCGGGATGATGTCGCCGGAGGCGCCCTGCCAGGTGATGGTCCAGCCGCCGGCCTGGTTGCCGATGTCGTCGGCGTTCCGGCCGGCGACATAGATCTTGGCGTCCTTGCGCAGCGGCAGTGCCCGGTCGCTGTTCTTCAGCAACACCTGCGACTCGGCGACCGCCCGCCGGGCCAGCGCCCGGTGCTCACGGCTGCCGACCTCGTCGGTGTCGTCTGGGGAGGCGTACGGGCGCTCGAAGAGGCCGATCTCGAACTTGGCGCGCAGGATCCGGCGTACCGCGTCGTCGATCCGGGCCTGGCTGACCCGGCCGGCCCGCACCTCGGCGAGCAGCAGGTCGATGAACTGCTTGGCGTTGTTCGGCACCATGAACATGTCGATGCCGGCGTTGACCGAGGTCCGCACCTTGTACGCGGTCAGCCCGGCCACGGTCGGCTCGTCCGGGTCGGGGATCTGGTGGATGCCCTCCCAGTCCGAGATGACGAAGCCCTTGAACCGCTGCGCCCCCTTGAGTACGTCGGTGAGCAGTTCCTTGTGCGCGTGCATCTTGACCGGATTGCCGATCCCGTCCTCGATCCAGTCCACACTGGAGAACGACGGCATCACGCTGTCCACGTCGTGCCGGCGCAGCGCGGTCCAGAACGGCGCGAGGTTGGTACGGGCGAAGTCGGCCCGTGTGGTGACCGTGACGCCCTGGTCGATGACGTACCGCTGGGAGCCGGGCGGCAGGCTCTCGTTGGCGTCGGCGGCGGCCTGGTCGTACTCGGTGTCGCCGTCCCCGGCGTAGTGCTTGATGGTGGCCAGCACCCCGGCGTCGCGCAGCCCGTCGACGTAGCTGCTCATCTCGCCGACCAGCCCCGGCTCCTCGCTGAACGCCTCGTACGCCCGACCCCAGCGCTCGTCGCGGGAGACGCAGAGGCAGGGGGCGAAGTTCCACGGGATGCCGGTGGCCTTCACCTCCTCACCGGTGGCCTTGCCGATCTGCCGGACGAGTTCCGGGTTGCGGGTCGCGCCGAGGCCGATGTTGTGCGGGAAGACGGTGGCACCGTAGACGTTGGCGTGCCCGTGCACCGCGTCGACGCCGTAGATGATCGGGATGCCCAGCCGGGTGCTCAGCGCCTGCCGCTGGAAGTTGTTGACCATCGACACCCAGGCTTCCGGGGTGTTCGGGGTGGGGACGGAACCACCGCCGGAGAGCAGCGAGCCGAGGCCCCACTGGGCGACCAGCGTCGGGTCGGCGTCCACCGCCAGCCGCTCTGCCTGGGCCATCTGGCCGACCTTCTCCGGCAGGGTCATCCGGCCCAGCAGGTCGTCGACCCGCCGGTCGATCGGCAGCCTCGGATCGCGGTAGTCGGGCTTGCCGCCGTGGCCGCCCGAGCCGGCGACGGAGGCGTCGGTGGCCTCGGCGGGCGCTGCGGAGGCCGCGCCGGTGGGCGTCAGCGAGACGACGAGCAGGCCGGTGAGCAGGGCTATCAGTGGTGTTCGGGATCGCGAGTGTGGACGCATGTCGTGCCCTCCAGAACAGATCGGGGTACGCGCCAAGGCCCGATCCTTCCGCTGACCATAAGACGCCGTCAATATCAGACGGTAAAGGTTCCTTCGTGAGAGCGCTCTATCCTTAGGTTTATGCCCGCTTTTGTGGATGCTTGTATCCCGCGTCGCTGCGGCTGGCCCCGCCCGGCCCGGCTCCGCCCCCACGGGGCTCGGTCGGGCGGGGAATAGGAACCTCGTCCGCCGACTGTCGAGCTGCCCCGTTCGTGCGCCCATGCGGCCCGACGCGACGCTCGACTCCCTGCGGGCCATCGTGCCCGCCGATGAGAAAGGAATGTCCATCGTGGTCTGTGGATAGCCGGGTGCTGTGGTCGGGCCTGACCCGATGCGCAAACCACGTTCCTCTTCCTCTCGTCAGTCCATGCCGGTGATCCGGCGCAGGTCCTCATCCGTCGGGGCCATCGTTGGGCGGAGAGCATCCACGGACGGCGGTAGGTAGTCGTCCCGGACCACCTCCAGCCACGTTGCCGCCAGTGCCATCCGGCCGCAGTCCGGTAGACCGCACGGCCGGCAGCCGTCGACCCCGCGCGGCCAGTGCGCCGTCATCACCTGCCGCGCCACGACGGTGACGAGCGTCCGCCGATCGGCCGGCACGATCCGGTCGGTGATGACGACCCAGAGCGCCCATTCGGCGGTCGGGCACCAGGTGCCCCGGCAGCCGCCGCAGTGGCCTGACTCGGCGTGGTTGGTGATGGTGGCCCAGGCCCAGTCGGCGGCCAGGCCGGGCGCGCTCTCGTGGCCGTTCACCGGACCCGCTCCAGCGCCGCGCGTACGTCCCCGGCCGTGACCGCTGCCGGCAGGGTGCCGCCGAGCAGCACCCGCACGGCCTGCTCCCGGCGGTGGACCTCGGTCGCCCACGACCAGAGCGGGCAGCCGTCCGGCCCGCACCGGCCGCACTCTCGGAGTGCGTGCGCGCCGAGGACGAGGCGGGCGAGAGCGCATTCGATCGGCGCCGGCCATTCGACGGTCAGCCAGCGCCGGAGCAGCCGGGTCACCACACCAGCCGCCCAGGGCCGTGCCGGACGCCGGTGACGGCCGCGAGCAGGTCGGCGTGCTCCTGACGGCGGCGGATGATTCGCAGCATCCGCATGCAGCCGCCCCGGGGCGCGCACTCCGGACACCGGCGGCCGTCGAGGTGCTGGGCGATGGTCTGTTCGTCGGTCTGTGGCTGGTCCACGATGCCGTTCACGTCGGCGCCTCCCTGGTAATGCCACGGCGCCCCGGACTCGATGTCACGGAGCGCCGCTCAGACGGGCGGATGGCTGGTGCCGGCCGGGCCCTCCCACGGGGAAGGACCAGGCCCGACCGGCCGGGGCGCCCGGTTGCGACCGGTGGTTCGACGTCCACCGCCGTGCGTCCCTGCCAGCCAGCCTTGCCGGTCGGCGTGGGCACACAACAGCTATGACGCGTCCTCTGGCTGTCCGCCGGGCTGTCCGCGGACGGCTACGCTCTCCGCGTGACCGACTATCTGGAAGTGGCCACTGCGACCGAAACGCGGGAGGCGGCAGTGGCGCTCGCCCAGCATGCCGTCGGCGCCCGGCTGGCCGGCAACGCGCAGGTGATCGGGCCCGTGACCAGCGTGTTTTGGCACCTCGGCGAACAAGGCACCGGGGAGGAATGGCGCCTGATGCTCTACACCACCGCCAGTCGGTACCCGGAGCTGGAGACGGTGCTGCTGGAGCAGCACACGTGGGACAACCCACAGGTGACGGCCACTCCGATCGTGGCCGGATCTGCGGCGTGTCTCGCCTGGCTGTCCGATTCGGTCAGCCCTGCCGGCCGCTGACCAGTCCTCGTAGCTCGGTAGCGCAGGGCGTCAGCGCGTACGGACCAAGCCGGCCAAGGAACGCCTCGATACGCTGCCCCGGTCGGGTCGATCCCACCCCGGCGGACAGCCGGACGGCGCGGGCAGCGGTGGCACAGCCCTGCTCGACCTCATTCGCGTCCAAGTAGGCGTCTGCCAGCCAGGACAGATACAGGGCCTTCTCCCGGGCGTGCGTGTCCTCGTAACACCCGAGCGCGGCTTCGAGGATCGGGATGGCCCGCATCGGCCGACGCAAAACAGCCCAGCAGCGACCTGCCATGATGTCCGCTTCGCGGCGATCGACCCAGTACACCCAGTCGGGCTCGGGCCGGTCGTGGTGCTCGGTCAGGCACGCTGTGCCGAGGTCCAGGTGCCGCTCCGTGTCGTCCGCGTGCCCGTTGACGGCATGCACCCACGCGCCACGCATATGCAGCAACGCCCGCACGACGGGCGTCGCCGACTCGGCGGCCGTGTCGTACGCCGCCGCGATCGTCGCCGTCGCAGCCTGGCCCAGCGCCAGTTCTTGATAGGCGAGAAGATTGATCGCGTTGCCGGCCAACGGCAGATCCCCTGCGTCACGCGCCGCAGCGAGGCTGGACCGATACCACTGCCCTGCGTCGTCGTGCTGGCCGGCGTCGAACGCTGCCCAGCCGGCCATCTGCGCCTGCTCCGCGAAGACCCGCAGCAACTCGCGCCCGGTGGTCGCCGTGTAGCTGCCGTCTTGGATGATCCGCAATGTCGACTCCAACTCGGCCGCGTACATCGCGACCGTGTCGGCGCCGCCGAGGTAGTCATCGATCCGCCGCAGCCTGGCGGTCCGGTCGGCAATCTGCCGGGGTGTATCGGCGCCGACCCTGCGGCCGTGGTCGAGGATCGTGTGTGGAAGCGCGACGGCCAAACCGGCCCGGGCGATCACTTCCCGGCGCCGCATGCCGGTGCTCGCCAGTGCCGCGAGTGTCCCACCCGCTCCCAGCGCGTCATCGATCCGCTTGGCCGCCTGGGGCGTGGGCTCCTTCATCCCGGTCTCCAGCTCGTGCAGATAGCTCTTGCCGTAGAAGGCGGTGGCGGCCAGCTTGCGCAGCGACATACCGCGCTCGGTACGTAGTTCGCGCATCCGAGCCGCGAACCCGGTTTCAGGCATCGGGACTCCCAGGTAGCGGTCTGGGCGGCGGGGCGGCGGCCGCTACTCCGACGCCCACCCGGCTTGGACGGTACACCTGGCAGGGGTCCCGGGGTGGCCGTCGGCGTCCTGCGCGTGCCACGGGTCGGGGTGGGCCGTTCCGTCGCGGCCTGTGGATCGACGGTTGACACCGTGTCGACGTTCGATCAAGATCTACTTTGTGCGAAGCGCCTTTCTGACCAAGCGGGGTCACATCGACCTGCTGCGCGTCGCCAGCGCTGCCTGTCGACCGTCCCTCTGACGCCGGGCTCCAATCCGTTCCGCCCTGCCGGCGGCGTTTCCCGACCCGTGGGTCTCCGGCCCCGCGGTGGCGACCGCCCACGCGGCAATTCCCCCTATCCCGACAGGAGAACTCTCCTTCATGTCCAGACGTCCGCATCACCGGCTCGCCGCCGCGGCGGTCGCCGTCTCGCTGCTCGGCACGCTGGCCTGGACCGGGCCCGTGTCCGCGTCCGCGCTGCCGGCCGTACCGGCGCGTCCCGTCGACCTGCACGACATCAAGGGCTACCCCCGGCAGAACGTGCTGCCGGTCTGGCCGGACAACCCGAACGACGCGTCGATCCCGATCGGCGTCACGCCGTACGACGAGATCGCGCCCAAGCTGAACGCGTTGCAGAAGGCCAGCGACCGGGTCTCCGCCCGGGTGGCCGGGAGGTCCTCCGGCGGCTACGACCTCTACGCGGTCACGGTCACCGCGCCGGAGAGCCGCGCCGAGGCACGCCAGCAGGAGGCGTGGAAGCGCCTGATCGAGGAGGAGCCGGTCAGGGCCCGCACCGACCGCACGCTGCTCCGCGACTACAAGACCCCGCTCTTCGTCAACGCCAACATCCACGGCAACGAGTGGGAGGGTACCGACGCCGCGCTGCGGGTCATCGAGGAGTACGCCACCAGCACCGACCCGGCGGTCGCCACGCTGCTGCGGCGGAACCGCCTGGTCTTCAACATCACCTCGAACCCGGACGGCCGGGTCGCCGGCACCCGGCAGAACGCCGCCGGCTACGACCTCAACCGCGACCTGACCATCGTGTCGCAGCCGGAGACCAACCTGATCCGCGAGCTGATCGTCGACAGCAAGCCGATCATCACGCTCGACCTGCACGGCTACGTCAACCCGACGCTGCTGCACCCGAGCACCCCGCCGCACAACGTCAACAACGAGTACGACCTCTACATCAAGCACGGCCTGCCGAACGCGCTGGCGATCGAGGAGGGGCTGCGCGCCCTCGGCTACCCGGAGACCCAGCGGGCCCGGATCCCGTTCCGGGACGACGAGCCGGGGGTCTGGGACGACTTCCCGCCGATCTACGTACCGTCGTTCGCGATGTTGCAGAGCAGCATCCCGTACACCATCGAGGCGCCGCTGAACCCGCGCGGCAACCTCACCCCGGAAGAGAAGGTACGCCGCTCCGGCATCAACACCGACGTGCACGAGGTGGCGATCAAGACCTCGTTGGCGTACATCCAGGAGCACCGTGACCAGGTGCTGCACGACCAGGCCGAGGTGTACCGGCGCGGCTGGGCCGGCGAGCCGCTGCGCAAGCTCCCGGACGGCTACGTGCCGGGGTGGGGTCCGGAGGACGACTACCGGACCACCTTCCCCCGGGCGTACGTGATCCCGACCGGCCCCGGGCAGCACTCCGAGACCGCCGCGGCCCGCCTGGTCGACCTGCTGGTCGGCAGCGGCGGCCGGGTCTGGAAGGCGAAGAAGGACTTCCGGGCGAACGGGAAGTCCTACCCGGCCGGCTCGTACGTGATCGACCTGCACCAGCCCAAGCGCGGCCTGGTCAACTCCCTGCTCGAACCCGGCATCGACCTGACCGGCCGGGTGGACGACCTCTACGCCGGCCCAGCCGCCTGGAGCCAGGGGCTGACCTGGGGTGCCACCGTCGACACGGTGTGGGACCGCCTCCCCGACGTACGCCTGGAGCGGACCTACGACGGCACCGCCGAGGGTGACCTGCCCGGCGGCAACGGCGACCTGCGGCTGGACGTCCAGGACGGCGCCGACCTGCTCGCGGTCAACTCCCTGCTGGACAAGGGCGCCAGGGTCTACCGGCTGGCCGACGGCTCGGTCGTCGTCCCCGGTACCCCGGACAACCGCCGGCTGGCCCGGACCGAGGTCCGCGAGCACGGCGTGACCTTCGAGCGCGCGCCGGCCCGCTGGCAGGGCACCCTGCTGGCCGAGGTGGTCGTCGGCTACCTGGGTACCGTCGAGGAGCGGGACACCCTGCTCGACACCGGTTTCGAGGCCCGCGCGCTCACCACGACGACGCTGGCCACGACGCTCACCGCCGACGTCGACGTGCTGCTGGTGGCGAGCAACGTCAACCTGACGACCCTGACCCCGGAGAACCGGGCCGCGCTGGACGCGTTCCTCGGCCGGGGCGGTGGGGTGGTCGGACTGGGTACCGCCGGGGCGGGCTTCGGCAACGCCACCGGACTGCTCAGCGTCACCGCCACCGCCGGCGCCAGCCTGGCCAGCGGGGTGGCCAACATCGTCAACCGGGGCGGCCCGGTGACGGCGGGTGCCGTACCGCACGCGTTCATCAACCAGCCGGTCTGGTTTACCGGCCTGGGTGCCGGGGTCACGGTCGAGCAGTCGTACGCCGCCGATCCGCTGCTCGCCGGCTGGTGGGCGGCGAACGAGGCCGGCACCACCGGGCAGGCCGCGGCGGCCGGGCAGGCCAGCATCGTCCGTACGGTCAGCCCGGGCGGCAACGGCGTGGTGCTGTTCGGTACGGACCCGACGTTCCGGCTGCACCCCAAGGGCCTGCACTCGCAGTTGGGCCGGGCCCTGCTCTGGGCGGCACAGCGCTGACCCGGTCCCGATGACCGGGTGAGACCGGGGCCCGGGTGTCACGCACCCGGGCCCCATCCGCGTCCGGCGGGCGGGTCGGGCCCGGTCGGAGCTACCGACTCTGACCACCGCCGTCCGGTACGCGCCCACCTCGCCGGGCCCGCCCGGACGGCGGCTCGGCCGACCGGGTGATCGGCCTCGACCGATTCGTCACGGACTGTGCATGGTAGGTCTCACAGTTGTCGTCGCAGCGGTCCGCCGGCATCGCCCCGCGTGCGAGCATCGACGGAAGTTCACGTGGTCGCCGGGGGGCGAGCGCGGGCTCGGGGACCGGCGGTGGGGGGCGTCTCCTTGGACCAGGAACGGCGGGACCAGTTCGGAGTTCTGCTTCGGACACTTCGGCGGCGGGGCAGCCTGACCCAGGAGGAGTTGGCGGAACGCTCCGGCTCCAGTGTCCGGAGCATCCGGGAGATGGAGCGGGGCCGGGTCCGGTCACCGCAGCGCCGGACCGCCGTACTGCTCGCCGACGCGCTCGACCTCGACGGGTCCGACCGTGTCGAGTTCCTCGCCGCCGCGCGCACCGTACGCCTGCCGCCGGACGGTCCCGACCGGCCAGAGCGTCCGACCGGAGCCGTGCCGCGCGATGTCGTGCCGCGCGATGTCGTGCCGCGCGATGTCGTGCCGGGTGAACTGCCCAGCGCGGTACGGGACCTGGCCGGTCGGTCCGGCGAACTCGCCGCCCTGCGGGCGCTCGCCGGTGAGGCCACGGCCGGCCAGACCGGTACGGCCACGCTGGCGGTCGTGCACGGCCCGCCCGGTACCGGTAAGACCAGTGTCACCGTCGTGGCCGGTCACCAGTTCAGCGGCGGCTTCCCCGACGGGCAACTCTTCGTCGACCTCGGCGGCGCGGCGGCCGACCCCGGCGGTGCGGTGCAGCGGGGGGACCCCGGCGGCGCTCCGGTGCCCGGGCGGGTCGAGCCGGCCGAGGCGCTGGCCGGACTGCTGCGCTCGCTCGGCCTGCCCGACGACCGGATGCCGGCGTCACCGGCCGAGCGGGCCGGCCTGTTCCGGACCCTCACCCGGGACCGTCGGCTGCTGCTGGTGCTGGACAACGCCGCCGACGAGGCACAGGTACGCCCACTGCTGCCGGCCGGGCGGCACTGCCTCGTCCTGGTCACCAGCCGGCGACCGCTGACCGGGCTGGCCGGTGCCGTGCGGGTGCCGCTCGGGCTGCTCGATCCAGAGCCGGGGCGGGAACTGCTGACCTCGATCGTCGGCGCCGAGCGGGTCGCCGCCGAGCCGGCCGCCGCCGAACAGCTCGTCCGGCTCTGCGGGCGGCTGCCACTGGCGCTGCGGATCGCCGGCAACCGGCTGGCCACCCGACCGCAGTGGAGCATCGCCAGGTTGGTCGGCCAGTTGCGTGACCAGCGCCGTCGGCTGACCGTACTCACCGCCGGGGATCTCGGGGTCCGGGCCGCGTTCGAGGTCTCCTACCGGCAGCTCGACCCGGTCACCGCGACGGCGTTCCGGCGGGCGTCGCTGATCCCCGGCGCCGACTTCGACGCCGGCCTGGTGGCGGCCGCCGCCGGCTGCGACGAGGAGACCGCCGGGCAGGCGGCCGAGGACCTGGTCGACGCCGGACTGCTGCTGCCGCTCGGCGACCGCTACCGGTTCCACGACCTGGTACGCCTCTACGCCCACGAACGCCTCGCCGGTGACGAGTCGGCGGAGCAGCGGACCGGGGCGCACGACCGGCTGGTCGGCTGGCTGCTGCACCGGACCGAGCAGGCCGGTGCGATGTTCTCCCCGGGCGCCCGCCGGCCGGGCAACCCGTTCGACGACCACCGCGAGGCGGGCGCCTGGCTGGACCGGGAGTCCGGCAACTGGCCGGCGGCGCTGCGGGACGCGGCCCGGCAGGGCTGGCACGCCGACGTCGTACGGGTGGCCCGGGCGATGCACTGGTATTCCGACGCCGCCACCCACCGGCACTCCTGGGACGAGGTCTTCTCGCTCGGCGTGACCGCAGCCCGGGCCCTGGGCAGCCCCCGGGACGAGGCGGTACTGCTCAACTTCCTGGGCTGGGCGCGGTACTACTGCCGGGAGCGGAACGCCGACGGGCTGGCCGCGCTGGAACAGGCGCTGGAGCTGGCCCGGCGGATCGGCGACCGCCGAGAGGAGGCGTGGGCGTTGACGTACTCGGCCTCGATCTTCGTCCGGTCCGGCCGGGCCGGGTACGCCGTCGACTCCGCCCGGCAGGCCGTCGCGCTCTTCCGCCAGCTCGGCTACGAACTCGGCGAGGCCACCGCCGCCAACGTCCACGGTTCGGCGCTGGCCGCGCTCGGCCGGTACTCCGAGGCCGCCGACGTGCACCGCGAGGTGCTCGAGTTCTATCGCCGGGAGAGCGGGCTGAGCAGCACCGGAGCGCTGGTCGCCCAGGCCGCCACGACGATGGCGCTCGGTGCCGACCTGGCCGGCGGGCGAGACTGGCCGGCTGCCGCAGCCGAGTACGCCCGGGCCCGTACCCTGTTTCGGCGCTGCGCGGCGACGTTCGGCGAGGCCGGCGCGGCGTACCAGTACGGCACGGCGCTGCGGGAACTTGGCGAGGTCGGTGCGGCCACCGAAGAGTTGCGGCAGGCCCTGGCGCTGTTCGCCGGCGTACCCAGTCCGTGGTGGGAGGCGCGGACGCTGCACGCCCTGGCGGCGCTGGCCGGCGCGGACAAGGTCGGTTCGGCGGACGCCCGGCTGCTACGCCAGCGGGCGCTGGATCGCTGCGGTGAACTGGACGCCCCCGAGGCCCGGAGCCTGCGCGCCACCCTGCTGCGCGAACTGGCGGCGGAGTAGTCCGGGGCCTGGGGAGGGTTCAGCGGCAGCGCCAGACGACCGCCTGCAGCGCTGCCGGCTCGTCCCGCATCCGCCGAGCCCCCATCGGGATCCCACCTACCGACGGGACCCGTGCCGGATCGGTTGTACGGCGGCGCGGATCACCCGGACGCGATCTCGCCTCGGGCCTCCCGCACCCAGCGCAAGATGCCGTACGCCTCGGCGGTCTCGGCGAGCGTCGCCGCCTCGTCCAGCAGCGCGAGCGCACCGGACCGGTCACCACCGGCGGCGGCGAGATGCGCCAGCCCGATCAGGTTCGCCGCGACACCGGCCGGGAAGCCGATCTCCCGGCGCAGCCGGGTCGACTCGGCCAGCCGCTCCCGTGCCGTGTCCAGCCGGCCGGCGCGGTGCTCGGCGATGCCGAGGTGGCGCAGCGCGTACGAGAGGGTCAGCCGATCCCCGGCTCGGGCGGCGAGGTCGGCGGCGCGGAGCAGCGCCGGCTGCGCGGTCTCGAAGTCCTGCCGCACCACCTGGTGGAAGGTGCCGACCCAGAAGAGCGCCTCGGCCTCGCCGCGCGGGTCGGCGAGCCGCTGGTAGAGCCGGACCGCCCGTTCGAACAGTGGCAGCTCGTCCGGGTCCTCGGTCCGGTCCGCGAGGTAGCGCGCGTGCACGATCCGGCCCCGGGCCAGCGCCAGGTCGGCCTCGACCGCGTCCAGGTCCCGGTCGGCCGCGTCCAGCGCGTCGGCGTCGCCGCCGAAGACGGCGCGTTCGTAGTGCAGTCTGGCCCGCCCGATCCGGTCGTCGGTCATCGTCGCCCGTCCCCCCGTCCGCGAGCCGCCGAGTCTAACGTCGAACGGGCCCTGCTACCGCCGGGCGGGCCCTGCCGCTGGTGGCGGCAGGGCCCGTGGGATGTGGTGAGGTCGGTGGAACGGCTCGTGGCCGTCGGCCTCGACACCGGTTGCCGGGGCGGATCAGCTACAGGGCGCGCCGTTCAGGGTGAACGGTGCCGGGGTGACCGGGGTACCGCTTGCGGTGAAGCCCAGGTTGACCGAGCCGCCGGCCGGGATGGTGGCGTTGTGTGCCTCGTTGGTGACCACGACCGCCGCGCCGCTCTGCTGGAACTGCCCGTGCCAGTGGCCCTGCACCACCTGGTCACCCGGGAAGGACCAGCCGAGGCTCCAGCCGGTGACCGCCGGCCCGCTGTTGTGCACCGTGACGCTGGCCGCGAAGCCGCCGCTCCACGAGTCGGTGACCGCGTACGAGACCCGGCAGGTGGTGCTGGCGGTGCCGGTCACCGGCACGATGTCGCCGAAGTCGTCCCGGTAGGTGGCAAAGTCCTGGAAGCCGAGACCCGGGCCGCCGGAGCGGGTGACCGTGCCGGCGGCCAGTACCGTGCCGTCGGGGTTGACCGCGTAGACCGGTCCGCCGCTGTCGCCGCCGCGCGCCGCCTCCTCGCCGTCGAGCTGGGTCGCCTCGACCAGGTCCTCCCGGTCCTCGTAGTGGAACTCGACCCGGAAGTTGCAGATCGGCCGGGACAGCTCCCAGGCGCTGGTCGCGCCGGACTGGCAGAGCAACTGGCCGGGGAAGACCTCGGTCCAGCCGACCACCCTCGCGCGTACCTCGTCGTGTGACCCGCCGACGTAGAGGTCGCCGCTGACCGACGGCGTCGAGATCAGCATCGCGTCGTGGTCGGAGTTCTTCCGGGCCGCCGCTCCGATGGTGGCACCGCTGCCGGCCGTCCACACCGCGCCGAGGTCGCTACAGTGGCCGGCGCTGAGCAGGTAGCCGGCGCCGGTGCCGGCGTCCCGGGCGCCAAACGCCGAGCTGCACAGGATGCCGCCGTTCCAGATCCGGGCTCCGCCGGTCCACGGTGCGGCGTCGTCCTCCCGGGACCGGTCGACCATCGGACGCCGCTGCACCACGGTGGTGCGTACCCCGGTGGCCGGCAGCTTCGGGAGCCGGGCGGCGGACGGCGTACCGGAAACCGCGACCTCCAGGCCGGCGCCGTCGGTGCGCAGCCGGACCGTGGGCTTCGCGGCCGAGGCCCGAACCGTCGGCGCCAGCTTGGCGGCGGCGGCCCGCAGTTCGGCCCGGGAGTACGTCGCGGCGGCCACCTCGACCGGCGCGGTCTTCCGAGCCCGGGCGACCGCCGAGGCGACCTCGGCCGACAGTGGTCCCTTCCACCAGAGGGTGACGTGCTGGTCCACCAGGCCGAGCCCGGCGTATCCGGCGGCGTCGCCGCGCTCGACGGCGGTCCGGATCACGCTGGCCGCGTCGACCAGCGGGACCTGCGCGGTCATCCGGTCGGCGACGCCGGCCGGCAGCAGGTCGAGCAGCGAGGAGCCGGCGTCCGTCCGGCCTGCCGGGGCGGGTGCGGGCGGGGCCGCGGCGCCGGGCACCGGTCCGGCGAGCGCGGCGGCGCCGACGAGTCCGCCGGCCAACAGGGTGCGAACGACGGCTTTCCATGGTCGCGTCATGGCTCGAAGTCAACCGGCGGCGGTCGGCGGCGAACAGGAAGGACGCCCGGCAGGAGCACTCCTGCCGGGCGTCCTGCCGGGCCTCGTGGGCGGCGGTCGGCCGGTACTGCTCAGACCGGTACGGTCCACTTCTGGTTGGCGGTGCCGGTGCAGGTCCAGAGCTGGGTCGGCGTACCGTTCGCGGAACTGTTGTCCAGCACGTCCAGGCACTTGTTCGCGCTGGCGCTGGTCAGATCCCGGCCGGCGGTGGCGGTCCAGCGCTGGTTCGCCGCGCCGGTGCAGCTCCAGATCTGCACCCGGGCACCGTTCGCGGTCGAGTTGTCCCGGACGTCGAGGCACTTGCCGAGTGCCCGCACCGTGCCGTCGGTGCCCAGGGTCCACTGTTGGGCCGCACTGCCGTTGCAGTCGTAGAGCTGCACGGCGGTACCGTCCGCGCTGTTCGCGCCGGCCACGTCCAGGCACTTGCCGGCGAGCCCGACGATCTGGCCGGTTCGGCCGCCGCCACCGCCGGACTGGGTGCCGGACCAGGTGAAGGTCGCGGTGGTCCGGGCCGGCAGGGTGTACGTGAACGACTGTCCACCCCAGACCACCCGGACCGACTGGCTGCCGGTGCCGCCGTTGTGCGCGATCAGCGCCTTGGAGCCGTCCGGGTTGACCCAGGCCACGTTCTGCACCGTGCCGTTCGCGGTCGAGTCGATCCGGTACGCCCCCGGCTTGACGAACTTCGTCAGGTGCCCGGTGGTGTAGTACTCGATGGTGTTGTCGACCTGGCCGGCGCGTGGGCCGCCCTCCTGTACGGTGACCAGCCCGGTGCAGACGTCACAGCCGCCGTTGTGCGGACCCATGCTCTGGTTCAGCGCGAGACTCCACTTGACGACGCTGCCGCTCCAGTTCCGGGTGTAGTTGACGATGTCGGCCAGGTCCTCGTTGTGCTGGTTGCCGATCCAGGTGCCACCGGAGTGCTCGGTGCTGAACTGCCGGACCGCCGGATACTGGGCGTGCACCTGGGAGCCGACGCTCGGGCTGCCGGCGTAGCCGTGCCAGGCGATGCCGGCGAAGAGCGGGTCGTTGCGCAGCGCGGCGTCGGCGACGATCCCGCTGCCGATCTGGCCCCAGTCGCCGTAGTTCCAGTCGTGCACCATCACCTTGGTGCTGATGCCGGCGGCCCGGAAGGCCGGCAGCAGGTGATTCTTGGTGAACTCCAGCAGGCCGGAGGAGTTCCAGCTCATCCCCGGGTAGTTCATCGCCGGCGGGTTCGCCGCCTGGCAGCAGTTCGGCTCGTTCTGCACCGAAACGTAGTTCACCGGGATCCCGGCCGCCTGGTACGACTGGACGTACCTCACGAAGTACTGGGCGTAGAGCGGGTAGTACTCCCACTTCAGCCAGCCCATCTGGTCCATCCGGCCGTTGTCCTTCATCCAGCCCGGCGCGCTCCACGGCACGCCCTTGACCCGCAGCGCCGGGTTGAGCTGCTTGGCCTGCGCGGTGAGCAGCCGGACGTTGGTGTCGTAGCCGTTGGCGCCGAAGTCGTTCAGGTCGCAGCAGGTGTCGTCCAGCGACACGTGGCCGGGCCGGGACAGGTCGGAGGCGCCGATCGGGTTGCGGACGAAGGAGAGCCCTATCCCGTCGGTGGGGTGGAACAACCGGCGCATCACCGCGTCCCGGGTCGCCGCGCTGATCGGCCCGCCCCGGAACAGGTAGGCGGTGGTGTCGGTGATCGAGGCGCCGCCGCCCTCGAACTGCTGGTAGCGGACGTTCTCGTTGACCGTGACGGTGTGCGTGGCGCCGGGGCTGGTGGCGGCGAAGTTGATCGGCGTCTGCTGTTGCAGGCCACGGGTCACCGTCCGGCCGCCGGAGTCGGAGGTGCTGGTCAGCCAGATGTTCACCGGCTCGTTGGCCGCGTACGCCGGGGTGGGCCCGGCGACCGTGCCGACGGCGGCGACGCAGAGCGAGAGCAGCCCGGCGGCGACGGACCGGCGGCGGGTGGGTGCGCGGTGGCGGGTGGGTGTGCGGCGGTTGGTCGCCGTCGTACCTGCGGAGGACATGCGGGGGTCTCCCCTCCGTGGACGGATCTCCAGAGGTCAGCGGCCGGCCGGCATTAATAGATAACACTCTTTAATAAAGAGTGTCAATGCGACCGTACCGCCACACGCCGGCCCGACCGGCCGCACGTCGACGTCTTCCCCGACAAGACCGCACGCTCACCTGGACGCCAGATGCGTTACACAGGGCAGTTAACGCACCTGGCGTCCAGGTGAACAGCTCCGCCCCGCCCGACGGCCGCTCCGCCCCGCCCGACGGCCGCTCCGCTCCGCCCGTTCGCCAGCGGGAGGGTGGGGGTGGGCGGGTCAGCCTTGGGCTGTGCCGTGCTCGACGCAGACCGCCGACCAGCCGGAGGGGAGGACCTGCACCTTCATCCGGCGCCGGCAACGTGGGCAGAACCGGGGCGGCTCCCACTCGCGCGCGGCCTGGCAGCCCGAGTGTTTCCCGGCGGACACCGGCTCACCGCAACGGTCGCACCAGAGGTCGGTCGGGTTCGTCGTACCCGCCATGTCGGCCCTGCCCTCCCGTTCGTCGCTCCCGCCGTCGGGCGCCGCTTCCTCGTCCCGCTCGCCGGTCGTGCCACTTCGGCGCCCACGGCACCGAGGCTCGGCCGGCGGGAACGCGCCGGACTACAGCGTCGCAGACAACACCTTGGCCGGCATCTTCAGCCGGACCACAGCGTTGCCGACAACGCCTTGACCAGCATTTTCGGCCGGACTACAGCGTCGCCGAGAGCGCCTTGACCGGCATCTTCAGCTCGTCCAGCAGCGCCAGGTCCTCGCCGGCCGGGCGGCCGAGCGTGGTCAGGTAGTTGCCGACGATCACCGCGTTGATCCCGCCGAGCAGGCCGTCCCGGGTACCGAGGTCGCCGAGGGTGATCTCCCGGCCACCGGCGTACCGGAGGATGGTGCGGGGCATCGCCAGCCGGAACGCGGCGATGGCCCGGAGCGCGTCACGCGGCTCCACCACCGGCTGGTCGCCGAGCGGGGTGCCCGGCCGGGGGTTGAGGAAGTTCAGTGGTACCTCGTGCGGGTCCAGTTCGGCGAGCTGCGCCGCGAACTCGGCACGCTGCTCGACGGTCTCGCCCAGCCCCAGGATGCCGCCGCAGCAGACCTCCATGCCCGAGGCGCGGACCATCCGCAACGTCTCCCAGCGCTCCTCCCAGGAGTGCGTGCTGACCACGTTGGGGAAGAAGGAGCGGCAGGTCTCCAGGTTGTGGTTGTAGCGGTGCACGCCCATCTCGACCAGCTCGTCGACCTGGGCCTGGGTCAGCATCCCGAGTGAGGCGGCGACCTGGATCTCCACCTCGGCCCGGATCGCGGCCACGCCCTCGCGCATCTGCGTCATCAGCCGCTCGTCCGGGCCCCGGACCGCCGCGACGATGCAGAACTCGGTGGCACCGGTGGCGGCGGTCTGCTTCGCCGCCTCGACCAGGGACGGGATGTCCAGCCAGACCGACCGGACCGGCGAGGCGAACAGCCCGGACTGCGAGCAGAAGTGACAGTCCTCCGGGCAGCCGCCGGTCTTCAGCGAGACGATCCCCTCGACCTCGACCTCCGGGCCGCACCAGCGCATCCGTACCTCGTGCGCGAGCTGGAGCGCCGCCGACAGGTGCTCGTCGGGCAGCCGCAGCACGGCGAGTATGCCGGCCTCGTCGAGACCGACACCACCGTCGAGCACCTGGGTACGCGCCCGGTCGAGGATTTCTGGCATGGGTCGTACCCTACAAGCGGATCGTCCGTCGATGTGCGGCCACCCGGCCGAGCTGCCCGGATGCCCCCGCCGCCGGGCCACCGGTCCCGGTTCGGCCGGCCCGGCGGGCCGCCGGAGAACGCGACGGGTGGTATTTTCGCCGGTCGGGGCCGCCGCAGGCCCGCCGACCCGGACCCGGCGCGAGTCGACTCCGGGCGGGCCGGAAGGTTCCGGACGTGTGCGAGCCGACTCCGGGCGGGCCGGCGCTGTGCCGGACGTGCGGCGATCGGGTTTCCGACAGCGCCCGGGGGCGGACGCGGACCAGGGTGGGGGTGGCGGTGCCGAGCTGGCTGGAGGGCCTGGACCGGCGGGCGCGGCTGCGTGCCAAGGCCGGCCTCACTCGACGGCTGCGGCCGAGGAGCGCCACCGAGGACGTGGTCGACCTCGCCGGCAACGACTATCTCGGGCTGTCCCGGCATCCGGCGGTGGTCGCCGCCGCGGCCGAGGCGCTGACCGGGTACGGACTGGGCGCCACCGGCTCCCGACTGGTACGCGGCTCCACCGACGCCCACCACGCGCTGGAGGACACCCTCGCCGACTGGCTCGGCACCGGGCGGACCCTGGTCTACTCCTCCGGCTACCTCGCCAACCTCGGCGCGGTACGCGCCCTGGTCCGGCCCCGCTCCCTGCTGGTCTCCGACGCGCACAACCACGCCTCGCTGATCGACGGCTGCAAGATCTCCGGTGCGGAGACCCGGGTCACCCCGCACCTGGACGTCGACGCCGTCGAGGCGGCCCTGGCCGGGGCACCGGGCCGACCGGCGGTGGTGGTCACCGAGTCGGTCTTCTCCGTCGACGGCGACCTCGCCCCGCTCGCCGAACTGCACGACGTGGCCCGCCGGTACGGCGCGCTGCTGCTGGTCGACGACGCGCACGCGCTCGGCGTACTCGGTCCGGCCGGGGCGGGCGCGGTGGCCGGCGCCGGGCTGGCCGGCGAGCCCGACGTGGTGGTGACCGCGACGCTGTCCAAGGCGCTCGGCGGAGCCGGCGGGGTGGTGGCCGGGCCGACGGAGCTGGTCCGGCACCTGGTCGACACCGGCCGTACCTTCATCTACGACACCGCGCCGCCCCCGGCGGTGGTCGCCGGGGTGCTCGCCGCCGCCGGGCTGGCCCGGGCCGGCGACGCGCTCCGGGCCGAGCTGGCCGACCGGGCCGGCACGGTGACCCGGCGGCTCGGCGCGGCCGGGCTGGCGGTCTCGGCCCCGGCCGCCGGGGTGGTCTCGGTGACCGCACCCGGCCCGGAGACCGCGGTGGCCTGGGCGGCCGACTGCCGGGACCGGGGCGTCGCGGTCGGCTGCTTCCGGCCGCCGTCGACCCCGGACACCCGCTCCCGGCTGCGGCTGACCATCAACGTCGGCATCGACCGGGCCGACTTCGACCGGGCACTCGACGTGATCGTGGAGTGTGCCCCGTGAGCGCGACCGGAGGTGTGTGGTGAGCGGCGTGGCGTGGCGCGGGCCGATCCTGGTCACCGGTACCGACACCGACGTGGGCAAGACGGTGGTCACCGCGGCGATCACCGCCGCCGCCCAGGCCGCCGGCCTGCGGGTCGCGGTCCTCAAACCCGGCCAGACCGGTACGGCGACCGGCGCCGAACCCGACGTCGACACGGTGAACCGGCTGGCCGCGCCGATGACCGCGCGTACCCTGGCCAGCTATCCCGACCCGCTGGCACCACTCGCGGCGGCCCGGGTCGCCGAGGCCGAGCCGCTGGAGCTGTACGCGGTCGCCGACGAGATCAAGGCCGACGCGGAAAAGCACGACCTGGTACTCGTCGAGGGGGCGGGCGGGCTGCTGGTCCCGATGGGGTTGCGCCCGTCCGGCGAGGCGTGGACGCTGGCCGACCTGGCGGTGTCGATCGGTGCCCCGGCGGTGGTGGTCACCCGGGCCGGGCTCGGCACGTTGAACCACACCGCGCTCACCCTGGAGGCGTTGGACCGGCGGGCGGTGCCCTGCGGGGTGGTGCTCGGTGCCTGGCCGGCCGAGCCGGAGTTGGTGCACTGGGCCAACCTGCGGGAACTGGTCCCCAACATGGTCGGCGCGCTGCCGGACGGGGCCGGCACGCTCGAACCGGGGGTGTTCCGCCGCTCCGCGCCGGGCTGGCTCACCCCGGCGCTCCACGGCGTACTCGACGACTGGCGTGCCTGGGCCGAGGAGGTCAGCTAACCGGGCTGGAGGTGCGCCGCCGCGACGTCGGGTTTCGTCTCGACCAGCCCGTACCTCGCCATCCGGTCGGCGAAGAACTCCAGCGACTCGACGTCGACCCCGGTCCCCCAGACCGGGATGTTCACCTTCGGGGCGAGGTCCGGCCGCACGTTCGCGATGCCGGGCAGCGCGGCCCGGTATTCCTCCGGATGGGCGGTGATGTGTGCGGCGGTCCGGGCGGCGGCCCGCTGGAACGCGCGTACCACTGCCGGGTTGGCCCGGATGTACGCCTCGGACGCCGCGTACGTCCCGACCGCCAGGTTCGGCTTCGCCTCGACGTACGGCCGGAACAGCACCCGTACGCCCTGGCCGACCGCGATGGTGACGAACGGCTCGATCACCAGGGCCGCCGCCACCCGCCCCTGGGTGACCGCCGGGAGCATCTCCGGGAAGCCCAGCTCCAGGAACGTGATCGAGTTCGGGTCGGCACCGGCCTTCTCCAGCGACGCCTTCAGCACGACCTCGCTGACGTTGGTCAGGGTGTTCACCGCCACCGTCCGGCCGGCCAGGTCCGACACCGTCCGGATCGGCGAGTTCGCGGCGACGACGACGGCGGAGAAGTCCCGGGCGGGATCGGCGCCGACCGACGTACCGGGGGCGATGATCCGCACGGGTATGCCCCGGCTGCGGGCCAGCAGCATGGAGACCGCGTTCGAGCCGCCGATCGCCAGGTCGCCGGAGACCAGCCCCGGCACGATCGCGGCACCGCCCTGCTGCCGGACGAGTGCGACGTCGAGACCCTGCTCGGTGAAGAACCCCTGCTGGATGCCGAACGCCAGGAAGGAGGCGGGCGCCCCCTCGATGTCGCCGACCTTGATCGCGACCGGTCTCTCCCGGCTCGGCCCGTCGGCGTCGGCCGGTGTGGTCGGCCCGGAGCCGCCGCAGGCCGCCGTCGTCAGGACCAGGAGTGCGGCGCCGCCGTACCGGATGATTCTGCTGGCCAGCCTGCTCATCGGAGCTCCCCGCAGGGATCGGAATCCATCGGCGTTCCCGAATCTTAACAGCGGGCGGGCGGGGTAGCACCGGTTGCCACCTGCCCGGGAGACGCGCCGTCCTCCGGGTCCCGGCCCGGCCGGAGCGACCGGCGGTTCCTGACTTTCGGCAGTAACCGGCCGGTGGCGCGGCTTGTAGCCTGGCCGGGTGATGGCCGGGCTCCGCGACGTACGGCGGTGGCATCTGCCGGCCGGCTGGCGGTCGGTGCCGGTCGGGCTGCCGCGACCCGGCGGCGCGGTGCCGCCGCGCCGGCGCGACCGCCTGCTGGACCTGGCGCTCTGGGCGGTGATCTCGGTACCGATCGCGGCGCCGCTGCTCACCCCGCCGCACCCGCCCTGGTTTCCCGGCCGGCTGGTCGGTTCGTTGCTGCTGACCGGGCTCGCGGTGCTGGCCAGCCGGCGGGCGCCGCTGCTCGGGCTGCTGCTGGTGGTGCTGCCGACCGCCGGGGACGGCAACTTCATGTTCGGGATCCCGGTGCTGAGCTACCTCGTCGGGCTGCGTGAACGCCGCTCCGGCCCGGCCGCGCTCGTCTTCGCCGGGATCGGGCTCGGCGGTACGGTCCTCAACCTCGGCCTGCTCGGCATCGACGCCGAGGTCTGGTTCCTGCTCGCCGGCACACTGCTGGTCGGCGGGGTCTTCCCGTGGCTGGTCGGCCGCTACCACCGGCAGCACCGGGCCCTGGTGCTGGCCGGCTGGGAGCAGGCCGACCTGCTGGAGCGGGAGCAGCGCGGTGCCGCCGAGCGGGTCCGGATGCGGGAGCGGGCCCGGATCGCCCAGGACATGCACGACTCGCTCGGCCACGACCTGAGCCTGATCGCGCTGCGCGCGGGCGCCCTGGAGGTGGCGGCGGACCTGGACGAGGGGCACCGGCGGGCCGCCGGCGAGCTGCGGGCCAGCGTGGCGCTGGCCACCGACCGGCTCCGCCAGGTCATCGGGGTGCTGCGGGACGACGCCGAGCCGGCGCCGACCCGGCCGCCGGGGGAGCGGGTCGACGACCTGGTCGCCCGGGCCCGGGCCGCCGGGATGGCCGTCCGGCTGCTGGTCGAGGGGGAGTGCCCGGCGGCCGGGGACTCTCCCTCGATGGCGGAGCGGGCGGTCTGCTCGGTGGTGCGGGAGGCGCTGACCAACGCGACCCGGCACGCGCCCGGAGCCGCCGTGACGGTGGCGGTGCGCCGGGGCGTCGAGCGGGTCTCGGTGCGGGTCGGCAACGACCGGCCACCGGCGGGACCGCTGCCCGGGGTCCGGGGCGCCGGGTCCGGCCTGGTCGGGCTCCGTGAGCGGGTACGCCTGGCCGGCGGCACCCTGCGGGCCGGCCCCGCTAGCGGCGGCTTCGAGGTGTACGCCGAACTGCCGACCGCGCCCCGACCGGAGACCGGAGCGGCCGAACCGCCCGAGCCGGCGTACCCGGATCGGTGGCCGGGGACGGACCTCGCCGCACCGCTGGCCGGGACGGTGGAGGTGGCCACCGCACACCGGCTGCGCTCGGCCCGGCAGCGGGTCCGGCGCAGCCTGCTGGCCGTGGTCACCGTACCGGCCGCGATCGGTGCCCTGCTGGTGCTCGCCTACTACCCGATCGCCACCCTCGGCGCGGTGCTGGACGCCGACCGGTACGAGCAGCTCCGGGTGGGTCAGGACCGGGCCGAGCTGCGTGACCTGCTGCCGGACCGGCAGGTCGTCGCGCCGTCCGGTGCCGTGGGCGGGCCGGTGCCGAGCGGGGCCACCTGCGAGTTCTACTCCGACGGCGCCTTCCCGTTCGGGGCGACGGTCTACCAGGTCTGCTTCCTGCACGGGCGTCTGGTGCTCAAGGACCACCTCGGCGGGTGACCCCCCGCCCGTCCCGTCGGCGCCCCGGCCAACCGCCCCGCCGTCCGTCACCGAGTTGAGGAGTACGCGTGATCCCCGTCCTGCTGGCCGACGACGAGGCGATGATCAGGGCCGGTGTCCGGGCGATCCTCGCCACCGACCCGGAGATCGAGGTGGTGGCCGAGGCCGCCGACGGGCGCGACGCGGTCGCACTGGTCCGGGCGCACCGGCCCCGGGTGGCGCTGCTGGACATCCGGATGCCCCGGCTCGACGGGCTGGCCGCCGGAGCGGAGATCCGCCGGCTGGTACCGGAGACCGCGGTGGTCATGCTGACCACGTTCGGCGAGGACGACTACATCGCCCGGGCGCTGGGCGAGGGGATGAGCGGATTCCTGCTCAAGTCCGGGGACCCTCGGGAGCTGATCGCCGGGGTGCGGGCGGTGGCGGACGGCGCGGCGTACCTGTCGCCGGAGGTGGCGCGCCGGGTGATCGAACTCGGCGGCGGGCTGCTGGCCCGGGCACCGGCCGCCCGGGAGCGGATCGAGGGGCTGACCGAGCGCGAACGGGAGGTGCTGGCGCTGGTCGGTGCCGGGCTCTCCAACGCCGAGATCGGCCAGCGGCTCTTCCTGGTCGAGGGGACGGTGAAGAGCTATCTGAGCAGCATCTTCACCCGACTCGGGGTACGCAACCGGGTGCAGGCGGCGATCATCGCGTACGAGGCGGGCCTGACGGCCTGAGGCCGTACGGCGGTCCGGGCGGGGCCGACTGTCGTCAGGTTGCCGGCCGGTGCTCTGCCGCGCCGGCCGTCGCCCAGGCCGAGGTGCTGCCCCGGCATCCCGGTCGGGCGGCGACGTAGGCTGGGTGCCGTCCGGGCAGCCGTCGGTGCTGGAGGTCCACTGTCATGCAGCAGGTCGAGGCGGATTCCTCGATGCCGGAGGCGGACCGGGCGGCCGGCGCCGTCCGGTGGTACCCCCGGGTGCTCACCCTGGCCGTCGTGATCGTCCTGGTGGACCAGATCACGAAGTACCTCGCCGTGGCCGCGCTCTCCGACGGTGGCGTCGTACCGGTCCTCGGCGACCTGCTCAGCCTGCGCCTGCTCTACAACCCGGGCGCGGCGTTCTCGATCGGTACCGGCGTCACCTGGATCTTCACCATCATCGCCGCCGTCGCGGTGGCCGCGATCACCCGGGCCGCCTGGAAGGTCCGCAACCGGGCCTGGGCACTCGCCCTCGGCCTGGTACTGGGCGGCGCCACCACCCACCTGCTGGACCGGCTCTTTCGCGCGCCCGGGTTCGCCCGGGGCCACGTGGTCGACTTCATCGACTACGCCGGCTTCTTCGTCGGGAACGTCGCCGACATCTGCCTGGTACTGGGCGGTGCGCTGATCGTCCTGCTGTACCTGCGCGGGATCGACATCGACGGCCGGCGCGACCGGGCCTGACCCCGCCCTCGGGCGGAGCCGGGCCAGCCCGAGCACGCCTCGTCCGTGCCGGACCGGACACGCCTCGTCCGTGCCGGACCGGGCACGCCTCGTCCGTGCCGGACCGGAGTCGACCTCGGCCGGAGCCGGCTTCGCCTCCGTCGGAGTGTTCGCCGGGCGGATCGGCCCGGCCGGCGGCGGCAGCCGGTCGGACAGGGCGGCGCAGAGGTCAGCGGCGTGCGACGACCAGCGCGTCCGGCATCCGGAACGAGAGGTTGTCCGGATACCAGGGCGCCCGGAGTACGGTCACGTCGGCCAGCAGCGGAGCCGTCTCGGCGACCACCACCGCCGCCTCCAGCCGGGAGAGCTGCGCGCCGACGCAGCGGTGCGCACCGGCCCCGAACGCCAGGTGCCGGCGGGAGCCGCGCTGCCCGGGCAGGAACGCCTCCGGCGCGGCGACCACCGCCGGATCGCGGCCGGCGCGGGCCAGCCAGAGCACCAGGCTGGTCCCCGCCGGTACGGGGGTGCCGGCCAGCTCGGTGTCCCGGGCGGCCACCCGGCGCCAGGTGACGATCGGCGGCTCCAGCCGCAGCCCCTCCTCGACCACGTCCTCGACCTGCACCGTGCCGGCCCGCACTCCGGCGAGCACCTCCGGGGTGCCGGTGAGCCGGTGCAGCAGCAGGGTGAGGAACTGCGAGGTGGTCTCCTGGCCGGCGACCAGCAGGAAGAACAGTGCCCCGATCACCGCGTCCGGCGGGTGCCCGGCGGCCCGCAGCTCGGCGACCAACCCACCGCCGATCTCGGCGAACTCCCGCAGTACGGCGTGGAACCGGCCCACCACCTCGGCGAGTACCCGCTGGCGCGGCAGGTCGACCGGGGCCCAGAACAGTTCCAGGGCGGCCCGGGTGAACTCCTTGACCACCTCGGCCGGCGCCTCGGGCAGGTCGACCAGCCGGGCCAGTACCAGCAGCGGCAGGTCGGCCGCGAGGTCCGCGTACAGGTCGACGGGTGCACCGGCGTCGAGCGCGGCGCCGAGCCGGCCGACCCGCTCCCGTACGACGGTGGTCAGCCACGGCCGCTGGGCGGCGACCCGGTGTGGATGCAGCGCCCCGGCCACGATGCCCCGGATCTCGGGATGACTCGGACCGCCGTTGTTGGCCAGCGTGGCGGGTAGCCGGAAGCCGTGCCGGGCGAGGATCCGGAGCGCGCCGACCGGGATCGGGGTCATCGCGTCCAGGGCGTTGTCCGGGCGGAACGCCTCGGGATCGGCGAGCACCTGGCGGACCAGCGCGTGCCGGGTCACCACCAGGTGCGCGACCCCGACGTGATCCGGCACGGCGACCACGTCCGGCCACGGCCGCTCGACCGGCTCCTGCCAACTACGGAACAGCACCCGACCACGCTAACCAGTACGCTCTCGCCGGCCGGTGCCGCCGGTCGCCGGGGTGACCTTCGTCAGTTCCCAGACCCGGCTGTGCTTCACCCGGACGCTCTCCAGGGCGACCGTGACCGGGATGTCGTAGCCGGCCAGCGCCTCGAACCGCCCCCGCGGCAGGTACGCCCGCTCCGGGTCGCCGACCAGCACCCGGGCGCCGGCCCGGGATGCCCGGATCAGGAACCGGAGCACCCGGTTCGCCATCGCCTGGCTGTAGAAGACGTCGCCGGCCAGCACCACCTGGGCGCCACCGGCGTCGCCGTCCAGGATGTCGCCGAGTTCGCCGGCCACCACCACCCCGTTGGCCTCGGCGTTCACCTCGACGGCGGCCAGCGCCATCCGGTCGACGTCGACGGCCCGGACCTGCGTGGCGCCGGCCCGGGCGGCGGCGATCGCCACCAGTCCGGAGCCGGACGCCAGGTCCAGCACCCGGCGGCCGGCGACCGTCTCCGGATGGTCGAGCAGATAGCGGGCCAGCGCCTGGCCGCCCGCCCAGGCGAAGGCCCAGAACGGTGGCGGTTGCTCGCTGCGGAACTCGCCCTCGGTCAGCTCCCAGAGGCCGATCGGCTCGGCCGCCTGGTGCAGCCGGATCTCCGGCACCGCCGACACCGGGCTCAGGTGGGCGTACGTTCGGACGAACTCCGCAGGGCTCTCGGACACAACCGCCGATTGTGCCGGTCAGCCCGCCGGGCACACCGTCCGCCCCCGCCGATCCCCGCCCGTCCGTCCGCACTCGGCCCCGGCATGCCGGCCGGACCGGACGTCGACGCGCCGCCCACGCGTCGGTCCCGTTCCCCTGGGTCGGGCGAGTTTCCCGTACCCGGGCGTGTCGCGGCGGGGCGGTAACCGGTTCAGTACTCCGCGTCAAAAGCACCCTTTTCATTGCTGAATGGTGCTGATACGCCAGTCTTCCGCCCGCCCTTCGATGCCCATAGCGTCGATCTCGAAGGTAATCGGCGCGGAATGGGTGGTGGTGACGGTGTGGCGGCTCGCGACCCGGCTCGGGTCCACGCTGGTGTGTGCGACGGCGGGCTGGGCGATGCTGCCGGCCGAGCCGGCCGGGGCGGCTCCCGGCTTCGACACCGCGCTGACCCGGCTACCGGGGCGGTTCGTCGCCGGCGCCGGTGCCGAGACGGTCACCGCGGTGGTCTCCACCACGCTTGACGGCGAATGCCGCAAGGTCCGCTGGTCACTGGTGCTGCGCGCGGACGGCCTGCGGCTCGACCAGATCGGGATCGACCGGATCGAGGCGACCGGGGTGGTCCCGATGGACGTCCGGGGTGAGGGCGGCGGGGCCCGGCTCACCGACCGGGACCTGGATCCCGGCACGCTGTGCCGGAACCGGACGGTCACCGCCCAATACCGGGTGGCCGTCGACGAGGCGGTCACGGACGGCCGGATCGAGCTGACCGTGGAGGCGTTCGACGCCCAGTCCCGGCTGCTCGACCGGCAGAGCGCCAGCCGGGAGGTGGTCAGTGCGCGGGGCGGGCCGCCGCAGCGGCGGGCGCCGGTACCGACCGCACCGGAGCGTGCCCGGGCCACCCCGACCGAGGCGGCGCCGAGCCCGACCGAGCCGGAGCCGACCGAGTCGGTGGAGGACGATTCTCCGATCCTCGCGGAGGGGGCGGACGGGGCCGCCGGGTCGGACGAGGGCGGCTCGGGCGGCGGCGAGGCCAGCGCCACCGCCGGCCAGGGCGGGACCGGGCTGACCCAGGTCGGCTTCGCGGTCGGCGCCCTGCTGCTCTTCCTCGGCGCCGGCCTGCTGCTCCGGCTGCGCTCCCGCAGCCGGCTCGCCGAGGCGACCCCGGCACCCGCGCCGGCCCGCCGCGGCCACCAGCCCGCCGTCCGACGCGGCCACCCGGAGGCGGTACGCCGACGCGGCGGCGCCCGCCGCTATCCCGACGACTGGTGAGCACACCGAATACCCGAAGCGGCCCCGCCCGATCCTGACCGCGATCGGACGGGGCCGCTGCCCAGTGGGTGTGACTACCTGCCGAACGCCTGGAACTCGGCGATCCGGACGTGGTTCCGGGCCGGGCTGGCGGTCGTGCAGTCGGTGGTCGTCGCCGGGTCGTTGTCCTGCTCACCGGCATACTCCGGGCCGCCGGTGCACTGGCTGTCCAGCACCTGGATCCGCAGGTGCGTGGCGACGGTACGCGGGATGTCGAACGAGCGTAGGTTGATGTCCCGCGAGTACGCCCGGTACTTCCCGCCCGGGAACGCGTCCGACCGGCTGGTGTAGACCTTCCGGTAGTTCGCGTCCACGGTGCAGTCGACCCGGGTCGCGTCGCAGGCCAGTACGGCGAACGAGCGCAGCGCCGAGAGCGCGTTCTGGCTGCCCGGGTCGGCCGTGTTGGCGCTGTTCGTCGGCCGGAGATAGGCGCTCACGTTCACCCGCCGTACGGTCTGCGGCCGGTCACCGGCCAGGTCGACGGTGACCTGCTTGCCGACCACCCCCTCCAGGGAGGCCCAGTTGGTCGCCTCGGTGTCGTCGACCAGCGCGGCGGTGTTGACCCCGTCCCCGGCCACGGTCGCGCCGGAGGCGGCCGAGGCGAGGTTGCGGTCCAGCTCCAGCTCCAGGGTGACCGGCTTGTCGCCGTGCCGCCCCCGGCCAGGCTCGAACTCCTTGCTGAACCGGGTGTGCCCGAAGCCCGGGGCGACCGCCACGAACGAGAACTTCGTGTCCGCGATCACCTCGAAGGTGTCCGGCAGCGGGGTGGCCGGGTCGGTGTCGGCGACCGGGATGGCTCGGGCCTCGTACTCGCCGAGGTAGAGCCGGATCGGCGCGTCCTTGCTCTCGCCGTCGGCCTTGAGCTGGACGGTGACGTTGCGGGCGTGCGGCGAGGCGAAGCTCGGCGTCGGGTCGGTGTCGGCGGCGCCGTTGGTGGCGGCGTCCCGGCCCATCCCGGAGACGGCGAAGGCGTTCCAGATGATGTCCTGGTTGGCCCCGCCGAACCGGAGCTGGTCGGCGGCGAGCATGTTGTTTCGCATGTCCAGCATGCTGACCGAGCTGGCCGCCTGGAGCAGGTACGAGTCGAAGACGAGCTGGGTCCAGCGCCGGTTGCCCGGGCACTTCTCCACCGCCACCTTGCCGAGGGCGCAGTCGAGCTGCTTCGCCGGCGTGCCCTCGCCGTACCGCTTGACCAGCGCGGACCGGACCCGGATGTTGGTCGCGCTCCAGATCTCGCCGTCGGCGTGCACCGCCGGGCCGGCGGTGTTGTAGCCGACGTCGGAGTAGTTCAGCGGGCTGCGGCTGAAGTCGTAGTTCCGGATGCCGCTGACGGTGTTCCCGGTGACGTAGCCGCCGGTGATGAAGGGCGTCTCACCGGGGGCCCGCAGGTTGTGCTGGATCAGGTATTCCGCGCCCATCAGGTCGCCCCAGGACTCGCCCATCGCGCCGCCCTGGTGCCCGCTGATCCCGCTGTTCGGGCCGCCGATCATCCGGTTGGTGACGGCGTGCATGTACTCGTGCCCGATCACCGTCATGTCGTAGTCGCCGTCCACGCAGGGCGGGTACGGGCCACCGGCGGCGGGCTGCCACAGGTACATGTTGGTGGTCGGTTGGAGGCCGTCGCGCGGGGTGCTCTGGTTGGCGTTGTTCCGGTTGCCGCTGAGCGCGCCCTGCTGGGCCCGGCCCTGCTCGGCGTCGCCGCCGAGGCCGTCGGCGGTGAGGTTGACCGCCTGGAGGTTCCAGGCAGCCTCGTCGAAGCCGAGCCGGTAGGTCCAGTCGTGCATCCGGTTGTGCATCGCGAAGAGGTTGGCGATCGCCGCGTCCGCGTCGTTGCGCCCCTCGGAGGTGAAGACCGCCGGGTCGCACTTGGAGGTCTTCCACGGGTCGGAGAACGGGTAGACGTAGTCCCGGGTGAGGCTCTCGGTCGCCGGTACGGCGGGGGAGCCGGCGCCCCACGACACCACGTTGTTGGCCGAGTTGCCCCGCGAGGTGAACGTCGGCTGCCCGGTGGTCAGGTCCACGTCCCATGCCTGCCCGCTGTTCGCGTCCTGGACCGGGCGCTCGCAGCCGCGCTCGACGGTCAGGCACCAGAGCACCCGGGAGTCCTTCCCCGGCTTGGTCTTGCTGGGCGGGGTGGCCGGGAAGACGGCCCACTTCGGGTTGTCGGAGTCGAAGTCGACCAGGTCCTCGCGGACCAGCACACTGCTGCGCTCACCGTCGACGAAGGTGGTGAACGCGGTCGGGTGGTCGGTCCGGTCGGAGATCAGGGTGACCTCCCAGGCGGCCCGGGGCGCGGCGTCCGGCACCGGCACGGCGACCTGTCGGACGTCCCGGCTGGCCACCTCGTCGGCGGTCAGCCCGGCGTCGGCCAGTGCGACCGCGTACGCCTGGTCGGCGGTGACGGTGACCGGCTGGGGGGTTCCGGTGTTCCGGGAGAGCGAGGAGCTGACGTTGATCACGTTGCCGCCGGTGACGGCGATGCTGACCAGTCCGTCGTAGCCGGCGGGGAGGTCGCCGAAGCGCTGCCGCAGGGTCACCACGGCACCGGCGCCGATCTGCCGGACCAGCAGCTTCTCCAGGCCGGCCACGGCCGCCTCGTCCAGGCCGAACAACTCGCTGTTGCGGGCCAGGTACTGCCGGGCGGCCGTCTCCGGGTCGGCGTCCAGCCCGGTGGCGAGTGGACCGTCGGTGGCGGTCAGCGCGTGCGGGGTGCCGAGCGCGTTCCACCGGACCTCACCGGCGACCTGGTTGGCCAGGCCGCGCTGCCGGGCGTTCGGGGCGGCCGAGCCGGATCGGTTGTCCACGTCGCGGGGGGCGTGGCTGCCGCCGTACGACTCCGGGTGCTCTCCCGGCTGGACCGCAGCGCCGGGGTCGCCGGCGGGTGCCGCGTTGGCGATGGTGGCGCCGGGCAGCAGGGCGGCGGCCACCACGGCCGCCATCAGCGCGGGTACCCCGCGCCGACCGGTCCAGATCGTTGATCTCCACCGGGTGTGTGGCAAGGCGTCCTCCTTGGACGAGGTACGAAGAAGCCGACCGGTCAGGTCGGCTTACGGGTGGGGAAGTTGGATCATGAGCGCGTGTAGATACGTGGATATCAGGAGGTGCGGGGGGAAGCAAGGATCAGTCGGGTACAGACGCCGGGGATAGGTTCCGTTCGTATAACGGTTCAACGGAGCCGGTCCGTGGTCGGGCGTTCTCGCAGGTCCGGCCGGTCTTCGGTCGCGGTGCTGTCTCTTGACAAGCGGCCCGCGTCACCCCTAGCGTCCGGTTCTGTTGGATCGTTTCATTGCCGTACCGCACGACCAGCCACCGTCAACTACCGCCCCCGCGACCCGGCCCACGTCGAGGGAGGATCCGCCGCTGCCCGCCCAGGCATCCCTGCGCCCGCTCAGGCAAGCGGTTTCCTGCCCCGGCCCTCCCAGCACCACCGCACCGCCGGTCGCCCCTGGGAAGGAGAATGTCCATGGTGCACACCCGACGGGTTCGCCGAGCCGCGAGGGCGGCAAGCCTCGCCGCGGCGGCCCTGCTCGTCCTGCCGCTGGCCGCCTGTGGTGGTGACGACGCCTCGGACGGCCCGGTCACCCTCGACTTCACCTGGTGGGGCAACGAGGACCGGGCCAAGGTGACCGAGGCGGCCATCGACCTGTTCGAGGCGAAGCACCCGACCATCAAGGTGAACACCTCCTTCGGCGCCTTCGACGCGTACTTCCAGAAGCTCTCCACCCAGATCGCCGGTGGGGACGCGCCGGACGTGGTGCAGATGGACCGCGCCTACCTGCGGGAGTACGCCGACCGCAACGCGCTGCGCGACCTCACCGAGTACATCGAGGACGGCACCCTGAAAGTCGGGGACATCACCCCGACCCTGCTCCCGGCCGGCAAGGTGGGCGACGCGACGTACGCGGTGCCGATCGCCCAGAACACCCAGGGCGTCGTCTACGACCCGGCGCTGTGGCAGAAGGCCGGCGTACCGGCGCCGAGCCCCGAGTGGACCTGGGCCGACCTTCAGGCGGCCGGGCAGAAGCTGAGCCAGTCCAGCGGCGGCAAGGTGGCCGGCTTCGGCGACTTCGGCTTCGCCATCGACTGGTTCGACATCTGGCTGCGTCAGCGGGACAAGGCCATCTACACCGACGACGGCAAGCTCGGCTTCACCGAGGCGGAGCTGACCGAGTTCTGGACGATGACCGGCCAGATGCGTGCGGCCGGCGCGCTGGCGCCCCCGGCGCTGACCACCCAACTCGACGGCTCGGTGCAGAACTCCTCGCTGATCAAGAAGGGCGTCACCGCGGAGGTCAACTACGATTCCGGCTTCACCGGCATGGTCAGCGCGTACGGCGGCCCGCTGGCCATCGTGCCGATGCCGAGCGACACCCCGAAGCGCGGGATGATCGCGGCGATGTCGATGGCCTACAGCGTCGCGCAGCGCAGCGAGCACCCGAAGGAGGCGACCATGCTGGTCGACTTCCTGGTCAACGACGTCGAGGCGGGCAAGGCGCTGGCGGTCTCCCGGGGGATGCCGGCCAACGCCAAGGTGCGGGACGCGATCGCCCCGAGCCTGGCCCCGAACGACAAGCTGGTCTACGAGTTCGAGCAGTCGGTGGTCGACAAGCTGCTGCCCACCCCGCCGCCGCAGCCCAAGGGCGGTGGCGCGGTGAAGGCCGAGTTCCAGCGGATCTACGACGAGGTCATCTTCGGCCGGATCCCGGTCGCCGAGGGGGCCAAGCGGGTCATCGACGAGGCCAAGAGCCAACTCGGCTGACATCGCCACGAAGACCGGAAGGTGCCCCCGTCCCACCCGGGACGGGGGCACCTTTCCCGGCCCGACCGCCCTGGGATGCGGCGGAGCCGGAAACCCGGGCGGCCGACCCGGCCATCCGGCCGGCCGCGGCCGGGGTCGGCCGGGATCGGCGCGACGCGACCGCCCTCGCCTGTCGGTTGAAACGAATCAATCAGATACGACGCTATTGCGGTACGGCGACACCTGTCAAGGCATCGCCGACAGACATCCGAGGTCAGGGCCGTCACTACTCGGTCGCCGGACCCGGTTACCGGTGCACGGCGGCCGGTGCGTCGGCCGCCCCGATGTGCGCGAATCGGCTTGGACAGATGCCGATGCGCCGTAACAGATGCCGATTCGTAGTCCGACCGACGAATGTCACCAGATCGCCGATTCGGGGTACGCCGAGGCATCGGACGAGCGCGGCCGGGGCGGGGCCGGGGCTGGCTGCCGCGTCCGGCCCGGCGTACCGCCTCGTTCGCTGCGGCTCGGCTGGGCGACTCGCCGACCTGGCGGTCCTGCGGCCAGCCGGCGGGGGCTGAAAGCCCGACGGCGGTGCCCGGACCAGCCGCTTTCTGGTCCGGGCACCGCCGTCTCGGTGCGGGTGTTGCTCAGAGCAGGCCGTCGGTGAGCAGGTTGGTGGTGCCACCCAGGTCGGCCGCGCCGCCCACCAGCCCGGTCACGCTGCCCAGGGTGCCGTCGACGGTGCCGGTGACCCCACCGACGGTGCCGCCGAGGTCGGTCACCCCGCCGACGGTGCCGGTCACGCCGCCCAGGCCGATGCCGCCGAGCGTCCCGTCGACCGTGTCGGTCACCCCACCGACCGTGCCGCCGAGGTCGGTCACGCCGCCGACGGTGCCGCCGAGGTCGGTGACTCCGCCGACGGTGTCGGTCACGCCGCCCAGGCCGATGCCGCCGAGCGTCCCGTCGACGGTGCCGGTGACGCCGTTCACGGTGCCGCCGAGGTCGGTGACCCCGCCGACGGTGTCGGTGACGCCGCCCAGGCCGATGCCGCCGAGCGTTCCGTCGACCGTGTCGGTCACCCCACCGACGGTGCTGGTGACCCCGCCGGCGGCGCCGCCCAGGTCGCTGGTGTCGGCCAGCTCGGTGACTCCGCCGACGGTGCCGGTGACGCCGCCCAGGCCGATGCCGCCGAGCGTCCCGTCGACCGTGCCGGTGACGCCGTCCAGGGTGCCGCCGATGTCGGTGACGTTGCCCAGGTCGGCGAGACCGGCAACGTTGGTCAGGTCGGTGATGTTGGTCAGGTCCGTCACGCCGCCCAGGCCGTCGCCGCCGACCAGGGTGGTCGTGCCGGTGACGGTGGAGGTCACGGTGGTGGCGGCGAAGTCGGCGGTGCCGAGTACGCCGTCGACGGTGCCGAGCCCACCCGTGGTGCCCAGCAGCGTCGAGTCGAGGGTGCCGGCCACGTCGTTCACGCCGGACAGGTCGACGCTCAGGCCGCCGTCCAGGCCCAGCACCGGCAGGGCGGAGCTGACGCCGACCTCCAGGCCGCTGGGGTCCACGCTGACGCCGGCCACGCCGGCCACGTTGACGTCGGCGCCGGTGCTGTAGACGCCGGCGGTGAACTGGTTGGCGACGGTCTGCACCTGCCCGACGACGCTGGTCGGGCTGAGGCTGACCGAGCCGAGGCTCAGGCTCTCCACCGCGCCGAGGTCGGTCAGGCCCTGTAGCGGTACGGAGTCGACGACCAGCGGGAGGACGTCCGCGACGTCGGCCGGGACCACGTCGCCGAGCCCGACGCTCGCCAGCGTGCCGGTCGGGTCGAGTTCGTACGCCGTGCGCAGGTCCACGTCGCCGAGCAGGTTGACCACGAAATCCTGCAAGGTCTGGGGGCATTCCATGTCGGGAGTCGCCTCGGGGGCCGGGGCTGCCTCGGGGGCCGGGGCGGGGGCAGGGGCCGCCGGGGCCGGAGCCGGGGCGGGGGTCTCCACGGTCGGTGCCGATTCCACGGTGACGATCTCCTCAGAGGTTTGGGCGGGATGATCTGGGCATGTCGTTCCAGACCTGGCGCCGACCGTACGGCGTTGCCGACGTACCGGACATCGGGGACGATCCCCGGTTCTCGCCCCAACCGGTTAGGTCCGAGGTCCCGCCCCGGGTTAGGGGCATAGGGGCTGCGCTCGGCGGGCCGCCCCGACCGTGGGCCCGGTCCGACCCGGCGGGCCGGTCCAGTCCGGCGGATCGGCCCAGTTCAGCCGGCTGCCCCTGCGGGGTCGGGGCGTCGGCCCGGGAACCCCCGCGGTCGACGTCCACGTCGTAGCGGTCGACCAGCTCGACCGGCGGAGTGCTACGCCGGACGGTCCGAACCGGACCGACCCCGCGCCCGGTCCAGCCGGCCGGCCAGCAGGCCGAGTTCGTCGGCGAGCTCGGCGGGTTCGAGCACGGTGAACTCGGGGCCGAGCAGGGCGAGGTGCAGCGCCAGGAAGCCGAGCGAGTCCGCTCCGGTGCTGAGCAGGCAACTGTGCCGGTCCACCGCCTCCACCAGCCCGGCCGTCGGCGGGACCCGTTCGGCGACCTCGGCGGCCGGCGCGTGCACCAGTACCCGGGCGCGGTACCGGTACGGCGCCGCCCCGACCGAGTCCGCGACGAAGGTCGCCGGGTCGGGCGGCTCGTCCGGCGTGAACCGCGACCCGATCGAGCGGATGTCGTCGATCCGGTCCGCCCGGAACGTACGCCAGGCGTCCCGGTCGGTGTCCCGGGCGACCAGATACCAGCGGCGGCCGGTGTGCACCAGCCGGTGCGGCTCCACCCGTCGGATGCTCGCCTCGCCGTCCCGATCGCGGTATCCGAAGGTGATCCGGTGCAGGCTCTGGCACGCCTCGGCGATCGCGGTCAGCAGCTCCGGGTCGACGGTGGGTGCCCCGCCGGCCAGCGGGACGGTGGTGAGCCGGAGCGCGGCGGCGCGCTGGCGCAGCCGGGCCGGCAGGATCCGTTCCAGCTTGGCCAGCGCGCGCAGCGAGGTCTCGGCGATCCCGGTCACGCTCTGGCTGGCCGCGGTGCGCAGGCTCAGCACGACCGCCACCGCCTCGTCGTCGTCGAGTAGCAGCGGCGGCAGCGTCGACCCCGCGCCGAGGGTGTAGCCACCGGCGACGCCGGGCGTGGCCCGGACCGGATAGCCGAGGTCGCGCAGCCGGGCCATGTCGCGGCGCAGGGTACGCACGGTCACGCCCAGGCGCTCGGCCAGTTCCGGGCCGGTCCACCCGGTCCGGGTCGGCAGGAGGGCGAGCAGTCGCAGCAGCCGCGCCGAGGTGTCGAGCATTTCCCGAGTCTGCCAGGTAACCAGGAACGATCCTGTCCGCAATTGGGGCTAGCCTCAGAGACATGGACTGGTGGTCCTTGGGCTGCGGGCAGCGCAGGTTCTAGAGGTGGAGAGGTCATGGCGGTTGGTTGGAAGCTGGTCTTCGATGCGGGTGACCCGCATCGTCAAGCGGTGTTCTGGGCGGAGGCGTTGGGTTACCTGATCGAGGACAACAGTCCCTTGGTCGAGCAACTGCTGGCCGCCGGGGTGATCGACGAAAGTCTGTGTGTCGAGTTTCAGGGGAGGCTGTTCTGGCGAGACGCCGCAGCGGTGCGGCATCCCGAGGACCCGTTCGACCTGGTCAGCGGTACGGGCCTGGGCCGGCGGCTGTTGTTCAACCGCGTTCCGGAGTCGAAGGCGGTGAAAAACCGTCTCCACGTCGACATCCACGCCGGCCACGATGCGCGAGAAGCGACTGTGGCGCGCTTGCGGGAGCACGGCGCGACGCTGGTCCGTCACGTCAAGGAGCCTGGGGGTGAGTGGTCCCTGCTCACCGACCCGGAGGGCAACGAGTTCTGCGTCGCCTGAGCCACGTCGAGGACAATCCCGCCAAACGCGTCAACCCGCAGGCGCTCGACACCGGCCCGGCCCGCAATGAACCTTTTCAACCTCCCCTTGTGGTCCGATGGACCGCGAGGTCGAACGCGGGGCGCGAGCGCCGCGCGGTCCAGGTTGAAAAAGGTTCAATCTCTGGGAACGCTCGGAACGACCCATCGGCTCGTGAAACCCCTGCGCTGTGCGTGATGGCTACCACCGATAGCGTGGATCGCTGACCCGGGCCGGTCGCCGTCGGCAGCGGTTCGGCGGTCCGCTCGCAATTTCCGGCAGGGCGCCGCAGAGAAGGGCTCCATGCTCCGATGGCGGTTCGCTCGTTCTCGCACATCCCCGATTCAGGTACGCCTGCCAGATGTGGTGAATAAGCTGGACGCGTCGTCTCGCATGGTGGCGCGGCGCCGCCTGTTGTCGTGCGGTGGACGGGCCGGCGACGGGTGCGATCGCGATGTGTCGGCGAACGTCACCCGCAACAAAGCCGTGGTCGGTCGGCTCTGGGGTTGTCCATCGGGGGATGAGTATGCGCGGCCACGATGAGGCGGAGGTCGGGGCCAGGAGGATGCCGTTCGGAATTCGCCCGGTGACCAAGTGGACCCGCGTCACCACCGCCGAGCTCTTCTTCGACCTGGTGTTCGTCTTCGCGTTCATCCATGTCACGACGCTGTTGACCGAGGATCCGAGCGCGCTGGGGCTGGTCCGCGGCCTGCTGGTGCTCGCGGTGTTGTGGTGGTCGTGGTCGCTGTTCGCCTTGCTGAGCAACCGGGTGCGAGCCAATTTCGGGGTGGCACGTTTGGTGCTGCTCGCGGCGACGCCCATCATGTTCGTGCTGGCCGTCACGATTCGCGAGGCGTTCGAGGATTTTCCGGGCGGGCTCTACGGGCCATTGGTGTTCGCCTGGGGCTACCTGCTGGTTCGGATGTTGTACCTGGCGACCTATTGGTACGCCACACCGGGGATCCAACTCCGGGAGGTGTCGAGACTGGTCGTGTCGATGGCCTGCGCCGCCGCCCTGCTCTTTGCCTCCGCGCTCGTTCCGCAGCACCTGTTCGACCACACCTGGCATGTCGAACTGGCGCAGATCGCGTTCTGGGTGCTGGCCGTGCTGGTGGAATACGGGATGGGTCTGACGCTGCCCGGGGCGGGCCAGGAGGGCTTCGCGGCTCGACACTGGACTGAGCGGCACGGGTTGATCATGATCGTCGCCCTTGGCGAGGCTCTTGTCGCGGTCGGCCTCGGCGGGTCGAATCTGGCCGTCTCCTGGGAGTTGATCGGCGCATCGGTGTTGGCCGTCGTGGTGGCCGGCGTTCTCGAGTGGACGTACTTCGACGTCGTCGCGCTTGCCGGGGAGCGCAGTACGCGGCAGGCGAGACCGCAACACCGAATGCGGCTCGCCCGCGACGCCTACAGCTACCTGCACCTGCCGATGATCGCTGGGATCATGCTCCTCGCCCTCGGGCTCAAGCAGATGCCCGCCTTCGTCGACCCGATCCTGAGGCACCCGAACGCTCGACTACCCGAGTTGGGAGCATGGTCCCTCTACGGCGGCGTTGCGCTGTTCCTGCTCGGCCACGTCGCCTTTCAGCTCCGAATTACCCGGCTGGTCCGAACGATCATCTGGCCTCGGCTAGCCACCGCGCTGCTGCTGGTCGTCCTGATCCCGGTCGCGGGGCTGCTTCCGGCCCTGTGGGCGCTGGGCCTGCTGGCGTCGGTCGGCGTCGGTCTGGTCCTCGTGGAGATCGTCGTCGCCGACGGCCAACGCCGGCGGTTGCGCGAATCCGTACAAACTGAGGAGGCTGGTGCCGGCAGCGTTGAATCGCCGGGGGTCAGCCCATCGTGAGCCTGCCCCGGCGGCATGTCGATCCGCGCGGGCGTACGCGTCGATCGTCCTCCGCTCCCGCCCCAGGTCAGTCCAGATCTACCGCCACACCGCTGGCTACTCTTGCCGGCCCGACACCGGCCACTTCTCCGTCAGGACCCTCGGGCCGATCAAGCCAGCTCCCAGGTTCTGCGTCTCCCGGTAGCCGCGCCACCCTCCTGCCGGGTCAGGAGGCGGGCGGCGCGAGGATCCGGTCGAGTGCGCCGCGCAGCCGGGGCGCGAGCGTACCGGCGTAGGTGGCGGTGAGGTGCTGGTTGTCCCGGTAGACCAGCACTCCGCCGATCACCGGGGCGCAGCGCTCACCTGGGCAGATCGCCCCGGTCAGGTCGATCAGGCCGACCCGGGGGAGTCTGTCCAACGCCGCGAGTTGGGCGGCCCCGGCACCGGCCGCCAACGCGACCTGTCGCTCGGTCGCGCACCGGGTCAGCCGGCGCGGGTTCGCCGCCACGCACGTCGCGCTGTCGGCGGCGAGGATCGGGGTCGCCCGGAGCACCACCGTGGGCACCTTGGCCGAGACCAGATCCGACCAGGTCCGGCGCATGGCGCCCACCAGCGCGTCGTGTGCCGGCCTGCCGTTCAGGCCCCGGCCGCCGGCCATCGGCTGGTAGCGGGAACTGGTGGTCAGCAGCAGCTTCGGCCGTTCCGGACCGGTGAGCGCGGCGCGGACGTTGCGGTACCACTCGGCGCAGGCGTCCCGCTGTGCCCGGTCTCCGTTGCGCACCTCCACCCGGAGGAACGGGCAGTTCGGCTTGAGGTACGTGACCAGCCGCCAGCCCTTCTCCACCGCGATCGTCTGGAGCGCCGGTACCCAGCTCGCGGCGTGTGTGTCGCCGGCCAGCGCGACGGTGAACGGGGCGTCCCGGTCGCCGTACACGCAGGACTGGGCGGTGCCGCTGGTGACCGGGGGGAAGCAGTTGTGCCGGTAGACGTCGGGTAGGTCGGTCCGGGCGTCGGCCGGGTTCGGGGTGATCGACTCGACCCGGTCGACCGGGACACCGGCCCGGCTGGTCCGGGGCGAGCGGCCCAGCGCGGCGGCACCCGGAGTCGCCGGTGATGCTGGGCTGGGGGTAGCGGACACCGGTGCGGCGGCGGGTGGCGGTGCCGGCTGCTCGGGCGGCCAGACGGTGAGCTGGAAGAGCAGCCCGGCGAGTACTCCGGCGGCGGGGAGCAGCGTGCCGACCCGGAGTACCTGCCCCGGCGACCAGCCGTCCAACGCACCGGTCCGGGCCGGGATCTCGACGTACCGGTGGGTCAGCACGGCGAGCAGTACGGCCCCGCCGAGTACGCCGAGATCGGCTGCCGGTGGGAGGTCGCCGAACCGGGCGTGTGTGGCGACCAGCAGCGGCCAGTACCAGAGGTAGAGCGGATAGCTGACCGCTCCCACCGCCCGCAACGGCCGCGCACCCAGCACCCGGTACACCCCGCCCGGCTCGGCCGCTGCCGTGGCGCCGCGCGTACCCGTGGCGTCGGCCTCCCGGCCGATCGTGCCGCCGGCGATGATCGCGGCGGCGCCCAGCGCGGGCAGCAGGGCCAGTGGCCCGGGAAACGTCGCGTCCGGTCGCAGGGTGAGCACGGCGACCCCGACGGCGGCCAGTCCCGCCCAGCCGAGCAGGCTGCCGAACCACCGGGGCAGCCCGGCCAGCCGCGCACCGAGCAGGGCGAGCACGGCGCCGAGGGCCGGCTCCCAGAACCGGGTGGTGCTGACGAGGAAGGCACGCCCAGGTTCGGTGGCGGTGTACCAGACCGCCCAGCCGAACGAGCCGAGCGCCACCAGACCAGCGGCGACCAGCAGCGGGCCGGTCAGCGGCAGCGGACGGGTGGGCAGCAGTGCGCGGCTAGGCAACAGCGCGCGGCTAGGCGCCAGCGGACGGGTGGGCGGCAGCGGGCTGGTGCCGGGCTGCGGCCGGCGGCGTACGGTCCAGGCCGCGACGCCGGCCGCCAACAGCGGCCAGACCAGCGTGAACTGCGCGGCGACCCCGACCGCCCAGAGGTGGGCCAGCAGGCTGGCGCCGGCATCCGGGACGACCGCCTGGGTGTGCTGCGCGGCGAGCCGCCAGTTCAGCAACTGCCCGGCACCGGCCAGCACGTCCCAACCCGCCGCCGACCAGCGGTCCCGGGGCAGGCAGGCCAGCGCCAGCGGCAGCGACGCGGCGAGCACCAGCGTGCCGGCCGGCAGTGCCCGCCGGACCCGCCGGGCGAAGAACCAGGCCAGGTCGATCCGCCCGGTGCGCCGCCACCCGCCGAGCAGGGCGGCGGTGACCAGGAAGCCGGAGACCACCAGGAAGACGTCGACGCCGACGAAGCCGCCCGGGACGACACCGATTCCGACGGCGCCGAGCAGCAGCGACCCGACCGCCAGGGCGCGCAGGCCGGTGAGGTCGGCCCGCTGGTCGGCCGGGCCGGCGGCATCCCTCCGGGACCGTGGCCGCGACTGCGTCACCATCTGTCAACCTCCGGCCCGGTCTTCTGTCCAGTTAGTCCCTTCTTAACAGATGAGTACCTTGATAGACGTGTTTTGCGGTTTACGAGCGGTGTTCGCCTCGGCTCGCACCAGGAGAGGGGATCGCCCGGCGCCGGCTATCCGTCGGCCAGGCCGGCCCGCTCCGCCGCCGCCCGCCAGGCAGCCGCACCGCCGGCACGCGGCCGGTAGGTCCGGGTCGATCCGGTACGCCGCAGCAGCGCCCGCAGCTCCGCCAGCCCGCCGTCGAGTACGCCGAGTGCCCGGGCCTGCACCAGCGCGTTGCCCAGCGCGGTCGCCTCCACCGGTCCGGCCACCACCGGCAGTCCACAGGCGTCGGCGGTGAGCTGGCAGAGCAGTTCGTTACGGGCCCCGCCACCGACCACGTGCAGCACCTCCACGTCCCGCCCCGACAGCCGCTGCGCCTGGCCCAGAGCGACCCGGTGGGCCAGGGCAAGACTGTCCAGGATGCACCGGGTCAGCGCCGCCGGGCCCTCCGGTACCGGCTCGCCGCGCCGGGCGCACTCCTTCGCGATCCGGGCCGGCATGTCGCCCGGGGGCAGGAAGACCGGATCGTCCGGGTCGACCACGGCGGCCAGCGAGGGCTGCCGGGCGGCGGCGGCGAGCAGCGCGCCCAGGTCGTCGGCCACCCCCTGGGACCGCCACACCCGCAGCGACTCCTGGAGCAGCCAGAGCCCCATCACGTTGCGTAGGTAGCGGACCGTGCCGTCCACCCCGGCCTCGTTGGTGAAGTTGGCCGCCCGGCTCGCCTCGGTCAGCACCGGCGCGGGCAGTTCGACGCCGACCAGCGACCAGGTGCCGCAGGAGATGTAGCCGAACCGGTCGTGCTCGGCGGGTACCGCCGCGACCGCCGACGCGGTGTCGTGCGAGCCGACCGCGGTCACCGGTACCGGCCGGTTGGTCCCGACCGCCTCCCGGACCTCCGGGCGCAGCTCGCCGACCGGGTCGCCGGGCTGGCGCAGCGGCCCGAAGAGCCGGGCCGGCAGCCCGGCCCGGGTGATCAGGTCGGTGGACCATTCCCGGGTACGCACGTCCAGCAGTTGCGTCGTCGAGGCGTTGGTCACCTCGCTCCCGGCGACCCCGGTCAGCCAGTAGCCGAGCAGGTCCGGGACGAGCAGCAACGTCTGCGCCCGGTCCAGTGCCGGGGTGCCCAGTTCGGCGGTGAGCTGGAACAGCGTGTTGAACGGCAGCAGTTGCAGCCCGGTCGTCCGGTAGAGATAGTCGGCACCGAGCGCCGCCACCACCCGCTCCTGCACCCCGTCGGTACGCCGGTCCCGGTAGTGCACCGGGTTGCCGACCAGCGCCCCGGTGCCGTCCAGCAGGGCGTAGTCGACCGCCCACGAGTCGATGCCGACGCTGGCCAGGTCGGGCCGGCGGTGCAGTGCCGCCCGCAGCCCGGCCAGCGTCTCGGCGTGCAGCCGCAGCACGTCCCAGTGCAGGGTGTCGAGGAGCCGGACCGGCCCGTTGTCGAACCGGTGCACCTCGGTCAGCGTCACCCCGTCCCGGGCGACCTCGGCGAGCATCACCCGGCCGCTGGCCGCGCCGAGGTCGACGGCGGCGACGGCGACGGCGGTCGAGCCGGCCAGACCGGTCGACCCGGTCACCGGAGGAACGCCGCGGCCACGCCGGAGTCGACCGGTACGTGCAGTCCGGTGGTGTGCGACAGTTCGCCGCCGGTCAGCGCGAAGACCGCGTTCGCGACGTGCTCCGGCAGCACCTCCCGCTTCAGCAGGGTACGCCGGGCGTAGTACGCGCCCAGCTCCTCCTCCGGCACCCCGTACACGGCGGCGCGTTGGGCGCCCCAGCCGCTGGCGAAGATCCCGGAGCCGCGTACCACGCCGTCCGGGTTGACCCCGTTGACCCGGATGCCGTGCTCGCCGAGTTCGGCGGCGAGCAGGCGTACCTGGTGTGCCTGGTCGGCCTTTGCCGCGCTGTACGCGATGTTGTTCGGGCCGGCGAAGACCGAGTTCTTGCTGGAGACGTAGACGATGTCCCCGCCGAGGCCCTGGTCGAGCATGAGCCGGGCGGCGGCCCGGGAGACCAGGAAGGAGCCCTTGGCCATCACGCCGTGCTGGACGTCCCAGTCCGCCTCCGTCGTCTCCAGCAGCGACTTCGAGATCGACAGCCCGGCGTTGTTGACCACCAGGTCGACCCCGCCGAACGCGAGGGCCGCCTCGGCGAAGGCCGCCTCGATCCCGGCCGACTCGGTGACGTCCACCGGCACCGCGACCGCCCGGTCGGTGTTGCCGATCTCCCCGGCCACCGTCGCGGCACCCTCGACGTTGCGGTCGGCCACCACCACGCAGGCGCCCTCGGCGGCGAGTCGCCGGGCGATAGCCGCGCCGATCCCGGAGCCGCCGCCGGTGACCAGCGCGACCCGGCCGGCCAGCGCCTTCGGCTTCGGCATCCGGCGCAGCTTCGCCTCTTCGAGCTGCCAGTACTCGATCCGGAACTTCTCCGCCTCGTCGATCGGGGCGTACGTCGAGACCGCCTCCGCGCCGCGCATCACGTTGATCGCGTTGAGGTAGTACTCGGCGGCCACCCGGGCGGTCTGCTTGTCCCGGCCGAAGCTGAACATCCCGACCCCGGGTACCAGCACGATCGCCGGATCGGCACCCCGGATCGCCGGCGAGTCCGGCTCGGCGTACCGCTCGTAGTAGGCCCGGTAGTCCTTCCGGTACGCCTCGTGCAGCTCGCGCAGCCGGGCCAGTACGTCGGGCAGCGGCGCGTCCGGCGGCAGGTCGAGTACCAGCGGCCGGACCTTGGTCCGCAGGAAGTGGTCCGGGCAGGAGGTGCCGAGCGCGGCCAGCCTCGGGTGCTCGGTGCGGGACAGGAAGTCGAGTACCGCCTCGTCGTCGGTGAAGTGCCCGACCTGGAACTGCCCGTGCTGTCGACTGTCGGTGCTGGCCAGCCCGCGCAGCGTCGGGGCCAGCGCGGCGGCCCGCTCCCGCCGCTGCGGGGCCGGCAGTGCCGCGTACCCGGGAAGCAGCGCGCCGAACGGCTCCGCCCGGCCGTGTTCGGCCAGGAACCGGGTGGCGGTTTCGATGATCTCCAGCGACCGGGCCTCGCACTCGGCGCTGGTGGCGCCCCAGGCGGTGATCCCGTGCCCGCCGAGGATCACGCCGATCGCCTGCGGGTTGTCCCGGGCGATCGCGGCGATGTCCAGGCCGAGTTGGAAGCCGGGCCGGCGCCACGGCACCCAGAGCACCCGGTCGCCGAAGCAGCGCCGGGTCAGCTCGGGGCCGTCGGCGGCGGTGGCCAGCGCGATCCCGGCGTCCGGGTGCAGGTGGTCGACGTGCGCGGCGTCGACCAGCCCGTGCATCGCGGTGTCGATCGACGGTGCCGCACCGCCCCGGCCGTGCAGGCAGTAGTCGAAGGCCGCGACCATCTCGTCCTCGCGGTCCACCCCGGGGTAGACGTCGACCAGGGAGCGCAGCCGGTCCAGCCGGAGTACCGCCAGCCCCGCCTCGGTCAGGGTGCCGATGTCGCCGCCGGAGCCCTTGACCCAGAGCAGCTCGGTCGGCCCGCCGGTGACCGGGTCCGCCCCGGTCGCCTTGGCCGAGATGTTGCCGCCGGCGTAGTTGGTGGTGCGCCGGTCGGCGCCGAGCCGGTGACCCCGGCCCAGCAGCGCGGCGACCTCCGGATTGGTCGGTTCGGTGCCCATGCTCATGCCCCCCAGCCCGCCTGCTGCCCGCCGACCCGCTCGGCGGCGATCCGTTCGGCGTAGCCGGACCGGGCGTACGCGGCCATCGGGTCCGGATCGAGGCCGGACTCCGCGCGGACCTGCGCCAGCAGCGGCCGCACGTCGGTGTTGTACGCGTCCATCAGCACCCCGTTGGCGCCGAGTACGTCCCCGGCGGCCTGCGCGGCGGCCAGCGCCTCGGCGTCGACCAGCAGCGCCTTGGCGGTCGCCTCCTGCACGTTCATCACCGAGCGGATCTGTGCCGGGATCTTCGGCTCGATGTTGTGGCACTGGTCGAGCATGAAGTTGACCCCAGACTCCACCCGCAGCGCGTCGGCCCGGACGATCTCGTGCATGATCCGGAAGAGCTGGAACGGGTCGGCCGCGCCGACCATCAGGTCGTCGTCGGCGTAGAACCGGGAGTTGAAGTCGAAGGCGCCGAGCTTTCCCTCCCGGAGCAGGAAGGCCACGATGAACTCGATGTTGGTACCCGGGGCGTGGTGGCCGGTGTCGATCACCACCTGCGCCCGCTCACCGAGCTTGAGGCAGTGCGCGTACGCGGTGCCCCAGTCCGGTACGTCGGTCAGATAGAACGCCGGCTCGAAGAGCTTGTACTCCAGCAGCATCCGCTGCTCCGGCCCGAGCCGTTGGTAGGTGGCGTGCAGCGCCTCGGCGAGCCGGTCCTGCCGGGCCCGGATGTCGTCCTGACCGGGATAGTTGGTGCCGTCGGAGAACCACAGCTTCAGGTCCCGCGAGCCGGTGGCGTCCATGATGTCGACGCACTCCAGCAGGTGGCCCAGCGCCTTGCGTCGGATCCGCGGGTCGGGGTTGGTGACGCTGCCCAGCTTGTAGTCGTCGTCCTGGAAGACGTTGGTGTTGATGGTGCCGATCCGTACCCCCCGCTCGGCCGCGTAGGACGCGAGCTTGCCGAAGTCGTCGACCCGGTCCCAGGGAATGTGCAGCGAGACCACCGGGGCAATCCCGGTGTACGCGTGCACCTGCGCCGCGTCGGCGATCTTCTCCTCCGGGTTGCGCGGCACTCCCGGCTGGCCGAACACCTTGAACCGGGTGCCCGAGTTGCCGTACGCCCAGGAGGGCACCTCGATCCGTTGCGCGCGCAGCGCCGCCCGGACGTCGGTCTCGGTCATGGTCAGGCCTCCGTGGTGTCGAACGTGGTGGTGTCCAGCGCGGTGTTGCCCAGCGTTGTGTCGTTCAGCGCGGTGTTGCCCAGCGGGGCAGTACTCAGCGCGGTGTTGTCCAGTGCGGTGTTGTCCAGTGCGGCAGTGTTCAGTGCGGTGTTGTCCAGTGCGGCGAGTTGCGCGTCCAGGTTGAAGATCTCGTCGAGGACGACGAACCCCTCGTCGGGGCGGCGGCCGGAAAGGCCGACGAAGAAGGGGGCCATCTCGGCCTGCCACCGGGCGTTGACGTCGGTGGCCTCCATCGCGGCGAGCGACGCGGCCAGGTCCTCGGTGCGGAAGTGCCCGACCAGCAACCCGTCGTCGTGCAGGAAGAGGGAGTAGTCGTGCCAGCCGGCCGCGTGCAGCGCCCGGAGCATGTCGGGCCAGACCGTCGCGTGTCGTTCGCGGTATTCGGCCAGCCGTTCGGGCCGGACCCGGAGGACGAAGCACACTCGCCGCATCGGCGGGCCTCCCAACAAATGAACCGTTTCAACAAGCCGCACTCAACATACGAGCGCCGTCACTGAACTGTCAAGAAACCGGGCCGGGTCCGGCCGTCGACGCCGGGCCCGGGGTCAGCCCGGGGTCAGCCCGGGGTCCGGGCGTACCGGCTGGACTCCCGGACCACCAACTCCGGCTCGAAGATCACCTGTTTGTGCCGGTGGTTCTCCGGGTCGTTCGCCTCGTCCAGCATCAACTGCGCCGCCGTCTGACCGAGCCGCTGCCGTGGCTGGCGTACCGAGGAGAGCGGCACCGCCGCCGCGGCGGCGAAGTCGATGTCGTCGTAGCCGACCAGCGCGATGTCCTCCGGCACCCGCACCTGCTGCCGGGTGAGTTCCTGGAGTACGCCGAGCGCCAGCAGGTCGTTCGCGCAGAAGACCGCGGTCGCCCGGGCGGACCGGGGCAGCCCGAGGATCCTGGACGCGGCATCCCGGCCGGCCGCCACGGTCGGGCTCGGCGTCTCGAACCGGCGCAGGGTCTCCTCGGCGAGCCCGGCCTCACGCAGCGCGTGCACCGCGCCGTGACAGCGGTCCCGTACCTGTTCCAGCCGCCACGGGCCGCCGACGAAGGCGATCCGCCGGTGCCCGGCCTCCACCAGGTGCCGCATCGCCAGTTCACCGCCGAGCCGGTCGTCGACCGACACTGAGCAGACATCCGGCCGGGTGGAGCGCCGGTCCAGCAGGACCACGAGTACGCCCCGCTCGCGGAGCCGGACCAGCCGCTCGTTGGCGTCGTCGACTGGAGTGATCAGCACCCCCTGGACGCGCTGCTCCTCCAGCAGGTCCAGATATCTGCTCTCCTTGGCCGAGTCGCCGTCGCTGTTGCAGAAGATCACCGCCATCCCGGCCGCCCCGGTGGCGTCCTCGACCCCCTTGGCGACATCGGTGAAGAACGGGTTGGCCACGTCCAGCACCACCAGGCCCAGGGTGCGGCCCCGGCCCCGGCGCAACTGCCGGGCGGCGTCGTTGGGCACGAACCCCAACTCGCTGATCGCGGCGAGTACCCGGTTGCGGGTCGACGCCGCCACGATGTCGGGCCGGTTGAGCACGTTGGAGACCGTGCCCACCGACACCCCCGCCTGGCTGGCCACGTCGCGGATGCTCACCGCTGGTCCCGGCACCACCGACCTCCTCCCCGCAGCCCCGATCGTCGGGCTGAAACGTGTCAAGGTTATCCGGCGGTTCCGTGCCACGGTGCGCCCGACCGCAGTCCCCGCACCGGCCCGTCGACCGCGTGCGACCGACAGTAACTCCCCGGTGCACCGCACCGGCTGCACCTCGCCGCTCCGGTGCCGCGCGGTGCCCCGGTGGTTGGGTCCCACAACCCACTGCCGCGCGTCGAACGCCTGGCACATCAAGATCCTTGGCGAGTAATGGTTCGCCACACGCCACAATTCGCCAAGAATCTTGGGCCGCACTGGGCGGCGCGCGAGGCGTGGTTTCCGGCGGGCGCCGCCGTCGGTACCCTGGCGGAGCGCGGGAAGCGCTTTCCTATCCGGTGCCGCCGACCGGCACCCCGAGTGACGGACCGAGGGCGGCGAGCATGGGCGAGGACCTGACCGGCGTACGGCTGCGAGTGCGCGGCGAGACCGTGGCGCGGTACGTCCTCGACGACCCGCACGTCGACCCGCGCTGGGGGCCCCGGCCGTACCTGCATCCGGTGCGTACCCTCGGCGGGGTCGTGGTGACCGACACGCTGCCCGAGGACCACCGCTGGCACCTCGGAGTCTCGGTCGCCATGCAGGACGTCTCGGGCAGCAACCTCTGGGGAGGCAGGACCTACGTCCGGGACGTCGGCTACACCTGGCTCGACGACCACGGCCGGATCGTGCACGACGACTGGCTGCCCAACGGCCGGCTGCCCGCCGGCCTGTCCGAGGCCGCCGGGCTGTCCGAGGCCGCCGGCCTGTCCGAGGCTGGCGGCCCGTCCGAGGCTGGCGGGCTGTCCGAGGCCGCCGGGCTGTCCGCTGACGGCGACGCCGGGGACGCCGCGCCGGGGGACGGTGGGTTCGCCGAGCGGCTGCGCTGGCTGGACCCGACCGGCGCCACCCTGCTGACCGAGGAGCGGCAGGTCGCGGCCGTGGAACTGACCGGCCGGTCCGACGCCTGGCTGCTCGACTTCGGCTACACCCTGACCGCACCGGCCGACCGGGACATCCTGCTCGGCAGCCCGGCCACCAACGGCCGGCCGGACGGGGCCGGCTACGGCGGCTTCTTCTGGCGGATCGCACCTGGGCCCAACCGGGCCTTCACGGCGAGCGCCGACGGGGAGGAGCGGGTCAACGGCAGCACCGAACCCTGGGTCGCGATGGTCGGCGCGGCGGACGGCGGCCGGCCGTACACGCTGGTCTTCGCCGGCCTGGCCGACGGCGACCACTGGTTCGTGCGGACCGGGATCTATCCCGGGGTCTGCGTCGCGCTCGCCTTCGTGCGGACCCTGCCGGTCCCGGCCGGCAGCGAAGTGCGGCGCCGGCACCGGATCGTGGTCGCGGACGGCGAGCTGACCCGCGACGAGGTCGAGGCGCTGGGACCGGCCCTGACCTCCTGACCAGTCCTGATCAGTCCTGGCGTCCTGACCGGCCCCGCGACCGCAAGCGAACCGGGCCGGTCAGCCCTTGAGCCCTTCAGCCCGTCAGCCCTTCAGGCCGGAGGTGGCGATCCCCTCCACCAGATAGCGCTGGAAGGCCAGGAAGAAGAGCATCACCGGGACGATGCTCAGCACCGACATCGCGAACATCGGCCCGAACGCCGACTCGCTGGTCTGGTCGATGAAGAGCCGCAGCGCCAGCGGCAGGGTGTACGAGTCGGGGTCGTTGAGGTAGACGAGCTGGCTGAAGAAGTCGTTCCAGGTCCAGATGAAGGTGAAGATCGCGGTGGTGACCAGGGCCGGCTTGAGCAGCGGCAGGATCACGTACCGGAAGGTGAGTACGGGTCCGCAGCCGTCGATCTCCGCCGCGTCGTCCAGTTCCCGGGGCAGGCCCCGGATGAACTGCACCATCAGGAAGACGAAGAACGCGTCGGTGGCGAGCAGCTTGGGCAGGATCAGCGGTACGAAGGTGCCGACCAGGTCCAGCTTCTGGAAGATCGTGTACTGCGGGATCAGCACCACGTGGTACGGCAGCATGATGGTCAGCAGGGTGAACGCGAACAGCGGCCCGCGCAGCCGGAACCGCAGCCGGGCGAAGGCGTACGCGGCCAGCGCACAGGAGACCAGGTTGCCGATCACCGCGCCGATCGCCACGATCAGCGAGTTGGTGAAGAACCGCCAGACGCCGATCCCGGCGATCCCGTCCAGCGCGGCGGAGTAGTTCTCCGGCGCCAGCCTGCTCGGCAGCAGGCTCAGGCTGGAGAGGATCTCGTCGGTCGGCTTGATCGAGGTGGCCAGCAGCCACACCACCGGATACAGCAGCAGGGCCAGTACGCCGATGATCAGCGCATGCCAGCCGACCGTACGCAGCCGCGCTCCGGGCGCGCCCGGCCGCCGAGCCCCCGGAGTACGGGTCGACAGGCCGTCGGAGAGCGTGCTCACCGGTCCTCCCCGGAGTAGAACACCCAGCGGCGCGAGGTGCCGAAGAACAGCGCCGTGATGATCGCGATGACGAGCAGCAGCAGCCAGGCCATCGCCGAGGCGTAGCCCATCCGGAACTGCGAGAACCCGCGTTCGTAGAGGTAGAGCGTGTAGAACAGGGTCGAGTTGCTCGGCCCGCCCCGGCCGCCGCTGACGATGAACGCCGGGGTGAACGCCTGGAACGCGTGGATCGTCTCCAACACCAGGTTGAACAGGATGATCGGGGAGAGCATCGGTAGCGTCACCGACCGGAAGGTGCGCCAGGTGCCGGAGCCGTCGACCGCGGCGGCGTCGTAGAGTTCGGTCGGGATCTGCTTGAGACCGGCCAGGAAGATCACCATCGGCGCGCCGAACTGCCAGACGGCCAGGATGATCAGCACGTAGAGCGCGTAGTCCGGCTCGTTGATCCAGCCGCCGGTGTCCCAGCCGAAGGTGCCGGTGACCGAGTCGACCACCCCGGCGTCGGTGAACATCGCCCGCCAGACCAGCGCGATCGCCACGCCGGTGCCGAGCAGCGAGGGCGCGTAGAAGGCGGACCGGTAGAAGCCCTGCCCGCGCCGCTTCCGGTTGAGCAGCAGGGCCACCGCGAGGGCGGCGGCCAGCTTCAGCGGTACGGAGATCAGCACGTACATCGCGGTGACCTTGGCCGAGGCGAGGAACCGCGCGTCGTCGGCGAAGAGTCGCTGGTAGTTCTCCAGGCCGACCCATTCCGGAGAGGTGAACAGGTCGTAGTCGGTGAACGACAGGTAGAGCGAGGCGAGCATCGGGCCGATGGTCAGCAACAGCGCCCCGGCGACCCAGGGGGAGAGGAAGAGGTACGCGATCCCGGGCCGGTTGCGTCGGTATCGGGGCCGGGCGCCGGGGGCGGTGCCGTCCGGTGCGGCGGGCCGGGGCGGCGGCCTGCGCAGGGTCCCAGTTGTCATGGTCGACTTTCCCATCGGCTCCTGGCGGCAACACCTCGCCGGGTGTGCCCGCGCCCGCGCGGTGAGGCGGTGATGAAACCATTCAACAAGCCGCACGACGGTACCGCCGACGAGCGGGACCTGTCAATGGAGGCTCTGCCCAGCGGAGTGGAGTCTGGGCTGGTCGGGGGATACCTGGCCAGGGATGAATCGATTCATGACGTCGATCGAACCGTCGATCAGTAGCCGGGACGCCAGCCCGGATCCCGACCGAACGCGGCGACCAGCCGATCCTGCCCGCTCGCCTCCGGCGGCACCGGTACGCCCGGGTCGGTCAGCCCGCTGTCCCGGTACATCGACGTGCGTTCGGCGAACCACCGGGCACACTCCTGCACGCCGGCCGGATCGAGCCGCGGCTCGACGCCGATCGCCGTCGCCAGATCCCAGCCGTGCACCAGATGCTCGGCCAGCAACTGGTGCAGGTACTCCCGACCCGGCGTCGGCCCGACCGACAACTCCACCGTGCGGTCCAGCACGTCGGGGTCGGCGACGGCCCGGCAGGCCCGCTCGGCCGCGTCCCGGGCCGAGGTGGCGGGATCGGCGCCCAACAGGTCACCGGCGAACCGGTCGCCGACCTCGGCCAGCGAGGCGCCGCCGAAGAGCGGCACCGACCAGCGCTCCTCCCCGACCACGTGGTTCACCAGGGTCCGGACGTCCCAGTCGGCGCAGGGCGTGGCCGCGGCCCACTGGTCGGCACCGACCTGGCCGACCCGGTCGGCGAACCCGGCCACCGTACGCCGGTACGTCGTCAGCAGGTCCATGGCCCGATTCTGCCCGGCCGCACCCCCGCCCGCCGGGGAAGTGGCCCGAGCCGAGCGGTCCGGGCCGGCCGGCCGGTCCCGTCGGGGCGGGTCTCCGGTCAGTCCAGTTGGTCGGGGATCAGCCCGAGTTCGCGGGCGACCGAGAGCCGCACCCACTCGGTGAGCTGGCGGCGCGGGATCACCCGGTCGTGCACCGCCAGCTGCACGGCGAGCCCGTCGATCAGCCCGTTGATCCGCCAGGCGGCCCCGGCCGGATCGTCGCAGCTGAACACCCCGTCGGCGACCCCGGCCGTGATCACCTCGCCGAGCCCCTCCCGTCGGCGCAGGTCCAACCGTCGGGACACCTTCTCCAACTCCGGCGTACGCAGCGACTCCGACCACCCGTCGATCCACATCGCCCACGACCGGGATCGGCCCGGCGGGGCGTAGAGGCGGAGCAGTTTCTTCAGCTTGACCAGCGGGGTGCCGGGGGACCGGAGCACCGCCTCGAGCCGGGCCAGATCCTGTTCGGCGGCGTACGCGAACGCCTGGGCGACCAGTCGCTCCTTGGTGGCGAAGTGGTAGAAGACCAGTGCCTGGCTCACCCCGGCGGCCTGGGCCACGTCGGCCGTACGCGTGTTGGCCAGCCCCCGCGTCGCGATCACGTCGCAGGCGGTGCGTAGCAGCGCATCCAGCCGCACCTCTGCCGCACGTCTCGTCACGCGGCTACGTTAGCCCATTCTGGCCAGCACAATAAGCTATCAACACGTCGGATAAGTTACTAGCGGGTCAGACTGTCCACTAGCACATCAGAAGCCGCACGTCCGCGCGCCCCTCGCCCCGCCCCGGCGAACCCCGTCCACCAGGTACGGAACGACCGTCAGCCGGGGCGTGCACCGGCCGGCGCAGCCAGCCAACCGCCCGGCCCGGCGAGCCGACCACCCGACCGAGAAAGATCGGCAACCATCGGTACCCCGTAGTAGGGTCCGCACATGCCAGACGGTGTGGCCAAAATCCCTCCGGCGGCGGACGCCGAACCCGGGCCGGCACCAGACGGGTCCACCCTGGAACGGCCCGCCCCCGGAGCCGCGACGGACCCGCCCGACCTCGGCCCGGACCCGGACCCCGGCCCGGACCGGCCGGTGGAACCGTCTGCCCACCATCCGGAGCGGCCGGCGGAGAGGTCTGCCCGGATCGGGCGGGACGAACTCCCCGCCCTGGCCACACCGGACGTCGCCACCGCCGCCGTGACCTATGACGACGAGGAGCGGCCGGCACGGCAACTCACCGGCCCGGTCGAGGTCGGGGTGGCGGTGGTCGCCTTCGCCGTCGCGCTGCTGGTGCTCTGGCAGGTGTTCCGGCCACTGGCCCAGGGCAGCCAGTTCTATCTGATCGTCTTCCTGACCGGCGTACTGCCACTGGTCTTCCTCGCGTACCGGTCGGGGCTGCGGTTGCCGGAGCGGCTGGCGAGCCGGCTGCCGGCGGTCGGGCCGCGCCGGGTACCCGATCCGGATGCTCCGGCCGCGCCGCGCCGGGACCTGCCGACGGTGCCGGACTGGCTGCTGGCCGGGCTGGCCCTGATCGTCTGTCTCTATCCCGTGCTGCCGCTCGCGATCGGCGACGCCGGCGGCGGCTACGACGCCTTCCTCGACCGGCAGGGGCTGCTCGCCCCGGTCGACGTGGCGATGGGCGCGCTGCTGCTGATCCTCCTGATCGAAGCCTGCCGGCGGACCACCGGCTGGATCCTGCCGCTGGTCTGCGTGCTCTTCCTCGGCTACGGCTACTACGGCGGGCTGCTGCCGCAGAGCTGGGCGATCGCGCACGCCGGGCTCGACTTCGGACAGATCGTCGACGCGCTCTACAACTCCGGCAGCGGCTTCTACGGCACCCCGCTGGACGTCGCCGCCACCTACATCGTGCTGTTCACGATCTACGGTGCGGTACTCGACCTCTCCGGCGCCGGGCGGTTCTTCGTCGACCTCTCGGTGGCCGCGTTCCGGCGGTCCCGCAGCGCCGCCGGCCGCACCGCCGTCGCATCCGGGTTCCTGCTCGGCACCGTCTCCGGCTCCGGTACCGCCACCGCGGTCAGCGTCGGCGCGGTCACCTGGCCGATCCTGCGCCGCGCCGGCTATCCCGCCGAGCATGCCGGCGGGATGCTGGCGGCGGCCGGGGTCGGCGCGATCCTCTCGCCCCCGACCCTGGGCGCGGCGGCCTTCATCGTCGCCGAATACCTGGAAGTCTCCTACCTGACCGTGCTCGGCTGGGCGGTGATCCCGACCCTGCTCTACTACCTCGGCATCCTGCTCGCCGTCGAGATCGACGCCCGCCGGTTCAAGGTACGCCCGGTCGAGGTGGCCGCCGGCTCGGCGTGGCGGCTGCTGGGCCGGTTCGGCTACCACTTCTCCTCGCTGGTCGTCATAGTCGTCCTGCTCGCGGTCGGGGTGAGCGCCATCCGGGCGGTCGTCTACGCCACCGGACTGGCGGTGCTGCTCAGCTTCCTCGACCGGCGGAGCTGGCTGACCCCACGACGGATCTTCGCCGCCCTCTCCGCCGGAGTACGCGGGGTGCTCCCGGTCGCCGCCGTCTGTGGCGCGGCCGGCATCATCACCGCCACCACCACCAAGACCGGACTCGGCGCGCAGTTCGCCTCGCTGCTGGTCCGGGGCGCCGAGGCGCTGGCCGACAACCCGACCGTGGTACTGGCGCTGACCGTGGTCTTCGCCGCGGTCGCGCTCTCGCTGCTCGGGCTGGCCGTACCGGTCACCGCCTCGTTCATCATCGGCTGGGTGATCATCGGTCCGGCGCTGCTCGCGCTCGGCGTACCGGCCCCGGCGGCGGCGATGTTCGTCTTCTACTACTCGGTACTCTCCGAGGTCACCCCGCCGACCGCACTGGCGGCGGTGGGCGCGGCGGCGATCACCGGCGGCCGGACCGTGCCGACCATGTGGCAGGCCCTCAAGTACGCCCTGCCGGCCTTCCTCGCCCCGATCGCCTTCGTGCTGACCGGGCCGGGGGAGTACCTGCTCGGTCGGGGCTCCCCGGTCGAGGTGCTCTGGGCGGGGCTGGTCGGCTGTCTCGGCGTGGCAGCGCTCGCCGTGGCCACCGGTGGCTGGCTGCTCGGCGTCGGGCCGGCCGGCGCGGTCGAACGGACCCTCACCGCCCTCGCCGGCCTGTTGCTGCTCTACCTGCACCCGGTGTCGATCGCGCTCGGCGGCGGGCTGGTCGTCGTCGCCGTACTGGCGGCGCTGGCCCGCCGACGCCGCACCGCCGTGGCCGGGCCGGTGGTCGAGGACGTCGGCCCGGCGGTGCCGGGCGCCCGGAGTGGCGTCGACCGGCCCGCCGACGCCGTGCCGGACGAGGCGGACGCGGAGCGGCCGGGGCCGGGCCCGGGCCCGGCCCCGGTGCCGGTGCCGGAGAGCGCGCCGGAGCCGGCAGCCGACCCGGCTTCCGGCCCGGCTGCCGACCTGGGTTCCCGGGCGGACGACGACACCGGCCCGAGGGGCCAGGGAATCGGTTCGAGCGTGGGAGAGGATGCGAAATGAGGCGTACGACGAGGATCACGACGAGGATCCTGGCGGCGGTCGCCGCTGCTGGTCTGGGCCTGACCGGGGTGGCCGGCTGTGGTGGCCGGCAGGACACCGCCAGCACCGACGCGGGTGGCGAGGTCACCTGCGAGGTGGGTACGGAGACCCGGATCGGGATCGCCACCGGCAACGCGACCGGGGTCTACTTCGCGCTCGGCAACGCGTACGCCGAGCAGGTCTCCAACGCGCCGGGCAGCAAGGTCAAGGCCACCGCGGCCGAGACCGGAGCCTCGGTGCAGAACATCCAGCAACTCGTCGCCGGCACGTACGCGGTGGCGTTCTCGCTGGCCGACACCGCCGCAGACGCGGTGCAGGGCACCGGCAGCTTCGAGGGGCAGCGGCAGCCGGTGCAGGCGCTGGCCCGGATCCACACGAACTTCACCCAGGTGATCGTGCGCAACGGTGCCGGGATCAACTCGGTTGCCGACATGCGGGGCAAGCGGGTCTCCACCGGGTCGCCGAAGTCGGGTACCGAGGTCATCGCGAATCGGCTGCTCCAGGCGGCCGGACTCGACCCGGCCAAGGACATCCAGGCGCAGCGGCTGGACCTGGCCAAGACCGTCGACGGGATGAAGGACGGCTCGATCGACGCGCTGTTCTGGTCGGGCGGCCTGCCCACGCCGGGCATCACCGACCTGCTCACCACGGCCAGGGGCCAGGTCGGCTTCCTGGACATCACCCCGCTGCTGGCCGAAATGAAGAAAATCAACCCGGTGTACGAGGAGAGCACGATCCCGGCCGCCACCTACGGCACTCCGGCCGACGTCAAGACCATCGTGGTACCGAACCTCCTGCTGGTGAAGGACGACCTCGACGCGAACCTGGTCTGCGTACTGACCAAGGCGCTCTTCGAGCGGAAACCGCAGCTCGAACAGGCCAACGCGGCGGCCAAGGAGATCAGCCTGGACACCGCCCGCAGGACCGAGCCGGTACCCCTGCACCGCGGCGCCACCCAGGCCCTCGACAACCTCAACGCCGCGAAGTAACCCGGCTCTTCATCGTCGTCCGATCCGTCCCCCGCCACCATCCCTACACTCCCAGGTTCCTAGGATGATTAGGGGTGGTGGCGAGGGCGGTACGGGGTGATCAAGGCTCCGACCAGGGTGGTAGTTCGAGATCGTGGGCAGCCCGGGAAACCCGGGAACTGCTGACCCGCCGACCGGCCCCCCGAGTTGGCATCTGTTCGCGGCCTCGGCTAAAGTTCTCATCCGTCACCAGGAAACACCGGATGACAAGCGGACGTAGCGCAGTTGGTAGCGCATCACCTTGCCAAGGTGAGGGTCGCGGGTTCGAGTCCCGTCGTCCGCTCGGAGATGCCGCCACATGTCGGGGGCTACCTCGGTGGAGTGGCCGAGAGGCGAGGCAACGGCCTGCAAAGCCGTGTACACGGGTTCAAATCCCGTCTCCACCTCGGCTACAAGCGAGGGCGATTGGCGCAGTGGGAGCGCGCTTCCTTGACACGGAAGAGGTCACTGGTTCAAACCCAGTATCGCCCACCAGCTGTATATGCAGGTCAAACGGCTCGTTACCAGATCATCGGTAATGAGCCGTTTTGTTGTTGCTCCTTACGGTGGGAGCAAATTGGGAGCGCATGATCATCTACGGCGGTCCGGCGGCGGGTCCAAGCTGATGGATGACGTGGTACGGGGGAAGTTGCCTCAGCCGGGTGGAGTGAAGGCGC